>JACDOF010000004.1 GCA_017656235.1 Brevibacillus sp.
AAATGGGCATCCGGCCAGAAGTGGCGTATGCGCAGGCTGCGAAGGAGACAGCATTCGGACGATTCGGCGGCGTGGTGACACGCGATCACCACAACTGGTGCGGGCTGAAAACGACACAAGGCGGCAGCAACAGCGATCCTTACGCCCACGCAAAATTCCCGGATGATGAAGTGGGGGTACTGGCTCACCTACAGCATTTGGCCCTGTACGCGGGCGTGGAAGTCACGGGGCGTATCGTAGACCCCCGGCACTTCTCGTCCATCGAAGGGACGGCCCCGACAGTGGAAGCGTTGGGCGGCAAGTGGGCACCGGCGGCAGACTATGGCCAGTCGATTGTACGGGACTATTTGGCCGGGCTTCTCAGCACCAAAGTATCCACACCGCCTGTGGATAGACCTGTGGAACATTGGGCGCAGAAGGACCATGATGAACTGAGGGCGGCCGGATACCTCCTGGATGATCACACCGGAACATTGGATGAGCCAGCATCGAAAGGAATCGTTTTCGCGTTGGCCAATCGGCTCCGAAAAGAGATAGAGAATCGACCGCCAGCCGAGCCAGAGCAACCACAGGAGCCAACAGAGCCGCAGGAACCAGAAGAACCGGAACAGCCGACCGATCCTGAGCCGGAACCTGAACAGCCGCAAAACTACCCTCCGTGCTATCTTGGGATTCCAGGCGTTCCGTGCATTCGCGAAGATGGAACAATCGATTGGAAGGGCCAAGAGCCTGCGCCGGGATATGAAGAACCTGGGCCTCAACCACAGCCCGATCTTCCCACCTGGGAAGAGACGATTGAGCGTGTGAAAGATGCTGCGGTCATGGTGTGGGGAACTGGATACGGCAGTGGTTTCGTCTATCGAGGGAAATACGTCATCACTGCGCGGCACAACATCGACGAATCAGATCGTCAGGACGAGCACCCAGGTTTCTTCGACAACATCCGAGTTTGGTTCAGAGACGGACGAAGGGACGGAAAAGCGAAGTTAGTGGGCGTGCACCCAGAGGCTGATCTTGCGGTGTACGAGCTGACCAACTACACAGATGAGCCGTCGCTTCCGCTCTATGAAGGGCCGTTACAGATCGGTATGGAGATCGGTGTCGTCGGCCATCAGCAGGGGATTGACTGGGCCGACAAGCGAGGTATGATCACCGAACTATCATCGGAATATCGTCCGTGGGCTTTCCGCCATGTGACGGAACCAGATACCGAGAAAGGGAACAGTGGCGGCCCCGTGTTCGATCAGTGGGGAAATGTATGCGGCATCCACATCGGCTACGGCGGCTGCGCAACGAACTTGACGTTGTTCCGGGACTGGATTGCCGAACGTGCTACCCGATGAAAAACGAAACCCTCCGGCTTAATCGCTGGAGGGCGATTTTTTGTGCTTGATTAGCGAAAGCAAGTCCCTCCTACCGTGGTATAATCGTATGTAACCATTTGCGGAGCTACGGGAGGATGGGCGTATGGGAAAGGACTATGCAGTATATGTGCGGGTCTCAACGGACAAAGACGAACAAGTATCCTCTATAGAGAACCAGATCGACATTTGCAGGAACTGGTTAGAACGTAATGGTTTTGAGTGGGATGAAAATTGTGTCTATAAAGATGAAGGAATAAGCGGAACGATCTTTTTAGATCGTCCTGCAATCCAGTTAATCCTGGAGAAGGCAAAGAAGAAAGAAATCAAAATGGCCGTGTTCAAGTCGATCTCCCGCCTTGCCCGCGACCTGAAAGACTCTCTGGAGATTCGGGAGGTTCTTCTTGCCCACGGCGTTCGTATTATCTCCGTAGAGGAAGGGTACGACTCCAACAAAGCCGGTAAAAACGATATGTCGTTCGAACTGTGGTCTATGTTCTCGGCGCAATACAGCCGGACGATCAGTGCGGGTGTGTCGGCGTCCCTGGCTGCCAAAGTTCGACGCGGCGAACATATAGGCAAAACACCATACGGCTACAATAAAGTAGGCGGAAAACTGGTCATAGACGAGGACGAGGCCAAGGTAGTTCGGATGATCTTCACCTGGTACAACCAGGGATGGGGATACAAGAGGATCGCCAACGAATTAAATCGAATGGGAATCCCCTCGAAAACCTCCGCTGTCTGGCAGTACACATCGATACATAGGATTATCCATAATCCTCTGTACTGCGGCGACTTTGTGTTCAACCAGTATAATACGGTAAAAATCGGCGGGAAAAAGAAGCAGATACGAAACCCACACGAACAGTGGATCATCTTCCGTGATCACCACCCTTGCATCATCAGCCGTGAAGAGTGGAGCAGGGCAAACAATCAGGACAAGAAGAAGTCACGCAAAAAGGCATCGCTATGGAACGAGTTCCGAGGAATAGCCGTTTGTGGGGTATGCGGATCAAACATGGTGGTTCACACTTCGGGGAATAAAAGAACAAGCGGAGAATACAGCCGTTGGAGCTACCTGAAGTGCAGTCAGTATCGACGGGCTGGCCTGGCCGGATGTGTGAATCATGCGCCGATACGCTACGAAGAATTCAGAGAACTGGTGATAGGTCGTCTATTGGAAGAAGGACAGAGCGTATCGCTCAACTTCACAAGCGACTTTGAGAAGCGTAGAAACGAGGAACTTGCTCAGGTCAAGAAACAATTGAATCAGGCGCAGACCAAGAAAAAAGGGCTTCTCGATTTATACTTGGATCACCTGATCGACAAGGCTGAGTTTGAAGAAAAGCGGTTTGAGCTTGACGCTGTGATCCAGCAGTGTGAAGACCGTATCTTCCTTTTAGAAAACCAAGCCTATACAGAATCCAATGTTAGAACAATTGCAGAGGCGTTCAACGCTTTAGAGGATCAAAACCAAGACCTCTACATCACATTCAAAAAGCTCATCAAACAGTTAGTCGTCCATCCAGACGGAGTGATCGACTTCGAATATACATTCCAGGCACAACCTGTTTCCTCCATTGGTACACATTAGAAATGTGATGCAAAAACTCGGGGTTAAAGGCCGGTCTCAGGCGGTAGTCGAACTAGTTCGACTTGGACAATTAAAAATTTGAGCCGTGTCCACCCACCCTCCCTGCTCCTTTCCAGAGGAAGGGAGGTTTTTGTTTTTTCATCAGCGGCTGCCGGCCAGGTCCTCGAGGGTGTACTTTACTTCTGAAAAATTGCGAATAATCATCTCTTCGCGTATGCGGTTGCCAGTCCGTTTGTCGATGACCAACCGCCATATCTCGTTTTCGCGGTAGTTTTTTCCCGCCTGCTGCAAAAAACGGTGATTTCGTTCCTGGATGTGATAAGAGAACGGCCATTCTCGTTCGCTGCAGACTGCCCCTTTCAGGTGTTTGTCGGTCAGCCAGACCCTGAACTGAAACACCTGATCGGTCGGATTGAAAAAGCGCAGGTCAATAAAGTTGTAAAAGACGCTGGCCCCGCTGCCAAAGGGCAGTACCCGCTGATCGTCAGGAAAGGGGTCAAACTGGTGATGATGGCGCTCCACGACCGTAAGCGGTGTATGCAATGCCATCCAGTACAGCAGATTGGCCAGTTGACAAATCCCGCCGCCGATCCCGGTGATCACTTCTCCCTGGGATAGCAGCAGCCCCTCGATGTAGCCTTTTTGTCTGGTCGTTTTGCCGACCATTTTCCAAAACGAAAAGGTTTCGCCGGGGCGAATCAGAATGCCGTCAATGGCGAGCCGGGCGATGCGAAGGTTGCAGATTTTGTTTTCCTGCAGTTGGGGGTCGGTTGCCCCCAGCCTTCGATGCAAGAGCGACTGGTGCTTCTTTATCGTATAAGGGAGATTGTCAGGCTGTCGCTCTCTGGCGAAGCGCGTCCGCTGAACCAGATCGCGCAAGTGTCGAAAACTTCGCCGTTGAAATATTCGAGCGTGGTAGAAAAACGGATGAATCTTCGACAGTTGCACAGCACTCCACTCCTCGCGAGAAAATGAATGGATAAGGGCAGGTAGGTCTCAACCTATGTGCGTATAGGGCTGGGGACCCGGATTATGGGAGAGGCAAACTTGGGCAATTGATTCAAAAATAATCGAAATTTCATGTTCATTGTGGTAGAATCGTTTCTGTGATGTATCTTGATCCGTACCAAAATGGTTATGAACAGCAGCATCAGGGTATACACATAGTAAAGACCGACAGGTGCTGCACCACCTGACGGCCCTGTACAATAGTCGTTCCACCGGACGGGGCGGCTCGCATGTGCAGGCAAGGTGACCTCCCTGCTCCGTCAAGCAACAAGGGAGGTCACTTTTTTTTGGCTGAGAACAGGAGTACGATCAGTGTGCCAAATGCGAACATCAGACTAAATGCCTCGTACACTGTCATGGCTTCACCCCCTTTCATGCGGGGATGAGCCGACTCTGTCCTCAAGGAGCCGAGTCTATTGTACATGGTAAATTATAGCACGATTAACAGTTTCGTTACATCCCGCAGGACAAGAAAAATGTTTCACAAACTCCGTTAAAAGGAGAAAACGTGAAACGCCGCACGAAAAAGGGGATGCGGCTAACAGCATGATATCAAGAATTCAAAGGGACAGAAAAACACTCCGCTACGTGCGCTGCGTCGAATGCGGAGTGTTTCTTCGTTCTTTAAAAGGGCTGCCAGCGCAATCTGCGCGCCTGCAAATAGCGATCCTGCACGTGCGGCCAGTTGACCACATTCCACCAGGCATCGATGTATTCACCCCGTCTGTTCTGATACTTGAGAAAATAAGCGTGCTCCCACACGTCCAGGACGAGCAGGGGAATGCTCTCCCATTGTGTCAGGTTTTGATGTTTTTCCCCTTGAAGGATCGTCGTTCGTTGGGCGCGCGGAGACCAGACCAGGAGGGCCCAACCGCCACCTTCCACTTTCTCGGCGGCCATGGAGAAGTGGCGCTTGAACGAATCAAACGAACCAAAGTCACGGATGATCTGTTCGGCCAGCTCCCCGTTCGGCCCCCCTCCCCCATCGGGGCTCATCACCTGCCAATAAATCGTGTGCAGGTAGTGACCGGCTCCATGAAACGCCGCTTCCCGCTCCCAGTGTTTGAGCAGCTCAAAGTCGTTGGCTGCTCGAGCCTGCTCCAGCATTTTCTCTGCTTTGTTCAATCCTTCCACGTAGTTGCGGTGCAGAATATCATGATGAATCCGGGTCGTTTCAGCATCCAGGTAGGGTTCCAGCGCATCGTAAGCGTACGGGAGGGGCGGCAGGCTGTGTTCGCCGATCGGGACAGGCCGGTTGATCGGCACAGGTTGACGGATGGAACTGCTCGCTGTAACGAGCTGATGCCGGGGTTCCGTCAGCTTATCTTTGATCTGCCTTAGAAAGTGATGAAAATGTCGTTGTATCTCTTCCGCCTTTTTCGTCAGGCGAAGGATTTCTTGTTCGTTTTCATTCTTTTTCAAGAGCGTCTTTGCTCTGCGGCCGATGTCGGCAAATGCGCCGGAAAACTGCGCCAAATCGCGTTCGTAGTGCTCGCTTTCAGGCTTTTTGCGCAGATACTCGACCCACTGATTCCCCCACTGACTCCAGTCGATCAACTGCCTTATGGTTTGTTTCAACGTGATTCCTCCTCCTTTGGTTCCTTTCTCACTATATGAACGGAGCCCATCAGGGGTTCAACCGACCAATCGGAGTGGATTTGGAAAATGTGCCTCAGTGGGAAAAAGAGGATGGCAGGAGGGGGATGTCAATCGCGTCGACCATTGGTAAAATGAGGTTGCCTGGCGCTCTCAGCCGGCATAAGGTAGTAGAACGGATCCAATCCCAACAAAAAGGAGACTCCATGCATGGGGAAACAGCAAGCAATCGGTATCATCGACTCGGGTGTCGGCGGGTTAACCGTGGCACGTGAGGTGATTCGCCAGTTGCCGCGGGAGCAGATCGTCTATTTTGGTGATAACGCCAGGTGTCCTTACGGTTCACGGTCTGTCGAGGAAATCCGCATGTTTACCAACCAGATGGTTCAGTTTGTCCAGTGCTATCCGATAAAGGCGCTGGTCATCGCCTGCAACACGGCGGCAGCCGTGGTTTTGGAAGAGGTGCGGGAGCAAACCGCCGTTCCGGTGATCGGTGTGATCGAACCGGGAGCGAGAGCGGCGATTTCTGCCTCACGCATGGGCAGAATCGGTATTATCGGGACGGAGACGACGATTCGGGTAGGGGCCTATCAACGGGTGCTGCATCGGCTGAAACCAGATTTGTACACGGTAGGGATGGCCTGCCCGTCGTTCGTCCCGCTTGTGGAGAGCGGGATGTATCATGCACCGGAAGCGCGCCGCATTGTGGAGGAAACGATTGCTCCGCTTGTTCACGAGGAATTGGATACGCTGATCCTGGGATGTACTCATTATCCCCTGTTGGCGCCGCTGATTGAACAGGTGATCGGCGGCGAGGTTACGCTGATCAGTTCGGCGGAGGAGACGGCCCGCGAGCTGAGTGCCCTGCTGTCGCTGCACGATTTGCACGCGGAGGATACGACAGAGAAGCCCAAACACCGCTTTTTTACCAGCGGTGATGAGCAAATCTTCCGGCAGATTGGGGAAGAATGGCTGGGCTTTGCCATTGACGTGGAGGCGAAGTCACTGGAGGAGATCGTTCCCGCAGCCTCATCGAACTGGTAACGGCCGGCGGCCAGCGGGGATAAGCGCTCTTTTCTTTTTGGACAGATACGCATAAACCCAAGCCCTGCTCGTATACATGGTAGTACAAAGTGTGTCGAGGAGGATGGGAATAATGGAATTACGGCGCATCGGTATCATGACGGCCGCGTTGGGAATCAGTGCCGTTTTGCTGACAGGTTGCGGATTGTTTGGCCCGAAAGAGGAGACAAACACCAGTATAGATCCACCACCGCTGACGGAAGACGCAGGGGGTGAATGGGACGCTGGTGAGAGTGGGACGCTTGATCCTGATGCGTCACCGTCCGACGAGCCCGCAGCAGTACAGACTGTCAACCGGACGGTTTATCTCTTCGATCCCAACGGATATGTGGTGCCGGTCACTCTGCCCCTGCCCAAAACAGAAGGCGTGGCCAAACAGGTACTGACCTACATGGTCAAAGGGGGACCGGTGGAAGAACTGCTGCCGCCGGGGTTTTCCGCCATTCTGCCCGAGAAAACCAGCGTGCTCGGGGCAAAAATTGTGGATGGCACGGCGACCATTGACTTTTCACCGCACTTCACCAAGTACAATCCTGAGCAGGAAGTGGCCATTCTGCAGGCGATCACCAAAGCGCTCACCTCATTCGATTCCGTAAAGAACGTGGCCATCTGGGTAAACGGTGTACCGCTGTCGGAAATGCCGGTCAACAAAACGCCGATCAATACGCTGGAGCAGACGAGCGGAATCAATCTGGAGCTGGCTCCTGGAGCCATGCCGGGTCGGACCACCGCCGTAACCGTCTATTTCCAGGGACAGCTTGACGAGGAGCACACCTATTACGTACCCGTGACGCGGCTGATTCCGGAGACGGACGAGGTGGCGCGGGCGGTCGTCGAGGAGTTGATCAGGGGGCCAAAAGAAGGGGCGCCGCTGTTCAGTTCGCTGCTGGGTACGACGGAGGTGATCGGCGTTGAGGAGAAAGGGGATACGGTAGTAGTCAATTTGAGCGGCGATGTGCTTAAGTACAACAACGGCAGAGAGGCCAATCCGGAAGCAATACAATCTCTGGTGCTGTCGCTTGCCGAGAACACCGGGGCCGACAAAGTGCAGGTGATGGTGGAAGGCAAACCGCTCGCTGCCGCAGGTTCGCTCGATGTGAGCAAACCTGTATCGCGCCCACTGGAGATCAACTCGTTTGCGTTTTGACGAGCGCCCACGCCAGCATGGCGTGGTTTTTGCTTTTCCCGCGCGATAACGAGGCAAACGGGCATACCGGGTTTATCAAGCGGGTGGCAGAAGACCAACTGCCTTGGTATAATGGCAAAAGCGGCCACCAATGGTTTACAGCGGCAGCAAACAGATCTTAGGAGGAACTCGTATGAGAGTGGATGGACGAGCAAACGATCAGTTGCGTCCGATTTCAATTACCCGTAATTTTATCAAACATGCGGAAGGTTCTTGTTTGATTGAAGTTGGCGATACAAAAGTGATTTGCACGGCGACCCTGGAGGAGCGTGTCCCCCCCTTCATGCGCGGGGCTGGAAAGGGCTGGGTGACAGCCGAATACGCGATGCTGCCCCGGGCCACTGAAACGCGCAATCCGCGAGAAGCGACCAAAGGAAAAATCGGCGGCCGGACGATGGAGATTCAGCGGCTGATCGGTCGTGCCCTGCGATCAGTGGTTCACCTGGAGGCGATGGGAGAGCGGACCGTTTGGCTGGACTGTGACGTGATCCAGGCGGATGGAGGTACCCGTACCGCATCGATCACCGGTGCGTTTGTGGCAATGGTCGATGCGATGTCCAAGCTGGTGGAATCCGGTGTATGGAAGCAGCTGCCGATCACGGATTATCTGGCTGCCACTTCGGTCGGCATCATTGATGGAGAGGCAGTGCTTGATCTCAATTACCAGGAAGATTCGTCGGCCATTGTCGACATGAACATCGTGATGACCGGTTCTGGCAAGTATGTTGAGCTGCAGGGGACAGGAGAAGAAGCTCCGTTTAGCGCCGAGCAGCTTCAGGCGCTGCTGGCGCTGGCCGATAAAGGTGTAAGCCAGCTGATTCGCATCCAGCAGGAAACGCTGGGCAACCTGCCCCTGTTTGTGCCGCAGGCTCCCGCAGACACCGCGTCCGCCTCCGTGAACGGACAAACCGGCGGAGACAAACAACCAGTCGATTCCGCCGTCCAGTCGGAGGGAAGCCGTGTTTGAACAGAAAAGCCCGAAGAAAGTAGTCCTGGCCACGCGGAATCAGGGAAAGGTGCGGGAGTTCAACAAACTCTTGGCACCGCTCGGTTGGGAGGCCGTCAGCGTAACGGTATATCCCGATGCCCCGGAAGTGGTGGAAGACGGAGAGACATTTGAGGCGAACGCGGTCAAAAAAGCGACGACAATTGCCAATCACCTCGGATTACCGGCGATCGGTGACGATTCGGGGCTGGAGGTGGACGCCCTTATGGGAGCGCCCGGTGTTTATTCGGCCCGTTACGCTGGCGAACAGGCAAGTGATGAGGAAAACTGGAAAAAGCTGCTGGGCGAATTAGTGGATGTGCCGCTTTCCGAGCGGACTGCTCGTTTCCGCTGTGTGCTTGCCTATGCGGAACCAAACGGTCAGGTGATTGTCGCCAGGGGCAGCTGCGAAGGATTGATTGCGCACCAGCCGGCAGGAGACGGCGGTTTCGGATACGATCCGGTTTTTTTCCTGCCCCAGCGGTCCTGTACCATGGCGCAGCTTGAGCCGGACGAAAAGAACCGGATCAGCCACCGGGCGGAAGCGATGCAGCAGCTTCTGCAAAAATTAAGGGAGGCGGGTCTATGAGTATCTTGATTCTCAGCGATACCCATGGGTTGGTATACGAGGTAAAGCAGGTGGCAGAACGCCATGCAGTCGAACAGATCTTTCACTGCGGCGACTTTTGCACAGACCGGACGAGGGAGCCGTTTGCAGGGATGCGTCTGGTTCGGGGCAACTGCGACACCGACCGGGGCGTTCCGCTGGAATTGATCACGCCTTGGCGGGATCTGACCATCTACCAGACCCACGGTCATCTGTACGGTGTCAAAAGCTCTCTCATGCGGCTTCAATACCGGGCAGAAGAAATAGGGGCCAATGTTGTTCTTTTTGGTCATTCCCACTTTCCCTTGTGTACGGAAGAACGCGGCATGCTCTTTCTCAATCCCGGCAGCCTTCAGCTGCCGCGGGGCTACGATTTGCCTACATACGCGATACTGGATCAGGTGGGACAAGACGAACATCAGATCGAAGTGGAGGTCCGTTATTACACCCACCACGGTAACCCGGTCAACGATCGGGGCGGCAGGTTTATCCTGCACCGCTGAGTCCTTGAAATTATGTGACTCTGTTGATATACTATAGTGGTTATGAATTAGCATCGACAAGTCATCGATAGATTGTTCCCCCAGCGGGCAATCTTGTTGGATACAATCTAGGAGGGAGAAGTTTACGTGGCAGCAAAATGGGAAAAGGTAGAGAATAACCAGGGGGTTCTGACGGTAGAGGTTGATGCCGAAAAAGTGGACCGTGCGCTGGATGAAGCGTTCAAGAAAGTGGTTAAAAAAGTTACGGTTCCCGGTTTCCGCAAGGGAAAAATCCCCCGCAAGATCTTTGAAGCGCGTTTCGGTGTGGAATCGCTGTATCAGGATGCGCTGGATATCCTGCTCCCCGAAGCGTATGGACAAGCTGTAAAAGAGACGGGGATTGAGCCGGTTGACCGTCCGGAAGTGGACATCGAGCAGATGGGCAAAGGCCAAAAGTTGATCTTTAAGGCCACGGTAACAGTCAAACCGGAAGTGAAACTGGGCGAATACAAGGGACTGGAAGTCGAACCGAAAGACTTCACCGTCACGGACGAAGATGTCGAAGCCGAGTTGAAGCATATGCAGGAGCGGCATGCTGAGCTATACGTAGTGGAAGACGGCACTGTCGAGAAGGGAGATATCGTCCTGATCGACTTTGAAGGCTTCCAGGACGGTGTTGCCTTTGAAGGCGGAAAAGCGGAAAACTATTCGCTGGAGGTCGGTTCCGGCACCTTTATCGCCGGCTTTGAAGACCAACTGATTGGCGCGAAACAGGGAGAAGAGAAAGAGATTACCGTCACCTTCCCGGAAGAGTACCACTCCCCCAACCTGGCAGGCAAAGAGGCGCTCTTTAAAGTGAAGGTAAACGAGATCAAGCGGAAAAACCTGCCCGAACTTGACGACGAATTTGCCAAAGACGTCAGCGAATTCGATACGCTGGACGAACTGAAAGACGATCTGAAGAAGAAGTTGGAGGAAAAGGCAGAGCGCGAAAAAGATGCGTACATCCGCGAGCAGTTGGTACTGAAAGCGGCGGAGAATGCGGAAATTGACATCCCGCAGGTCATGATCGAGCACGAACTGGACCACATGGTCAACGAGTTCGCACAGCGTCTCCAGTACCAAGGGATGGACATCGAACTGTACTACCAGTTCTCCGGCATGGATGAAAGCCAACTGCGCGATCAGTTCCGTACCGATGCCACCAACCGTGTTCGCACCTCGCTGACCCTGGAAGCGATTGCCAAAGCGGAAGGCATCGAGGCAACGGAAGAAGACGTAAACGAAGAACTGAACAAGCTGTCCGGCTTGTACAATCGACCGGCTGATGAACTGCGCAAGCTGTTTGCCGCACAGGATGGCCTCGCTGCCCTCTACCGCGACATTCAGACGCGCAAAACGGTAGATTTACTGGTTGCAGAAAGCAAAGTAACCGCATAATCTAAGTACAAGGCACGAACACTTGCATTCGTGCCTTGTTTTTCCAGGGATTGAGTTTACTGGGAACGCAAATAGTAGAGGAGGTCCATCTGTATGCTGATTCCTATGGTTATCGAGCAAACCAACCGCGGCGAGCGGGCGTACGACATCTATTCGCGTCTGTTGAAAGATCGGATCATCTTTTTGGGAACTGCAATCGATGATGATGTGGCCAACCTCGTCGTGGCGCAGCTGCTGTTTTTGACAGCGGAAGATCCTGACAAGGACATCAGTCTGTACATAAACTCTCCAGGTGGTTCCGTCACAGCCGGGATGGCGATTTACGACACCATGCAGTACATCAAGCCTGACGTATCCACCATCTGTATCGGATTGGCTGCCAGTATGGGGGCGGTATTGCTGGCAGGCGGAGCCAAAGGGAAGCGGTTTGCGCTGCCCAACAGCGAAGTAATGATTCACCAGCCGCTTGGAGGCGTTCGCGGTCAGGCGGAAGACATACGAATTCACGCCGACTGGATTCTCAAGACGAAGCGGCAGCTGAACCAAATCTTGGCGGAACGTACAGGCCAGCCGTACGAACGCATTGAACGGGACACCGACCGTGACCATTTCATGAGTGCCGAAGAAGCCAAAGCATACGGATTGATTGACGATGTGATTGTTCGCAAGGAATTGTCCTGACGAGAGGTGATGAATGATGTTCAAGTTTAACGATGACAAAGGCCAGCTAAAGTGCTCGTTTTGCGGCAAGTCGCAGGAACAGGTACGAAAACTGGTTGCGGGTCCGGGTGTCTACATTTGTGACGAGTGCATCGAATTATGCAACGAGATTGTCCAGGAAGAACTGGGGAACGATGAAGAAATCGACCTGAAAGAAATCCCCAAGCCGATGGAGATCCGGAAAATCCTTGACGATTATGTGATCGGACAGGATTTGGCCAAAAAGTCCCTTTCCGTTGCGGTTTACAACCACTACAAGCGGATCAACTCCGGTGCCAAGATTGAGGACGTTGAGCTGCAAAAATCCAATATCGTGCTGATTGGGCCAACCGGCAGCGGGAAGACACTGCTCGCTCAAACTCTCGCCCGCATCCTGAATGTTCCCTTTGCCATTGCTGATGCAACCTCTCTGACGGAAGCAGGGTACGTCGGTGAAGATGTGGAAAACATTTTGCTTAAGCTGATTCAAGCTGCCGACTACGATGTGGAACGGGCTGAAAAAGGGATTATCTACATCGATGAGATTGACAAGGTGGCCCGCAAGTCGGAAAACCCCTCGATCACCCGTGATGTCTCTGGCGAAGGGGTCCAGCAGGCTCTCTTGAAAATTCTGGAGGGTACAGTTGCCAGCGTTCCACCGCAGGGGGGACGGAAGCATCCCCATCAGGAGTTTATCCAGATTGATACCTCCAACATTTTGTTTATTTGCGGAGGAGCGTTTGACGGAATCGAACAAATTATCAAGCGGCGCATCGGCAAGAAAGTGATCGGTTTTGGCGCCGACCTCGCCGCTGATGGTGTCAAGGGTGACCTGAAGCCAGGCGAATATCTGAAATACGTGCTGCCGGAAGACTTGCTGAAGTACGGGTTGATCCCCGAGTTCGTCGGCCGTCTGCCGGTATTGGCGACGCTGGAGCCGCTGGACGAAGAGACGCTGGTGCGCATCCTGACGGAGCCAAAAAATGCGTTGGTTAAGCAGTACCAAAAACTGCTCAGTCTGGACGGCGTCGAGCTGGAATTCGAACCAGCCGCCCTTACCCAGATTGCCAAGGAAGCGATCAAGCGTAATACAGGAGCACGCGGTCTGCGGGCGATTATCGAGCAGATCATGCTTGACATGATGTACGAACTCCCGTCCAGGGATGATGTGGAGAAGTGCCTCATCACGGAAGAAACCGTCCGCGACCGGGTGGCGCCGCGCTTAACCAACAAGGACGGCAGTATTCTTCGCGGCGAAACCGCCTGATGGACCGGGTGTGGTTGCTCCGCTTGACCGCTGCGGCAGGTCATCCTCTCCGGGGATGGGGCAGTCGTGCATCTTTGCTGGTCAGGAAGCAGCGCGAGCAGGACTTTTAGCACCTTCAGGGACACTTTGTCTACAGCTAAGGCCATCCTCTCCGGGGATGGCTTTTCTCCGTTTACTCCCCCAACCCGCAGGCAATACTACACTGTAGTGATCGAAAAGCACGGGCGGGAGGGAAACGAATGGAGTATACAACCATGGTGATCGCCGTGATAGAAGTTGTGGTCGGCGTTATTATCGGCACTTACTTCTGGAACCTGTTGAAAACACAACGGAACAACAAGACCTCGGTTGATCGCGACTCACGCAAAGAAGTCGATCAACTGAAAAAAATGCGGATGAACGTCTTGACGGAGCCGCTGTCGGAAAAAACACGTCCAGCCACGTTGGACGAGATTGTTGGGCAGGAGGACGGACTGCGTGCGCTTAGGGCCGCCCTCTGCGGTCCCAATCCCCAGCACGTCATTATCTACGGGCCGCCCGGAGTGGGCAAGACGGCGGCTGCACGGGTAGTCCTGGAAGAGGCCAAAAAAAACCCGCTTTCTCCGTTTAAGGCAGATGCCAAGTTCGTGGAAATCGACGCCACCATTGCTCGCTTTGACGAGCGGGGGATTGCAGATCCATTGATCGGGTCTGTACACGACCCCATCTATCAGGGAGCGGGTGCGCTCGGTCAAGCGGGCGTGCCGCAGCCCAAACCGGGTGCCGTGACCAAAGCGCACGGCGGTATCCTGTTCCTCGACGAGATTGGAGAGCTGCACCCCATTCAGATGAACAAGCTGCTCAAAGTGCTGGAAGACCGCCGTGTAATGCTGGAAAGTGCTTACTACAGCGAGGAAAACACGCAGATTCCGCCCCACATTCACGACATCTTCCAGCAGGGACTGCCTGCCGATTTTCGGCTGGTCGGAGCGACGACCCGGACGCCGGAGGAGATTCCGCCGGCGCTTCGCTCCCGCTGTCTGGAGATTTTTTTCCGTCCGTTAAAACCGCAAGAGATTGGCAGCATCGTTCGTACGGCTGCTGCCAAGATGGAGGTAGAACTTTGTCCGGAAGCCGTTCAGGTGATTGAGCGTTACGCCACCAATGGACGGGAGGCGATCAACACCCTGCAGATTGCTTCCGGCATCGCCTTGACCGAAGACCGCCGCATGATTACGGCCGCCGATGTGGAGTGGGTGGTGCACAGCAGTCAGAAGTCGCCGCGACAGGAGAAACAGGTGCATCAACAACCGCAGGTGGGCTTGGTAAACGGTCTCGCCGTATATGGACCGAACATGGGAGCGGTGATGGAGATTGAAGTCACGGCCAGTTTGGCCAAGGTGCCTGGACAGGGGCGGATGACCATGACCGGATTGGTGGAAGAGGAGGAGTTGGGTGGGCGCAGCCGGACGATTCGGCGCAAATCGACGGCCAAAGGGTCGATAGAAAACGTCCTGACAGTCCTGCAGCGGATTGGCTTGCAGCCGTACGATTACGACCTGCACATCAACTTCCCTGGCGGCATACCGGTCGATGGTCCATCTGCCGGCGTAACCATTGCCGTAGCGATTTACTCGGCGATTCGCGAAGAACCGGTCGATAATCTGGTTGCCATTACCGGTGAGGTCAGCATCCACGGCAGGGTAAAACCGGTCGGCGGTGTGGTCGCCAAAGTGGAAGCAGCCAAAATGGCCGGTGCCACCAGAGTGCTGATTCCCGAGGAAAACTGGCAGTCCATCTTCGCGTCGATGGAAGGAATTGAGGTCATTCCGATCAAGACGGTAACCGAAGCCATTCAGCTCGCCATCCTGGAAGAAGTGGAGGAACCGTCGACTGAACCCTTTTTGTTCCCCGTGCAGACGGACGAATTGGCTTCTCCCACCCTCCCGATGTAAGCAGACGGAAACTGCAAGCACCATTAGACATCGCTTTTGGTTTACGCTAAAATTGAACAAAAACCCTGCCTATCATGCAGGATTGAGCTAGTTGACAAGAGGATTGGGGAGGTGCTTGGCCATGAGTGAACCATCAAAACGAGAAATTCCATTGCTGCCGCTGCGTGGATTGCTCGTCTATCCAAGCATGGTCCTCCACCTGGACGTAGGACGGGAGAAATCGATCAAGGCTCTCGAGAGCGCAATGGTGGATGACAACAAAATCTTATTGGCCACACAAGAAGAAGTGCAGATTGAAGAACCGGATGCAGATCAGATTTACAAGGTTGGAACGGTAGCACGCGTCAAGCAGATGCTGAAACTCCCAAACGGTACAATCCGCGTTCTCGTTGAGGGATTGAAGCGTGCGAGAATCGATGAGTTCATACGCCAGGACGATTTCTTTCAGGTGTCCATTACATATCTCGACGAGGTGACGACCAGTAACAACGAGGTGGAGGCACTGATGCGCACAGTGCTTCATCACTTCGAGCAGTATATCAAACTGTCCAAAAAGATCTCGCCGGAGACATTGACGTCCGTAAGCGATATTGAAGATCCGGGCCGTCTGGCCGACGTGATCGCATCCCATCTGCCGCTCAAGATGAAAGACAAGCAGGAAATCCTGGAGACGGTTGAGGTGCAGCAGCGCCTGGAGCTCCTTCTGAAGATCCTCAACAATGAGCGGGAGGTTCTGGAGCTGGAGCGGAAGATCAGCCAGCGCGTCAAGAAGCAGATGGAAAAAACGCAGAAGGAATACTATCTGCGGGAACAAATGAAAGCGATCCAGAAAGAGCTGGGAGAGAAGGAGGGGCGTGCCGGCGAAGTAGAAGAACTGCGCACCCAGCTGGACAAGTCGGACGTACCGGAACGAATTCGTAACAAGATTGAAAAAGAATTGGAACGACTGGAGAAAATGCCGGCCACATCAGCGGAGGGCAGTGTCATCCGGACCTATATCGACACGCTGCTGGCGCTGCCGTGGACGCGTAAGACGATAGACAATCTCGATATCAAGCATGCGGAAAAGGTTCTGAATGAAGATCACTACGGGTTGGAAAAACCGAAAGAACGTGTACTGGAGTATCTGGCCGTGCAGAAACTGGTAAACAAGATGCGCGGTCCGATTCTCTGTCTGGTCGGCCCCCCGGGCGTGGGGAAAACCTCCTTGGCCCGATCCATAGCGAGGGCGATGGAGCGCGAATTCGTGCGGATTTCACTGGGCGGCGTGCGGGATGAAGCGGAGATACGCGGACATCGCCGCACCTATGTAGGTGCGATGCCGGGGCGCATTATTCAGGGGATGAAGACGGCCGGCACGATCAACCCCGTCTTCTTGCTGGACGAGATTGACAAACTGGCATCCGATTTCCGCGGTGATCCGGCATCTGCCCTGCTGGAAGTGCTTGATCCCAACCAAAATGACAAGTTCAGCGATCATTACATAGAAGAGACCTACGATTTGACCAACGTGATGTTTATTACCACGGCCAATACCCTGCACACCATTCCCCGTCCGCTGCTGGACCGGATGGAGACGATCCACATCTCCGGCTATACGGAGGTAGAGAAGCTGAAGATCGCACAGGGATACCTTTTGCCCAAACAGATGGAAGAGCACGGGCTGGGCAAGGACAAACTTCAGGTGAACGAAGAGGCGCTGCTCAAGGTGATTCGCCACTATACGCGGGAAGCGGGTGTGCGCAATCTGAACCGGGAAGTGGCCAACATCTGTCGCAAGGCAGCCAAGTTGATCGTCAGCGGGGAAAAGAAACGGGTTGTGGTAACTCCCAAAACGGTGGAGTCTTTGCTTGGCAAGCCCAAGTACCGCTACGGATTGGCTGAACGGGAAGACCAGATCGGCAGTGTTACGGGTTTGGCCTGGACGGAAACAGGGGGAGACACGCTTAACGTTGAAGTAAGCATTTTCCCCGGAAAAGGCAAGCTGACACTGACCGGCCAACTCGGCGATGTAATGAAGGAATCGGCCCAGGCCGCATTCAGCTATATTCGCTCTCGCGCCAGCCAATTCAACATTGACCCGGAGTTCCACGAGAAGAACGACATTCATATCCATGTGCCGGAAGGGGCCATTCCCAAGGATGGACCCTCGGCAGGGATTACCATGGCGACCGCGCTGGTATCGGCTCTTACTTCGGTACCGGTACGCAAAGAGGTGGGGATGACCGGTGAGATCACCCTGCGCGGCCGGGTGCTGCCGATTGGCGGATTGAAGGAGAAGGCGCTTTCCGCTCATCGGGCCGGTCTGACGACGGTTATCCTGCCCAAGGAAAACGAGAAAGACATTGATGACATCCCGGAAAGTGTGCGCAGCGATCTGAAGTTTGTCCTGGTTGAACACATGGACGACGTGCTGCGCCACGCGTTGGTCAAGAACGACCTGGTGAAGTGAGATGAAAATAACATCGGCAGATTTTGTGGTAAGTGCGGTGGCACCCAATCAATACCCGACGGACGGCTTGCCTGAGATCGCCCTTGTGGGCCGATCCAACGTCGGCAAGTCGTCGCTGATCAACAAGATGTTGAACCGAAAGGCTTTGGCCAGAACCAGTTCAAGGCCGGGCAAAACGCAGACGCTGAATTACTTTCGGATTAACGACGCGCTGTACTTTGTCGATTTTCCCGGTTATGGCTACGCCAAGGTTTCCAAGGCACTGAAAGCCCAGTGGGGCAAAATGATCGAAACGTATCTGACCAAGCGGGAGCAGCTGCAGTTTGTCATCCAGTTGGTCGACATCCGTCACCCTCCCAGTAAGGACGATATTGCCATGTACGAGTGGTGCAAACAAATCGGACTGCCCACCGTTGTCGTTGCGACCAAGGGGGACAAGATTGCACGCGGGCGGTGGCAGCAGCACAGCAAAGTGATCCGCCAGGCACTTGGTCTTCGTGACGGGGACACGTTACTCGTCTTTTCTTCTGAAACCGGACAGGGGCGTGAGGAGTTGTGGGCAGAGATTCACAACCGCCTTGCCTTGAAGGGGGAGGCATGAGCATAACCGCTTGCTTTTCGCTGCGGGGTGTAATCGAAGGGTTTTACGGCAAACCCTGGTCTCAGCAGGAACGGCTGGGCATGATCCCGTTTCTGGCTGCCCATCGCTATAATGCGTACTTTTACTCGCCTAAAGACGATCCGTATCTGCGTGAGCATTGGCAGGAGCCGCATCCGCCAACGCAGCTTGACCACTTTCGGGAACTGATCGCCTTGGCTCGGGAAAACGGACTCATGTTTTTTTTCTGTCTAAGCCCCGGGCTGCAGCTGGAATACGGCAGTGAGGCTCATTTTGCCCGACTGGTGGAAAAGTATCGGCAGCTTTTTGAACTGGGCTGCCGCCACTTCGCGCTCTTGTTTGACGATATACCAATGGCGTTGATGCATCCCGACGACCGCCGCCGATTTGCCCATCTGGCGGAAGCTCAGGTGGACATTACCCGTCGGCTGTGGCAGGTGCTGGGGGAGTGGATGGAGGAACCAAGCCTGGTAATCTGCCCGACCCAGTATCACGGCTTGGGCAATGAGCCTTATATCGTTTACCTGGGTCAGCACCTTCCGAAAGAAATACCAATCTTTTGGACCGGTCGGTTTGTGTGCTCACCGTACCTGACCGAAGGGGATGCCCAGTTCTTTGCACGGCAGACCGGCCGACGCCCGCTCATCTGGGACAATTATCCGGTCAACGACCTGGGAATGGCTGATGAACTGCACATCGGTCCGCTGCTCAACCGCGATCCGGGGTTGTATCGTCATGTCAGCGGGTTCGTGTCCAACGTGATGGAACTGGCGGAAAGCTCCAAGATTCCGCTGATTACCGTTGCCGAATACCTCGTCGCTCCTGAACAGTACGATTCGGAAGCGGCGTGGCGGCGGGCGATCGGAGAGGTGATAGGAGAGGAAGACACGGCTTCGTTCCTGATGTTCGCCGACAATGTACGCGGTTCGTTTTTGAACGACAGGGAGGCACCGCGGTTGATGGAGACACTGCTGCAGTTCCGCTATTCGTTCTTGTACGGCGACCGGACGGAGGCTGTGCGCGGCTTGCAGCACTTCTTTCGGGAAATGGAACAAAACGCATCCCGGCTGCTCGCCGGAATGCGCAATCAGCGGCTTGCCCGTGAGGTGCGGCGTTGGCTGGTGAAATACTGGCATTGGGCCAAGGTGGGGCTATCTGCCACCGCCCTGATCGAAGAAGGGATCAAAGGCAGGACAGCCCGGGCCGCTTTCCACCTGCTGGGACTAAAGCGCTTGCTCAAAAAAACGGAGCGCATCCCGGCAAAGGTTTGCGGCAATGTGATGAAGTTATTTGTTGGTTCCGTTTTGCAAGAAGCGACAAGACGGGGCTATACCGCTCGCAAACAGGAGGACTAAACGCCGGAGCAGATGTGCTGCTCCGGTCAGACTGAAGACAAACCCGTTTTCCAGGGAAGGGTGCCAATTGTCCGTAACGAGCGCCTTTGCCTGGCCAACCGAGCTTAAGAAACGTGGACGCGGGGAGAAGCGAGGGCAACTCGGCGCTGCGCTGAGTTGCTGAGCCGGTTTGCCCTCGCCCCCGCGGATCGTTTCGCAGCGGGCATTTGTACATCTTTGCTGGGCAGGCAACAGCGCGAGCAGGACAATAGGCCCCTTCGGGACACTTTATCTACAGTCTAGCCGGAGCAGACGTGCTGCTCCGGTGTCATGTTTTGGAGGGCCCTTTTTCAGAAAGTTCCCCGTTGACATAGACGACCTCCGTCATGGTCATCCTACCTCTAAGGAGGGATGGTGGATGGATCAGGATCTACAGTTGATGAAAGAGCTTACGGAAGCGGCAGGTCCTCCTGGCTTGGAAGTACGCATCCACAACGTGATGCGCCGCTATCTGGAACAACAGACGTCGCATATCCTGAGTGACAACCTCGGCAGCCTTGTGGGCTGTCTGGGGGAAGGCGGCCCGCGTATCCTTCTGGCTGCTCACATGGACGAAGTGGCCTTTATGGTGAGTCACATCACCCGGGACGGATTTTTGCGTCTGCAGCCGTTGGGCGGCTGGTGGGGACATGTTATGCTGGCGCAGCGGGTGCATGTACTGACGCGAAAAGGAGACCTGACCGGGGTGATCGGCTCCAAGGCGCCTCATGTATTGTCGGTTCAGGAGCGGAAAAATGTACTCGACATCGAAACCATGTTTGTCGACATCGGTGCTTCCAGCAGGGAAGAAGCGGAAATGTTCGGTGTTGAAGTGGGCGATCCCATCGTTCCGATTTGCCCGTTTGAGGTGCTGCCCAATCCGCGTATGCTGATGGCCAAGGCCTGGGACAACCGGGCGGGCTGCTACGTGGCACTCAAGGTACTGGAGAGACTGCGGCGGGAACATCACCCGAACACAGTCTTCGCGGGGGCCACGGTACAAGAAGAGGTGGGACTGCGCGGGGCCCAGACGTTGGCCCATACAGTAGATCCCGACGTTGCGTTCGCCCTGGATGTCGGCGTGGCCGGGGATACGCCGGGAATGAATCAGAAAGAAGGACATAGCCGGCTGGGAGCGGGCCCCTTGCTGGGGTTTTACGACAACAGCATGATTCCCCACCTCAAACTGCGAGACCTGGTCATCGAAACGGCCAAAAAACAGCGGATACCCTACCAGATTGACCTGATGCCGGGCGGGGGCACCGACGGGGGGAAAATCCACACCGCAAACCGGGGCGTGCCGACCATGGTCATCAGTGTGGCGGCGCGCTATATTCACAGCCATGTCTCCATCGTGCACCGCGACGATCTGGAACATGCAGTCCGGTTGTTGGTGGAATTGGTCAAACAGCTTGATGAAAGCACTGTCAATCGGATCAAAGGTCTCGACCGCCGGGGAGGCAGGCCGCAAGAAGAAGGGGAAAAACGGCTGGAACGGGAGCCCAGCTACGTGTAAAGAGAGGTGATGAACGGTGTCATACGGACAGGAGAATCGCTTTCCACACGCGATGCGCGACACGGGAACGCCGGAAGAGATGAGTCCGACGGATGCGATTACGGATTCGTACAATGACGTCCCCCCCGTCGTTGAAGTGAGCCGGCCGATTGTGCCGGGGGAACCATTGGAAGTGCGGGAGCCGCTCGCACTCGGTGACGTTCGTGAAGAGCGATTGGAGAAATGAGAGCAGGGGCTTCTCTCTGGCAGATGAGTCTGCCTGGGAGACAGCCCCTGCTTATCTCTTTTGTTTGGGATCGACGGTGGAATATCGGGCTAATGTTTTGCATCCGACTGAGCCACTTTGGAACGTCTCCAGGCGTCCACCCAGGCGCCGATGGGCAGTTCGGCCAAGATCATCCCCGCGAAGATCAGCGCTCCACCGACCAATTGTCGGCTTGTCAACACCTCGTTTATCCACAGGTAAGCGGTCAGCGCGGCAAAGACAGGTTCGAGCGCGAAGATCAGCGCTACGCGGGTGGATGAGGTCTTTTTTTGCAGCGCGGTTTGTGCCAAAAAGGCCAAGGCTGTGGCAAAGATGGAAGTGATGCACAACCCCCATGCCACATCTGGCTGCAGGTAGGTTTCTGGCACAAGCGCCTTGCGCCAGTCCTCAAACAGCAAGGCGTAAAAAAAGCTGAGGACAGCCACTGTGTAGAGCTGCACGATAGCCAGCGGAAGCGCCGCATGGTGCGGTGCGAATTTGCCGGTAAAGACGATTTGCAGCGCAAAACAGATCGCGCAGCCGAACACCAACATGTCACCGAGATTGAGGCTCAACTGGCCGGAAAACGTCAGCAGGTAGAGACCGCTGACCGCAAGCAGCACACCGGACACACCCGGCCACCTGATCGTCTCCTTGAGCAGCAAGAAGGAGAACAGCGGTACCAGGGCGACAGACAAACCGGTGATAAAACCCGCTTTGGAGGAGGTGGTGTACAATAGACCAACCGTTTGCAGCGCGTACCCGCCGAACAGCCAAAGACCAATGAAAAGACCGGCGGAGATCAGTTTCCAGGAAAAAAAGGATTGCAGTTGGCGCGACTTGAGGATGTGCACAATGGTCAGAAAGACAGCGGCGATGGTGAAGCGGACGCCGTTAAAGGTATTGGGATCAAGAAAGGCGATGGCATTTTGGACGATGACAAACGTCGCTCCCCAGACGAATGCGACGGCCAGCAGCGTGAAGTCGGCGACATAGGACTTATGCATAAAGGAACCCTCTTTTCTGTGTATTCAGAAGATTGGCGGCAGACGGAGCTGACCGCGGTGGGCAATATTCTATGAATTCATATTACTTGATTACAAAAATAAGGTATACTAGTAAAAAGCATTGAGAATTTTTTGTATATTCAGCTAAGGGAAAAGGGGGAATTGCATGAAGCCAACCATGCTTCGTTCCAGCCGGGCCCGCCGCGCCGGTGCCCAGGTGCAACAGGTGGCGGAGAAAGTGGCTGCCTTGATGGACGGGCAGTTTGATTTGTCGGCAAGACGCGAAGAGATCAGGGCGCTGCTTGACGAAGAACTAGGGGAACAGGAATACTTCGTCATCGTCGACGAAGAAGGACGGGGCGTACTGCACACCAATCGGCTGCGGGAAGGCATGCTGTTTGATGACGAGGTGGGCCGCAATGCCAAACAGGCAACCGGACTGCTGCTGCAGCTTTACCCCCGCAATACAGGGGAATGGCTGATAGACGCCGCCTATCCGATTGTGCGCCGCGGGAATCGCTCCTATGTACTGCGCCTTGGTACCATCCTGCATCGCCCTTTTTTGGGGCCGGTGATAGGAGGTGTGAGCCTGCTGCCTGTCTGTACGGCCCTCGTGGCAGGCGGAGCAGCGGGAATGACCCTTGAGATGATGCTGTGGATGGGCGCAAGTTCGCTTTGTGCCGCACTCCTGGCTGGCGGTTGGCTGTACCGCTTGCTGCGGCGGCGGCTGCGGGAGTGGCACATGATGGCCCGTGAGGTCTCTGCTGGCAACCTGACTGCCCGGATCGAGGCACGGTCGCGTGACCAGCTTCATCAGATGGGTTTTGAACTGAACAAGATCGCCATCGGGATCAAATCGATCATCCAGGAAATCACCGCTTCTGCGTCCACCAGCCGTGAAGTTAGCCAGGTGCAGGCTGCACAGGCGGAAGAACTGGCCGAAACCTTTGACGAATTGGGCGGCATGATGGAACAGTTTCGGTCGGGAGCGGACAAGCAGTCAGATGTGGTCCAGCAGGCTGTTGAGCGGTTGGAGCAAATGCTGGCGATGCTGGACCAGATGCAGGTGTCGATATCGGAAGCCATCCGGGTCAGTGAAGAGGCGGTAAGTGCGGCTGAGAGAGGCACGGGTGCCGTTCAGGCTGCTGCCGGGCAGGTCAGTCATGTGGAACAGGCAATGGGGCGCTCGGCGGCCAACATCCGGACACTGGCTCAGGGAGCGGATGAAATTGCCCAACAAGTGGCGGCCATTACCCGCATTGCCCGCCAGACCAACACGTTGGCGCTGAATGCTTCGATCGAGGCGGCGCGGGCGGGTGAACAAGGCAGGGGATTTGCCGTTGTGGCCAACGAGGTGCGAAAACTGGCAGAGGAGACAACCGCATTTGCTGAGCAAATCTTGTCTGGAATCGAGGGAATCCGTTCAGGCGCATCGGAGGCGGCCGACGGAGCGGAGCACAGTCTGGCGGAACTGCGCAGCGCAGTCAGCCATGTGCAGGACGCGGGTGAGGCAATCCGTGCACTGCAAGTGGTGATCGGTTCGCTTCAGAAAAAGTCGATGGAAAATGGAGAACGAGTGGGGCATGTCCTTGATCACTGCGGTGTGATCGAACGAACCTTGCGGCAGGTGGAATCTATCGCCGGCCAGTTTGCAGAAGCCGTCAAAACGGCTGCGAGCGCTGTCGAGGCTCAGACTGGTCAAATCCGCACATTGGCTGATGATGCGGGGGTGTTGGCCAATCAGTCGCAGATGCTGGATGCGATCGTCAGCCGGTTTCGGGTATGAGCGTAAGGGCAATCTGAATACAAAGTGAGTTCAGACAGAAGAGCGGCCCATTTCCGAACGAACGACTTTGCCAACCATCCAAGCGGAGCAAGCCCGAAGCGGGAGTATACGGGCGCAACTTGACAAACATCACAGCAGAGCTGCTTTTGCGCCCGCCCGCTTTGGGCTTGCGAAGCGGACAGTCCAGCAGCATGGGGTGGTTGGCAACGGAGTGAGGAGAGGAAAATGGCCGCCTCCCTCTATCCAAACACCTTTGTCTGCAATCTGGACCCGGAGCTTGCTCCGGGTTTTCATCATTTCAGGTAGAAAAAAAGACTTGAGCAGCCATTCCTTCTATGTTACATTAAAAAAGATCCTTTTTAATAATAATTTTAAAATAGTTATTTATATAACATGATTATTGTTATTAAAAAGGACGGAAGAAAAAATAACCGAGGTGATCTGAATGGAGATGAGAAACAGATTGACAACCAACCAGGGCGCCCCAGTCGCGGATAATCAAAACTCCAAGACGGCGGGACGGCGAGGGCCCACATTGCTTGAAGATTATCATTTGCTTGAAAAGTTGGCCCACTTTGACCGCGAGCGCATACCGGAGCGCGTCGTGCACGCTCGCGGTGCAGGAGCTTACGGTGTTTTCAAACCGTACCGAAGCATGAGTCAGTACACACGGGCCGCCTTTCTTCAGGATCCGGCTGTCGAAACACAGGTTTTCGTCCGCTTTTCAACCGTTATCCACGGCGGCCACTCACCAGAAACGCTGCGCGATCCCCGTGGTTTTGCCGTCAAGTTTTACACCACAGAAGGGAATTACGACTTGGTCGGCAACAATCTGCCGGTCTTCTTCATTCGTGACGCACTCAAGTTTCCCGATATGGTGCACGCCCTGAAGCCTGCTCCACACACCAATCTGCAGACACCCAGCCACTACTGGGATTTCATGTCCCACACGCCGGAGTCGACCCACATGTTGACCTGGCTCTTTTCCGACCGAGGGATCCCGGCCAACTACCGGCAGATGGAGGGTTTTGGCGTACACGCCTTCAAGTGGGTCAACAGCAGCGGAGATGTAGTGTACGTCAAATACCACTGGAAGCCGCTTCAGGGCGTAAGGTGCCTGACGTCCAAGGAAGCGCAGGAGATCGGCGGCAGGGACTTTAACCATGCCACCCGTGACCTGTATGAGGCGATCGAACGGGGGGATTTTCCAGAGTGGGAACTGCATGTGCAAATCATGAAGCCTGAGCAGATCGACAGTTTTACGTTCGATCCGCTCGATCCGACCAAAATCTGGCCGGAAGATGTACTGCCGTTGATCAAAGTGGGAAAAATGACGCTAAACCGTAACCCGCGCAATTATTTTGCCGAGGTGGAACAGTCCGCATTTGCACCGAGTGCATTGGTGCCGGGGATCGAACCGTCGGAAGACAAACTGCTGCAGGGTCGTCTCTTTTCCTATCCCGATACGCAGCGTTACCGCCTGGGTGCCAATTACCTGCAGATACCAGTCAACTGCCCGTTTGCACCCGTACGCAACCATCAGCGGGACGGCGCGATGACGATCAATGCCGATCCATCTCCGATCAATTACGAGCCGAACAGTTGGGATCCCTCACCCAAAGAAGCGCCGGAGTACAAAGAGAGCCAAGCCAAACTGGAGGGTTACACGACGCGACAGAGGATCGAAAAGACAGACGATTTTTTGCAGGCTGGCGAACTGTACCGAAGCTTCAGCCCGGAAGAGCGGAGCCGCCTGGTTGAAAATCTCGTCGCAGATCTTGAAGGTGTGGACCAGTCCATCCAGCTTCGCGTCATTTGCAACTTTTACCGTGCAGATGTCGAATACGGTACAAGAGTGGCCGAAGGTCTGGGACTTGATCTGTCCTCTTTCCTCAGTGGACACCAGATGTCCTGAACATGCCGATATTCCTTCCGTCCTCGGCAAGAACGGTTTGTCTGGTTATTCGACAAATTGCGGGCCGGCGGTCATCCGTCGGCCCGTGTTAATAAACTTTTCACATTTTAAACGCCTTCCATTGGGACATAATGTTATAATAATAGTGCGTTTCATAGAAAGAGAGCACGTTTGTCATCTGGGGGGAAGACGATGGAAATTCTGGTTCTGGGGCTTAACTACAAAACAGCGCCTGTCGAAATTCGCGAAAAGTTTACGTTTGGCGACGACAGTACACCGCGTGCTCTTCACCTTCTCTCCCAGACGAAGAGTGTGGTGGAATCTGTTATTCTCGGTACCTGTAACCGGACGGAAATATACGTCGTCTGTGATCAACTGCACACAGGCCGCTTCTATACACGCAACTTTCTGGCCGAATGGTTCGGAGTGGATCGTGAGTCGTTCCAGGAACACCTGTACGTCAAGGAAAACGATGAAGCAATCCGACACTTGTTCCGCGTAGCCTGCGGGCTGGATTCGATGGTCATGGGCGAGACGCAGATCCTCGGCCAGGTTCGCGATGCCTTTCTGTTGGCACAGCAACATGAGACCACCGGGACTGTTTTCAATACCCTGTTCAAACAGGCGATCACGCTGGCGAAACGTGCACATACGGAAACCGGCATCGGACAAAATGCCGTCTCCGTCAGCTACGCGGCGATAGAACTGGGTAAGAAAATTTTCGGGTCCTTCAGAGACAAGTCGGTGCTGATCCTCGGTGCCGGCAAGATGAGCGAGCTGACGGCCAAACACCTGCATGCCAACGGCGTGTCCCGCGTTCGGGTGGCCAACCGAACGCTGCAGCGTGCCGAACTTTTGGCCCGCAAGTTTAAAGGAGAGTCCTGTACCCTGGACCACCTGGCGGAAGCGCTGCTGGAAGCTGACATCGTGATTAGTTCCACAGGTGCTCCCGGCTACGTGGTCACGTACGAACAGCTGAAGCCAATCGTCAAACAGCGCAAGCACCGCCCGCTGTTTATGGTTGATATTGCCGTGCCTCGCGACCTCGACCCGCGCCTGCACGATTTGGACAATGTCTATCTCTACGACATTGACGACCTGGAGGGGATTGTCGAGAACAATCTGCGGGAGCGCTCGCAGGAGGCCGAGCGCATCGAAGATATGATTGCGGAAGAGCTGGTAGCGTTCAAGAACTGGCTCAACACGCTTGGCGTGGTTCCACTGATTTCAGCTCTGCGCGAGAAAGCGTTCGTCATCCACGCCGATGCCATGCGCAAAATTGAAAACAAGCTGCCCGACCTGACGGAACGGGAACTTCACATTATTCGCAAACATACGCGCGGCATTATCAATCAACTGCTGCATGATCCTGTGGTCCGCCTCAAAGAGCTGGCCGTGCAAAAGAGCGGAGAAGAGGTTCTGGAGATCTTCTCCACCATTTTCGCCCTGGAAGGCATTCTGGAACGGCGGCAGCAGGAAGCGCAGTGGGCAGAGGAGAAGGCACGGTCGACTTCGGCACGAGAGAGCGCAGTCGCTGCTCCGACCGGCGAGTAGCGCATACATTTCGCGTTGGAAAGTGAGGGGACGGCAATGGCAGATGCGAGATGGATCTACGATTTGACCATCTTTCTCTATGCGGCGAGTGTCCTCTTTTACTTTAATGATTTTCTGCTCAGCAACCGGAAAGCGAATCACATCGCCTTCGGTCTGTTGGCAGTCGTCTGGTTGTTGCAGACGGCTTTTTTCGTTTCGCAGATGGCCGTAAAAGCGTACTTTCCGGTTCTGACATTGTTTGAGACGCTCTTTTTTTATTCATGGGTACTGGTCACGGTATCCATGGTGATCAACTACCTGTTCCGGATCGATCTGTTGATTTTTTTTACCAATGTAATCGGCTTTGTCGTGCTTGTGCTGTCGATGTTTTTCCCCGAGACGACGCCGCTGGCGCAGATGAAGGCGGTCGTCTCCGAATTGCTGTTTATCCACATCACCATCGCAATCCTGAGCTACGCTGCCTTTTCCCTGTCCCTGATCTTTTCCGTGATGTTTCTGCTGCAGCACAACTTGTTGAAGCGGAAGCGGTGGAACCCGCTGCTGCGCCGACTGCCCAGTCTGGATCGATTGGAGATGTTTTCACATCGGATGAACATGATCGGCGTGCCGCTGCTGTTGATTGCAATGATTCTCGGCATGATCTGGGCGTACCTGGTCCTCGGCAACGACTTCTGGCTTGATGCAAAAGTGTGGATGTCGATTTTGGTGCTTGGCGCCTATATGTTATTGTTGTATCAGCGGCTTGCAGACAAAGTGCAGGGACGCAGATTGGCTGTATGGAATCTGGCCGCTTTTTCCATCCTGTTATTAAATGTGCTGTCAACTGAACTCTCAAAATTTCATCAATGGTTGTAATCAAGAGGGGATGACCTGATGAGAAAGCAGTACCCGCTCATGTTGGATCTTACCCGGCGGTCCTGTCTGGTGGTCGGGGCAGGGGAAGTGGCCGCACGCAAAATCGAGTCGCTGTTGGCGGCAGGAGCGTCTGTCACCGTTATCTCGCCCGAAGCCTCGCCGCAGGTGGCAAAATGGGCGGCCGAGGGCAGGATTGACTGGAAGCGGACGCCGTACACCGATCAGGATGTAAGCGGGTACGCACTGGTGATAGCGGCGACCAATCGACCGGAAGTGAATCTGGCGGTACATCGTGCCGTCAGCGCCTGTGGCGGCTGGATCAATGTCGTCGACCGACCCGATTTGTGCAACTTCACTGTTCCATCGGTCGTGCGTCGCGGCAGGCTGGTCATTGCCGTCTCTACTGCCGGGGCAAGTCCCAGCCTGGCACGCAAGATCAAGCAGCGGCTGGAGGGCACCTTTGGGGCGGAATACGAGGGATATGTCGATTTTCTGGCCGAAATGCGCCAGCGGGTTCTGACACAAATCGACGACCCGCTCAAGCGGAAGCAAATCTTTCGCCGTCTGCTGGCTGACGCCTATTTGTACGCCTCGGATGAGCAGCGGGATCAGATGGCTGCGGCCTTGCTTGCGGCGGAGCTTACCGAGGGCGAAGGACAGGGAGGCAACGAAGATGAATCACTGGAAAGTAGGAAGCCGGCGCAGCAAGCTGGCGCTCACGCAGACAAACTGGGTTATTGAGCAGCTGAAGCGGCTTGAGCCGTCAGCCGATTTCAGCGTGGAAGAGATCGTTACGAAAGGTGACGTGATTCTTGACGTAACCTTATCCAAGGTAGGCGGTAAAGGGCTGTTCGTCAAGGAGATCGAGCAGTCGTTATTGGACAGAAAAACGGATCTGGCCGTCCACAGTATGAAGGACGTGCCATCGGAACTTCAGCCGGGGCTGGTGATTGGGGCTGTACCGAAGCGGGTGGATCCGCGGGATGTACTGATTTCACGTGACGGCAAAACGCTGGACGAACTGCCGACGGGAGCGCTGATCGGCACCAGCAGCCTGCGCCGCGCCGCCCAACTGCTCGCCTATCGCCCTGATCTGCGTATCGAGTCGGTGCGCGGAAACATCGACACGCGTCTGCGCAAGCTGTACGAAGAAAAATTTGATGCGATTGTACTGGCGGCTGCCGGATTGGAACGGGTCAACTGGGAAGGGACGGTAACCCAGTACCTCCCCGTTGAGATCAGTCTGCCCGCTGTCGGACAGGGGGCGCTGGCCGTGGAGTGCCGTGCCGACGATGAAGCGCTGCTGTCGCTGCTCGCTCGCCTCGACGACAAGCCGACGCGGCTTGCTGTTACGGCCGAACGCGCCTTTTTGAAACGACTGCAAGGAGGATGTCAAGTGCCGCTCGGCGCTTATGCTGTGCTGGAACAACCGGGCGCTGACGGCAAGCCGGCGATCCGCCTTACCGGGTTCGTCGGCTCGCCTGACGGTCGGCGGATGTTTGTGGAAACACAGACCGGCAGCGAACCGGAAGCGTTGGGTCAGGCCGTGGCTGAGCGGCTGCTTGCCGCAGGTGCCGGCGAGGTGCTGGCAGAGGTATTGGAGGGGAATCAGGCATGAGCAAAGGAATCGTCTACCTGGTCGGAGCCGGACCCGGTGACCCCAAGCTGATTACGGTTCGAGGGCTGGAAACGATTCGCCAGGCCGATTGTATCGTGTATGATCGGCTGGCCAGTCCGCGGTTGTTGGCGCACGCCAAACCGGATGCGGAGCTGATCTACTGCGGCAAACTGCCGGACCGGCACACGCTGACGCAGGAGGAAATCAACCAGGTGCTGGTGGAAAAAGCCCTGCAAGGAAAAACGGTAACCCGGCTCAAGGGAGGCGATCCCTGTATCTTTGGACGGGTGGGAGAAGAGGCAGAGGAGCTGGTCAAGCACGGCATCCCGTTTGAGATCGTACCCGGGATCACTTCCGGCATCGCCGCACCAGCCTACGCCGGTATACCGGTGACGCACCGCGACTTCAACTCGTCGTTTGCGATCGTCACCGGTCATGAACGTCCCGACAAGACAGCGTCCAGCGTCAATTGGGAGAAACTGGCCTGTGCGGTGGAAACGATCATTTTCTACATGGGTGTCGGCAACCTGCCGTTTATCCGCGAACAGTTGATCAAACATGGCCGTTCGCCGCAAACACCGGTCGCGCTGATCCGGTGGGGCACGACTGTGGAGCAGCAAACCGTTGTCGGCACACTGGCCGATATCGTCGAAAAGCGGGAACAGGCAGGGTTGACCAACCCGGCCATTATCATCGTGGGTGAAGTGGTAAAGCTGCGCGAAAAACTGCAGTGGTTCGAGAAAAAACCGTTGTTTGGCAAGCGTGTGCTGGTGACGCGTGCGCGCAGCCAGGCGAGCGACCTGTCGGAACGGATTGCGGAATTGGGCGGCGAAGCTTACGAATATCCGTTGATCAAGCTGGCTCCGCCACAGGAGCTGGATCGGCTGGACGATGCCCTGCGCAAACTGAGCCAGTTTGATTGGGTGATCTTCACCAGTGTCAACGGAGTCAATCATTTCTTCAGGCGGATGCGCGAACTTTGCATTGACATCCGCACCCTGACCGGACGCCTGGCTGCCGTTGGACCGAAGACGGCAGAGGCGTTGGAGGAAAAGGGGTTGACGGTTCATGTGCTCCCGGCTGATTTTCGTGCGGAAGGGCTCCTGGACAGCCTGAAAGGCAAGCTGGTACCGGGTGAGTCCGTGCTGCTGCCGCGGGCCGACATCGCCCGTGAAATTTTGCCGAAAGAGCTGCGGGCACACGGTTTACAGGTAACGGAAGTGGATACCTACCAGACCGTAGTAGACGCCGGCAATACCGAAGAGACAGCGGCACTGTTGAAAGATGGGGCGATTCATATCGTTACCTTTACCAGTTCCTCCACGGTGAAAAATTTTGTTCAGTCGATGGCAGGCCACGATCTTCACGAACTGCTGGCTGGCGTCAAGATTGCCTGCATCGGCCCGATAACCGCCCAGACTGCACGGGACCTGGGTCTGCCGGTTCATATCGTCGCCGCTGACTCTCATATACAAGGGCTGCTGGATGCAATCATCCGGCACGAGGGGGAGGAGAATCAGAATGCAGCAGTTTGAACGACACCGCCGTCTGCGCCATTCCGCGGCCATGCGCGATCTCGTTCGTGAACACCATGTCCGGGTGGAAGACCTGGTTTATCCCCTTTTTGTTGTGGAAGGGGAAGGCATCAAGGAAGAGATCCCTTCGATGCCGGGGGTTTATCACCATTCACTGGATCGGCTGGATGAAGAGCTGAAGGAGATTGTTTCATTAGGCATCCAGGCGCTGCTGGTTTTTGGCGTTCCGGCGCACAAGGATGCGTGCGGCTCTGAGGCATATGCCGAGGACGGGATCGTGCAGCGGGCGATCAGCCGGATCAAGGCTGCATACCCGAATCTCGTGGTAATCGCCGACACCTGCTTGTGTCAGTACACCGATCACGGCCACTGCGGTGTAGTCAAAGAAGGTTACGTACAAAACGACGAGTCGCTCGCCCTGCTGGCGAGAACGGCCGTCTCCCAGGCTCGCGCCGGTGCGGACATCATCGCTCCGTCCAACATGATGGACGGTTTCGTGGCCGCGATTCGCAAGGCGCTGGATGAGGCCGGGTTTGCCCATCTGCCGATCATGTCCTATGCGGTCAAATACGCTTCTTCATACTACGGTCCGTTCCGTGATGCCGCTCATTCGGCGCCGCAGTTCGGCGACCGCCGCACCTACCAGATGGACCCGGCCAATGCTCGAGAGGGGCTGCGCGAAGCCGCAGCTGATGTGGCCCAGGGTGCCGACTTCCTGATGGTGAAGCCGGGGCTTGCCTATATGGACATGGTGCTGCGTTTGCGTGAACGTTTCGACCTGCCGATCGTCGTCTACAACGTCAGCGCGGAGTACTCCATGGTAAAGGCAGCAGCGGCAAACGGCTGGCTCGACGAGCGGCTAGTCGTCATGGAGACGATGGTTGGCTTCAAACGGGCAGGTGCCGATCTGATCATCACCTACCATGCCAAAGACGTAGCCGGGTGGCTCAAAGGAGGGAACGACACATGTCGGTAGACTTGTTGGACGCTTTGGACAAAGAGATTTTGGATGTGGTTCAAAAAGAGATTCCGTTGGTTGACCGGCCGTTTCAAGCAATGGCCGAACAATTGGGCACGGACGAAGAAACGTTTTTGACTCGACTGAACAAGATGAAAGGGGACCAGGTGCGGCAGATTTCGGCCATTTTCGATACCAAGGCACTGGGCTACAAGTCCAGTCTGGTCGCGGCGCGGATCGTTCCGGAGAAGCTGGATGAGATGGCCGTGAAGGTGTTTAACCAGCACCCCGGCATCACCCACAACTACAAGCGAAACCACGACTTTAACCTCTGGTTCACGATTGCGGTTCCGCCGAACAGCCGACTTGGCCTGGAAAAGACAGTAGAGGTTCTCGGACAGCTTGCGGAAGTGGAGTCGATCCGCATCCTGCCGACGCTCAAGCTGTTTAAAATCGGCGTCCAGCTCGACGTCAAGAAAGAGGCCAAAGCAGACGAGAAGGCAGCCCCCGTATACACGGAAGAGATGCGTAAGGCGGCCATGGAAAAACAATTGACGGATCAGGACATCGCCGTCATTCTGGAGCTGCAAAAAGATCTGCCGCTCGTTCCCCGACCGTTTGACCAATGGGCGGCCAATGTGAACATGACCACGGACGAACTGCTTGCCCACGCCCGACGTCTGATCGCTGATGGCAAGATGCGCCGTTTCTCCGCTGTGCTGAACCACCGCAAAGCCGGTTTCCGGGCCAACGGGATGGGTGTATGGAACGTGCCGCAGGAGAAGACGGACGAGATCGGGTACAAGATGGGCTCCTTCCGCGCCGTCAGCCACTGCTACCTGCGTCCAACCTACCCGGACTGGAAGTACAATATCTTTACGATGGTACACGGTCGGGACATGGAGGAGTGCGAGGCAATCCTGCAGGCGATTGAGGATGAAACAGGTATTACCGACAGGATTACGCTCTATTCGACCAAGGAATACAAAAAGACGCGTGTCTCCTACTTCACACCCGAGATTTACGAGTGGGAAGCGGATGTTATCGAACGTCTCGGCCTGTAACGGAGTTTCTGACAATCAATCTCCGGGGACAGCGGCTCTCCTGTTCACGGCTGACAGAGAGCCGCCATTTTCCCTACCCCCAAGTTGAGGTGAGAGAGGATATGACCCGATCAATTGAGCGCTCCGTGGCGATGTTTGCGGAGGCAAAACAGTACATCCCTGGCGGCGTAAACAGTCCGGTTCGCGCATTCAAGAGTGTCGGCGGCAATCCGCTGTTTATCCAGAAAGGAGAAGGTGCGCGGATCACCGACGTGGACGGCCATACATACATCGATTATATCGGTTCATGGGGACCGCTGATCCTCGGCCATGCCCATCCTGCCGTGCTGTCGGCGATTCAGGAAGCGGCTGTACTCGGCACCAGTTTTGGCGCACCGACACCGCGCGAGACGGAGATGGCCAAACTGGTCACCGAACTCGTGCCGTCGGTGGAAGTGGTGCGCATGGTCAACTCCGGGACAGAGGCGACCATGAGTGCACTGCGTCTGGCCCGCGGCTACACCAAACGAAACAAGATCATGAAATTCGCCGGCTGTTACCACGGCCATGCCGACAGCCTGCTGATCAAGGCGGGGTCGGGGGTCGCCACCCTGGGACTGCCGGACAGTCCGGGTGTGCCGGAGGCGACGGCGGTCCATACGATTACCGTTCCCTATAACGACTTGGACAGTGTCAAACTGGCGTTTGAACAGTTTGGTCAGGATCTGGCGGCGGTTATCGTCGAACCGGTTGCCGGCAACATGGGTGTGGTCCCGCCGAAACCGGGATTCCTGGAAGGACTGCGCGAGGTTACGCAGAAGCATGGCAGCTTGCTGATCTTTGACGAAGTGATGACCGGATTTCGTGTAGCGCTCGGCGGTGCGCAGCAGCTGTACGGCATTACCCCCGACCTGACCACGCTGGGCAAGGTGATTGGTGGCGGCCTGCCGGTGGGGGCGTACGGCGGACGTCGGGAGATCATGGAACAGATTGCGCCTGCCGGTCCAATCTACCAGGCGGGCACGCTGTCCGGAAACCCGCTGGCGATGGCAGCCGGCATTGCCACGCTGAAGGAACTGGCCAAGCCGGGTGTCTATGAATTGCTGGAAGCGCGATCCGCTCGTCTGGCCGAAGGTCTGGCTGAAAACGCCCGCCGGCTGGGTATACCGCATACGGTCAACCGCGTTGGGTCTATGGTATGCCTGTTCTTTACCGATACGCCAGTGGTCGATTACGAGACGGCCAAAACGTCGGATTTGCAGCGTTTCTCCGCCTACTTCCACAACTTGCTGGAAGAAGGCGTGATGATTCCGCCGTCACAGTTTGAGGGAATGTTTGTCTCGCTGGCACACAGCGACGAAGACATTGAACAAACGATTGAAGCAAGCTACAAGGCGATGAAGCGCCTGTAATGATCGTCAGGCTTTGAACGTGGGCTGTCACCCGGAGGCGGAAGATTCCGCACGGGGAGGAGCCCTTTTTCTATTCTTTTTTTATAGATTTACAGATCGAACAGGTTATGTATTTAATAGACTTGTCAAATAATTCTATTGTTTTGAAAGGAGAGATCTCATTGAAACGATTGGGTCGTGCCCGAGTGGGAGCATTGGCAGGAGCGATGGCGGCTGCGATGCTGGTCATCCCGGTGTCGGCTGCTCCCCTGCAGCCGGTGGATCACGTCAACTGGATGGTCCCAAAAGCACTGGTGAACGGAGATGACAAAGGAGAGCTCGCCCTTGAGCGAAATGTCACCGTCGCTGAGGTGGCTGCGGTATTGTCCAGATTGAAAGGAGCGGCGCTGAAACCGGCAGCCGACGGTCACTGGACAGCGCCTTACCTGGCCTGGGCAGAGCAGCAGGGAGCGATAACGGCTGAGGAGGCGAAAATGCCGAATCAACCGGCCAGCGCTGGCAAAATCAAGGAGATGGCCGATGCGCTCGGCTACTCACTGGAACTAAAGGAGAGCGACACGGTAAGCCGCCGTGATTTCTTCCAGGCCATTGGACAAGCGGCAACCCTGCATATTACGATCGGTCACACCAATGACGTGCACGGTCACATACAGGAAGACAGCTTCAACAAGGAGTTCGGCTATGCCAAAATGGCAACCCTGATCAAACAGTGGCGGGAAGAAAACGACAACTTCCTCCTGATGGATGCCGGCGATACGTTCCAGGGGACGATCTACGTCAATCAGTTCCAGGGCGAGTCTGTCGTTCCCATCCTGAATCAACTGGGCTACGAGACGATGGCAGCCGGCAACCACGAGTTTGATTTCGGATACGAACAATTGCTGAAACTGCGGGACATGCTGAACTACCCGGTCATTTCGGCCAACGTGTTTAAGCAGGATGACACGACGCTGCTCCCGCCTACGCACCTGGTTGAGATCGGCGGCAAGACATTTGCCTTTGTCGGGTTTGTCGCCGAGGATACACCCATTCTGACTCACCCCGACAACGTCAAGGGACTCACCTTTAAAAATCCGGTAGAAGTCGCCAAACAGATTGTACCGGAATTGAAGAAGCAGGCTGATCACGTCATCGTCGTTTCCCATGTGGGGATCGAAGTAGACCGCGAAATCGCGAAAAACGTGGACGGCATCGACCTGATTATCGGCGGGCACTCCCATACACCGCTCCGCACGCCGGAAAAAGTGAACAACACCTACATCGTGCAGGATTGGGAGTACGGCAAATCGCTGGGACGCGCCGACCTGTATTATTTTAACGACGAATTGGTAGCCTTCAGCGGCGGTTTGAAAGAATACGATGAAACCGTTGAGGCCGATCCAGAGATTGAAAAGCTTGTGCAGGAAGTGGTGGCCAAGATTGACGAAGTCATGAACGTGGTTATCGCCAAGTCGGAAGTGGACCTGGATGGTGACCGCAACTTTGTGCGCAAGCGTGAGACCAACGTGGGCAACCTGATCGCGGATGTGATGCTGGAACGCACCCAGTCGATTCCGGGACATGAGGCGGATGTTGCCCTGACCAACGGTGGCGGAATTCGCGTCCAACTTCCGGCGGGTGAGATCACCAAGAAGGATCTGTACTCGCTGCTCCCATTCCCCAACACGCTTGTCGTTGTTGAAGTTACGGGTGAAGAGTTGAAGCAGGCGCTGGAAAACGGTGTCAGCCAGGTGGAAGAAGGAGCAGGCCGCTTCCCGCAAATCAGCGGCATGTCGTTTGTGTACAATCCCGACAACCCGGTCGGAGAGCGCGTGGTGGAAGTGAAAGTGGGCGGAGAGCCGCTCGATCCCAACAAGACCTACAAAGTGGCAACCAACGACTTCCTCGCATCCGGTGGAGACGGGTATGAGTCACTGAAGAAAGAGTTCTTCAATACGGGTCTGACTCTTTACAGCGTGATGGAAGAAGCGCTGATGAAGCGGCAAGTGGTCAATCCGCAGGTGGAAGGGCGGATTGTGGAAGTACAAGAAACAGAGTAGGCAAAACCGTGACACCAAAGCTGTCGGGGACTCCCGGCAGCTTTTTGCTTGCCGGGAGAAGTTGTTCTAAAACGGCCCGTGTGTCCATATCGTATAGAGAAATGCTTTGTACTCGAAAGGAGGAACAGACGTGACGATTGACGATCGGTTGCTATCGTTTCAAATCAAGGAAACGGTCTTCCTCTCAAAAGATAAAGCGGGAATCGGGGAATTAAAAGAACTGGAACTGCTGCCAGATGTAGAAATAATAGAGAATTCACAAGAGATCTCGATCACGGGCTGCTTGCAGCTGCATGGCAGGTACGAACCGGCAAGGGAGGCCCTGGAAGGTGAAGCGGGCGGATCGGAAACCTTGCTGTCGGCCATGCAGTTTACCCCGTTTCAATTGGAAGATGAGCATGAGAGCAGTTATCTCACCGGCAGGGAAGAAGGGCTGACCCACCGGATTCCACTCAACGTGACCATTCCGCTTACACGAGTGAAAGAGATCGGCGAGATTTACGCGATTGTGGACGGCCTCGATTATGAAGTAAAAACCCCGCACCATCTGACGATCCAGGCTGATTTGAAAATCTCCGGGATAGAGCTTGAGCACACGGCGGACAGCAAGGCAAAGGAGAAGTGGGAATTTGCCCATGTCGCCGGTCAAGACGGGCAGGAAGCGGAACCGGTCTCCATTGACGAGATTGAACGGAAGCTGGCCCAACTGGAACAGGAAGTGGAGCAGCAGCGCCTCCGGGAGCGGATTATTCCACCAGCCCCTTATCTGGCCACAGACAGCTTGCAGGACGACGAGGACCAGCGTTCATACACGCAGAACGAGGCTGAAGGGCAAGCCGCGTCGGCAAAACCGGCTCGGCAGATGGCGAAACAGGAGCCTCCCGTTACATACAACCAGCTAGCTGACGAGGAGCCTGGTCTGTTCGGCGACGTACCGGAGATGCGGACAGCAGGAGGAGAAAGCCGGCCGTCTGCCGACAGAATGGAGGCAAAGCTGGCGGTTGGAGGAGGGCGCGAAGCAGATTCGGCACCGGAATCGGCTGCAAGACAAAAGCCGATTGACAAAAAAGCGTTCACAGACGGTGACCCGCCCATAGAGCAGCAGGAGGAAAAGCTTCCACAGAATAGCAAGCCGACTGCGGACATGACAGGGGATAAAGAAAGCGTGCAGAAAAACGCAAGCGAAGCAGCGGGAACTGGGGAAGCGGCGGCAGCAATTCCAGCTCCGGCGGGGTCTAAAGCAGAGGAAGAGCCGCAGGAAACGCCTGAACAAACCTTGGTGCAAGCTGAACCATCCGAACACACGGAGCAAACAGCGACGGAGGAGAATGACGCCGGGAAGACCGAATCTCTTGCTGCGCAGCGCGAGTTTAAGGTGGCGATTAGCGGAAAATCTTCCAAAGAGAAAGAAGAATCACTTAATCTGACCTCCATTTTTACACATGCAGGACGTGCCGAGGCTAAACAGCCGACGGAGGAAAAGGAGAAACCGGAGCAGGAACTGACTGCCGAACAGTCAGAGCAGGATGACGAAGAGACGCGAACCAGCTTGGACACATTAAGCAATCTCAGTTCGTTTGTCCGCGGGGGCGAGGAAACGTTCAGCAAGGTCAAGATGTGCATCATCCAGCGTGACGAGACGATTGAGGAGATCGCCCAACGGTATGCGGTAAGTGTGTCGAGCATTCTCGAAGCAAACAACTTGTCATCCGAAAATCTGGTGGAAGGGCAGGTTTTATACATTCCCCGTTGAGGGAAGGAGAGAGAGGCTTGTGGCACGTGAACGGGTTCAGCTCAAGGAGATTTGCCAGCGCTACAAAATCCGGGTGATTGATGTCGAAGCGATGAACGACCATTACCTGCTGGAGACCAACCGTGGACCGAAAGAACTGCACATCTGGCCAAGACTGGACGTGCTCCGCTGGTCGTTTGCCTGGCGGGAACGACTGGCGAGACAGGGATTCCGCGAAGTGGAGCGGTTCATCCGCACTCGTGACGCCAAACCATATGTAATCATTCGCAAGATTGGCTATACGTTGAATGACCACTTGCGTGATGCCTGCCCGCTTTCTCCCTCTCTTGAGCACGCCTTTCGATGCGGCCAACTGGTGGCCCGCATGCACCAGGCACAGGCGGCCTCTGATTATCCGTACGTCCCCGAGCTTTTGAAACGTGAGCAAAACCGGACGGCTCTTGAGGTCAAGCGAGCCCGTGAGCTGTACAGGCAATTGGAAATGAGGGCAGGAGAACTCGATCCGGCGAGGGGATGGATCGCCCGGCAGGTTCCGCCATTGTTGGAAAGGATGGAGCGGAGTGCCGAACTCCTGGCCTCCCCCTTGCTCACGGATGAATGGCTTGCCCCGTCCCATCCGGACTTAGGGTTGGAAAACCTGGCATGGGTCGATGGCAAATTGTTTCTGCGCGGTTTTTGGCGTCCCAATATGTCTGTCCAGCCGCGAGACATTGCCTTCTACCTGCAGCAGCTGTACCAGCAAGGTAGATCGTTGGATTTGATTGACGCCTTCCTTGATGGCTATGAGCAGATAAAAACCGTGCGCTACAGAGACTATCTACTGCTGCTTGCGTTTATGGCGTTTCCGGAGCAGGCCTGGCGGCAGGTGGAGCATGCAATCAACGCCCCTTCCCCGGATGATCAGGAAGCGGTTTCCGCCATCCGGCAAACACTCCGGCAGCAGCAGGAGTTGGATCAAATGCTGACGCACATCGCCGGTCGTGCGGTTGGGAAGAGGGGTGCCGATGAGCCGATTTGAGGAAATCTATCCGCTGTTTCACGAGTACGACATGTTTGCCCAGACCGTTGACATATTAAAAGAGCCGAACGTCTACAAGGCAATGACACCCTATGGGTCATTCGTCTGCAAACGCACTTCGGCCCCTCCAGAGCGGCTCTTGTTCATGGGGGGCGTCCTGCGGCATTTGGAGCAGCGCGGCTGGAACGGTGCGATCCCCTATACCTATACCAAGTACGACGAACCCTATGTAAAGCGCGGCGAGCATACCTACTACCTGACTAGATGGCAGCCTACGGTTCCGTTTGAGGCGGTGCAGCTTCCCGCATGGGGGGAGGCGACAATCGTACGACTGGCGGAGCTGCACCATCTGACACAAAACTACCGCTTTGACGATCCACGGCAGGTGGAGCCGCTGATCGACTCATTGCTGAGACGTTGGCAGGCGTGGACGGACAAGGCAAGGGGGTGGATCAGGGAGGCACAGGAACGCACGTATCCTTCGCCGTTTGATATCGTTCTATTGGCCAATCAGTCTTTCTTGCTTGATACAGCGCAGGGAGCGATGCGCCTCCTTGAGGATTGGCGGGAGAAGCACCGAACCCATGCCCACTTTCGCCTGTCGATTATCCACGGTTATCCTCATCCCGCTCACACCATGATTGACAGATCCGGTCAGGTTCGTCTCATTAACTTTGACCGCTCCACCTTTGACACGCCGGCGAGAGACGTCACCATGTTTTATCGTACCTACTTTTATCTGGGAGGAACGGAGGCGTCAGCGACGCAGCTGTTACACAAATATTCCGCCGTGTTTCCGCTTCGCCCGGAAGAAACAGCGCTGGTTTCCATCTTTTTGCTTTATCCGGAACGGGTGATGCGGGACATTGAGACGTATTACGAACACAGGCGGAACTGGAACGAACTGTACGCCGTCAGACGGCTGGAGAAGGACATAGATCGCTTGGTGCATTTGTCGAGATGGGTGCAGCAAGCGTTTTGATCAGGAAGACCGCTCCTCGACTGGGGCGGTTTTTTGTTACATCGCCAAAATCGCGGAATCGTTGTGATTCGATCTCTTCTTTTCGTAAAATATTGTAGTTTTTGGCAGTTGATTTGGTATAATAAATCAAAAGTGGATTGAGTGGGGAGAGGGTGGCGAAAAAAGTGGCTGCTCAAATCGTATCCAGGTATGGTGCGTGTAGAGTAATGACCAATCTGGGAGAGTATCAGGATTCCAAGCATTTGCATTGGCATGTTTTTGATGGAAATCGCATTCGAGACGAAATCAATGCAGGACGACAATAACTCTTGGCCGTGAGCCAAGAGTTTTTCGTCCATTCTATGACAGGGTCGTCTGTGCCCGACAGGCCATTTACAGCCAGTCAAGCAGAATGGCGACGTACGTGATTGCAAACAGTCCCAGGATGATGACGTCAAAGGTCGTAGGCAATAGAAGTGTGCGGATAAACTGGAAGATGATCAATGGCAGCAGGATTTGCTTGCAGGCGAACTTGATGCGAATATAGGTCGGAGTATGTTTCCAACGCCAATGCATAACCATCACCTCCATTCAGCATATGCTTGTGAGGAAAAAGCGGTGTCATCGAGCTAAGCGCCTGTTCGGGCGAAGAACGCCGGAGAACTCGTACATAGCACCATCGGGCCTGTCACCTGTTCTGTGGTATGATGAACATAGAATTGCCACTAGATAGAGAGGAGAGTAGAAACGTTTGATCAACGAGATGCCAAGCGGCTTTCAACAAGTAAAGCATCAAAAGCTGACGCCGATGAAGATTCTCAAGCGTGTTTTCTTTATTATCCTGGGTTCTCTCGGCGTAGCGGTCTCGCTGGAGGAGTTTCTTGTTCCCAATCAAATCATCGATGGCGGCATCGTGGGGATTTCCATTATCCTGTCCCATTTGACCGGATGGGCGTTGGGGATATTCCTGTTTGTGCTGAACGTCCCTTTTTTGATACTTGGCTACAAGCAGATTGGCAAAACCTTTGCCTTATCCACCCTGTTGGCCGTGACCGTGCTGTCGCTCAGTACGGCCTTCTTTCATCCGTTTCCGGCCGTAACCGATGATCCGCTGCTGGCCTCCGTCTTCGGGGGGATCATTCTGGGCATCGGGGTCGGCCTCGTGATCCGCTACGGCGGCTCCCTGGACGGGACAGAAATCGTGGCTATCCTGATCAACAAAAAGACTCCGTTTTCTGTCGGAGAAACGGTGATGTTCTTCAACATCTTCATCCTGGGAAGCGCCGGTTTTGTGTTCGACTGGGACCGGGCGATGTATTCCCTGATCGCCTATTACATCGCGTTCAAAATGATCGACATTACGATCGACGGGTTCGTCGAATCGAAATCGGTCTGGATCATCAGCGACCATTACAAGGAGATCGGCGATACCCTGCTTGCCCGCCTTGGCCGAGGTGTGACATATTTGAACGGCGAGGGCGGGTTTACGGGGGACGATAAAAAAGTGATCTTCTGCGTCGTCACTCGTTTGGAGGAGGCCAAGCTGAAATCAATTGTGGAAGAAGTGGATCCGAGCGCCTTTCTGGCCATCGGGACGATACACGACGTAAGGGGCGGCCGCTTCAAGAAACGTGATATTCATTAACGCAGGGAACAACCGGTGAAGACGTTTTAAGCGATAGTGGGCAGGGAATACAAACAGCAGTATGTTTCGGCAAAGATGGATCGGACAGGAGGTACAGGGGTGATCTGGCAGACGTTGCTCTCAATTTTCGCGATGCTTGTTTCGGTCATGCTTTTGCTGACGTCACGCCATCTGATCACGGGCAGGCGATGGTACGACACCTCTTTTTTGCAAGGCATTGCCTTTCTTTGCTGGGGACTGGGGAATTTGTTCGGCATGAACCAAAACCAGCCGTACCAGATCAGCAGCACCGTTCTTCTGTACCTGTTTTACTTGTTTTTCTTTTTTGCCATTCGCGCATTCCCGCTGCCACCCCATCTGTATTTCGACCGATGGAAGACAATCATGGACGCGGCACTCATGTCGATTCTCTACGTCTCACTCAGCTTCTGCAAGCTGTCCTATCCGGCGGAAGCAGCAAGGTATGACATGCTGCTTCACCTGTACACCGGTTTGTTTCTCGCGTCAACAGGACTGCTGATGGCGTTCGGACAGTATCGCAGCCGGCATGGAGGGAGATCCTTTAACGGAGGTTTGGTTTCGGCCATCTTGTTCCTGTCTGCGGACGCGCTCGGCCTGTTATGGCCTGAATGGCTCGGCTGTTTGCTGTTAGCGGTCATCATGGGGCTTGTTGTCTGTTTTCAAGTGTCAGAAACGGAATCGTCCCCACGCGTGGATGTGCGCGAAGAGTATGTCTATTTCCAACAGAAACTTGATTTTTCATTGCGAGATGAAAACGTCGCCAGCCTGCAGACCATCCTTGGCATCCTGGCTTTGCTGCTCGTCCCTGCTGCTGTACCTGCTTACCAACTGGGGATCGGGACTTTCGTCGTCCTGATCATGGCTCGCTGGCTTTTTTCAGTTCGGGGCAATAAGAAAATGTTTAAGGAATTGTTCCTCATTTCCCGCAACCTGGAGAAGCACTTTGCCGACAATTTGCGCGAGAAATATTCCAGAAACGAAAAGCTGACCCATTTGCTGGCGTTGAAGCAGCGGTATGAGAAGCTGCTGGTGGCCAGCAACGAACACAGCATGCGGACGATTCACTACGAAAACCTGCATCGGCTGATCGAAGAGATTGTCAACGTCTGGTATGACACACTGGTTGGTCTTACGTTTCTGCGCGTATCCCTGCAGTCCGAAACGGGCACCTCGTACTATGAGGTGGTGCGCAGTGCGGGAGGCTATACCGTCACCCCCTCTTCGATGACTGTTACGGTTCGGCTTACGATGAGCGAGAATACCGACACCCTGCTTTCCCCCCGCTACGTGGTGGTGGAAGCGGCGAAAGAAGCGACTGCCATCAGTACGGAAGAGAAGCCGTTTTTTGATCTGTTGGCGATCCATGTGCGAGGATTGATCCAGCGTTGTCTGCAGACGCAGCAGTCGCTGGAGCTCCGATTGATGGAGCAGGAAATGGAACTGGCGTCCAGAATCCAGTACACGCTGATCCCGCGCGAGCGGCTTTCTCTGCCGTTGGCGGAGGCAAAAGCGGTCTACATTCCGGCTACCTATGTTGGCGGCGATTACGTCGACTACCTGGCGGTGAACGATCGTTACAGCTGTTATCTGGTTGCTGACATCTCTGGTCACGGCATACCCGCCAGTCTCTTGACTACGGGAATCCGCAGCGCCTTTCGCGCCGTCATACAGACCTGTATTTCACCAGATGAAATTCTCTCCCGGCTGAATCGACTGCTGTATGAAGACCTGTCCCGCACCCGCTCGTTTGTGACGATGTGCGTGGCCGTACTGGATCATCATCAGGGGGTGCTGAAGATGAGCCGGGCTGGTCATCCGGCGCCGCTCTATTTGTCAAAGACACGTCAGATGGTGGTAAATTGCCGCCGTGGCGTCGGGCTGGGCCTCTTTGAAGATGCTACCTATCCGTTGGACGAGTGGCGAATTGAGGAGAACGGTTTGCTGCTGATCTATACGGACGGGCTGACCGATCTCGGACGCAGGAAACAGGCACTCACGCTTCAAGACTGGCTTGAGCGTTTGGCCATTGCCGTCGCCCAGGCGGGCAATGAGGTCGACTCGATAACAGCGGTGGAACAAAAGATCTGGCAGCAGGCGCGCCGGTTGGAACAACAAGACGACATCTCCGTGCTGATTCTCGAATTGAAGCAGCCATTCATCTTCGAGAAAGGAGAGAATGACGTTGTATCAGTGCGATCAATGTCCTGACGACCCGACTTGCACGTATTGTTTAAGTGAGCTGGGGGCGGGGCACATGGCGCAAAAAGTAATCCCTCCCCGGCGGATCCAGCTGCTTAACCTGTCGACCGGGAGCAAGATCAGTGCGGAACTGCGCGCTGTCAGTCGCATTGCGCTTGGAGTGTTCACCAAACAGAAATGCCCCCCCGGGCGGTATGAGATCGAGCTGGACACCGACTTTCGGATTATCGGCAGCACGGTTATGCGCTATAACGATTCGCAGTACCAGGTGGTCGATATCGAAAAAGTGCTGCGAAAACAAGAAGTGCTGGATCGCCTGTTGATGGAGGAGTTTCATCTGTGGCACCTGACGCATGAGTTGGAACCATCGGAGGTGACGGCGGATCCGAGCGATCTGAAAGAAGAGCAAAAACAAATGATCAAGCGGGAATTGGACAAGCTGTTCATTCTCCAGCAGATACACGACATTCGCATGTTTATCTGGAAAAAAGGGATCTATCAACCGCTTGGAGAATTTTTTTTAGACGAAAGCTGCGAACCTGATGTTAACCGGATCGCCGAGCGGGCGTTGGCGCGGAAGGAACCGATTCGGGAGCAACTGGTGGCGCAAGGGATGGATCGGGTGTTTGATGTGCATGTAGTCCCACTCCCCAAACAGTCTTGCGGGATTGCGATGATCGACATCACGGACATGATCGCTACCGAACGGAAAAGGCAGCGGCAGGAATGGGAACTGTACAAGCAGGTCCTGTCGATCGTGACGGAACAGAAACTGGTTCTTCTGCAGGACGTAGAACTGTATGAACTCATCAAGGCTAGTGACAGGCGGTCTACGATCTTTATTGGCGAAGCGGCCGACCTGGCCCGGGTGCGTCAGGCGATCCGTGAGGTACTGGGTGCCTGCTCGATTGCTCCCGCCAGACTGCTTCACTTCATCGTAGCCGTCAACGAAGCGGCAACCAACACGATTACCCATGGCAAAGCGGGAAGAGTGGACGTCTATCTCTCTGAGAAGGAACACGTTTGCCGGGTGGTCGTTTTCGATCAGGGGACAGGCATATCATTGTCAGAACTGCCGCAAGTGACACTCCTGCCGGGGTATTCGACACGAGCCTCTCTTGGAGCCGGCTTTCAGGTGATGTTGAGCTACGCCGATCGGGTCATGCTAAACAGTTCGCCGATGGGCACCAAAATTGTTTTGGAACTGAAGATCAACCAGCCGGCAGCGCACAAAATGGAGAGTTAGTTTTGCCAGAAAGGAGATCGAACATGGACTACCAGGTAAAAGAGGCAGAACAGCAGGCGATCGTTTACTTAGAAGGCGAATTGGACATGTTGGTTGGTGAAAGATTGGGCAACCTGATCCGCGAGGTAGGCCAGCGCAACAAGGCCATTCTGCTGGACTTTCGCGAGGTAACGTTTGTCGATTCGTCAGGCATTGGCAGCATGTTTTTTGCGACCAAGGATTTGCTTGCCTCTGGTAAACATGTGGAAATTGTCAACATCCGTGAAGAAGTACTGGACATTTTGCGTGTGCTCGGCTTTACCGAAGCGCTGAAGATCCGGGTGACGCCGCTGAAGGGGTAGAACATCCGGTACACAAGCTTCTTTTCTTTCCGTTCAGCTGATTTGACGTGGCGAAAAACGTTCGTATATAATAAACTGTAGATGATAGAGCGAACACAAGAAAATGCGATGACTGGGAAGAGTAAGCCGTTTCGGCCTTGGCAGAGAGGGAGAATCGTCTGCTGCGAGATTCTCTAAGGCGCTGGCGGTTGAAGGTCGCCCATGAGCAGTTCCGGTGAATGCGGCCCGCTGGCCTGGCCATGGGATTAGCCGGAACCGGCAGACAGCCGTTATCGACAATGAGGGAGCGCGAGAACAACCCAAACCGCTGGATGCGGCTTATTCGGACGGGCTCGTGCTAACAAAGGTGGTACCGCGAAACGACTCCTTTCGTCCTTTGGATGAAAGGGGTTTTCTTATTTTTTACCCAAACCAGGGAGGAGCGATCATTCCATGACGACTGCTTCTGCGTCAAATAACCAACTGCCGAAAAACTTTGATCCCAAGACGGCAGAAAAGAAATGGTACAGTTATTGGATTGAGAACAACTTCTTTCACGCAAAACGCGATCCTGACAAACAGCCTTTTACGATCGTCATTCCGCCGCCAAACGTAACCGGTAAGCTGCATCTGGGTCATGCCCTCGACACAACCCTGCAAGACATTATCACCCGCGCCAAACGGATGCAGGGGTACAGCACTCTCTTTTTGCCGGGGATGGATCATGCCGGAATCGCCACACAGGCCCGGGTAGAGGCCAACCTGAGAGAAGAAGGCATCTCCCGCTATGATCTCGGAAGGGAAAAGTTCCTGGAAAAGGTGTGGGAGTGGAAGTATGTTTACGCGGATGCAATTCGCGAGCAGTGGGAGAAGTTGGGGCTGGCCCTTGACTACTCCCGCGAGCGCTTTACGATGGACGAAGGGTTTTCCCGCGCTGTTCGCGAAGTGTTCGTCCGCCTCTATGAAAAGGGACTGATTTACCGGGGTAAGCGGATCATCAACTGGGATCCGGCAGCCAGAACGGCGCTCTCCGACATCGAGGTGATTTACAAGGAAGTGAAGGGGGCGCTGCATCACATGCGCTACCCGCTTGCAGACGGTTCCGGTTACATCGAAGTGGCCACGACCCGGCCGGAGACGATGCTGGGCGATACGGCCGTTGCCGTACACCCCGATGACGAACGATACAAGCACCTGATCGGAAAAACCGTGATCCTGCCGATTGTCGGCCGGGAAATCCCGATTATCGCGGACGAATACGTTGATCCGGAGTTTGGTTCCGGTGCCGTCAAGATTACGCCCGCCCACGATCCGAATGACTTCGAGATCGGACTGAGACATAACCTGCCGCAGATTATCGTGATGGATGAAACGGCGACAATGAACGAGATGGCCGGTCCCTACAAGGGATTGGACCGCTTTGCCTGCCGGAAGCAGATCATCAAGGACTTGACCGAGCAGGGCGTGATGTTTAAGATCGAGGAGCATATCCACCAGGTGGGACACAGCGAACGCAGCGATGCCGTGGTGGAACCGTATTTGTCGACACAGTGGTTTGTGCGCATGCAGCCGTTGGCTGATGCCGCACTGGCGCATGCAGCCGGTGAGGATAGCGTCAAATTTGTGCCGGAACGCTTTAAGCAAACCTATCTGCGCTGGATTGAAAATATTCGTGACTGGTGCATCTCCCGCCAACTGTGGTGGGGCCACCGGATTCCCGCCTGGTATTGTGACGATTGCGAAAGTGAGACGGTCTCCCGCGAAGATGTCAACGTCTGCCCCAAATGCGGCAGTGCACGAGTGCGTCAGGACGAGGATGTCCTGGATACCTGGTTCAGCTCGGCACTGTGGCCATTTGCCACGCTGGGGTGGCCGGAGGAAACCGAGGACTTGAAGTACTTCTACCCGACAAACGTGTTGGTAACCGGCTACGACATCATCTTTTTCTGGGTGGCGCGGATGATTTTCAGCGCGCTGGAGTTTACCGGCCAAAAACCGTTTGAACACGTCTTGATTCACGGGATCATCCGCGACTCCGAGGGGCGCAAGATGTCCAAGTCGCTTGGTAACGGTGTCGATCCGATGGAAGTCATCGAAAAGTACGGAGCGGATGCACTGCGCTTTACGCTGGCCACCGGCAACTCTCCCGGAAACGACCAGCGCTTCTACTGGGAAAAGGTAGAGGCGAGCCGCAACTTCGCCAACAAGATCTGGAACGCTTCCCGCTTTGCGCTGATGAATCTGGAAGGTTTCCGTTATGAGGATATTGACCTCAGCGGAAATTTGTCCGTGCCGGACAAGTGGATACTGAGCCGTCTTCAGGAGACCATCGCCGATGTCACCCGCTTGATTGACAGCTTTGAATTTGGCGAGGCGGGACGACTGCTGTACAACTTTATCTGGGACGACTTGTGCGACTGGTACATCGAGATGGCCAAGCTGCCGCTGTACGGGGATGACGAACAGGCAAAGCGGACGACGCAGTCCGTGCTGGTCACGGTGTTGGATCAGACACTGCGTCTGCTGCATCCGTTTATGCCGTTTATGACCGAAGAGATCTGGCAGGCGCTTCCCCACAAGGGGGAAAGCATCTCGGTTGCGGCCTGGCCGACTCCGGACAAACAGTATATCTGGCCGGAAGCGATGGATGAAATGGCGCTGTTGGTGGACGTGATTCGCAGCGTCCGCAATGTGCGTGCCGAGGTAAATGTGCCGCTGTCCAAAAAGATCGAACTGCTGATCAAAGCTGGTGATCACAACGTATTGGAGCGGCTCAAACGCGGTGAGGAGTATATTGTTCGCTTCTGCAATCCGGAGAAGCTGGTGATTGATACCGATCTGGCCGTGCCGGAGAAAGCGATGTCCGCCGTAGTGACGGGGGCCGAGCTGTTCCTGCCGCTTGCCGGACTGATCGACATTGAGCAGGAAGTGAAGCGCCTGGAAAAAGAACTGGCTGCCCTCAACGGAGAAGTGGAGCGCATCGAAAAGAAACTGGCCAATCAGGGCTTTATTTCCAAGGCACCGGCCAAAGTGGTGGAAGAGGAAAAAGCCAAGCTGGCCGATTATGCCGACAAGCGGGAAAAGGTTCTGGCACGTCTGGCAGAGCTGAAAGCATAAGCATGAATTATCGCCTGCAGTCATATTCATGAGAATGGAGTTATGCCGTATGAACAGCCTACCTTTTGCTGCATACGATGAAGCGCTTGACTGGGTTCACGGTTTGCTGCGCTTTGGCCAAAAACCGGGACTTGAGCGAATGCAGTGGATGCTCAAGGAGCTGAACCATCCGGAGCGAAACGTTCCTTTTGTCCACGTTGCTGGTACCAACGGCAAAGGGTCGACATGTGCTTTTCTGACCCAAATGCTGCTGGAAGCAGGTTATAGTGTAGGAAGTTTCACCTCGCCATACCTGGATAACTTCCGAGAGCGGATCTGCTACAATCAGCAGATGATTTCAGAACAAGAGTTCTTGCAGCTGGCCAATCAAGTGAAACCGTTGGTTGATCGCTGTGCCGATTCAACATCGTACGGTCCGCCGACGGAGTTTGAGGTGGTCACGCTGATCGCCATTCTCTACTTTGCCACGGTGAAGCGGCCTGCCGTCGTGATCTGGGAGGCAGGATTGGGGGGGCGGCTTGACTCAACCAATGTCGTCCACCCGCTTGTTTCCGTCATTACCAATGTTGGAACAGATCACGCCGACGTGCTTGGACATGCTGAAGAGCAGATTGCCGGTGAGAAAGCGGGCATTATTAAGCCGGGAGTTCCCGTGGTCGTAGGAGAGACCAGTGAATCTGCCTACGCGGTGATCGAAGCGGCTGCACGGGCCCGCCGGTCCAGTGTATATCGGTTCGGCAAACAGTTTCGGATGAGGATAGAAGAGAGTTCGCGTGGTCTGGAAGGACTGCGGTTCCGCTACAACAGTTTGTACCGTCGGCACGAAGCGGAATACGAACTGTCGATGTTGGGAGATCACCAGGCAGCCAATGCGGCAGTCGCGTTGATGACAATTGACCTGTTAAAGGAATTCTACGCGTTCCTGCTGGAAGAAGAAGAGATCGCCCGCGGACTGCAGCGGACGCACTGGCCTGGACGCTTGGAAATCGTCGCAAGGCGTCCTCTTCTCATTCTTGATGGCGCACATAACACCGAAGGGATGGAGGCCCTGGCCAAAAGCATCACGCAGCTCTTTGGCGACAGGAGTTCCATTCGCATACTGATCGCGACGCTAGCCGACAAGCCGCTGCAAGAGATGGGCAGCGTCTTGCGGCACTACGGTCCACAGCATGCTCACCTCTACCTGACGACATTTGATTTTCCCAGGGCCGCTGCATGTGACCAGATTGCCGAGGCCTATCGCGCGGCAGATTGGCCCTCAAACCAGGTGACGGCAATCCATGACTGGCGCCCGCTGCTCATGAAGTGGCTGAGAGAGGCCGAAGAGCAGGATCACATCGTGGTGGTCTGCGGTTCACTCTACTTTATTTCACAGGTGCGGACGGTAATCTCGACATTCTTGGATGAGGCAGGTGAATAGGGGTGGGTCAACGACAACACGTACACTTCGTAGGTATCGGTGGTTACGGAATGAGCGCAATTGCCCGCGTGTTGATCGACCGTGGTGTGAAAGTGACAGGGTCTGACGTGGCCCTGAGCGATCTCGCCCGGAAGCTTATCGACCGGGGGGCGCAGGTCATGGTTGGACACGACGCCGCTCACGTGGATGGCGCCGATATCGTTGTTTACTCTACGAGTATTCCGAAAGAAAATCCGGAAATTGCTGCAGCAGAAGAAAAGGGAATCCCCCTATTACACCGGTCCCAGATGTTGGCCCGGATTTTGAATGAACGGACGGGTGTGGCCGTGGCTGGAGCGCACGGCAAAACGACCACCACGTCGATGATTGCCCATATTCTGGAGGAATGTGGAGTCGATCCGACATACATCATCGGTGGTGAATTAATGAATGCCGGAACCAACGCCAAGGCGGGGCAGAGCGAGTTTGTCATCGCGGAAGCGGACGAAAGCGATGGTTCGTTCCTCGAATACCGGCCGGCCTTGGCGATTGTGACCAATATTGAACCCGACCACCTGGAACACTTTGGAGGCGATTTTGCCAACCTGAAGCAAGCGTATGTCCGCTTCCTCAGCAGGATCAAGCCGGATGGCAAAGCAATCGTGTGCCTGGATGACCCCTATATCCGCGAACTGTTGCCCGGTCTGGAGCGAGCAGTGATCACCTACGGAATAACGGATGAATGCGCCGGTATAGCTGATTTTCGGGCGACGGAGATCATCTGCGCAGACCGCCGCACCAATTGCCTGATCTGGCACAGGGAACAGTGCCTCGGGTCGTTGTCACTCAACATTCCGGGCCGGCACAACGTGGCCAACGCACTGGCGGCGGTAATCGCTGCCCTGCAGGCAGGATTGCCGTTTGAACGAATTGCAGCCGCGCTGAAAACGTTCCGCGGCGCGAAACGACGGTTTCAAATCGTCGGAGAAGCCGGCGACATTCTGGTTGTGGACGACTACGCGCACCATCCGACCGAGATCATGGCCACGCTTAGCGGGGCAAGCGCGTCCGGACGGCGGGTAATCGCCGTATTTCAGCCGCAGCGATACACCCGCACCTTCTATCTGATGGAGGAATTCAGCAAAGCGTTTGCGGACGCAAATGAAGTCATCATAACGGATATCTACTCGCCCGCTGGTGAACAGAAAATCGATGGCGTAAGTGCCGAGGTGCTGGTGGAAAAAATCCGTGTCAACAGTCATCCTCAGGCTCAGTACATCCCAACGAAAGAAGAAGTGCAGGAACATCTGCTGCGGCTTGTCCGTCCCGGCGACCTGGTCCTGACGATGGGGGCAGGAGACATATGGAAGACGGCGTACTGGCTGGCGGAACAGCTCACCGCCTCTGCCGGGTCGAACAAGACCTGATGTTGAAACCATACAGGGAACCTGTGACAACCCGCCGTACATGGCGGCCATCCAAGCGGACCCCCTTTGTCTAAATGCTGGCCAGGCAGCAGCGAGCAAAACAATGGGCACCTCGGGACACATTATCCCCATGTTGAACAATGACCCAGTTGCTCTGAGGTAAGGCAATCGAATATGTCTGCCGACTTTTTTTGCCCCACTCTGTCGTGGTATGTTTCAAGGCAGGGCAGAGCGAAGGGGAGAAAAAAGATGGGATCCATTACGGTGAACAGCCTCGCGGCGGTGGGCGGGCTGGCAATTGGATACGGCTGCTTTCGGCTCGGTTTAAGGTTGAGCGAGCCGTATCGCGGGAGGTCTGGAACGGGAAGAGTGAGCCGGCACCTGCTGCTTGCTGGAACGCTGATCGCTGCGGTGGCAAGTTTTATGACTGCGGCGGCTGATCAACTGCTGCGGTCGTTCTGGTCATCAGCGACTATCTCGCTGCTCGTGGTGGTCCTCTTGACTGCCGCCGTCACTGACATTTCCTGCCGGATGATTCCCAACCGCTTGATGCTGCCTGCCGCGGCCATTCTTTTTCTCCTGCTGCTGCTTCAGTGGCCGGTCGAAACGTTGTATTCCCGTCTGCTTGGCGGGGCTGTCTCGTTTCTCTTGTTCCTCCTCATGGCGGTGTTTGCGCACGGTGGAGTCGGCGGGGGGGATATCAAGCTGGTTGCTTGGGTCGGACTGGTTATTGGACTGCCCAAAGTGCTCTCGGCCATTTTCCTGGCATCTCTGGCAGGAGCGTTTTACGGCAGTTTGATGGTGCTGATTGGCGGTTTCAGGGAGAGGACGGTCCCATTTGCTCCGTTCCTTGCCGCAGGGACGCTCTTTGTCTATCTGTACCGGCCGGAATGGCATGGCTGGGTTTTTGTCGATATGCTTCTTTTCTGTTTGATGGGTCATACCTCGTCTATCCTCTGCGTAGGCTAGTACTACAAAGGCTATGCGGACGAGGAGGGGATCGGGGGTGGCGCGAGAAAAGCAGCGCATTTCGATCAGGTTGAACGGAATCAGATTGGATGAGCGGCACCAGAAAGGTGTGCTTGGCCAGCCAGAGCCGAGAGAACAAGTTTCTGCACAGCAATCGGCTGTTGCGGAACAGGCACCGACTGGACAAGCGGAGACGAAGGAACAATCAACAATCAGTAACCCAACTGGCGGACAGGCAATTCGGCAGATGAACCCCTTTTCTTCTATGACGGGAGGGCCAGATTTCAAGGAAGAGCGTACAAGGGGGCCCCTGGCGGACCAGCAGGTTCAGGAAATCCCAAAAGAACGCCGTTTCTCTACAGAACTGTCGGAAGCTGAGAAGCGCCTCATGCAGCTGCGTCATGTCCCTCATCCACCTCTGAAAGTTTGGTCGGGTGGAAAACCGCAAGAGGACGGCCCGAACGATACGCACTGGGGGGATGATGAGGGGTTCTGGGAGGACGAGGGCGGCAAGCCAGAGTGGTTTGATCACTGGAAGGGTAACAAGCTGCTTGCAAGGCACGGCAGGATGTTCCATCGCCGTGACTGGCTCAAGTTGTTAACCGCTTCCGTCAGTGCGGTGGCGATTGGAATGTGTTTTGGTTTTGGCGTACTAGCCATCTTTTCCGACGACAAACTGAGCCAGTCCTACCGAACCGTGCTGGACGGTACCATGCAGGCATTAACGGCGGCTCCCGCCGCAGAAACGGAGCCGTCTGAAACGGGAAAGACGGCAGACCGTTCGGCACCGTCATCGGAGAAGGAGGATGCTCCCGAAATGGTGGGGGACGACATCCGGCTGCATACGCTGCATTACTATATGGCACAGGCAGGAGCGTTTCAGGACGCCGCGTCCGCACAATCGGCCGCGGAACTGCTGGAAAAACAGGGATACCCGCATATGCTGTACGAGCAAGACGGCCGCCACCACTTGTTTGTTGCTGCGGCTCCGTCGCGGGATGATCTCCTGGGGATTGCCGAGACGCTGAAAAGCAAGGCAATCGACGTGTACGTCAAGGAGATAACCATTCCCGGACAGCCGTTTGTTCTGAATAATGACGATCAAGCCCTTCGCTCTTTTGGTCAGACCCATTCCCTGCAAGGATTTATCGACACCGGTGCCGAACTGGCCAAGCGCTTGTCCGCATGGTCGGCGCGGATTCTCGCCCAGGGCGAAACGGCGGCTCCCCTGACGGATGATGAACAGGCTGAACTGACGGAGCTGCACCTGCGTTTTCTGGAAGAAAACCGGGCGATTCAACAAGGAATACCGGAAGAGTGGAAAGCGCCGTTTGGGAACATGGCAAGCGGCCTCAATCAGGCCATGACCGCGCTCGGCAAGACCCAATCGGCCAACGTCCACTCCTACGCCTGGCAGGCCCAGGACGGTGTCCTGCTTTTTTGTGAAGAGTACACAGCCTGGCTGAAAAAACTGGGGGAATAAGGGGAAGCAGACCCGTTTGCAAATCTTTTGCGAACGGGTCTGTCTTTTTTTATGCTGGAAACAGCTCAGGATTGTTTCCCTCCCACGCATTTGTTACACTTAACTTTGGTTATCCATAAATACGCTCCCCCCAACGTCTGGAGGGGAGTAGAGGGAAGAGGAACATGAGGGGAAAAGAGACGGTTGTACTCGTCATCATACTGATAGGTGGCATGCTGTTCGGCAGCATCATCGGGGAAGTGCTGTCGCCTTGGCTGCCGTTTTTACAAGCTTCCAAAACAATCACCTGGTCTCCTGCGGCAGATTTGGAGATTGTGAAGTACGATCTTGCCTTTCAGGTAAAACTAAATCTAGCCAGCATCGGAGGGTTAGCCCTCGCCTTCTGGATTTTCCGCAAAATCTACTAGGGTGGGACGCGTATGCAGAGTACCGCAACGTTGATATTGGCCTCTGCCTCGCCGCGGCGCAGGGAATTGCTGGCGACACTCGGCCTGCCCTTTCAGGTGGAAGTGAGCGAGGTGGACGAAACGATTTCTCCCGACATGTCCCCCGGAGAGGCCGTGCAGACACTGGCGCTTCGAAAGGCACGCGCTGTTGCCGGGAAAGTGGGGGAAGGTCTGGTAATCGGTTCCGATACGATCGTCGTGCTGGACGGGGAAATCCTCGGGAAACCCAGCGATGAAAATGATGCGTACCGTATGCTCTCTTCCCTGAACGGACGGGAACACGAGGTGTTTACCGGGGTCGCCATCGTTGACGCCGCGTCAGGCCGGACGGAATTGGCCTACAGCACAACCAGGGTAAGGATCACCTCGCTTGGCGAGCAGCAGATTCGCGCCTACATCGCAACCGGTGAGCCAATGGACAAAGCCGGTTCTTACGCCATTCAGGGGATTGGTGCCACGATTGTCGAGGGTATTACAGGTGACTATTTTACCGTTGTCGGCCTTCCTCTTCATCTCACATCACAGCTTCTCTCGCGTTTTGGGGTTTCCGTATTGAGGTAACCAAATGCCTGGCTGATACGTACTTGTTACTGAACGTGTCAAGGGACAAATTCCTGACCCAACGACTGCGGCAGGTTTGCCGACAGCAGGCTGAAGTCACCAAGGTTGGGCGAACCGCCTGAATCGGTAAGGAGGCGCAACCTTGCAAGCAATCACCTGTAACAAAAGTCAGATGAAAAACGTCCCTGTATATGAACGGCCTCGCGAAAGGCTGATTCGGCAGGGGACCGCTCCTCTGTCAGATGCCGAACTGCTGGCGATTTTGCTTCGCACCGGTCATCAGCGCGAGACGTGCTACCAGCTGGCACAGCGTCTCTTGACTGCGTTCGGCAGCTTGTACGGCATATCACAGGCTTCTCATCAAGAATTAATGAAAATAAAAGGAATCGGACCGGTGAAAGCAGTGGAGCTGCATGCTGCTTTTGAACTGGGGCGACGGCTGGCGCAAAGCGTCCGCAAAGAGGGAGCACCCGTCCGCATGCCTTGCGACGTGGTGGAATTGATGATGCCGGAAATGCGTCATCTCACCCAGGAACATTTCGTCTGTCTGTACCTGAACACCAAAAACCAGATCATCAGCAAGCAGACTGTTTTTGTCGGCAGTCTTGACGCTTCCATTGTACATCCGCGGGAAGTGTACCGGGAAGCGGTCCGGCGCAGCAGTGCTTCCGTCATCTGTCTACATAACCATCCGAGCGGCGATCCTACGCCCAGCCGGGAGGACATTGCGGTGACACGGATCCTGCGCGATGCCGGTGAACTGATTGGCATTACCTTGCTTGATCACGTGATAATCGGAGACGGGTGTTTTGTCAGCCTGAAGGAACAAGGGTATTTTTCATAAAACAATGCAGCAGCAAGCACAACAACACGCACGGGATCAGCGGAAGCAAACCGCTTCCGCTTGACAGAAGACGGAAGGAGATCAATGTATGTTTGGCGGTTTTACACGCGATCTGGGGATAGATTTGGGAACTGCGAATACACTGGTATACGTCAAAGGAAAGGGCATTATCGTGCGCGAGCCGTCCGTAGTGGCGATCCGCACGGATACCAATACCATTGAAGCGGTTGGCAATGCCGCCAAGAGCATGATCGGCCGAACCCCCGGCAACATCGTTGCTGTTCGGCCAATGAAGGACGGAGTGATCGCCGATTTTGATACCACAGCTACAATGATGCGATATTTCATCCGGCAGGCGCAAAAAAATCAGGGGGTGTTTTCCCGCAGGCCCAATGTGATGGTTTGCGTTCCGTCCGGAATTACGGCAGTGGAAAAGCGGGCCGTGGAGGACGCGACCAAACAGGCGGGCGCGAAAGAAGCCTACACCATAGAGGAACCGTTTGCCGCGGCAATCGGTGCCGACCTGCCCGTATGGGAACCGACAGGGAGCATGGTTGTCGACATTGGCGGCGGCACCACCGAAGTGGCCATCATCTCGCTTGGCGGTATTGTTACCAGCCGTTCCATCCGGATTGCCGGAGATGAAATGGACGAAGCGATCATCCAGTACATCAAGCGCCGTTACAACCTGATGATCGGTGAACGGACCGCTGAGTCGCTGAAACTGGAAATCGGTTCGGCGATTGCTCCCGATGAGACGGAGTCGGTCGAAATTCGCGGGCGCGACCTCGTGACGGGGCTACCCAAGACGATTACGGTGACCAGTGTGGAAATAGCGGAAGCGCTGGCGGAAACGGTACAGGCGATCATCGATGCGGTGAAAATCACCTTGGAGAAAAGTCCGCCGGAACTGGCCGCTGACATCATGGACCGGGGGATCGTGCTGACCGGGGGAGGAGCGCTGCTGCGCAACCTCGACCGACTGCTTTCCAAAGAGACGGGAATGCCGGTGCACGTCGCCGAAAACGCATTGGACTGCGTGGCAATCGGGACCGGACGCGCGCTGGAAAATCTGCATTTGTTCAAGTCCAAACACGGAATAACCTCCTCTCGCACAAAGCGGGGCAGGTAGTCAGGAGATCGAGGTCATGTCGTTCTTTGGCAATAAACGACTGATTATCATGCTCACAGGCTTGGTTTTGCTCATTTCCGTAATGGGTTTTACGGCACGCGAGCGAGAGAACCTGACCTGGCCTGAAAAATTTATCAAGGATACGTTTAGCTTGATGCAGGGCTTGTTTTACCGCCCTGCTCAGGCTTTTTCCCATTTTGTGGCAGAAGTATCCGATGCCTATCATGTCTACCAGGAGAACCGCGTACTGAAGGCCAGCCTCGACAAGTACGCACAGACGACAGCGCAATTGAAACTGCTGGAGGCGGAAAATGCGAGGCTGCGTCAGCTGCTGGACGCCAAGACGCGGCTGCACGATTACAAGTTGCGGGTGGCGGAGGTGGTTGCCCGCAACTCTGACCACTGGAATGACGTCATCACCATCGACAAGGGACTCGTACACGGGATTCAAAAGGACATGGCCGTTATTACGGCACAAGGCTTGATCGGCAGGGTCAAGAGCGTGGCCAACTTTTCCGCCACGGTGGAGCTGTTGACGGGGATTGAGAACAGCAATCATCTTTCCGCAGTGGTTCTCGCGGAAAAAAAGACGGGTGATGCCGTCACGCTGCAGCAGGTTTCCGGCGTGATTGAAGAGTACGATCCCCGTCAGCGCTTACTGATTATGCGAAAAATTCCGTTGGGAAACAAACTGGAGCCAGGGCAGCAGGTGGTTACATCCGGCATGGGAGGCGTGATCCCGCGTGGTTTGCTGGTCGGCAAAGTGGTCGGCGTAGAGGCCGGTGATTACGGTTTGACGCAGACGGTATACGTAAAGCCGAGTGCTGATTTGACACAGTTAAGCGAAGTGATGGTAGTGGAGCGGGCCTTTGTCACCACCCCTGATGGTCAGTTGGTGCCCTCTTCGCCGGATGCCGTCAATGCGGGAGAGCAAAGCGAGGCTGTCGGCAATGAGCCGGCAGGTGATTATCCCGCCTCTTCAGAGGAAGGGGGAAGGCGCTGATGCCGCGGTTGATTCTCTCCCTAACCCTGCTGGTGCTGCTGCTGCTGGAAGGAACGGTGCTGCAGCAGCTGCTGCCGGGTGTTTGGGGACTGCCATGGGAAGCGGTGCCCCGTTTTGTATTGGTCGGCGTCGTGCTGATTGGTCTGTTTCTCAATCGGCGTGAAGCCTTGGTGTACGGGTTGGTGTTCGGATTTCTGCACGACGTTTTGTACAACCAGATTATTGGCATTCATACGCTGACGATGATGGTGGCCGGGTATTTTGCCGGCATGACCCTGCTTTTGTTCCACCACAGCCTGGCAGTCGTGTTTTCCACACTCCTTCTGGTCCTGTTTGGACATGAGTGGCTGTTGTACAGTTTATACCGCTTGTTTTTCCCCCTCGACGTTGATGTACAATGGATGCTGAGACAGCAAATATTGCCAACCATTGGCCTGAATTTGCTGTTCGCCGTACTGATTTACCTCCCGATGAAAAAGATTTGTGCCAACGTGGGTAATCGCAGCGTGAGCATGGAATAATCGGGACTGCCGTATGTTCGTGCCCCTGACGTGAACGGATGCCGTACCAAAGCGGAAAATCTGCAGGGAAAGGAGGAGACACAGGTGGAAGAGAAGAAGCCGGAGCAGTCGCATATCCCCTTCCGACTGAACATTTTGTTCTTTATCGTCTTTATCTTCTTCGCAGCCATCATCCTGCGCCTTGCATACGTGCAGCTGGTTGAGGGCGAGCAGTACAAGCACGATTTGGAGATGTACAGTACGCGTGAACTCCCGATTCCTGCCCCGCGCGGCCGCATACTGGACCGCAATGGCGTTGTGCTCGTTTCCAACAAGCCGGTTTACACCGTTACGTATGTGGAAGAGCAGGATCAGGACATTGACGAGGAAAGGGTGGCAGAAAAGCTGGCCACGATTCTGAAGTTGGACGAAGAACCGGGTACGGACAAGGAGTTGTTGAAACGGGCGGTGGAACTGCATACAACGCTGCCGGTCTCGTTGGGACCAAAAGAGACCGCTGAGTTGATCGAGCGGCTCAAGGAACGGCTCAACCGCCTGCCAAAGGTCGAAAAGGTACCTTCCCTCTCAAATACAGAGTTGGTCAAATCGGCGCTATTGGCCGGGATGCGGGTAAAAGCTTATCTTGACGAGGAACAGCTTGCTGAGTTGAAGGAGAAACTGGCGGCAGTAGTGAAAGAGGGGGCGAAAAACCTTGCGTACATGTCGGAGTACCAGCTGCTCCAAACCGCATTTTCAAACGACGTGGAGATCGCGATTCCGCTGGAAAAAAACGAGCGGGAGGAGTTGATCAAGGAATTGACGGCGCAGCTTAAGGCGCTGCCTCGGCCGGTCGAATTAGCAGAAATGACCGACATGGAACTTCTTGGCTATGCTTCCCGCTTTGACTTTGAGGTGACGCTGCCGCTGAGCGATGCACAGCGGACATTTCAATGGAACAAGCTGACCCTTCTAAAAGAGATGCGCTCGTACAATCTGCCCAGTTATGTCCCGCGCCGGGTAAAGGTGAACATTTCGGAGCAGGAAATGGCCAAGATCGTGGAGCGGCGGATGGAACTCCCCGGTGTGGACGTCATCGTCGAGCCGATTCGGCAGATTCGCGAAGATGATGACGACAAGAACTTTGCCACGCACGTCCTGGGAAGTACCGTTGCGATTCGGCCGGAACAGCTGGACGAATACCTGGCCCGCGGGTACAGCCCGACAGACCGGGTGGGCGAGTTGGGACTGGAGCTGTACTACGAAGAGCAGCTTCGGGGCAGGGACGGCGTGATGGAAGTCCACGTCAACAAGAACTCGGAAATGGTGGAAAAGCGCATGCGTCAGCCTGCGGAGCCCGGCAACGATCTGGTTCTGGCCATGGACTGGCGGTTCCAAAGCAAAGTGGAAGAAATCCTGCGTACCAGCATTCAGGAAATCCGCAGCGACCCGAAAAAATCAAAAGAGATCTCGGAAGCTCACGCGATTGTGATGAATCCGAAAACGGGCGAAATCCTGGCTATGGCCAGCTATCCCGACTACAATCTCAACCTCCACTACAACCGGGAAGAGTTTAACAAGAGGTACCACACGGAGATTCTGCCCAACCAGCGCAACGATCTGATCAACGCCGCCTACGCTCCCGGGTCTACGGTGAAGCCGATTTCCGTCATGATCGCGCTGCAGGAAGGCTTGACCACCCCCAATGAGACGATTTACGACACCGGGGGCTTAAACGTAGGAAACGTCTACATGAAAAACTGGAGAGCGGGCGGACACGGTCGAGTGGATGCCAGACGGGCGCTGCAGGTGTCCAACAACACGTATATGTACGCGATGGCGCTGCGCCTGGCCGAAAAAGCATACAGCCAGAACAAAAGTTACAAGGAGCAGTTCGCTGTTCTCGACTACTACAATGCGCAGTTCGGGTTAGGGGTGAAAACCGGTGTTGACCTGCCTGGTGAAATCACCGGCTGGTTTGCCAAAGATACCTACCTGGGCAATCTGGCGCACGCCTTTATCGGGCAGTACGACAACTTTACCCCGATGCAGCTGGCCCAATATGTCTCCACTCTGGCCAATGACGGCTACCGTCTGCGACCGCATTTCGTCAAAGAGATCCGCAAGGGGACGACCGACCCGGATCAGCCTGGACCCGTCCTCACCGTGATGAAACCGGAAGTGCTGAACCGGATCGAGATCGACCCCAAATGGCTCAAGGTGATCCAGGAAGGGATGCGGATGGTCACCATGCCGGGAGGAACGGCCTACTATTCGTTCAAGGATCTCCCGTTCACCGTTGCCGCCAAAACGGGGACGGCACAAACGGGCTCAGCAGCCGACAACTCGCTGATCATCGGGTATGCGCCGTATGAGGATCCACAGGTGTCATTCGTTGTGATTGTTCCCAAGGGCGGTCACGGTTCCGATTCATCCGGACCGATTGCCAGAAAAATCTTGGAAGCCTATCACCAGCTATACCCATTGTCTTCGTCCGCTCCTGTCCAGACAGAGCCCTCGCGCTGACGATCGGTCTCGTAATTTTTATCGGCAGAGCAGGATTCTTTTCCCTGCATGGCGAATGGTAACGGTCGAGGTGAAACAGGGAGATGACCACGACCAGGAGTAAAGTGACGATCAAAGGAACAAAAGATGGCCTTGTTTTCATCATGGACGATACCTGTTCCTTTGACGAGTTGTTAGCCGATCTGCGGGAAAAGATCGAGCACAGCCATCAGCAGATCTTGACCGGTCCGTTAATCCGTGTGACGCTCAAGCTTGGCAAACGGTACTGCACACCGGAGCAGCTGGAAGAGCTGACGCAGATCATTCGCCAAAAAGGGAATCTGGTCATCCACACGATTGACACAGAAGTGATCTCCAAAGAAGAGGCGTATGCGGAATTGTCGAAAACGAACTTCCTCATAGAGGCCCGTACCATCCGCTCCGGACAGGTGCTGGAGTTTGACGGAGATATCCTGATTCTTGGCGACGTCAACCCTGGCGGGACGGTGAAAAGTACGGGCAGTATTTACGTCATGGGCAGCCTGCGCGGTGTCGCTCATGCTGGCATCAACGGGGATACCGGCAAGGTGATCGCCTCATCCTCGCTCCAGCCGACCCAACTGCGGATCGCCGAGGTGATCAGCAGACCCGGTGACGAGTGGGTGAATGCGAAGGGCGTCGCCGAGTTTGCTTATTTGGAAGATGGAAAAATGCTGGTAGCCAAGATGAGCTACCTGCATCGCGTCAGGCCGGACTTCGGATGGAAAAAAGCGTTCGGCTTGTAGGAAGAGGAGGTAAGCGTATTGGGCATCGCGATTGTCGTAACTTCAGGCAAAGGTGGAGTAGGCAAAACGACGACTTCAGCAAACATTGGGAGTGCGCTGGCACTTCTCGGTCAAAAAGTATGCATGGTCGATACGGATATAGGACTCCGCAACCTTGATGTGGTGATGGGTCTGGAGAACCGCATCCTGTACGACCTGGTCGATGTGGCGACAGGAACGTGCGCGCTGCAAAAGGCGCTGATCAACGACAAGCGCTTTGAAAATCTGGCCCTGCTGCCTGCCGCCCAAACCAAGGATAAAAGTGCCGTTACCCCGGAGCAGATGGAAGAGATCATTACGCAGCTAAAGCGCGAATATGATTATGTCATCATCGATTGTCCCGCTGGAATTGAGCAGGGCTTCCGGAACGCAGTCAGCGGTGCGGACCAGGCGATTGTCGTCACCACACCGGAGAAGGCGGCAGTGCGCGACGCCGACCGGATCATCGGGTTATTGGAAAGAGAAAAGGTGGGTATGCCCAAATTGGTCATCAACCGAGTCCGTGCGCACATGGTGAAAAGCGGCGACATGCTGGATGTGGAAGACATTCTGGGAGTTCTGGCCATTGACTTGATCGGTGTCGTGCCTGATGATGAATATGTGATCAAGTCGGCCAATTCCGGGGAGCCGGCTGTGATGAATCACGAATCACGTGCTTCGCTTGCTTATCGCAACATCGCGCGACGCCTGCTTGGGGAGTCGGTTCCGCTGCTGCCCTTGGAAGAAAAGAAAGGCGTTTTCAGCAGGATGCGCAAATTTTTGGGATTGACATAAGTGGCGATTGGCAGAGGAATGAATGCGCCAAACTGTCATCAGGGAACACGGAACAGGGGATTTCGCTCCTGTTTCTTTTATGTCCAGAGGAGGGGGATAGTGTGGATCTGGAGAAGCGTCACCTGAAAGAACTGGACTGGACGATCCTGCTGATTCTGGTCGGATTGGGCGCTTACAGTTACTTGGGGATATCCGGATCAGCGGCGGGTCTTGAGACCGCCCAGAAACAGGTGGTGTGGTATGTACTCGGCTTTATCGTACTCGGTGCCAGCCTGCTGATTGACTATCAGCTGTACAAAGGTCTGGCCTACCTTTTGTACGGAATTGGCATTGTGCTGTTGATTGGCGTTCTGTTTACACCTCCGATCAACAATGCCACCAGTTGGTACGATTTGGGGCCTGTGTTGTTTCAACCGTCGGAAATCATGAAGCTGTTCATCATCCTGGCTACCGCCCGTTATTTGGCCAAACAGAGCGAAAACCCGGATCGGTTCAGCAAGTTTTACCATCTGTTTCCTCCTGCTCTTCTGGTCGGTGTCCCGCTTGTTCTCGTCCTGATTCAACCTGATTTGGGTACGGCGATGGTTTACGTGGGCATTCTCGCCTCCATGCTCGTCGTCGGCGGGATACGCCTGCGCCATGTCCTGTACCTGGGGTCGATGGTCGGAAGCTTCTTTGCGGGCATGACCTTGCTGTACTTCTACCACAAGGAGCTGTTTTTCAAGATCATCAAACCTTATCAGTGGGACCGGATTGTCTACTGGCTGAACCCCGACCTTGAGGCAATGGGGAGAGGGTTTCAATTGAAGCAGTCACTGATTGCAATCGGTTCGGGCCAGTTGATGGGAAAAGGAATGAACACCGCGACACAAGCCAGCTACGGTTGGGTGCCGGTGGGCGAAAGCGATTTTATCTTTACCGTGATCGCTGAGCGGCTGGGGTTCGTCGGTGCCGGAGTCATGATGATGCTCTTTTTCTTCCTGGTTTACCGGATGATTCGGATCGGCATGGAAGCCAAAGACGCCTTTGGCTCTTACGTGGTGGCGGGAGTTGTCGGCATGATCTCCTTTCAAGTGTTTGAGAACATCGGCATGACGATTCAACTGATGCCGATTACGGGGCTGCCGCTGCCATTTATCAGCTATGGGGGCAGTTCCCTGCTCAGCAACTTTTTGATCGTCGGCATTGTCCTCAATATCGGAATGCGCAAGCAGAAGCTGATGTTTGACTAGGGCCTGCTGACACCGCGCGAAGTTACAAAATCAGGCGTGACAAAATGCGAAAGGTGTGCTATGATCTTATGTAAGTTAACCATTTTACTGGTCCAAGTGATTTGATGGATTGGCTGATTTGACCGTACAGGCAAGAGATGTCACCATGTGATCAAATCTCTTGCCGTGTGCGGTTTTTTCGTTACCAGCAAGTTGTCGAGGGGAAAAAGTAAAAGGGTTAACGCACTATTAGCTCCGCTAGACGGCGGAATTGTGTAGGAGGTTTATTTACATGCAACAAGGTACGGTAAAATGGTTTAACGCTGAAAAGGGATACGGCTTCATCCAGGTAGAAGGTGGAGATGACGTATTCGTTCACTACAGCGCGATCCAATCGCCAGGTTTCAAGACCCTCGAAGAAGGCCAACGGGTAGAGTTTGAAATCGTACAAGGCAACCGCGGTCCGCAGGCAGCCAACGTCATCAAGCTGTAATCGGAAGCAAACCATGAAGCAGTCTCCAAGCGAGACTGCTTTTTTTGGTGCCTTTTTGGAAGGAGCCGTCGCCCGCATAAAGCAGGTGTACAAGTCATAGGATGATACCAACGTCCAGTGGGAGGAGAGATGGCCATGTTCGATGAAGTGGAACGCGTACGTGAGCGGCGGCGGGAGAGGGTGGAACAGATTCGTTTACAGGGGCGGGACAGCCTGCCTCCCTATTTGCACGAAGTAAGCGATCCGATTGAGGAGGCGTATGTGCCAGGGAACAACTACGGAAGGCTTTGGCCCAACGAAACACGCCCGCCGGGAACGCCGAAGCAGGAGAGACTGGGTATGCAGCTGCTGGGATCGCTGCTGCTGGTTGGAGCGGCCTGCCTGCTGTTTCAGTCGTCGATCCCCTTTCCTCCTTCATGGAAAGAAACGGCACGTGAGGTGATGACACGCGACTTCAACTTTGAGGGAGTGGCAGTCTGGTACGAGTCTCGCTTCGGCACGCCACCCAGCGTCCTTCCTGTCCTGACGCCCCAACCCTCGACGATTCCAGCGGCATCAGAAAAACCGCTTGCGACCTGGCAGTTTCCGCAGGAGTGGCGGCTGGTCAAGCCATACGACCCGTCCAGTGCCAAGTTGGTCATCGACGTAGGAGAGGAAGGGGGGGTGACCAATGGCGAAACCGGATGGGTCACATATGTGGGGGAGAAGCCGGGTTTTGGGACCACCGTGGTGGTGAGACTAGCTTCTGGACGGGAAGTGTGGTACGGCAACTTTGAACAGGTGAACGTGACGGTTAACGATTGGGTTAACCCGGGGGATGTATTGGGACGGGCCAAGGCATTTAGCGGGAAAGCACGATATCTGTATCTGGCGCTTCTGGAGAAAGACCAGTTTGTCGATCCGATGGACGTGATTGAGCTTGAGTGAGCGTCGGATGTTCGGCATCCGGCTGCGCATTCATCCCTTGTTTTGGCTGGTGGTCGGACTTTCGGCAGCAGCCGGATACTTTGTGGAGACCCTGACGTTGTTCGTGATCGTGATCATTCACGAATTGGGACACATTGCAGCCGCGCGAGAGTTGGGATGGCAGATCAACGAGATTCAGCTTTTGCCGTTTGGCGGGGTAGCGGAGCTTGATGATGAACTGGCGGTTGATCCGCTGGAGGAAATCGTCATCGCCGTCGCGGGGCCGTTTATGAACGTGGCCATGGTAGCTTTATCCCTGCTCTTTTGGAAAACGGGCATCTGGTCCAGGGAATGGACTGATTTTTTTATTACCAGCAACTGGTTGATCGCCGGATTTAACCTGCTTCCGGTCTGGCCGTTGGACGGCGGGCGCATCGTACAGTCGCTGCTCTGTTATGGTCTGCCTTATCGCTGGGCGGTGCTTGGTTCACTTGGCGCAAGCAGTTTGCTTGCCGGTACCATGTTGGGAATCGGTGTGCTTCAACAGCATATCCAGTTGGTTGCCGTTTCCACGTACCTGGCTGTCATCAATGCCAAGGCATTTGTCCGCTTCCCTTATCACTTTGTGCGCTTCCTGATCGGCAAACATGCCGCATGCGGCGGCAGGTATCGTCACATACGCCCGGTGCGGGTGGAGCCGACGGCGACACTTCTGGAAGCTGTGCAGCACCTGCGGAAAGGGCAGTTTCATCTCTTTCATGTAAGCGGCAGAGGCATCGTCGATGAACGGCAGGTATTGCAGGCTCTGCTTTTTGAAAAACGGTATCAGGAACCGATCACTTACCTGTTTTGAGGGGCTTGGCACACTCCTTTACCAGCGTGGTACAATGAGAGCAATCCCTGTGAGGAGGCGCCGAAGATGAAGCAGATTGTTGTCGACAGACGGGCCAACCAGACGCGGATTGCCTTGCTGGAAGGCGGAAAGCTGGTGGAGTTGTCGGTAGAGACGGCGGAACCGGACCGGATCGGCAATGTCTACCGCGGCCGGGTCACAGACGTGCTGCCGGGGATGCAGGCCGCATTCGTCGATATCGGGTTTGAGAAAAACGCCTATTTGTACATAGATGACATTGAACCGCTCGACCGCCGTTCGGCAGCAAGTGGCGGGAGCCGGCAGGGGATTCGGCAGCTTGTGCAGCGCGGCGCGGAACGGCTGGTCCAGGTTGTCAAAGAAGGCATTGGCGACAAGGGACCGCGGATTACGACCAGAATCAGCATCCCCGGTCGCTATCTGGTTTATCTGCCGGATGGGCGCGAGGTGACGGTTTCGCGGCGGATTGAGGACGGGGCAGAGCGAACAAGGTTGGTACAGCTTGTCAGCGGTTTGAAAACAGCAGAGGAAGGAGTGATTCTGCGGACAGCCGCCGCCGCGGTATCGGAAGCGCAGCTCTCCGCAGAACTGGCGGCGCTCAGGGCGGCATGGAAACAGGCACTTGAGCGGACCAGGGAGGTCAAATCGCCCTGTCTGGTATTCCAGGCAGCGGACATGGTGCTTAGAACCGTACGGGATCTGCTCACACCGGAAGTGGATGAGCTGCTTGTCGAAGACGGAGCGGCCTATCGCCGAATCAAGGAGGAAGTTTCCTCCTATGCTCCGGAACTGGTCAACCGGGTGACGCTCTATCGCGGGAAACAGCCGCTGTTTGAAGCTCTGGGCATCGAGCGGGAGTTGGACAAGACGCTGAAGCGGCAGATCTGGCTGAAAAGCGGCGGATTTATCGTGATCGACCGCACGGAGGCCATGACCGTGATAGACGTCAATACAGGCAAGTTTACCGGTAAAAGCTCACAGCAGCTGGAGGAAACGGTTACCGCAACCAATCTGGAAGCAGCTGTTGAGATTGCCCGCCAGATCCGCTTGCGTGATCTTGGCGGCATGATCCTCATCGACTTTATCGACATGCAGAGTGAAAGCAACCGCGCGCAGGTGCTCAAGAAACTGCAGGCGGAAGTGGCCAAAGACAGGACCTCTACCTACGTATACGGGATAACCCGGCTCGGCTTGGTGGAGATGACCAGAAAAAAGGTGCGGCAGAGCCTGAGTGAAGCGTTGACGATGCCCTGTCCTGCCTGTGGCGGGAATGGACGAATCCTGTCCACAGCGGAACTGGCCAGAAGGCTGGAGACAGAACTGACCGGCCTGGTCAAAAACCAGGGAGCGGAGGCGGTGATTGCCGAACTGCCTGCTTCGCTGCACGAGCGCTATACGGAAAACGGAGGCAGGGAATGGAGACGGTTGGAGCAGGAGCTTTCGTGCACCCTTTACCTGCACAAAGCCGAATGGATGAGGCCGGATCAATACCACATCCGCTACGCCGGAACTGAGGCGGAGGCGGACCGGAACAACTTATCAACATCCCCTTGACGTAAAGCAGACTTCTGTGGTATCCTACTGTTTGTTACGCAGATATGCTTGTCACCTCAAGCATACTGTAACCGCTCGAAACAGGTAATTCAAGCTGGCGAGGCAGTCCGCCCCTTTTCAGGTAATCGCGGAATGACAGCCACACCTGCAGAGGCGAGTCTGAGTATAGGAGGTGCTATTCTGATGTACGCAATCATTGAAACTGGCGGTAAACAGTACAAAGTAGAAGAGGGTACTGTGCTCTACATCGAGAAACTGCCGAATGCCGAAGGAGAGAGCGTAACCTTTGACAAGGTGCTGCTCGTGAGCAAAGATGGCAAAGTGACAGCCGGTTCTCCGACCGTTGCAGGTGCCACCGTTACCGGCAAAGTGGAAAAACACGGCAAAGGCGCAAAGATTATCGTCTACAAGTACAAAGCAAAGAAAAACTACCGCCGTAAACAAGGCCATCGTCAGCCGTACAGCAAAGTTGTGATTGAAAAAATCAACGCCTGATGGTGAACGTATGATAGAAGTCACCGTACGTCGGATGAGGCAGGACATCAGCGAGATCGAAATCAAGGGACATGCCAACGCCGCGGAATACGGCAAGGACATTGTCTGTTCCGCGGTATCGGCAATCACCTTCGGCATGCTGAACGCCGTGCATCAGAACCTGGGCATCGTCCCGGATGTTGAGCAGGCAGATCAGGGAGGCGGGTTTCTCCGCTGGCGTGTCCATCATGTTGACGACGAGACACTCCAAGAGAAACTGCAACTGCTTGCGGAAAGCATGGTGATTTCGTTCCTGGCTGTTGCAGACCAGTACGGACAATACGTTACGGTTATTGATACCAAATACCAAGGAGGTGCATCACGATGAACATGCTGTTTACTGTGGATTTGCAGTTTTTTGCATCCAAAAAAGGGGTAGGTTCCACCAAGAACGGTCGTGACTCCATTGCGAAACGGCTGGGCACCAAGCGCGGTGACGGTCAATTCGTGAAGGCCGGCAACATTCTGGTTCGTCAACGCGGCACCAAGATTTACCCTGGTGTTAATGTGGGAATCGGCGGCGACGACACGCTGTTTGCCAAAGTGGACGGTATCGTTCGTTTCAAGCGCTTGGGCCGTGACCGCAAACAAGTGGTCATCGAACCGGTTACTGCACAAGCGTAAAAGTTATACAACCAGAACCCAGCCTGGCGCTGGGTTTTCTTTTTGTCGCTGTTGTGATGTGCTACAATAGGAAAATAGTGATGAAATGTGGAGAAAATAATCCTTATCAGGTGGGGACGATGAGCGAACAAAAGCTTTTTACCGAGCAGGCCGATCTGTTGCTCCACTATCTGAATCAGCAGCGGCATGACTGGCTGAATCACTTTCAAGTACTGCTTGGCTACCTGAAGCTAGGCCGGGTTGAAGAAGGCGAAGCATACCTGAGGCGAATTACCCAGGAAATCCAGCAAGAGAGCGCAATCGCTCGCATCAACTGCCCCCCCTTGTCTGTCTTCTTTTTAACCTTTCATGCGCTCCATCATGACATTCGTTTGCAGGTGGAAGTTGAACAGCAGCTTGATTTGGCCCGATTGGCGATCGAACAAGAGACGTTTTGCCGTCTCGTCTTTGATCTCGTCTTTGCTCTTAAGAACCATGCAGAGGATGCGCAGGACGAACAGCCCAGCCTCTTGGTGTCGCTTAGGGATGGAAAAGATCATGTGCTGATCCGGTTCGATCTGATCGGTCGAGTCAAGGCTGCCGGGTCGCAAGCGGTAGAGTTGGCGCTGCGATCGGTCCGCGATTACGGCGTTGCCGTGCTCGAGAGGGTACATAATGACAAGGAATGGATCTTGGAAATCAGCATTCCATGCCGGACATAGAAGAGGGTGACAGCATGTTTGTCGATCAGGTAAAAATCTACGTCAAGGGAGGCGACGGCGGCAACGGTTCTGTTGCGTTTCGCCGGGAAAAGTACGTTCCGCTCGGTGGTCCTGCTGGCGGTGACGGCGGACGTGGCGGTGATGTCGTCTTTGTCGTCGACGAAGGATTAAGCACCTTGATGGATTTCCGCTATCAGCGACATTTCAAGGCCCCACGCGGTGAAAACGGGCGTTCCAAATCACAGCATGGGGCCAGCGCGGAAGATTTGCTGGTACGTGTTCCCCCGGGTACGGTGGTGATCGATGCCGATACAGGGGAGACACTGGCTGATCTGACCGAACACGGCCAGCGAGCCATTATTGCCAGAGGAGGGCGCGGCGGACGGGGCAACATCCGCTTTGCCACACCAGCCAATCCTGCGCCGCATATCGCAGAGAATGGAGAGCCAGGTGAAGAGCGAAACATTTTGCTTGAATTGAAACTGATCGCGGATGTGGGACTGGTCGGCTATCCCAGTGTGGGCAAGTCAACACTGCTGGCCAGTGTGACGGCTGCCCGTCCCAAAATCGGCGCTTACCACTTCACAACGCTTGTTCCCAATCTGGGCGTGGTCGATCTCGGGGAACGCAGCTTTGTCCTGGCCGATTTGCCGGGCTTGATCGAAGGGGCGCATGAGGGCGTAGGGTTGGGTCACCAGTTTTTGCGTCATGTGGAGCGGACCCGATTGATTATCCATGTACTGGACATGGCCGGATCTGAAGGAAGGGACCCCTACGAAGACTACCTGCAGATCAACGAGGAATTGAAGCTGTACAACGTCAAGCTGGAAGAACGGCCGCAGATTGTCGCCGCCAACAAGATGGATCTGCCTGAGGCGGAGGAGAATCTCAAGCGGTTCCGGGAGAAAGTACCGGATGTGGAGCTTTACCCAATATCAGCGGCTACCAGACAGGGAGTCAGGGAACTGATGCTGGCAGCGGCAGACATGTTGGAAAAGATCCCGAAAAAGCCCCTGGTTGAAGAAGTGGTGAACGTGGAAGAACGCGTTGTTTTCCGCGCCGAACCGGAACAGGTTCCCTTTGAGATCGTCAAGGAAAACGAAGTGTTCGTCGTGCAGGGAGAAAAAATCGAGAAACTGGTTCGCATGACCAATTTGAACAGCTATGATGCGGTACAGCGGTTTGCAAGGATCATGCGAAACATGGGAGTTGATCAGGCGCTGCGCGAGCGGGGAGCAAAAGACGGAGATACTGTCCGAATCGGACAGATGGAATTTGAGTTTACCGAATGACAGAAACACCTTCTCTTATCTAGAGCAGGCTGAGGGACTGGCCCGATGAAGCCCGGCAGCCGACCAGCCGACGCACTGTCAGCAGTGCGCGGCCGGCACGGTGCTAATTCCTGCAGGAGTATTCCTGAGAGATAAGAGGTTGCAGCAGACAAAGCGAGTTCTGACAGGAGAGCGGCCATTTTCCGCACAAACTGGAGTGAAGAGGAAAATGGCTGCTTCTCCCTATCCAGACACCCTTTCTCTACACGCTAACCTCTTTTCTCCCGGGAAAAGAGGTTTTTCTTATTTGTCGGTGTCATCCGCCGCAAGGCAGCCATTGGTCCCTTCTGTTCCGGGGCTTAGATGCTCGTCTATTGCCTGGCCAAACTGGTCAAGATCGCCAGGCTTGGCCGGCGGATAGTTGTTGCGGCGCTGCGACTTGTCCATTTTGCCGCGTCCAGCCATCACGCTCACCTCCTTGTTGTACGCTTTAATCTGTGCAAAATCAGGCCTGCCGATGTAAACGACAGCCGTGTTGCAAACTTTTCATAATTTTTCACGTTTGGGGGTTGTCATCGATGCAGGGGTTCGCTATAATGTCTCCCATAGGTAAACAAATGTATTCTACAGGAGGACACATGACCAGGCGGGAAGAGAAGTATTTTCTCATTCGCTCCGATATCTTGCCGGAGTCGATCGCCAAGACGATCGAGGCCAAGAAGCTGCTGGAGTCGGGAGAAGCAGATACGGTGAATGAGGCAGTGGAGCGCGTCGGTTTAAGCCGCAGTGCCTTTTACAAGTATAAAGACGGCATTTTCCCGTTCAATGCGATGATGAGCGAAGAGATCATGACCATTACCTTTTCGCTGGAGCATCGTTCGGGGACTCTGTCCAAGGTGCTGCAGTTTGTGGCGGAGAGAGGCGGCAACATCCTGACGATCAACCAGACGATTCCGCTGCAGGGGATTGCCAACATCTCCATGTCAATCGACATGGCTCATCTCACCGTGTCGAGTACGGATTTTCTGGATCAGCTTCAACAGATTGACGGCGTCCGACGGGCCATGATTGTTGGACGCGGGTAGGATGGTCAGGAGGATAGGAGGACGAGAGAAATGGATAAACAGGTTGTCAAAGTGGGTTTGATGGGGTTAGGTACGGTCGGAACGGGGGTGGTACGGATCATCCGCGGTCACCAGGAAGATCTGCAGAAGCAGACAGGTTTGGCGATCGAGATCCACAAGATCCTCGTGCAGAATTTGCACAAGACAAGAAGCGTCTCCGATCTTGACGGGCGTATTACCACCGATGCCAATGACCTCTTGTACGACCCGGAAATCGATGTGATTGTGGAAGTGATCGGCGGCATTTTCCCGGCCAAAGACTACATATTGACGGCTTTGGAGCAAGGAAAGCACGTCGTCACCGCCAACAAGGATCTTATGGTACTGCACGGTGGAGAGATTCTGCAAAAAGCACAGCAAAAAGGCTGTGACGTCTTTTACGAGGCGAGTGTCGCCGGCGGGATCCCCATCCTGCGTGCGCTTGTTGAAGGGTTCTCATCGGATCGCATCACGCGGATGATGGGGATCGTCAACGGCACCACCAACTACATCCTGACCAAGATGAGTCAGGAGGGGGCGGACTACGAAGAAGTTCTGAAGGAAGCACAGGCACTGGGCTACGCCGAAGCGGACCCCACATCGGACGTCGAAGGGCTTGATGCGGCCCGCAAGATGGCCATTCTGGCAACGCTCGGCTTCCGTGTGCCGATGAACCTGGATGATGTGGAAGTAAAAGGAATCAGTCAGGTGAGCAAAGAGGACATCGCATACGGAAAACAGATGGGTTACGAGATGAAGCTGCTGGGGATTGCCCGTCGCGATGACGATGAAATTGAAGTGAGTGTCCAGCCGACGATGGTTCCTGCATCCCATCCGCTCGCAACCGTAAACGGCGTGTTCAATGCGGTCTATGTGCACGGGGAGGCGGTTGGCGAAACCATGTTTTACGGGCCGGGTGCAGGTGAGCTTCCTACTGCTACGGCTGTCGTGTCAGACCTTGTAACGGTGGTGAAAAACATGAAATTGGGTGTGAACGGACGAGGTATGGTTGCTCCGTACAAAGAGAAAAAACTGAAAGACGACCAGAAAAAAGTGTCGAAGTACTTCCTTCGGTTGATCGTTGCCGATCAGCGCGGCGTACTGGCGCAAATTACGCAGCTGCTGGCCGACAACGACATCAGCCTGGATCAAGTGCTGCAGCAGCCCTACAACGGCGGACAGCAGTCGGAAATCATCATGGTGACTCACCATGCGGCGAAGAGCAGCATGGATACGGTGCTCGCCGCGCTTTCCGACATGCCGGTGATTCACGAGCTGAAAAGCTGCTACCGGGTGGAAGGGGGCGAGATGTAATGTCTCACTCCGCCGGGACATTTCGACATGCGGCGCGGCAGTCCGGTGTGATCGCCCGCTACCGCTCGTTTTTGCCCGTAACCGAAAAAACGCCGGAATTGACCCTGCATGAGGGCAGCACGCCGCTGATTTACGCACCCAATCTTTCAAAACAGTTGGGAGTAGAGCTGTACTTTAAATACGAAGGACTCAACCCGACCGGTTCGTTCAAAGACCGCGGGATGGTCATGGCGGTGGCCAAAGCGGTGGAGGAAGGGAGCACGACGATCATGTGTGCATCCACCGGAAACACTTCGGCTGCCGCTGCCGCCTACGCGGCACGGGCGGGATTGCGCTGTATCGTCCTGATCCCCAATGGCAACATCGCATTGGGCAAGCTGGCCCAAGCTGTCGTGTACGGGGCGGAAGTGATCGCCATTGAAGGAAACTTTGACGAAGCTCTGCGCATTGTGCGGGAAATTACGGCCTCTGAACCGATTACGCTGGTCAACTCCGTCAATCCCTATCGTATTGAAGGGCAGAAGACAGCAGCGTTCGAAGTTTGTGACGATCTGGGGAAAGCACCTGACATCCTCGCGATTCCGGTTGGCAATGCCGGCAACATCACGGCCTACTGGAAAGGATTTAAGGAGTATCGGGAAGCAGGAAAGATCGAAAGCGTGCCGAAAATGTACGGCTTTCAGGCGGCAGGTGCGGCACCGTTGGTTCACGGTCAGACAGTGCCAAATCCGGAGACGATCGCCACGGCGATCCGCATCGGCAACCCTGCCAGCAAGGACGGGGCGCTCAACGCGATCAGGGAGTCCAACGGTCACATTGATGCGGTCACTGACGAAGAGATTCTGGAGGCATACAAACGATTGGCGAGCGCAGAAGGGATCTTCTGCGAACCGGCATCAGCCGCTTCCCTTGCCGGGGTGATCAAGCTGCGCAAAAGCGGCAAGCTGCCGGAGGGTCTGACGATCGCCTGCGTACTCACCGGCCACGGACTAAAAGATCCCAACATCGCATTAAACGCGGTGGCTGTCGAGCCACGTACCGTACCGGCCAGCCGGGAAGCGGTGATGGCGATAATCCGGAAAGGAAAAGCCAATGAGTAAGAACGGAACGGACCAGGTTGTGCGGGTTCGGGTCCCGGCCAGCACTGCCAATCTGGGGCCGGGTTTTGACGCCATCGGCATGGCCTTTCAATTGTATACGACAATCACGATGCGACTCGCTGACACGACGGAAGTTCGCCCGCTGAGTGCGGAACTGGCCCAACTGCCGACAGGCAAAGAGAATCTCTTGTACCGCGCAGCTGCCTCTTTGTTCCGGGAGGCCGGATACCCTGAGCCGGAATTGTACATCGAAGTGGACAGTGAGATACCGCTTACCCGCGGTCTTGGGAGCAGTGCGGCGGCGCTGATTGGCGCTTTGGCAGGGGCCAACCGCCTGGCAGGCGCTCCCTTTAGCCGTGAACAGCTGTATGCGATCGCGGCCAGATGGGAGGGGCATCCGGACAACGTGGGTGCCTCCCTGTTTGGGGGTGTCGTGGTGGCAACCATGCCGGAGACGGAAGAACGCCTTGCTCCGATTCCGTATGTTCGCCTGCCGGTTCCGGCCCAACTGGAGACGTTGGTCGTGATCCCCGAATTTGAACTGCCGACGGAAAAGGCGCGTTCTGCCCTGCCCGAGCGCTATGATCGGAGAGACATGATCTACAATGTCGGCCGCAGCAGCCTGCTGGTCGCCGCTCTGGCACAGGGGCGGCTTGATCTACTGAGCCAGGCGATGCGCGACCGCTTGCACCAACCATACCGCTGTCCGCTTGTCCCCGGGCTGAGCGAAATGCTCCAACAGGCCGCGGAAAACGGCGCGCTCGGTGCTGCTCTCAGCGGTGCGGGACCGACAATCCTGTTCTTCTATACCGGTGAGGAACAGCAACAACGCTTGCTTTCCTTCGTGGAACGGGTGATGTCCGCTCACACTGTCGGGTACCGGACGATGGTCTTGCTTCCCGACCAAACTGGTGCAACAATTGACGTGATCGAACCGTTTGGCGCATAATATACAGATATACAAGAATCGCGCCAAAAGGGATAGGAGAGAATGATGAGAAACAAGATCGCTTATTTGGGACCGGCCGGCACATTTACAGAGGAAGCAGCCCGCGTGCTGCCGTTGGCGGATGTCCAGTACATCCCGCATGCCAGTATCATGCACGCCCTCGATGCGGTAGCCAATGATGAGGCACACTTCGCGGTCGTCCCGATCGAGAACTCCATCGAAGGTTCGGTCAACTCTACCCTGGATTGTCTGATCCACTCCTTGGAACTGCCGATCCTGGCCGAGGTGGCTTTGCCGATTACCCAGCATCTGGTGGTTGCCCGACGGGAGGAGCCTCTGCCGCTGTCGGCGATTACCAAGGTACTTTCCCATCCGCATGCGGTTGCGCAGTGCCACCACTTTCTCAATCAGCATCTGCCGCAGGTGGAGATCGAGTATACCAACAGTACGGCCATGGCGGCGCAGCTCGTCAGCCAACACCCGGAAGAAAGATGGGCCGCGATAGCCACCCGTTTGAGCGTTGAGATTTATCCGCTGATGTTTGTGCGGAACAACATTGAAGATTTCCCCAACAACTATACCCGCTTTGTCCTGGTCGGCAAGCAGCCGGTGAAGCTGCCGAAGACAGAAGCAGAAAAGACGACGATCCTGGTTACCCTTCCGGAAGATTTTCCCGGTGCGCTCTATCAGGTTTTGGCTGCCTTCGCTTGGCGCAAGATCAACCTCTCACGGATCGAATCACGCCCGACCAAGAAGGGATTGGGCAGTTACCACTTTGTGATTGACATTGAACAGAGGATGGATGAGGTTCTGCTGCCTGGTGCCTTTGCCGAGATCGAAGCGCTTGGATGCCAGGTTCGCCAGCTTGGTACGTATCCGGTCTATCTCAAGGAAAACACGTTGTCGGCGAATAAGGGATAGCATGCAGACTGCCGGGGGAGGTACCTGTCCCTCGGCTTTTTTACGGAATTGTTGTGGGAGCTTTGACAGCGTATTTACGCATCACATGGCAGTGAATTGTTTTTACATTTGCGTTGAAAGTGATTGACGAGTCAATCAGCCCGTTTTATAATCGTATCCATACTCAGAAAGTTTTGTCGATTTTACACATGGTGAGATGGTGGAGGGAGAACCAGATGGCAACACAGTGGATCTATTTGAATGGAGAATTTGTCGAAAAAGAAAATGCCAAAATCTCTGTTTACGATCACGGCTTTCTCTATGGAGATGGCGTATTCGAAGGGATTCGCGTATACAACGGAAATATTTTTAAACTGAGGGAACATATCGAGCGTCTCTACGAATCAGCTCTGTCGATATTGCTGGAGATTCCAATGACCATTGAGGAAATGATGGAAAAAGTAGTGGAGACGGTTCGCCGCAATGAACTTCGTGATGCTTACATCCGACTGGTCGTATCTCGCGGTACAGGCGATTTGGGACTTGATCCACGCAATTGCAAAGCACCCAACGTGGTGATAATTGTCGAACAATTGCAACTTTTCCCGAAGGAGCTGTATGAAAAAGGAATGCGGATCATCACTGTTCCGACGCGGCGCAACAAACCGGATGCGCTCAATCCCAAGATTAAATCACTCAACTACTTAAATAACGTGCTGGTGCGGATTGAAGCGCACCTGGCTGGTGTCAGCGAGGCACTCATGCTCAACAGTGAAGGGTACGTTGCGGAGGGCTCGGGCGACAATGTGTTCATCGTGAAAAAAGGGGTCCTTTACACTCCGCCGTGCTACGTTGGAGCACTGGACGGCATTACCCGCCAAACGATTATCGAAATCGCGCGGAAACTGGGGTACACCGTCAAGGAAGAGCCGTTTACCAGACACGACGTGTACGTGGCAGATGAGGTGTTCCTGACGGGAACGGCTGCCGAAGTGATCTCCGTGGTGGAGGTAGACGGTCGAAAGATTAAGGACGGCGTACCGGGACCGGTAACAGCACACCTGTTGAGCGAGTTCCGCCGTTATGTGCAGGAAGACGGTGTGAAGGTGTACGAAGAGGAGAGCGGCGTCCTGCCCAAGATGGGATAACCGAAAGGAATACCAGACGGCCTGAAATCGGGCCGTCTTTTTTAACGTTCCCTGCGGATACGCCGTTTCGCTTGGCAGGTTGGCCAAACCGTTCGCTGGCGAAAAACCGCCCGCACTCGTTTCCAGCGAGAGTTTTGGCACTCAACCAGTACCGTATGGCGCCCTGTTCGCCCCAAAGCGAGTTCTGACAGGAAAATGGCCGCCTCCCCCTCTCCAAACTTGGGCTTAAGATCCCGCGTGAAGGGCTGTGAGCAAATTGCCTATGGGTGCATACCATGATAGGGATCTGGAACAAGGAAGGAGAGTACGTGCGTGAAGATTCATATCGTCCAGGAAGATGACACCATGCGCAAGATCGCCAAACAGTACGGTGTTGATATGAGAGATTTGTTGCGCGTCAACAGTGAGGTGCAGGATCCCGATCGGCTTACGCCGGGAGTCAAGATCAAGATACCGGTCCGGCAGGTTCCTCTGCGTTCGCGGAGAGAGCAAATGGAAAAGGATGATGTTCCGGCCAGGCAGCTCAATGAGGTGCCGGCTGAGATCTCCGAGGAGGAACCGCAAATCCCTTCTACCTTGCCCCGCATGATCGATCCAGAAACTGTAGAAGAGGAGATTCGACAAACAGAACGGCAGCAGCATTCGGAAAGGCAGCAGAAGGAGCCGCAAAACCAATCGAAAAAAGCGGAGCCGCGCGTTCAGCAGCAGCCGGAAGCGGGAGCACAGGTGAAAGCGGCGCCGCCGACAAGAAAAACGATTCCGGTTTCCTACAAGCCCGTGTATCCACCCCATGCACAAAAACGGATGACACCAGCCCTTTCTCACCAGACGCCTTCCTACTATCCACCGCAAATGATGCCGCAGCCACATGGATCGTCCATGATGCCGTCGCTCATGATGCCGCAGCCACATGGATCGTCCATGATGCCATCGCTCATGATGCCGCAGCCATACAGTACGTCCATGATGCCGCCGGTGATGACGCCAGCCCTGATGATGCAGCTGCCACCGAATACGCCGCCGGTCATGCCGGCGCTCCCTTCGGTAAACATTCCATCGCATGTTTTTCCATTACCGCTGCTGCATCTTCCCGACGCTTCATCACTGATGATGGCGCAGTACGGACCGTCAATGATGGCGGGCCCCGAATACCTGTCCGGATACAGCGATCCGTACGACGATTACAGCAAACCAACAAGGGAAAACAGGAAGCTGAGCACACAGGAAGGCAGCAAAGCCGCCCACCGGAAAGCATACGATATGGGCTCTGATGAATCGTATCAGGTGCCTTGGCCTCACGGTTATCCGGCCGGGAATCCCTCTTTTGCCCCTGCACACCCTGGGATGAGCAGCACGATGTACCCCCCTCATCAGGCGATGCCGTATTTGCCCCGCCAAGAGGTGTGGCCGTCCTGGGAGGAAGGGTATGAAGAATCCTCTTCAAGCCAATGAAGGCTGCGCATGAACGAGGACTTTCTAACTGCCATTCAAAAGGCGTTCGGCTGCCAAATCCTCGGGGTGAAACCGCGTCGCAACGTATTGTTCCTGCGAACGGATAGGGGCAACTGGGTTGTCAAGGAGTACAGGGATCTGCAAAAAGCGCAGTGGGTTACACATATGTCCCAAGTCCTTTTCGGAAACGGGTTTACCCGGACGGTCAGTTACCAAAGCAGCAAGGATGGCGAGCTTGTTTTTCCATATGGCGACCGCTTTTATACCGTAATGAAAGAAATTAACGGCAGAGAGGCGAAATACACATCGGTTTACGATGTGATGCAGGCCGCCCGCACCCTGGCTCATTTTCATTGCGCCGCGAGAGGACTCCCTCCATTTTCGCAGCCGCTTGGCTGTAGGCCGCCGCTCTTGGAAAAATGGGAAACGCGATTGGCTGATTTTATCCGCATCACCGATAGAATCCACGTGCGAGGGCCTGTCAACCGGCTGGAGGCGGTGATCCAACATGTTGCGAGGGATGTTATACAGGATGCGCGGGAAGTCCTCGACCAATCCCGCCACATGCCGATGATTACCGAGATGCACCGGGCTATGCAGGAGGGAACCATTGCCCATCGGGACGTAGCCAGTCACAATTTTTTATTGACACCTGGCAATGAGTGCTACCTGATTGATCTTGACACGGCCTATTTTGATATGCAGTTGGTCGATTTGGTTCAGTTTCTCGGTCGGCTCATGTTGATGCAGGAATACCGGATAGGTGTTTTCATTGAGGTGCTCAACACCTACAGCAGGGTGATCCCGCTCAATGAGCACCAAATCCGCATGATTTACCGGTTGATGCGGTATCCGGAAAATATTTTGCGCGAGGTAACCGGTGTGTACAATCGGCGCCCCGGCTACCGTGCCCGCGGCGCGTTACAACTGCTGCAGTTGGAGAGACAATACTGGCGGCAGCGCAGCCATTTCCTTACGGCTGAACACCTCGTGGTGGGAAGTGGACCGTTCTGGCAAAAGTCCGCCACGATATGAACTGACATACAAAAAGCTGATGACCGCTGGCCATCAGCTTCTTCATTCCGGCATGAATCAGTTGTCAAAGGCGCCCTCAAGCACAGAGGCAGGCAGGTAAAGACGGTCGCTGACAATCTTTGCCGTCACCTCAACCGCACGGCCGTTGATGAACGCCTGTTTCGTGCCGAGCGTATACTCCAGCTTCACCTCGCCTTTGCTCAGGGTTACGAGTCGGGTGGAGAAGTCGTAGGAGACCTCTACACCATTTTTTTCCGCGGTGGCACGTACAGGTACCAGTTCTTCCTGCGTACCGTCCGTATCGGACAGAGTGATTTTGTACTTGGCAAAACCGGTGTCCAGCGTCTCCAGATAAGTAATGTCGGCCATCTCTTTGGCGTACTTTTCGGCATTTGGCGATGTTTCAAATGTAACCAGCGGATTGCCGGCAATCGGTGCAAACGACCAGTTGTTGTCTGCCGACGGGTTGATCGTCTTTTCTGCCATCAGGTAATTTATCACGATTTGGCGGCTTTCGTCCGGAGAGTCAATCACGATATTACTGCCATCCAGTCCAGGGAAGTTTCCTCCGCCGCCGGCCCGGTAGTTGTTGGTGACGACAATAAACTTCTGGTCGTCTTCCACCGGTCTGCCATTGTACGCGAGGTTTGTGATCCGGTTTGCAGCGGGATTGACCAGATTTCCGTTCAGATCGTACCGTGGAGGCTGTGTTACGTCAATTTGATAGGTAACCCCGTCTATAACGTCAAAGTTGTAGGTGGGGAAGCTGGTATTGATCAGGGGCTGTTCCTCTTTTTTATTCGGGTCGATTTGGTTGAACTGCCCGGCAGAACGTTCCAGCCACTCTTTCACCGCTGCCCCGTCTACCAGTACCGCTTTCAATGTATTGGGATAAATGTAGAGATCGGACACGTTTTTCACCGCGATCGTACCGGCGGGGATGTCGGTGTAGTAGTTGGCGCCGCCGCGGCCGCCCGCTTTAAACGGTGCACCGGCGGACAAGACCGGTATTCCTTCCAGTTCCGTCCCCTGGATGCTTTTTTCCACGTACCATTTCTGGGCGTTGGTAACGATCTGAATCGATGGATCGTCATGCACCAGCGCAAAATAGCTGTTGATGGGAGCTGTCGTGGTGGCAACCGGCCCGCGCACGTATTCCAGTGTCGCCTCGTGGTCTTCCTTAACTGCTTCCACGATTTCAGTGTCCGCTTCTACCAGCGGCACGATCGCCTGGCCCTCTTTTTTGGAAATCGGACGGGCTTCCGCTTGAGAATCCGTTACCTGCCACTTGCCGTCTGCTTTCGTCAAGGTCAGGTCAATGATTCCCAGGTGGTCTCCCCAGAAGCCCGGTTCGACCGCAGGTACGCCATTGATCGTTCCTTTGACATTGTCTACGCCAGGTGCTCCTTCAAAAGCTGGACCGGGGAAGACAACGTGGGAGTGGCCAAAGAGAATGGCATCGATGCCTTCCACTTTGCTCAACAAATAGGTGGCGTTTTCGTCGTTTCCTTTCATTTCGTGGCTTCCGAAACCAGAGTGCGGGATGGCAACAATAATGTCGGCACCTTTTTCCTTCATCTCGGGCACAAACTTCCTGGCGGTTTCGATGATGTCCTTGGCGATAACCTTGCCTTCCAGATTGTTTTTGTCCCACTGCATGATTTGCGGTGGAACAAACCCGATTACGCCCACATTCAGTACCTGTTCGTTGCCGTTTTCGTCCGTGAACGTCCTTTCCAGGATCAGGTAAGGCGTGAAATAGTTTTGGTCATTGTCTGGATTGTCATCGTGGTCGTCAATATATACGTTGGCGTTGACATAGGGGAAATTGGAGCCTTTGAGGCTGGTTTGCAAGAAATCCAGACCGTAATTGAACTCGTGATTGCCGATGTTTCCGGCATCGTAGTCAAGCAGATTCATCGCTTTATAGACGGGATGTACCTCGCCGTCCTTAAGCGGATCCACTTTGGCCACGTAGTCGCCAAGCGGGTTTCCCTGAATCAGGTCGCCATTGTCAAACAGCATGCTGTTGGCTGCTTCCGCCCGCGCCTGTTTGATCAGTGTCGCCGTCTTGGCCAGTCCGAATTCGTCTGTCATCGTGTCCTTGTAGTAGTCGTAGTTGACAAGGTTGACATGGATGTCTGTGGTCTCCATCAGCCTCAGTTTGAGCGTCACCGGTTGGTCCGCAGCCTTCGCCGCTGCCGGCAGGACGAAGCTGCCCAGCAGCAGCGCAGAGGAAAGGAAACTGTTCAGCCACTTCTTCTTCAAAATGGAATACCTCCTCCAAGAAAATTAAAAATTGTAAGACAACCTGATCGTAACACAATTTTTGGGGAGGAGAAACGTTCGTGTTGGGAACAGAGCTGATCTTGTGTAGAAAGCCTGGATGGTTTGTCAGCGAAAGCAAGCAGGCAAAAAGTTCAGATGAATGCCGACTAATCGGGCTTCCTTGCTGATAAGCGGATCAGATACCGCCAGATCACGTTTCACAGATACTGTTTCCAATTGCTAAAATAGACATGCACTGTCGTGTGCGATCAATGTCTCTCACGTTCCTTTCACAACCCGATACCTGTCATACGTGGAGGGTCTCTTTGGGCCTTTCGAATCTCGCTTTGTCAAACAAGTAGATTCAAGTATGAAAAAGGAAGGGAAGGAAAAAGGAGGAGAATGACGATGAAAACAATCACGGCAGAACGACGCAAAAAAAGCGGATCGGGAGCAGCCCGCCAGATTCGCCGGGGCGGACGTATTCCCGGTATTCTGTACGGCGGCGGCAGCGATACGCAGCTGCTGCAGTTTGATGCCGCCCATCTGACCGGAGCGATCCGTCAGCACGGCATCAATCGCCCGTACCGATTGAAAGTAGATGATCAGGAGTTTTACGTCATGATCCAAGAAGTACAACAGAAGCCGCTGGTTCCCGACATCCTGCACGTTGACTTTAAGAAGATTGATATAAACGCTCAGGTGGAGGTGACGGTTCCGCTGCACGTGGATGGTAGGACCGAAGAAGGATTGGCCATTCTGCTGCTCCATGAGGTGACCGTCCGCTGCAAGCCAACCGAGATCCCGGCATCGCTAGCCGTCAGACTGGACGGGCTGAGGACCGGTGACAGCATTACCGCCGCTGAGCTGACTCTGCCACCAGGCGTGGAACTCTTGGAAGATCCCCATACCCCGCTGGTGACGGTAGAAGAGAATCGGGAGTTGGTAGAGGAGCTCGCCGCTGAACCAACCGGGGAACCGGCTCCCACGGCTTCATGACAGGTAGGCATTACTAGATGCCAAAAGGTATAAAGCCCCTTTGACTTGGCGAAAACTAGGAATAAAAACGCCAAACAAAGGGGTTTTCCTATGAAGCGATTGTTCCTGATGTTCTCTGTTGGAGCATTGCTGGCAAGCGGCGTGATATATGCGGTGACGATTGATCAAAGAGATTCTCAGAAAGAGTCGGCCGCAGGCGGCAAAGTGGCCGAATGGGCAGCGGCAGCAGACAGTCCGGCCCAACCGGTGTTGGCAAAGCCGGTGGAAGTTGTCCTGAATCGAACCTATCTCTGCGGGGTCAAAACGGAGGAGAAGCGACAGCTGTCCGGGACGTCGATCGAGCAGGTGCTGGCAGACCATACGGGATGGGAGATTGTCTCTGTGACGCCGGATCAAGTGGTGCTGCACAAGGCGGAGAACGACATTGCTCCGTCTTGCAAGGAAAACGGTTATTTCGGATTATCCGAGGACGGCATGCTGACCCTTTTTAACGGGCTGCCCAGCGAAAAGAAGGTTGTACAGACGTTCTACCAGATCAACACGGAACGGATGGAAGCCAGCTTGTCCAGCGAAGAGGTGGAACTGTTGAAAAAAGGCATCCGCGTGCGTGATCTGGCCGAGTACAATAGTATTTTATCCACGTACGGGCAGTTTCAGACAGGCCCGGCAGAAACACCAGGCCACTAGTATTGTGGAAGAAAATAGGATAGACCGGCTCCCCTTGCGGACATGCAGCTCAACCGGTACTTTGCCGGTTGCCTTTTTTTCTGTTTCGGTCATTTCGTTCACAAGTGCTTTTCCATTGCTCTGGGTACATGAAAAGAAAAGCGAACCCATACGCTTGAGAACGACTTGGTTTCAACAATTCTGTTGGCGTTACGATGGTTCTGAATGTTCCGTTTGTGACGGATGTTGGCTGGTAGTGCGTTTGCAGTTGGATTGGTTCAATCCTCAATTCCTGCTGTCTGGTACACGAAAACCATCCTCTCCTCACTTGCCCGCATCTTTTACACAAGGGTACAATAAAAAGTATGGATTAAAGAGCTCGTTCCTTCTGGCTGGCTCCATCTGGATACGGCATGTGGCATGGGCTGGGGAGGGGTACTCATCGTTCGGTGGCTGATGATTGTCCTGGGCGTGATGGTGGCGACGGCGGTAGCCGGCGAGCTGAAGATGAGTCCGTTTCACGGACACTTCCGAATCAGCCTGGGCAGTGCAGTTTTCTTTTTCCTGTTACTCTTGTCCAAACCTCGTTTTTTGCCATTGGTCGGCGTGCTGGTCGGTCTGTTCGTTTGCCTGTTTCGAATGAGTGTGGACGTGTTCAGCGGGGTTGCCAATTGGGGCCAAAGCTACCTGACACACTTTCCGGCGGCATGGTATTACGTGGCGTTTGTCGTCTTCCTTTCTTTGATTGGGTATCACCGTTTTTTTTCGTCACCGCTGCTGCTTGGAGTGATTGGTGGGTTGGTCGATTTTGGGTCCAACCTGGTGGAACTGTTTGCGCGCATGTTGATTGAACAGCGGCCCATCTCCTTGCTGGACGATGCACCGGTTTTGTTACTGGTCGGCCTGCTGCGCAGTTATCTGGTTGTGGGTACTTACAACATGCTGGAAATACGCCAGCTGCGGGCAGTCAGCCGGGAGCAGCAAAAACGGATGGAGAAGCTGCTGCTCATCCTCTCCGAACTTTACGAAGAACGGCTCTACCTGCAGAAGTTAATGGGCCAGGTGGAGCAAATAACCGCCGACAGTTACCAATTGTACCGCAAGCTGACCGGAGATCCGCGGGCAGCAGAAGCACTGCGGTTGGCAGAAGAGGTGCACGAGGTAAAAAAAGATGCACAGCGAATCGTTGCCGGGCTGTCCAAACTGATCAGACAGGAAAATCTGGCCGAGCAGCTTTCGCTGCACGATGTAGTCCAATTGGTGAGCAAGGCAAACAGCAAGTATGCCGAACATTTGGGCAAGAGCGTTCAGATTCAGGCCAACATTCAGGGTTCCTGGGAGACTCACCACTTTTATTCGCTTTTGTCGCTGCTCAACAACATTGTGGCCAACGCGGTGGAAGCGATCAAAGAGGAAGGTGTGATCGTGATCGACGTTTTTGCCTATGATGACGAGGTCTGGTTTGAAATCAGCGACGATGGACCGGGAATCGTCAAGAGTGACTGGGAGCTGATCTTCCAGCCGGGGTACACCACCAAGTATGACCAGGTTGGAAACGCTTCCACCGGTATTGGTCTGGCCCATGTGATGTCAACCTTGCAGGAACTCTCCGGCAAGATTGAAGTGGGTGAAAGCAAAATGGGCGGTGCGCTGTTTCGAATCATCATTCCGAGCAGTTCCTTGTAATGAAAGGGGGATTCAATGACCACCTTTTTTCTGATGGATGACGATGTGGCCGCCAGACGGATGCTGAGCGCGTTGATTGAAGATCACGATCTCGGCACTGTTATCGGGGAAGCGTCAGACGGCAGAGGGGCGGAATCGCAGGTGCTGCGGCTTGCTCCGGATGTACTGGTTGTCGACTTGTTGATGCCCAACCAGGACGGCATCGAGACAATCCGCAGGTTGAAAGAAATGGGATACACCGGGAAGATCGTGATGCTGTCGCAGGTAGAACACAAAGAGATGGTGAGCGAGGCCTATCAAAACGGTGTCGAGTACTACATTCAAAAACCGATCAACCGGATTGAAGTGGTGACGGTACTGCGCAAAGTGATCGAACGGATACAGCTTGAGGCGTCGATTCAGCAGATTCGGCAGTCGCTTTCCTGGATCGAACAGGATGCGCCCCGGCAGCAAAAAGCGCCTGTCTCCATCGCCGACCTGGTTCGGTCCGCGCTGTCCAACCTGAGTGTGTTGGGAGAAGCGGGAGGGCGTGATCTCATCCGCATCGTTGAATATCTGGTGGAACGTGGGCACGAGTTTGACGAGCACCAACTGCCGCCGCTCAAAGTGCTGTACGCGGCTATCCTGCCGCCGGGTCTGTCAGCCGAACAGGCCGACAAAGAGACCAGGGCAATCGAACAGCGCGTGCGGCGAACCGTGGCACAGGCGCTTCTCAATGTCGCTTCGCTGGGCCTGACCGATTATACCAACCCGATTTTTGAACAGTATGCCACCAAGTACTTCGATTTTGTCGATGTGCGGCAGAAGATGCGGGAAATCGAGACGGAAGAGCCTCACTCGCGGGTCAGATTAAACCTGAAGAAGTTTTTGTACGCCTTGTATCTGGATGTCCTGCAGCAATTGGCCGAACAGACGGGCAGCGGCTAGGAAGCCTCGGTGGGAAAAGGGGGGCTAAATGGCACATATCATCCGTCTCCTTTGTGCCATACTGTAGCCATACGGCGTGAAAAGGAGGAGTTTGTCGCGTGTCTTCGATGCCGCGAGGAAGTTACAAAGACCAATTCCACCAACGCTTGTATGTTCAGTTGAACCAGGGGCATGACAAGCTGGATTACCGCCGCATCAACCGGATTCAGGATGAGATGCGCGCGACCGTGGACGAGTATGCCCACATGCAGCACGACAAGGCTGATGCACTGGGATGGAACAAACACTAGCGAACGCCGTATGGCCTGGCCCTCTGGGGTCAGGTTTATTCAGTTTCTACACTGCCTTGGGCAGCCTTGAACCACCCTGGGGGAAATGCATGTTCGCTTTTTGCGCAAATTATGGTACAGTAAAAACGAGTACAGAAGTGGAGAGTGGAGCATGCGCATCTTGGGAGTGGATCCGGGGATTGCGATCGTCGGGTTTGGTATCATTGAACAGCAGGGGAGCCAACTGCGCCCTGTCCAGTATGGCAGTATCCAGACAGAAGCGGGACTGCCGGTGCCGCTTCGACTGCGGCAGATTTTTGAATCGATGCAGCGCCTGCTGGAGACGTATCGGCCGGATGAAATGGCAGTGGAGAAGCTGTATTTTAACCGCAACGTGACCAATGCCTTTACCGTCGGACAGGCCAGAGGTGTGATTGTGCTGGCCGCGGAGTTGGCCGCCATCCCGGTCTGCGAATACACGCCCATGCAGGTAAAACAGGCGGTAACCGGCTGGGGCGGCGCTGAAAAGCGGCAGATTCAGGAGATGGTTCGATTGCTGTTGTCGCTTAAAGAGACTCCCAGACCGGACGACGTGGCAGACGCGCTGGGTGTAGCCATCACCCACGCCAACAGCAGGGGTTATTCTCGGATGGCAGGCGGTGCTGACCGATGATTGATTTTGTGGAAGGAACAATTGACTATATCGAAAGCGACTTCATCGTGGTGGCAGCGGCGGGACTGGGCTATCGGCTGTTTTGTCCCAACCCGTATGCTTTTGCTGCCGACCAGGGCCAGATCAAACGGCTGTTTACCCATCAGTACGTGAGAGAAGACGCCATCTATCTGTACGGCTTCTCGAAACGGGAGGAGCGGGATTTGTTCCGCCGGCTGCTGGACGTAAGCGGCCTCGGCCCCAAGGGAGCGCTGGCCATCCTGGCGGCGGCTCGGCCGGAGCAGATCGTCGCAGCCATTCAACAGGAAAATGTGCAGTACCTCACCTCATTTCCGGGGATTGGCAAGAAGACGGCGCAGCGGATGATTCTCGACCTGAAAGACAAGTTGAAGGGAATGACACCTTCCGCCTTTGCGGTTTCGCCGCCCGCCTCCGAAACGGGAGGACTGGGGGCAGCACTTGGTGAAGCGCTGGATGCGTTGGGAGCGCTGGGCTATACCGATGGCGAACTGCAGCGGATAAAGCCCGCGCTGAAGGAACAGGCCCAGCAGGGGGCTGGCGTGGAGCAGCTGATCAAACAAGGGCTGGCGCTGTTAGCGAGGGGATAAGGGATGGAAGACCGCTTGATTACAACACATATGCGATTGGAAGACGAGAGAATGGAGGGAAGTCTGCGACCCCGTTTTCTGTCCGAATACATCGGGCAGCAGCAGGTAAAGCAGAATTTGAAAGTGTTTATTGAGGCGGCCAAAATGCGGCGCGAAGCACTGGACCACGTTCTCTTGTACGGACCCCCCGGCCTGGGAAAGACAACCCTTTCCCAGATTATCGCCAACGAGTTGGGAGTCAACATTCGCATCACATCTGGTCCGGCAATTGAGCGTCCCGGCGACCTGGCGGCGATCCTGACCAACCTTCAGGAAGGAGACGTCCTGTTTATCGACGAGATCCACCGACTCAACAGGAGCGTAGAGGAAGTGCTCTACCCCGCGATGGAGGATTTCGCGTTGGACATCATCATCGGAAAGGGTCCGAGTGCGCGCAGCGTACGGCTGGATCTGCCGCCGTTTACCTTGATTGGTGCGACCACCCGTGCCGGTTTGCTCTCCTCGCCGCTGCGCGACCGTTTCGGCGTGGTCAATCGCTTGGAGTATTACTCCGTGGAAGAACTGGCGTTTATCGTCTGCCGTGCCGCCGATATCCTGCAGATCGGCATCCAGGAGGATGGAGCGATTGAAGTGGCCAAACGCTCTCGCGGCACCCCGCGGATCGCCAATCGGCTGCTCAAACGGGTGCGCGACTTTGCGCAGGTACAGGGAGAAGGGATCATCACCCAAGAGATCGCACGGGAAGCATTGGTTCGCCTGCAGGTAGACACACGCGGCCTGGATCACATCGACCACAAGCTGATCTTAAGCATTATCGACCACTTTGCGGGAGGACCGGTAGGGCTTGACACGATAGCCGCTACCATCGGGGAAGAAGCGCAAACCATCGAAGACGTATGCGAGCCGTATCTGCTGCAAATCGGGTTCTTGCAGCGCACACCGCGCGGGCGGGTCGTGACGCCAAGCGCATATCAGCATTTCGGACGGGAGATGAAAGCGTGAATCCGACAGCCAAACTGCTTGTCGTAATCGGTGCTGTGCTGATCGTTGCCGGCCTGATCTGGCAGTTCGGGGGACGGTACCTGCCGTTCGGCCGACTGCCCGGGGACATCGTCGTAGAGAAGGAGAATGTACGGTTTTACTTCCCGATCGTTACCTGTATCATTATCAGTATCTTGCTGACGCTCGGCAGCTATCTGTTCCGGTTGTTCAAGTAAAACACTGATAAAATGGACAGTCCTCAGGCTGAGTCGATCCGCCGGGAGGACTGTTTTTCGTTCCCGGTCGGTCGTAAGTCCCAACTTTTACTAGCCGGAAGGAGAATGCGCGGTATTTGTCGAAACAAGCAGAACAAGCAGAATCAGCAACAAAGAAAGGAACGAACCGGGATGAAGTTACGATTGGCGGGGATGAAAACCCTGCTGCTCACAGGGGCCATGTGTCTTGCTGCTTCCCTGTTTGGGCAGCCGGCTCAAGCGAGCGGCGAGACTATTCGGGTCGCCCTTTTCGTGGACACGGGTACTGGATATAGAGGTGTCGTCCCCTCGGTGACCCTTGGCAGCGCGGGCGGTTTGTCCGTTCGCCTGTCAGGAGCTGAGGGAGCGGTATCGCTGCCGCTGGGAGAGGTCAAACAGGCACGGTTTAGTCTGGATCGATTCAGTGTGATTGCCGCCCAAACGGGAGGATTGATGGAGGCCCAGCAGGTGGCCCAGAAGCTGAGCCAGCAAAAGCTGGATGCGTCGATCCAGGTGGAGTCGTTTGGCGGCAATACTGTCTACCAGGTTGTCAGCGGCTCATTTCGTACCTACGAGCAGGCGGCCAGCCATGCTCAGGCCGTCACCCAAGTAACGGGCATCTCACCCAAGGTGACCGGCCCATACCGGCTGGAAGCGGGAAGTTTTGCAACCCTGCAGGAGGCGCGGGATTGGGAGCGCGCCTTTGAATTGTCCGGCATTCCGGCCCATACGGTCATCGTTGCGGCAAACGGGCAGCCCTCTTATGAGGTGTGGGTAGGGGACGAAGTGACGGAAGGGAAGCGGAATGAACTGGCCGCTGCCGCCGCTGCGCTCTATCCGGGCTTTACATATCAAAAACCGAATAATCAGGCATATGTACTGCTGAAACAGGATGTGCTGACCGGTGGCGGACAGGCAGAAACGATTCCGCGGTACTCGTTTTCGTCTGCCGCCAAGCTGACAGTTCTGCCCAATGGCGGTCAACCTCCGCTGATCAAGGTGGAAGAGAGAGCGGGCCGCCAATACCGTGGTGTCATGGAGTTGTCGGAGTACAACGGGCACCTGACCCTTGTCAACGAACTGCCTCTGGAACAATATCTGTACGGGGTTGTCGGTTCGGAAATGGCCGCAGGCTGGCCGCTTGAGGCGCTCAAGGCACAGGCCGTACTGGCCCGTACCCGGGCACTCGGCCAGGGCAGCAAATACGGGATCGCTCACTTGTCCGATACGGTTCTGGAACAGGCTTACTATGGCTATGAAAGGGAAGCGGAAGACATTCGGCGTGCGGTCGATGAAACGGCGGGTGTTGTGATTCGTTACCAGGGGAAACTGGCGGAGGCGCTGTACTACTCCAACGCTGGCGGAATGACCGCAGACGGCGCAGAAGTCTGGGGGAACGCCATCCCGTATCTCAGACCAGTCGAGAGCAATGATGGATACCCCATGCTGACGGCCAAGACGTGGTACCTGGTTCAGCTGCTGGACGGCTCCATCGGCTACGTTCGTCACGATTTCGTCGACATGCTGCCGCTGAAAAACGAACTGGGCTTGCAGATCGGCCAGGTCAACACCGACAATCTCAACTTCCGCAACGGGCCAAGTACGACTTACCACCGCAGTTTGATGACACTTCCCGCGGGGACACAGGTGACGATTATCGCCCAGGTGCCGGAAGAAAATGCCTTCTCCTGGACGCGCGGCCCGTACAGCGCCAGCGAGATTACGGAAATGATCAATAAAAGTCAGCAGCAGAACAAGGCACCGGTGCTGTCGCGACCAGTCCGTTCGCTCGTCGTGACGGAGCGCGGTCCGTCAGGCAGGGTAATGGCCATGGAAGCCGATGGTGTGAGGCTGGCCGTCTCCTCGCCGGATGCGCACCGTTCCATCTTTCGTCAGGGTGAAAGCGGCCTGAGGAGCAGCAAGTTTGAGGTGGAACAAATGGGTTCGTTCGTGGTCCTCGGAGCTGGCGGGCGAAAGGCGCAGTTCCCTCAGGAATCAACAAGTGCCCTGCAAGCGATCGGCGCCAATGGAGCTGGTCCGGTGCCGGCCAATGGCGGCAGCGAGGATTTTCTTGTGTACGACGGACAAATCTGGCGCGTCGCTTCACTCGTACCAAAATTTGTGTTTCACGGTTTTGGATATGGTCACGGGCTGGGACTGTCCCAGTTTGGCGCCCGGGCCATGGCTGAACAAGGGTATGACTACAGACAGATCTTGCAACACTACTACCATGATGTGACGATTGGACCCTGACTGCCAGAACGGCAATCTGGCGTGTGGGTCCCGCGGCAGCAGGAATAAGGAGACAGATAAGCGTGGACGTACGACTGTTTGACTTTGACTTGCCGGAAGAGTTAATTGCACAGCAACCGCTGCCTGAACGAACCGCCTCCAGGCTGCTGGTGCTGCGGAAGGATACTGGTGAGCTGGCTCATCGCCGCTTTCGCGATTTGATCAGCTACCTGGACCCGGGTGATGTGCTCGTCTTAAACGACAGCCGCGTTCTGCCGGCACGGCTGATCGGGATCAAGCCGGATACGGGCGCGAAAGTGGAGGTGCTGCTGCTCAAAGCGCTGGGAGACGACCGCTGGGAAGTGTTGGTGAAGCCTGGCAGGCGAATAAAACCGGGCACACTGGTCGAATTTGGCGGCGGCATGCTGCGCTGTGAATGTGAAGCGGTGACGGAAGCGGGCGGGCGGATCGTCCGCTTTCACTATGAAGGGATTTTCTACGAGGTGTTGGATCGGCTTGGTTCCATGCCGCTTCCTCCGTATATTCACGCCCAATTGGAGGACAAGGAACGCTACCAGACCGTTTATGCGCGGGAACGAGGATCAGCCGCTGCTCCCACGGCCGGTCTCCATTTTACGGAAGCGTATCTGAAGGAGATTGAGGCCAAGGGCGTACATTTGGCCTACGTCACCCTGCATGTCGGCCTTGGCACGTTTCGGCCGGTTAATGCAGACACGGTGGAAGAGCATCAGATGCACGCCGAATACTATGAACTGCCGGCTGTCACGGCCGATTTGGTAAACCGCGCCAAAGAAGAGGGGCGTCGGGTGATCGCCGTCGGCACCACCTCCTGCCGTACTCTGGAGACGGTGGGCCGGCAGCATGCTGGTCGGCTTGCAGCCAGTTCCGGCTGGACCGATATGTTTATCTACCCCGGTTATTCGTTTCAGGTAATCGACGGATTGCTGACCAACTTTCACCTGCCCAAGTCGACGCTGGTCATGCTGGTCAGTGCGCTGGCCGGACGGGAAAACGTACTGGCCGCGTATCGGGAAGCAGTCCGGCAGCGGTATCGCTTTTTTAGCTTCGGAGATGCGATGCTGATCATATGAAAAACAAAAAAGCCGCTCCTCACTGGAGCGGCTTTTGCTTTGTCGACCTTACGCCAGGTCTGCTTTTTTTACGGTTACACGTCCGTCCGGAAACAGCAGAACCACATCTGTGTCGGTCTCTTGAAGTACCATTCCCATGTGCGGGTAGATGTACTCCGTTCGATTGTTTTTTGCTCTCACTGCCACTTTTTGGCCGTACGAAAACATCATGACCAACACCTTCCTTTATCACAATATCAGGATAATGTCTATACTCTTTACAAAAACTTTACAAAAAACTTAAGGTTACTTTACATTATAGTCAGTTTTCAGAAAACTGCCAGTCCTTTTTTTCCGGCAGCTCAAAAAAAGCAGGAGCTTTGTCCACGCTTTTCGTTTGATCTTGCTGCTTGCGCTTGTGATTCTTTGCCAATCCAACTATAATAGGAAGGGCTTATATGTAAAGCATGAGTCAATCATCGAGGAGTGCTATCGTTTGGCTGTACGTTACGAATTAATCAAAACTTGCAAACAGACAGGTGCGCGGCTGGGACGTCTGCACACGCCGCACGGGACGATCGAAACCCCGGTGTTTATGCCGGTCGGGACCCAGGCCACCGTCAAAACGATGAGCCCCGAAGAGTTAAGCGGTATGGGAGCGGGGATCATCCTCAGCAATACCTATCACTTGTTCCTGCGCCCAGGACATGACATTGTCGAAGAGGCAGGCGGCCTGCACCGTTTTATGAACTGGCCGGGTGCAATCCTGACCGACAGCGGCGGGTTTCAAGTGTTCAGTTTGAGCAATCTGCGCAAGATAAGCGAGGAAGGTGTCTCGTTTCGTTCACATCTCAATGGGGAGAAGTTGTTTATCGGCCCCGAGGAAGCGACGCATATACAGAATGCGCTGGGGGCGGACATCATCATGGCCTTTGATGAATGCGCACCCTATCCTGCCGAATACGAGTACGTCAAGCAGTCCATGGAGCGCACCACACGCTGGGCGGAACGCTGCCTCAAAGCTCATCGGCGTCCGCATGATCAGGCGTTGTTTGGAATTGTGCAGGGGGGCATGTTTCACGATCTGCGCGAGCAGAGCGCAAGGGATTTGATTTCGCTTGACTTTCCTGGCTACGCCATTGGCGGCCTTTCCGTCGGCGAGCCATTTCCGCTGATGTATGAGATGCTGGAACACACGGTTCCACTGCTTCCGACGGACAAGCCGCGCTACCTGATGGGCGTAGGTTCCCCTGACGCGCTGATCGAAGGGGCGATTCGCGGTATCGACATGTTTGACTGTGTCCTGCCCACGCGCATTGCCCGCAACGGCACATGCATGACCAGTCAAGGGCGTCTCGTCATCCGCAACGCCAAATACGCCCGCGACTTCACGCCGCTCGATCCGGCTTGCGACTGTTATACGTGCCGCCATTACACGCGAGCGTACATCCGGCATTTGATCAAAGCGGACGAGACATTTGGCATCCGCCTGACCACTTACCACAATCTCCACTTTTTGCTGCAGTTGATGAAGCAGGTGAGGCAGGCGATTGCTGAGGATCGGCTCGCCGATTTCCGCGACCAGTTTTTCGCTCAATATGGATTGAGTGAAGATAGATCATTTTAAGACCCATAAAGGAGGCATATCATCATGCAAGGTTGGGAAGGTTTGCTGCCAATTATCATCATGTTTGTGATCTTTTACTTCCTCTTGATTCGCCCGCAGCAAAAGCGAAATCGAGAGCGGAATGCCATGCTGGCAGCATTGAAAAAAGGGGATAAGGTAATTACGATCGGGGGCATTCACGGAACGATCCAGGATCTGGACGACAGCACCGTCACCCTGCGGATTGCACACAACGTCAACGTTACCTTTGATCGCGGTGCGGTCAATTCAGTCGTTGGCTCTCTGGGCAGCACGACAGAAAAAGAGGAGAGCAAATAACACAGCAGCCTACATATTCCCGTGTCAAACAGGCACAGGACCCGTACATAAGCGGGACTGCCGCAAGCAGACTGCACAGCTTCGCCGCATGCAGTCTGCTTGTTTTTTATGGTACTTGATGTCTGCTCGAATCCGCATGACAAGCGTGTGCAGCGTCTCGGGGCCGACCGTGGATTACCGACGGGTGGACATGTTTACACCGATCACGCCGCCCAGTGCACTGATCAAAAACGCACCGATGATGTAAAGCAGGGTGATCGCCTGCATCGGGGCATCGAAGCCGAGAAAGCCGATCAACAGAACCAGGGAGAAATAGGCCAAACCGGTCAGTCCGCCGTAGTACCATCCTTTTCCTCCACAACGGCGGCCGGTGACAATTCCGCCGATCAACAAGCTGATCGTATTGATTGCATAGGTAAAGTACGGAAGCGTGTTCTCCCGCACTTCTGTAAAGGCCAACAGCATCGCCGTCAACAGTGCACCGATAAGGACGAGGCCAAAGGTAATCAATAGCCCGGTGAGGACAGACATCGTTGAGCTGCGCACGGCAAACCCTCCCTTATAGACAGATAGATGTTTGTACATCTATATGAACGGCTTGCCAGGCTTATTCATTTGTTCATTGAACGCGTGGCATATTTTTCGTATGATGGATGAGGATACGAGTCAGGGGGGTGGAATCATTGATCAAAACCTATTTTTACAATCACTCGGAGCAGAAGATGGTTCACGATGTCGACCTGACCAAAAAAGACGAGTGGCTCAAGTCACCGGAAGACTTGCTGTGGATTGACCTGTACGACGTTGGCAACGATGAACTGCAGTACATCGCCCGGATCTTTGATTTTCACCCGTTGGCTATCGAGGACTGTCTGCATGTAAGCCCGCGGGCCAAGGTGGACAAATACGACGACTACTACTTTTTCGTTTTTCATGCCCTTCGCTACAACGAAGAGAGCGACACGGAAATCACCACGCTGGAATTGAACGTCTTCCTCGGTCCCAACTACATCGTGACCATTCACAAATCGCCGATGAACACGATTGGACGGATTGCGTCGCAATGTCATCGCAACATGTCCTATATGAACCGTGGCCCGGATTACCTGTTGTATGCCATCGTTGACGGCATTACCGACGAGTATTTTCCAATCATGGACAGGCTGAGTGTGCGGATTGACGAACTGGAAGACGAGATATACGAACACCAGATGGAAGAAATTACAGAAGAGTTTTTGGCATTAAAAAGAACGATTATCCTGATTCGGCGGGTGATTCTGCCGCAGAAACGGATTTTTGCCAATGTGAACGGCCGCTATTCCTTTGACATCTCTGAAGAGAACGTTCCGTTTTACGTTGACTTGACCGACCATTTGGAGCGTATTGCCGATTCGACGGAGACATTCCGCGACCTGGTCAACGGTGCACTCGAGACGTACTACACGATTATCAGTGCCAAAACGACCGAGACGATGCGCGTGCTGACGATCATCTCCACGATCATCCTTCCGCTTACGTTTATCACCGGACTGTTCGGGATGAACACATTTGGCTGGCTGGGCGAAAGGGCAGAACCGGTCATGTTGGTCATTGCCCTGGCTATGATGTTTGTACTGACCGTCATCATGCTGTATGTCTTTAAAAGACGAAAGTGGATCTGAACAGAGAAAACATATGCTTCAAGGGAAATTTGGGTAGGCATACCTCGAATCGCTCGCTGGGACACTATGCGTGAGACTCCAATGGAGGTCGATCACGCGTGGAATTGATGACCATTTTGCTGCGGACCCTGTTCACCTACTTTTTTATTCTGCTGCTGTTGAGATTGATGGGGAAGCGCGAATTGGGCAAGATGTCCGTATTCGACGTGGTCATCTCGATCATGCTGGCTGAGATGGCTGTACTGGCGATTGAGGAGGCACAAAAAGCGGCGATCAACTTTTACCTGCCGATGATCGCAATTGGTCTGTTGGAGATCGGCATGGCCTTTCTGTCTTTGAAAAGCAGGCGCATTCGCAACTGGCTGGAAGGCAGCCCCTCCGTGCTGATCGAAAACGGTCAGATCCGCGAGCACGAGCTGCGGAAAAACAGGATCAATCTGGATGATTTGCTGATCCAGCTCCGCCAAAAAAACATCAGCAACCTGGCTGATGTCGAGTTTGCCATACTGGAGCCGACGGGCGAGTTGAGCGTTTTTCCCAAAAAGGAAGGGCAGCAGTCAATGCCAAGCGACGATCTAAAGGAGACTCCCGAAGTGCCTGTATCAACGGTTGCCTACAGTGGTCTGCCGATCCCCCTTATTCTGGACGGCAAGGTGAGGGAAGACGCATTAAAGCAGATTGGAAAAAATACATTCTGGCTTAAACAACAAATCCATAACCGGGGCATTCGCGAATTCCGGGAGATATCGTACTGCAGCTACGATTCCGAAGGACGGTTGTACATCGACAAAAAAGACAAGCCCCGTCCCAACCGCTGATCATCTGCGGGGGAAAAAAAGGGCCAGCTGTTCCCCGATCCAGGGGATTCGCTGCACGTCCTGTTTGCCCAGGACCCGCATTGCGACCAGAAGGACGATGTACAGCAGTACACCTGCTGCCGAACAGATCAACAGCATGCCGCTCACAGGTGCATCGCTGAACCAGTGAACAGCCATGTACCAACTGGTATAGCCCATTGCCAGCATCGCCGCTCCAATCTTGCCAAATTCGGCCAACTGGATGGTAAAGCCAATCATTTTGACCAGACTGGCAAAGTGAAGCATCGTAACCAGGGTTATTCCCACATTAAGGGCGATCACCGTACCGTGAATCCCCAATCCCGGTTGCGCGGTGGCGACAAACATGACACAGGTTTTGGCTATCGCTCCGACCAGGGTATTCCGAAAAACGGCTTTGGCCAAATCCAGCCCCTGCAGCGCCGCAGCCAACGGCGCCTGAAAGAAGAGGAAGATCGAAAAAGGGGCCATTGCCCTAAGCAGCACACCTACTTCTGCGTTGTCGTACAGGAGCGCACACAGCGGCTCGGCGAACACGTACAAAAGGACCGCACATGGGGCTCCGATCACCAGTGTGATTCGCATCGCCTGGTAAATGCGCCGATGTACCAGATTCGTTTTTTTTTCATAGGCGGCGGCTGCTACGGCAGGAACCAGCGAGATGGACAGCGAATACGTTAAGAACGTCGGAAACAATAGCAGGGGTACGGCCATGCCGGCAAACTGGCCGTACAGCGTGGTTGCCTTCACCGTCTGATAACCGGCGAGGACCAGCGCAAACGGTACCAACAGCGGTTCCAATACGTAAGCTACAGAGCCGACAAGGCGGCTCATTGTGACGGGGAGCGAAACGCTGAACAACTGGCGTAAGCTCTCCTTGTTTTGTTGCAGTGCTGCGAGTACGGGTGATCGCGACCAAAATGTGGGGGTTGAACCTGAGCCTCCTTTTTTTAACTGCCAGAGGATGTACAAAAATCCACCCAGCTCCCCTGCAATGATGCTGGCCACCGCGCCTGCGGCAGCGTACTCGACGCCGCGGTCCATAAAAGGAGCAGCCAGCGCAACTACGCAGGACATGCGTACGACCTGTTCCAGAAGTTGTGAAGCGGCTGTTGGGGTCATGTTTTTCTTGCCCTGAAAGTAACCGCGCAGTACGGCGGAAATGCTGGCGATCGGAATGACCGGGATGGCGGCGAGGAGAACCACATGAGCCCTCGGGTCTGTGAACAGGTAGCTCATAATCAGTTGTGCCAGAAGCAATAGAAGCGTACAAATGAACAGGCTGAGCAGCGTGACGACAATCAGGGACAGCGCCAGGAAACGGCGGACCAGGCGCGGATCGCGCGCCGCATCTGCTTCGGCTACCTGCTTGGCGATTGCCACCGGCAGACCGAACGTGGCCAACGTGATCAAAAAGTACAACAGCGGCACCACCATCTGGTAGAGTCCCATCCCTTCCGCTCCGATAATCCGGGAGAGGACGATCCGGTTCAGAAAACCGAGAATTTTGGTAATGGCGCCGGCAATGATCAGGATTACCGTGCCGTAAAAGAACGATTGTTTCATGAGGGGGCGTGGTCCTTTCTCTTGCGTAGTCAAGCTTATACTAGATGAATATGGACGTGCTGGTAACGGCATGACAACATTTGAAAGGGAGAGAAACAACGATGACAGAGCGCCACGACATGAACCTGCAGGACCTCTACCTGCAGCTTTACGACCTGTGCGAAAGCAAAGCGGATGAGTTCGCTTTGCTCGGCTACGACAACATCACCCCCGAGGACATCTGGAAGTGTGTCTCTTCTTCCTATCGACAACTGCCTCCGCTGCACCAGATCGTCAATGACGTCCTGTCGCTGAAAGCAAACAAATACATGAACTGGCTGATGGTAAACATGTACAAGAGTACCGGCTCGATTTGACACGCTTTTTCCGGGTTGGCTATAATGGGCGTGTTGGTTAGGAAGAGGTTCGCGCCTATAGCAGGTGCCGCGCTAACAGACAAAAGATTGTTGAGGGGACAAGCCCTTACAAGGGGAAAGGAGCATTACGGCAATGATCAAGTGGAGCAGATTCGTGCTCTTCCTGCTCATCGTCGCCGTGTTGGCCGGTCTCATCGTGTCGACGACAAACCCTGTCGCGCAGCGCATTACACTGGGACTGGACCTGCAGGGCGGCTTTGAGATTTTATACCGGGTAGAGCCATTGGAAGAAGGGCAAAACGTTACACCAGAGCTCCTGAAGGCAACGGCGGGAATGATCGATAAACGGGTTAACATCGGCGGCGTGGCCGAACCGGACATCGTGATCGAGGAACCGGACCGCATCCGTGTCAAACTGGCCGGCGTGACCGACCAGGAGAAGATGCGCGAACTGATTGGGCGGCCGGCCGTGCTGACCTTCCGCGATGAAACAGGCAGCATCGTACTGAGGGGCAGCGACCTGGCACCAGACGGAGCATCTGTCGGGTTTGACGAGTATACGAGAGAGCCGGTCGTCATCCTGGAATTTAAGGATGCTTCCAAGTTCGCCGAAATCACACGCCAAAACATCGGCAAAAACCTGGCCATCTACCTCGATGAAGACATGCTGTACAATCCGCGAATCCAGGAAGTCATTCCCAATGGACAAGCGCGGATTTCCGGCGGTTACACCGTTGAAGAAGCGACCGAACTGGCCGACATCCTCAACTCGGGTGCCCTGCCGGCCAAACTGGTTGAAATGCAGGCTACCTCTGTCGGAGCCAGCTTGGGAGCCATGGCGCTGCAGAAGACGATCTACGCCGGATATGTAGGCGGCGCCTTGATCTTTTTGTTCATGCTGATCGTCTACCGGATGCCGGGGTTGATCGCCAACATCACGTTGGCCGGGTTTATCTATTTCTGCCTGGTCGTGCTTGACTGGATGAATGCAACCCTTACCCTGCCGGGAATTGCCGGGTTTATCCTGGCGGTGGGGATGGCGGTTGATGCCAACATCATCACCTACGAGCGGATCCAGGAGGAGATCCGAAGCGGAAAAACGATTTTGTCCGCTTTTCGTGCCGGTCAGCGCCGTTCGTTCGTGACGATTATCGACGCACATTTGACCACCCTGATCGCCTGTGCGGTTCTCTTCTACTTCGGAACCAGTTCGATTCAGGGATTTGCGATTATTCTTACGATGACCATCGTCGTCAGCATCATCACCAATGTCTTTGGCTCCCGTTTTCTGCTCTGGCTGATTATCAAGGCCAACATGTTCAAGAAGCCGTTTTGGTACGGCGTGAAGGAGAGTGAAATCGGTGAGCTCTAAGCAGCAGGATACCGTAGTGAAGTTTGACATCGTCAAGAATCGGCGGAGGTTTTTTCTCCTGTCCGGCTTGATTCTCGCGCTGGGGCTGCTCTCCGTGCTGATTTTTGGCCTTAATCTGGGCGTCGACTTCAAGGCGGGAACGCGCATTGATCTGTACATTGGAAAAGAGTTTCAGACCGCGGACATCGAATCTGTGATAAAGGAGGAAGTGAAAGACGTCTCCTTTAAACCGGTAACCAAGTATGGCGATGGGGACACGTGGGCCACGACTACGTTTGAAAAGACGATCGAACCTGAGAAACTGCAGGCGATTGAAACAGCCCTAAAAGCGAAGTACGGGGACCAGGTCAGCAAGCAGGAATCAACCGTTAACCCGGAGATTGCCAGAGAGATGGCTGTTAAAGCGGGGCTGGCCATTTTGATCGCCTCAGTCGGCATCGTCATCTACATCGCCATCCGTTTCCAGTTCCTGTTTGGAATTGCGACGGTGATCGCGCTGCTGCACGACGCCTTTATCCCCATCGCGATGTTCTCCATTCTCAGGCTGGAAGTCGATTTGACTTTCATTGCCGCTGTTCTGACCATCGTGGGGTATTCGATCAATGACACGATTGTCATCTTTGACCGAATCCGTGAAAACCTGCGGATCATGAAGGTGAAGACAGCGGAAGATCTGGAACACATGGTTAACGTCAGCCTGTGGCAGACGATGCGCCGTTCCATCTTCACGGTGCTGACCGTATTTTTCACCGCCTTGGCAATTGCCCTGCTTGGCAGCGAAGGAATCCGCAACTTCTCACTGGCCTTGATCTTCGGTTTGCTGAGCGGCACCTACTCTTCCATTTTCATTGCCGCACAGGTATGGGTCAGCTTGAAAAAACGGGAAATGGCCAAAAAGCGTTATTCACCGGCCCCGCAGGAAGGGTGAGGACGCTGCCGCGGAATGAACCCGCGGCTTTTTTCTCTATTTGCATATAGTAAAAACAGCGAGGTTACCTCTGGGAGATAGGGGCCCGACAAGACGATCAAGGAGGAGGGGCGATGGATAACCGCCAGGCACAGGCACAAGGGGCAGCATGGATCGGCATCATTGGCAATCTCCTGCTCGCGTTGGGAAAACTGCTGATCGGGTGGATGGCCGATTCCCGGGCGTTGATTGCCGATGCCGTCCACTCCGCATCCGATGTGGTTGGTTCTGTTGCGGTACTGATCGGACTCAAGGCCGCCGAGCGCCCGCCGGACAAGGATCATCCATACGGTCACGGAAAAGCGGAATCGGTCGCGGCGATTATTGTTTCTGTACTGCTTGCTTTTGTCGGCTTTGAGATTGGATACAGTTCCTTTGAGGCGTTCTTCACTCCCCTGCAGGCGCCGCAGATGCTTGCTGTTTGGGCGGCAGTTGTTTCCATGGTGGTAAAAGAAGCGATGTTTCGCTACAAGTACCGCCTGGGAAAAAAACTAAACAGCCAATCGCTGATAGCCAATGCCTGGGAACACCGTTCAGACGTCTACTCCTCGCTGGCGGCCCTGATCGGGATTGGCGGCGCGATTGTCGGCGACAGGCTGGACGTTCCCTGGATGGTTTATTTTGATCCTGCGGCAGGCATCTTCGTCTCGCTCTTGGTACTGCGAATGGCATACCATATCCTGATGGAATCGATTCACAGCACGCTCGATCACGTTCTTCACGACGAGGATGCAAGAGAGTTGGTGCAGGCGGTGGAAGGGGTACCCGGGGTGATTCGCGTCGACGAGTTTCGGGCCCGCGAACACGGTCACTATCTGATCGTCGATGTCAAGGTGAGCGTTGACCCGCACATCACGGTCGAAGCGGGACACCAGATCGGCAAGCAGGTCAAGCAGACGCTTATGGCCCATTTTCATCAGGTGCGGGACGTCTTCGTCCACATCAATCCCTGTGATGCCTCCTATCCATACGCCAGTCCCGTCAGCGATGAACAAAAGGGGGAGCAGGGGGAGTAACCAGCCGCCGGATCCGTTCTATTGTCAGTCAACGCCCCATTTTATATAATGGATGGGGATTGGAGGGCGGCCTATGCTGAAAGCGAAATCACGCTGGCAATTGGCCACGTACGACGAACAACGCAGTGAAGAAATTGCCCGTGAATGTCAGATTCCCCTGCTGTTAGCCCGTTTGCTGGTGATCCGCGGCTTCGATACGCCGGAGCGGGCTTCTTCCTTTTTACACGTGGGAGAGGATCAGTTTCACGATCCGTTTTTGCTGGATGGCATGGAGCAGGCAGTCGCCCGGATAAGAGCGGCGATCGACCGGAAAGAGGCGATCTGTATATACGGCGACTATGACGCGGACGGTGTCAGTTCCACCACACTGATGATTCACCTGCTGCGTCAGTTGGGTGCCACCTTTAACCACTACATACCCAATCGGTTTACCGAGGGGTACGGGCTGAACCGGGACGCGCTGGAGCAGATTCATCGGCAGGGCTACAAGCTGATTGTGACCGTGGATACCGGAATCAGCGCCGTCGAGCAGGCAGCCTACGCACAGGCGTTGGGGCTGGATATGATCATTACCGATCACCACGAACCGCCGGAGCTGCTTCCGGAAGCGCTTGCTGTCATCAACCCCAAGAAGCCGGGTTGTACCTATCCATTTGACATGCTCGCCGGGGTTGGAGTGGCCTTCAAGTTGGCCCATGGCCTGCTCGGAGAACCCCCTCTGCACTTGGCTGATCTGGCCGCAATTGGCACGATTGCCGACCTGGTTCCCTTGGTAGACGAAAATCGTTTGCTGGCCATTTACGGACTGCGTCAGTTGAACCAGACCCGCAACGTCGGGCTGAAGTCGCTTATCCGCGTCTGTGGTTTGACTGAGCGGGAGCTGACTGCGGGGCATGTCGGATTTGCGATCGGGCCGAGGATCAATGCCGGAGGTCGTTTGGATACGGCAGAAGCAGCGGTCAGGTTGTTAACGGCGACAGACCCCCAGGAGGCGGATCACTGGGCCCGTACTCTCGACGAGATGAACCGGGAGAGGCAGGAACTGGTGCAGTCGATTGCGGAAGAGGCGGAAACCATCGTCCGTGAGCAGTTTCCCCCGGATAAAAACGCTGTTTTGGTTCTCGCTGCACCCGGGTGGAACGTCGGTGTCGTCGGCATTGTCGCCTCGCGAATGGTGGAAAAGTTTTACCGTCCGACGATCATCCTCTCCATCGATGAGGAAAAAGGTACGGCCAAAGGGTCGGCACGCAGCATTGCCGGTTTTGACATGTATGAAGCCTTGAGTGCATGCAAAGAATGGCTGATGCACTATGGTGGGCATACGATGGCCGCCGGCATGACACTGGAGGTTGGGAAGATTGATGCGCTCAGGGAACGGCTCAATCAACTGGCCGCCGAGTGGCTGAGTGAGGAAGACTTTATCCCCCAAACCAAGGTCGACCTGGAGGTGACGCTTGAGCAGCTCGATCTGGACGTCATCGCCCAGTTGGAGCGGCTTGCCCCTTTTGGGATGGGAAATCCTACACCGCTGGTCATGCTGAGGGACGTCAGCTTTGCCGAAATGCGCAGAATCGGCCGTGATGACAGCCACTTGAAATGCTTGCTTTGCGCAGGTGATCAGCAGTTGGATGCGGTCGGTTTCAATCTCGCTCACGTCACCGAGCAGATTGCGCCGGGAGCTCGCCTTAAGGTTCTTGGGGAACTGGCGGTAAACGAATGGAACGGCCGTCGGAAGCCGCAATTGCTCATCCGCGATCTGGCAGTCCCCCATCGTCAGGTGTTTGACTGGCGGGGCATGTCCGGGAAACTGCAGAAATGGCTTTCGCTTGCTGAATCAGATGATACGCTTACGGTCATGTTTGAGGAGACGAGCCGCCAGGAACTGCTGACCATATGGGGGGCGGATGTTTCCCGAAACAACGGCCTTCAGCCAGCACTGCTGCTGGTGGAGGAAACAGACTTCGTCCCCGATTTGACGCGCTATCGAACCTTGGTGCTGTACGACTTGCCGAAGCGACGTGTTGATTTGGAGCGGGTGATGGCCGGAGCCGATCATATCGAGCGAATCTACTGCCTGTTTGGCGATACGAACACCAGCTTTGATCAGCTTCATTTCCCGAGCCGGCAGCAGTTTAAAGAACTGTATCAGGTCTTTTACCGGTACGGGGAGGTTCACAAAGGGCATCTGGACGCGCTGGCGCGCAAGCAGCAGTGGAAGCGTGCGCTGCTCGACAAGATGTTGGCCGTCTTTGTGGAGCTGTCCATCATCCTTGACCGGGAGACCCATTACCAGCTTCACCCCCGGCCGCCCAAAACGTCGCTGGAGTCATCCAAATTGTACAGGATGTGGAAGGAACAAACAGACCTTCACGCCGATCTTATTCTTTCGTCATGCGAGTCGCTGACCAAGCTTTTGAATCAAACGGTGGCAAAGGCCGCCGTACAGGAGGCTACGACGGTATGAACTTCAAAGAACACATTCGTGTTATCCCGGATTTTCCTCAACCAGGTATACGTTTCAAGGATATTACCACACTGTTAAAAAACGGCGAGGTTTACCGGGCGGCAATCGACCAGTTGGCTGCTTTTGCCCGCACACTGGAGATCGACGTGATCGCCGGTCCGGAAGCCCGCGGCTTTGTCGTCGGCGCACCGCTCTCGTATGCCCTGGGCGTCGGGTTTATCCCTGTTCGCAAGGCGGGCAAGCTGCCATATCAGTCTGTACAGGCCGATTACAGCCTGGAGTACGGCAAGGATGCTTTGGCCATGCACGTTGACGCTGTACAGCCGGGGCAGCGCGTGCTGATTGCAGACGATCTCCTGGCAACCGGCGGCACGATTGGCACCACCATCAAACTGGTGGAGCAGTTGGGGGCCAAGGTGGTGGGGGCGGCATTCCTGATCGAGCTGACCTACCTTGACGGACGCAAGCAGTTGGGCGACATTGCGGTTCACTCCCTCGTGCAGTACTAGCCTGAGAAACGTATGAAGAAACGGGCAAACGCCCGTTTTTTTCTATTCCATTCTTTGCTTCGACGAGAATCTTTACAATCGTTTCAACTTACAAGATAATAATATGAAATACGTTACCTGACAGAAGGAATAAAGCCAATTCATTCATGTACAAGCTGTAAAAGATGGTGGGTTGAAGTGATCAGTCTAGCGGAAGTAAGGAAGGGAACTATGACAACGGGCATCGATGAGGTAATGAAAAAAGCGGCGAACTACCTGTCGGAAAAAGACATCCAGTTGTTGGAACGTGCCTACAGGTTCGCTGAAAAGGCGCACGAAGGACAAGTGCGCAAATCCGGCGTGCCCTACATCATGCATCCGATCGCTGTAGCGGAGATTCTCGCCGGCCTGCGGATGGACGCGGTGACGATCGCAGCAGGTTTTTTGCATGATGTCGTTGAGGATACGGAGATTACCCTTGACACCATTCGCGAAGAGTTTGGACCGGAAGTGGCCGCGCTGGTTGATGGCGTGACCAAACTGGAGCGGATCAAATACAAATCCAAGGAAGAACAACTGGCCGAGAATCACCGCAAGATGCTGGTGGCGATGGCCCAGGATATCCGCGTGATATTGATCAAACTGGCAGACCGTCTGCACAACATGCGAACCCTGCGGCACATGTCGGAAGAAAAGCAGCGGGAAATATCCGACGAGACCCTGGAAATCTTCGCGCCTTTGGCACACCGGCTGGGGATTGCTTCCGTCAAATGGGAACTGGAAGATACCTCACTCCGCTACCTGAAGCCGCAGCAGTACTACCGGATTGTCAACCTGATGCAAAAGAAGCGGGCGGAGCGTGAAGAATACATCGAGGAAGCGGCCCAGGCGATCAGGGAAAAACTGAAGGAACTGCATATCGAAGCGGAAATCTCCGGCCGGCCCAAACACATCTACAGTATCTACAAAAAGATGGTTCGGCAGAACAAGCAGTTTAACGAAATTTACGACCTGCTGGCACTGCGGATCATTGTCAACGACATCCGTGACTGCTACGCGGTCCTGGGCATTGTGCACACGCTGTGGAAGCCGATGCCGGGCCGTTTTAAAGACTACATTGCGATGCCCAAGCCGAACATGTACCAGTCGCTGCACACCACCGTGATTGGCCCCAAGGGGGAACCGCTGGAAGTGCAGATTCGCACCTGGGAGATGCACCGCACGGCAGAGATCGGGATTGCTGCGCACTGGGCCTACAAAGAGGGCAAGGGTGTGGTCCAGGGCTCATTTGAAGAAAAATTGGGCAGCCTGCGCGAGATGATTCAGGGCGGCCAGGAAGAAGCGCCCAATGCCCGAGAGTTTATCGAGACGCTGAAGCAGGACCTGTTTTCGGATACCGTATTTGTCTTTACGCCCAAAGGGGACGTGGTTGAACTGCCGAAAGGTTCGGTTCCCCTTGACTTTGCCTATCGGATTCACTCGGCAGTCGGCAACCGCTGTATCGGCGCCAAGGTAAACGGCAAAATCGTGCCGCTGGATCACCCGCTGCGCACCGGTGACATTGTCGAAATTCTTACCTCCAAGCACTCCTACGGCCCTAGCCAGGACTGGTTGAAGATCGCCAAATCGGCCCATGCCCGCAACAAGATCAAGCAGTGGTTCAAAAAAGAGAAGCGGGAAGAAAACGTGGCCAAGGGACAGCAGCTGGTGGAAGCGGAGATCAAATCACGCGGATTTGACGTCAAAGAGGTCCTGACGGAGGAGAACCTGCTGGAAGCATCCGCCAAGTTTAACTTCCAGGGGCAGGAAGACATGTTTGCCGCGGTTGGGTACGGTGGGATCAGTGCCGCGCAAATCGTTACCCGGCTGACCGAGAAATTGCGGCGGGATCGCGAGGAACAGCAGACGGTGGCCGACTACAAGCCGACCGGGACGACCCACCGCGGCCGACGAGACAGTGGTGTCCGGGTTAAAGGTGCCGATAACCTGCTGACCCGGCTGTCCCGCTGCTGTACACCGGTCCCGGGAGACGATATCATCGGTTTCATTACACGTGGCCGGGGCATTTCGGTTCATCGCCGCGACTGTCCCAACATCATGTCCGAAAGCTGTTCAGAACGGCTGATCGATGTGGATTGGGAAGGGGATCACACCCAGAACTACGACGTTGACATCGAGGTTACCGGGCATGATCGCAGCGGTTTGCTGAACGATGTGCTGCAAACCGTTTCCGCGACCAAGACCAATATTACTGCCATCAGCGGCAAGGCTGACAAAAACCGGGTAGCCACGATCCACATGACCATCTCCATCCACAACCTGGACCACTTGCAGAAAGTGGTGGAGCACATCAAGCGGATCAAGGACATCTATTCCGTCCGTCGAATTCTCAACACGTAACCCGCTATTACGCTCGTATCGGCAGGGCCTCATTCGGCACTGCTTTTTGTGTGCAGCCGGTGACGTCCCGCGCTGCGGAAGCAACATCAGAATGGGGCAGAAAAATACGCCCGTACAGAAAAGAGGGAGACACATGCGCGTTGTGGTACAGCGAGCCAGGCAGGCCAGCGTGGAAGTGAACGGTGAAACCGTCGGCCGGATCGACCACGGCTTGGTGCTGCTCGTCGGCATCACACATGATGATACAGAACAAGACGTGGAATTTGTTGCAGACAAAGTAGCCAACCTGCGCATATTCGAAGACGAAGCGGGTAAGATGAACCATAGTGTACGCGAGACAGGCGGTCAAATCTTGTCCGTCTCCCAGTTCACCCTCTACGGTGACTGCCGCAAAGGGAGACGGCCCAACTTTATGGCAGCTGCCCGACCGGAGCAGGCCGAACCGTTGTATGAGCTGTTTAATCAAAAGCTGCGGGAGAGGGGCCTGGTGGTAGCGACCGGATGCTTCGGAGCCATGATGCAGGTGCACCTGATCAACGACGGTCCGGTCACGTTGATCGTGGAAAGTTGACAAACATCCCGACGGAATGAGTGGCAATGGCTCGTGACAAGAGCCCCTTTGCCTGGCCGACCGAGCGTAAATAAGGGGACGCTCGGTTTTTTTCTGCTCAATTCAGATGTACAAAAAAGGAAAAAATGGGTTGGAAAACAGTTCATATCGCAGTAAGATGGAAGGAAACAACCTATACATACACATGTCCATCGGGAGGGGAAAGATTTGCAAAAACCGGGAAGCGTTTTCTTGACGTGGATGGTTGTCTGCCTGCTGCTGTTTCAAGCCGCAGCACTGCCGCAGACGGCCCGTGCAGCGGAACAGGCAGCAGAGCAGCAGCTGGCAGCCAACATGGAGAAACTGCTCGCCGATCTGGAGGAGAACCCCGAAAGCCAGGGAATGATGACGGGTATCGCTGTCTACAATCTGACGACCGGGCAATACCTGTACACGCACAACGAAGACAAAGCGTTCATTCCAGCCTCCAATCTGAAGCTGTTGGTGACGCTGGCCGCACTTGACCGACTGGGGCCCGACTATCGCTTCAAGACGGAAGTATACGCTGACGGTAACCTGACGCCAGGCGGTGTACTGGAGGGCGATCTGGTCGTAAAAGGATACGGTGACCCTTCCTTCTCACCGGAAGATTTGAGCGAACTGGTGCAAAAACTGCGTGATGTCGGCATCAAACGGATTACGGGCAGCATCCGGGTAGATGAAAGCTACTTTGATGAAATCCGGTTGGGACCGTCCTGGATGTGGGACGACGAAGTGTACGCCTACAGTGCTCAACTGAGTGCGCTAACCCTGAATAAAAACGCTGTTACGCTGACAATCAGACCGGATCGGCAGGTGGGTGAGCCGCCTGCGATTGAGGTTGACCCTGTCAATGACTACGTGACCATACAAAACGACGTGAAAATTGTGGAGGGAACGGACAGCGACTTGAGCTTCGAGCGGCCCCGTGCCCAGAACACGATCACCGTGAAAGGGACGATCGGCAAGGAGGCGGAGCCTGTTGAGGAACCACTGGCTGTCCACGATCCGGCGCTGTTCGTGGGCAGCGCCTTGAAGCATCAGCTTGCTGCGGCGGGAATCGGGATATTGCCGCACGCGGCTGTGCAAAAAACAGAAATAAAAACAGGCACGCCGCTTGTTACCCACTATTCGCAGCCGCTGACCGAACTGATCAAGGAATTGAACAAGGAAAGCGACAACTTCTATGCCGAAGCGCTGCTGAAAACACTGGGGGCGGTGCAGAAACAGACAGGCAGTTTCGCTGCCGGCAGCGAGGCGGTTATGGAGGTGCTGCGTGAAGCTGGCATCACGGCTGCTTATCAGCAGGTGGACGGTTCAGGTCTCTCCCGCCTCAATCTGATCACCCCGGCGCACATGATCAAGCTGCTGGCTTACGTACAGGAGAAGACTTACCGGGAGGCGTTTGAAGCTTCGCTGCCGATTGCCGGCGTAGACGGCACACTGGAGAATCGGTTCGTGGGCACGCCAGCAGAAAACAATCTGGCGGCCAAAACGGGCAGCATGAGCGGAGTCAACTGCCTGTCCGGTTACGTGACAGCAGGAAACGGGGACAAACTGGCGTTCTCCATCATGGCCAACGGCATCTACAAGTCGACGTACGCCAGGACGCTGCAGGAGCAGGTTGGTGTCCTTCTGGCCAGCTATCCCGATCTCCCCGATCCTGAAGGAGACCGGCAGGTCGAGCGGCAGCAGTTTGTCCTCTCCGACCAGCTTGATCCGTTGATCGACGAATGGGAGCAGTCCGGAGCGGCTGTCGGTGTGATTGTCAAGTCGCTTGATCGATCGGACGATCAGGCTCTGCTCTATGCACACAATGCGGACAAACTGTTTACGCCAGCATCCAACGCCAAACTGCTGACCAGTATAACCGCGCTGCGGCAGTTGGGCGGGGAGTACCGTTTCAAAACGGAACTGTACACGGCTGGCCCGATTACGCCGGGTGGCGTTCTCACTGGTGACTTGATCCTTAAAGGATACGGAGACCCCACGCTGCACACCGAGGACAGTCTCAAGGTTCAGGAGGGCGTTTCCATCGAAGAGATCGTGCAAACGATTCGGGACGCGGGCATCAAGGTGATTCAGGGGAGCATCGTGGTGGACGATCGATACTTCGACGATCAGAGACTGGGACTTGGTTGGGCGTGGGATGACGAAAGCTATTCCTACAATGCGCAAATCAGCGCCCTCTCGCTTAACCGGGGAACCGTGCGCCTTGACTACCGTCCGGGCGAACAAGCCGGAGAGAAGATTATCGTGTCGCTGACACCACAGACCAAGTATGTCCAGGTCATCAATGAGGCTAAAACGGCTGCCGCCGGTGAGAAAAACACCTTGAAAATCGAGCGGGAACGGGGACAGAACGTGATTCGGCTGAGCGGCAATCTTCCCCTTGATGCGGCAGCGGATTACGAGCCGATCACCGTGGAAGAACCGGCACTCTACACCGGTACGGTGCTCTCGGAAAAACTGCGCGAAGCGGGGGTCAAACTGACAAATGACCAGGTGAAAGCGGGAGAAGTGCCACCGGGCAGTACAAAACTGGCGGAATTTTCTTCCCTGCCGCTGAAAGACATCGTCAATTACCTGAACAAGAACAGTGACAATCTGTATGCGGAGATGATCGCAAAGACGCTTGGCGCGGAGAAGAAGGAGGAAGGGAGCGCATCAGCGGGGATCGGGCTGATCTACGAGACAGCCGCTGCCCTTGGCGTCAGTGAAACCTTCGACCTCTTTGACGCCTCCGGCTTGACCCGCTACAATCTGGTGGCTCCGCGGCAATTGCTCGCTGCACTGGAGGGGATGGCCAAGCAAGCTGATCAGGAGGCTTTTCGCTTCTTTTACGACTCACTGCCAATCGCCGGAGTGGACGGCACGCTGGAGAAACGCATGAAAGGCACTCCGGCGGAAAATAACGTGCGGGCCAAGACAGGAACCCTTACCGGCGTGAGCAGTCTGTCAGGGTATGTGACGACACGGGACGGCGAACGACTCGTCTTTTCCATCATGACGAATGGCCATATGGGTGATACGGATAAACTGAAGGAGTTGGAGGACCGATTGGCTGTGGCCTTGGCGCAATACCGCGGCGACAGGAGAATGTCAATGCTGCTGCCGGTATTCCTGGAGATCACGCGGGGGTACTCTATGGAAAGACAACTCGCAACCATCACTTCTTGATCTCTTCTTAATCTCTTCCTGGTTGACCCTTGGGATGGAGATGCAAGAAAAACATGGGAGGCGCTGCATCCTTTGATCTTGGCTGACCGTTCAGGATGCACGCCTCCCGCTTTTGTAGGCAGGTAAGATACATGCTGGTCTGTGGACAGTGTTCCTTACTGGCAGAAGTTGCTCTTTTGCCGTAACAGATGTTGAAGCTGTACGATGTAGATGTCCAGCTTCTGACTTAATGCGACAACGGCATCGTCGGCAAAGCCTCTCTCTGCGACCATTTCCCGCAGCTGCAGGGATAACTCGTCGATGATTTTTCTCAGCTTCTTCTCAGCGGCGGTGACATCTGAGAGGGTTCCTAAGTGGGCTGCTGTCGGAGCCCGGTAGCTGGCGGGCTTTTTCTTCAGATAGAGAAATCGGAAATTTTTCCTGGTATTTTGGTACATGTCCGTATTCATGTCGAACGAAGGAGTTTCTTCATACTTTATCACTTCTTCTGCTCCGTCGAAACGGTTGGTATTACAGGAGTGGTTGTGCATATGACAGATCATCTCCTTCCTTGCTACTACTTAACTTTACGGGATGTCTCAACCTTTATAAAGAAAAATAAAATTAGAAACCATTTGCAAGATTCGACTTTTGTCGACAGGTGAAAAAGCAAAAAAAAGAGCGCTGTTTAGCGCTCGGGGAGAGGAATATCTCAATATTGATTTCAATGCCCTGGGTCGTCTAAGAATAAAATAATTTCAGGTTTTTGATGTAGCCAGTTTTGCTGTTCACTAGACTGGGGAGGAAAAAGAAGAATCGTGACCAAAAGCAGCATTATGGCCGTCCATTTGCTTCTCATTAGAGTTTTTCACTCCTTTATAAAAATGTTTAAAAATGTTGTTAAGTCTATTATACACGTTAACAAGTTTTTCTAACAGTTCAAAACTAATCGTCCTTCTTGACGTTACATGAAAGGACAGTATGTCACTTATACATTGAGTAATTTCCTTATACGCATTTACTTTCTCGTAGGCGGAGATACTGTTGAAGTAGGTTTCAATCGCTTCTTCAAACTGGCCGCACTTAATCAGGTACACTCCTTTTAGTCGGTAGTACCTGCCTATTTCATAATGTTTATATGGAGTCTTGGGATCAAAGGAAAGAATTTTCTCCTCGGCTTTTATGATCTGTTGAACCATTTTGATGTCATTGATGTGCAGTAATGCATCGATGAGATCATTTACTCGATGGATTCGTGTATCGTCTGTGGCTTCCTCCAAACATACCTTGAGGAGTGGGATGGCTGCGTCGTAGTTTCCTTTTTTTACGAGAATATTCGCTCTAATTGGCTTTGCCCGTTCCACGACAAATGAATAGTTCGCCTTTACAAACATATCCACGTAAGTTTCTGCAGACTCATAATCACCTAACATGATATAAGAATTACAGAGAGCTAGTGCCGCTCGTTCCTTTAGTTGGTTCGAGGTATGGTCTTCTTTTAGACCAGCCTGGCACAATTCAATACACTTTGCGTACTTTTTAATGTTGTGGGCGTGAAGCCCTAAGCGGAAGAAGAGAGTGATTCGCTCCTCTTGAGACAAAAAGTCGGTATAATGCAGAATCTCTTCCCCGGCCTGAAATGTTTCTTCCAGTCGTTTCATGTCAAGCCTTTCAATCAGGTATTTTTGCAGCAAAGCCTTGGCCAAAAAGCGCTGGATGCCGTGTTCCCGCGCGTATTTCACAATGAAGCTGTACAAGGCCAATTGCATCTCAACGTCCTGGACGGTACGGGTGAGGTTGTACAACCGCTCCAGCAGGGTACAGCTGTCCGCGTGGGGGGACTGCACGAAGCGGTCCGCTACCTTCTGGACCAGCCGTACGTCTGCCAATTCAATCGCTTCCATGAGCAGTTCGTGCAGCACGTCAATGCGCTGATCGATTTCGACGTAATGTTCAATGATTTCAGTCGAAGGAATGCCTAACGTTTGGGCGATTGGTCTGATCGTTTTCAATTCGGGGCGTTTTGTTTCGCCTGTTTCGATCTTTGAGATGACCCCTTTTCTGATGCCGGTTGCCTTTTCCAGATCAGACAGGGTGAGATTGGCTTGTTTCCGACGCTGCTGAATTCGTTCACCCAGCGTGGTGAACAACAGCTTTTGTCCCTTCGTGTCCATCTCCACGAGTCAGCCCCTCTTCTTCAATAATTTCCCATTTTTTCCTATCCTCAGTTTATCATAGAAAATGTTCGTTGTGAACAGGCCTGTCCGTTACTTCAGCAGGATGTATTCCCTTAGTGCCCCCAGTTCCGCGATTTTTTGGTGTATCTGTCGTACGTAGTACTCGTGGTCTGAGTCGACCGCGGCAGCCTGATCTATCGTTTTGAGGATGTGCTGGTAGTTGCTCATCCCCAGCGCAAACATCTTTTCGACGTACATGCGGTCTTGGGGAGTCAGACGTTTGTCCCGATAGGTCTTGAGGATCTCCACGGCAATGTTCCCCACTTCCTCCAACGAGTTGAGATAGAGGTATTCCGTGGCCGTGTCTTCCCCGCCGTGTTCGGTAATAAACCATAGGGGGTTTTTCTTCTCGAAGCTGCCCATCCGTTCGTAGGTAAGAAGCATATCCTGAAGAAGCTGCCGCTTTTTCTTTTCATCGCTGACCTTCCTGGCCAGATGGCGATAACTTTCCTTCAGGTGAGGCAGCATGGTCATGTAGATATCCATCAACTCATCGTGATTGATGAGGTTGAGATTATGCGCCTGATCAGTCAGGATCAGCTTATCCAGTTGGACGGCAATCTGTTCATAGGCATTAACCGCTTCTTCGTACTTTTCAAACTTGTACCAGCGTTCACCTTCGTGAAACAACTGGAGAATTCGCTCCTCCCGCAGCCGTTTCTCTTCCGAGATGCGCAGTTTTTCTGCCCGCTCTTCCGCATTTTTGGTGACGATCTGCCCGGACAGATACCCTGTCGCAAGCCCTACGGCAATACTTGTCCCCAGATTGACGAGAAAACGAACCCAGCCGTTTTCGGTTGGCCTTGGCATCTCTCCACCTCCGCAATCGTACCTTCTCATGACGTCTTGTTCACTTCCATACATATGTCACAGCGGACAAACTATATCCTCCATCGCACATCTGTCTTGAAGAAAAAACACCTCTTCCGCCAGGTTACTGGGGAGGACCCAACACCTGTACGGAAGAGGTGGTCTGCCTGTGACACGATTCAGTTGGTGGACATGGTCCGGGTCGATCCAGGCGGTTTACAAAGTCGGCTCCGTCTGGAAGTAGCGCACGATCCCCTTAAAGATCCCTTCTGCTGCCAGATCCTGATGTTTGGAGGAGCGCAGGCGCAATTCGTCCTGATAGTTGGACAAAAAGGCGATCTCCGCCAGAATGGAAACGACCGGGTTCTCCCGCAGAACGAAGTAATTGCCGTAGCGAGCGTTCAGGTTTTTGTAGTTGGTCGCCTTGACAATCTCGCTCTGCACCAGGGAAGCCAGCTTGCTGCTTCTGCCTTTATCGTAGTAGAAGACAATCGTCCCGCTGGTCAGTGAGTTTGGATGGGTGTTGTGGTGAATGCTCACAAACAAGTCCGCTTTGTTTTGAACGGCGATGTCGACCCGACTCTTCAAACTTACCTTGCGATCGTCGCTGCGGGTCAGGATGACGGTGGCCCCCGCCGCTTCCAGCTTTGCCTTGAGCAGTTTGGAGACCTGCAGATTGATCACTTTTTCCAAGGTTGAAAAGCTGGAGCCGGTAGCTCCGTTGTCTTCACCGCCGTGACCGGGATCGACGACAATCACTTTTCCCTTCAGAGCATTTTCCTTGACCACGTTGGGCAGCCCGCTGGCACTGACGATCCATCCAGCGACATAACCGAGGGTTCCATCGCCCAACCTGATTTGGAACCAGTCTCCTTCTGTCTTGACAATCGGGTAAACGTCACCAGCCTGTACACGGGTAACAATCGAGTTGTTCGTGCCAGGGCCGGAGCGGATGTTGGTATCGGGACTCATAATCGTTACAGTGGGCTGGCTCTGGTCAGCTTCAAAAGGGGTCGGCTCACTGACCAGCCAGCCGGCGACCCAGCCCACCTGTCCTTGCGGGGTTTTCACCTGATACCACTGGCCTTCTTGAGCGAGCACGGTCAGGCTTGTCCCTTTGGCCAGCGTGGTCAGCCTTTCGCTCTCCGTGGTCGGTTGACTGCGCAGGTTGAGATTGTCCACGTCCACCGTCACCGTTCGCACCTGCTCCTGGTCTGCGGAAGGAGGCGAGGGGACTTCATTTGTTCCGCCGTTGTCGGCAGGCGGCGATGTCCCAGGGAGAGGAGAGTGGTTCGTGCCCGGACGAATCCAGCCGATCGCGCCGTCATAGGTTATCTGGTACCAGCCATTGCCCCGCGGAACCGCTTCGATGCTGTCGCCCGGACTCAACTGACCGATCACCGGTGCCGTTTCTTCGTGGTTGTTGTGCACGTTGGTCATGGCTGACAGGGTAATGGTGACAGCCGTCGGCAGCGGCGCAGGGGAGAGTGGAGGTGCTCCGTCCGGCGCTGTGCCGCCGGTCTGGCTTTCCCCCTCTGTACCGCTGCCGGGGATGGCGGAACCGGGGACTGTGGAGCTGTCGGCAGGCGGCGTTGGCGTACCTGCTGTACCTGTCTGCGGCGAATCGACCGGCTGTGGTGCTGAAGCGGGTGCCGCCGCTTCCTTGACCAGCCAACCGGCGACCCAGCCTGTCTCCGTGTCGGATCGTTTGATCTGTACCCACTGTCCGTTTTTGCTTACAACCGGATACGCTTTGCCTGGCTGGATCTGGCCGATTACGGCAAAGGTCTCGCTTGGACCGGAGCGGACATTCAGATTGGTTACCGTACTTTCGATGTAGGATGCGGTCTCATCAGCAGCCGGCTTTACCAGCCAACTGGCCACCCAGCCCCTGCTGCCGTCAGGGAGCTGAACCTGTGTCCAGCTCTCTTGTTCGGACAGTACGGGCAGTGTCGTGTTTGCCGTCACACTGGAAATGACAGCGTGGTCAAGTCCGGGACCGGAGCGAACATTCAGCTTGTCGACGGTAACCTGCACTTTCGCCGTACCCACCGCCCACGCGGGAGCAGCCGAGACCAAGGAGCCGAGCAAAGCGAGTGTAACTGCCAAACGCGCAAGTCGGGAGAACACGTCTCAATCTTCCTTTCTGCCTGCTTTTTCCTCCCAACACTTTTCGCGCTGTTGCCTGCAAATTCCTGCAATTGTCGACAAAAACTTGGCTTATTCGCTCCGGTCCACACTCTTATGGAGAGAGGGAAAAGCGGACAAGCTAATAAGAAATGAAAAAGGAGGGGGTTCCTGATGCGTCAGGCGAAAAAGGCAGCCGAAACCAGGCAGGTGAATCGGCAGTTGTTCGCCGTCGACTTTCACGACTTTCTGGAAAAAGAAGCGGCGATGAGCGATGTGGAGCTTTCCCAGGAATTCCACATCAGTATCGGGGATGTTCGACTGCTGCGCAAACAGATTAACAGGTAATGATCGAGCGTTGACCGTCCTGCCCCGGATTCGTTACACTGAGGGGTGAGCCAAGGGAAAAAGCAGGTGAAACCAGATGATTGAGATCAAGAGCAGCGGTCATCTCTTCGAACGGGACATCATCCATATCCTGGCCTTGTTTTTCGAGGACCCCGAAACCGTGTTCGTAGAAGAGTGGCAGCATCCGGACGCGCTCAGAATCGAGCTGTTGCTCACGCGCCAGGAGTCTGGCACAGCCGCCACCGGCACCCTTTCTCACGGTGCCTATCATGACGAATTTCGTTACTTCCGCCCATTTCCCGTGCGGGGGGAAGAGGCTGAACGCAAAACTGCCAAACAGGCGATCAGCTATACCCTGCTCATGCTGTTGGAGCGCTACACCGGCGTTGAGCAGGGGTGGGGCATTCTCACCGGCATCCGCCCCACCAAACTTTATCACAAGCTCCTTTCTTCCGGAATGAGCCACTCAGACATCCACCGGCACCTGCGAAACGATTACAATCTGCGTCCGGACAAACTGGCGCTGCTCAAGGAAATCGCCGCCCGGCAGCTAAGTGTCGTGCCGGACTTTTACACGATCGACCGGGAACTGTCCGTCTACATCGGGATTCCGTTTTGCCCGACCAAATGTGCCTACTGCACGTTTCCGGCCTACGCCATTGAAGGCCAGAAGCAGCGGGTCAGCGGTTTTCTGGAAGGTCTGCACTACGAGATTCGCGCCATCGGGGAGTGGCTGAAGCGGCACGACATGCGGATCACCTCCATCTACTTCGGGGGCGGGACGCCTACCAGCATTACCGCAGAAGAGCTTGACGCGCTGTTTGTCACCCTGCATGAATCGTTTCCGCACATGGACAAGGTGCGGGAGCTGACGGTCGAAGCGGGCCGCCCCGACACGATTACGCCAGAGAAGCTGGCGGTGATGAAACGGTGGCAGACGGATCGGATCAGCATCAACCCGCAGTCGTTTACCGACGAGACGCTGGTGGCGATCGGTCGGCACCATACCGTGGCGGAAACGTTGGATACGTACCGGCTGGCTCGCGACATGGGCGTAACCAACATCAACATGGACCTGATCATCGGTCTGCCGGGCGAAGGGCTGGCCGAAATCCGGCACAGTCTGGATCAGGTGGAAAAACTGATGCCGGCCTCGCTGACCATTCACACCTTGTCGTTTAAACGCGCCTCGGAGATGACACAGAACAAGGAGAGGTACAAGGTGGCCAACCGGGATGAGATCCGGCGGATGATGGCCTATGCCGCTGATTGGACCAGGGAACACGGGTATCAGCCGTATTACTTGTACAGGCAGAAAAACATCCTCGGCAATCTGGAGAACGTCGGCTATTCTCTTGCCGGCAAGGAAAGCATCTACAACATCATGATCATGGAAGAGGCGCAGACGATTCTCGGACTGGGTTGCGGCGCCGTCTCCAAGCTGATGGCACCCGGGTCGGGAAAACTGCTGCGATGGCCCAATCCCAAAGATCCGAAAACCTATAACGAAACCTATCGCCAACTGGTTGAACGGAAACTGCGCGACTTGGACGAAGTGTACTTCGGCAGCGGAGCGGCCAGGCACGGCTAAATCGGGCAGAAAATATTTTAAAGCCGGGTTGGTTGACTCGTTCTCAGCGATTTGCTATGATTCGGTATATGTTTTTATGCGTATGATCTGATGACGGGAAAGAGTAGCCGGGTACCGGATAGGCAGAGAGGAAGCGCCAATGGCTGCAAGCGCTTCTCTATTACGACTTGGCGAAAGACCTCCCGGAAGACCTGCGGCGAACGGGGCTTCTCAGTAGCCGTACGGCGTAGCCACCGACGTTACCGGTGCAAAGTGGGACCAGCAGTTTTTCCTGCTGTCCAACCAGGGTGGCACCACGGGAGACAGGTGTATCGGACAACTCTCGTCCCTGACATGACCATTCATGTCAGCGGCGAGGGTTTTTTTCGTATCAGCACATGAACTTGAATGGAGGGGTTCCAGATGTCCAGGATTCAGATTCCGCGCGGCACGCAGGACATCCTGCCGGGTACGGTGGAGATGTGGCATCATGTGGAGGAACAGATCCGCGAGATTTGCCGCCGCTATAATTACCAGGAGATCCGCACGCCCATCTTTGAACACACCGAGTTGTTTCAGCGAGGCGTCGGCGAGACAACCGATGTGGTTGAGAAGGAGATGTACAGTGTCGAATCGCGCGGCGAGGACGCGCTGACGCTGAGACCGGAGGGCACGGCTGGCGTGGTCCGTGCCTACGTGGAAAAGAAACTGTACGGCGCACCCACCCAGCCGGTGAAGCTGTACTACCTCGGCCCGATGTTTCGCCATGAACGTCCGCAAGCCGGCCGGCTGCGCCAATTTACGCAGTTTGGCGTAGAGGCGATTGGATCGCATGATCCCGCCATGGACGCGGAAGTAATCGCAGTGGCCTATCGTTTTTATGAACAACTGGGTCTGCGCGGTTTGACCGTTGAACTGAACAGTGTGGGTACACTGGAGGATCGGGCCCGACACCGCGTCGAATTGTTGGAATATCTCAGTGCCCGTCGCTCCCAGCTTTGTCCGGACTGCCAGTCGCGGATTGACCGCAATCCGCTTCGTGTCCTGGACTGCAAGGTACAGAAGGATCAGGAGCTGACCAAGGATGCGCCTTCCATTCTCGATTATCTCAGTGAAGAATCGGCGGCTCATTTCGAGGCAGTCAAGCAGTACCTTGATTCTCTCGGCATTTCGTACAGGATAAACCCTCGGCTTGTGCGGGGACTTGACTACTACACATTAACGGCTTTTGAAATCAAGATGCAGGATATTGGTGCGGTGGAGACGCTTTGCGGCGGCGGCAGGTACAACGGACTGGTGGCTGAACTGGGTGGCGAAGACGTGCCCGGTATCGGCTTCGCGCTCAGCATCGAACGGCTCCTGCTCGCCCTGGAAAAGACAGGGATCACGCTGCCGGTTCCGGAAGGCATTGACTGCTATCTGGTCACCCAGACACCGCAGGCGAAAGGCGTCACGGTACGCCTGCTGGACCAGCTTCGGCAGGCGGGCATTGCTGCGGAGATGGACTACTTGGATCGCAAAATGAAAGGACAGCTAAAAGCGGCTGACCGTCTGAAAGCGCGGTACACCATAATCATCGGGGAAGCGGAGCTTGAGCGGGGGACGGCTGTCCTCAAATCGATGGACAGCGGCGACCAGGAAGAAGTGGCCCAGGATCAACTGGTTGACGCTCTGTTGGGCAAACTGGGCGACAAGTAACGAACGGCTTCAGCCGGAAAACCATACAGAGATGAATGAGGAAAGTGGAGGGTAAAGGAAAATGGAATCAATCTACCGTACCGTCTTTTGCGGAGAAGTGGGGAAAGAGCACATCGGCAAGCAGATTACGCTCAACGGCTGGGTACAACGGCGCCGTGACCTGGGAGGCGTGATCTTCATCGACCTGCGTGATCGCAGCGGCATCGTGCAAATCGTGTTTAACCCTGAAGTAAACAAGTTAGCCTGGGAGAAGGCGGACAAGGTGCGCAGCGAATACGTGCTGTCTGTAACCGGGCAAGTAGTGGAGCGGGCACCGGAAGCAGTCAACCCCAAGCTGAAGACGGGCGAAGTCGAGGTGCACATCGAGGAAATCACGGTGTTAAATGAGGCCAAAACACCGCCGTTTTTACTGGAGGATGAGATCGACGTGGACGAGCAGGTGCGCCTCAAGTACCGCTACCTCGATCTGCGCAGGCCGGAGATGCAGCGGACGTTTATGCTGCGCAGCAAGGCGGCCAAAGCGTTCCGCGACTTTCTGGACGGCCGCGGCTTCCTCGAAGTGGAGACGCCGATGTTGACCAAGAGCACGCCGGAGGGGGCCAGGGACTACCTTGTGCCTTCCAGGGTTCATCCCAATCGTTTTTACGCGCTTCCGCAGTCACCGCAGTTGTTCAAGCAGTTGTTGATGGTCTCCGGTTTTGAACGTTACTACCAGATCGTGCGTTGTTTCCGCGACGAGGATCTGCGTGCCGACCGACAACCGGAATTTACCCAGGTGGACATCGAGACCTCGTTTGTACCGATGGAAGAACTGCTGCCGATGATGGAGGAGATGATCGCATACGTCTTTAAAGAGACCATTGGCGTGGACGTACCGATCCCGTTCCCGCGTCTCAGCTACGCGGAGGCGATGAGCCGCTATGGTTCGGACAAGCCGGATATTCGTTTTGGCATGGAACTGACCGATGTGACCGACATCGTGGCAACAAGCGGCTTTAAAGTTTTCGCCGACGCAGCCAAACGCGGCGGACAGGTAAAAGCGATCAACGCCAAAGGATGCGGTCATTATTCCCGCAAGGAAGCGGACGATCTGCAAAAGTTCGCCGCCCGTTACGGCGCCAAGGGACTGGCTTATATCGGTCTGCAGAACGGCGAACTGAAAGGGCCGATCGCCAAGTTCTTTACGCCTGAAGAGCTGGAGGCGATCAAACAGCGGCTCGCAGCCGAAGATGGAGACCTGCTCCTGTTCGTCGCCGACAAGCCGAAAGTGGTGGCGGATGCCTTGGGTGCGCTGCGCACGAAATTGGGTCACGAACTGGGGTTGATCGACTACAGCCAGTTCGCTTTCCTCTGGGTCGTCGATTTTCCGCTGCTGGAATGGGATGAGGAGGCAGGCCGTTATGTTGCCCTGCACCATCCGTTTACCCGGCCCAAAGACGAAGACCTGCACCTGTTGGACAGCGATCCCGGTGCGGTGCGCGCTCAGGCGTACGACATGGTGCTCAACGGTTACGAACTGGGCGGCGGCTCGATGCGGATCTACAAAAGGGATGTTCAGGAGAAAATGTTCCGCGCGCTGGGGTTGAGCCAGGAGGAGGCGCAGGAGAAGTTCGGCTTCCTGCTTGATGCCTTTGATTACGGAACACCACCGCACGGCGGAATCGCCCTCGGTTTGGACCGGTTGGTCATGCTGCTGGCTGGCCGCAATAACCTGCGAGATGTGATTGCCTTCCCGAAAACAGCCAGCGCCAGCGATCTGATGGTGGAAGCGCCGGGCGAGGTTTCGCCGGAGCAGCTGAAGGAACTGCATATCGACCTTGTACAGCCGGACGAAAAGTAGTTCTCCCATAAGTGCTGTCGTCCCGGTAACACTCCTCCCTGCACGTTTCGGCTGCAGCAGGGGTGCCGCGGGATGTGGAGAAACGAATCGGTACTATCTGAAGAAAGGTTGTTTGTGCATATGCTTCATCAATTTTCCCGCTGTGAATTAGCCTTCGGTCCCGAGGGCTTGCAAATCATGAAGAACAGTGCCGTTGCCGTACTGGGAATTGGCGGCGTCGGTTCGTTTACGGTGGAAGCACTTGCCCGTACAGGTGTCGGCAAGCTGGTGCTGGTGGACAAAGACGTGGTGGACATCACCAACATCAACCGGCAGATTCACGCCACGCTGCACACCATCGGCCGGCCGAAGACGGAGCTGATGAAGGAGCGCATCGCTCAGATCAATCCGGAATGCGAAGTGGTAACACTGAACATGTTTTACAGCGGCGAGACGGCCGAGCAATTGTTTGCTCACAAGCTGGATTACATTGTGGATGCCATGGACATCATGTCAGCCAAACTTCACCTCATTCAGGAAGCGAAGCGGCGCGGCATTCCGATCATCTCCAGCATGGGAGCGGCCAACAAGATGGACCCGACCCGCTTTGAAGTGGCCGATATATCCCAGACCAGCTATGATCCGATCGCCAAGGTGATCCGCCGCGAACTGCGGAAAAAAGGGATCCATAAAGGCGTCAAGGTGGTCTATTCCAAGGAAATTCCGGTAACGATCCGTGAGGACGTACGAAATCAAATTGCCGATCCCTCTTCTCCCATCAGCAAGGCGCGCCGTCCACCGGCGAGCAACGCATTTGTCCCTTCCGTCGCGGGACTGATTCTAGCCAGTGTCGTCGTCCGGGACTTGCTCGGATGGGTTCCGGCCAAAGGGTGAGGCAGGTTTACCCGCATTACCAGACACAAGGCATATGACTGAAGTGACGTTCCAAGGACCGCTTTGCTCTGTTCCGGAAGGATACGAGCGGGCGGTTTTCTTTTGCTCACAGCCTGCAGCAGTGTTATGATATGAGGGGACAGATCCTATTGGAATGGAAGGAATTCGGACGATATGGACTTATTTTCATTCGCGTATGAAGAACAGCAGGGCGGGAAACTGAAGCCGCTTGCGGCCCGTTTGCGGCCGCGCCGCCTGGATGAAATCATTGGTCAGTCTCATATTCTGGGGCCTGGCAAGCTCTTGCGCCGGGCCATTGAGGCCGATCAGCTTTCGTCGCTGATCTTTTACGGTCCGCCGGGTACGGGCAAAACCACGCTTGCCAAAGTGATCGCCCGTACGACGAAGTCGCACTTCTCCGAAATCAATGCGGTCACGGCAGGAGTGGCCGACATCAGGCGGATCGTGGAGGAAGCGAAAGAGCGGTTGGTGATGAACAGTCAGCGAACAACGCTGTTTGTCGACGAGATACACCGCTTTAACAAAAGTCAGCAGGATGCCCTGCTTCCCTATGTGGAGGAAGGGACGATTATCCTGATTGGCGCCACCACGGAAAATCCGTTTTTCGAGGTAAATGCGGCACTGCTCTCCCGATCGCAAATCTTTCAGTTGTATGCACTGAGCGATCAGGAACTGGAACAGGTGCTGGAGCGGGCGCTGCACGACCGCGAGCAGGGATTGGGAGAACTGCCAATAGCCCTGGAGCCCGATGCACGTGACCACTTGATTCGCTACGCGGAAGGAGACGCCCGCCGTCTGCTCAATGCATTGGAGCTGGCTGTTGTGACCACTCCGCCTGGTGCAGACGGACGGATTGTCATTACCCTGGAGGTGGCCGTGGAGTCGATCCAGCGGCGGGCTGTACGTTATGACAAGAGCGGAGATCAGCACTACGATACGATTTCGGCTTTTATCAAGTCGATTCGCGGTTCTGATCCGGATGCGGCGCTGTACTGGCTGGCCCGGATGATCGACGCCGGAGAAGACCCCAGGTTTATCGCCCGCCGTCTGGTCATTGCCGCCTCCGAAGACATCGGGAATGCCGACCCCCAGGCGATCACAGTGGCTGTATCCTGTTTTCAGGCGTTGGAGCTGGTCGGCATGCCGGAGGGAAGAATTCCGTTGGCCCAAGCGACCACATACCTGGCGACAGCGCCCAAGAGCAATGCCGCGTACGTCGGTATCAATGAGGCGCTGGACGTGATTCGCGATCAGGGACACAGGCCGGTGCCAATACATCTGCGTGATCGCGCGTACAAAGGCGCTGCCAAGCTGGGGCACGGAGAAGGATACCTCTATCCACACGATTACCCCGATGGGTACGTGTCGCAGCAGTACCTGCCAGATGGCGTTGACTACACGTTTTACCGGCCAAAACCGATCGGCTATGAGCAGGAGATTCGCGCACGCCAAGCGATGCGCAGGAAGTCAGAGGGATGATTCGGTTTTTTCCGCAGCGAACAGCTTGCAAGCGGATGCCGCAGGCGTTTTTCTGAATAAAGTTGGGACAAAGGAGAGAGGTTACTCTTGAAGATTTCGACAAAAGGACGCTACGGTTTGACCATTATGATGGAACTGGCCAACAATTACGGCAATGGACCCGTCTCCCTGAAAAGCATTGCCCAGCGGAACGATCTGTCCGAGCATTACCTGGAACAATTGATCGCTCCGCTGCGCAATGCCGGTCTGGTGAAGAGCATCCGAGGAGCGTATGGTGGTTACGTACTGGCCAAACCGCCGGAAGAGATTACTTCCGGTGACGTGATCCGCGTTCTGGAAGGGCCGATCAGTCCGGTGGAGTTCCTGGAGGAAGAAGACCCGGCCAAGCGCTATCTCTGGCTGCGGATTCGCGACAGCATTTCTGCTGTGCTCGATTCGACGACACTAAAAGATTTGATTACCTATCAGGATGACGGACGCACGGAAAGTTACATGTTTTATATTTGATCAATTACCAATTTATTCTATATGCCCTTGCCGTTGGCCAAGGGCAGGTTGACCATTATGGAAGCAGACAGGTGAACAACATGGCGATTTATTTGGATCACGCCGCCACCACACCGCTTCACCCGCGGGTGGCGGAGGCGATGCAGCCCTTTTTCACAGAGCATTTTGGCAATCCTTCCAGCATCCACGGCTTTGGTCGCCGCGCCCGTTCGGCACTGGAAGAAGCGAGAGAGACCATTGCCCGTTCTATTGGCGCTGCGCCGAACCAGCTCGTCTTTACCAGTGGGGGTACGGAAGCGGACAACATGGCCCTGATTGGGGGAGCGATGGCAAACCGTGAGCGGGGGCGTCACATCATCACCTCGCAGGCGGAACACCATGCCGTACTCAGTGCCTGCGAATATCTGGAGCAGTTGGACTACGAGGTGACCTATCTGCCCGTAGACGAGACAGGCATGGTGCGCCTGTCTGATCTGGAAAGGGCGATTCGCCCCGACACTATTTTGGTGTCGATCATGTGGGGCAACAACGAAGTGGGCACCATCCAGCCGGTTGAGGAAATTGGCCACATGCTTAAGGAACGGCAGATTCTCTTTCACACGGATGCGGTGCAGGCATTTGGCATCATGCCAATTGATGCAGACAGGATGCCGGTCGATCTCTTGTCCGCATCAGCGCATAAAATCAATGGTCCGAAAGGGATTGGTCTTTTGTATGTCGCTGGCGGTGTGAAGCTGTCACCGGTGATTGTCGGCGGCTCCCAGGAGCGCAATCGCCGTGCCGGTACGGAAAACGTGGCGGCCGTGGTCGGATTTGCTGAAGCGGTGAAACTGGCTTACCAGGAAATGGAGAGCCGCCGCTTTCATTATCAGGAACTGCGGCAGGCAATGCTTGATACCTGGAGGGACCTGGGAACCGACTTTATCGTTAATGGTCACCCGGAGCGGTATTTACCGCACATCCTCAATGTCAGCTTTCCGGGGACTGATACGGAAACCATGCTGCTCAATCTGGATTTGGCCGGAATCGCCGCTGCCAGCGGTTCAGCCTGCTCGTCCGGCTCGCTGGAACGGTCGCATGTGTTAAAAGCGATGTGCCTTGATGAGGATCGCAGCAAATCAGCGATCCGGTTCAGCTTTGGCCTGTACAATACCATTGAGCAGGTTCGGACGGCCGCCGCCAAAACGGCGGAGATCGCCGCCCGGTTAAAGAGGTAGCGGGCGGACTTCTGCCAGGCGGCTGTCCCCCGGACAGAAGCGGGAATCATGTCCCGCTTCTTTTCCGGGACGCCAAGCTGGCCGTACAAAGAGTCAAGCGGGCCAACCTGACGTTTGCGTGATAAGGAGGCGGTGGGGTTGTCGCAGCAGGCACTCTCCCTGTTTGCCGAGCCGTACATACGCGGACAAGTGGTACGCGAAATTTATTACAACGAAGAGAACTGGTATGGCGTTTACCGCTTTAAAGTGGAAGAGGCAACCGAATCGATCAGCGATTCGGAAGTGGTCATTGTGGGAAATTTTCCCCGACCACATCCAGACGAAATATACACCTTTTACGGCGAATGGAAGGTACACCCCAAATTCGGCAGCCAGTATGTCGTCAAACGCTACGAGCGAGAGACCCCGAAGACGAAAGCCGGGGTGGAGAAGTACCTGGCCAGCGGCCTGTTTGAAGGGATCGGCAAAAAGACGGCCAGTCGAATTGTTGAGCATTTGGGCGTGGAAGCGCTGTCGATCATCGCCGACAATCCCGAGCGGCTGGAGCAGGTTCCAGGGATTTCTGCAGACCGGGCCCGGAAAATCTACGAATCGGTGCTGGAACACCGCATGCTGGAGCGGACGATGATTTATCTTTACGACTTCGGCATCGGCGTTCATTTGGCGCTGCGGATTTACCAGACGTACAAGGCTGCGACGATGGAAGTTCTGAGTGAGACACCGTACAAGCTGGTGGAAGATATTGACGGCGTCGGATTCAAGCGTGCGGACGAGATTGCCCGTGCCGTGGGCATTGCCCCCTCTTCTCCCGAGCGGGTCAAGGCGGCCGTGCTGTTCGTTTTGAAAGAAGCGGCATTTGGAGAAGGCCACGTTTATCTGCCTTTGGCGGAAGTGATCGAGCGCACCCGTCGGCTGCTGATGGAGGCCGGCGGGTATGCTTTTCAGACAGACGAGCTGGAGCAGGCCATCCAGCACATGTTTGAAGAGCAAAGGCTGGTTTGGGACGAAGATCGCATCTACCTGCCCTCGTTGTTTTTTGCGGAGATCGGTCTGGCCAAACGACTCCGCTATTTTGCCCAGCGTGTATTCCATGAAGCGTTTCCCGCAGCAGAGTTTTACCGCGCGTTGGGCAAAGTAGAGGAAGAACTGGGGATTACGTATGCCCCTTCGCAGCGTGAAGCGGTGGAACAGGCGGTCAACAACGGCTTGATGGTATTGACCGGTGGTCCGGGGACGGGCAAGACGACCGTGATCCGGGCGATCTGCTGCGTCTTTGCGGAGCTGCACGGGATTCCGCTTGATCCCGCTCAGTATGACCCTTTTGAGAATCCATATCCCATTCTGCTGGTTGCTCCCACCGGCAGGGCGGCCAAGCGGATGACGGAGACTACCGGTCTGCCGGCGATGACCATTCATCGTCTGTTGGGATACAACGGCGACAGTTTCGAACATGATCAGGAACGACCGGTACGGGGGAAACTTTTGATCGTCGACGAGATGTCCATGGTGGATGTTTGGCTGGCCAACCAATTGTTTCGCGCGCTGCCAGACGACATGCAGATTGTAATGGTCGGTGATCCTGACCAGCTTCCGTCTGTCGGCCCGGGCAACGTTTTGCAGGATATCCTCGATGCCGGATTGGTGCCGCATGTTCACCTTCGCGACATCTACCGGCAGGCGGAACAATCCCACATTGTCCGGCTTGCTCACCACATCCGTGAAGGAAAAGTGCCCGAGGACCTCTTGGCGCCTTTACCTGATCGGCGATTTTTCACAAGTTCGCCACAAGATTTGGTTCAAATCGTGAAACAAATTTGTGAAGGAGCCGTAAAAAAAGGGTACACCGCAAAAGAAATCCAGGTGCTTTCTCCGATGTACAAAGGAAATGCCGGCGTCAACCAGTTAAACCAGGAACTGCAGGAGTTGTTCAACCCCAAAAGCGAGCAAAAACGGGAAGTATCATATGGCGAGATCATCTTTCGAACCGGCGACAAGGTGCTGCAGCTGGTGAACAACGCCGAAGAACAGGTTTACAACGGTGATATTGGCGAGATCGTCGCCATCTTTTATCCCAATGAAAACGAGCAGCGGGAGGAACAACTCGTCGTCTCCTTTGACGGCAGGGAGGTTGTCTACAAACGATCCCAGTATCACCACTTGACTCTGGCCTACTGCTGCTCGGTGCATAAGTCGCAGGGAAGCGAATTTCCCATTGTGATCATGCCGCTCGTTCGGCAGTATTACCGCATGCTTAGGCGAAAGCTGGTCTACACCGGCGTAACAAGGGCCAAGTCGTATTTGCTGCTCTGCGGCGAGCCCGAAGCGTTCCGGATCGCAGTGGAAAGTGATGAGGAAAGTGTCCGCCATACACACTTGCGCCAGCGTCTCACCTTACGTGAGGCGGTTGATTGATTGGCACAGTTTTGAGCGCATGGGCAGCCTCCTTGCGTCGGATACTAAGACAGCGGAAGGGGGAAGTGCCGATGCAAAGGGCACTGGATCTGTTGGGATTGCCCGTCGTCTGCCTTCAATCGGGTGAGCAGATTGGCACCGTCCGCGATATTCTCATAGACGAGCAGTGGCGAACATTGGGCGTAGTGCTGGAAGAAAAAAGCTGGTTTCAGCCGGGGACGTTTATCCCTTTTGCGTTGATTCACGCTGTGGGAGACGATTTCCTTACCGTACAGAGCAAGGATGTTGTTACCTCCCTTGAGCCTTTAGCAGAATCGGGCGTGCTGGGATTTGCCGGCGGCAGCAACTGCCTGCGCGGCAAGCCGGTCATGACGGAACGGGGAGAGTGTCTGGGTACTGTGGAAGATGTTTACTTCACATCCAACTGGGAAAAGCTAGTAGGGTGTGAGCTGTCGGACGGTTGGATCGCCGACCTTACGGAAGGACGGAAGCGTCTGCCGCTCTCCTTCCGGATGGTGGTCGGAAAGGAAGCGCTCATTGTTCCCCCATCCACCCGTGTCCAGGCTGAGAGTGTTCAGTAAGGAGGTAGCACAATGCGGGTCGTATGCCCCAACTGCTCTTCGAAGGATATCGGCAAAATCGGCACAAACCAGTATTACTGCTGGAACTGCTTTGTTGAATTGAGCGTCGACGGTGACCAGATCTCGTCCATCTACCAGGTGGAGGAAGACGGCTCCCTCCATTCGCTAAACGATCTCTTTCTCGAAGATCAATCCCTGCCAGCCCAAATTTGACGTGATACGTCCGTGAAGGAGGAATCACCATGATCCGCGGTATGCTTGGCATGATTGCAACGGGAATCGCCGTAACCGCCATTGGCTTCATGCTCAGACCAAGACGCCGCAGCTGGTTCCGCTTCGGCATGAATCGCATGCCTCAGCTGTCCCGTAACATGATGAACATCGGGCGCTCTTTGGCGAAAGCGCTGCGCTGATGCCATGCGCACATCCCCTCCGCTTGTGGGAGGGGATTTTTTTTCCCGCCTTCGCACATGCTAGTTCATAGCAACAAACGTAGGGAGGCATATGGTTCCATGCAGCCCAACCGCTTACTGATGATTGGCCTTAACGTGACGATCATCCTGGTCATCGCCAATCTGCTCTGGCTGATCAGACCCGTGCTGTTTCGTATCGCCGTGTGGGCTGGAGAAGTTCTGCTTCCATTTCTGATCGGTCTGTTGATCGCGTACCTGCTGCACCCCATTGTCACCGCGCTGGAGAGACGAAAAGTTCCGCGGCTTGTCGCGGTTCTGTTAATCTACGCCTCCTTTTTCCTGGTGCTGACCATTGGTTTGCTCAACGCCATTCCTCTGTTCACCCGTCAGATGGTCGAGCTGTCCGATGATCTTCCGCGCCTCTTCAACTGGTATCATACCTGGATGATGGAGTGGGAGTACCACAAGTACGTCCTGCCGGACACCATCCAAAACGGCGTAGATCGGGTTATCCTCCAGTCCAAGGAGAGGGTGTCACAAGGAATCAGCGATCTGGCGGACAATGCCAAAGAGACGCTCAGCAAGCTGCTCGCTTACGCTGTCATCCCGTTTATTGCCTTTTATCTGCTGAAAGACATGCAGCTGATCCAGCGGGCAATGCTGCAGTGGATTCCCCGCGCGTATCGGCGGAAGACAATCGTAACCCTGCACGACCTCAACGACGTGTTGGGAAAATACCTGCACGGGCAAATGGTGGTGGCTCTGGTGGTAGGGGGTATGGCTTATGTGGGTTACTGGCTGATCGACATGCCCTATCCGTTTATTCTGGCTGCGATCGTCTGCCTGACCAACGTTATCCCCTATATCGGCCCGCTGATCGGCGCTGCTCCCGCGGTGATCGTTGCCTTGACCATCTCTACGAAAATGGTGCTGCTGGTTCTGGCCGTCAATGTGGTGATACAGATAGTGGAAGGCAATATCTTGTCCCCCAACATCGTTGGCCGATCACTCAAGCTTCATCCGCTGTTGATCATCTTTGCCCTGTTGGCCGGTGAGACGCTTGGCGGTATTGTCGGGCTGATCGCGGCTGTCCCTCTCCTTGCGGTGCTCAAGGTGCTGATCAGCCGGATTGTGCTGATCATGCGGGAAAGTTGACAGCCCTCTTTGCAACCCGCTATAATACCAGATGAAACCAAACACGTGATCAATGAAGGAACGAGTAGGCTGCAGTCCTTTTACAGAGAGGATGTTCCGCGGTTGAGAGAACATCTAAAAGAAGCGCAGCTGAAGGCTATTCCGGAAGACCGGGCAAAACCCGGCGTGGCGCCCTCGTTACGGGCACGCAAAGCGACAGGACGCACAAGCAGCAGCTGGCGCCTGTAAGCAGGGTGGTACCGCGAGAAAGGAGTTCTCGTCCCTGACCGGGATGGGGGCTTTTTATTTTATGAGGAGGCACATGGGATGAAAAAGCTGACAGGCAATCAGATTCGCCAAATGTATCTCGATTTCTTTAAAACGAAGGGACATCACATCGAGCCGAGCGCTCCGCTGATTCCGCACGACGATCCGTCATTATTGTGGATTAACTGCGGGATGGCGCCGCTGAAAAAATACTTCGACGGCCGCGTCGTGCCGGACAATCCGCGGATCGCCAATTCGCAAAAATCGATTCGCACCAATGACATCGAAAACGTCGGTCGTACCGCACGGCACCATACGTTTTTTGAAATGCTCGGGAACTTCTCGATCGGCGACTACTTCAAGCGGGAGGCGATTCACTGGGCATGGGAATTTCTGACCAGCCCACAGTGGATCGGTTTCGATCCGGAGAAGCTGTCGGTGACGATTCATCCGGAGGATGACGAAGCGTTTGAGATCTGGCACAACGAAATCGGCATCCCGGAAGAACGGATTATCCGACTCGAAGGCAACTTTTGGGACATCGGCGAAGGGCCGTGCGGTCCCAACTCGGAGATTTTCTTCGATCGGGGGGAGCGCTTCGGCAACGATCCCAACGATCCCGAGCTGTACCCGGGCGGCGAAAACGAGCGCTACCTGGAAGTGTGGAACCTCGTCTTTTCCCAATACAACCACAACCCGGACGGCAGCTACACGCCACTGCCCAAGAAAAACATCGATACAGGGATGGGCCTGGAGCGGATGGCGTCGATTCTTCAGGATGTGGACAACAACTACGAGACCGACCTGCTGTTCCCCTTGATTGAAGCGACCAGTGCCATCTCCGGCGTTCCGTACAAAGCGGGTGCGGAAACGGATGTGGCGTTGAAGGTGATCGCCGACCATGCCCGTACGGTGGTATTTGCCATCGGCGACGGGGCGCTTCCGTCCAACGAAGGACGCGGCTACGTCATTCGCCGTTTGCTGCGCCGCGCCGTACGGATGGGCAAACTGCTCGGGATCGAGCAACCGTTTTTGTATCGGCTGACGGAAGTGGTTGGGCAAATGATGGGCGAGTTCTACCAGGAAGTGGTGGAGAAGCGCGCGTTTATTGAAAAAGTGATCCGCGGTGAGGAAGAGCGGTTCCACGAGACGCTGAACGAAGGGCTGGCCATTCTGGAACAGATGGTGGAAGCTGCCAAGGCGGCTGGCGAGTCCAAGCTGTCCGGAGCGGATACGTTTAAATTGTACGACACGTACGGTTTCCCCATTGACCTGACCGAAGACTTCGCCGCAGAACACGGTCTCTCCGTCGATCATGAAGGATTTGAGCGGGCAATGGCGGAACAGCGGGAGCGGGCACGTGCAGCGCGTCAGGAAGTGGACAGCATGCAAACCCAAGGCGGCGTCCTGGCAGACCTGACGGTTACAAGTCAATTTGTTGGGTATACTGAGTTGGTAGCTAATGCCAAGATTGTGGCAATCATTTCCGACAATCAGTTGGTTGACCAGGTGGAAGAAGGACAAGCTTGTCAGCTCGTCCTCGATCAGACACCGTTTTACGCAGAGAGCGGCGGACAGGTGAACGATGAGGGCTGGCTGTTCTCGGAAGAGGTAAAAGCCCGTGTCACAGACGTTCAAAAGGGGCCATTGGGGCAGCATGTGCACAGCGTGACCGTGGAAGCGGGCACGCTGAAACTCGGGGATACTGTCAAAGCGATGGTCAACCACGAGGCGCGCCTTGATATCGTGAAAAACCATACCGCCACCCATCTGCTGCACCAGGCCCTGAAAGACGTGCTGGGCAAGCATGTCAATCAGGCGGGGTCGCTCGTTGCGCCGGAGCGGCTGCGCTTTGACTTCACCCATATCAGTGCAGTCAGTCCGGAAGAACTGGAACGCATCGAGGCTATCGTCAACGAGAAAATTTGGGCCAATCTGGCGGTTGAGGTGATGCACAAGCCGCTTGCTGAAGCAAAAGCAATGGGCGCGATGGCGCTGTTTGGCGAAAAGTATGGAGAAGTCGTGCGCGTTGTGCAAGTCGGGGACTACAGTCTGGAATTGTGCGGCGGCTGCCACGTAAACAACACGGCAGAAATCGGCCTGTTCAAGATTGTCAGCGAAAGCGGCATCGGTGCCGGCACTCGCCGGATTGAAGCCGTCACTGGCCGGGGCGCTTACCAGTATCTCAATCAGCAGCTTCACACGCTGCGCGAAGTGGCCCAATCCGTCAAGGCGACACAGTTACAGGAGACACCGGCGCGTGTGGAGGCACTGCTCAAGCAAATCCGGGATGTGCAGCGGGAAAACGAGTCCCTGCGGGCCAAACTGGGCAACATGGAGGCGAGCGGACTCAGCGAGCGCGTAAAACAGGTTGACGGTGTCAACGTGCTGGCAGAACGGGTATCCGCCGCCGATATGGACAGCCTGCGCGGCATGCTGGATGACTTGAAAGTGAAGATCGGCTCTGCGGTGATCGTGCTCGGGGCTGTGGACGGCGAGAAAGTACAGTTGGTTGCCGGTGTTACCAAAGATTTGTTGCAGAAAGGCTTCCACGCCGGCAAAATTGTCAAGGAAGTGGCAGCGATTTGTGGCGGTGGCGGCGGCGGTAGGCCCGACATGGCTCAGGCTGGCGGCAAAGATCCGGCCAAACTGGAGGAGGCACTGAAGCGGGTCGAACAGCTTGTGCGCGAGCAGGCAGCCGTCAACCAGTAAGACGCGCACACCATCTGTTCGCAAAAAAGGAATAGACGGCCCGCGGAGCGAATAGATGATAGCAGGTCGAAACATGCGGAGAACGCGGGCGCTGCAGTTCTCCCGGAAAAAATCGAGGTGTATGTGATGAGTTCCATGGATAATACCATGAAGTATACGGTGCCCAAGGAAACGAACGAAGCAGATGTGCGAGAAACGCTGACTCTGGTGTATCGTGCGCTGCAAGAAAAAGGGTATAACCCGATTACCCAGATTGTCGGCTATCTGCTTTCGGGAGATCCGGCCTTTATTCCGCGGCACAACAACGCACGCAGCCTCATCGGAAAGATCGAACGAGACAAGCTGATCGAGGAACTGGTCAGGGTCTATTTGGCGGAGAACGATTCGCAAGGCGAGGCGTAAGACAGGAGCGAATCATGCGCATACTGGGATTGGATGTAGGAGAGCGAACCATCGGAGTGGCGGTTAGTGACGAGCTGGGCTGGACGGCGCAGGGAGTGGAAACGATCCGGCGTCAGTCGGAAGAACAGGATTTCCAGCGCTTGCAATCGCTGATCGATCACTATCGGGTGAGCGAGATTGTCGTCGGTTTGCCCAAAAACATGAACGGGACGGTTGGTCCGCGCGGGGAAAGCTGTCAGCGGTTTGCCCGCCGCTTGGCGGAGCGGGTTCAGCTCCCCGTCCATTTGTGGGATGAGCGGCTCACAACGATGGCTGCCGAAAAAATGCTCGTTACCGCCGATGTGAGCCGTAAAAAGCGAAAGCAGGTGATTGACAAGATGGCGGCCGTGATCATCTTGCAGGGCTATTTGGATGCGAATGCGAGGGGAAAGCAATGAGTGAGGACATAAGCAGTCAGTTTGAAGTAGGCGAGGTAATCGCGCTTTCCGAAGAAGAAACGGACGAAACGCGCGATTTTCGGATCATGTACATCTTTGACATTGAAGACCGCAGCTACCTGGTGCTGGTTCCGGTTGATCAGGAAGACCAGGAGGAATACGATGTCCACTTCCTCCGCTATGACGGTTCTGACACGCTGCAGGCGATTGAAGATGACGAAGAATGGGAACAGGTGGAGGCAACATTTGAGACATTGATCGCCGAGCTGGAAAAAGAAGAGGGATAAACCAAGTGTGCGGAAAACCGCCATGCTTCGGCAGGCGGTTTTTTCCGTGCTGGTTGAGTGCGGGATTTTTCGTGTCCAAGGTGCATCGTTGTCCAAACTTCGGTATAATGTATGCGATGCAGGGAAGAGGAGGATTCGCCTTGGAAGAGAAAGATCGTACCAGTAAGAGACGGCGGGGAAGCAGGGGGCGCAAGGTGATCGCGGCGCTGCTCGTGCTCCTGCTGCTGTTTGCGATGGCCGGGGGAGCCGCTGCTTTTTACGTCTATCAGCAGATGCAGCCGGTGGACGGCGGCGGTCAGGTCGTGGAAAAGCAGGTGACCATCCCCTCCGGTTCTACGGTGCTTGAGATTGCAGAGCTGCTGGAACAGCAAGGCTTGATCCGCAATGCCACGGTGTTCCGTTACTACGTGCGGGCCAAGGGCGTCGGAAGCCAACTGCAGGCCGGTACGTACCGTTTTCAGACGGGTGTGACGCTTGACCAACTGCTGGACAAGATGGTCCGAGGTGAAGTGGTCAAAGATACCGTGCGCTTTACCATCCCTGAAGGACTCAACGTTGAGCAGATTGCCACGACTCTGGCCCAACAAGGACTGGTGGACAAGCAGGCATTTTTGCGCGAGGTAAACGAAGGAGACTTTTCCCAATTTTCGTTCGTGGCCTCCATTCCCCGGAAGGAGGGGCGAAAATACCGGCTTGAAGGGTATTTGTTCCCGGAAACGTATGAAGTGAACAAAGGCGCATCCGAACATGAGATTATCGTCAAAATGCTGGCGCAGTTCGAGAAGGAATGGAAGCCGGAATGGCTGGAAGAACTGGCCAAACGAAAGCTGAGTATGGACGAGGCCGTTACGCTTGCTTCCATCGTGGAACGGGAAGTGGTCGTGGACAAGGAACGGCCTCTCGTTGCGGGCGTCTTTTACAACCGGCTGCGCGACGAGTGGCTGCTGGAATCGTGTGCCACTGTCCAGTTTGTACTGGGCAAACAGCGTGACCGGATTCTGTACGAAGACTTGAAGGTGGAAAGCCCGTACAACACGTACCTTCATCCCGGCTTGCCGCCAGGCCCTATCGCCAGCCCGGGAAGAGCCTCCCTTGAGGCGGTTGTACGGCCAGCCGAACACGATTACTATTTCTTTGTGACCAAAAAGGACGGTTCGTCGGAACATTACTTCTCCAAAACATATGAGGAGCATTTGGCCAGAGACGCCAAGAGCCGAGGCAGTTGGTAGAAAGGATGTGATTGCTTGATTACGACACCGGAAGTAGACGCTTATCTTGCTTCTCTTGCCCCGGAGCGTTCTCTGCTGTTGAGACGGCTGGAACGGGAGGCGGCACAAGAGGAAATCCCGATCATCCAGCTGCCCTCTGTACAGATGATTCGGCTGTGGCTGCTTGCCCACCGGCCCACCAGCATTTTGGAAGTGGGAACGGCGATCGGCTATTCCACGATCTGGCTGGCGGACGCAGCTCCGCAGGCCAGCATTGTCACCATCGAGATGGACGCAAGCAGGGCAGAGCGGGCCCAGGCCAATATCGCCGAGGCGGGAATGGCCGGGCGGGTGTCGGTCATCCAGGCAGACGCCACCGCCGGACTGCCGGGCGATCAGACGTTTGACTGCCTGTTTATTGATGCTGCCAAAGGGCAGTACCGCACGTTTCTCGATTTGTACCTTCCCCGAATTGTTACCGGTGGACTGATTATCTGCGACAATATCCTGTTTCGGGGATTGGTCGCCGATCCGTCGCAGGCAGGCAAGCGGCTGCGCCCGATGGTGGAGAAGCTGCGGGACTTTAATGACTATTTGCGGAATCATCCACAGTTGGAGACGACGTTTATTCCGGTCGGGGACGGCATCGCTGTCAGCGTCAAGAAGCAAGAACCGGGCAGTGATGCGTAAAGCGGGACGCATCCCTCCAATCTTGCTGCCGGCTCACAAGGCTGCAATAATGGAGAGGACATGGTCTGTCCGGATACAATCAGCATGCAAGGGCATCAGTCAGGAAGGAGATAGGAGCATGGGTCACCCCGTCATGATAGGGGTAGCCGGAGGAAGCGGTTCCGGCAAAACCACGGTAGCGAGAGAATTGTATCAGCGCTTTCAGGATGACAGCGTGATCATGATTGAGCAGGATTCGTACTACAAGGATCAGAGCCATCTGACGATGGAAGAAAGGGCACAAACCAACTACGACCATCCCTTTGCCTTTGACAACGATTTGCTTTTGTTTCACCTGCAGGAGTTGCTGCATGAGAGGCCGATTTACAAGCCGGTCTACGATTTTACGGTCCACAACCGCTCCAAGGAGCGTGTGCTGGTCGAACCGAAAAAAGTGATCATTCTGGAAGGCATGCTGATCCTGGAAGATCCGCGAATACGCAATTTGATGGACATCAAGGTGTTTGTGGACACGGACGCAGATGTGCGCATTTTGCGTCGCATTCAGCGGGACATTCGCGAGCGCGGACGGACGTTGGAGTCCGTCATCGAGCAATACCTGACCGTCGTGCGGCCAATGCACCTGCAGTTTATCGAACCGACCAAGCGATACGCCGACGTGATCATTCCGGAGGGGGGCTACAATCAGGTCGCACTTGATTTGCTTGCCACCAAAATACGTGACATCTTAAAAGCCAAACAACGTGCCGGCTCGTCCGAACAAATCCCCCCTGGGGCCTGATGATCATTGTCGTGCGGCAATCAGGCCGGCCGAGTTGGCGGTCATTGTCATGATGGAATGAACCATCCCCTGCCAAGCAAGTGGCGGGGGATGGTTATTTTTTCTCCGGAAACGGTTCAACCCGAGGATTGAGCAGCTGGACGGATGGAAATACTGGGCAGCAAAGGGTCAGGAGGCAGGTTGCTTTGAGCTTGTCACGCAAAACGAAACAGCGGGCGTTTTTGCTGCTGCTGCTGTTTTCATTGGTTTGGGGGATCCTCATCTTCCGGCTGAGCTGGATTCAACTGGTGGCTGTTCACCACTTTTCCCGGCAAGGCGTCGACCTGGTCAAGCAGGCGGTCAGGCAGCGTGAGCAGACCGTTACGCTGGACAGCGGACGCGGCGACATCCTCGATCGGAACGGGAACTCATTTACCGGGAAAGAACAGCTTGCCCTCATCGTCTTTCCGCTGGCACGTGGAAGATTGCAGGACCAGGAGACAATCAGACAAATCGCTTCCATCATCGGCCGGAGGATGGCTGAGTTGGAACATCTTCTTTCGCATGGGAAAGAGCCTGCGATGCTGCGTGATGAAAAGGGAAAACCGGTCGCGCTTACGGAACAGCAGGCGGAGCAGATTAACCGGCTCAAAATCCCGGGTTTCGTCGCCGTAAACGTAACGGAACGGTATCGAAGCGACGCAGTGGCCCAGAGCGTTATCGGCTATGTAAACCAGAACCCGGCGTATATTCAAAGCGAGTATGAGGAAGAGTGGCGGAGCGGCAAAATGAGTTTGGACAGTACAGTGGGAGCAGCAGGGTTGGAACGAACTTTTGACCGCTTTTTGCAGGGGGTGGCACCGTCCCGCCTGTCGTATGTGGTAGATGGCCAGGGGCGGCCTCTTGGCGGGTTGGGGATTCGCTACCATGAGCAGGAAAACAGCTTTTATCCCCTCTCCCTGGTTACTACACTGGACAGGCAGATGCAGGATGAGATGGAATGGATTGCGGATCAGGCGGGATTGACGGAAGGTTCGATTGTGGTTCTCGATGCTGCCACCGCAGACGTGTTGTCCATGGTAAGCCGACCGGCGTATGATCAGACCAATGTGGATGTAAAAGCGGGCGCGTGGCAGAACCGCGCCGTCAAACAGCTTCCTCCGGGTTCCGTGTTCAAGACCGTGGTGGCCGCCGCCGCTTTGGCTGAGGAAGCGGTCTCGCCAACCGAGCGGTTTGTGTGTGAGGGAGAGTATGGCCACTACGGCTTCTCCTGCTGGAAACGGGGCGGACACGGCAGCATCACACTGGAAGAAGCGTATGCGCACTCCTGCAACATCGCGTTCGCCCAGATCGCCAAACGGCTCGGGGGTGACACCATCCAATCGTATGCGGAGCGGCTCGGTCTGCTTGCACCGGTTGGTTGGTCTGCCCCGCACTTGTACAAAATGGAAAATTTCCGGCAGATCGACGGGGAGGAGCCGGGCAGGGTCTTTATGTCGGAGGTATACCATGACGAAGGGACTTTGATCCAGACGGCAATCGGACAACGTGACGTGAGGATCACGCCGCTTTCGGCAGCCAACCTGATGGTTACCATGCTGAATGGGGGACAGCCCCGACAAGTGCGATTGGTCCGGGAAATCACCTATCGCAATGGAGGCACCTTTCACCTTTTTCCACTGCAGCCACTGCCGGTGGAAGGAATTGACCCGGTCACCTCCTACAAACTGACCCGGTTGATGCGGTTGGTCGTAGCAGAAGGGACGGGAAAGCCGCTCGTCAACCTGTCATGGCCTGTGGCCGGAAAAAGCGGCACCGCACAAGCCGAGACGGGGCAAGGCATGCGCTATCATCACTGGTTTGTCGGTTACGCTCCGGCTGACCACCCACGCTATGCGATTGCTGTTGTGGCCGAGAATCAGCCGGTCACCGCTTCACACCAGGGGATCAAGATCTTCGGTAAGGTTGTCGAGGCATTGGCTTCTTTGTCAAAACAATCTGCTGGACTTCCTTCAGCGCCTGATCGAGAATAAACCCTCTGGCCTGGATATCGTTTCGTTTCCCGATACCAACGATCAACATCAAGGGCGATGTTGACGCGTATTTCTCCTGATACGCCTTCATGAAGACAGTCTGGCGGTCCACCCGGCTGGGTGACAGGCGGCGAACCGTATGACTGTGCCAGTCTCCGATGTAGTGGACACGCCCCAAGGTTTTTCGCTTTACCTTTCGGATCACCTGCCCCAGGTAATGATCGTCAAACATGACAGCATGTTTCATCTGAAGCGCTCGCGGACCTGGGCCGCTGGCATAGGTGATCGCCCAATCCTGATCGTTTATGGGATACCCCATCAGCACTCCGCCGGTTTCCACTTCCGGGTTGCTGCGCACGGCCTGCTCAATCTGTCTCCATACTTTTTGGGTCAGGTACAGCTTGGTCATGTACATGGCTCCTTCCCTTGAGCATTTCCTGGGTGATAGTCAGTTGTTATCATCTTATGTCTGTTGTGCGTACGGGGTGTAACAACGCAAGGGGAACCATCTCAACCTGCTCCCTGTGCAGCCATGAACACACACGCAGATTGACGTCAGGACGTTTGAATGGAAGAATAATGCTATAAACATCAACTGTACTGACACGAAGCCTGCAGATGCCGCGCAGGTTTGGAAGCGCCGCAGGGGCGTTTCGTCATCAGCTTATTTCAAGGAGGAGATTCGTGGATGTATGACGTTGTAGTCGTAGGAGCCGGTCCAGCCGGTGCGAGTGCTGCCATCTTCACTGCCAAGGCGGGGAAAAAGACACTGGTAATCGACAGTGACCAGAGCATCACCAAACGGGCCTGGATTGAGAACCACTACGGCGTGATGGAGACTACAGGGCCTGACCTGATCGAGTTGGGCAAAAAACAAGCAAGCAAGTTCGGCGCCGAGTTCGTTCAGGACAAAGTGGTTTCCATCGAAAAGCAGAGTGATGGCTTTCTGGTGAAGACGGATTCCAACGAGTACCCGACCAGGCATGTGATTCTGGCCACTGGTCTATCGGTCGAGCTTGCCGAATCGATCGGACTTGCAACCCGACCGGGGAACGAACCGCGCATCAAGACCGTTCTGCAAACCGATGAGCAGGGCAGGACAAGTGTTGACGGAATATGGGCCGCTGGTACTTGCGCCGGCGTAAGCGTACACACCATTATCACAGCTGGCGACGGTGCCAAAGTGGCGATTAACGTGATCAGCGAACTGAACGGCGAACGGTACGTGGACCATGACGTACTGAAGTAGGAGTAAAACCATGACATGGGTACACCCCATTCCGGCGAATCGTCTTTGATACTTGGCAAGATCCCGATCTTCCCAAAAGATCGGGAAGCTTTTATGCAGCTGCTGCAAGAGCGCTGTCCGAATGTGGTTATGGAGTGGCATGCCGCAAATAAAAGGGGCCTAACAAGCACCTTACAGTTTGCTGACAAAGTGTCGTGAATACGAGTGGGGCGTTTTTCGGGCTCACGTCCAACCAGCGAAGAAGCAGTCCCGGATCGCTCCACGCCGATCCGCAGGGGCGGCGGCAAAACGATGTCCCGCAGCGACGTGATGCTGTTGCCGCTGCGAATTCCCTGCGGATACGCCGTTTTGCTGGCAGGTTGGCCAAACCGTTCGCTGGCGAAAAACCGCCCACACTCGTCCCAGGCGAGAGCGTTGAAACTCGATCAGCACCGTTTGGTGTCCTGTTCACCCAAGATGCGCTCGACATCTTTCAGATTGAATCCAAAGTGAGTACTGAAGGGCGGCCATTTTCCGAATGAACGACTTTGCCAACTTTCCAAGCGGAGCAAGACCGAAGCGGGGGCATACGGGCGCAACCTGGACTAACGGCGCAGCAGGGCTGCTTTTGCGCCCGCCCGCTTCGGGAGAGCGACGCGGACAGTTCGGCTCCATTGCAGGTTGGCAACGGAGTGAAGAGGAAAATGGCTCCTTCTCCAGATACCCTTTGTCTCCAGTCTGAAAGGGGCCTAACAAGCCCCTTAAACTATTATTTATGAGTTACCCATTACGTGCCCCCATGAGACACCAGACACGCTTTTAAAAAGAAAAGCTTCATCCCCATTATTTCTCTTGTTTCCATTCGCTTTCGGTGTGGGGGTGCAGTGTTTCGTTTTTTTCTTTCCTAAAAATAAGACAAACCCGCAAATGATGCAAATCACAGAAAGGATGAACAGGATTACATAAAGGGTCTCAGATGATGGGGTGTGCGACCCATAGCATGTAATTGTCCTGAAAATGTAAATAAATAGTGGTTGAGGGCATTGAAACGCACGGAATCTCATACCAGGTTTCCTCCTTTAACCACAGCATTACCCACACCCTTTATTTCGTTGGCGTGAAAGGTAGTATGCAGTACAATTATCCTCACAATAAGTTTAGGATGCACGTGGAGATTATCTAAGGAGGTATCGCCATGGAGCCAAAAATGTGAAAGATGCTTTTACAGTTGTAGGTTTGACATGTTCGACAACCTTGAATGAAAGTAAAATACCAGCTCTTTGGGAAGAGTTTACATCGAGGGTAGGGGAGATTAAAAACAGAATTTCTCCTAACATTATGCTTGGAATAAGTGAATTTTCTGCCAACCCCGAACATGAAGCTTTTACCTACATGGCTTGCGTTCTCGTTAACAATGTGGATGAAATACCAGAAGGAATGTTATGTAAGACCATTCCAAAGAGAGAGTATGTAGTTGTCACACATAAAGGGAAAGTAGAGACGTTAGGAGGTACCATTGATTTTATCTACGACACCTGGTTGCCGAAATCCGAATACGCCCTAATGGAATCAGAAGATTTTGAAGTCTATGAAGACGAACGATTCATGGGTGCGGACAACGAAGAGTCTGAAGTCGATATCTTTATTCCCATCCAAAAAAAGCGATAATGTTCTCCAATGTTGTCTGAACAGTTTTAGTGACGGCGTTGAACCGTTGACCCACTGATTAACTGCCTATCGCTTAAGATCAGGCTCACCTGTATGAAGGGGCGGCAAACGCCTTTCCCGATCACGGCTCTTCAGCACGGCGCGACAGGAAGGGCATCCGGTCATCGTTTTCGTGGGGCAAAAATGGCTATCCTCAAACAGTACAGGCACGGATGGGCGGGTGCCCACATATGGATAAGAGTAGCTAGCATCCAGACACAGGAGGTGGCAGTCTTGTCCAGTATTCTTGTCGCTCTTTCCCTCTTGTTTAAAGAACTGGTTACGTTTGTCGCCTACGTCAAGAACAATGCGTTTCCCCAACCGCTGTCGGAAGCGGAAGAAGAAAAGTACTTGAAGGGGATGGCCGCCGGCGATCCACTCGCACGCAACAAGCTGATCGAGCATAACCTGCGCCTTGTCGCGCATATCGTCAAAAAGTTTGAAAATACCGGAGAAGACAGCGAAGACCTCATTTCCATCGGGACGATCGGCCTGATCAAAGCGATTGAAAGTTATCAAGTGGATAAAGGGACCAAACTGGCCACCTATGCTGCGCGCTGTATTGAAAATGAAATCCTGATGCACCTGCGCAGTTTGAAGAAGACACGCAAGGATGTGTCGCTGCATGATCCAATCGGAACGGATAAGGAGGGAAATGAATTAACCCTCACGGTTTATCCGTGAAGGTTAATTCATTGAGGCAGCCTCGGGTAAAGCGTCAATGTGAAGTTGTCGCCACGCTGCCACTTTTCTTTTCGGTAGACGGCTTTCTCAAGGACGGACTTCAGCAGGTTGTTTTTCTTCGCTGGATCGTCTGTTTTGCTGTACAGCTCCAGAACCGTTTCTACTCTTGGGATGATCTCCTTCTGAGCCTGCTCTCGCTTGATCTGGGTGGCGAGTTCTTCCTCGGCCTTGGTGATGGATTCCTTGACATTCTCAATCCTTTCCGCCAGGTTCTCGGAACGCTCCAGGTACGTTTCTTCGTCGTAAATCCCACGTTCCAATAGGTCGTGTAAACGGCCTTTCTGCGCCTCTAGTTCCTTTAGTTCCCGCTCAAGAGATCGGAGTGCCGCCTGCCTCAGCTCGATAGCACTATCCTTTCGCTCCGGTCGTTTTCGTTTTCCCCACTCAGCTTTGTACTGAGCAAGCCACTCTTTGAGGCCTTTCAGCAATCGCTCCTCCACGTAGGCGAACCGGGTGCTTTTGCTTTGGCAAAGCTGATTGTAGCATTTCAAGTGCGGCAGCTGGTTCGTATAGGGGCGAAGAACCATGGAAGATCCGCACATGTCACACTTCACTAAACCGGCCAATGGGTTGGTGATACCGTTCTCCAGTTGATAGGGGACATGGTATTTCCGTTTGAGGATGTCTTGGGCTTTCATGAAGGTTTCCATGGAGACGAGTGGAGGGTGCTTCCCCTGAACGTCGATCCACTCGTGCCGAGGGCGTGTACGTGTATCCTTTCGCTTCCCAGGCTCCGTAGACTTCTTTTCTTCCCGTTTTCTCCATTGGACGCGACCGACATAAACCGCATTCTTTAGGATCGCTAGTACGGAAGCGGAAGTCCATTCGCGGCCGGTGTAGGAACGGTACCCTCGCCGGTTTAACTCGTTAGCAATTTTGTTGCTGCCCATTCGTCTTTCAGGATCCTCGTCTGTGTACCAGTCGAAAATCATCTGTACGACCGGTGCTTGTTCTGGATGGGGAATCAGGGTGCGTTCCCGGTCGGTCTTGTGGATCTGGTACCCATACGGTGGCCGTGTTGCGATGTAGTTCCCTTCCTCCACAGAGGCGACTCGACCGCGTTGTAGGCGCCTGTTGATGAGCTTCAACTCACGGCGAGCCATGAAAGACTCAAACTCCATGTATTCCTCGTCCCACTCGTCGTTGGGGTCGTAAATCTTGCGTGGCGTGATGATTTTCGTCCCTGACTCGCGGAATGCTCTTTCAATCAGTCCCTGGTCAACCTTATCACCGCGGCCAAGCCGGTCGATGTCCATCACAAGGACAGCGTCGTATATTCCCGACTCGACCTCTTTTAGCAACTCTAGCATTTGCGGTCGGTGGATCAGGGACTCCCCCGAGACGACCTCTTCGCGTATCTTCACGATGTTTAACCCCTGTTGTTTGGCCAGTTTCAGGAGGATTTTTTTGTGTTTGGTGAGCGTTTCGCCTTCTCCGAGGGCTTCGGCTTCCAGATCGGCGCGAGATTTTCGCAGGTACATGCAGACACGTTCCATAAATAACCTCCAATATGACCAAAAGCATAGGAAAAAATAAGATTAAGGTCAATAGGATAAAGACTAAAGGGTGTAGAAATTATCTTTTAGACAGTCTAAAATAATTAATGTTTGAAACTGGAAAGGAGGTAAAGGCGGTGCAAAAGGATTGTGTGAGTATAATTGAGAGTCATTTTACACCTGAAGAGATCAGTTTACTCACCAGAACCCTTTACAGCTCTTACCAACCTTTTCAATTAGATGTTCATATATGGGAAGTCATCAAAAAGGTATTACCATCAGATGTTTACTACAAAATCGAGCCTTTCAGGAAATCTGTTGTTGGACATAAAATCGTTAATGACTTGGTTATTAAGCATTATCCTGGGGAATGTACCATCAAATATCACTTTATTAAAAATTACCTCAATCGAAAAGACGAGGTAAGTACGTTCGAGATGAACGTCGGTGCAAGTCGTTTAGACATTGGTAGAATCAATGGGAAATCATACGCTTATGAAATAAAAACCGAGCTTGACTCGTTAGATAAACTGGATAAGCAGATACAGGATTACTCTCAGGTGTTTGAATTTGTTTACGTGGTTGTACATACCAAACATCTTCCCAAAGTATTTGAGCTAGTACCGGAGTCTTGTGGCATCATTTCGTTCCGGCAGGTTGGGAATGCATGGAAATTTCATCCAAGGCGGAAGGCAACCAGGAACGGGAATATCGACCCGGTAGCACAATTATATTGTCTAACATCAAAGGAGCTTGATCAGATGATGAAGCTCGCTGGTATTAAGGTGACACTAAAGGGAAGAGATTCTAAAGAAGGTATGTTACTGCACCATTTGTCACCTAAAAAAATAAACCACCTTTTCAAAACCATTATTAAAAAGAGGTTCCAAAAGAGGTGGGAACATATTGGAAAAAACTTCGAAAAAATTAACCCGATTGATCTACAGATTTTCTTCAGAACCGAAGCTGACCCCTACTGGGTGTATTACAAAAATTCTTCCATGCTATAGAGGTAATGCATCATTGAAATTCTTTTCCATTTTCCTTGATGCTTTCCTGATTCTTTACCTTGAGCTATATTTTCAATTGCCCGACATCCTGGGCAATTTTTTTTGTGTTCATCACTTAATCTTTTCCATACTTCAGAATTAAGAATTGATGGAAGGATTACTGTCTCAAAAGATTCCAAAGTCTTTAATTTGCTATTGAATCCATAATAACAATTCCTTTCACCTGAGTAGTAAATAACACCTGGACTTATAGTTCCTCCCTCGGACAAAAGGTCTTTTTTTATTCCAGCAAAATCACCAAAGGCATCAAAGTCATAATCTCTATATTTTATTAGTAAACTGTTGTCTGCTTGCGTAACAGGTTGACCGTTAACAAGCCCGACGTTAGTAATATCCATATTTAAAGCAGAACGTACTATCACAGTTACTAAATTAAATTTCTTTCTAAGTTGATTAATAGTTGCATAATGTTTACTGAAAATGTTGTTATTATGAGGAGCTGTATCAAGGTCAAATATTAAAATGTCTTTCTGGTGAATCAGGTTTTTAATCTCATCTATTGCTTCATTAAATCCATTAAAAAAGACTCTAAATGCTAGCCTGTTAAACTTTTTTCTCAAGTTGGATGCTTCGCTTTTTATTAAAGCACCTAAATCATAAGGAAAATCAGGGTTATACGAAACAACGGGTATAAGATTAGGATTGCCAACCAACTGATAAAAGTATTCGATTCTTTTCGCAGGATTAGTGTAAATCTGACCTAAGAAATTACGAGTTTGGCTGTTTGTATATTTAATTTCTAAGTACATTGGAAAGTCCACCATAAAGGGAATCTCAATCTTACTAAACTCGAGACGATAAAGATCTTGGAAATTCTCTTTTTGGTTTGCACGAGGTTTTTCTTTAACAATTTCAATCAATGGCATTATTTTCCTTGAAAGTCTAACTGACATTAGTGCCATTTTTTCTTCTTGTCTATACCGTAAAACTGGTACATAATTCATACACAATCTCTCCCTTACTATTTTAACTTTTCCGCGATTTCATATATTCGTTCATAATACACAGTGATTCTTCGTTTACCGCTTGGCGTCTTTCCTCTTAAATAGAAACCTACATTAATTACTCGCTTACAATTTATCCCAAGTCCAAGATTTTGTGGGCCTTCAACAATTAATAACGCACGGTTCATGGAATCAGAGGAGCTTCTGCTCATATGAGCGATATAGTTTCTGATGGCTTTAAGTGCGTCAAGTAAATTGCGGTCATCTTCAGTCAATCTAGCGAATTTTATTGCATCAGAGTGAACCAAGTAGTTTCTTGCTTTTGCTATCAAATCTTTAGATTTTTTATAACTAATGTTAAACCCGCCTATGTACTCTTCTAATTTTTTTAATGAAAGATGTTTGGGAAGGTTAATGCTAGTATACTCAAAAGCATAACGACTAAATTGTTCTTCCGCAATTTTAAGTGCTTGCTCCCTTATATACTGATTAAATTGGGTACTATTTGTATTAATATATGCCAAGAAAATGTCGTTCACAAATCGTTCCCATTTTACACCCAAATTAAAAAAAGTTTGCTCCGATAATGTATTTAGAAGAGAAATTTTAGAACTAACTGAAGATCGTTCGATCGAAGATACCATAAGGGGATAATAAAATTCAAATAATTGTTTTATTTCTTCTTGAAACTCTTTAACGACGTTTTTAGGATTAGATTTTCTCATGTCTAATCACCATTAGTTAGCACTTCATCCACTTGATATAACCAAAACCTTCCTTTGACCTCGCGATAGCATCGGCCTTCTCCGGGAAAATCAGGGCCAACCGATAATACACGAACGATTCGGAAACGAGGAACTCGTCTGCAAGCATCGAAATGTCCACCGGCTGGTCGTATGATATGACCACCTTTTTGAGCATTTTCAATGGCATGTACAGGTAAGCTGAGAAGTTCTTTGCCTGCCTCTCCTGATGAGCGTGGATCTCCTTAGTTGTTTGCATTTGGGAGATATTATGCAGGTATAAGTGGGCAAATTCCTCACCGGCCAGTTCTTTGAATTTTATGTAGTCCAATCCCGGGGGAATATAAATATACCCTCTCCGAAACCCCGTACATACTGAGTATGCAAGATCTGGTTGCGGAGAGGGTTTAATAAAGATTTTGTAGTATGCGCATATTTCTTCGATGTCAATTTGATCGGGATACTTATAATTGAATTTGTCTAGGACGTGATTCGCACGTTCCTCCATCATGTTGACTTTTCGATGGAGTGGAAGAATGTCGGCGATTATCAAGGTTAATCCTCCGGTTCTTCATCGTTGTCGTTTTCCAAGTCTTCTTTTATAAACTCCCACATCTTGATGACCTTTTTGATCTTGGATGGATCAGAAGCAAGGTCGTTGAAAAAGATGGGGTATTTTCTCATTTCTTCAAGGACTTGTCGTTCCTTTTGGGTAAGAAGCATTTGTTCCCGATCTTTATATCTTATGCCGTCCACTTCGACTTTTGGAGGTGAGGGATCGTTAGTGCGACCGAGAAGATAGTCAACAGTAACATCGAAAAAATCAGCAAGTTTTTGGAGTGTTTCGTTGTCCGGTTCGCTTTGATTATTTTCATATTTTGCGTAACCTTGCCTTGTTAAACCAAGGAATTCGGCCATAGTTTGCTGTGTTATTCCTTTGCCTTTTCTTAAGGATTTCAGCCTTTGAGGAAACATGAATAGTCACCTTTCTTATACAGCCATATTTGTATTATACAGCAACAATAAGTTGCATAAAATAAAAGCAATAAAAAGTTGCAAATTCCGATTGACAGCAACTGTTAGTTGCGTATAATAATAATTAACGAGCAACCATCAGTTGCTAATAGGATGGTGATTTGATGACTAAAGAAGAACTTACGGCGCTACTGGTTGAGGCTAGAAAGCGTAAAAGGTTATCACAGGAGCAAGTGGTCTTATTAACGAACCATATTATTACCAGGCAATACTACGGTATGATTGAAAATGGAGAAAGAAGACCATCAGTAGAGGTAGCAAAAGCACTATCTAAGGTTCTTGGGATTAAATGGACAGTTTTTTTTGATGTAAAAAGCAACCAACGGTTGCCTGATAAATCTAAACCCGCCTAAAAGAAAGATCCGCATTGGTGATTACGGCAGAGGTGCTTTCAAGATCCAGTTTAACTGCTAAAAAAGCAGTCCCGTCCATGTGTCCCGCCAGCATATGAGTTATGGGAGAGGGGGTGGTTGTGTGGCACGAAAACCAAAGCCAATCACGGTACTGCCGCACAAAGTCTACATCAAAGCAACGGGCGAGACAGTGGATATGACCCCGGAACTTCGCAAACAGGTCAGCAAGAAATGTGCAGATATCCTATTCCGATGGGCTAAAGGCGAAGTCATGAAAGAATTGGGCATCGGTTGATCCGCTGCCAATTGAACAACCCAGAAAGGAGGAAAAAACAATGCCCGTCCCTCAAACGCAGCCGCATAGGCATTTAACCAGAGGTGATGAATCCGTGAAGTACGACATGACCCTTAGGATTGGCAACACCACGGTCAATATCGTCGCCCCACCGCCTATGACGGAAGAGGAGAAAGAGCGAATCTTGGATGAGTTCCACGCTGCCGGATGGGCGATCCTCGAAGAGCTTGATGAGAAGGCCGGGTAACCCCGGCAGAGTGGACAATCCTTACTCAGCTTCAAGATTCATATATATCTTCTGATGCAGAAGCGCGAAAAACTATGTCAGAAGTAAATCAACTGCTTAGATATGGATATTAGCAAATATTATATCAAACCAAGCCTGACTCAATGGTAGATAAGTTTACAAAATCACAAAGAGTAATCAGAGATTTCCGGGCTGTACTCGGAAAATGGATTAGTTGCGTGATCGGAACAGAACATATGTTCTTGTTTATGTCGGAGGTTCGTCTCCGCACAGGCGGCACAGCATAGTTTGTGCTGCGTGTGGGGTGGACGAGGTTCCATCCATGTCCCTTGATAAATGAGTGTTGTGTACGCTCCATATTGGCCCGAATGGTTATGCTGAAGCAATTTTAGTGCTTTTTTCCGCATAGCCTGTATGAAGGAGACAGTGGCCGTGAATGGCTCTGGTAATGCTTTTTCAAGAGTTGCCAAGACCTGCATGTGCAGCGAGCGACGCGAAAAAGCCGCTTACCATCCCTGGGTGGCACCAGTGCGGCATTGCGACGACCCGGTTGATTACGTTCAGGCTGACTACCTGATGAATCAACCGGCGAGCGATCGGGACAGTAACTCCTAGCTGTTTCCGCCGTCGTCATCGTTTCTTCACGATTCTTTCATATCCAACATCACGAAGAGTTTTTACCCTGCACAGATGGCACATTACGATGTACCATCTGTGGATGGTTGAAATCCATCCTGATAGCGGAAAGGAGGTACAGGGATGGAATATTCTCGTAAAGAGAGCTGGACAAAAGAAATGCTTCTTGAAACACTTCCTTACTATACTGTTCTCAAAGAAGACGAAAAGAAGAGCTTTGATCTTCTATGGCAGGCGAAGCTAGATTGCGAGAAGACACGGGGAGCCATCATCAGTCCAGTTAATAAAGAAAAACAGGTTCAGATACGTGGACAAGAGCCATTTAACGTAAAAAAGTATCTTCAAGAACAAGGCTTTAATCTGGCCATTGCGGAAAAGATGGTACAACGTGCCGAAACCTTTATCACCAGTTTGGAAACGGCATTAAACCGAAACCTGACAAACCAGGAAAAACGAAAACTAAGCTGGTTAGCGACGTGTGACTGGGAGACATGCGACGTTATGCAAGGAATGTTTCAGGAATTAGCCTCCGGACACCAATGGACACGGCAAGCCCGGTATGACAGAGAGAGATAATTGGCAACTTCAAATCCAACACAATCGACTGTCACGGATAGCTTTCTGCCTATTTGAGGAGGTGGTCAGACGGATTTCCTCTCATCCCCTTGAACAAAAACACGCGATGAGTATATACTATGTATATACGTAACGGAAGGGGATGTGACCTTGTACCAGGTTCAGAAATGGGGGAATAGCTTGGGTGTACGGATACCGATGGCATTGGCCAAAAAGCTCGGGCTGTCTGAAGGGACGCCCATTGACTTTGAAATCGTTATGGATGGACTGCTCATCCGGCGCAAACAGCAGCTGGAAGAATTGTTGGAGCAAGTAACGCCGGAAAATCTGCATCGGGAAGTAGATACAGGCGGTCCGGAAGGGAATGAAGCATGGTAGCACGGTACGTTCCAGAGCGTGGTCATGTGGTTTGGCTCCAGTTTACTCCGCAGGCAGGCCACGAGCAAGCGGGAAGGCGCCCGGCCTTGGTGGTCTCTCCCGGGATGTATAACGGAAAGGTAGGGCTTGCGCTTTTTTGCCCGGTCACGTCAAAACAAAAAGGGTATCCATTTGAAGTGGCGTTACCGGTGGATTTACCCATTAGCGGTGTGATCTTGGCCGATCAGGTGAAAAGCCTGGACTGGCAGGCTCGTCAAGCCACATACATTTGTACAGCTCCGGATGACGTTATACAGGAGGTACTGGAGAAAATCAATCTACTGGTGTCTTGAGGGAGGATTCGTCCTCCCTTTTCCATTGTGGAGAAGCGTTCCCCTATGGGGGATCGGACTCGTTTGTATCAAAGGAGAGATGGAATCGGATGAAGTTGAATAAGCGAACCATTGGACTCTTATTTGCCCTGTCCAGCATGCTTTCTGGCGGGGCTCTTTATTTGGGCTACGATTATGTCAAACAAACAGCCAGTGAACAGCAGTATACCAGTGTGTTGGCAATTAAAGAAGGAAAGTTGTTAATGGCCTACACACCGATTGTGGAAAGCGACCTGACGTATAAAAAAATTCCGGTCAGTCAGTATGTAACGGGGATGCTGAGCGATCCAGAGGACGTGGTCGGTAAAACAACATGGCTGCCCATCGGAGAAGGGGAGCCTATTTTTGATTGGAAGTTGACCGACGGAAAGCTGCTGCCGAAGAAGGATGAAGCGCGATACGAGATTCCACTCACGGACTTTACTCCCATGAGTGAGATTCGTCGCGGGGATTTTGTGAAAGTTTGGGTCAAGTATCGTCCCATGGATCAAGAATATCTAGAGGAATTGAGTGAACCAAAGTTCTTTACCAAAACAAATGATTCGGCAGACATGCTGTTCACCTCGCAAGTAGTGGCAGTGAAGGACGGGGCAGGGGCAGAAGTATTCACCTTGACACCTTCACAGGCCAGTACACAAGCCTTTGCGGATCTCATGGATAACCAACAGGTCTCATCCAATGCCCAAAATCGCTTAGCGGCCACCTACCGGGGTCAGCCCGACACGATGCCAGCAAGATTGATTTTTAACTGGACGGACGACCAGTTTAAAGCGTTCGTGGAGGCCCGTAAATACGGGGAAGTCCAAATCGGCGTCTATCAGTATTACAAACAGGAAGAGCTGGAAAAAGCCGTGCGACAGGGGGAGAAGTGATGTATCTGGTGTTGTCACCGACGAAAAACGACTACGTTTTGCCGCCTGGCTCTACTGCTCTTCATACTCTCTCGTACGAGCAGTTTTTGCATTCCCTTAAGCAGTATCATCCATTGGGATTGGTAGTCTCATCCAACCTGATTGAAAAACCTGCATGGCATTGGATCCCGGAAACAGTGGCTGCTATGTCGGAAGAGCAGACCTTGTATATCATCCCGTCTGATCCGATGGATCGGTATCTACTGGAACAGGTTATATTGACGGTAGACGGACGTGTCATTTTGCTTGCTCCCAACATGACCAACAAGGAGATCCAATCGGTGCTGATGGGTAATGGCATGCCTGATCACCAGGATGATCACCAGAAGAGAGGCTATGTCATCACCTTGGCTGGTACAGGGGGATCGGGAGTTACGACCTTTCTGTACTACTTATTGTTGTGGCTGAATCAGACCTTTCCCGCCTTGAATGTCTTGGCGGTTGATTTGGGGAGAAAAAGCGATCTTGCCAACGTTACGGGCGCGCTCAATTATCAACTGCGGGAATATCGAGCGGTACTGCAACGGGATGACGAAGAGATTGACTTGGTGGCAAAACCGGTTTTTAAGCGTGTGCATGTCATCAACGCAGCAGGAGACTGGAGCATTCAAGAGCTCTCCAGGTTTCTGGCCTACAGTCGGAAGAGCTACGATCTCATTCTGGTTGACCGTGGATTTCTCCATGTCAATGACGCCGACTGGTCGTTTTTCAAAAAGGAAAGTGATGAGTGCATTCTGGCTGTCCGTCCGGATGCCTTTTCGCTTTCACATGCCAAAAAAATTGCCTTTCAGGAAAAAGGAGAATCCTTTCGCGTCTTACTATCGCACTATGAACCTGGCTTTGTGACAGCCAAAGAAGTGGAGGCCTACCTTCAAATGCCGGTGATGGGGGTGGTTTCGTACCAAAAGCACCTCGTCCCCATTGATCTGCGGATCGGATCGATGGAACTGAACAAACGAATGCAAAGGGATTTTCAGTCCCTGGCATGGGCAACGGACAAGATTCGTCCCGTGTCGGAGCGGAGTCTTTGGTCCAAGATGACGGCCTTCATGTCGAAAGGGGGGAAAGTTCGTGATCGTCAAGGAGTCGTTGGACACCGTTCTGAAGATGGTTCGGGATCATTACTCTGAAATGATTGACGTGCCGCGAGAAAAACGGAATCAGATTTATGAGTGGATCAAGTTGGTGGAAAAAGGAAATGAAGAGGCAAAGAAAAAGCTCATCACGGATGTGGAAACATATCTCAATGACCGGGGGATATACCTGACGGAGTCGATCTATCCGGCGACCACTCCTTATGAAAGCGTCATTTACGCTACCTATGGTTTGGGCGTTTATGATGCGGTGATCCATCTCAGTCCGTTTGTGGAATCGGTGTTGATTGCCGTTGGCCAACCGGTTCGGTACTACGAAAACGGAGTGAAAAAATCGTATGACGGATACATTCCAACGGAACAGGAAGTGGAGGCGTTGCAGCGGAAGCTGCAGGAGATTACTGGGGCTTCTTTTCATCGGTCCAAGCCTTTTTTGAGTGGGTTTATTGAAGAGACGGAGACACGCATCCAGATGTACATGCCGCCGTTTTCCTACGAGAGAAACATTATCACGCGACGCTTTGTGACCAAAAGCTTTTCGCTCGATGACATCAAGATGGATGAACGGGCGCGGGAATTCTGCAAACAAGTTGTAAAGGGGAGGCTCAACGTAGCGATTGGTGGCGGCCAGGGAACCGGAAAGACACAGCGGCAGATCAGTATGCTCATGATGAAAGATCCGGAAAAGGATACGATTACCACTTTTGAATCAGAGCATGAGTTACGGCTGGCCAAGAAGTGGCCAGGTAATGTGTTTGCGCTTCAGTCAATTGAGGATTTGGGCTATGATGACACCTATCGTCATATTTTTCGCAACAACTCCGAGACGATTGTCTTTGCGGAGGTACGTTCGGAAATAGAGGCTCATTATGCCTTGTATTCGTGTTTACGTGGTGCGGATGCCACGTATTTTTCCATTCACTTGCGCATTCCAGAACCGGAGGCGGCTGTCCGGACATTTGCCAACATGGTGAATGCGTACCGGAAAGATCACCTGGCCAATGTGTATCGGGATATTGCTGCCGGTGTGGATCTATTCTGGCTTCTTACCAATGACCGTGGTAATCGGGTGGATGAAGCGATCTTTATCCCGACGTTTCAGGAAGGATATGTCACCGAGAAAGGCGATTATGTTCCCGGACGGGAAGGAATAAAGATGCTGGCCAAGTATGACCGGGCCAAAAAGGAGCTGGTTTGGACAGGAGAGATGCTGCCTGCAGATAAGGTGGAGCGCATGATTTATCCACCTGGTGAAGCGGATCTGGATGTACTGCGTGAACTTCGACTCACCGATTACAGGAGGATGATCTGATATGCTATATCTCATTGCCGCCGTCATCCTGCTGGCCATGACACTGGTCTTCTTCATCCTGCTGCTTCAACCAAACTTACGAAAGCCAGAATCCACCTGGAGCATGTGGAAGCGAAAAGCAAATGCCTTTCTCGAAAAAGACAAGAGGTTCAGCGAGAAGATGAAGCTCATGCTCACCATCCTAGGCGGCGGGCAGCGACCGGTTCTCGACTTACTGACGCTGTTTGTCCTGTCCATCGCCACAGGAGCTGTTTCGATGCTCACCATCATGAGCGTGGTTGACCAATTCAGTGTGGGGTTCCTCTTTGGACTCGTCGGAATGGCGATGCCGTATTTGGTTGTCGTTTATTTATACCTCAAAGTCACCTCGAATGCGCGGAAAAAGTTTCTGTTTTTTGTTCAGGAGTATCTGAACACGTATATCTATCACGGCAAGGTGATCCCGTTGGCATTCAAACGAATGGAGGAGAGATGTCCGACAGAATTTCGTGGTATCTTAACCTATTTGAACATCCGTCTGTCTGACTCGTCTTCCTTTGATGACGTCATGTGGGAGTTTGCCGACATTTTGCGGTTGGATTGGGCGACAGACTTTGTTTATATCGTCATCTCCGGCCAAAGAGGCGACACCAAAGATATTGAGAAAGCCTTAAACGGTCTGATCGTGGATCTCTACAATGCCAAGAATGTGGATGAAGAGCGAAGGTCCATCACCCGGGTTGTCTCCTGGTTCATTCTGGGGCTTACGGTTTTCTGCCCCTATCTAATTGTGCTCAACATCCATTTTTTGCCGGAAGCGAAACGGATCTACTTTCAGACGCGGGCCGGGCTCAACTTTCTGGCTCTCGGTTCGCTTACTTGTTTTGTCTGCTTTTTCGGTTCACTCCTGTGGGCCAAAAAAGGGGAGAGGTTGTAAAAGAAGAAAGGAGGTGAGGGTGTGTTTCAACTGTGGTGGGACGAGCTATCTTCTCGGTTGCCGGATTGGGCGTGGCTCCCATCACCGGCGAGTGAACGCCTTTGGTTGATGGGAATGATCGGGATTTCGTTAAGCTTGACGTTTTTCTTTCTCTTCGCGCTGCTATTGTCCATAAGGAAAAAAAGGCACATCCGTCCGGTCTTTGACTATCAGTTGCGCAAACTGCGTGAAAGGATTCAAATGGGCACCAGCCAGCGAATGCAGAAATGGAATTGGGAAGAGAGGTGGTTTCAGTGGTTTGCTGACCTGGTAAAACAGGCTGGTAAGCCGTATGGCATCGAGCCGGTGGAGTGGTGGTTTCTCATCTTCGGTGGGGTGATGCTCACGATTATTGTTGTGTTTGGCCAGATCCTCATCGACTTCTTCCTATACGGGAGAAAAGGTTTTCCGCTGGTGCTATTTTCCCTTTCCGTGTTTCTTAGCCTGGGATTACCAATCTGGTACCTGAAATGGAAAGCCAATCAACGGCGGACGGTGTTGTTTTACGATTTGTTGCGTGCGATCAGCCGTTTGGGGGAATTACTGGAGTTTCAACTGTCCCATTATGAACTGATACGGCGCTCTCTGATCAGTACCCGGAAACTGAAAGACTACATCCCCCGGATTGATGAATGGAACGCTTCTCCGACCAGGGCGCTACAACGGATGGAAGAGGAGATCGGGTTAAAAGAGGGGGTGCTACTTACCAATACGATCCGGTATGCCATGGAGAATTCAGTGGAAAGTACGAAACTGCATCTTGTGCGTCTGGAAGGTAGTTTGCGCTTGCTGCGACAAGAAGAAGAGCGAATGCGAACGAAACGACTGGAGCTAAGCTTTTCCTTGTGGGTGATTCCCCCGTTTGTCATTGCATTCGTCTGCTTGGCTTTTCCGTGGTACCGTTATTTGTTGGAGATGATCGACGGATTGATGTAGAGGGAGGATTCCCTCTTTTTTTGTTCCCTTTGAAAGGGGGGATATTTCTGCGATAGAGCTCTCAAGGGGTGAGGCTATGATAGAGAAAGCAATCAGTGTGCTGGTGATTCTTGTCATTACCATTTCTTTTATTGCATCGGTCCTAACACAGGTAGGAACAGCGGTAGGAGGTAAGGCGGATCAGCCCCATGCGCCGAGCTTAAAGAAAGAAGTCGTCAACACGCTTCATGATCTGGTACCCAACTAACCAAATAGAAAGAGGAAAGGATGGAAGAGACATGATTCAAGCGATTTTTGGATTGCTGTTTATGCTGGTGATCGGCCTGGTCTTTGCCTTTCAGACAGGAGAGGAAGGGGTGGCTACCAGCGGGCGGAATCTGGGTCAAAAAACGAGTGATCAGATTACCAGCATCTCTGCGGATCCAGAACGAGGTACGGTAGAGATCCCGGCCTTGAGTCACAGCAAAGACAAAGAAATTGATATCGTGAAGGATTAACCATGCCCTACGTACTCGCATCTCTGATCTCCTCAATTGTTGTTGTCGTGATGTTTGGAGCCGTATTTCAGCAAGATGGGGCTACTTCTATGAAAGAACAACATGATGATCGGGTGGTTCATGTGGTGACAGCCTCACTGCGGCGATAAGGGGGAGCCAACATGTCCAACTACCTGTCGTTGTTGCTGTGTCTCATCGTGCTGGTCATCGTCTTGACGCTAGGCATGGTGAGCTACAAGTATTCAGAAGAACAAAGTGTGGTTCGATCCGTGTATGAACAACTCTCGCGGGAAATGGCTGCTGCCGGGTATCTCGATCCGGCAGTAGCAGATTATTATCAAGCATTTTTACGGAAGAAGGGCTTTGAACAAGAGACGCCCTTCTTCTTTGCTTCCCATACGAGTCCGTTGGATCGGGCGATACGTCCGCGTTACGGGGAAGTACGTTCGGAGGAGCATTTTGTAGAGTTGGAAGTGCGGGTAGAGCCAAGCTTTACCACACAGTTGATCCAGCTTTTCCGTGCGGGGGAAGCGACGCTGATGTTTCGCAATATGCGTGTCAGCCAATATATACCCGAGGAATGATGAAAGATGATCACAGCGGTTTCCATCCTGGTGGTCTGTGTGATTGTGGTTACAATTGGAGCTTTCACCTTTTGGGGAAATCCGGAGGCGATCAATCCCAATGCGATTTCCTTTTTTGATCAACTCCTGGAGTTCTTCAACGACTGGGGGACGGGCGGATGAGTAATCTGATTTCGACGTTGATGGTGGTGCTGACCCTGCTGCTCGTTCCTGGTGGTTTTTTGCAGGTACATGTGGTCCAGCAGATTAAACAGGAGCTGCGTACCATTCAGGCAGATGCGGTCAGGAAGGTAGCAGCTGAAGGCACCATTACCCCAGCGAATGCCACCTTATTGATCAGGAAGTTCATCCAGGAAGAAATTGAGACGAAACACTATCGGTTGAACAGCGAAGCGATCTCGTTATCGGTTGAACGGGTGGGGGGAATCAGCGAGGAAGAGTTGACGTACAAAGATGAATTTATCGTCAGGATTGGTTATCCCAAGCCCCCCTTGTCATCGTTCTTTTCGACGGCAAAAGACTTCTCTTTTATCATGTACGGAACGATGGAGCCGTTCCCGTACGATGCCCAATCGTAAGGGGGGTGAATCATGCCAATCCTGCTGTTTGGGTTGTTTGCGATGTTGTTTCTCCTGTTTCCCGGGATGATGGTTATGGACACGGATGCCATTACCGGCAAGCAGATGGAGATGCAACGATTAATGGACAATGCGAACCATCATGCGACCTTCGCGATTGTTGACGAAGAGAATGCGCAAGGCAGTGTGGAGTTGGAGCTTGACGAGGCGCTACAGCGTTTTCATCAAAGAATGTTCCAAAATGGCGAGTATACGTGGGACGGAGCAAAATATGTGCCGGGAGTTAAGTCGATTACAACGTCTCCCGTATTTGCTGCCTTTCATTACGTGGACTATCTGCAATGGGAGGACAGCCACCGGATGGTGGTACAGTATACCGGCTCGTCGCTGCAAGTTGCTTCCTTTACCAAGATGGCAGACCATGGAGCATTGCTGGAAGTGGAAGTACGGGACCAAGCCGGGAACACCTATTCACTTCCACCTACCATCTTAACTGGTCCCTGTCTGGTAGCGGTGGCCATGGTCGATGATGAAGGGTTAGGACTTGCTGGTAGACATACCTTCCCTGTCCTGAGTGTTCAAGCGGTGAAAAGATAGAGGCATGATCCGATTAGGAAAAGAGGAGGAGAAAGAAAAGTGGAGAAAGAAGGAAATAATCAGCGCTGGTACAAAAGAATGGCATTCCTTGTAATCCTGGTTGCCCTGTTGTCGTTTGGAGGAGGGTATATCGTTGCAAGCAAAGGGATTTTGACATCAACGGAGTCAACGGATCTGGAGTGGGCGCAAAGTCAGGGCTTTTTGCAAGAAGGAGTCAATCCAGACCAGCAAATCACCCAAGCCGAGTTTTTGAACGGTGTCATGCGGCGATACGGCGAGTGGCAGACCGGCTTAGCCGTGCCGCGCGGGGCTGAAAACCACTGGGCTGCCGATGTGTATGCGCTGGCCAAAGGAAAAGGCGTGGTCGATTGCTCCTGCCAGATCAAGCCGGATGAGCCGATCACGACGGATGAGGCCGTGAAGTTTGTCATGCTAGGAGTTAACACGAAAGCCAACAAACAGCTCACCAGCTTTGAAGAGGTAAAGTCGTGGATCAAGCAGGATGGGGAAGCCTTGGTGACATACCAGGACGCGGCCACGCTGATCCGCAAGATGGATGAGCTGTACCGGTATCATAAGTTGATTCCACAGGAGGATGTTGTGTCATGAGAAAACTGGTAAGCGTTGTGCTGTCTGTTGTTCTGACTCTCGGACTGCTTGGGCCTGGGACGGCTGCGGAGGAGTCCAACACAGAGATTCGCGTCCAGGTGGACGGAAAGCTGATCGCGTTTCCCGACGCGAAGCCGTATGTCGATCCGGCTACGAATCGGACGATGGTGCCGGTGCGGTTTGTCAGTGAGGCGTTGGGGGCGGAAGTGACGTGGGACCCGGTGAAGCGGAAGGTGCGGATGGTGAAGGATGGTTCTGTTGCCGTGCTGGTCGTTGGTCAAAAACGGGTTGATGTTGATGATCTGACGTTTCGGATGGATGCCAATGCCGTGATCCATGACGGCCGTACCTTTGTGCCCTTGAGGTTTGTTGCCGAGGCATTGAACCAGGAAGTGACTTGGGAGAAAGAGGAGAAATTGGTAACCGTCACCCCTTTGCCGCCGAAGCAGCCAGATACTACCCTTCTCCTTCATGATCCTGTTGCGTACGCCTTTATGGACGAGTTTTATAACAGCTTGCGAATCGAAGGCGATGAAGTGGTTGCGGTGATTCCAAAGTTTCCAAAAGACCATGCTTTGATGTTTAAGTACAAAGATTACATTAACGGTAAATGGGCGTATTCTGAATATGACTTTGAGCATAGGTTGGACAAAACATATAAGTCGGGAGATACCATTCGTATTCCATACACGGAGAAAGGCGGATACATTTTCCTCGCTGTATTTCTTAAAGGAAAGGGGTTAGGGGATGTACGCATTGAAGTACCGTCACTACAGGCTAAGTGGGGGATGGAACGTTCTTTATGAGAAAATGGGTAAATATCGCTCTAAGTGTGATATTGCTATTCCTATCAGTTGTCGTAACAACCCCTGTGCCAACCTCTGCGAATCACAGTAGTCCAGACTACGGGATGCCTTGGAGTTTGACTCAAAAATATCTTGTACGGGGCGATTTAACGCCAACTGGTCTAGGGATAAATGACTCTAGGCATGCCCTTCCTTTGTGGCATGAATCCTACTTTACCGGTGCAAAGTCTGGGCATATCAATGGAACGTCAATGGAATTACAGCCCAATCCTGATGAGGGGAAATGGGACCTAACACGCAAAGCAGGGTACTATCTTGTGCCGTGGGAAGAAGGGCCGGTAAAGGCTATCGCTACTGCTGCCAATGGCAATCCCGATTGGGTTTGGAACGACGGAAAAAAAAGATCGGAACTAAAAGTTTACACTGTGGATGGAGAAGACTGGGTAGACTTCGGTGGTCTGGTTCGACTCAGCGGCGGGGGCTCTCCAAATGAACAAAAGCTCAACCAGAATGACCCATCACATGACGGAGTAAACAAACCGATCTACCGAACAACTTGGCAAACGACACCCTGGCCGTACCACGACTCCATCACCTTTAACAGTACACCCGTTGTTTCAAACTCAACCGTGGTAAACAACAATTACATTGTTCCCGCTAACCAACCCTTGAACGTCTCGGTTACGCAAACGACAACAGCGATTGGCAGAACCCATAACACCATGAAGATTTATATTGACGGGGTGTTGTATGAAGACCTGAGCAGCACCACGTCCGAATATTCATTGAGCGGAGCCTTTAGACATACCTTCAACTTTGCCATCAGTAGTCAGGCTCTTCTGCAACCTGGAAGAGTGTACGAGATAACCTTTGAAGCAAGAGACGATTACGGACGAGCCAAACAGATTAAGGTAAACTACCGTGCGGAGGGGATCCAGTGCGATCCCGCCACATCAGGCACGACAGCAACCCTCAAGCCATCCGGCGGTTCATCGCAATCCGTTCCCTCGATGGGGACATACGAACTGCCGGAAGGAAGCGACAAGGTGACGTTGACATTTCCGCAGGAGGGGACACTAAAAGTAAACGGCGCCGACTTTGGAGGCGTAAGCAAAACCTTCACCGTCCCCATCAGCGGCCAAACGGAAATCTATTTTGAATCGACAGATGGGACGGACTGTTGGCTCAAAACCATCGTCCCCACCGTCCCTGACGATGAATGCGACCCGGCTACATCCGCCATGCAGATGACCCTCGACATTTGGGGATCGGATACAGACAAGCGAGTGACGCTAGACAGCTCTGGTACGTACGGTCTGGAGCGTGACGTAGATACCCTGCAATTCTGGCCGGGCGTCAAGGGGACGTACTACAAAAACGGCAGCGAAGTGGCCAGCGGTGTATCGACGTACTCCTTTGATGTCAGTGTATCAGAGGGCAGCTTCACCATTAAGTTTGTCAGCGAAGATGGCGACTGTTGGGAGAAGCGCTTCGGGTGGGAGAGTGAAGAGGATACCTACTCCTGCCCCAAGGTGAAGTGGAGGTTAAATGACAGCGACGATGACAGAGGTACGATTCGGGACGGCGACACCATTTACTTGCGCCCGGACGATAAGATCAGACTGGATGCCGACTACACGGATGAAGATGGAGGCAAACGGGGTGCGCTCGTCTATTGGCATATCAAAACCCCGAGTGGCCAAGTAAGGAACTACGATGAAGATCCCACAAGCGTCTTTACCTATAACGAGTTTTTCCGTGAGATGGGCACCTACGAGATCTGGATTTCTTTTGACGACAAAAGCCATCAAGGAAAGTCCTGGATCGAACAAGGCTGCTCCTGGAAGATGTTCGTTGTGGTAGAAGACTCCTAC
>JACDOF010000005.1 GCA_017656235.1 Brevibacillus sp.
CTTCGCTGGTTGGCCACCGCAAGTGAGCGCGAAAAACGCCGCACTCGTGTTCACGCGCAGTCTGACGCCGCTCATCTGAGAGAGCGGCAGTGTTCAGACAAAGGGTGTCTGGATAGGGGGAGGCGGCCATTTTCCTTTCCTCACTCCGCGGCCACCCACCAAGTTGAAACAGGGAATCTAACCGGAAGGAGGGCGGAGATGAAAAAGGGGCTTCGCAGCAGTTGTCTGGCAGTTCTGCTGTTGGCTTGGATGACAGGTACCGGACTTGCAGGGACAGGTTTTGCTGAGCGCCAGGAAAAGGTAGATGTCGTCCTGAAACCGGTAAAGATCCAGGAGAGGATAGGGGTGCCCACGACCGTCATAGCACTGCCGGACCATCCCAGCAATGTGCCGGAGTTAGGAGACGGAGCGGAGAGCGGCGTGGCGCAGCCGGGGGTTCTGCCAGGCAGCGATGTACCGGAGTTAGGAGACGGAGCGGAGAGCGGCGTGGCGCAGCCGGGGATTCTGCCAGGCAGCGATGTGCCGGGAAGCGGTAACACACCGGGAACGGGTGTCCCGGATGGGGGAAAGACAACGGGGTGGTTTGGGCAGGTTTGGGGAGAGGTAACAGATTTTTTCGGGACGGTCGGGCGGGGGATTCTCGTCGGTGCGATTGGCGCCGCAGTGGTCATCGGTCTCGCAGCTGGCGTAGCAGCACTGGTTGGGGCGACCATTGCCGTTCCTGTCATCGCGGCGGGGGTTGCGGCGGGTATGGCATTTGGCGTCGGGTACTCATTTCTTTCCGGTGACGGTTTTCATCTGGGAAAGGGAATTGCATGGGGAGCGATTGGGGCAGGATTCGGCTTAGCCGCAGCGTCTGCCGGAGCGGGAGCGGTCATGCAAAGCGGTTTTCAGTTTATTCGCAGCGGAATGAATCGGCTGTTCACATCTCCGGTTGGCGGATGGACCAGTTCGTTGGCAAGCAAGGGTACGCTATGGTCATTTGGAACGAACATGGCTTGGAATTCCGGGGTCTATTTCTATGATAACGGGATGTGGCCTGCAAGTCTCGAAGATTGGGGAAGAATTGCTCTCGGAAGTGCTGTTACTGCACTTGCTTTTGATAAAATCAGCCGTTTTCTTTCCGTTCAACCGATTAAGCAGGCAGCTAAAAATGTTCTCCATGCGATTGTCGGCACAGTGGACGCCATGGTGGCAAACTACATTTTGCCGAAAAGAGAACATCAGGTTGGCGGTTACGCCGCCGGGATCATCGGAAGCTTAACCTACAGGGCTCACTGGTTGGGCCGGTTGACGGATAAAGCGAGAAGGAAGCGGAAGATAGGGACGACTCTGGATGAACTGCGGCTGACCGGGATAAGGCTGCTGACTGCTTTGCCCGGGAGAACATTCAAGGCCAAGGCCACAAACAGGCAGATTGATAACCTGCATCACGCATCCCCCGAGGACTTCCGCAAAGTGGTGCAGTATTTGCGGGGTCAAAAAGGAGTCATCACCCGTAACCAAATGATGCGGCTGAAAGAAAACCAACAAAAGTACAACCGTTATCTTTGGATCGAGAAAAGTGCCGATGCAGCAGGAAAGGTTCTCGATAAAACGCTGGACACGGCGATCAGCAAAGGGCTTGACAAGGCAGGTGTCCATCAACCGCTCAACGAGTTCCTGTTTGAACAAGGACAGGCCGAAGCAGACAAGCCGGTGAAGGGGAGGCAATCATGATCAGCAGAAAAACCTCGGAACGAATAATGAAATGGAGTGTTTTCCTGTTCACGATATTCATCTGTTTGATCGGGCCCTACCTGATCAATGAAGTGAAGCTGCCAGCCAAGGTGGTTAACATGATCTACTTCAGTGTGTACGGGGTGTTTATCATCGCCATGTTGCAGGCGGTCGTCTTTGATTTTTTTCGGGACGACAAGAAGCAGGGATTGATCGTTGTCGGCTTGAATCTGCTGGCAATACTGGGCTATGTGCTGGTTGAGCACCTGCTCTAGGCGGGCAGTCCGATGGGGAGGGTTTGGTCATGGCACCAGGTATCCGGCAGGCAAAAAAAGCTGACGACCACTTCATCTATAAAGACAAAGGGAGCGGTGAGAATGGGAATATCACCATTTTTGCACTGTTTCTATTGATGGCAGCGATCAGCGGAACCCTCTACCTCGCCTACTATTACAGTGGTTTTGTTTCGATCCGGCAGGCCCAAAATGCAGCAGACAGTGCTGCATTGGCTGCCGGCCAGGAATTGCGGGACCAGTTCGTCACCAAAATGAAGCAAAAAACGATGGAGACGATGCACCATTTCAAGAGAAAGATACGAGATGAGGCAGAAGCATGTGAGGCGAGCAGAAACGAAAACAGTCCGCCTTGTCCAACAGAAACTGATCTGATCAAGCTGTACATCAAAGATCCCGAACTGAAGCACCTCCTCATTGCAAACCGTTACCACAACCCCGAGCACTGGCTGCTCGTCGTGAATGAAGAGCACTTCCGCCAGGACTATACGAAAGAGCAAAACGGCGATGTGCTGTATGATGCATTCGTGCAAAGTCAACGAGCCATCCAAACAGCCGCGCGGAAGGCCGCAGCCAAAAACGGCGGAGAGCGGCAGATGACGATCAGGTTTCCCGTGGATGGCCTGCCCACGGTGGAAGTGATCAGCGTCAAAACGATGAGTCACTCCAGGCTGGACGACAGCGATCCTGCCCGTATCAGGGCGAGGGCAGCCGCCGGCGTAGATGCTCCGTTTGACGTAGATGTCTCCAACAAAATCTCCAAAACACTGAGAGTAAACTGGCCGCCGCCATAGGAGCAGGCCAGTTTTCTTATTCGTTTTCGTGTCAAAAACCGAGCCTCTGGCCTGGTGTCAAATCGAGTTCCGCTGCTGTTGACAGTCTCGTGGTGAAGCAGGGATTTCGCCGCCAGCAAGAGCCCCTTCTTGTGTCATTCCACTCTTGACGGTGAGATTTCCAAACGTTACAATATTTTTGTACTGACCAGTCAGTTCAAAAGTTAAGGCCTGGGGACAAGGAGGAAAAGCGATGTCTCTTTCCAAAAAAGAACAAATTTCGCAGGGGGCACTGCGGGCGTTTGCGCAGTATGGGTACAGTGAGACGACGATGGACTCGATTGCCGATGTCGCACAAGTGGCCAAAGGTACCTTGTACTACCATTTCAAGACAAAAGAAGAGCTGTTTTACCACGTTAACCGAAAAGGAGTGGAGCTGCTGATCGATAGCGTCACCAATGCCATGCAGGATGCCAGCCGGCCGGTTCATGAGCGGATGCTTGGCGTTCTCGATGAGCACCTGCGCTTTTTCTCGGAGCATCAGGAGTTTTGCCTGCTGTTGTTAAGTTACACCTCGGGAGATCTGCAGCGGGATCAAATGGTACGGACGCTGTTGGCCGATTATTTTGCGACAGTGGAAAAGTTCCTCGCTGAACTTAAGCGACAAGGTGTGATCAATCCTGCGCTTGAGGTGCAGACATTGGCTTCTGCCCTGTTTGGGATGGTTGGATTTACTGTCCTGCGCAAGATGTTCCGCGGAGAGCCGCTGTATACGGAAGAGACTCGCGCCACCTTGATCTCCCTTTGCAAGGGGGCCTTGGCGATTGAGGGATGACGGAAGGTCGTCCCCCGGCAGCAGGAAGACAGAGAAGAAAGGAGAGACCATCGATGAAGAAGAGCGTGTGGCTGGGTGTTTGTGGATTTGTATTGGCGATAAGTGTATTGACCGCGTATCTGTTGGTACCGGGAGTGAACGGTGCGGCTGGCGGAGAAACGGGCAAAGTGCTGGCCGGTGTGATTGAAGGAACAGAGGTTGACCTTGCTTTTAAAATAGGGGGCTCGATTGCGGAACTCCATGTGAAAGAGGGCGACACGGTAGAGGCTGGTCAACTGCTGGCCACGTTGTCCAATGAAGAGCTTATGGCCAAGCGGGAACAGGCGGTGGCAGCCTATGAATTGGCCAAAGTCAAGCTGGAGCAGGCGGAAAAGGGAGTTGCCGTTACCAGCAGCACCAGCGATGCACAGGTGGAACAGGCCAGAGCGGCTGTTGAGGCGGCGCGTGCCCAATATGAGGCGAACAAAAACGGTGCACGTTCCGAGGAAATCAGTCAGCTGAATGCCAAACTGGCGGCAGCCCAAACGGCTGAGCAGACGGCCAAGAGCAACTATACGCGGATGCAGCAGCTCTTCGCCGAAGGAGCTGTGCCGCAGGTAAAGGTGGAAGAAGCGCAGCTGCAATACGAGAAAGCAGCGGCTGAACTGGCCGCGATCAATGAGCAGCTGCACATGGCCAAAAGCGGCGCACGCAAGGAACAGCTGGACGCGCTCAAGGCACAACTTGATCAGGCTGTGGCCGCCTACAATCAGGCAGTGGCAGCACGCGGTCAGGTTGGTATCAAACAGTCGGACGTGCAGTCTGCCAAAGTGGCGGTCCAGCAGGCCAAAGGGGCGTTGGCAGAAGTGGAGGCTCATCTGAACAATACCAAGTTAATTGCACCGATCTCCGGCTTAGTCAAATCGGTCCATGTGCACAAAGGAGAGTTGGTCGCTCAGGGGTATACGGTTGTTACGCTGCAGGCCCAGGATGAGCTGTTTGCCAAGTTTTACGTCAGCGAGAATGAGCTGTCCGGGTTGGAGGTAGGACAAAGCGTCCGTCTGTTTGTGCCCGCCATGGATCGGGAAGTAGAGGGCAGGGTCAGCGTAATCGCTCCGGCTGCCGACTTTGCTGTGCAAAAAGCGACACAGGCTCTGGGCGATCGGGACATTCGTTCGTTTCAGGTACGAATTGATTTGGCGGGGGAATCGATTCGTCCCGGCCTTTCGGTTGAATGGCGGATCGAAGGGGCGGACGAAAAGTGAACAAGATGGTTCGGTTGTTTGAGCGGGAGTGGCAGTTTATCTTTTCCAACAAGACAGTTCTGATGATTTTGTTGGTGGTCCCCGTCGCGTACTTTACGCTGTTTGGCTTTTTGTACAGTGAGAAAAGAGTGATGGAACTGCCGACGGTGATTGTCGATGCCGACCAGACCGAGTTGAGCCGGGAACTAATCCGTGCGTTTGATGTCAATCAGACGTTTGCCGTCACCGATGTGGTGCCGACGGAAGAGGCGGCGCTGGATGCGATTGATCGGGGGGAAGCGGCGGTCAGCGTGGTGATACCGGAAGGAATGACCGATCGGGTCAAGACGGGGAAGTCGGCGGAAGTGCTGACTGTGATTGACGGCAGCAACATGCTTGTTTCCAATACAGCCGTACGTGCCGCCAATGCGGTGATTAAAAGCGTGTCTGCAGGTGTGACGCTGGCTAAACTGGAAGCGCAGGGAAGCTGGGGCGAAGAGGGAAAAATCCTCTTTACCGGGCTGGATTACCGCTACCGTGTGCTCTACAACCCGACGTTTAGCTATCTGTCCTTTATGGTCTACGGTCTAGGGGGAGCCGTCCTGCAGCAGTGCCTCTTTCTTGGTGTGGCGCTGGCCGTGGCCCGTGAGAAGGAGGCGGGAACATGGCAGAATACGCTGCAGCAGTACAGTTTTTGGCAGCTGCTGGCAGGAAAGGTAAGTCCCTATCTGATTCTGGGAACGTTTAATCTGGTACTGACCTTCTCCGTTGTGTTGAAGGGCTTTGGCGTTCCATACTATGGAGACATGATCCACCTGCTTCTGGTGGGTACGCTGTTTAACCTGACCGTGCTGGCAATCGGTTTTGCCATCTCCTTTTTCTCCGCAAACCAGCTTCAAGCGACGGAGATTGCCATGCTGATCGCCGTACCTTCGTTCCTGTTGTCCGGCTATACCTGGCCGCTGTCGGCGATGCCGGAAGCCATTGCGGCCATCGGGAAATCGCTGCCGCTCACATACTTCCTGCACGCTGTGCGGGAGGTGCTGGAGAAGGGACACGGGCTTGGCTACATCAGACATGATCTGCTTGTACTTGGCTTGATGACCGTAATGGGACTGTTTGCCGCTTATCTGTTGTATCTCTGGCAGGCAGGAAAGAAAGCCGACGACGCAGCGGAAGGGGCGCAGGCGGCATAGGAGCGTGGTCTATAGCGGAAAAGGACATGCGTCACACTCGCTTCAGCAGTACCATCATAGCATGATGGCGGGGATGATCGAAGAGAGAACCGGCATGCCGTCTCGCTGGGGCGCCAGAGCCCGCAGCCCCTTTCTGAGTACGATACACTGAAGAAGGGTGAGAGGGCGGTTATACCCACCACATCTCACCCAGCGGTTCCCGGATCAGGACCTGCTGCAAGTTCTGAACGGCCTTGGTAAATCCTTCGTCTACGGACATCAAGCCGTCTTCGTGTTCGATACTGACCACGTAATCGTACCCAACGAGACGAAGCGCACTGATGATGTCGGCCCATGTCTTGAGATCGTGGCCGTAGCCGACCGTGCGGAACTGCCATGCCCGATCCGCCATCAGGGTGTACGACTGCATGTCGGTGACCCCGTGTTTGTTCACGTTAATCGGATCAATCGCGGTGTCCTTGGCATGGAAGTGATGAATGGCTCCGGCACTGCCCAGGATTTTAACAGCTTCAACCGGGTCGATGCCCTGCCACCACATGTGACTGGGGTCAAGATTGGCCCCCAACGCTTCGCCGGTTGCTTCCCTGAGCCGCAGCAGTGTGGCCGGAGTGTGTACGGAAAAACCGCCGTGGAGTTCCAGGCCAATCTTGACGTGATGTTCACGGGCAAACTGTTCCATTTCCCGCCAGTAGGGGATCAGTTTGTGCTCCCATTGCCAGGCGAGAATTTCCTGGTAGTCGTGCGGCCAAGGGGCTACGGGCCAGTTGGGATACTTGGCCTCCTCATGGTCGCCGGGGCAGCCGGAGAAGGTGTTGACAACGGGGACCTCCAGTTTTTCCGCCAGCAGCACTGTCTGGATAAAGACGTCGTGATAGGCCTGGGCAATCTGCTTTTGCGGGTGGAGCGGGTTGCCGTGACAGCTCAAGGCACTGATCGTCAACCCTCTTTTGGCTACAGCTTCCTTAAAGGCACGCAGTTTGCCGCTGTCGGCCATCAGCTCCCGGGGATTGCAGTGGGCGTCTCCCGGATAGCCGCCTGTACCAATCTCCACCGCTTCCAATCCTTTTTCTGCCACGTAATCCAGCATCTCTTCCCACGGCTTTTGTGCAAACAGTACGGTAAACACGCCTAACTTCATGACCGCACCTCCCAAAAAAGTAGTTGCATTTTTGGATGTAATCCATTACATTCGTAATTGTAGATCATTTTCGAAAATACAGTCAACAGGAGGTTTGGGCAAACAGGGTGTCCCGTTATTACCCGGCTTGTTCTCAGGTTTGCACTTGACGCATCAGCCGGATCGTATTACGTTATTTACCGTAATCGATTACAACTCATAAAGGAAGTAGAACTGTCGATGATCACAATCCAACAAGTGGCGAAAGAAGCAGGGGTATCTGTGGCAACCGTGTCCCGGGTCTTGAACAAACACCCGTCCGTCTCACTGAAGACCCGTCTGAAAGTGGAGAGCGTCATCCAGCGGCTGCAGTACGAGCCCAACATGCTCGGCCGCAACCTGCGCATCTCGCAGAGCAGAATGCTGCTGATCCTCGTGCCCAGCATCTCCAATCCGTTTTACTCCAAGATTGTGCAGGGGATCGAGGACGTTGCCCGCAAACACAACTACAACATTCTGCTCTGCACGACTGACACGGACATCGAGCGGGAAAAAATCTACTTCGATCTGGTCAAACACAAGCTGGCCGACGGGGTGATCTCGATGGACCCGGCTGTCGATTGGGACGATCTGATCGGGGAGGGCCGGAACTATCCGGTAATCCAGTGCTGTGAGTACAGTGAAAATTCGCAAATTCCCTACGTTTCCATTGACAACCGGATGGCTGCGTACAAAGCGGTGAAGCATCTCATTACCCTCGGTCACCGGAAGATCGCGATGATCAACTCCGACCCGCGGTTTTTGTATGCCCGGCTTCGGAAGGAGGGCTACCTGAAAGCCCTGGAGGAGTACGGAATTCCGTACCGCGAAGAGTGGAGCATCCACACCGATCTGGGATTCGAGAGCGGACAGCGGGCGATGCGCGCCTTTTTGGCTCAGGAGGACAAACCAACTGCCGTGTTCTGCGTCTCTGATACGCTGGCAATTGGCGCGCTTAAAGGGATCAAGGAAGAGGGGCTGCGGGTGCCGCAGGACATCGCCGTGGTGGGATTTGACAACATCCAGTTTGCCAGCATGATGAACCCCACCCTGACCACGGTGGCCCAGCCCATGTATGAGATGGGCTGTGAAGCAGCGAGAATGCTGATTCACAAGCTGAATCATCCGGATGATCCCCTGCGCAGTGTCATTCTTGACCATGAATTAATCATCCGGGAATCGACGATGGGATAGGGCGCCCATGGGGTGCATATCCCGGCCTCTATTTGTAATCGATTACAAATTGGGGCCGGATGCATATACACATGTATACAAAAGAGATGAGGAGGAGGAAAAATGAAAGCGCTTCATTGGTGGATCAGGGGGTTGGCTGTTCTTGCGTTGTTGTTCGCGCTTGCTGGGTGCGGCGGTCAAAGCCAAACCACAGGGGGCTCGTCACAGGGGGAGTCTGGTGATTCGGCTGGAGGAGGCGGGAAGCGGATCGGCATGTCGTTTCCGGCGGCTGATCACGGCTGGCTTGGGGCGATCATCAAGAATGCGGAAGACGAAGCGAAGGCACAGGGCATTCAATACGTAATCACCACCGCTGCCGATCCCAACAAGCAGACCAATGACATTGAGGACTTGATTTCGCAAAAAGTGGACGCCATCGTGATGCTGCCGATTGAATCGGCTGCCTTGACACCGGTGGCCAAAAAGGTAAAGGAAGCAGGCATTCCGCTGGTCATCGTCGACCGCGAGATTGAAAGCGATGACTTCACGGCACTGGTCAAGGGGGACAACATAGGAATTGGACTGGGAGCAGGAAGGTATCTCGCCGAACAATTGGGCGGCTCAGGAAAGATTGTGGAAATCATCGGCGTACCCAGTTCTGTGACGACGATGCGCAGCGAGGGATTCCGCGAAGCGATCAAAGAGTACCCCGGCATGGAGATCATCGTCAGCCAGTCGGGAGACTTCCAGAAGGAGAAGTCGCTGCATGTGATGCAAAATATTCTGCAATCGCAGCAGCATATTGACGCCGTTTATACGCACGACGACGAAATGGCCTTGGGCGTGCTGCAGGCGATCAGGGAAGCGAAACGGACGGACATCAAGGTGGTGACCGGTGCCGGCGGCCACAAAGAGGTCTACAAGCTGATCAAGGAAGGCGACCCGCTGATGAAGGCGACCTTCATCTATTCACCGCTGATGGTCAAGGATGCGGTCAAGGTTGCGGTTGACATCGTCAACGGCAGCGCCCCGAGCGAGAAGGTGAAGGTGCTGGAAGCGACTCAGGTGACAAAGGACAACATCGACACCTATTACGATGAAAACGCCAATTACTAATCTGCCAGACACCATGCGGCACTGTTTGCGCCGCGGGGGCATACGGGCGGTAAACGGTCATGCCTCGTTTACCGCCATACCGGCAGCATTTGCAAGAGAGGGGGGGCAGGCATGGAATACGTGCTCCGGATGAAAGGGATCACCAAATCCTTCAACAATGTGGAAGTGCTGAAAGGAGTGGATTTTCAGCTCAAACCGGGAGAAGTACATGCCCTGCTCGGGGAAAATGGCGCGGGAAAATCGACGCTGATGAACATTCTCGGGGGTGTTCTGGTTCCTGATGAGGGCCAGATTGAGCTCTTCGGCAAACGTGTCAGGCTGTCTGGACCCCATGTATCCAAGTCGCTGGGCATCAGTTTTATTCACCAGGAGTTAAATGTGGTCAGTGATTTGCGAGTGTATGAAAACATGTTTCTGGGTGCGGAACTGACAGACCGATTTGGCTTTCTGCGTGTGGACGAGATGTGCCGGAGGGCTTATGACGTGCTGTCCAAGCTTGGAATATCGCTCGATCCCAAAGCGTATGTAAGAGAGCTGGACGCTTCATTCAGGCAGATCGTGGAAATTGCCAGAGCGCTGCTGGAAGAGGCCAGGATCATCATCATGGATGAGCCGACCACTTCGTTGACGGATCATGAAATTGACAACCTGATGGCCCTGATCCGTACGCTCAAGTCCTCCGGCGTCAGCATCATTTACATATCCCATAAACTGAAAGAAGTGTTCTCGATCTGTGACCGCTATACGGTTTTGCGGGACGGCCGCCTGGCCGGCACGGGCGAGATTGCCGACACGGACGAGGAACAAATTACGCGGATGATGGTAGGCAAGTCGGTGGCCGACATCAACTACTACAGGCCCAGACCGCTTGGTGCGCCTCTCCTGAGCGTAACGCAGTTGAGCTGCGCTCCCTTTTTCCGCAACGTTTCCTTTACCCTGCACGAAGGGGAAATCCTCGGTTTCACAGGCCTGGCAGGGGATGGACGCACCGAGTTGTTCGAGTGCATCTTCGGATACCGGCGTGCCGCCGGCGGTGAGATCTCAGTGTACGGCAGGCCGGTTCGGATCGCCCACCCGCAGGACGCGCTCAAGGCGGGGATCGGATTCGTGCCGAAAAACCGGAAAGAGAATGCGATCATCAAAGACATGAGCGTGCTGCAAAACATGAGTCTGACTGCCTTGAAGCAATACCGGCGGCACCTGCTGATCGATGACCGCCGTGAGCGGGCGATGTATTGGTCGTACAAGGAGCGGCTTGCCATCAAAGCGGCTGATCCGCATACTCCGATCGTCAGCCTGAGCGGCGGTAACCAGCAAAAGGTGGTATTGGCCAAGTGGCTGGAAGTGAACGCCAACATCCTGATTTTTGACAACCCGACCCAGGGCATCGATGTTGGCGCCAAAAGCGAGATTTACCACCTGATCATGCAGTTGGCGGCCCAGGGCAAAGCGATCGTCATTCTTTCTTCAGAAGTGCCGGAGATTCTCAAACTGTGCGATCGGGTGTTCGTCATGCATCAGGGAGAAATCACCGGCTGCCTGGAGCGGTCGCAAGCTGACGAGGAGCAGATCATGCTGTACGCAATTGGTGTGAAAAGAGAGGGGCAGGTGCCATGTTAAACCAGACAGAACGAAACGTGAGGCAGCAGGTAGGGGCGAGGGCTTCCTGGCTTTGGTCCGAATACAGCGTCATCGTCGCCTTTCTGGTCATTGTGATCGTGGCGGCCCTGGCAGACGGAAATTTTCTCAGCTACACCAACCTGACCAACATTTTGCGGCAGGTGTCCATCATCGGGATCATCTCCCTTGGCATGACAGTGGTCATGCTCTCCGGCGGGATCGATCTGTCGGTGGGGGCCGTGCTGGCGTTTGTCGGCGGAATTGCGCTCCTTGCGCTCAACAGCTCCCAAAGCGTGACCCTGGCACTTCTGGCGGCCCTGGCGTGCGGGGCCTTGATCGGGTTTTTAAACGGTGTAATGGTGAGCAAGGGCAAGATCGCCTCGTTTATTGCCACACTGGGGGTAATGGCCGCGGCCCGATCGCTGATTCTCTACATCGCCAATGGCGGCAGCATCTCCGGTGAAGTGGAGGCTTACACGTTGATCGCCAATGGAGAGATCGGCGGTATCTCCTATCCGATTATCCTGTTTCTGGCCGTTACGCTGTTGGTGTACGTCCTGATGCACAAGACGCCGTTTGGCCGATATGTCTATGCCATTGGCAGCAACGAAAAAGCGGCTCTTTTGTCGGCGATTCGGGTTGACCGGGTGAAGATCGGGGTCTACACGCTGTGCAGTTCGTTTGTCGCGTTGGCCGCGGTGATCGAATCGTCCCGCCTCAACTCGATCTCGTCGGCAAGCTCTGGCTTGGCCTACGAGCTGGATGCGATTGCGGCCGTCATCATCGGCGGAACCCGCATGACCGGCGGACGGGGAAAAGTGCTGGGTACCTTTTTTGGCGTGCTGATCCTCGGCGTGCTGAACAACATGATGAATCTGTTGAATGTGTCGCCTTATCTGCAAGGGCTTGTCAAGGGCTTGATCATCATCATCGCCGTCTTGCTGCAAAAGAAAGAATAACCACAACCTGCCCCGGCAGAAGAGGAATGGTACTTCGGGCGACAGCCTGCCTGTTTGCCCATCACAAGAGACGGAGGGGAAGAAATTGACGATTCGGGTAGCCATTATCGGCTGCGGCTCGATTGCCGCTCATCGCCATGCACCGGAGTATGCCAACAACCCGCACGTGACGATTGCCGCCTATTATGACCGCAACCGGGAGCGGGCGGAAACGTTGGCCCTGCGGTACGGAGGGAAGGTCGTCGACGATTATCGTGAGATCATGGAAGATGAGACGATAGACGCCATCAGCGACTGCTCTTCCAATGAGACACACCACGTCATCAGCACAACGGCCTTGCGGCACGGCAAACATGTTCTCTGCGAGAAGCCGCTCGCCGTCACCTGCGAACAGGCTGCGGAAATCATTCGCGCCAGCAAGGAGTCAGGCAAGATTCTGATGGTGGGGCACAACCAGCGGCTGACCGCCGCTCATCAAAAAGCGCGTGAAATCCTGGCCAGTGGCGAGCTGGGCAGTGTGCTTTCGTACAAAACCAACTTTGGCCACAAAGGCCCTGAATACTGGAGTGCTACCAAAGGGAAGGCGACCTGGTTTTTTGACAAACAGCGCTCTGTCTTGGGGGTGGCTGGCGACCTCGGCATCCATAAAGTCGATCTGATGCGCTATCTGCTCCAAGATGAGTTTGCCGAAGTGACGGCGGTGGAGGGCGTGTTGGACAAAACTGATGAACAGGGGCAGCCGATTCCCGTTTGTGACAACATGCTCTGCCTGTTCAAGATGCGAAGCGGCATCCTGGGTACGGCTGCCTTTAGCTGGACCTGGTACGGAGAGGAAGACAACAGCACGATTCTCTACTGTGAACGGGGTGAGCTAAGAATCTACCCCGATCCCGCTTATCAACTGGAGGTTGTGAAAGGGAACCGGGAGAGGATCCGGTACCAATTGGAAGCGATCCAGACCAACGACAACCAGACCAACAGCGGTGTGATCGACGCTTTTGTGGACAGCATCCTGCACGGCAAGGAACCGCCGGTAAGCGGCGAGGACGGAATGATTGCGCTTCAGGTGGTGCTGGCCGCCCTGGAGTCGGCCAGGACGGGAGCAAAGGTGACAATACCCGCGATTGTGTGGTGACAAGAGGCGGCTGTGAATCGGGCCGCCTCGCTGTTTTGGCGCACATTTCTTGACCTGGACAGGCATATCCTGATAATCTGTATTTGTTGAACGATCTGGATTTACAGAACGATAAATACTTACAGAATTGGGGTGTTGACATGCCGCCAGAACGGGTCAAACAGGGTCAGCCAGAAGGCATCCCGATCACTCTCGAACAGCAGAAGCTGTTGGCAAGCGCGATTCGCATTCAAATCCTGCATGCGTTGGCAGAAGTGCCGCGGACAGCCAAACAGGTGGCGGACTTGCTGCGGCAGACACCGGGCAATATCCACTACCACATGCAGCGCTTGCTGGACGGCGGACTGATCAGGCTGGTCGAGACGCGGGAAGTGTCCGGCATCGTGGAGAAATACTACCAGTCGGTGGGAACCGTATTTCGTCAATTGGAGTCTTCCGGAATATCCAATGCATCTGAACCGTCGATCAAATCCCAGCTGCTGCTTACGGAGGAACAGGTAGAGCAGTTAAAAGAGGAAATGGTCCAGCTGCTGCTCAAGTGGGAGCAGGTCATTCCGGATGGGCCGCCTGAGCAGCTCAAGGAAGTGGCCGTGGGGGTGTACATTGGTGAGGTGCCGCCCAGTGGAGAGGAAGGTTGCGCAGACAGCCGAGGGGGTGGCAGCGATGAGTGAAGCGGCCGCCATTCTGCACTCAAGCTTGTGGCGTACACGCTACCGGTTTTTGTTTTTGTCCCGCACGCTGAAAGATCTGGCGGAAAACTTTGCTTCCATCGCGATTGTCTGGCTGTTGATCGAAAGCGGAGGTGATGCGGCCAGCACCTCACTTTTATTCCTGTGCGTCCTCGTGCCGCAGATGGTGCTCAGTTCGATGGTCACGCCGTTGTTGTCGCGCGGGGGGCTGCATCGCTGGATGTTTGCTTCCGACTGCACGCGGGGCCTGCTGGTGCTGCTCATCCCGGTCAGCTACGCCTTCGGCTATTTGCCGCTGTGGCTGTTTTTCCTGGTCGCGCTGTTGGAATCGGCGCTCGGGGCGTTCTACAATCCGGCATCAGTGGCCCTCCTGCCGCGTGTGACAGAGCAAGCCCATCTGCAAAAGGCCAATGCTCTTTTGCAGTCGTCCAGTCAGGTGGTGTCGCTGATCGGCCTTGCCGGGGCCGGTTCGCTGGTAACACTGCTTGGTGCCGGCACCACCCTGGTGATTACGGCAGTCGTGTTTGCCCTGTCGGCGTTTGTCATTTTATTGGCCAGACCGGAGCGGGAGGTTCCTTCCGGGCAGGTGAAGGATGGCGGGGGCAAACAGACGACTTACGTGACGCGGATTGCCGATGGGTTTCGAATGGTGCGGCAACATAAACTGCTCTATGCTTTAGCCATCTTTGCCGCCTTCTTAAACCTGGGCGGTGCGCCGTTTTTGGCGCTTGGGGCAATCTATGTCGCAGAGGATTTGAGCGGGGATGCTGCCCTCTTTACCCTGTTAAGGGCTGCTGTCGCCACGGGTGCATTATTGATGGGGATACTCTTGGCCAGGGTGAAGGTCGAGCGGCAGGGTTTGCTGTTTGTCTGGGCGGGAATGATCAGCGGCGCAGCGTTTTTATTGATCGGGTGGTCACCGTGGCTGTGGCTGGTTGTCGGTGCCTGTTTTCTGTTCGGCCTGACGCAAACGGCGATCAATGTCCCGGAAATGATGATTGTGCAGACGACAGTGCCGGAGCATCAGCAGGCTCAGGTGTACGGCGTGCTGATGACCATCAGCTTCGCGCTGCTGCCGGCTGCGATTATCGCCTCCGGCCTGTTGGGAGCCGCCTATGGGGCAAGTACGGTCATTGCCTGCGGCGGCATGATCATACTGTTTTCGGGGGTATGGGTCGCGCTGTTCACCCCGCTGGCAAAGCTGAAGCCGGGGGCAGAACCGTTCAACAGAGCGTCAGAGCAAGACGCGACGCTTCAGTAGGGATTTCCGTGATGCCTGCTCATTAGCGCTCGTTTTTGGCGGAGCGGCCGAGGAACTTGCGGACACGCTGGGTAAAGATGGATCGCTCCCTGGGTTTGGCCAATCGATGTGCTTCGCTCGACACAAAGCGGTTCATGGGGAAAGGGTTTGGTTTGACCACGACAAATCACCTCGGTATCCATAAGATTCTGTTCTGTCAGGCGTGTCTGGGCATGTAACACAATGGGACGGGAAACAATTAGTTTATAACTATTACTATATTGAATTAATTACAATTTAACATGTACGGTGACAAACTGCAAGTCGCTTTTGACGGAAAAGAATGACTGCATGGCTGGCTGAGCTGCCAAACGGACTGCAGAGGTGAGCGGGGCTGACCCCGGACGGAAACCGGGCCCGCTTACTGCTGTCCCTTGGGAGGCAGCCATCGCAACGTTATGTAATAAAATTACCGAATATTCGGTTGACTTGGGTAACAATATTACATAGAATGAGAGTAACGTCATGGTTAAAAGGATTGGTACAAGGATGGTGGGCTGCGTGTAAGCGCTTCAGGCCAAAAAAAGAGTCTGCCCTGCTGCGGAAGCGCAAAACGGTGGATGGCCAAGCCTGTGAGGGGGGAATGCTGTTGAGCGCCGCAAGTCGCGTCGATTGGCGATCGTATAAAGAGAAAAGGGATCATCTGGTGATCGGCTTGATGTCAGGGACTTCGCTTGACGGGGTAGATGCCGCACTTGTCTCGATCCGCACGGAAGTGACCGGAGAGATTGACAGCGTGGAGCTGAAAGGGTTTCACTATCTCCCGTATTCAGACGAACTGCGTGAACTGCTGATGAAGCTTTGCAGCGTGGAAACGGCCCGCCTGGACGAGCTGGTCATCGCACATTACGGATTGGCGGAGTGGTACGCCGCAGCGGTTCGTCAGCTGCTGCAGGCGACCGGTTGTACCGCGGCAGAGGTAGATGCGGTCTGCGCTCATGGACAGACTGTCTGGCATGTGGCGGGAGTGGTGCCTTTTCCCGGACCGCAGGGCCCAACGAATGTGCGGGCTTCCTTGCAGATCGGGGAACTGTCCACGCTGGCCGAAAGGATCGGCATACCGGTCGTCGGCAACTTCCGGGCGCGCGATTTGGCCGCTGGGGGAGAGGGGGCGCCCCTGGTCCCGTACGCCGATATCGTCCTGTTTCGGCATGCGGACAAAGGGCGGCTTCTCCAGAACATCGGCGGGATTGCCAATGTGACGGTGCTTCCCGCGGCAGCCACCGTCGATCAGGTGTACGCCTTTGACACCGGACCGGGCAACATGTTGATTGACGAGTTGGTCAAGCGGGAGACAAACGGACGGGCGCGGTACGATGAAGGCGGAAAGATTGCCGCCAGCGGACGTGTCTCAAGGGAGCTGCTGGAGCTGTTTATGCAGGATGAGTACTACCGAAGGCGGCCGCCGAAAAGTACGGGGCGCGAGGTGTACGGTCTGGCCTTTGCTGATCGGTTTGTCAGGGAAGGGCGGAAGCTGCAGCTTGGCTTCGCCGATCTGATCGCCACGGCAACGGCGCTCACTGCGCAGACGATTACCCAGGCGTACCGGCAGCACATCTTCCCGGAGGTTCAGATCGGGGAAGTTATTGTTTCCGGCGGAGGCGCCCACAACCAGACCCTGTTGGCGATGATCAAGGATGATTTGCCGCCCGGGGTCAGGTTGACGACAACTGCCGAGTTCGGTGTGCCGGACGACGCCAAAGAAGCGGTGGCCTTTGCCATTCTCGGTCACGAGACGCTGATGGACAGACCCAGCAATGTCCCGTCTGTTACGGGTGCCGCCCGGCCGGTCATACTGGGCAATCTGTGTTGGTAGTGTATATACTTGCATGTATGAGGGGGATGACAGCAGATGAAAAAGAGATTTTTGGCCATTTTGCTGACGGTTGGCATGGTGTTGACTGCGTGCTCGGGAGGCGGCAGTGAGACCGCACAGACGCCGTCTGGAGGTGGGCAGGAAGGACAGGAACAGCAGCAGGAACAAGCGGCAGGCCCGACGGAGTTGATCGTTGGGGCTGAACAGGACCCGGTCGGGTTTGACCCGCACAAAGTCCCGGCAGCTTCCAGCGTGCGTATCTACTCGCTGATCTATGACAGCCTGACCAAGTTGGACAAGGATCTTAACGTGATTCCCGGACTCGCCGAAAGCTGGAAGGTGTCCGAAGACGGAAAAACCATCCAGTTCAATCTGCGCAAAGGCGTCAAGTTTCACAACGGCCGTGAAATGACCGCCGAAGATGTGAAATACAGCTTTGAGCGCATCCTCAACCCCGACACCGGTTCCATTGCCAAGTCGTACTTCTCCAGTGTCGACACGATTGAGGTGCCGGACCCGTATACGGTTGTCTTCAAGCTGAAAAACCCCGACTCAGCCTTTCTCGCCAATTCTTCCAGCGCATACGCTTCGATCGTGCCGAAGGAAGTAAGCGACTTGAACAAGGAAGCGGTCGGTACGGGGCCGTTTATGATGGAGACGTTTGAATCAGGACAATACGTGCGGCTGAAGAAAAATCCCGACTACTTTATCGAGGGACAGCCGGGCGTTGATGCGATCAAGTTCCAGATCATGAAAGACGAGGCGGAGCGTCTGGCAGCCCTGCGTGCCGGCAAAGTGGACATCGCTTCGGTGTCGGCCGATTTTGCCAAGCTGCTGGGTGAGACGAAAGGCGTAACGGTAAAGAGCTACCAATCGATGGAGTACAGCTACCTCGGAATCAATGTGAACAAAAAGCCGTTTGACGACCCGCGCGTCCGGCAGGCGATCAGCTACGCTGTCGACCGCAACGCGATCATTCAGGTGGTCTGGAAGGGTGAAGCGTCGCTGACCGGTCCTGTTGCACCGGCCCAAACTGCCTGGGCGCTGGATGTAAGCAGTTATCCGAGCTACCAGACGAACATCGAGAAGGCGAAACAGCTGCTCGCGGAAGCGGGATATCCCAACGGGTTTGAAACGGTGATCGAGACGGCGTCCACCTATCCGGACATGGTGGAGACAGCCCAGATGCTGCAGCAGCAGCTGCAGGCAATCGGCATCAAAGCGAAGATCAATCAGTTGGAGTGGGGCAACTACATCGAAACCTGGAAGTCCAAAGACATGACCTTGCTGGTTGGCCGCAACACCTCTGGTATCGATCCGGACCGTTCGCTGCGCTTCTTCTTCCATACCAACGGGTCGGCCAATGTCTGGAACTACTCGAACCCGCAATACGACCAGCTGGTTGAGAAGGCATTGGAAGCAACTGATCAACAAGAGCGCAAAAAACTGTACGATGAGGCACAAAAGATGTTGGTAGAAGATGCGCCGAACTTGTTCCTTGCTTCCCCCAAAAATTTCTATGCGGTTAACGAGAAAGTGGAAGGATTTGAACCAACCGCCGCTGGTGAAGTGTACGCACTGGTGCAGACATCCAAGAAGAACTGACGGCGATATCGGAAGGTGGTCGGGGAGCATACTGCCTCCCCGGCTCTTTCTATTTGTGGAGGGGTAAGAGTGGGACAGTATATATTGAAACGATTGGTCAGCCTTATTCCGATCATAGTGGGAATCTCGATTCTGGTCTTTACGATTCTGCATTTGGTGCCGGGAGACCCGGCCTCGATCATGCTCGGCACCAACGCGACGCCGGAGGCGATTCAAGCGCTTCGTGAAAGCATGGGACTGGACAAACCTTTAATTACCCAGTACCTGAACTGGGCGGGAGGGCTGTTGGTTGGCGACTTCGGTCAGTCCGTGCATACCGGCGAGCCCATCCTGCCAGAGATTTTGAAGCGATTTACGATTACGCTGCAGCTCACCTTGCTGGCCACCTTGATCGGCTGGGGGATTGCGATACCCATCGGGATTCTTTCGGCGGTCAAGGTTCATTCGCCTTTGGACGTAATCGTCAGAATCATCGCCATGTTGGGAATCTCTGTACCCAACTTCGCGATCGGCACCCTGCTGCTGTTGGGGCTGTCGCTGTACTTTGGCTGGTTTCCACCGATTGATGTGGTTCATTTCTGGGACGATCCGGTAGAGGCACTGAAAGTGTACATCCTGCCGGCGGTGACAATGGGCATTGTGCTTGCCGCCGGAATCATGCGGATGACGCGTTCTGCCTTCCTGGAGACGTTGGACAAAGACTTCATCCGTACGGCCCGGGCCAAGGGAAACAACGAGTGGAAAGTGGTAATCGGCCATGCGCTGCGCAACTCGGCGATTCCCGTGATCACGCTGGCTGGCCTGCAAATCGGCTATCTCCTGGGTGGGTCAGTGATTGTCGAACACCTCTTTTCCATCCCCGGGCTGGGACAGTACATTCTCGATGGAATCTATCAGCGTGATTATCCGGTGGTGCAGGGAGGGGTGCTGTTCGTCGCACTCGTCTTCGTTCTGATCAACCTGCTGGTTGACATCATCTACACCTGGGTAGACCCGCGGATCAAATATTAATTGGGGGGGTTTACGTGAATACGTTCAGACAACGCTTTGTGCAAAACAAGACCGCGGTAGTGTGTCTGATCGTCCTGGCTGTTATCTGCCTGGCTGCGATACTCGCTCCCGTCATTGCGCCATACGATCCGACGCAGATGTTTCAGGAGCACCGCCTGGAGGGGAGTTCCGGACAGTTTCTGCTCGGGACGGACCAGTTTGGCCGTGATTTGTTCAGCCGGATCATTTATGGGGCGCAGGTCTCGCTGCTCGTCGGCGTCTCTTCCGTGGCCATCAGCGTGGCCTTTGGCTCCCTGTTTGGTCTTTTGGCCGGGTATTTTGGCAGGTGGATCGACAGTTTGATTATGCGCGTGATGGACGTCTTGTTTGCCTTCCCGGAAATCCTTTTGGCCCTGGCGATTGTTGCCGCACTTGGCCCCGGGATGGTAAACACCATTCTTGCCATTGGCATTGTGAACATACCGATTTTTACCCGTATCGTTCGCGGCGCGGTCCTGTCGATCAAAAATCTGGAGTACGTGGAAAGTGCCCGGGTGATCGGCGCAAGCACCAAACGGATTCTCTTTTTGGAGATATTCCCCAATGCAAGCGCTCCGCTGCTTGTTCAGGCTTCGCTGGCAATATCCGGGGCGATTCTCACCGAATCCGGTCTCAGTTTCCTGGGGTTGGGCATCCAGCCGCCCGATCCGTCGTGGGGCGGCATGATTTCTGAGGCGCGTCGCTACATGGAGCTGGCTCCGGGGATGATCGTTTGGCCGTGCGCGGCGATGACGGTCACGATACTTGCGTTCAACCTGTTTGGCGATGCGCTGCGCGACTTGTTGGATCCTCGCCATCGCAGCAAGTAACGGGGGAGGCTTGTGATGCAAAAGCTGTTGGAAGAAACCATGGCGCTCAGCCTGGATCAGGGCATACACGAGGGGATTTTTCCCGGCGGGATCAGCCGTCTCGCTGCCGAGGGTCAATCGACGACGGTGGCCAGAGGCAGGACAGAAGCAGGAGGAAGCGAGGTAGACGAATCGACGGTGTACGACCTGGCCTCGCTGACCAAGGTGGTTGCCACGCTGCCGCTGGTTCTGCTTAGCGTCCAGCGGGGGCGGCTGTCGCTGAGCGATCCGGTGGCAGGCTATCTGCCGGAGCTTGTGCGCGGAACTGACTCGGCGGGAAAGCAAAAAATCACCGTCTTTCACCTGCTGACGCACACCTCCGGCCTGCCCGCCTGGCGCCCTTACTTTATCGCTCATCAGGGGCGTGATGCGTACCTGAAGGCGATTGCCCAGGAGGCGCTGACCGCCGCTCCCGGACAGCAGGTGGTCTACAGCGATCTTGGGTTCATGCTGCTTGGGTTTCTTGTCGAGCGGATTTGGGACGAATCATTGGACCGCTTGGCGCAGAGACTTGTGTTCGAACCGTTGGGCATGCAGGATACCGCATTTAATCCATTGGAAAGCTGGAAGGATCGCAAGGTGACAATTGCTCCCACAGAAGATGGAAATCGCTATGAATGCGGAATGGTATACCAGTTTTTGCAAAGGGAACAGGGAAGTGACAACCAGCTCTGCGCTCTGGTGCGAAGCAGCGTTGATTCGTTCGGCTGGCGGCAGGGTGTGATCCGCGGCACGGTGCACGACTGCAACGCCTATTACGGATTGGCTGGCGTCAGCGGACATGCCGGACTGTTTTCCACGGTTGGCGATCTGGAGCGCTACATGCACATCTGGACGAGAGCAGATGGAGGCGGTTTGCTCGATCCGCTCCTGCGCGACTTCGCTGTCCGCTGTCTGACCGGCTCTCTCTCCCCCCGGAGGGCTCTGGGTTGGGAGTATGCGGCGGCGGGGGGCAGCCCGGAACAGGTGGCCGCCGGATGCAGCGGAGGAGATCTGGTGTCGCCGTTTGCGTTTGGTCACACCGGGTTTACCGGTACGTCCATTTGGCATGATCCGGTGCGGAAGGCGACCCTGATTACCCTGACCAACCGAGTCCATCCAGCGGTAGGCGAGCACATGGCTCAATGGCGCAAGAGACACCACAATCAATCGTTTGCCGGATTGGCGTATGCCCGCCATCCGGCAAAAGAGGAGGGGAGCAGATGAAGACGCCTTTGTTGGAGATTCAAGACTTGACCACATCTTTTAGTCAATCCCGGAAACAGGTGAAGGTCATCGATAACATCAGCATTTCGCTGCACGCAGGAGAGACCCTGGGGGTGGTTGGCGAATCCGGCTGCGGAAAAAGCGTGACCAGCCTGTCAGTCATGCGACTGTTGGGAAAAAACGCGCAGATCCGCGGGAAGATCCGCTTTGATGACGTGGATCTGCTGGCGCTCAGCGAACGGGAGATGCAGCAGGTGCGCGGCAACAAACTGGCGATGATTTTTCAGGAGCCGATGACTTCGCTCAATCCGCTGCACACGGTGGGCAAGCAGATAGCAGAGCCGCTGATCAAGCACCTGAAGCTGTCGCGGCGGGAGGCCAGGCAGCGGGCGATTCAACTGCTCAGGGAAGTGGGGATTCCCCGTCCGGACGAGATTTACTCGGAATTCCCCCACCAGCTATCGGGCGGAATGCGCCAGCGTGTGATGATTGCGATCGCGATGGCCTGCAACCCCAAGCTGATCATCGCCGACGAACCGACGACCGCGCTTGATGTGACGATCCAGGCCCAGATTCTCGACCTGATGAAACGGTTGAAGCAGCAGCACGGAACCGCGATCATGCTGATTACGCACGATTTGGGCGTGGTGGCCGAAATGTGCGAGCGGGTCATTGTGATGTACGCGGGACAGATCGTGGAGGAAGCGGATGTACGCACGCTTTTTCGCAGCCCCAGACATCCCTACACGATCGGCCTGATCAACTCGATGCCGGAGGTCACGACTGACCGCGAGCGGCTGGAGTCGATCCCGGGCAGCGTGCCTTCGCTTCAGGATATGCCCAAGGGGTGCCGTTTTGCGCCCCGCTGTTCGCAAGCGATGGAGATCTGCCGGAAGCAGGCGCCCGACCTGCTGACGCTGTCCGAGACACACAAGTGCCGCTGTTGGCTGTACGCGGAGGAGGGGGGAGCATGATGCAACCACAGACAGAGAAAACACCACTGCTGGAAGTGAAAGCGCTGAAGAAGTACTATCCGGTCAAACGGGGATTGTGGGGCAGGGCCGGAGTCGTTCGTGCCGTGGACGGGGTCGATTTGACCGTTTACCCGGGCGAGACGGTCAGCATCGTAGGTGAGTCTGGGTGCGGCAAATCGACAACTGGCCGCTGCATCCTTCGTTTAATCGAACCGACCGAAGGGCAGATTTGGTTCGAAGGCACGGACATTTCCAGGCTTTCACAGGACAGGCTGCGCCAGATGCGGCGCCACATGCAGTTTGTTTTTCAGGACCCCTTTGCCTCGCTCAACCCCCGCAAGACAATCCGGCAGATCTTGAGCGATCCATTGATTGTCCATGGTATTGGCAGTGCCAGGGAACGGAAGCAGCGGGTGGAAGAGATGATGGAAGTGGTCGGCCTGAGCAAATCCCACCTCGACCGCTATCCGCACGAATTCTCCGGTGGGCAGCGGCAGCGGATTGGCATTGCCCGAGCGTTGATTCTCCGCCCCAAGCTGATCATTGCCGACGAGCCGGTTTCGGCACTGGACGTCTCCATTCAGGCGCAGATCCTCAACCTGATGCAGGATTTGCAGCGGGAGTTTCAGCTTACCTATCTGTTTATCTCGCACGACCTCAGTGTGGTCCGCCACATTTCCGATCGGGTGGCGGTGATGTACCTGGGCAAAGTGGTGGAGATTGCTGATAAAAAGAGCTTGTACGAAAAGCCGGCCCATCCGTACACGCGGGCGCTGCTGTCGGCTGTGCCCATCCCCGACCCGGATGCCGTTCGCGAGCGAATCATTCTGGAAGGCGACCTGCCCAGTCCGGCCAATCCGCCGACAGGCTGTACCTTTCACCCGCGCTGTCCGTCCTGCATGGAAGTATGCAAAACCACACCGCCACCAGTCAAAGAAGTGGGAGAAGGCCATCTGATTGCCTGCCATCTGGATGTGACCGGATGACAAGTCGATCTCTGGAAAAATCGTTGTACTCCTCAAAAGAATGTGTGTGTTAGAATATGTGAGTATTGTTTGTCCATCAGCAGGGGCTTCCTGCCGTGCAGCTGAGCGGCAGCAGGGAGCTGCATGGGGAGAGAAAGGATGCGCGAAAGAGAAGAGACGCGGCAGGTAAAGGTGATTGCCCTGATCACGGCGGTCTGTCTGTTGGGGGACTCGATGCTGTACGTGGTCATGCCCACTCACTGGCAGTCGTTTGGCTTGTCCTCGCTGTGGGAGGTGGGCATCCTGTTGTCGGTGAACCGCCTGGTGCGGCTGCCGCTCAATCCGATCATTGGCTGGTTGTACCGAAGGCTCAGCATTCGCCAGGGAATCTTGATCGCAGTCCTGCTCGCGGTACTGACCACGGCCTCGTACGGGTTGGTCGATGGGTTTTGGCTGCTCCTGGTTATGCGCTCTCTGTGGGGGTTGGCCTGGTCTTTTTTGCGGATCGGCGCGTACTATACGATTGTGGGGTTGTCCGATGAGCAGAGTCGGGGACAGCATATGGGAACGTACAATGGCTTGTACCGGCTGGGCAGCTTGGGCGGCATGCTGGTTGGCGCCCTTTTGGCCGATTTCTGGGGGGCCGATTGGGTGGCCGTATGCTTTGGCCTCATCACTTTGCTCGCGCTGCCTGCCGTCTTCCGGCATGTGTCGGCCGGAAGCGGAGCAGATCTGGAGGGAGGAAGCGGGGGAGAAGCAAAGCGGGAAGACACCGCTTTGACCATGCAGTCGATCTGGAGAAGCAGGACGGTTCTCTGGACACTCTGTACCGGCCTGCTTTTGGCCATGCTTTACCAGGGGATCTTCACCTCAACCATGAGCTATCTGATGAGCCTCCGCCTTCCGCAAGGGTTCGAGATCGCCGGCATCGTGCTGGGCGCTGCCACCCTGGCCGGGCTGCTGCAAGCGCTGCGCTGGGGATGGGAGCCGTTTCTCGCGCCCTGGTTCGGCAAAAAGTCGGACGGACCGGGCGGGCGTCGGCCCTTGTTCGTTGGGACGCTGGTGACAGCGGGACTGTTGTTTGCCGCCGTCCCCTTTGAGATGCCGTTTGTTGTCTGGCTGTTTGTCCTGTTGGCGATTCAGATGACCTCAACCGTCCTGACGACGGTGATGGATGCGCTTGCTTCTGATGCGGCTGCTCGAGCCTCCAAGCTGACGGTCATGACTGCGTACACCGTGGCGATTGACCTGGGAGCCGCGCTTGGGCCTGTTTCCGGCTACCTGGTTGAAGAGTTGTGGGGAACGGCGGCGCTGTACATCACTTCCGGGGTGCTGCTGCTGTTGCTGGCTGTGCGCTGGCGGAAACCCTTCGCGATGAGCTGAAGGCGGGCCTGCGGCTTTACTGCCGCAGCAGCCGCAGGCCATTGAGGATGACCAGAATCGTGCTTCCTTCATGTCCCACCACGCCAAGCGGCAGGGAAACCTCGCCAGCGAAGTTGGAGACGACCAAAAGCAGAATCACACACAACGAAAAGGCGATGTTCTGCTTGACGATCCGGCTGGTTTTACGGGCCAGCGCGATCGCCGCCGGAATGCGCCTCAAATCGTCATTCATCAGGACGAGGTCAGCCACATCCAGCGACACTTCACTGCCGGTGCCGCCCATGGCGATACCAACTGACGCTTTCGCAAGTGCCGGTGCGTCATTGACGCCGTCTCCCACCATCGCGACGTGACCATAGCGCTGCTGCAGCTGCTCGATCAGCGTCGATTTTTGTTCCGGCAGCAGTTCGGCATACACTTCATCTACGCCGGCAGCTTGAGCGACCGCAGCGGCGGCGCATTGCGTGTCACCGGTCAGCATCACCACTTTCAACCCGGCCTGCTGCAGGCTGTAAACCACATGAGCAGCGTCCGGACGCAGCGCATCGCGGACCGCGATCACGCCAGCCAGTCCCCGGCTGTTTTGCAGGTAGACCAGTGTATGGCCCTGTCTCTCCCACTCCGCAATCTTTTCTGCCCCTTCTTCCGGCAGGGCGGGAAAATCAAGCCATTCTTCTTTTCCCAACTTCCAGTTCTCACCGTTTACCTGCGCTGTTATCCCCCAGCCGGCCAATGCCTGAAAGCGGCGCGGCTGTTCCAGTACAAGCCCCCATTCTTTTGCTTTCCCTACTATCGCCTGGGCGATCGGATGCTCCGACATCTGCTCGATTGACGCCGCTACTCGCACCAGTTCCTGTTCGTCGTATCCCTTAAAGGGCAGCAGGTGGGTGACGACCGGCTGCCCGCAGGTCAGGGTGCCGGTTTTGTCAAAAGCCACCACCTTCACGTGAGCCAGATTTTCCAGATGAGCCCCGCCCTTGAACAGAAGTCCTTTGCGCGCACTGGACGAGATGGCTGACAATACCGCGGGCATGATGGAAGCCACTAGGGCACAGGGAGAGGCTACTACCAGAAAAACCATCGCCCGGTACAGCGCCTGCTGCCAGCTCCATCCCAGCAGAAACGGGGAAAGAAGCAGCAAGAGCAGGGTAAAGGCCAGGATCACTTTGGCATAGCTTCCCTCGAACCGCTCCAGAAAACGATGCGCGGGGGGAGCCTCACTCTGCGCTTCCTTGACCAGCTTGACGATTTTAGCCAGCAGAGAGGCATCATTGGAGCGGGTCATCTCCACCAACAGGGCGCCCTGTCCGTTAATCGTGCCGGCATACACCTCGTCATGGGGGTTCTTCTCCACCGGCAGCGACTCGCCGGTGATGGACGCCTGGTTTACGGCAGAGTGTCCTTCCCGGACGATGCCGTCCACCGGAATGCTGGCTCCCGGTTTGACCAGAACGACCGCGCCGGGGGTGAGCGAGTCGACGGGAACGCGCTTTTCTGAGCCGTTTTCCCAAAGCAGCGCGGTGGCAGGTTTGAGATGGAGCAGCGAGGCGACGTCGCGGGAGCTTTTCGCCATTGTGTAACGCTCCATGGCACCACTCAACGCGAAAATAAAGATCAGGATGCCCCCTTCCAACCAGTGACCGATACTGGCCGCCCCGATGGCGGCGAGCAGCATCAGCAGGTTAACGTCGATTTTGCGCTCCTGCCAAAGTGCCGCCAGCCCTTCTTTGGCTTTGCTAAAGCCGCCTGTGAGGTAAGCGAGCACAAACAAGCCGACAGAGATGGCCGGAAACTGGTCCAGCACCCAGGCAGCCAGCGTGAAGGTGCCGCTGGCCAGTGCCCCCATCCCCTCCAGGTGCTGCCGGACACGGGCGAACAGGCTGATTATCGCTTTCCGCTTCTCGTCGGCCCCGCTTTGGCCAGCCGGACAACTTGTATTCCACACGAACATCACAACCCATCCTTTCTGAAAGTGAATATCATTTGTTTTCCTCTTAAAAGCAGCCGATGCTGCTGTTCGGATGAACAGCAGCATCGGGTTGATAATGAGTTTCATTTTTCGTTTGTCTAAAAATGTTTCGTCTAGTCAAACTTTACTTTGTATTATAGCAGGGAAACTTTGGCGGGGGAAGCCGGTTTTTTCTGTAGGCGGTTGCCGATTACTCAGCTCCGGCATACAATAATGATAATTATTCTTGCTGAACGAGGTGCTGCCATGCCGGTCGAGACCCTGGAAGTTGTGCTGTTGGCCGCCATGCTGCTGGTCGCGCCGTTTTTATTGTCCATGGCCAGCGGACGGCGATTCTGGAGATGAGTGTAATTTCTTCAAACCTCTTTACACGGAGTTAAGACCAACGTCACTTTGTGTAAAGAGGTTGTTTTGTATGGTACGTAAATAGTATGACAAAGCCTTTCCCGACCAGAAAACAGGGCGTGCCCCGTCACGCTCATCTGCTACCAACTGCGGATCGGAACGGAGCCGGGAGCGTTCTTGGCCAGCATTTCAACGACAGGATAGGCGTACGCAATCAAGATAAGAACGAGTGTTAAGGAGATCCACAGCGACCACCGCTCAAGGATCAGGGGGGGCTTTTGCGCTTTTTCATTGACAACGCCAATGGGGTATTCGATCGCTCGTTCCGTCTTTGGAGCAAAGAGCCAAAGATAGACAACTATCGCTAGAAACAATACGATGGAGATGTACAAAAGAATACTTCCCGTTCCCATAAGCACCCTGTACGGCTCCCAGGTTTGCACAATCGGATGGTCGTTGTAAGTCGTAAAAGCGGTCCGTCTGGGCTCTCCGAGCAATCCCACGATGTGCATACTACCACCCATTAACAAGATTCCTGCCGACCAAACTGCTGCCTGGACGATGCCCAGGATGTTGGCGAGCCGGGTAAGCGCCCGTCGTGCAAGCAGCGGAACTAACCAGTACGAAATGGCAAAGAATGTCAACAACACGGAAGCCGCCAGGGTTAAATGAAAATGTCCTGTAACCCATAACGTATTGTGAACCACTTGATTCATTTGGTAGCTCGCGTTGATGATACCGCCCGCTCCTGCAGGGATAAACAGCAGCATACCCAATGCCGGAGCGACGAAACGAACGTCTTTCCAGGGGAGTTTTCGGATCCAGCCAAATCTTTTTTTGCTTCCCAAAGAACGCCCGGACAGCTCAAATGCAGCAAATAAGGAGAATATGGTCATCAAAGAAGGAATCACGACGATCATCGTCAATACGACCTGTAAGAACTTCCAAAAAGGCGATATTCCAGGTTCCATCAACTGATGGTGAAAACCGACCGGGATCGAGTACAAAATAAACAAGATGAAGGTAAGTCGCGGCAGCGCGTCGCTGAAGATTTTCCCTTTGATGATGTGCGGAATGTTAACATACCAGATATAAGCCGGCAGCAGCCAAAAGTAGACCAGCGGATGACCGAAATACCAGAATAACGTACGACTTAATTCAACATTGATCTTATCCACCCACCCAAACGCCCACGGGACGAGGAGTACGACCACTTCCACGACTACACCCAGGGTGGCGATGATCCATAAAATCATCGTGGACACCGACATGAATGCAAACAGCGGAGAAACTTCTTGCCGGTTTTCTTTTCGCCATCTCCAGTAATTATGAAACACTGTCCAAGCGCTGAACCAACTTCCAATGATCAGCAAAGCAAGAGCTACGTAGAACCAGGGGGAAGCAGCCAAAGGGGCATAAAATGTATAGAGCACCGATGCATTGTTGTTTAGAATGGAGATCAGGGCCAGGACGGAACCAAGCGCCATGAGCCAATATCCTGCCCAGCCCACTTTTCGCGAAACTGGCTGAAGTGTACCGTTTAGCGTTTTGGCCATTCCGGAATACAAAAAGCCAACAATAAAAAATGTAGTGAACACAAGAGCCAGGTAGACACCATGGATTGTAAGCAATTGGTAGTAACCGATTGCGCCAGGCAGGTCGATAAAACCTGTCCGCTGCAGTCCCTGTAAAACGCCCGCCAGGGTGCCCACAAACAAAGCGAAAAAAGAAAACGCAAGATGTGCGGAAATCAAGGTTTTATCTTTTGGATGAAAGTGAAAATCATCCGTGTGAATGTAGGCATTACCGTATCCCACGTCTTTCACTGGAGATCCCTCCTAGGGTTTTTGGATTACGTAACGGTAATCGTGCCAGCCATTACGTGATGGCCGACCTCGCAGTATTCGTGACAGATAGAACTTGCGTCCACCTGAAGATCCATGGCTCTCTGCTGTGATGGATGTCACAGCCGGGCGCAGCTGTGTATCGTAACATGTAGGTGAAAAGGCACTCGGCGACGCGCCGGGTAAAAGGAGGACAACCCATGAAAGGATCTGGCGACACGAAATCGTTGAACCTGTCGGACTGGAAAGAGACGTCGGAAGCCGAGTATGGACGCCTGTTCACGATCATCGCCCCGGAACTTCATCCATTTGTTGAGGATCATGCTGCGTTGGGCAAACTAATGGACAAGGTCAGGACCGGGTATTCCCGTGAAGTGTACGAGAATGCGCTGAAACGGATCGAGGAAGAATTGGAACATCATTTCCGCGAAGAAGAAAGGCTTATTCTCCGCTTTTTGTCCAACCACATCCCCGCCGATGATGCTGGGCCTGTTTTCAAGTTGAAGCAGGAACATGACATCATCCGCAGCCGATACCTGGAGGCCGCCCAACTGTTTGCCGAGCACAACGAGCACTCCCGTGAGCGGCTCGTGCAGAAGATGAACATGCTCGCTTATCTGCTTAAAAAACACATCGAAAAGGAGGACCACTACCTGTTTCCCATGGCCGGCGCGATTCTGACTCAGGAGGAAAAACGGAGCATTGCGCGGGAACTGTCTGGCGGTCATCCATCAGATGAACTGGAGCCGAAGGAGTGATTCGTAATGAGCCAAGTACCCCATCATTGCGGGATGCCTTTGCCCGGGAGCTTGACCCTCACTCCGAACGTGAAGAGGGAACCCTCTTTCCTCTCATGGCAAAATATATCGGCAGAGAGGTGGGGCCGATTGCCGTGATGGAATATGAACACGAACTGGCGAAGGATAACCTGAAGAAGTTTGGGGAAGCGGTGGAACAATTGAAGGAGCCGGTGGATACCGAGCGAGCAAAGGAGATCGCTTCTTATGCGCTTCAAGCCCATGTCGTCTTAACGGATCATTTTATGAAAGAGGAGAACGTATTGTTTCCGATGGCGGAAAACATGTTGAGCGCGGAAGAGAAGGAAGAACTCAGTCATGCGCTTGGGCGTGTCCAAAGTCGTGGTCTCTCGCGGTTTTAACGTTCTCTCCATCGTTTCAGCCCGTACATGTCCAAAATTATGATTTCAGAACGGTGAGTTTCAACAATACGTTCCTTTTTCAGTTGATTTAAGAGCCGATTCACCGTTTCTCTGGATGTTCCGATCGTATTGGCCAATTCCTGATTGGTCATCGGCAATTCGATGTGAATTCGGGAACCCTCTTCTTTTCCGTGTTTGTCCGCCAATTGTAACAATAAGGAAAGAATCCTAAAGTTCGCGTTGTGACCGGTAAACTGCTGAAGTTTTTGTTGGAGTTCTCGAATTTTGGCACCCATGACATCGATGACTTTGATGGCAATTGACGGCATAGCCAAGATGAGCTGCTCAAAAGCGTGGACGGGGATCGCTAAAAGATGAGTGTCCACGAGGGCTTCCGTTGTTGCCGGATAAGGCGTTTGGTTAAAGAAACCGGTATGCGGAAACATATCTCCGGTTTGCAGCAGCGACACAATTTGTTCATGCCCCTCCTCGTCGGTTTTGTAGGCTTTGACTAGTCCGTCCTGAATGAAAAATACCGCTTCCTTTTCGCTTCCTTCCATAAAGATGGTCGTCTTTTTCCGGAAAACACGATAAATGGCGATTTCTTCGACACGAGCCAGTTCCTGCTGGTTCAAGTCGCGGAATAAAGGAACCTGCTGCAACATTTTCCGTTTCTCCATATAAATGGTCCTTTCCTCGAGTTTTTACTAAATTATAACGATTAAGAGCGATCTCTTGCAGTGAATCGTTCATCAGGAGAAGTTCAAACCATGAAACGGCTGCCGGCGGCATGTTGGACGTCGACGAGCGTCACAGAATCGTCACGGTCATGTGTGATCGCCATCACAAATGAAGCGTGAAAATTTCCATTAAGATAATCGTGTCACCTTTCATCGATGCTGTAAACAATATGCACGCAGAAAGGGACGATCTTCTACACAGAGGGAGGAATGTGTTGTGCTCGAAGCGAAAACGATCGAGATCATCAAATCGACGGTACCTGTGCTGCAAAGGCACGGAAAAGCGATAACGACGCGTTTTTATCAAATGATGTTATCCAACCACCCGGAATTGCTGAACATTTTTAATCATAGCAATCAGAAGCAAGGCAAACAGCAAACGGCGCTTGCCAACGCTGTCTATGCCGCGGCAGCGCATATCGACAACCTCGAAGCGATCCTACCCGTCATCTATAAGATTGCCCATAAACATCGCAGCATAGGTGTCCAACCGGAACACTACCCGATCGTTGGAAAACATTTGCTCCTTGCGATGAAGGATGTCCTTGGCGACGCCGCGACGGACGAGGTGATCGAGGCTTGGGGCAAAGCATACGGGGCCATCGCAGACGCGTTTATCAAAGTGGAGAAGGAACTCTACGAACAAGCGGAGAAACAGTCAGGCGGTTGGTTCGGCTTTCGCAGATTCGTCGTCGCGAGAAAGGTAAAAGAAAGCGACGTCATCACCTCCTTTTACCTAAAACCGGAAGATGGAAAAGCGATTGCATCCTACCTCCCTGGGCAGTACATCAGCGTCAAGGTGGATATCCCGGGGGAAACGTACACCCACATCCGCCAGTACAGCTTGTCCGACTCACCGGACAAAGATTACTACCGCATCAGCGTGAAACGGGAAGACGGGAACGAAACGAAGCTTCCGGGAATTGTTTCTAATTATTTGCATAATAGGGTAGAAGAAGGGGATATCCTGCCAGTCAGCGCGCCCGCCGGGGATTTCATCCTTGACCTGCAAAGAACGCTCCCCGTTGTCCTGATCAGCGGCGGTGTCGGACTGACACCGCTGATGAGCATGTTGAATACGCTCGTAGAACGGCAGCCGGAACGCGAGGTTACGTTTATCCATGCCGCGATGAACGGCAACGTTCACGCGATGCGGGAACACGTTTCCCGCTTAACCGCCAACCATTCGCAAGTCCGTTCTTTCGTCTGTTACGCGAAACCAACGCCGGAAGACCGCATCGCGAAAAACTTCGACAAAGAAGGGTTTATCGATTTACAGTGGCTGCAATCGATCCTTCCAGACAAGAATGCGGATTTCTATTTCTGTGGACCGGTCTCTTTCATGAAATCGATCTATCGCGCACTCAAAGAATGGGGAGTTCCGGAAGAGTTCATCCATTACGAGTTCTTTGGACCGAGCGGCACGCTGGAAGAACAGGAGGATGTTGCGTTCACCCGTTGATTTGCGCAAGCCATTGAGAATCGGCAGCAGGGGAGACGTTTTACAGGGAGGAGGTGTATGGGTTTTAACGGACAAGTGATTCTGCCAGCGGCAAAAGATACGCGCGATTTTGAGAAAATCCTGGACAGTTCCTGCGAGTACGGGGTGTTTCTGGACACGCACATCGGCCAGTTAAAACATCTTTATCAGCTGGCCAAGAAGAGGAACAAAAAAATGTTCCTGCACGCCGACCTGATTCAAGGACTCAAAAACGATGAGTACGCCACCGAATACCTCTGCCAGGAGGTACAACCGTACGGCATTATTTCCACCAAAACAAGTGTCATTACCAAAGCGAAGCAAAAAGGCGTCGTAGCCATTCAGCGCGTGTTCCTGCTCGATTCCAATGCATTGAAAAAAAGTTACGCCCTGCTGGAAAAAACCAAACCCGACTTTATTGAAGTGCTGCCGGGCCTGATGCCGCGCATTATTGCCGAGGTTTGTCAGCAGACCAGAATCCCGGTTTTGGCGGGGGGATTGATTCGCACCGTATCCGATGTGGAGAAGGCCTTGGCTGCGGGGGCGGCGGCGATTACGACCTCCAATCGGGAGCTGTGGAAGCATTACCTGCCGTAAGCGGGATCTTCCCATACGTCATGTGCTTTCTCCCTCACCTTTGGTTTCTGGCACCTTGGCCTGCGCTTCGTTTTTAAAAAATTCAGATTTTATTTTAAAATCCGTCTTGACACCGTTTACATCCTTTAGTACCATAATAATCAAGTTAATACACGTGATGGAGAAACGGAGACCCACGCGGAAGATCCTCGGCCCAAGAGGATGCTTTGGTGTGGGTCTCTTTTCTTATCCACAAAACACGGGAGGGAGATGTATGTCACCATTTTGGGGAGAGGTCGTCGGGACCATGATCCTGATTATCCTGGGAGGAGGTGTCTGTGCAGGGGTATCCTTGAAAAAATCGTATGCCGCCCAATCCGGCTGGATGGTCATCACGATGGGCTGGGGGCTTGGCGTGGCGGTGGCGGTCTACGCAGTCGGGATGGTGAGCGGGGCCCACTTAAATCCCGCCGTCACGCTGGCACTGGCTTTTAACGGTGCTTTTCCCTGGGCCGATGTACCGGCGTACATGCTGGCTCAACTGATCGGCGCCTTTCTCGGTGCAGTGGTGGTGTACCTTCATTACCTTCCGCATTGGAAGGCGACTGACGACCCTGTGGTCAAACTGGGTGTCTTTTCCACCGGGCCGGCGATTCCGAACACGTGGGCCAACCTGTTGAGCGAAATCATTGGTACCTTCGTTCTGGTACTGGGGATTTTGGCGATTGGAGCCAATCAGTTTACCGAGGGGTTAAATCCGTTTGTCATCGGTTTCCTGATTGTCAGCATTGGTCTGTCGCTTGGCGGCACCACCGGGTATGCGATCAATCCGGCCCGCGATTTGGGCCCGCGTATCGCTCACTTCGTTCTGCCGATTCACGGCAAAGGCTCTTCCAATTGGCGATACGCATGGATTCCGATCATCGGTCCCCTGCTTGGCGGCTCGCTGGGCGGCCTGTTTTATCAGGCCGTATTTGAAGGGAAGCCCTCAAACAGCCTGTGGTATGTTCTGGCCGCAGCCGGACTGGTACTGCTGCTTGCGTATCTGTTCCAGCCGAAAGCGGAAAAACAGGCAGGCAGCCAAAAGCTGGCAGTATAATAAAAGGTAAAGCGAGGAGGAGTCGTATGGAGACGTACATTTTGTCCCTTGACCAGGGAACAACCAGTTCGCGGGCGATCCTGTTCAATCAACGCGGAGAGGCGGTGCATATCGCCCAGCAGGAGTTTCCGCAGTACTTCCCTCAGCCGGGCTGGGTGGAGCACAATGCATTGGAAATCTGGGGGTCGGTGCTGGCTGTGATCGCCACCTGCCTGTCCGAAGCTGATGTGAAACCGGAGCAGATCGCGGCCATTGGCATTACCAACCAGCGGGAGACGACGGTGGTTTGGGACAAACAGAGCGGCAGGCCCGTCTACAATGCCATCGTCTGGCAGTCCCGCCAAACTACCGATATTTGTCAAGAGTTGAAGGAACGGGGGCTGGACGATCTGTTCCGCCAAAAGACCGGCTTGTTGATCGACGCCTACTTTTCCGGCACCAAGGTGAAGTGGATCCTTGACAATGTGGAGGGAGCCAGAGAAAAGGCAGAACGGGGTGAATTGGCGTTTGGCACGATCGACACCTGGCTGATCTGGAAATTGTCCGGCGGACGGGTGCATGTGACCGACTATTCCAATGCTTCCCGCACGCTGCTGTTTAACATCCACGAACTCAAGTGGGACGACGAGCTGCTGGACATCCTCACAATTCCGCGCGCGATGCTGCCGGAAGTGCGTCCCTCGTCCGAAGTGTACGGCCAAACGGCGGACTACCACTTCTTCGGCCATCAGGTGCCGATTGCCGGAGCGGCCGGTGACCAGCAGGCGGCATTGTTCGGGCAGGCCTGTTATGAGGCGGGGATGGCCAAAAACACGTACGGCACCGGCTGCTTCATGCTGATGAATACCGGAGAGAAGGCGGTATCGTCCGGCCACGGCCTGCTCACCACCATTGCCTGGGGGTTGGGCGGCAAGGTGGAATACGCGCTCGAAGGCAGTATCTTTGTAGCCGGCTCGGCGATTCAGTGGCTGCGGGACGGACTGCGCATGTTAAAGGAAGCGAGGGATAGTGAGATCTATGCCGCCAGGGCGGAATCGACGGATGGCGTCTATGTCGTCCCCGCTTTTGTCGGACTGGGGACGCCGTACTGGGACAGTGACGTGAGAGGCGCCGTCTTCGGTCTGACACGGGGCACCACCAAAGAACATTTTGTGCGGGCCACCCTGGAATCGCTCGCCTATCAGACCAAAGATGTGCTTGCCGCGATGGAAGCGGATTCAGGCATCTCGCTCAAAGCGCTGCGCGTCGATGGGGGAGCAGTCAAGAACAACTTTTTGATGCAGTTCCAAAGCGACGTGTTGGGGGTTCCGGTCGAGCGGCCTGTCAATAACGAAACGACGGCGCTGGGTGCAGCCTATCTGGCCGGACTGGCGATCGGGTTCTGGCAGGATCGCTCGGAAATTGCCCGGCAGTGGAATATCGACCGCCGATTTGAGCCGGCCATGTCCGAACAGGAGCGAAATCGTCTGTACGACGGCTGGAAAAAAGCCGTACATGCGGCAATGGCTTTTAAATAATCGCGGAATATGGTACACTGGATGCAAGTTCATACGATGTCTGGAGATCTGGAGAGACCACGCTGCACTATAGCGCCACTATAGTGTCTGTTGTGGTCTCTCTTTTTTTACGTTTCCTTGTACCTGGCCCTACTTCACCTTATTTGGAGGGATTGGTGTGGCGAACTCTTTTTCCAGCATGCAGCGCAAAATGATCCTGCGGGAAATGGAACGGACGACCTACGATCTGCTGGTCATCGGAGGAGGGATTACGGGAGCGGGGATAGCGCTGGATGCGACAACCCGCGGCATGAAGACGGCGCTTGTGGAGATGCAGGATTTTGCGGCCGGCACCTCCAGCCGCTCGACGAAACTGGTTCACGGCGGACTCCGCTATCTGAAACAGCTGGAGGTGAAAATGGTGGCGGAGGTCGGCCGGGAGCGGGCGATTGTCTATGAGAATGGTCCGCACGTGACAACGCCGGAATGGATGCTATTGCCGATTTACAAAGGAGGAACGTTTGGCAGGCTCAGTACCTCGATCGGGCTGAAAGTGTACGATTTTCTGGCCGCTGTTAAAGGAAGCGAGCGGCGCAAAATGCTGTCCAAACAAGAAACGCTGGCCAAAGAGCCGCTGTTGAAACAAGCGGGATTGATCGGGGGCGGCTATTACGTGGAGTATCGGACCGACGACGCCCGCCTGACCATCGAGGTGCTGAAAGCGGCAGCAGCCCACGGAGCGGCTGCTGCCAACTATGCCAAGGTAGAGGGGTTTCTTTACGAGCGGGGGAGGCTGATCGGGGCAGCGGTGGTTGACCAGCTGGACGGGGAGACATACCGCATCCACGCCAGGACGATCGTCAACGCTGCCGGACCGTGGGTGGATACCTTGCGGGAATTGGATCAATCAAAGCGAGGCAAGATGCTTCAGCTGTCCAAAGGCATCCATCTGGTGATTGATCAAGAGCGGTTTCCGCTGAAGCAGGCGATCTACTTCGACACGCCGGACGGCCGGATGGTGTTTGCCATCCCCCGCGACGGGAAAACCTACGTGGGCACGACCGACACCTTCTACCACGGCGACATGGCCCGCCCGCGCATGACCGTGGCCGACAGGGACTACCTGATCGATGCGATCCATTTCATGTTTCCGACTGTGAAGATCACGGCGGCCGACATTGAATCAAGCTGGAGCGGTCTTCGTCCGTTGATCTACGAAGCCGGAAAGAGCGCCTCCGAGATATCGCGAAAAGATGAAATCTGGCAGGCCGAATCGGGTTTGATTACAATCGCCGGCGGAAAGCTGACCGGGTACAGAAAGATGGCGGAGACGGTTGTCGATCTGGCTGCACTGCGGCTGAAACAAGCGGGCCAGGGCCCGTTTGATCCGTGCAAAACCAGGCACCTGCCGATCTCCGGCGGCAATGTGGGCGGCGGCAATCAATTCCCTTCTTTTGTAGAGAAAACGACCAGAATAGGGGAGGCCGCGGGGCTGACCAGAGCGCAGGCAGAGCGGATTGCACGCCGCTACGGTTCCAATGCGGAGCGCTTGTTTGCGATCCTTTCATCTGTCGGCCAAGAAGCGGCGGTCCATGACCTGCCGTTGGATCTTTATGCCATGCTGGAGTATGGATTGAGAGAAGAGATGGTCGTAAAACCGATCGATTTCTTGATCAGGCGAACGGGCGCCTTGTTCTTTGACATCCACGCTGTCCGCAGGTGGAAAGAGCCGGTGGTGGACTACATGGCCGGCAGGCTCCAGTGGACACCGGCACAAACCGAAGCGTACAGAAAAGAGCTGGAGATGCACCTCCATGACGCGGTCATCCCGGCAGAGGAGGAAGATGACGGGGAATGCCCTGGAACACAGTGAAAAGCAGGGCACCTGTGAAGAGGGCCAGATGATGGAGGACGTCCCCTGTGAAGGAGGGGCAGCACCTACACAAGGGGCGTTTGACGTTCCAGTCTCCTCATGATACGTTAAAACAAGCAGAAGGGAACAGGCGTAAGTCAGGTCTCCGCCTGTCCGGCTGCGTCGCTGCGGTGTCGTACAGATTAACATGGAAAGAAAGGAAGGGGCGCTGATGCAGCCTTCACTGTTTCTTTGTCACGGGGCACCAACTCTTGCTGTTGAAGAGGGGGCGTATACCGATTTTCTCCGAGATCTGGGCAAAAGCCTGGGCAGGCCGGAGGCAATCGTTCTGTTCTCGGCCCACTGGGAAAGCCGTGTCCTCTCTCTTACCAGCACCGATCAAACGTATGAAACGATTTACGATTTCTATGGTTTTCCAAAACAGTTGTACACCATGACGTATCCGGCCAGGGGATCGAAGGAGATCGCCGTACATTTGGAGCGGCTGTTTTCTGAACAGGGGATTCCTGTCAGGCTGGATGAACAAAGAGGGCTGGACCACGGTGCGTGGGTACTGCTGCACCATTTGTTCCCGAAAGCCGACATTCCCGTTGTGGCGGCATCGGTCAACCCCGACCTGCCGCCTGAGGAACACTATCGCATCGGTCAAGCGCTGCGATCGCTGGGGAGAGAAAACATCCTGGTGATTGGCAGCGGCGGGATTACCCACAACCTGCGCGAGGTGGACTGGACAGCCGCGGAGCAGGCGGAGTGGGCGGCTGCGTTTGACGACTGGGTTGTCCGGCACGTTCAGAACTGGGACCTCGAATCGCTGTTTTCCTACCTGTCGCAGGCACCTTTTGCCCAACGGGCCGTGCCGCGAAGTGAACACTTTGACCCGCTGTTCATCGCGATGGGGGCTGCTGATGAAAGAAGGGAAGCGCAGCTTCTGCACCGCAGTTATGCATTCGGCACGCTCAGCATGATCGGCTTTCGGTTTGGCTGAGCAGCGTGCTGACAAGGAGGTTTTTGTGCGAAGGTACTTGCCTTTAAACAAGTGCCCTGCCGAAATGGCTCAAATGTCTGAAAGTTGCAAGTGTATGCAAAAAATCCAATTGACAGCAAAAATCATCCTGCGTTATACTCTATAAAAAGTTGACCAAACTCCATACGTTATGTACGGTTAGGCGGAGAAAATGGAGACGACCCTTACCCGTAAACACCTTACCTTCAGGGGAGGCGTGTTTATCGTGGAAGGGTTTTTTCATTTTTGCTCCGCGAGGTCAGCTGTCATAAACTATCAAAAAACATCGCAGGGAGGAGAAAGAAAGATGAAATGGAAAAAGTGGGTCACTGCTGCACTTAGCACTGCCTTGCTGTCAACGGTCGTCTTGTCTGGCTGCTCGTCTTCCGAGGGGACCGGGGGAGAGAACGGACAAGCAGGAGGAGAAGCGAAGTCGGAAGGGTATGGCGCAATCGCTTTCTACTCTCCGGAGACACCGGACATGACCAAAGAAATCGGTCAAAAATTTGAAAAGGCTTTCAGTGGTTCGACCGTCAATGTTCAGTACGGTGGAACGAACGTCATCGTCAACCGCCTGATTGCAGAAAAGGACAACCCGATGGGGGACGTGTGGTACGGAGGTGGCGGCTTCCTGCCATTTGAATCTGCCAAGTCAAAAGGAATCATCACCTCTTATACACCGGAGATCGCCAAAGACTGGCCGGTCGTGCAAAACGGCATCCAGATCCGCGACAAGGACTGGAAGTGGATCGGGGCGGAAGTATTTGTCCTCGGCTTCATTTACAACACCGACCTGGTGAAACCGGAGGAGCTGCCGAAGAATTGGGATGACCTGCTCGATCCAAAATGGAAAGGAAAAATCCAGATGTCCAATCCGGCTGCATCAGGTACGGCTACTCTGACCGTACTGAGCCAGTTGATGAGTCGGGGAGAAGAGCAGGGATGGGAGTATTTCGAGAAACTGGTCGACCAGGTAAGTGCACTGCCTGATTCCGGTTCCGCTCCGTCCAAAGCAGTGGCCAAAGGGGAGGCGCACATCGGCATCGCCTTTGACTTCATGGCTTACGAGATGAAGGCAAAAGGCGAAAAGGTGGACTTCATCGTTCCGGAAAAAACGCCTGTTATCGTCAACCCGGTATCGCTCGTCGCCAATGGTCCCAATCCGGAAGGCGGCAAGGCGCTGATCGACTACCTGCTTTCCAAGGAAGGACAGCAAACGCTGGCCGACTGGTACCACATCCCGCTCTCCAATGAGGTGGAGTCGAAGACACCGCTTACCCTTGAAAAAGTGATGCCGCATGCACAGGAACTTGATGTAGAGTGGGTCGTCCAAAACTACGACCGCGTCCGCAACGAATGGCGTCAAAAGTTTCAGTAAAGGAGGTTCTTCCGTGGGTTCAGTCAGGATCGAACACCTTAGCAAAGAATTTAACGGCGTGAAAGCACTGGAAGATGTTAACCTGGAGATCCGGGAGGGCGAATTTTTCGCCCTTCTCGGCCCTTCGGGGTGTGGGAAGACGACGACGATGCGCTGTGTGGCCGGTTTCGAGAGCCCAACGTCAGGCAGGATTTACATCGGAGATCGCGATGTCAGTCATGTTCCGGCCAACCAGCGCAACTGCGGAATGGTTTTTCAGAGTTACGCATTGTTTCCCCATCTGACCGTCTTTGAAAACGTGGCATACAGTCTAAACGTCCGCCGCTTTTACCAGGGGGGCTTGGGAACAAAACTGGCTGTACTGGCCAATCTGCTGAACCGCAAGCTCGGCCGTGTTCCCAAAGAGGTGGAAGCCAAAGTGCGTGATGCCCTTGACCTCGTTGAACTGGGCCACCTTGCCGATCGCCTACCCGGGCAGCTCTCGGGCGGACAGCAGCAGCGTGTCGCCCTGGCGCGCGCACTGGTGATGGAACCGGCTGTTCTGTTGATGGATGAACCGCTGTCCAATCTGGACAAGAAATTGCGCAACAGCATGCGCGTCACCATTCGCGAGATTCAGCAAAAAGTGGGAATTACCACCATCTTCGTCACACACGATCAGGAAGAAGCAATGAGCATGGCCGACCGCGTCGCCGTCATGCACGGGGGCAAGCTGGTTCAGGTCGACACGCCAACCGCCCTCTACAGCAGGCCGGTATCTTCGTTTGTTGCCGATTTTGTTGGCTCATCCAATATCTTCGACGCTGCCGTCAAGGAAAGCGGTACAGGAACGGTGTTATTGCTGCAAGGAAACCAGGTGCTGCGATCAGCCTATACCACCAAGAAAAAAGACGTGCAGATCATGATCCGGCCGGAAAGCATCCGTTTGTTGACAGAGCGGCAGGAGGCTGAAGGGGATAACATTCTGGAAGGCATCGTACATCTGGCCACTTATTTGGGGCCGACGATCCGGTATGACATTCAAGTGGGTGAGTTGATGGTGGAAGTGGACACGACCTTTGACAGCCGTCCGCTTCTGACGGCAGGTACAAGGGTGAGACTGGAGATTGATCCGGAACGCGTGGTGATTCTATGAGCCGGACACCGCTGCAAGCTTCGCCGTCACAAGCGCCGGCGCCGAAAGCGACCGGGAAAGGCCGCTTGTCGTTTCAACTGAACGGTTTTACTGTCTTAAAATGGCTTATTTTCTTGTTCTTTTTCACTTTTTTGCTCATACCGCTGTTTTCCATCCTGCTGGTCAGCCTGACCGGACAGCCGATGAACATCTTTGGCAGCCTGGTCAGTCAAAAGATTCTCAGTTCCACACTGGAGAAGCTGTCCCAGGTTTCGCTTGACGCCTACGCGTCGCTGTTCAAAGCAGACAGCAACTACTTCACGGCCCTTGTCAACAGCTTGCAGCTGGCGACGGGAGTGGCGGTACTGGTGACGCTGCTCGTCCTGCCCATCGCGTATGCGTTTGCGCGGACGACCATGCCGTTTAAGACATTGTTTGCCGCGCTCTGTACCGTTCCGCTGGTCGTACCCACGTTTATTTCGTCGTATGCGTTTACCTTGATGTTCGGGAAAACCGGTTGGGTCAACCACATTTACCGGGCATTTGGCGGGGAAGGTGTCCTGTTTGATGTTCAGTCGATGCTCGGGATCGTTCTGGTGCAGGTGTTTTTCTTCTTCCCATATGCCTTGTGGCCGATGGTGGCCGCTTTCAAGATCAGCGACGTGACGCTGGAGGAAGCATCGCAAAATCTGGGAGCCAGAAGCTGGTACACGTTTCTGCGGGTGACGCTTCCGCTGTCGATGCCGGGGATCGTCTCCAGCATGCTGCTGATCTTCACGGTCAGCTTCTCCGACTTCGGGACGCCGATCATTCTGGCTCCGAAAGATCTGAACCTGATTGTCGTGGAAGCGTATCGGGAGATTGCCGGTTTCTTCAACTGGGCCGGTTCGGCAGTCCTCACCGTGGTCATGCTGCTGGTGGCCGGTTTCTTCTTTTGGCTGCAGCGCCTGGTGATACGCGGCAAGGAGTACGGAACGATCTCCGGCAAGCCGACCAAGCAGAAGCTGAACGATCACAAAGGGGTTGTCACCGTTTTAACCGTATACGCTTTCCTTGTCCTGTTGGTGCCGCTTTTGGCGATTGGATCGGTCTTCCTTTCTTCGCTGGCGACCACCTGGGGACACCATGCGCTGCCTGACGGCTACACGCTGGAGCACTACAAGACCATCTTCAGCACTTCCTCGAAAAACATCGTGAACAGTTTGATTCTCGCTGCCGGGGCGCTTGTCCTGAGTGTCGTCATCGCCACCTTTGTTTCGTATTTCGTGGTTCGCCGCGGTTCAGGAGGACTCGACTTCGTCTCCTCCATTCCCTTGATCGTGCCGGGGATAGCTCTGGGGATTGCGCTGATCCAGACCTTCAATACGGCACCGCTGCATTTGACCGGTACGGCGCTGCTCTTGATCATCGCCTACACAATCCGCCGGATGCCGTACATGATCCGCTCGACGATGAGCTCCATGATGGCAATCCGCAAAGACATTGAGGAAGCGGCGATCAGCCTGGGCGCATCCACGTTGTTTGCAGCCATTACCGTCATTGGACCGCTTCTCCTCCCGGGAATTGCCGCCGGAGCGATCTTGGTTTTCGTGACCGTGATCAAGGAGACCAGTATCTCCATTCTGATGGCGCCGACCGATTGGGCTCCAATGAGCCTGGCCGTGTTCCAAAACCTGCTCCGTGGTGAATATTATACAGCGTCGGCGATGGCGATCCTGATCATCACCATCGTCATCCTGCTCCAATATCTCGCCAAAAAGCTAACCAAAGATCAACTGTACTAGCATGGGAGTGGAGATTGTACGATGAGAGGGTTTATCTTTGATCTGGACGGCACTGTCTACCTCGGGGAGCAGCTGATTCCCGGGGCGGCAGAGGCGATCCGGACGCTCAGAGAGCGAGGCGACAAAGTGGTCTTTCTTTCCAACAAACCGATTGCTACCCGTGAGTCATACGCACATAAACTGACCAAGATGGGGATTCCCACCAGTGTGGATGACGTACTGAATTCCTCGTTGATTGCAGCCAGGTATTTGCAGCAGAAGATCAAACCGGGGGAGCGCGTAATGGTCATCGGCGAACAGCCGATTCGCGAGGAACTGCGCCGACACGGCATCGCCATGAGCAGCGATCCGCGCGAGGTCGCCTATGTCGTATTGTCCTGGGATCGGCAGTTTACCTATGATAAGCTGAACGATCTTTATCAAGCGGTGAGCAACGGCGCTGTCGTTATCGCTTCTAACCCGGACCGCACCTGTCCGCTGGAAGACGGACAGGTTCCCGATACGGGGGCACTGATCGGGGCACTGGAGGGAGCCACCGGCAGACCGGTTGAACTGGTTGTCGGCAAGCCTTCTCCGATTGCAGCGGAAATGGCCGTCCGCCACCTGGGATTGGACTACACTGATTGCTGCGTGGTAGGGGACAGGTTGGAGACTGACATTAAGATGGGGAACGATACCGGCATGCAATCCGTACTGGTCCTGACCGGTATCAGCACGCGAGAGATGGCCAGAACCAGTCTCTATCAGCCGAGCTTCATCATCGACAGCATCAAAGAGGTCGTTCACCTTTAATCACGTGATATAATAGGGTGACGAACTTCCATGGAGGTATGTCGATGTACCCTATCGTAGATTTGGTGGAACACCAGACAATAGCCGCTGTCCAATCGGAAGAGGATTTGGACGATGCGCTTGAAAGCAAAGTCAACGTCATCTTTCTGTTGACCGGTTCCATTTTTAACATCAAAGAGCTGGTGGACAGAATAAAAGCGGTAGGAAAACAGGCGTTTCTGCACATGGAGTTTATCGAAGGAATCGCAGCAGACAAGAGCGGTGTGGCCTACGTTGCCCAAAACATTGCGCCGACCGGGATCATCTCCACGCGCAGCAATCTGATTCGCGTGGCCAAAGATATGGACCTGATGGCGATTCAGCGCATCTTCTTGATTGATCGCAACGCGGTGATCAAGGGAATCAAGGTAGTGGAACAAAGCCTGCCCGATGCGGTGGAAATCATGCCTGGCGTGATGCCCCGCGTGATCCGCGAGATCACCAACATGACACCACTGCCCATCATCGCGGGCGGTCTCGTCGGCAATCAGGAAGAAATAGACGAAGCGCTAAAAGCCGGAGCATTGGCCGTATCTGTTGGAACAAAAGAGCTGTGGTTTTAACAACTGAATATTACGAAAAGGGATAGAGACGAGGAGAAACCCCCTTTGGAAAGTGGCTTGTGGAAGAACAAGCTGTCTTTTCTGCGGGGGTTTCTCGTTTTTCTTGCGGAAATGTCAGAGGACTTGCCGGAGCAAGACCAGTATCCCATTCGCCGGTGCTTCGGCAGTCAGATCAAGCAAAGTGGGGAGGACTACGGTGAGACGACATTTTTCCATGCACAGTCGTACCGATGCCCTGAAAGAGATGGCAGCGGATGAGTTGGATCTGATTGTTATCGGTGGCGGCATCACTGGTGCCGGCATTGCACTTGACGCCAGCGTGCGCGGCATGCGCGTTGGTCTTGTGGAAAAGAACGACTTCGGATCGGGAACGAGCAGCCGTTCCACCAAACTGATTCACGGTGGGCTGCGCTACCTAAAACAAGGGGAAGTAAAACTGGTGCAGGAGGTTGGAAGGGAACGAGCCATTCTGTACCAGAACGCCCCTCATATCGTCGTTGCCGCACCTATGCTTCTCCCGATTTACAAGGGAGGGACCTATGGATACCTGGCGTCATCAATTGGATTGTATGTGTACGATTGGTTGGCCGGGGTGGAGCGGAAAGAACGGCGCAGGATGTTGAACCGGGAGGAGACGCTGCGTCAGGAACCGCTGCTTAAGGCAGACGGCTTAAAAGGCTCCGGTTTGTATTACGAATACCGGACAGACGATGCCCGGCTTACGCTTGACTTGATGAAAACGGCAGCGCAGCATGGTGCCAATGTAGTAAACTACGCCGAGGTCAAACAGTTTCTCTACCGTTCAGGCAGGGTGTGCGGTGTGCTCGTCGAGGAGTGCGTTACCGGCAGAACCTGTCACCTGTACGCCAAACAGGTGGTGAATGCTGCCGGGCCGTGGGTGGATGAAGTGCGCAAGCTGGATGGCTCGCTTACGGGGAAGCGGTTGTTCCTGACAAAAGGGGTGCACCTCGTGGTTAATCACGAGCGCTTGCCCGTCAAGCAGTCCGCCTATTTTGACACGCCGGACGGGCGGATGGTCTTCGTCATTCCGCGCGGCCGCATTACCTACATCGGCACGACCGATACGGCTTACGATTTGTCTATTGACACGCCGCGCACCACCAAGGAAGATCGCGACTACCTGCTGCGAGCGGTCAATGCGATGTTTCCTTCCGTGGCGTTGACCAAAGAGGATGTCCTCTCCCACTGGGCGGGGCTGCGCCCGCTTATCTATGAAGAGGGAAAAGGACCTTCCGAATTGTCACGCAAAGATGAAATCTTCATTTCTGATTCCGGTTTGATTACCATCGCTGGCGGTAAGCTGACCGGTTTCCGCAAAATGGCCGAAAAAGTGGTCGATTTGGTCGCCGACAATTTAATGAAAGAAACTGGTAAACACTATCCGCCTTGTTCGACCGAAAAAATCGTGATCAGCGGCGGCGAACGGATGGGTTATGCCGCATATGAGGACTGGAAAAAAGAAATGTTCAAGACTGGAACGGCCAAAGGGATCGATCCGCGAACGGTGACAGAGTGGATCGAGACTTACGGTACCAACACACTCAAAATCTACGAACGGTTTGATGCGCTGTCCACCAAAGATGGCCATTCCTCTATGGCAGAGCGTGAATTGACCGCTCAGCTGCTCTATTCGCTGGAAGAGGAAATGACGGTATCCGCTGTCGACTTTTTGCGGCTGCGTACCGGCTGGACCTACTTTAACCTGAAGAAAGCGGAAGAGAACAAGGAAAAGGTCATTACGCTGATGGCGCAGTTGGCCGGATGGGATCAGGCGGAGGTGGAAAGACAGCGGCAAGAGGTAGAGCGGCTGCTGGAGTTGATCCACTGCCTGCCGGAAAACGATCAGGTCCAACGCGGTCAGGTACAGGTGGAAAATGCCGAACAACCCCGAAAAAACTGACAGGAATAGCCTTGACAACCAGATTGAGCAACCAGAAGAAGCACCGGCAGGGTGCTTTTTCTGGTTGATGGCTTCAGGTTCCGAAAAAACAGCGGGGGGCCGATGCCCCGTCCCGCGAAAGGATGTGCAGTGATGAGACTACCGGTGGGAAGACGGCTGTACGCCGGATTTTTGACGATACTGGCGCTGATGACCGCAGTCTGCTGGATTGGATTGGGCAAGATGGCCGAGATCAACGAGAAGGGGGATCAGATCAATGCAAAATGGCTGCCCAAGGTCGATCTGGTACATCAACTGAAGTATTTGACCGAACATGCGCTGGCCCTGGAGATGAAGTACATCCTGGCAGAACGATACGGCCCAAGCGGTTGCTGCCATCCAGTCGATTACGCATGAGGTGCAGCGGACCTCGGCAGGCGTGACGGCAGCCGGAGAAGCATTTGGCCGCATCGTGACCGCGATGGAGGAGATGAATGGGCAGGTGGAGCAGATGTCCCATGCCGCCTCGGCACTGCGCCGCGATTCCCGTCAGGTGACCGAGACGGTTGAGGCGTTTGCGCAGATAGCCGCTGATACCTCCGGTCAGACCCAAAATGTGGCGGCTGCGACAGAGCAGCAGGCGGCAGCCATGCAGCAAATCGCCCGCTCGACCGAACTTCTCCACCAGCTCGCTCAAGGACTGCAAAAGGCTGTGGAGCGATTCAGGTACTAGGATGTGCTGACGGCATCTTCTGGCTGTAGGGAAAGAATCGCTTTCTACAGCCAGGGGGTCGTTCGGATTTCTTTAACAATTTTGAGGAATGAGCAGGGTGAAGGTGGTCCCATCGCTCGTGCTTTGCGCCAGCAGCAAGTCTCCGCCGAGCGCCCTGGCGATCAGTTTGCTAAAAGGCAGGCCCAATCCCAGCCCTCTGACATGCTGCTTCTTTTCCTTGCCGCGATAGAATCGCTCAAAGATCAGGGGCTGCTCCTCGACCGGAATGCCGGGGCCGTTATCCTTGACATCGATGCGCACTTTCTCCTCCTGTACGGTAAGGAAGACGTCAATCTGCACGGATTTTCCCGCCGCCTGCAGGGCGTTGTTGAACAGGTTGTAGAGGATTTGCTGAAGCCGACCGGCATCGGTGATGGCCGAAATGGGTTCATCCGGGACGTGTGTGCGCAAGGTTACGGGATGCTCTTCTTGCGCGAGCTTCCATTGAAAGGCAATCTCCTGAATCAAGCGGTTCATGTTTTGCGCTTCTTTGCGGACCTTGATCTCGCCCACGGCGAAGGAGTTAAAGTCCAGCAGATCTTCGACCATCTTTTGCAAGCGGCTTGTCTCTTTGCTGCAGATGTCCAAAAACTCCCTGGCTTCTTCGCCGGTGACAACTTCGTCTTTGACGGCCTGGATCAGCCCGCTGATTGATGTGACCGGCGTTTTGAGCTCGTGGGTCACGCCTGCCAGCAGTTCTGTCCGCATCTGTTCCAACAAACGCAAACGATCGACCATCTCCCTAAACGAGTCGATCAGTTCCCCTATCTCTTTCTCTCGTGCATGATGTTCCAGCTGGATGTCGTAGTTGCCCGCAACGATTTGCTTGGCGGCATCGGCCACGTTTTTGATCGGTTGGGCGAGTTTGCGCGTGAGCAGGTAGATTACCGCCCAGCCCAACAAACCCAGGCTGATCAGCATGATCAGCGGAAAGCGCAGCTGATCCCGGTTTGGAGGCTTATCGATTTCGGGGGAGAACAGCATCACCGTTCCATAGGATGACTCATTCCGTTCGATGGTTCGTCCGACGAAATAAATGGAATCGCCGTTTCTCAGCTTGACCTTTCCCACACGTTCTCCATCATCCGGCAAAACGCGGGACTGCAGCAGTTCCGGCGGCAGTACTCTTGGTTTGTAGATGACCCTTCCCTGTTGATCCATAAGCAGCAGAAATACTTTGCCATTCTCGTGCAATAAACGCTGGCGCTGCTCGATCACCCTGGATAAAAACGGCCCGATTTGCCACTTTCCGTCTGCTTCCGCAACCCGGTCAGCCACTTCTTCCGCGATCAAGGTCATCATGGCCAGACGCCTCTCTGTCATCGTGTACTGAAACCAATAATATGAAAAAATGCCGATGGTCAGAAGGCCGGCACACAAGATCAAGAGATAACGTGCCGTCCAGTATCGCAGCAGAGAAACTCGTTTATGTTTGTTCCTGGACATAAAGCTGATACCCCAATCCTCTTAATGTGCGGATCTCCCCTTCTGAAGCGGGCCAGTTCTCCAGTGTTTTTCGGATTCGCTTGATCGCCAAATCGACCGCCCGGTCACTTCCTTCGTAGTCAACGCCCCAGACATGTTCGATCAACTGCTCTCTGGAAAAGGCCTGATTGGGATGTTGTGCCAAAAACAAAAACAAGGAGAGGTCGCGGGGAGTAAAATCGAGCTCAACGCCGTGCAGCGTGACCGTTCGGGCTCTCAGGTTCACCTTCAGGCTGCCAAAATACTTGACCGCTTCGTCTACGATCAGCTGCGGCGACCTCCTCAAAACGGCGTTCACCCGTGCCACGACTTCTTCGGCGACGAACGGTTTGGTGATATAATCGTCCGCTCCCTGGTTCAGCCCGGCCAATTTCTGTTCAAGCTGCCCCAGAGCGGTCAGCATGATTACCGGGCAGGAACTGCGTTTTCGGATCTGCTCCAGCACGCTCCACCCATCTTGGCCGGGAAGCATGACGTCAAGCAGGACGAGAGAAGGACTGCAGGACACAAACACTTCAATTGCTTGGTCTCCGGTAAACGCCTGTTCCACCCGGTAGCCGGCCTTTTCCAGATATGCTTTCAACACGCGGGAAATGGCCGGTTCGTCTTCTGCAATCAGGATCGTTTTCATCATTGTACTCCTATACCATGGACGTTTTTGCTGCAGGGTTTTGGCTTCGACGAAGGATAATCCGTAATCTGATTGTAACACGAAAGAGTTTGAATCTTGGCCTGGAAATGATGATGGTCCAGGCACACGGTGCAGCGCCACCGCGTACCTGGACGTATGTGTCTTGCTGTCGATTATTCCTGCTCTGCTTTTGCTTCCATTTTTTCCACCATGTTTTGCAGTTTCACAAGCAGCTCCTCCAACAATTCTTGCACCTTGGCTTCATCATCTGCTTCGACGGCCGCTTTCAATTGAACGAGAATACCGTCATGGGGTTCTTTGTCCGGGAGCGTGATTCCCAGCTCAGCCAGTTTCTCTTTCGCTTCTTGCGCGGACAGGGTGCCGTCCTTCACTTGCTGGCGGATTTGTTCCAGCTGCTGCTTGGTCTCTTCGTCCAGGTTGAGACGTTTTGCGAAGGCGAATCCTTTGCCGAAGTGCTCGATCCCGAGCTCAGCCAGTTTCTCTTTCGCTTCTTCCGCGGACAGGGTGCCGTCCTTCACTTGCTGGCGGATTTGTTCCAGCTGCTGCTTGGTCTCTTCGTCCAGGTTGAGACGTTTTGCGAAGGCGAATCCTTTGCCGAAGTGCTCGATCCCGAGCTCAGCCAGTTTCTCTTTCGCTTCTTCCGCGGACAGGGTGCCGTCCTTCACTTGCTGGCGGATTTGTTCCAACTGCTGCTTGGTCTCTTCGTCCAGGTTGAGACGTTTTGCGAAGGCGAATCCTTTGCCGAAGTGCTCGATCCCGAGCTCAGCCAGTTTCTCTTTCGCTTCTTCCGCGGACAGGGTGCCGTCCTTCACTTGCTGGCGGATTTGTTCCAACTGCTGCTTGGTCTCTTCGTCCAGTTGAGGGTGATGTTGTTCCCAAAGTGTTTCCATGTCGTCAAAGACGGACTGGAAGTCGTCCACCAGATCGGGGCTGTATTTCTCGACGATGTTCAACAGTTCGGTCTGTCTGGCTTCCCGCGCTTCCGGAGTTAACCGTTTGAAAAGGTGGTGAACGCCTTTGTATTCATGTTCCATGGGAGTATTGGTATCGGTTGTATTGGCTGCAAAAGAGGCGGACGGGGCCAAGAGCGTCAGGGCCAATGCCCCGGCCAGGAAAACATTTGATTTTTGCATGACGATCAAACTCCTTTACCATATTAGTTGTGAGGGCCAGCCGCTCACAGTTCACAGCATACTGAAGCAATGTGTCAGGAAAATGTCCATTTTATAGAAATGTTGTGTGATGCGCTCCCACATTTTTTACAGAGTTCGGGAGTTGAATACAATAGGGGGGTATTGTATAATAAGGGGTGCCAGTATCGGCAAAGCTGGGTTCAGGTGAGTGAAGAGATGCAGGAAAGGGGTCGGAATTGATGACAACAGTGACGTTGCAGGTAAAGGGCATGTCTTGCCAGCACTGCGTCAATGCGATTGAAGGGGCGCTGGGCAAACTGACCGGCGTTAGCGGTGCCAAAGTTGACCTGGATAGCAATCAGGTGACGGTTTCCTATGATGAAACACAGGTAAGAATCGAGAAGGTAAAGGAAACCATTGAAGAACAAGGGTACGATGTTGTGTAAAGAACAGACCGCCTTACACAATCACTGCACGGAACAGGCGGATTGTTTTTCCGAATGTGTTCGTGTGGGTAAAGCAAACAGGAGGTTGCCGGGATGAACGCTGATCAGACACAAGCCGGAGAGGCCTGCGCACACACGCAGGAGAGGAAAAGTCATCACTCTGACAAAGTAAAGGCCCAACTGAGCGCTCGTCTAAACCGGATTGAGGGACAAATCCGGGGAATCAAAGGGATGATTGAAAAGGACGTTTACTGTGATGATGTGCTCAATCAGATTGCTGCCGTACAGTCGGCGCTGAATGGTGTCGGCAAAATGCTCCTGGAAGCACACATGAAGTCCTGTGTCGTGGAGCGGATTCAGGAAGGAGATCAGGAAGTAATTGACGAGCTCTTGAAGACAGTGGCCAAGTTGATGAAGTAGGTGAGCAGTCGATAGTGAATGTCGTTTAGCTCCGTGGTTCCGATGGGACTGCTGACAAAGGCAGGACCGGCGCCAGGGAGCTTTTTTTTCAATCCGTTCTCCGGGAAACAGTTTGCAGACAAACAGTTTTCCAGGGAAGGGTGCCAATTGGCCCCTTCGGGATACTATTGTCTGCACGAGACCAGATGATAAGTCCAATTCACGAATTGGCTATTGACTATCTTTTTTTATTCAATTATTCTGAATAATAGAAAAGATGACGTTTGCACAAGCGTGGGGGGATACATATTATGAAGAAACTTCTAAGCGCGGCGCTTGTCTCTGTTCTGGCTGCACTCTCTCTGGCCGGTTGTGGTGGACAAGCTGGCGAGAATGCTCCTGCTGCCGGTGGACAGTCTTCCGCAGCTCCAGATGAGGAATTGAAGTTTAAAGTGAGCATTACCGTATCGGAATCAGATACATGGGGTGTGGCGGCCAAGAAGTGGGCTGAGGATTTGGAGAAAAAATCGAACGGCCGCATCAAGCTGAAAATCTATCCGAACGAATCACTCTCCAATGGCAATCAGCCGAAGGGGATTGAAGCCGTACAGAACGGTTCCACGGAAATCTCGCTTCACTCAACAATCATCTACAGTGTGCTGGATCCGAAGTTCTCGGTACCGTCGCTGCCATGGCTGATCCCGGACTATGAACAGGCAGACAAGGCAATGAACGGCGTTGGCGGCGAAAAGCTGAAGGAACTGGTACGCAGCAAAGGCATTGAGCCGCTGGCATTTGGCGAAAGCGGGTACCGGCAGATTACCAACAGCAAAAAGGCAATCGTGACGCCGGAAGACCTGAATGGCCTGAAGATCAGGACTCCCTCCATGGAAATGATGGTGGATACCTTTAAAGCGTTTGGCGCTGATCCGACGGTTATGAACTTCGCAGAAGTGTTTACTTCGCTGCAGCAGGGCGTCATTGACGGTCAGGAAAACCCGCTGCCGATCATCCTGAACAGCAAACTGTATGAAGTGCAAAATCAACTGACGATCTGGAACTACATGTACGATCCGATTATCTTCGGCATGAACAAGAAGCTGTACGACAGTCTTGATCCCGAAACGCAGAAGCTGATCAGGGAAACCGCAGAAGAAGCAGCCCAATACCAGAAAGAGTTGAACCGAAAACAGGATGCGGAAGTCCTCACCAAGCTGAAAGAACACGGGATGCAGGTAACGGAGCTTACACCGGAGCAGATCAAGGCGTTCCAGGAAAAAGTGAAGCCGGTCATTGAAAAGTATGAAGGCATTGTCGGCAAAGAATTGTTGGATGCCTTCCGCAACTAAAAATGAAAAAGGGGCTGTCATGCCCCTTTTTTTCACTTTGTCCAGGGGGTATGGAAGATGAAACTGTGGGTGCGCATGGAGGAGTGGCTGCTCGTCGTTTTGATGAGTGTTATCTGCCTCTTGACCATGGGAAACGTGCTGTCGCGTTACGTGCTGGGCACATCTTTTTCGTTTACCGAGGAATTGACAACCAATCTGTTTGCGTTCGTCATTTTTATCGGGGCTGCCTTGCTTGCACGGGAGAGAGGGCATGTCGGGTTTGCGCTGTTGACTGATCTGCTGCCGGCAGGAATGCGTCGCGTGGCACTGCTGTTGGTCGGCTGTCTGACCACGGTCTTTTTTGCCGTCCTGCTCTGGTACGGAATGGAGATGGTGCTGCAGCAGTATGAGTACGGGCAGAAGACGCCAGCGATGGGCCTGCCGGCCTGGTGGATGGGGCTGTCTGTTCCCCTCGGCTCGTTTCTCTGCCTGCTTCGTTTTTGGGAAGGGTATATCCGTGAATGGAACGGTTTGACCGGGAAAGATGAACCGGCTGACCAGGCACAACAGGAGGGGGAAGCATGAGCGAGACGGCACTCTGGTTATTCGGCTCTTTTTTTCTGTTTTTGTTTTTAAACATGCCCATCGCAGTGGCGCTGGGATTGGCAACAGCGGTTACATTGTTGTTGTTTGATTTGCCGATTCAGTCGCTGCCGGGAACGATGTACTCGGCGATGACCGGCTTTACACTGCTGGCCATTCCGTTCTTTTTCCTTGCCGGGCTGATCATGGAGCGTGCCGGCATCTCCCGGCGGCTGATAACGCTCGCCGAGAAGCTGTCCGGACACTACACCGGCGGGTTGGCCATTGTTGCCGTCATCTCGGCCTGCTTCTTTGCCGCCATATCCGGTTCAGGCCCGGCGACGATGGCCGCGGTCGGATCGATTCTGATTCCGGCGATGGCCAAAGCGGGGTACCGCAAAGGCATGGCCGCTGGACTGCTTGCCACAGCAGGTGGTATCGGCATCATCATCCCTCCCAGCATTGCCTACATCGTATACGGTGTGGTTGCGGAGGTCTCGATTGCCGAGCTGTTTATGGCCGGTATCGTACCCGGATTGTTGGTCGGTGTGATGTTGGCCCTCACCAGCGTTTTCATCGCCAAAAAAGAAAAGATTCCCACGATGCCGAAAGCGAGCGGAAGGGAACTGGGCAGAGCGTTTCTCGACGCCGCCTGGGGACTGCTTGCGCCAGCCATCATTCTTGGCGGGATCTACAGCGGTGTGTTTACCCCTACCGAGTCGGCGGTAGTGGCCGTCTTTTACGGACTCTTTGTTGGCCTGTTTGTCTATAAGGAAATCAAACTTCACCAACTGCCGAAGATTTTGCTGGAGTCGGCCAAGACCACAGCGATGGTGATGCTGATTATTGCTTCCGCTTCCGCTTTCGCCTGGTTGATTACAGTGGAAGGAATCGCTGAAGAACTGGCTGAAGTGATGTTGAGCATCGCGCCGGACAAGATTACCATGCTGATGATGATTAACCTGATCCTGCTGTTGGCCGGGATGTTTGTCGATGCCATATCCGCCTATTACATCTTTCTGCCGATCTTTCTGCCCATCATTTCGGCGCTGCAGATTGATCCGGTTCACTTTGGCGTCATGATGACGATTAACCTGGCCATCGGGTTGGTAACACCGCCAGTGGGTATCGACCTGTATGTCGCCTGCGGGCTGGCCAAGATCTCGCTAAGAGAGATCTCCAAAGGGGTACTGCCGTTTATCATTGCGGCGATTGTCGCGCTCATGATTATCACCTACGTTCCGGAGATTTCGCTCTGGCTGCCAAACCTGATGAAGCAGCAATAAGGAGGGGTTCGCTTGTCTCACATCTGGAGTCAGCTCAAATTGGATCCGCAGAGCAGGCTGCCGCTCTACAAGCAAATATCACAACAGACGGAGCAAATGGTTCACGATGGGAGGCTCAAGCCAGGGGTGCGCCTCCCTTCTGAGCGTAAAATGGCCGAAATGCTGCAGGTGAGCCGGATGACGATTACCCTCGCCTATGAAGACATGAAAGCCAAGGGAATCGTTCGCAGCCAGCAAGGAAGCGGTACCTTTGTCATGCGGGGGCCGCGCATGGAGCGGAGTGAACAGGCGGTGACCTGGCACACCCAGTTTGCCTACGAGACCGGGAACATCAATCACGCGATGGAGGAGATTATGCGCTTCGGGCGGGATCCCAAGCTGATCCCGCTGGCCGGTGTCGGAACGGCTCCCGAAGTGCATCCCGGCATCGAACTGAGTCAGTGCTTCGCCGAACATCTCCGGCGCAACCCGATCTTGCTGCAGCTTCCGACGCCGACACAGGGGTATGAACCGCTGCGGTATGATTTGCGGAAATGGCTGGAAGCGGACGGCATCCACGCAGCCCCCGAAGAATTGATGGTCGTCTCGGGAGCCATGCAGGGCCTGGATCTGATCAGCCGCTTGTTTCTCGGACCTGGAGATTACGTCATCATGGAAGATCCTGGCCTGCCGGCCGCTTCCGACGCTTTCGCCGCTTCCGGCGCGAAGATCTTGCGCATTACGCTGGATCAACAAGGAATCCGGACGGAGAGCCTGGAAAACCTGCTGATGCAGTTTCCGGTCAAGTTTATTTACGTCAATCCCACTTTCCACAATCCGACGGGTATCACCATGTCTCCTGAACGTCGGGCCCATCTGCTGGAGCTGGCCAAAAAATACGGCGTTCCCATTGTCGAGGATGATCCCACCGGCCTGCTCAACTACGGTAAGAAGCCAATTACTCCCTTGAAGGCGATGGACCAGGACGATCTGGTCATCTATCTGCGCACCTTTTCCAAATACGTATTTCCGGCGCTGCGGGTGGCGGTACTGGCTGCACCGGAACCCATTGTCACCAATCTGTTGAAGATCAAGCAACGTATTGATCTGCACAGCAACAATCTGAGTCAGATTGCGGTGCACGCTTTTCTTTTGGAAGGGCGGCTGGAACGCCACCTGGACCGTCTGCGCAAAGCATATGCTGACCGCATCAAGTTGGCAAGAGAAGTCATCCAGGAGCTTCCTGACATTCACTGCGATTTTCCGGAGGGAGGAGTGTTTCTCTGGTGCAAACTGCCGCCGCAGATTTGTGCCGAACGGCTTTTGCAGATTGCCATCCAGAAGGGGGTCGCGTTTGTTCCGGGCAACTGGTTAAGTGGTGTCGGCCTGGGGGACAATTGCTTCCGGCTTGCCTTCACCCATCCCTCCCTCGACATGCTGAAAGAAGGCCTGAAGCGAATTGGAGAGGCGATCCAGGAGTACAAGTCCAAATCCTTTCCATTGTGAAGCCGTTTCTTGGCAGTCGTGCAGGCAGAGTAACCCACCCGTGTCGGGCTAGACTGTCTTTCGCAGATGTCTCCACCTGCTTCGGACAGGTTCCCAGGTGACGGCGACAAGCGCACCGACCGTGGTGTTGGTAATCATGTTGGCAACGGCCGGTACGGCTGCAATCGGGCTGATGTGTTCCATCGCCAACAGGGCAGCCAGAGCCGTGTTGCAGATCCCGAACTCATAGCTGACGGCCCGGCGCTCAGCTTCCTCCGCGCGCAAAACCGCTGCATATCCGTATCCGCCCATCATCGGAAGGGTGACCTGCAGCAGCACGCACAAGAACAAAAGGGGCAAAAGGGACAAGTATGTCGACAGCATCTCCTGGGCGCTGGAGACGACGGCCAGATTGATAATCAAAACAGCGCTGGTGGAGAGAAGCGGAATCACTTTTCGCACCTGGGTCAAGTGCCTCTCCCATTTCCATTGGATCAGCAGGCCGAGACCAATCGGGATCAGCACCACGTAAACCATTTGCAAAAACACGGGCAAGAACTGAACGGGGACGATACTGCCGACCGTCTTTTCCATGATAATCGGGGTCAGCAGCGGGCCGATCAGCGTGTCAATGGCAGACATGGTAATGCTGAGTGCCAGCGCACCGCCCGCCATATAGGTGTACAGGTTCGCAGTCGTTCCGCTTGGCACAGCGCCGGCCAACACCACGCCGGCCAGCAGGGCGGGATTGTCAGGAAAGAACAGCATCGCCAAGAGCACGGAGATGCCAAGTGTCACCGTCCATTTGCCGGCTACGCCCAACAGCGCCATTCTGGGCTGGACAACCACCCGTCGCAGACTTTCCCGTGAGAGGGTTAATCCCATGGTAAACAGGATAAAGGCAAGTGCGGGAGCGGTCCAGTTTTGCAGCAGGACAAACTGGTGAGGAAAGTGGTATGCCAGAATGGTGGCGCATAGGATCCACAATGGCAGCAGCTTCGTGGCAACCGCGGTAATCGTCGCGAGCATACGCCGCACCTCCCCAAACGTTGCCGATTATTCGGCCCGGTCATCTATCCTTCATGAAAAAAAGCCCCTACTTGACGGTCCAGCCTCCGCATACGTTTAGTGCCTGTCCAGTGATGTAGCTGGCAGCATCCGAGGCCAAATAGGCTACGGCACGGGCCACATCGGCAGGAGATCCGAGACGGCCAAGCGGAATGTCACCGGTAAACTGCTGCAAGGCTTCCTCAGGCCGGTTCCCTGACATCGCGCTCATCTCATCGGCCATGCGAGCCAGCAGTTCTGTTTCGGTCGCTCCCGGGCAGACGGCATTGACGCGAATCCGGCGAGGAGCAAGCACCACTGATGCCGTTTTGGTTACGCTGATGACGCCTGCCTTGGAAGCGGCATAGGCTGCCGCCAGAGGACGGGGGCTGTTGGCGGCGACAGACGCGATATTGACAATGGCTCCGCCGTCGCAGATATGAGGGGCAGCCGCCTGTATCATGAAAAAGACAGCTTTGAGATTGATGTTCATGACCATATCCCAATCGGCGGGGGTGACCTGATCCATCGGTTTAAGCGGATTGATACCGGCGTTGTTGACGAGCAGATGCAGCTTGCCGGCGGATTGGACGATCTTGTCGATCGTGGGCCGGATGCATTCCGTTTGCATCAGATCGATCTCTTGTGTATGGACGTCAAAGCCGCGCTGTGCAAGGGTATCAGCGGCCTTTTGCAGTCGGTCTGCCTGGCGGTCGAGCAGGACCAGCCGGTAACCGGCAGCCCCCAACTCTTCGGCGATGGCAAACCCTACTCCCTGAGCCGCACCGGTGACGACAGCGGTTTTTTGTTCGTTCATGTGGCATCCTCCTGTTACAATACGTTTTGTCAGTAGTATGAGACGATTGTGACGATTCGTCCAGAACCACTTCTCCAAATGGCATCATGCCTTTTACGGGCAGAGAACAACACAACAGGCCGGAGCAGTTGCCGCTCCAGCCTGTTGTGTTTTCTCGTGATCTCGCTGCGCCGCCTTTTGAATGATTACAGTTCAAAGCGTTTCAAGACTTCTTCCAGCTCGTTTGCCATCTGATTCAAGGCGTTGACGGAAGAGGAGATCTCCTCAATAAAGGCCAACTGCTGCTGGGTCGTTGCGGCGACGCTTTGGGTATTGTCGGAGGATTCTTTGGCAATGCGGGCCAGTTCGTCCACCGTAGCCGCCACCTGATCGGAGCTGGCCGAAATCTCTTCGGTAACGGCGGATACTTCGGCAATCTGGTCGGCAACGTGCTGGGTGGCCGCCAGGATCTTCTGGAACGCCTGCCCTGCTTCGTTGACGATCTCGATACCGAGCTGAACCTCTTTTGAGCCTTTGTTCATGGCTTCGACGACGCGGTTGGTACCGGTCTGTATCTCTTCGATAATCTTGGTGATCTGCTGGGCGGACCCGGCAGTTTGTTCAGCCAGTTTTCTCACTTCGTTGGCCACAACGGCAAAGCCTTTGCCGTGTTCACCGGCACGCGCCGCCTCAATGGTCGCGTTCAGCGCCAGCAGATTGGTCTGCGCAGCGATGTCGGTGATGGTATTGACGATTTTGCCGATGTTGCGCGAGTGTTCAGCCAGAGCTTTGAGCGCGTCAGCCGATTCGCTGGCAGAGCTTTCGATGGTGTTCATCTGGCTGATTGCCTTTTGGATCGAAACATTTCCTTGCTCTGCTTCTTTCGCCGTCTCCTGCGAAGACTCGGCGACGGCTTGGGACGTCTCGGTAATGCGCTGGATGCCCAGAACCATTTCGTTGATGCCCAGTTTGCTTTCTTCCACGCTTTGTACCTGTACCTCGGCACCGCTGGCCACTTCTTCGATCATCGTGGCGATTTGATTGACTGCCTGTTTGGTTTGCTCGGCACTGGCCAGCAGTTCGCCGGACGAGGTGCTTACTTTGCCGCTGGCCTGCTGTACCTGCCGGATTAAAGCGCGGATGTTTTCGGACATTTGGTTGAACGCCATGCCGAGAATGCCCAGTTCATCGCTCCGGTTAAGCTGGATGTGCTGCTGCAGCCTGCCTTGGGCAATCTCCTGAGCGGCATGAACGACCAGGCCGAGCGGTTTGGTGATGGAGCGGGCCATGATCTGTCCGACCAGGAGCGACAGCAGAATGGCGCCGATAACCAAACCAATCTGGATGGAAAAGTTGTTTTGCAGCAATGCCTTGGTTTCTGTGTAACTATTGAGCGCAAGCTGGTTGTTCAGGGCAACGGTCTCCTGCAGATATTCGGTCAGAACGTCGATCTTGACGGCCAGTTTCGTGTTGAAGGTGCTGACTGCCAGCCCCATCCCGTCACTGGTGCCAATCGCTTCGTCCCCTTTCCTGATCCACTCCAGAATCCCGTCCAGGTCGTTGGAGTAACCGTTCCAGATCACCAGGAAGGTCTCCAGATCGCCGGCATCGATTTGATAGCGCTCCTGGTTCTCTTTCAGCTTGTTGATCTCCTCGCTTACGACTGCTTTCATTTCCTCGATCTTCTGGGCTTGTGCTTCGGCCTGCGCGTGTTTGGAGAGAAGGGCGGCGGCAGTCAACGAATTCAGCTTTTCAAAGTCGGCGGACAACGTGAGCAGATCGGAGACCGACTGCAGGCGGTCTTCGTACAGGGTCTGGGTAGCGTCTGCTGATTGCTTCTGGGAGTAGAGGCCGACACTTCCTACGGCCAGCAGGAACACCAGAATCAGACCAAAAGCCGTATACAGTTTGTAGATCAGCTTTCCGCTTGACTTGCCTTGCTTCTGGTTATGCTCCTGCTGTTGGTTCTCAGTCTGCTTCCGCTTGAGTTTCATCTTGGAGAAAAACGAGCCCAGTTTGGAGCGGTTCGGCGTTATTGCTGGTTTTTCCGTTATTTTCAGCGAGGGCAGCTTTGGCATTTTCAAACGGGAAAACACCTGTTGAAACTTTTTGATCATTTCTCCTACTCCTTTCTGCATTGCGTAGAACGTGTTGTGAATGCCAGGCGTGACGGCTCCATTTTACATAAGGAAGCGCTCCCTGTAGGCGACGATGTTCCCGCACTCTTCGCTGGCAGGAGCCTTACAAAGTATAACGGTCTTCTGGCAGGATCGATGGAATTCTAAAATTCTTTTCCCGTTTTTTTGTGGGAATAAACGCCAATCAGACATTTCAAAAAAATGTTCTTACTCATGGATTGACAGCTGCTCGTCTTACGTAATAATATATTTTTACGTAACAAAATAAATGTATGAATGAGGTGGCCTTGTGTCGGAACACATTGCGGAAACCCACTTTGTCGAATCGCCGGATCAAGCAGTGACACTGCTTCATCCGCTGCGCGCAGAGATGCTTTCCCGCCTGGCGGAACCAGCTTCCGCGAGCGAGCTGGCTCGAGCTCTCAACGAGACTCCGCAGCGAATCAACTACCACCTAAAGGCGCTGGAAAAGGTGGGGTTGGCCAGGCGTGTGGGAACCCGGCAGGTGCGAAATCTGGTGGAGGTGCTGTATCAGGCGATCGCCCGGACGTTCATTCTGTCCGAGTCGCTCGGTCTGGCCCCCGAGATGATGCAGCGACTGAAAGACCAAAGTGCACTGTCTCACTTGGTCAGCACCGCGGAGCGGATTAAGCGGGATGCGCTGTTGTTGTTGGAGCGCGCCGAACAGCAGGAAGAGGTACCGAGCGCGACGCTGCACACCAAGGTTCACCTGCCCGATCACGAAACGCGTCAGGCGTTTGTCGAGGAGTACGTCCAGTTGGTGAAACGGTTGGCGGAAAAGTACCAGGCACGAGACGCGGCGGCGGACTGCTACAGCATGGTCCTGGCTGTCTATCCTGAACCGAAACAAGGAGCGGATGAATGATGAAGAAGACCCTGCATGGTGAACAGCGGGATCAACGATCTATTGTGGTATGGGAGACGGGATTTGATCGGCGTTTGGCATCTGAAACGAAGAAGGAATCCCAAGGCGGCCATGTCGTCCCCTTTCGGAGCCGGCCGCAAAAGGGAGGCGGACAGGTACAGACGGCGTTGGAGCCGACCGTGACGGAGTGGACGGTAGCGGCAGAAGAGGGACAACCGAAAGTCACGGTAACGATGATCTCATCCGGGTTTGGCCGGATGGCTGCTGCACCGACTGCTGCCAGTCCGCGCAGTTGTGCGGCTTGACAGCGCAGTCAGTCGAATCCCCCTGTTTTGCTTGCAACTGGCAGTGGCGGTATCTCAAAGCGATAGCGCTCTCAAGACTAGTGCGTGAGGAGGTTGAGGAATCGTGAATCTGGTCCCAATCGTGGTGGAGCAGACCAATCGGGGAGAGAGATCCTACGACATCTACTCCCGCTTGCTGAAGGATCGCATCATCTTTGTCGGATCGGCGATTGACGACAACGTGGCCAATGCCGTTGTCGCCCAACTGCTCTTCCTTGCCGCGGAAGACCCGGAAAAAGACATTCATCTCTACATCAATTCTCCCGGCGGTTCGACGACGGCCGGGATGGCCATCTACGATACCATGCAGTATATCAAGCCGGACGTATCCACGATCTGTGTCGGGATGGCCGCCTCGATGGGAGCGATCCTGCTGGCCGCCGGAGCCAAAGGAAAACGCTGCGCTTTGCCCAATTCGGAAGTAATGATTCACCAACCCTGGGGCGGGGCGCAGGGACAGGCGTCCGATCTCAAAATCCAGGCGGAGCGGATTTTGAAGACAAGGGCGATGCTGGCCGGGATCATTGCGGAACGAAGCGGTCAGCCGCTGGAGAAAGTAGAGCGAGATATGGATCGTGACTTCTTCCTGTCGGCGGAAGAAGCAAAGGCGTACGGTTTGATTGACAAGGTGATCGAGCAGGCGGCTCGATAAGGAAATAAATCATACGGAAAAGCGTCAGACCAGCGGTGCACAGCGAAGTCTGACGCATTTCTTTTCTGCGGCGGACTTTTTGCAAGGAAGCCTCAATGGCAATCCAGGGAAGGGTGCCAATTGTCCGTGACGAGCGCCTTTGCCTGGTTGGCCGAGCTTAGGAAACGTGGACGCGGGGAAAAGCGAGGGCAACGCGGCGCTGCTCTGAGCTGCTGAGCCGGTTTGCCCTCGCCCCCGCGGATCGTTTCGCAGCGGGCAGTCCTGCTTCTTTGCTGGCCAGGCAACAGCGCGAGCAGGACTTTTGGCCCCTTCGGGACACTTTGTTTTCACGCTGAACAATGCTTCTTTTTTATGAATCCCTTCAGACCAAAAATGTAACAAGATAAGCTACAATAATAATGAAAAGAAATAATTGGAAAGAAATAATCGGAGGGGGAACGACATGAACCGTTATTACACCCGCTTTTGCGAGCAGTTTTCGCTGCAGGTGCCCATCATCCAGGCCGGCATGGCTGGAGGAATCACCTCGCCGGAACTGGTGGCGGCTGTCTCGGAAGCGGGCGGTCTCGGCACGCTGGCCGGCGCATACGTAAAACCGGATGAACTAAGGCAGGCGATTCGCCGGGTAAAAGAATTGACCAAGCGGCCGTTTAGCGTAAATCTGCTCTTGTACGAAGAACCGCAGACAGAAGCGGCTGCTCCGCAGCTGGTTTCCTGGCTCAATCAGCTTCGTGCCGAATTGGGGCTTGCGCCTTGGAACGGGGAAATCCCTCCTGCGGGGGAAGATGTAGATGCCTGTTTTGCCGTGATCCTGGAAGAGCGGGTGCCGGTGTTCAGCGTTGCCTTTTCCTTGCCCGGCAAGTACGGGTCGGCGGCAAAGGCTGCCGGCATGAAGCTGATCGGAATGGCCACGACACTGGACGAGGCAAAGGCGCTCCATGCAGCCGGAGTGGATGCGATCGTTGCCCAAGGAGGAGAAGCAGGCGGCCATCGTGGAACATTTGTTGTGGAGGGAAAACCGGAGGGGGAGTGTATCGGCACAATGGCGCTGGTGCCGCTTTTGGCTGACGCGCTTCCTGACGTGCCGATTATCGCAGCCGGCGGCATCATGGATGGGCGCGGTTTGGTGGCCGCCTTGTCGCTCGGGGCGGACGGCATTCAAGCAGGAACCCGCTTTTTAACTTGTCGGGAGAGTACGGCTCACGCTGCCTATAAAGAGCGGCTGCTTACGGCGAAGGAAACAGAGCCGCGCATCACGCGGGCCTTCTCCGGCCGTCCGGCACGGGGAATCGAAAACCGGTTGATGCAGAGCTTTGCGGAAAGCGGCATCTCAGCGCTGCCGTATCCGCTGCAAAACAGCTTGACGCGCGAGATACGCGCGGCTGCCGCCCGGCGCGGCGACAGCGAGTACATGTCGCTCTGGGCCGGACAAGGTGTCGCCTTGGCAAGGCGAAGCGACCAGTCGGCGGCTGAGATCATACAGGAATATATCAACCAGGCGGAACAGGTTATCGCGCGGTGGTGCGGTGGTGGCAGTTGACCATGCAGGTTTTTCAACATAACCGGCTGTTCCGACGGCTGCAGGAAGGGAGGTGTTTCCAATCGACTTAAAAGTTCTGCAGACCTTTGTCGTTGCCGCTCAATACGAGAACTTCCACCAGACGGCGGAAATCCTCTACATCGCCCAACCGACCGTGACCCAGCACATCCGCCAACTGGAGCGGGAACTGGGCACGGAATTGTTCGCGAGATCGGGCAAGCGAGTCAGACTGACGCCAGCGGGGAAACGCTTTCTGCTGCATGCCCGAACCATTCTGGAGCAGTGGAACAACGGGGTGGAGGATCTGGTTGCCTGGCGTCAGGGGTACATCGAGACGCTGCGGCTGGCGGTCTCGCCCATCATCGCCCATACCCTGCTGCCCCATCTGATTCGCCGCTATACCAAGGCGTATCCGGAAGTAGATATCACCATCCAGATTGCCGATTCCAAAGAGATTGGTCCGCTGGTGCAGAGCGGACAGGTGGATGTCGGGCTGTCGCGGAGTGTGCCAGGCGAGCCGCAGTTGGCTACGCACTTGATCCAATACGACCCCATCGTCTTTGTCGTCCCGCCGAACGGGGGTGACATGGAAGCACCCCTCCCTGACTGGGAGCAGGAACTGACGTCGCGGCATCTGATCACCTACAACCACCCCGGGTATTGGGATGAACTGCTCTATTCCCTCCGCCAGCGGGGACTGACGTTTCGTACGATGGTCGTGTCGCGGGTAGACATTACCAAACGGTTTGTCGAGGAGGGGCTGGGCTGTTCTTTTTTGCCACGATCCGCAATCAGCCGGGAGTTGTTTGAGAATCGATTCCTTGCACTGGAGACGACCGGTTTGCCACTGCCGCATGTGGCTTCCTACCTGATTGTCCCGAAGAGACACGCTGTACAGGCTGCACAGCGCTTTATCGAAATACTGGCGGCCCTGTACCCGCCGCTGCCGTTGGTACCGTAAAAAGGAATTGATTACGTTTTGTTATCAATGAAGGGCCATTCTTTTATTTCCCCTTTTAAACACAAAAGCGTATACTAAAACAAAATAGCGCTGGAACCATGGGAAAAGGAGTGAAGAGCGAATGGCTGAAAAAATCACGGCCATCGGGTTGGAAGGGATCGTCGTGGCCGAAAGCGACCTCAGCCTGGTGGACGGGAAGAATGGACATCTTGTTTACCGCGGTCACTGGGCCCGTGACCTGGCCATCCATCATACGTTTGAAGAAGTGGCTCACCTGCTTTGGTACGGCCACCTGCCCAATGAGGAGGAATTGGCAGCGCTGCAGGCAAAGATGGCGGAAGCCCGCACGCTGCCGGAACACGTGAAGCAGGCGCTGGATGCGATTCCTGCCGATGTTGATGCGATGAGTGCGCTTCGGTCCGGTGTTTCCCTGTTGGCAGAGTCATCGCATGGTTGGCCGCCCACAATGGAGCAGGTGATTTCGCTGACGGCCAAGATTCCGACCATTGTCGCCTACCGGTATGCACGCCAACAGGGGCGGCAACCGCTCCCGCCTCGTGCTGACCTGGGCCATACCGCCAACTACCTCTATATGGCGAAAGGAAAAGAGCCCAATCCGGCCCATGTGCGAGCGCTGGACGCTTATCTGATTTTGACGCAGGAGCACGGGATGAACGCTTCCACCTTTGCCGCACGGGTGGTTGCTTCCACCCGTTCCGATTTGGTCTCTGCGGTTACGGCGGGGATCGGCGCACTAAAGGGCCCCTTGCACGGAGGGGCGCCATCGGAAGTGACGGAGATGATGGAAGCGATTGGAACCAAGGAGAACGCGGAACCATGGATTCGCCAGGCGCTGGAAAAAGGGGAGCGCCTGATGGGATTTGGCCACCGGGTGTACAAGACGATGGACCCAAGGGCAACCGCGCTGAGCGTGGTCGCATCGGAACTGTCCAAAGACGATCCCTGGTTTGAACTGGCGACCCATGTGGAGCAAGTGGCCCTGAAACTGCTGCGCGAGTACAAGCCTGGGCGCCAATTAAACACCAACGTGGAGTTTTATGCAGCGGCCGTGATGCGGGCCGTCGGACTGCCTGACGAGTTGTTTACGCCCACCTTTGCCGTCAGCAGAACGGTTGGTTGGTGCGCCCACGTACTGGAGCAGGCAGCCAACAACCGGATTATCCGGCCAGAGTCCACCTATACCGGTTCGATGCCAGTGTGAAAAGCGAGCGGTGCGTGAAGCGCTCTGCAGGAGGCAAACAGAACAGACAAAACCACCTTTCGTGCTGTTCGGCGGGAAAGGTGGTTTTCGTCTTGCCCGGTGTTCTTTTTCCGCATATAATGATAATGATTATCAATTTTGGTCAACTCAACCGGAAGTGGGGGAGTATCCTATCATGCTCACGCAAATGGCGAAAGATCAAACGCTCTGCCGTACGTTTCGTGTCGCGTTGTCCGATGGTGAAACGGCTGCCGGCGGCGGGGCGTACCCTCTGACGGCAGACCAGCTGCTGATCCCAGGCGCAAGGGAAGAAGCATTGGAGCAGTTCGCCTCTCGTATTGAATCACCATCCCGAGAGGTGACCGCCTCGCTGCTGGTTAAATGGTATTCTTTGGCGATGGCTGCGCTGTACGCAATGAGTCGGTATCAGTACCAAATGGATCTGTCCCCTGCGAATGTGCGGCTTCGACTGGACGACTGGCCGCATTTTTCCGTGTCAGCCTCCGATGCGCATGTTTGCCGCCCGGAGAAACGAGGCGAGTGGAGAGCAACTGTTGTCAAACACCTGTTTGCTGAACATCTCCATCCGCTGTTTCAGTCGTTGGCGGAATACTCCGCGCTGCCGACCCAAGCATTTTGGGCCCATACCGCCTATATCCTCCACTACTGGTACCCGCTTTGGATCAAAGAAGCGGAATCAGAAACCGCACAAAAGCTCCTTAAAGAGGATTATCGCTTCCTGACGGTCGAAGCGCCGGCCGATCTGTTCGGCCCGTACGCCAAAAATCCACTGTCCGTTCGCTTTCGGCAGGTGGAACATCCCAAGGAGCCGGGGAACCATGTACGGATTCGCAAACAGTGCTGCTTCATCTACAAGCTGCCAAGCGTCGACCGCTGCTGTAATACGTGCCCCAGGCTTACGGAAGAAGAGCGAAGAGTCCGGCTGCTGGAGTTGTGATGGCCGTGCAGCAGCGAATCAATCGGACCATCATTTACACGCTTTTCTGCCGCACATGAACAAAAAAAGCGGAATCCGTCGACGGCGTCGGTATTCAGCCTTATCCATGAACAAGGAGGGCTGCGGCTCAGATTCCCGCAGGCTTTCCACCAAAAATCCGGCCTCTCTCAGCAGGACAAAAAAGTCCTCTATGGTACGATGGTATTTCTTCACCCGCTGTCCCAGCCAGTTGACGATCCGCTCCCCTGTTACAAAGTAGTCGTCAACAATCCAGTCTTCCCGCTTGCCAGACTCCGAACTTCGGCTGCTGGAGGTGATTACGGGATGTTCAACAGAGAACAGAAACCGCCCGCCGGGAACCAGTGAGGCGTACACCTGCTGAAACAGCGGACGAAGGTCCTCGATGTAATGCAGGGCGAGACGGGAGGTAACCAAATCGTAATGTTCCCCCTCTGCCCGCCACTCTTCCAGGCGTTGGTGGATCAGGATGCTCGACGTATTGCGCAGGTTTTCAGCGGCACGTATGATCATGTTGGCTGAGCCGTCTACTCCGACGTAGCGGCGGCACCCCTGCAGATGCATGTCCCGGCCAAACCTGGCGTCGCCGCAGCCCAGATCAAGGATGCTTAGATCGTGCGGTGAGCCAAGCAGTTCCATGAAGATCGGCTTTTCCAGCGTGTCATTGGCATTTTCCGCCAGCTCCCTGTGACTCCAGTAGGCTTGAAATACGTGTTCCTGATCGAAAAAGTTGGGTCCGTCAGAGCAGCGCATGTTTCCATCACTCCCCGCCAGTTTATCGTCACGATTTGACCAAGTGCCTCACACATCAACCACCCGGCCAACCGCTGCTGTCCCTGCTTACGACCGTTTTCGCATCTGTGCGACGTCCGTCTTGAGAGAAGCGAGGTCCTCTGGCGACAGCGAATCCGGTGAGTAGCGGTGTTGTTCGTAACGCCGGGTGATGCGTGTGGCAAGGGCGGTCAACCTGTCATCCGACTGCGTCGCGGCGATACGAAGCAGAAACTCCTGACTGGTTTCGTCTTTTTGGATCGGCAGTCCTTGTTTCGCCATCTCCAGCAAAAACTGGTGGTATGCTTTGCGCACCGGATCGTCCGGAGCGGTTCTTCGCTGCCAAAACGCTTTTACCTCCTCTTTCCACGCTCCTTTAGGGTTCTGCCAGGCAGGGAGAGACGTGATGAGTGCGTCTGGCTTGGCGGACGGGGCAGGTGTCCCCCGCGTGTCTCCTGTTCTGCGGGTTTTCCATACCCGCCATACAAACCAGAGCGAGAAGCAGAGCACAACGAAAGCGGTCAGGTACGGAGCGAGTTGTGAAAGCAGGGCTTCGTGCTGTGGTCCGGATTCGAGAGGCACGGACTGGTCGCTGCCGTTCCCCCCGTCAAGCAAATTGGACGTTTGGGGATCGTTGGCAGCCCATGCTGCCAATTGTTTGATCCACTCTTCCATTACCCCAAGCAGCGGTCCGGCCACGGCAAGAAATGACGCGTACAGCAGCGGTTTTGCCGACTGCCATACCCACACCAGTCCGGCCAGCACCAGTCCGGCACAGACGATGTAGCCGGAAAGGGCAAGAAATTGCAGCTGCGCCAGTTCCGCACAGAGGACAGCCAGTCGTTTCGCCGGTGTGCGGGCACCTGTCGGTTTTTCCCGTGTTACGTATTCAACCGTGCTGACCAGAGCGAACCACAGCACACTGACTGTGAGCATTCCGTAGATCGGCGCAACCTCACCCGGGAGAAACAGGGTGTAGAGAAACAAACAGGCGGCGTAAATCAGCACCGTCCAGATAAAGCGAGAAAGGAACGGTTTCTGTTCTTCCAGAGGAGAGCCGGACAGGGTGTGAATCCGCCAGTAATAAGCAGCGGCCAACGCCAATCCCAGAAACGCGGATTGTGACAAGTGAAAGGTGATAAAGCCGACGGCCATTGCCAGCGGATACAGGAGCATGTGCAGTGCCAAGCTGGCCCCGCCCCTCTGGTAAAGCCAGGCGCCGAGCCCCAATACCAGGCTGGCTGCGATCAGAAAACGGAACAGATCGGTAAAATCTGCTGGCAATAAGCGCAGCGCTAGCAGCAAGCCTGCTGCCATCTGCGCTTCCATGGACAGTAGCAGGATCACTCTCGTCAAAGCGCGCCCGTTCATCCCGCTCCACCCCCTGCGGCCTCGTAAGCCCTGCCAAGACCGATCCGGCGTTGGGTGATATTTTCCCCGGACGTATCCAGAACCGTTACCTCGTGACCGCGCCGTACCAATCGCTGAAGGACAGAAGCAACCTGCTCGTCCAGCCGCGGGCTGACCAACAGGATCGCCCGCCGCTCTCCACTTTGCTCAAGTCTGCGCAGGACGGCCAGCAGCGATGCGGGGGCAAGCAGGTGAAGCTGTGCCAGTTGGGTCATTACCGTCACGTGATGAGCTTTGCCGCTCCCTTTGGCCAACTGCAGCATTCCCCTGCCGCGTTGTTTTACGTTGATCCACAACCCGTATGGCAGGCCGCGATGACGGCACTGTACCGCCGCCGAGGCCAGCGCCGAAATGGTACGTTCGTTAAGGGCGTCGTTGTGACGCTGCATAAGCGGTTCATACGACGGCAGAATATGGCCGAGGATCAGCCAGTGGGGATGGGAGGTGTACTCCAACTGCCTCGACTTGAGTGATTGCGTCTTGGCACTGGCTTTCCAGTCGATCAGCTTCAAGCGATCACCTGCCTGATAGGGGCGGATCCCCCGCGCAAATGTGCTGTCCTCCTGTACCCGCTGGCGGGAGAGGAGACGTCCGTTTGGTTCCGTATCGCCAAACGTGACAGACGGCAGCGGCAGCAGAGCAGGATAGACCAGCAGAGAGAACGGCAGGCGCAGACGGGTTTGGATGGTCTTGGTCCAAAACGAACCGATCAGTTCAGCTTCCACTTCGCTTACCCAAACGATACCCCGCTTTTGCGGCAGCAGCGTGATGCTTCGCTCTGCCTGGGAACGCCGCGGGATGCTGATCCAGAGCTGCACCACGTGACGTTTGTTCAGGAACTCCAGCTTGTCTGCGCCGTCCACGGAAACGTGTTCCGGCAGCGTAAACCGAATGCGGGTGCAGGGGAGCGGCAGCCAGGAGCGGTTCTGCACGGCCAGCCGCAGTGTGACCGGCGTGCCTGGCATCACCCGGGTGCTGTCGGCAGCACAGTCCACCGTGACCCAGCGGGGCAGGTTGTTCTGCCAAAAGCGATGCCACTCCGTCACAAAGAAGAAAAAGCCGCCCAACACGCAAAGAAACCACTCAGCGGAGATCAGGCCGCCGAAGAGAAACAAACTGCCCAGCAAGTGATACTGTTGCCGTGTCCCCATCTTACTGCACGCCTTCTTCTACCGGAGTCGGCACCGACTGCAGGATCTCCGCGACGACCTCGTTCTCCGCGACGTGCAGTTCCGCTTCCATCGTCAGCACGATGCGGTGGGCAAACAGCGCCGGCACCACCCGTTTTACATCGTCTGGCAGGACGTACGAGCGTCCTTTCAGATAAGCGATTGCCTGTGACGAGCGGACCAGGGCCAGCATCGCCCGCGGGCTGAGTCCCACCTCTACCGCCTTGTGTTGGCGGGTTGCTTCCACCAGGTCAATCACGTAATCCTCCACCGCCTCGCTGACGTGAACCGCTTTCACTTCCTGCTGCATGGCCGAAATTTCCTCGATGCCAAGCACCGGTTCCACCTGCTCGAGCGGCGATACGCTGCGAAAGCGCCGCAGCACTTCCCGGGCCTCCGCACGGCTGCCGTACCCCAGCGACAACCGGAACAAGAAGCGGTCCAACTGTGCTTCCGGCAGCGGATAGGTACCTTCAGACTCAATCGGGTTTTGGGTGGCGATGACAAAAAAAGCGGGCGGCAGCGGCAGGGTTACGCCCTCGATGGTCGCCTGACGCTCTTCCATGCACTCCAGCAATCCCGATTGGGTGCGGGGAGTGGCCCTGTTGATCTCATCAGCCAGCAATACGTCGGCAAAAACCGGGCCGCGGCGCAGTTCAAACTCGCTTGTCCTGGGATTAAAGTAGTGCAGTCCAACCACGTCAGACGGGAGCAGGTCGGCTGTAAACTGAATGCGGCGAAACTCTCCGCCAATGGCCTGTGCCAGCGTCTTGGCCAGCATTGTCTTCCCCATGCCAGGGAGATCCTCCAGCAGCACGTGGCCCCGGGCCAGCAGGGCGGCGACCAGCAGTTGAATCTGTTCCTCTTTTCCCACGATGACTCGATTGATGGCTGCAAGCAGTTGTTCCAGCTTTTGATAGCCCATATTTCCTACTCCTTTTGTCAAAATAGGGTCACAATTATCCCTATTATAGCCTGTCAAAATATTTTTTTCCTTATACTAGAGATAATGGGAAAAACGACTCGGTGTGCAGCCGCCCCGACGGATACGTCCGCATGAAAAAAGACTCCCGCCGAAGCAGGAGTCCGGGACATTAGCTGACCGCCGTCCGCAGTGCTTGATCGAGATCGTTGAGGATGTCGTCGATCGCTTCCGTTCCGACGGACAGTCGAACCATCTCCGGTGTGACGCCGGCTTTGCGCTGCTCTTCTTCGGTCAGCTGCTGGTGAGTCGTGCTGGCGGGGTGGATGATCAGTGATTTGCTGTCGCCCACATTGGCCAAATGAGAGAACAGTTTGACCGAATCGATCAGCTTGCGTCCCTCATTCACGCCCCCTTTGATCCCAAAGGTAAGGATCGCTCCCTGGCCGTTGGGCAAGTATTTTTGGGCCCTCGGGTACTCCGGATCACTTTCCAGACCGGGGTAGCTGACCCATTCCACCAATGGATGGGCGGCGAGGAACTTGGCTGTGGCCAGCGCGTTTTGGCTGTGCCGTTCCATGCGCAGGTGCAGCGTCTCCAGTCCCTGCAGGAACAAGAAGGCATTAAACGGCGAGACAGCGGCACCAATGTCGCGCATCAACTGAACACGGGCCTTGATGATGTAGGCCAGATTGCCAACCGCTTCCGTGTAAACGACGCCGTGATAGGTGGGGTCGGGCGTGGTCAATCCGGGGAATTTGCCGTTGTTCCAGTCAAACTTGCCGGAATCGACAATGATTCCGCCGATTGAGGTGCCATGACCGCCGATAAACTTGGTTGTCGAGTGGACGACGATATCAGCACCGTGTTCAAACGGACGGCAAAGTGCCGGGGAAGCGAAGGTATTGTCGACGATCAGCGGAATGCCGTGCTCGTGGGCAATGTCGGCAATCGCGGCGATGTCGGCAACGTCAATGCGCGGGTTGCCGATCGTCTCGCAGAAGATCGCTTTGGTCTTTTCATTGATCTTGTCACGGAAATTGGCCGGATTGGCCTGATCGACAAAATGCACCTTGATCCCGAACTTGGGCAGTGTGTGGGCAAACAGGTTGTAGGTTCCGCCGTACAGACTGCTTGACGAGACAATCTCGTCACCGGCGTGGGCGATGTTCAGGATGGCGAAGGTGATCGCCGCCTGTCCGGAGGAAGTGGCCAGCGCGCCGACGCCTCCTTCCAACAGGGCGACACGCTGTTCAAACACGTCCTGCGTGGGGTTCATGATGCGTGTGTAAATGTTGCCAAACTCTTTCAAGGCAAACAGGTTGGCGGCGTGTTCGGTGTCCCGGAAAACGTACGAGGTGGTCTGATAAATCGGTACGGCCCGCGAGCCCGTCGTTGGATCAGGCTGTTGTCCGCCGTGCAGGGCCAGCGTTTCCAGTTTCCAGTTTTGTTCTGTCATCAGTCATCACTCCTTTTGGATGGTAGAAATCAAAAAGCCTTCTTCTGAGTAGAAGAAGGCTGCGTACTCTTGTCTGACGCTCGTTCATCTCTCAGAATCGGGTGATTCTGCAGGAATTAGCACCTTGCATGTGACCATGCCGGTTGCCGGGCTTCATCGGGCCAGTCCCTCCGCCGCTCTGGATGAATGCTGCACAATTTTTACTTTTTCATTAATTCACATTATAGGAGAGGCGTCGAACGCTGTCAATTCAGAATTGACCAAGCATCTGATCACGCAGATGCCTGTTTGAAAGGTTTTTGGAAAAATGGAAAGACGTCTTTACAGGGCGAACCGCGGCTGTTTATAATGAGTACGGCATCAAATGATAATGTTTCTCATTATCATTTGCTTATACTGAGGGAAAAGGCAAGGGGGGACCGTTCGTGATACCCGGAAAACGTGTAAAGCGAATCTGTGCGGCGATTGCCGCTGTCTCGCTGCTCGCAGGTTGTGTGTCTGAACAGGCCGCAAAGACGCGAGAGCAGTCTGAGGCGAAGAGCGAAGCGGCGGGAAGCGAGACGAAACCGGCTGCCGTTTCGGTGGAGAAGAGCAGTTATCAATTCGACACGGCGGGCAACATGTTTGCCTACGCCGAGTTTGAGCTGTCAGGCGAACCACTGGCCGAAGCGCTGGGGCTTGACCTGGACGTGCTGGACATCGGTAAACTGGACAGCCCTACACCGTTTGATTACGCGGCAGGGATCGAATCATACGAATACTCGGAAGAGGCGATGTACGAGGTGGTGGAAAAGTCGGGGCTGGGACTTCACCTCGTCAACGGGCCAATCAACCTGAAGCGGGCAGGAGGGGACGATCCGCGGGCTGCCTTGGCCAAGCGGTACAGGGAGCTGGCGGAAGCGGTTGGCTATCAGCCGGATGAAATCTTTCTAAACATGTTCCCCACCTTTGTAGAGTACGCAGCGGGCGATCCGCACTACATCACCGCTGTCGATACCAGCAAGTTTGCGGATGGGGAAGACGGACACTACCTCCCCAAATATCAAGTGGACTTTGCTACGCTTCGCTGGGATCGTGACAAGATGGAAAAGACGCTGACCCCGGCAGCGTTGGGCGGCACGTTTCTGAAACAGGCACTGTGGCTCGGCGACTTCATGGGCGGTCTGCATACGGTGGATACCGATGAGGAACTGGAGGCATCTGCTGTCGACCAGGATCAAGATCCCAATATCCGGCTTGGGGTGAGTGCGGCAGACGGCTTGCAGGGCGTCTTTTTGACCGAAGGCGTGTGGAACAAACTGGCGTTCATCCGCGATCAACTCTTCTATTCGGCAAAAGACGGCAAGCTGGGCGCGACTCCCGGCAGCAAGTACGATCCGGCGCTGGGACTGATCTACCTGCCGCATGCCGTGCAGGTGGAAGAGGATGGAAACCGTGACTTCCCCAACGCAAAGTCGCTCAAGGTAATCGACAAGCGCAGCTTGCTTGGCGACCAGTGGCTGATGATGTGGGCTTCCGCCGAGTTTTTCGGCACGACGGATCAGCGCCCGGCCAATCCCAACAAAAATCCGGCTTTCCTAGCTCTGTTTGACGGCAGGCCGTTCCCCTCGGCGCCAAGCGAAAATCTGGACGACGATTTGGGCAACGACGTGACAGCGGATGATCCCTTTTCGCTCAACCGCGATCTCCTGCTCACCCTGTTTGCCAACCTGGAAGCGATGCACTGGAATCAGGCGGAGAAGACCCTGGTGCAGGAGCATTCCGGTGAACCGAACGGTCAGGGCAGCTATGTGGATACGTTTGACAGCGGCTATGCGATGGAAGCACTGCGCCTGTTCGTACGGGCGGTGGACGGTCTGCCGCTCGGCTACGCCAGCGGCGAGGCGGCGGAAGGGTTGAAAACTCAAGCTGGGCAGCGCGGCCTGGAAATGCTCCGCGCGCAGGCCGACTTCATCCTCGACAAGCTGTGGGATGAACAGGACGGCCTGGTGGCCAACGGCTATACGATCGGTCAGGGAAGAGATACAGAGCCGAAGACGCTGAAGGCGCAGTTGGGGGCGATCCGCGGCTTGACAGCGGCGTTTTTGGCCACCGATGACGTCGAGTACCGGGAAGCGGCGCGCAAGCTGTACGACAAGATGACGCAGGTATTCTGGGATGAGAGCGTCTCCGCCTACCGCACCGTCGCCGGACAGGATAACCACTACGAATACGATCCCTACCTGGCCGGGGCGATTTCCGCCGTACACCGCATCGCCATGCTCAACCTGGTCAACACGGCGGGCGACCAGACTCAGTTTGCGACACTGGAGCTCAGAAAACTGACCGACACCTACACCCGTTACTTCCGCATGGTCATTAACGGCCCTACGCTGGAGCAGGGCATGCAGGCCAGTGAATTTTGGGACACAGGCGATTTTTACGTGGAGAACGACAATTCTGGCAATACCGATCAGGATACCGTGCCGCAAATCCAGGCGGCGCACGGAACGCACGGCATTGCACCGATCCTTTTGCCGGTTGTCATCAAGAAAAACTAGGTTCGGGGAGCTAAAACCCGCATGAATACGAGAAGAGTTTGCAAAGCACTTGGGTGGGGGCTGGGAGTTGCCCTCACCCTTTTGACCTGTTATCATTTTCTGTTCGATTCGGCTGCCGCCCCTGTTTCGACGGTGGTGAGAAAGGCGGTTCAGGAGAGCCGTTCGATTGCGCTTACCAGCGATGGCAAGCAGATCTTGACCGCCAACATCGACGTGCCGACGATTAGTATCGTGGATGCCGAGACCCGTCAACGGCTGGCGGAAATCCCGGTTGGCCGGGAGCCGCGCAATCTGGCGCTCTCGCCCGACGACCGTTTTGCCTACGTGACGGCGATGTACGAAGATCAGGTGTACGTCGTCGACTTGCACAAACGGGAGGCGGTGGCCAAGATTCCGGTAAAGCATCAGCCGTTTGCCGTGGTTACCAGCCCGGACGGCAGGCGTCTCTATGTCACCGCTTACCGCGGCAGCGTGGTGGAAGTAATCGACACCGTGGAAAGAAAAGTGGTGCACGAGGTAGAGGTGGAAGCAGAGCCGCGCGGGTTGGCGATCTCTGCCGATGGCAGCCGGCTGTTCGTCACCCACTTTGTACACGGGCAGGTGACGGTTATCGATACCGGTTCGCTGAGCGTCCAGAAAGTGATTCCGCTGGCAGAGACGCCTGAGCCGCCCGATGGCGACCAGAAGCAAAGCCAGGGACTGCCCGGAATGGTGGAAAACCTGACCTTTTCCCCGGACGGCAGGCAGCTTTGGCTGCCGCACATCCTGACCAACGTCGATACGCCGATCCAGTTCGAGTCGACGGTTTTTCCCACCGTCTCCATTCTGGACACCGAGCGGCTGGAGGAGCGGATCGAAGAACGGAAGCACTTGTTTAAACAGATGAACATCCTCAACGTCAAAAACGAGACGGAGATCGTCGCCAATCCGGCTGACGTCAGTTTCATGCCGGATGCCAGCAAGGCATTCGTGTTGATGGGCGGCAGTGAAGACATCATGACCTTTGACTTGAAGCGGGGCGGAAAAGCGACCCAGCTCTTGCGTCGTGTACCCGGAGACAATCCGCGCGGCATGGTGCTGTCGCCGGACGGTGAGACGCTGTACGTTCACAATGCGATGAGCCATGATCTGGTCTGGGTCTCGACGGGCGGCTCCGATCCGTACAAAAAAACGCAGGTGTCGGGAGAGGCCGTCAAGCTGATCGACAATGATCCGCTTCCCCCTGACGTACGGGCCGGAAAGGCGATGTTCTTCTCCGCCAACAGCGACGAGTATGCGGCCGATCTGACGGGAAAGAACTGGATGAGCTGCGCCTCCTGTCATTTCGACGGGGAGATCAACGGGTTGACCATGCTGACCCCGAAAGGGCCGCGCAATACGCCAAGCAACGTGCTGGCCACGAAGACCATGCTGCACATGTGGGACGGCAGCCGCGACGACTTCGCCGACTACCTGCTGACCGTGCAGGGGGAAATGGGCGGAATGCTGCGCTATGATCCTGCTCAGCCGCTGCCGCCGGAGGTGCAGCAGATGTTTGATCAAATCTTTGCCTACCTCGACCACCCCGACTCGCTGCCGGTGCCGAAAAGTCCCTACCGGCAGCCGGATGGTACGCTCACGCCGAAGGCCCAGCAGGGAGAGGCCTTGTTTCGCGGAAAAGCGGGCTGCATCCAGTGTCATGCCCTGCCTCACTTTACCGACAGCAACCGCGCGCTGGATGCTGCCGGAAAGCCGAGTACGGCCAACACGGAGCATCTGCACGATGTGGGGACGGCCACCGAACGGGACAAAGGGGCTCCGGAGGGGGATGCCCGCGCCGGCTACGCCAATCCGCGACCGCCCAACCTGTTCGATACGCCGACGCTGCGCGGGGTCTGGGCCACTGCGCCGTATCTGCACGACGGCAGCGCCCAAACGATCTACGACGTGCTGGTTACCCGCAATCCGCAAGGGAAGCACGGCCGTGTCCAGGAGTTGAGCGAGGAAGAGTTGGAGGCGTTGATCGAATACGTGCTGTCAATCGAATAGAAAGAGAAGCAGACCGCCAAGCCGTATCAGGGCTTTGGCGGTCTGTTTGCCTTTCTCTCCGGGGAGTTGAACGTTCCCCCTATGGGGCTTGGTCCGCCTCGATTTTGTAACCAAATAGCCTCGTCTTGTTCACAACTGTCTCCGCTGAAGGAGAAAAAACCAACCTGTTTGGTGATAAAATTCACATATACAGATGCGAATAACAGGCACGGGAGGGGAGACAGCTGTGGAACTGGACAATACCATGTTGGCTCGTATACTCACCTCATTAACCCTTGGTTTTCACATCATCTTCGCCGCGCTCGGCGTAGGGATCCCGGTGCTGATCTCGGCTGCCGAGTGGCTGGGCATCCGCCGCAAGGATCCTGCCTACATTTTGCTGGCGAAGCGATGGGTGAAAGGATTTACCGTCACCGTCGCCGTAGGTGTCGTGACAGGAACCTGTATCGGGCTGCAGCTCAGCCTGCTTTGGCCCAGTTTCATGAAGGTTGCCGGTGAAGTGATTGCGCTCCCGTTGTTTTTGGAGACCTTCGCCTTTTTCTTTGAAGCGATCTTTCTCGGGATCTACCTGTACACCTGGGATCGGTTTCGCAACCCGTACATTCACTGGATTTTTTCGATTCCGGTCATTCTCGGCTCGACGGCTTCCGCTTTCTTTATCATGACCGTCAACGCGTTTATGAACGCTCCGCAGGGCTTCACACTGGACGGTGGGGCGATCGTGGATATCCAGCCCTTGGCCGCGATGTTTAACCCGGCGACGCCGTCCAAGGCGGGGCATATGATTTTCTCCGCATACGCCGCCTCCGCCTATGTGTTGGCCGCCCTAGCGGCCTGGCAGTTGCTCAAGGGAAAGCGGCACGAATACTACCGCAAAGCGCTCAAACTGACGATGACAATGGCACTGTTGTTCAGCTTTGGCACGGCGGTATGGGGCGATCTTGCAGGAAAGTACCTGGCGGAATACCAGCCCGTCAAATTGGCGGCAGCCGAATGGCACTTTGAGACCAAGCCGCAAGCGGAACTGATCTTTGGCGGCGTGTTGGACGAGGAAACGGGAGAGGTGAAATACGGCCTAAAGCTTCCGTATGCGCTCAGCATCCTCGCTACCGGCCTGCCGGACGGAGAAGTGAAAGGATTAAACGAGTTCCCCGAAGAGGAGCGGCCGCCGCTTTTTGTTCACTATCTGTTTGACGGGATGGTAACCATCGGTCTTTACATGCTGGTGGTACCGCTGGTGTACTTCTACTATCGGCGCAAGCACAGCGAGCAAGGGCCGCGCCTTTTGTACCGGGCGATCATTTGGGGGGCGCCGCTGTCGCTTTTGGCGATCGAGCTGGGCTGGATGTTCACCGAGATTGGACGTCAGCCCTGGATTCTGGTCGGGTACATGAAAACCGCGCACGCCGCGACAACGGCGGACAACGTGGGTGAGATGCTGATTTTGTTCAGTTTGCTCTACATCTTCCTTGCTGTTACGTCTTCACTGGTGCTGGCCAGAATGTTTCGCAACAAGCCGGCCGAGGCGGAGCTGTCGGGTGGACAGCTTGATGTGTAGGAGCAGCGCGCAGACAACGGTTTCAATGAAGGAGGCGTGGCGATGAGTTTGGAGTTGGCGGGCATCACCGTGTTATGGATTTTTTTGTACGGCTACATCATAGTCGCCTCAATTGACTTTGGGGCCGGGTTCTTCTCGTTTTACTGCAAGGCAAGACGGCAGGATCATATCGTCAACGGCATCATCCAGCGCTATCTGTCGCCGGTGTGGGAAGTGACCAACGTCTTTTTGATCTTCTTTGTGGTGGGTTTGGTCGGGTTTTTCCCTGACACCGCCTACTATTACGGGACAGCGCTGTTGGTGCCGGGCAGCATTGCTCTGGTGCTGTTGTCGCTGCGCGGTTCGTTTTACGCTTTTGCTCATTATGGAGCCCGGGAGAACATGCTGTTTCACTTCATCTACGGAGTGACCGGCCTGTTCATCCCGGCTTCGCTGGCAACGATTTTAACCATCTCCGAGGGCGGATTTATCGAAGTGCGCGGAGATGAGGTGATCCTGCTGATGGACCGGCTGCTGGCCAGTCCCTATTCCTGGGCGGTGGTGCTGCTCGCGTTAGCCAGTGTGCTGTTCATCAGTGCCAGCTTTCTCACCTACTATGCAGACAAGGCCAAAGACGTCAGGGCTGCGAAGCTGCTCCGCTCGTTTGCGATCGGTTGGAGTCTGCCGACCATTTTCGCCAGCTTTCTTGTCTTTCTCTCCATTCGCAACCATAATCCGCAGCACTTCGACAAGATGCTGGATGCAAGCTGGTTGTTTCTGCTGTCGCTGGCCAGCTTCCTGTTCGCGCTGGCGCTGCTTTTGAAAAAGCGCGGATACGGCTGGGCATTTGTGTTCGTGATGCTTCAGTTTGCCTTCGCGTTCTTCGGATATGGCGTTTCCCATTTGCCGTATCTGCTCTATCCATACGTTACGATTACCGACAGCATCACCAGTCCGCAAATGGGAGCGGCGCTGGTCATTGGGTTTATCGCCGGATTGTGCCTGCTGGTGCCGTCGCTGATTTTGCTGATGCGGCTGTTCCTGTTTGACGCACGGTACGTGCAGGGCAAACCGACGAAGTGACAAATGATAACGGGAACCCTTCGGCATCACTTCATATATTGAATACAATACGAGTATGATGGGAGAGCATTCCCCTCCTTTTATCAAAACACCTTTGTCTACAAGTGGCCCGGAGCTTCGCTCCGGGTTTTCTTGTATCGCTTGCAGAGGACACCACAGTGGGGGAGGGGTATCCTCCATGGGAGGGAAAAAATTCCTGATTTTTTGGTTTTACGTTGACAATGGATAATCTGTCAGGTTATATTTGTAAGTGACAGTTGAGATTGATTATCATTATTCCTAGATGGAATAACCTGGAACCATCAATCCAACTTTTTTTCATGCACCATATTGATAATGATTATTGTTATCATTACCTAGCCCATTTTTGTTGGGAAAGCGAGGGTGGATATGCTGTCTGCAGCACAAAACAACCTGTTCCTTGAGCTGCAATCCCGGCGCGAGTCGAACGCTCGCTCCTATCCGCGCCGCATCCCGATCGCCATTGCCGAAGCGGATGGGATTTATGTCAAAGACGTGGAGGGAAGGAGCTATATTGATTGCTTGGCCGGAGCGGGAACCTTGGCCTTGGGCCATAATCATCCCGTCGTGATCGAAGCGATCCGGAAGGCGCTGGAAGAAAAACGGCCGCTTCATGCATTGGATCTTGCCACACCGATCAAGGATGAATTTGTTGAGCAGCTTTTTGCAAGTCTGCCTGCCGAGTTTGCCCAGAGGGCCCGTATTCAATTTTGCAGTCCGTCCGGGTCCGATGCGGTGGAGGCGGCCATAAAGCTGGTCAAAACCGCTACAGGGAGAAGAAGCATGCTTGCTTTTCAGGGCGGTTATCACGGGATGACGCACGGATCGTTGAGCCTGATGGGGAACGTGAAGCCCAAAACTGACGTGGCCAATTTGATGCCGGATGTCCATTTTCTGCCTTATCCATACTCCTACCGCTGCCCGTTTGGTGTCGGGGGAGAACAAGGGCACCGAATCGGGAGCGCGTACATAGAGCGGCTGCTGGATGATCCGGAATGCGGAGTTGTCGCACCGGCAGGCATGATTGTGGAAATCGTCCAGGGTGAAGGAGGGGTCATTCCCGCTCCGGATGAATGGATACGCGAAATGAGCAGGATTACGAAGAAAAACAAGATTCCGCTTATCGTTGACGAGGTTCAGACAGGACTGGGGAGAACAGGCAGGTTGTATGCCTTCGAACAGGCGGGCATCGTGCCTGATGTGATCGTTCTCTCCAAGGCAATCGGTGGAACGCTGCCCCTGGCGGTGATCGTGTATCGCGAAGAGCTGGACGCATGGGCGCCGGGTGCACACGCCGGAACATTCCGCGGCAATCAACTGGCGATGGCGGCCGGCACCGCCACGCTCAGGTTTATTACGGAAAACCGCTTGGCAGAGCGTGCGGAAGTGAGAGGGAGCCGGCTGATGGCCCTGTTAAGGGACATCCAACGGCAATCAACTGGTATTGGCGAGGTGCGCGGTCGTGGGCTGATGATCGGAGTGGAGATCGTTGACAAGGAGCAGGAGTGCGACCAGTTGGGAGCGTATCCTGCCCATCCGGAACTGGCCGATCGCATCCAGCAGGAATGCATCAAGCGCGGGCTGATTCTGGAGCTTGGCGGCCGGCATGGCAGCGTTGTGCGCTTTCTCCCCCCGCTCACCGTAACCGATGAACAAATCAATCAAATCGCCGACATCTTCTCTGAAGCGGTTGCTCAGGCCGAGAAAGCGCTGCTCGGGCGGCGGGAGGTGTACGGATGAGCGAACGGTTCGATTCGCTGTTTCTGGCTGAGTCACCCGACAGCCACGAATCCTACCGCACGATGATGCAGGCGGCAATGGATGTATTGATCAGCCGGTTCGCTTCCTCTGCCGCCCCCTACAGCGGTGTGAACCCGAGCCGAATATCCCTGGCATTGCGGGAGCGCCCGGTCTGCCCCGAGACGGGAGCGGGGATGGAAGAAATCCTAGATCACGTTGGCAGAGCGATATTGCAGCATTCTGCCGTTGTCACACATCCGGCATGCATCGCCCACCTGCAATGTCCCCCGCTCAATGCGGCCCTGGCCGCGGAAGTATTGATTTCGGCCACGAATCAATCGCTGGATTCCTGGGATCAGAGCATGGCTGCGACGATGCTGGAACAACGGATGATCGCATGGCTGTGCGGCTTGGTCGGCTATGGCGAAGAGGCTGACGGCGTGTTTACGAGCGGCGGGAGCCAATCCAATTTCATGGGCTTGCTGTTGGCACGGGATCATTACGCCATGGCACAGTGGGGCTGGAATGTTCAAAAGTGCGGTCTTCCTGCCGATGCCGCCAGGATGCGGGTACTGTGCTCGGAACACGCCCATTTTACAGTGAAGCAGGCGCTTGCCCTGCTTGGTCTGGGGGAACGGGCGGTCGTGCCGGTGGAGACGGATGACCGCCACCGTCTGCGCAGCGATGCATTGGAACAGGCGATGACAGATTTGCAGCAGAGCGGCCTGCTTCCGTTTGTCCTTGTGGCTACGGCTGGAACGACCGATTTTGGCAGCATTGATCCTCTGCCAGAGATGGCTGAAATCGCCCGCCGGCATCAATTGTGGCTGCATGTCGACGCCGCCTATGGGGGGGCGCTGGCCCTGAGCGACCGGCACGCATCGCTGTTGAAGGGATGGGAACAGGCGGATTCGATCGCGGTTGACTTCCACAAAATGTTTTATCAGCCAATCAGCTGCGGTTCGTTTTTGCTGAAAGACAAACGGCATTTCCGCTATATTCGGCTGATGGCCGACTATCTCAACCCACAGCAGGATGAAGAGGATGGCGTGCCCAACCTGGTTACCAAATCCCTGCAGACAACCCGTCGTTTTGATGCACTGAAACTCTACGTGTCGCTTCAGCATCTGGGCCGCAGAAGCTTTGGTGACATGATTGACCGCACGATCATGACCGCCATGGAAACAGCCCGGTTCATCCGGCAGGATGCCGCTCTGGAGTTGATGGGCGAACCGATTCTGAATGCCGTGGTGTTTCGCTATGTGCCCACGAGGAACCCGGATTGGTCCGATGAAATCAACAGCCAGATTCGCGCCCGACTTCTGGCGGAGGGGACGGCGGTGCTGGCAAGGACGAAGGTGGACGGCAGGACGTGTTTGAAAATGACGCTGTTAAACCCCAGAACCACTCCCGCACATACCGGGCAGATCCTGCTTAAGGCAAAAGAGATCGGGGAGGCGTTGGAAACAGAATACACGCGGGGAAAGGAGATCGTACTGTAATGAATGATGCCAGACAAATTGCTTCCCAGGCGGCCATGCAGAGCTTTTTGAATTGCTATCTGCGGGAAACGGGAAGCGGTGAATGGGAAGCAGACGACACGGGAATACGTGTGTACTGCTGCTTGCCTGTCCAAGGAATCACCATCCAGGCACAGGTCAGCTACAAATCACCTACAGGGAGGCATGTGTTCCATTTTCCGGTCCGCTACCGAACGGAAGCGGCGGGAGAGTGGATCGAAGCCGATTACCTGACTTTGGCCGCGCTTTTGGTGAAGGAGCTGTCTCTTGCACACGGCACCGATACAGACACGGGGGAACTGATCCTGCGCACGATTGAAAGCTGCCGCAACATCGAAGAGTTTGTCCGGGCGCGAATGGACGACGAGGATGCGCTGTATGGCTGCGATACCAGCTTTATCGAGGCAGAGCAGTCTCTTTTGTTTGGGCATCTCATCCATCCGACACCGAAAAGCCGCCAGGGGATACCTGAAGGGGAGAAGTTCCGGTTCTCGCCAGAGCTGAAAGGCCAGTTTCCTCTCCATTATTTTCGTGCCCACCGCTCCCTTGTCCGGGAAGATTCGGCATTAGGGCAGTCCGCAGCCGAACTGATTAAAGCGGAATTACGGGAAGACCCGCTTGTCGACCCGGAATTTCGCAAGCGCTGCTGCCAAGCCGACGATTACGCGCTCATTCCCGTACACCCGCTTCAGGCCGAATGGCTGCTTTGCCAGCCAATTGTGCTTGAGTGGATCGGGAAAGGGCTGGTGGAAGATTGCGGAAGGCTGGGGAGACCCTACATGGCCACTTCCTCTTTGCGAACGGTGTATCACCCTGATTCCCGTTTCATGTACAAGTTCTCCATCCCGGTAAAGGTGACGAATTCGCTGCGAGTAAACAAGTTAAAGGAACTGCTGCGGGGAGTGGAGGTGAAACGGCTGCTTGAGACGGGGATCGGGGAAGTTCGCAGACGGTTCCCCTCATTCGATGTGATCTGCGATCCGGCTTACATTACGCTGAAAGCGGAGGGAGCGGAGGAGTCCGGGTTCGAAGTCGTTCTGCGCGATAATCCGTTCCGGGGGGAAAAGGGGAACCAGGTGACGCTGATCGCGGCACTGGTGCAGGACGCTCTCCCTGGACATGTTACCCGCCTTGCGGCCATTATCCGCCGTCTAGCCAAAGAGGAAGGACGAAGCACGGGCGAGGTAAGCCTTAATTGGTTCCGGCGCTACCTGGACATCTCTCTCGTGCCGATGGTGTGGCTGTACCTGACATACGGCATCGCATTGGAGGCACACCAGCAGAACAGCGTCCTGCAGCTGAAAAATGGCTATCCGCATCGCTATTTTTACCGGGATAACCAAGGGTATTACTTCTGCCGCTCAACCAGAGGACTGCTGGAGCGGGAGTTTCCCGGCATCGGCGAAAAGAGCCAGACGGTATGCGACGATGCGGTGGCAGATGAACGGTTTCGCTACTATTTGATCTTTAACCACATGTTCGGACTGATCAACGGCTTTGGTTCGGCAGGATTGGTTGACGAGCGGCTGCTGCTTGCCGAACTTCGAGCGACGTTGGAGCAGTTCGTCCCCATGAATCGCGCGCCATCCACCTTTTTGCACAGCTTGTTGACGGAAGAGAAGCTGCCGTGCAAAGCAAATTTACTGACGCGGCTTTACGATATGGATGAATTGGCCGGACCTCTGGAGAGCCAATCCGTCTATGTGGAAGTGGATAATCCCTTGGTCAAGGAGGTTTCTCCCCATGTCTTTCTCTTCCATTGAATCGTATCCGTTTCAAACCAATGATCCGCGAATTGGCAAGACGATAGCCTTTCGAAAGGTGTCATTGGAGCAGGATTTTGAGCGGCTTTATGCGTGGCACCATGAACCCCACGTGATACCGTATTGGAACCTGAATGTTTCGCGGGAGAAGTATCTGGCCCATCTGGAAGCGTTCCTGGCCAACCCCAATCAGACGCTGTACATCGGGATGCTGGACGGGGTTCCGATGAGCTATTTTGAGGCGTACTGGGTAAAGGGAGATATTATCGGGGAGTATTATGACGCCCATCCCGCCGATCAAGGCATTCATCTGTTGATCGGTCCCCCCGAATACGTGGGAAAAGGGTATGCGCTTCCTCTGCTGCAGGCGATGGTTCGCTTTTTGCTCAAGCACGCCGAGACAGAGAAAATCGTAGCGGAGCCGGACATCAGGAACAAAAAAATGATTCATATCTTTGAAAAATGCGGCTTTACCTTTCAAAAAGAGGTGCCGCTTCCGGATAAAACGGGAGCACTCATGTTTTGCAGCAGACAAGATTTTTTCAGGAGTTGGGATCATGTCCAGCGTATTTGATGTCGTCGGGATCGGAATCGGTCCCTTTAACCTGGGACTGGCCGCGCTGCTTGAAAAAGTGCCTGAGATCAAAGCCGTCTTTTTTGAACAAAAGCCGCGGTTTGAGTGGCATGGCGGGATGTTGATCGAGGGGACCACTCTTCAGGTTCCGTTTTTCGCCGATCTGGTCACGATGGCCGATCCGACACATCCGCTCAGCTTTCTGAATTATTTGCACGAGCAGGGGAGGCTCTATCATTTCTACTTCCTGGAGAGGTTTCACGTGCCGCGCCGGGAGTACAGCCATTACTGCCAATGGGCGGCTGAGCATCTGGACACGTGCCGTTTTGGCTGCGAAGTGACGGATGTTCGTCTGCATCGGGAAGGAGAAGAAGAATGGTTTTCAGTCGCCGTGGCTGACCACGAAAGCGGCCGGTCAATGAACGTCTTGTCCCGTCATCTGGTACTCGGCGTGGGCAGCGTCCCTTTTGTCGCTGACCGCTTTCAACACCTTCCGGAGAACGATGTCTTCCATTCGGCTCACTTTCTGGATCGGTTGGATCGCTGCCGCCAGGCCAAATCGATCACGATTATCGGCTCGGGGCAAAGCGCAGCCGAAATATTTCTTCACCTGCTCCAGGAGCAGGGGGAGTACGGCTACCGCCTTGACTGGTTTACCCGATCTGCCGGCTTTTTCCCCATGGAGTACTCGAAGCTGGGACTGGAGCATTTTTCACCTGATTATACCCGCTATTTTTACGGGCTTCCGCAGCAAAAAAAGGACGTCATCCGCGCCGGACAAGATTTGCTGTACAAAGGGATCAGCGCCCAGACCATCGCCGACATCTACGACAGCTTGTATGAAGCAACTGTGGCAGGAAAGCGCCCGGCCGTGCGCCTATTGGCCAACACGGAAGTACGGGAAGTACGTGCCGGCCGGAACGAGAACGGTACGTACTATCACCTGTCATGCCATCACGTGGAGCAGGGGACATGGTTTGCGCACGACAGCGAAGTGGTGATTCTGGCAACGGGATACAGGCATGTGGTGCCGGACTGCATCCGACCGCTTCATTCCCTGATCCGCCGGGATTCGTTGGGGCGGTATGAGGTTGAAGCGGATTACCGCCTGACACTTCGTGAGAAGGTAAACAATCGCATCTATATCCAGAATGGGGAACTGCACACACATGGGGTTGGGGCACCGGATCTGGGGCTTGGCGCTTACCGGAACAGCGTCATCATCAACAGCCTGACCGGAAGAGAGGTCTACCCGGTCCGTCCGCGCAATGTGTTTCAGCAGTTTGGCATCCAATGAAGAAGACGGGCGTCAGTTTGCAGGTGACAAGGGCGCAGTACGTCCTGTTGGGCTGCATGTTTTTGGGATTGTTTACCGAGGTACTGCTGTCTCCCTTTTACCCGCAATTTTTTCGCAAGGTGTTCGGGATCGAGGATTATGCCTACACCGGGTTTTACATTTTTGTGTGCCGGCTGACGGTTGTGCTTTGTTCGCCGCTGTGGGGCTTCTTGTCCCGGCGCTTCGATCCGAAGTATTTGCTGTTTGTCGGTCAGGCCGGTACTGCCGTCCTTACGGCGCTGATGGCGACGGCTTCCAGCGCCGGCCAGTTTCTTGCGATAACCGTCGTCCTGCTTTTTTTCAAAAGCAGTTACATGCTGATTTACCCGCTCATTGTAAGGCTAGGCGGCGGCCGCAACAATGCCGCAACGGCCGCCACGGTTCATGCCGTCTATCATACGGCGATCATATTGTCGACCTTGGCTGGAGCGTGGATGATGGACCTGCACCGGCCGCTGGCTGTGTTTTACATTGCTGCTCTCGCTGATGCGGTGCAGCTTGCGTTCTGTGTCTGGGCGCTCAGGGAAGCGGGAGAAGAAGGTACAGGGGCTGTTGAGAAGTCGGAGAGTGCAGGGAGATGGAATCCATTTTTGCTTGTGCTGGGGCTGCTCTTTTTTACGATCACCGTGGCCCATCACATGACCCGTCCCTTTTTTACCCGGTACACCGAACAGGTATTCGATGTGACGATCGATACCGCCAGCTTCTTGTTTCTCATTCCCAGCCTGATGGCAGTGGCGGCGATGCCGCTGATCAGGCGCTTGTGCGTGCCTGAGCGTCTAAAGTCGGTTGGCGTGAGCGGAGGGGTGGCCATGGTCGCAGGGTTGTACCTGCAGGGGACAGCGGAATCCGCTGCGCTGCTTGTGGTCGGCAGAATGGTGTATGGCGTGTTTTTGGCCATCACCATGGCCGCGCTGGACGTCATCATGTTTAATCGGGAAAGCGGTCAGCGCCTGCCCTTTCACTTCAGCGTGATCGTCTCTTTTCAAACCGTGGGCGAACTGATCTCTCCGCTTCTCGCTTCGGCGTTGGTGGAAGCGGCGGGATTGGCGGCGCCGCTTACCGCCGCGGCGGCCATTTGTCTCGTGAATGTGCTGCTGTTTTTGTTCTTTATGAAACAACAGGGAACCGCAATCCAGGCTCCAGTGGAGAGCGGGACTTCCATGCAGGAGGAATCATGATGGAATGGACCAGGCAGGATATGTCGGTCGCCAAAGCGATGCAGTCGGAGCAGTATGCACAGGTTTTCAGAAGAGTGTTCCGGCAGTTGATTGAATCGCTGATTTATGAAGGGGTCGTTGTTCCCGAAACCGAGCAAGCGGGAATCGACACGATCTTTCTCATCCATGGTCAAGACGAACAGGGACGTCCTGTCTGCTACAAATGTCGGGGACGGCGCAGAGTGACGTTCGGGCGAATCCGGTTAAACCGTGATCCCGTGCTTCGGATCGCCGCAGATTCGGTGCGGCCGGCTGATTCCCTCACCCTGTTTGTGGCCGAGGTGTTGGGGCCAATCGGGGTGGATGAAACGAGACTGCAATCTTTCAGCAATGAGCTGGAGCAGACATTGTTTAACGACACGCTGGCTCAGTGTGAGCGTGACCAGCGTACTGCAGACATCCGCGGAAAAGACTACGACGACTTTGAAGGAGAGATGATGGTCGGCCACCTGTACCATCCGGGTTACAAGTCCCGGATCGGTTTCGACTACACCGATCATTACGCTTACGGGCCGGAGTTTAAACAGACGATACGGCTGGTCTGGCTGGCTGTTCATCGCGACCATGCGAAAGTGGCGTTCCTTCCTGGCCTCGATTATCACGGCTGGTTGATCTCCGAGCTGGGTGAACCGCTGCTGGAGCGGTTTTTCTCGGCCATCCGGGACCAAGGATGCGATCCACAGGAATACTGCTTCCTGCCCGTACATCCGTGGCAGTGGAGAAAGCACATCGCGCCCTCATTTGTCAGTGAGATACGGGCCAGGCGAATCGTCGTCCTTGGACTGGCCGGTGATGAATACGTTCCACAGCAGTCCATTCGGACACTTGCCAACCGAACCTCCCCATACAAGCCGTATGTGAAGCTGTCGATGAACCTGCTCAATACATCCGTTTCCCGGCATCTGCCGCCCACCTTTGTGACGAGTGCGCCGGTCGTCTCCGAATGGCTGTGCAGCATGAGGGATAAAGATCCGTACCTGCGAGACGAGGCGCGTCTGATCCTGCTGCGGGAATTCGCCGGTATCTCCTATGATCCTCCGCCCATTTGCCGCCTGGATCGCGCTGCCACCTTTGGCGCCATCGGCTGCATTTGGCGGGAAAGTCTCCATCGGTATCTGGATGCGGATGAAGAAGCGGTTCCATTTACCGGACTTTGCTCACTTGATGCAAAGGGAAGACCCCTAATTGAACCGTGGCTGCGAGAATACGGTATCACAAACTGGTTAGAGCGCCTGTTTGAGAGATGCGTCCTGCCCGTCGTTCATCTCTTGGTCGGACACGGTGTCGCGCTGGAGACGCATGCCCAGAACATGGTGCTGGTCCACCGGGGCGGACTGCCTGTACGCGCCGCCTTAAAAGACTTTCACGAGGATGTCCTGTTCTGCCGCGCCTATTTGAGAGAGCCGCAGAAGTGCCCCGATTTTGCCCCTGACACGCTGTTTGAAATGGACGATGTGACGCCGGTGCGAAACCTGACGCTTGGCGCCCTGTTCTTCATCAATCTCGGGGAGCTGGCTCTGCTGCTGGCGGATCGATACGGCTATGAAGAGTTCGATTTCTGGGCACTTGCTGCTGATGTGCTGGAAGGTTATCCGCGCCGTTTCCCCCAGCTTGGAGAACGCTTTGCCCGGTTTCAGCTGTTTTCGCCAAGCTGCCGTGTTGAACAGCTGACGAAACGGCGCTTGTATCCGGATCCTGCCCGTCTCGTCCACGAAGTACCCAATCCCATCTACCTTGTCCAACAGCAGCGGGCATCCCGATAGAAGGAGGGAATGAGATGTTTGGTGTCAACGGAATGGAGATTACAAAAGACGAGTTTGCATCCCGAGTGAGAGCGTACCGGGACATGGAGCATTTTCGGGCAGTAGAGGGCAAGCGTTATGCGCTTTGTCTGACCAATCCGGAGGACATCGTTTCGCTTGTGCTCTTCCTGCGTGATCAAGGCGGTTCAGTCTTGTTGATGCATGGAGAGACGCCGTTTTCAGCGGCACAAAAACTGGCAGAGGATGCACAATGCGGCGGATTGGTCTACCAGGATCCGGGACAGTACATACCGTTTCCGCATGAGCGGGAAAGAGAGGCAGAAGCGGCTCTCTATCAGTTCAGTTCAGGGACGACAGGGGAAGCCAGGCTGATAGGCCGGACATGGGAGCAAATTGAGCGGGAACTGACCGCTTACAATTCCCTTTTCACCGGAAAGGAGGACCGCACGCCCATTGTGCTGGCGTCGATCACCCATTCTTACGGTTTGCTGTGCGGGGTGTTGTCCGCATTGAAAAGAGGCAGCAAACCGGTGATCGTGACGAATCAGAATCCCAAATATGCGCTGAGCGTCATCCAGGATACGCCCCGCCACATTGTGTATGGAGTACCGCTGCTCTTTCATGTGATGACGGGGTTTAGCCAGGAACGGGTTCGATTTGATCACATCATGACGTCCGGTGCGCCGCTGCCGGAAGGACTGTATCACAGATTGCGGGATGTCACCGATGTGATGATGCAGCAGTACGGTTGTACCGAAGCCGGATGCGTCAGCATCGCCTTGCACATGCAGACCAACCTGGACATCGGGATCGCACTGCCGCATGTAGAGGTGATCACCGGCAGGGATCAGTCCCAACCGTCAGAGATCATTGTTTCCCTTGGTCATGCCCGCATCCATACCAGAGACCTGGGCTACAGAACGGAATCAGGACGTATCCAATGGGTTTCCAGATTGGATGACGTGATCAACGTTGCGGGACTGAAGGTATTTCCGGCGGAGGTGGAAGATGTGCTGAACCGGATCGAAGGAGTGCAGGAAGCGGTGGTGTACCGGGGACAGCACCCCGTCAGCGGCGAGATCGTCAAGGCACAGGTTGTTGCGAAGCCAGGTGTGACACTTGACCCCGCCCAAATCCGGAAATGGTGTTTTGCGCAGCTGCCGCCGTACAAGGTTCCATCAGAGATTCAATTGGTCACGGCCATTCCCAAAAGCGCCACCGGTAAAGTCAGCCGCAACATGTTGGAGAGAGGAGACGTGAGATCGTGAACCGGGAAGAGCGGGCAAAACAGCTGCGGCACATTTTGACGCATCGGCTGAAACGGGAAGGTGTTCCTCCCTTGGACGAAACGATGCGACTGCTGGAAGATTTGCATCTCGACTCGATCATGCTGCTGCAGCTAATCGTATATATCGAAGAAGATTTGAAACTGATGGTACCGGCAAATGAAGTCAATCCGACGGTGTTTGATACGGTGGGGTCGTTATTGGATTTTATGGAAAGGCTGCATCCGGCCCCATCGAGGGAGGCGAGCCCATGGTAAACATCAAGGTTCACTGTCTCATCAGCTGCTTCTGCGAAATCGTCAAAAGAAGAAGCCGGGTTGACTATCGCCCCTATTACTTCGGGATATGGGACGCTCCCTTTGACGTGACGGAGGAAGGGGTCATCACCTACTTTACGGACGATATTTGCCATGATTTTTACCGTGATTGGTATGAACGCTTTTTTGGCCTGAAAGTACACCAGTGGTACGACCCGGCCAAGGATCGCCGGACCAATCTGCAAATCTTGCGGAAGCTTTTGGATGAACGCCCGGAACACCGCTATATCATCGTTCATCTCGATATGTCCCTGATCCCGGAACGGGAAAACAGGTTTAACCAAAAACCGTTCCCGCACTATGTGATCCTCTCCAAGACGGAAAACGACGCAGAGTGGTTTATGTTGGACGCCGACATGCGCTGGGAAGGGAATCTGCCCAAAGAGCATGTAACCGAAGCAATTCTGGGCAACCTGCATGGCGGCGGATTTTATATTGACGCAGCTGCCATCAAGGAACCATCCTGGCCGGTCATTGAACGATATTTTCGTGAAACCTTCAGAAGAGACGAAAATGAACTGACCGCCCGTGTAAGGGAAGTGGTGTCAGACATGGCGGAAGGTCGGCGCGGCCGCCGTTTGTCCATGCTGATGACCGCTGTGAAGCAGCTAAATATTCTGGCCATCCGCAAGTACAGCTACGATTACGCTCTCTTGTACTTCCGGGATTACCTTCCGCTCTCCCAAGAACATTACGACTACTGGGCGCAGCAAATCAGAGATTTGGTCCAGGGGTTTCACACGATCCGCTATTTGGCGATCAAAACAGCCTTGACCGAAAACAGAGAGTTTCTCCGTCAATTGCTCGGGCAGATCGATCAGGTCGATCAACTGGAAAAGAACCTGAAGCAGGAGATTGAACGGCAGTTTCGTATGTGGACGGATGTTGTCAGGGAGCGGGAGAACCGGAAGGGGGTGAAGATGTGAGGTACGCCTTATGCACCATCTCATTCCGCCACCAGTTGATTTCCTTTGCGGATATTGTTCATTTTGCCCGTCGGCACGGGTTCGACGGGATAGAGCTGTGGGGAATCCATGCCCGGCATTTGTACCAGGATGATGGGGAACGCACCAGGGAGCAGCTTCAGTTTATACGGAAGAACGGGATGAGCATTTCGATGATCAGCGACTACCTGGACATTTCCCCGTCAGCAGACAGACGGCAGACGCTGGAAAAATGCACGCGGCTGATTCAACTGGCCGAATGGTTCCAGACCAGGCGGATTCGTACGTTTGCGGGCCAAAAACCAAGCGGCAGCGTGACGCCGCTGGAGCGGCGGCAATATGTGGATAATCTGCGGTTTTTATGCGACCTTTGCAAACAGCATCATGTCCATCTGCTGGTGGAGACCCATCCGAACACGTTGACAGACTCGCTTTCTTCCACCTTGCGATTGTTGGAGGAGGTGAGTCACGAGTCGCTAAAGGTGAATCTTGATTTTCTGCACTTGTGGGAATCGGGCGATGATCCGCTTGAAAGCTTCACCCGGCTGAAACCCTGGGTTGAGCATTACCATTTGAAGAACATTGCTTCTGCGGAACACCTGCAGGTATTTCAGCCCCATAACGTATACGCGCCGAGCGGAAGACGCAGCGGGATGGTGCCGTTGAAACACGGTGCGGTCAACTACCGGGAGATACTGGAGCAGATTGAGCAAACCGAACATTTTGCTTCACTGGAATGGTTCGGACTGAATCCGCTGCGGGTCTTGAGTGATGAAGTGAAGTGGCTGCGCTCAACAGACGCCCGTACAAGCGACATGATCCCCCAAAAAAAGCCTTGACAGGTACGTAAAATCGACTACAATAGGAATTGTTTGAAAATGATTATCATTTTTGATCATGGGAGGTTTCATCATGCGTAAGCCAAAGAGATTTGGACTTGATACATTCTCACGCACGCTTTTTTCGATCCTGTTTATCGCTGCGCTTCTTCTGGCCGGGTGCGGTGCAGAGCAGGCGGCACAACAGCCTGCACAGCCGGAAGCGCCAAAGGCAGAGCAACCTGCTGAAACAAAAGAAGAGAGCCGTCAGGTTACCCATGCGATGGGAACCACGGAGATCAAAGGTACCCCGCAAAAAGTTGTCACCTTGTACCAGGGGGCAACAGATGTTGCCGTGGCGTTCGGGATAAAACCCGTTGGCGTGGTGGAATCCTGGACTGAAAAACCGATTTACGAATATCTCCGGGATGATCTGCAGGGGACACAGATTGTCGGACAGGAAAATCAGCCCAATATGGAGGAAATCGCGAAGCTGAAGCCGGATCTGATCGTCGCCTCCAAGCTTCGCCACGAAAAGATTTACGACCAGCTGTCCCAAATCGCCCCTACTGTAATGGAAGAGACGGTCTTCGATTGGAAAGCGACCGTGAAACTGATGGGGGCAGCGCTCAATCAACAAGAGAAAGCCGATCAACTGATGGCCGATTGGGAGAAACGAGTGGCAGAGTTTAAAGAAAAGATGGGCGATAAATTACCCGTCGAGGTTGCCGTACTCAATTTCAGACCAGACCATGCACGTATCTACTTTACTGGTTTTGCCGGCACGATCCTGAATGAACTTGGTTTTACACGTCCTGAAAATCAACAAAAAGATGAATGGGGAGTACAATTAACTTCAAAAGAAAGCATTCCGGAAATGAATGCCGATGTCTTCTTCATCTTCAACTCCAACGATCCCGCAGAAAAGGAAGCTGTGGAAAAGACGTTTAAGGAATGGACGGCACATCCGCTGTGGCAGAACCTGGACGCCGTCAAGAATGGGCAAGTGCATGTGGTGGATGAAGTCGCCTGGAACATGGCGGGAGGATATCTGGCAGCGCTCAATATGCTGGATGATCTCTACGAGATTTTCGGATTGCAATAACAATGATTGCAAGAGAAGAGTAGGCCAAGCCTATTCTTCTCTATTCCTTTGAAGCCGGAAAGAGTGAGAACATGTCTTGTTTACTGTGGCGCACATCATGGAAGATGACCGGACTGGCCTTGTCGATCGCTGTGTTAACCTTGTCGTTTGGTGCCAGTGTACTGTTGGGAAAGACACCGATTCCGTTTGCGACAGCCATGGGGGCGTTAGTTGCGTACGACGAATCGTTGAATGAGCACCTCATTATTCTAACGGAGCGCTTTCCCCGGGCCGTCATTGGTACCGTAATCGGGGCCAGCCTGGCCGTCGCGGGTGCGGTGATGCAAGCTCTTACCCGCAATCCGTTAGCCTCTCCCAGCGTGTTTGGCATTAATGCCGGTTCGCTGTTTTTTGTCGTGCTGGCGATCACCTTCTTGTCTGTCTCTTCCCTGGTTCACTTGATGTGGTTTGCGTTCCTGGGAGCCGCGATTTCGTCCGCCCTGGTTTACGCTCTCGGTTCGATGGGAAAAGACGGGTTGACGCCGGTCAAAATCGTATTGGCGGGATCAGCCATCACTGCGCTGTTTTTGTCGTTGACACAAGGGTTTCTGGTCATGAATGAGCGAGGATTACACGAAGTGCTGTTTTGGATGGCGGGGTCTGTCAGCGGACGTACCCTTGACATGCTGCAGCCCGTACTGCCTTATATGGTTTTGGCCGGACTGATTGCCCTGTTTATGGGTAAAGCGATTAACATCCTGATCACAGGAGAAGAGATAGCCAAAGGGTTGGGACAGCGAACCACGCTGGTGAAAGCGACACTGGCTGTCATAATCGTACTGCTTGCCGGCGGGTCGGTCGCGGTGGCCGGCAATATCGGATTTGTTGGTCTCATCACGCCTCATATCTGCCGCGGACTGGTTGGCAATGATTATCGGTGGCTCATTCCCTACTCAGCCGTCTTTGGTGCGATCCTGCTGCTGATCGCTGATGTGGCTGCCCGCTTCATCATTCCCCCTCAGGAAATCCCGATCGGCGTAATGACGGCCTTCATCGGCACGCCGTTCTTCATTTATCTTGCACGCAGGGGAGGGCAACCATCATGAGCAAATTCTTCACGTACCGCAGCAAGGCCGAAACCGTCTCTTTTCAAATCGAGAAGCGTTCGATTCTGGTCGTGGTTGTATTATCCGTGCTGACGGTGCTGTCCTGTATCCTCGGAGCCGGCATAGGTGATACGATGATCGATCCGCTGGAAGTGATCGGGACGATCGCGGGTGTGGGTTCGGGTGAGCATGACTTCGTGATTCTTACGTTACGGCTTCCCCGCATCATCGTTGCCTTGCTGGTGGGAGCCGGACTGGGGGTTGCCGGGGCCATCCTGCAGGGAATTATTCGCAACCCGCTGGCCTCCCCGGATATTATCGGTATTACGGGTGGGGCAACCGTCGCTGCGGTTGCCTTTATCACTTTTTTGAGCGGCAGGGTCAGTGTTCACTGGCTCCCGCTGGCTGCGATTACGGGAGCGGCGCTGATCTCCTTGTTGATTTATGTGCTGGCCTGGAACCGGGGGGTGACGCCGCTTCGATTGGTGCTGATTGGTATCGGGCTGCAGGTCTCCATGAGTGCCGCGTCCACCATGATGATTGTACTGGGGCCGTTTCATACAGTGAATCAGGCTTATATCTGGATGACAGGCAGCGTGTACGGCTCTTCCTGGAATCAGGTTTACACCTTGCTGCCGTGGATGTTGGTACTGATCCCCGGGGTTATGGCCTATGCTCGTCACATCAACGTGCAGGAAATGGATGATTCCATCTCAACGGGATTGGGGGCTGCTGTCGAAAAGCAGCGTTTTCTGGTCCTGCTCTTTAGTGTAGCTCTGACGGGAGCGGCGGTAGCCGTCGCCGGTGCCATTACATTTGTCGGTCTCCTGGCGCCCCATATCGCCAGACGGTTGGTTGGGCGCTCGTTCCAGGTGTTGGTTCCCGTTTCGGCCATGATTGGCGGTCTCATCGTATTTGTCGCCGATCTGATCGCCCGCACAGCGTTTTACCCGCTGGACATTCCGGCCGGCGTGTTTACGGCAGGTGTCGGTGCCCCGTTTTTTATCTATTTGCTGTTCAGGTACCGGAATAACTGGTGAGTAAACCGGGCGTTCCGCACTGGGCGGCGGCTCGCCTCAACATTTATCTTCCAGGTTCCTCTATGCTATGATAAGGGCAGTGAGGCAAGAAGGAGGATACCCATGGAGGACCAGGTAAAAGAAATCTCCCCGGAAGAACTGCAGGAAAGGATCAGGCGGGGAGATAAGCTGCAAATCATCGATGTGCGGGAACCCGATGAATGGGAACAGGGCCATATTCCACAGGCAAAGCTGATCCCGCTGGCGACGCTTCCCGTGCGATTGGACGAACTGGACAGGGACACGCCGATCGTGATGGTATGCCGCAGCGGGGCGCGCAGTTGGAATGCGACAGCGTACGTACAGCAGTTTGGCTACCGGGCAGAAAATATGGCTGGCGGCATGCTGGCCTGGACCGGTGAAGTGGAGAAATGACACCGTGCCAATAAGCGGTGAGGTGAAGCCCAAGTACAGCACCGGAAAACGTTCCGGTGCTGATTTGCTGTTGCCAAAGGAGCAGCGCATTCGTCACAACCCTGACACAGAACGTATGGGTGAATCGCGGTACAATCGGGACGAGGAGGGATGATGCGTGAAAGAATCGAACCAACCGGCAATCGGCGCGAGGGGAAATGGGGCGAAGTACACGATCCCCTTGTTGGTGAGTGCGATGGTCCTGGCGCTGGCCGGAGTGCTTGTGTACAAGCTGGTTTGGGCCAAGGAGCCGATCCCGGTGCTGAAACAACTGGATAACTTTACGCTGCAGAACATGAATGGCGATACGTTTTCCTTTAATGATACAGCGGGAAAAGTGAAGCTGGTTTCCTTTATTTTTACTCACTGTCCGGACGTCTGTCCGGCCACGACCTACCTGATGGCCGACCTGCAGAAAGATTTGAAGCAAGAGGAATTGTTTGGGGAGAAGGTCGTTTTTGTCACCGTTGCCTTTGACCACGAGCGGGACACACCGGAAGCGCTGCAGCAGTACGCCGGGAAATACGGTGCGGATACGAGCGGGTGGTACTTCGTTCGCGGCGGGGAGAAGGAGATCAGGCAGGTGGCAGACATGTTTGGGGTATACATTCAAAAGAACAAGCAGGGCCTATACGACCATTCCATGTATACGTTTTTGATCGATGGCGAAAATCGCCTGCGCAAGCTGCATGGCATGGCTGCCGACATGGACCTGGAGCAACTGCTTGCAGATATCAAGCAGCTGGCGGGTGAATAGCGGGCCCGCGCCCATTTTCCTTTCTTCGCTCCGTCGCCAACCCCCAATGGAGATGGACTGTCCGCTTCGCAAGCCCAAAGCGGGCGGGCAAAAATGCTCCGTATTCACGACATTTTGTCTTCAATTTGCGGGGCTGTCCTACGGAGAGCCCCCGTTCCATGTGCGCCGACAGACGGATCGACGGCTGGCAAACATTCCCTATCCTTTGGGATAGAGCGGGTAGTCTACCTCGGTCGGCACGTCGATCAGAATCAAGCGCAGCCCATTTTCATCCGGCGCTTTCAGAACCGGTTCACTGCCGCCGGACGCATGCAGCAGGATGAAATCCCGCTCGCGGAAAGAGGTCTCTCCTCCGTTGGTCAGCCATGTGCCGCTTCCCTCAATGGCCAGCGCAGCCAGGCTGCGCCCGCCGGCAAGCGGGTGCCGATAGAGTTTGCCAGGCTGTACCTGTACATCCCACATGTTGGCGTCTGCATCAAGCTGGATGGGTGATCCCTCGCCAATCACCGTTTTTTTCAGGTAACCTTCCCCGTGAAGAAGCGGGAAGTCCTGGTGCTCATATTGGTTGTAGGTTGGCGTTTTTTGGCTCGCTTCGGACAGGAACGGTTCAAACCAGATTTGAAAACCGTGCATATCGGGACCGATCATCCGCTCTTCGTGATATACGCCGGAGCCGGTCTGCATTACTTGGGCGCCGCCTTCCCCCACCGTACTTTTCGTTCCCAAAGAATCCCCGTGCTCTGCTTTGCCTTTTATCACATAGGTAAGGATTTCAAAGGCCTGGTGGGGGTGGGGAGGAATATACCCTTCCTCTTCTGCGTGAAACCAGGACCAGTAAAACAGCGGACCGACCCGTTTTACAGCGGATCCTTCTCCGGGAAAGCCAATCGGCTTTTGCTCGGTTATCTTGCCGCCGTCAAACGAACCAGTCGCCTGTCGGGCAGGCGGGTATACGGCTACCTTCATCGCTTTGACTCCTCCTTCCGATCGATCACTCCTATCATACCCGTCTGTGGAGAGAGTGGGCAAGTTTGGCAAGACAGCTAAGACCCGATATAATACAATAAGGATAAAACAGGTGAACGGCTGATGTTTTTGCAAAGGCGAAAAGCTGAACGAGCCTGGATAAACAGGTAGGAGGAGTTTTTTTGAGCGAAGTTAAAATTTTTGCGTTGGGCGGTCTCGGAGAGATTGGAAAAAACATGTACTGCATTGAATATCTGGACGAGATCGTGGTGATTGACTGCGGTGTCAAGTTTCCCGAGGATGAAATGTTTGGTGTTGATCTGGTGATTCCCGACATTACCTATCTGGAGGAAAACCAGGAAAAGATCAAGGGATTGTTTCTCACCCACGGACACGAAGACCATATCGGAGCGATTCCCTACGTTCTCAAGCAGATCAGGATGCCGATCTACGGCGGCCGCTTGACCTTGGGACTGGTCAAGGCCAAACTGGAGGAGCACCGGATGGTCAATGAGGTCGAACTGATTCCGGTGACAGACGATACGGTTGTACCCTTTCGCCATCTCTCCGTCTCGTTTTTCCGCACCAATCACAGCATTCCCGATTCGTTCGGCATTGCGGTGGAGACGCCCGAAGGAACGGTTGTACACACGGGAGACTTCAAGCTGGACATGACCCCGGTCGGCCCGTCCACCGATTTTGCCAAGATGGCCAGGATCGGCAGAGGGGATGTGCTGGCGCTCTTGTCGGACAGTACCAACAGTGAACGGCCCGGCATTACGATGTCGGAGCGGGCGGTCGGAGAAGGGATCAAGGATGTGATCGCCAAAGCGAAAGGCAGGATTATTCTGGCCACCTTCGCTTCCAATGTACACCGGCTGCAGCAGGTGGTGGAAGCAGCGGTGGAAGTCAACCGCAAAATAGCGGTGATAGGCCGCAGCATGGAAAAGGTGTTCATGATTGGGCAGGAGCTGGGCTACATTCAGGTGCCGGAGGGAATGCTGATCGACGTCAAGACGATCGACGAGTATCCGGACAACCAGATTCTGATCATCTGCACAGGCAGCCAGGGCGAGTCGATGGCGGCACTGACCCGAATCGCCTCCGGAGCACATCGCAGCGTGCAGATTTACCCGGATGATACCGTGATTATCTCGGCCTCGCCCATTCCCGGCAACACCGTCAACGTCAGCCGGACGATTGACAAGCTGTTTCGCGCAGGGGCCAACGTCATCCACGGCTCGGTGTTTGACATCCACGCATCGGGGCACGGCAGCAGCGAAGAGCTGAAGCTGATGCTCAACTTTATCCGTCCTCGTTATTTCGTGCCCATCCACGGTGAATACCGGATGCTGAAGACGCACGCCAAGCTGGCTCAGCAGGTGGGAATGGAGGAGAAAAACATCTTTGTGATGGACAACGGCGACGTACTCGCCTGCACCCGTGAACAGGCGACATTGGGCAAAGTACCGGCTGGCGTGGTTCTGATCGACGGCAGCGGTATCGGCGACGTCGGCAATATCGTGCTGCGCGACCGCAAGCATCTGGCCGAAGACGGACTGATGGTAGTCGTGGTCAGCATCGACATGAAGAACTTCAAGATTCTCACCGGCCCCGACATCGTCAGCCGCGGCTTTGTCTACGTCCGCGGCTCGGAATCGCTGATTCAGGAAGCGACCGTGCTGGTGAAGCAGCGGCTGACGGAGCTGCTCAACCGCAAGGTAAAAGAGTGGTCGGAGCTGAAGGCGCAAATCAATCAGGTCCTGAAGCCGTTCGTATTTGAAAAGACCGGGCGCAGCCCGATGATATTGACCATCCTGATGGAAGTGTAGGAAGCGCGGGAGCATACCCAGCCATTCTCCATCCCGACGATTCGGGGTATAATAGAAAGCAGCTTACTCTGTTGAGGGGGTAATTCTCATGATGTCTTATGAAGCGTACATGAATCAGGTAATTCAACCGATGCGTGACGAACTGACCCGGATCGGTTTTCAGGAACTGCGTACTCCGGAAGAAGTGGAGAAGGCGTTTGCCGAGGCAAAAGGGACCGCACTGGTCGTGGTCAACTCCGTTTGCGGCTGCGCGGCCGGTCTGGCGCGCCCTGCGGTAGCTCACTCGCTCCGCCACGACAAGAAGCCTGACCACCTGTTTACGGTATTTGCCGGACAGGACAAGGAGGCGACAGCCAAAGCGCGCGAATACTTCGAAGGCTATCCGCCGTCGTCTCCCTCGTTTGCCCTTTTGAAAGACGGCAAACTGGTAACCATGATCGAACGGCACCAGATCGAGAACAACGATCTGGAGACGATCTCCCGCCTGCTTACCTCGGCGTACGACAAATACTGCAGCCAGTGAATAGAGATGATCACAAAGGGACGCGCATTACGAAGTGCGTCTCTTTTTCTTTTATCGGGTTAATACTGAGGGAGATCCTTTTTCTTTTTTCGTCGTTTGGGATACAATCACAAGGAAACGATGAAACACATGATACCATGTTGTTCATTACCCCATGTTGATCGTGAAAGGATGGACCACATGCAAACCAGATCGTTTGGACGAGATCCGCATCAGGTATCGCTGCTCGGCTTTGGCGCACAGCGGATCGTGGATGAGCATGACTGTACGGAAGAACAGGCAATCGAGATTATTCGCAAGGCGGTAGAGTGGGGGATCAATTATTTTGACACGGCTCCCAGTTACAGCGACGGACAGTCGGAGACCAGGGTTGGCCTTGGGCTGGAAGGGCTGCGGGACAAGGTCTGGATCGCCACCAAAACGGGCGGGCGCACCCGCGATCTGGCCTGGCGCGATTTGGAAGGCAGCTTGAAACGCCTCAGGACGGAGTACATTGATGAGTGGCGTATCCACAACGTGATGCAGCCGCACGACCTGGAAGCGATTTTTGCCAAGGGGGGTGCCCTGGAAGCGCTGCTGGAGGCGAGAGAGCAGGGGCTTGTCCGCAAACTGAGCATCAGCGGTCATACCGATCCCCGCCTGCTGGCCGAAGCGATTCGCCGCTTCCCGTTTGACAGTGCCCTGGTTGCGCTGTCAGCGCTGGATCATTTCATCTACAGCTTTGCCCACGATTTTGTCCCGCTGGCGGTACAAAAAGACGTGGCCGTCATTGGCATGAAAGTGATGGCCCTTGGCAAACTGGCTCCCTGGTACGAGCAGGCCCTGCGCTATACGTGGAGTCTTCCCGTGTCCACCGCCATTCTGGGAATCAGTACGATGAACGAACTGGAGGCCGATGTGAAGGCGGCGGAGCGGTTTCAGCCCATGGACGAGATCGAACGCCTGGCTTTTTTTCAAGAGATCATGCCGCTGGTACGCCCGGATGTACTGCGCTGGAAGGCGCGTGAGTGGATGTCGGGCGAGTGGTATCAACTGCCCAAGCTGGAGTTTTCTCCGTAGCAAGCTCCTTGCGTTCTTCACTACGGCGGACTCGGGGGTATCTGAATGAGTTGTGAAAAAGAAACACCAATCCTTATTCCCATTCAACATTCTTATTCTTTGAAAACGAGATACAACAGCTTTACGGTCTTTTTACAAAAGAAATAGTGTCACTGCAGATGGGGGGCAATCATGAAACTTGGGAATGTATGGTTGGCTATCGTCTGTATACTCTGCGTATTGACAGGGTGTGCAAACGATGATTGGAGTTATAGGTTTGAAGGAACAGGAGAACATTGGCGAGCAATCTTGGATATTGTTCCAGTTACAGAAGAAAGTAAGAGAGAGTTTCTGGGTGAAGTAGTTTATATTGGTTCGATAGAAAAGAGGAAGGACTTTGATGTTGAGTCGATAACTTACGATGCAGTAATTAATAATAGCAATCCGCGAGGAACAGAAAGGGAATTAGACTTTTCAAAAAACAAAATAACAAGAATATTTGTCGACGTACCATCTACCGATACGGAAGCCGAAGCATTTAAAAAGGGCATGACCAAAGAGGAGCTGCAAGAGATTTTGTATAACGTTTCCTTTACTATTTTGTGGAAAAATGATGCGGGTGAACACTCGGAAACGATCACCCTCGACGCATTGGAGTAATGATGATTTTACTCTGTTTGTTTGCTCATGATTAGCAACTAACAGGTGAACAGGGCTGACAGCCATATGGCTGCTTGCGTCAGTCCTGTTTTTTAATGGCAAGAAAATCGTTCTATCGTCCCGGTTTTGTTTTAAAAAAACAGGGGTATTGGACATAATGCGATAATTTTTTAAAGAAAGACCGGACATGAAGGAGGCAAGGAAAAAATGAAAAAAGTAGCGCTCAGTTTACTGGCCACGATGCTGGTGGTAGGAGCAAACGGGGCATTGGCTGATGCAGCTTCCGTTAGTGCAAAATATGATGTGAAAGTTGGGGCAAGTCTAAACGATACATCAGATGATGACCAGAGCGATGATGCTGGCGACGATTCAGATGATGAGGATCCAGATGAAGATGACGACGATGACGAAGATGAGGAAGACGACGAAAACGAAGGCGATGATGATGACGAGGACGAAGGTAACGGGAAAGGAAAAGGCAAAGGCAAAGGAAAAGGGAAAGGCAAGGGAGGTAACGACAAGACCGACGAAGACGAAGTTGACAGGGATGACGCTTCGGCTGGAGAAGATGAGGATGATGCCGATGGTGAGGATGGTGTAACAGGCGATGTACCGGATGGCGATACGGATTCCGGGGAGGCAGAAGAAGATAAGCAAGACGGCAAGGGCAAAGGAAAAAAAGACGGCAAGAACACCGGATTGGCCAATGCGCTGGAGAGGGTAAAAGGAACACCTGCTGAGCAGGTGATCAAGTCTTTGCTGGAAGCCCGCACGGGGGCAGGCGAAGAGGAGACGCCCGAAGCTGGCGAAGGAGCGAATGGCGAAGACCAAACGCAGGACGGCCGGGCCGATGAGAGTGATGAGGCAGATGATCTGCTTGACGATCTGGAGCAGCAGTTGGACGAGCTGGATGGGCAGCTGGACGAGGAGACATTTGCAGCAACCCTTGCTTCGCTGACTGCGGAGTTCGAGAAGGAACAGCAATGGGAGCTGGCGCTGAAATCGCAAAAGAAACTGATCGCCAAGCTCAAAAAGGACAAAGCAGCCTATCAACGGATCGGCGAACTGTATGAAAAGGCCGGAAAAAAAGGAATCAAGGCGTTTGTCAATGGGAAAGAGCCGGCATTTGATGTCGCTCCCGTGATTAAAGAAGGTCGGACACTGGTGCCGATTCGGGCCATTGCCGAAGCGCTGGAGGCAGAGGTAAGCTGGGATGCTGAGACCAGGACCATTACGGTCGTCCGCGATGGCGTCACTGTCACGCTGCCAATCGGCAGTACGGAGGCTTTGGTGAATGGGCAGACGGTGAAACTGGATGTACCTGCATCCATCCACAATGGACGCACGGTTGTGCCGATCCGCTTTGTGGCCGAAGCGCTGCGGGCGGAAGTGGACTGGGTGGCGACCGGACAGGTGATTGTTATCACCGATGGAGCGGAAGCCGAAACCTCTGCCGAAACCGGGGGAACGATCAATGCCGAAGCGGATGCGGCGGACAGCGCCGAAACGGAAGCGGCTGAGGAAAATGACACAGCGGCGGACACCGGCGAAGCGGGCAGCGGGGACGCATCTGCGACCGCCGATGGACAGGATGAAGCAGGCGAATAAGCAGGTGAATAGCTGACTATGTGAGCGGTTGGCCAGGAGTACTCCTGACTGACCGCTGTTTTTATGCTTTTGTTTCCGCTTGTCTACCGTTCCGCGGCATCTCTTCATAGCGCGAGGCTTGTCAGCATACACATGTTGGGAAGACATGCGATGGAGGAGATGGCTGTGACAGCGATTCCCAAGAGAAAATCCGTACTTGCAGAAACGAATCCTCCCCCACAGGGAAGGCGGACCAAACCGTGGCATCTGCTTGGGGCAGAAGATGTCGCTGCGGGTTTGGGCACTGATCTTGAGCGTGGACTGCCCAAGGCGGAGGCGCGGAGGCGGTTGAAGCTGTTTGGTCCCAACCAGTTGGCGGAGGCTCCCCAGCAGCCGCTGCTGCTCATGTTTTTCCGGCAGTTTCAGGACTTCATGGTCGGCATTCTGCTGGCTGCGACGGTCATCTCGTTTTTCCTGGGCGAGTATCTGGACGCAATTACCATCATCGCGATCATTATCCTCAACGGGGTGCTCGGGTTTATCCAGGAGGCACGGGCGGAACGTTCGCTTGCTGCACTCAAGGAACTGGCTTCACCGATGGCCAGGGTTATTCGGGACGGTGTACAGGAAATGGTCCCTGCTGCCCAGCTCGTGCCCGGTGATGTCGTGCTCTTGGAGGCAGGTGATCGGGTCCCGGCTGATTTGCGGATTACGGCTGCCAACCGACTGGAGGCGGAAGAGTCCGCGCTGACCGGAGAATCCGTACCGGTTGGGAAAACACCCCAAACGCTGCGGGCGAAGGGGCAGGGCGTGAGTGACATCCCCTTGGGCGACCGCAAAAACCTGGCCTTCATGGGCACGTCCATCGTCAGCGGAACAGGCAGGGGCATTGTCGTGATGACCGGCATGAATACCGAAATCGGCCGGATCGCACACTTGATCAATGAAGCAGAGACGACCAAGACCCCGCTGCAGTCGCGTTTGGAGCAGATGGGCAGGATCCTGGTGGCAGTGGCGCTGCTGCTAACGTTGGTGGTGATCGCTGCCGGGGTCTGGCACGGACAGGACCTCTTGACGATGTTTCTCACCGGAGTCAGTCTTGCGGTAGCCGCCATACCGGAAGGGCTGCCGGCCATCGTAACGATTGCTTTGGCTCTTGGCGTGCAGCGGATGGTGAAACGCAATGCGATCATGCGCAAGCTGCCGTCGGTGGAGACGTTGGGGTGCGCCACGGTCATCTGTTCGGACAAGACCGGCACCCTCACCCAGAACAAGATGACCGTAACCAATCTTTGGCACAGTGGAAAGTCGTTTGTCGTGAGCGGCAGTGGGTATGAACCGAATGGTGACATTTCCCATCAGGGGAAGGCGGTCGAGATCAGAAGAGACGAGACAATGCGGCAACTGCTGCGTGTCGCGGAGCGCTGCAACAACGCCAGCCTTGTACAAGAGCAGCAGACAGAGCGAAAACGGCTGCGCTTGTCCACCCAGGCGGCAAATTGGAAAGTGCTCGGCGATCCTACGGAAGGGTCCCTGCTGGTGCTGGCCGCCAAAGGACGGCAGATGGCCGGCGGGGATGCGCTTTTCCCGCGGGGAGAGCGGGTAGACGAACTGCCGTTTGACTCTGAACGAAAGATGATGTCCGTGGTGGAGCGGACAGCAGACGGCAGCCTGACACTGCTCACCAAGGGAGCGGTGGAGGCCCTGCTTCCTCGCTGCCGCCACATCCTTTGGCAGGGACAGGTGCAACCGCTGACCGATTCACTGCGCGAGCTTGTACTGAGCCAGACAGAAGTGATGGCCAACCAGGCGCTTCGCGTACTGGGATTTGCCTGCAAACCGCTGCCCCGGTATGTACGGGGTGAGGCGGCGTCACGTCTGGAGGCGGACCTTGTCTTCATCGGTTTGGCTGGCATGATTGATCCACCGCGGGAGGAAGTGGCGGAGGCAATCAGCATTTGTCGCAAGGCCGGCATCAAGACCGTGATGATTACGGGAGACCACAAGGTTACAGCAGAAGCCATCGCTCGCCGGATCGGCCTTCTGCGCGGACGTGAGGAAGTGGTGGAAGGGCGGGATCTGAACGAATGGAGCGACGAAGAGCTGGTGGCGCGTGTTGAGCAGGTCGCCGTCTACGCACGCGTGTCGCCGGAACACAAACTGCGGATTGTGCGTGCCTTGCAAACGCGCGGACATGTCGTGGCCATGACGGGTGACGGCGTAAACGACGCTCCGGCGATCAAGTCGGCCGACATTGGGGTAGCCATGGGCATAACCGGGACGGATGTGACCAAGGAGGCGGCCGACCTCATTTTGCGCGACGACAACTTTTCCACAATTGTTGCCGCGGTGGAGGAAGGACGGAACATTTACGACAACATCCGCAAGTTTATCCGCTATCTCCTGGCGTCCAATGTCGGTGAGATTCTGGTCATGTTTTTTGCGATGCTGTTGGGACTGCCGCTGCCGCTGGTGCCGATTCAAATCCTGTGGGTCAACCTGGTAACCGATGGTCTGCCGGCTATGGCCCTTGGCGTAGACCCGGCGGAGAAAGATACGATGGACCAAAAGCCGCGCAGCAAGAACGAACAGATTTTTGCCCGCGGGTTGGGTTGGAAAATTGTCAGCCGGGGTGTCCTGATCGGACTGACCACGCTTGGGGCATTTTGGCTCACTCTGCGCGAGCAGCCCGACGACTTGGTTCACGCTCAAACTGTCGCTTTCGCCACGTTGGTAATGGCCCAATTGATTCACGTGTTTGACTGCCGCAGCGAACACTCCGTTTTTCACCGCAATCCGCTGGAAAACAAGTATCTGGTGCTTTCCGTTCTGTCGTCGCTGCTGCTGGTGCTTTTCGTCATCTACATCGATTTCTTGCAGCCGATCTTCAAGACAACTGATTTGACACTGCGTGACTGGTCCCTGGTATTTGTCGCCGCGGGCATTCCCACTTTTGTCGCCGGCATTGGCGGTGTCCTGCGGGACAATGAGGCGGCAGGGGAACACAGAACCGCCCAGGGAAACTCCCGCCGACGCTGATTACAAGTGTGCCGGGAAAGGAATCGGAACAGTCCAAACACCGCTGCGGCCTGTTTTGCTGCCGTCCGTCGAAAAGTGGAGACTTTCCCCTCCCTCTCTTGCATAGGGTAGCACAAGGAGGGAGAACGACATGGAATTGCTCTGGTTCCTGGTTGTGCTGATCTGCTCCTACACTGCCTACCTGATCGAAAAGAGGCGGTGGACGACGCTGGTTCGCACAACTGACAGAGAGAGGTATCTGCAATGGCGTACCTATCTCGACCACCGCGGCATCCCGTACCGGGCCAAAGTGTACACAACCGTCCAGGAAAATGAGATTGTGACCATCTACAAAATCAAAGTGCTCTCCAGGCAGGTTTCGCGGTTGAAAGCCCCGTAAGCAGGGGCTTTGTCCTTGTTATCCAATTGGGGTAAAATGGTTGTGCCCACACAGGGAAAAAAACAAGTATACTAAGAAGAAGAGCAGGAAAATGACAAAAGTAGACAAAGAATGGCAATGACAAACAAAGGTGGCGTTTTGTGTTGATACTCTTGAAACGGATTTTTTTCGGTTTGCTGCTGCTGTCAGCACTTGCCGTCGGATATTATGTCTATGAGCTGTGGGCATTTGCCAGTGATATTCAAAAGCCGCATATCGTCAGAGACGAGCAGATGGACAAGCCGAACAAGCCGGGGATTCCCGTCTGGGGAGGCAAGGAGCGGGTCAATATCCTGCTGATGGGTGTCGATTCGCGGGAGCGGTCACTGGACGAAATGCCCCGCTCTGACAGCATGATCATTGTCAGCATCGATCCTGCCGCCAAGACGTACGACCTTTTTTCGGTTCTGCGCGATACGTACGTCAACATCCCCGGATACGGCCCTTCCCGCATCAACGCTGCACTGGGGCACGGCGGTCCAAGCCTGGCCATGCAGACGGTAAGCGAGTTTGCCGGGCTGCCGATCGACTACTACGTCATCACCGATTTTGAGGGATTCAAGGGGTTGGTGGACGCTGTTGGCGGAGTGGAGTTTGAGGTGGAAAAAGACATGTACTACCACGACCCGGCAGACAAAGGGAAATACGACATCAATCTGAAAAAGGGACGGCAATTGCTCGATGGGGAGAAAGCCCTGCAGTATGTCCGTTTTCGTCACGATGCGATGTCAGACTACACCCGAACCGAACGGCAGCGCAAGTTTCTCTCCGTGCTTGCCGACAAGATGAAGCAATCGACGACCATGCTGCAGCTTCCCGAAATTCTGGAAAGCATGCGTCCATACGTGCAGACCAATCTCAGTTCACTGGACATGCTCAAGTTGGCCGCACTGAGTCTGACGCTGGACGGCAAGCTGGCGGAGGGACACCAATTGCCGCAGCCGGGTGCCTTCCGGGAGGCCAACCGTGGTGGGTCTGTTCTCGTGCCGTCCGTGGAAAAGGTACAGGCTTTCGTCCGGGAGATTCTCAGCAGGCCTGTCGAGCTGACTGAAGAAAACGGGAAGACGGAGGGAGCCGGCTCTGCCCCGGACGGGCAAGGACAGCCGTGAGTCCCGACAGACAGAGGCCATTGCCACATATTTTTCTATTGACAGAAACGGCCATTTATTTTACTGTATATTTGTTTTCTTGTAATCCTGAGTAAAGTGCTTGGAATTATTCTTGTTCTTTCAATATCATTGCAGAAAGGAGGCGCAATGGTTGATTACGCTGTCCAACGTAGTGAAAACATTTACCAGCCGGTTTGGATCGTTTACGGCGCTGAACGGCATTGACCTGACGATCCAAAAAGGAGAGATTTTCGGGATCATCGGCTACAGCGGTGCCGGAAAATCGACACTGGTTCGCATGATCAACATGCTGGAGACTCCGACCAGCGGGGAGGTGACGGTGGGCGATACAAAGCTCAACCAGTTATCCAGCCGGGAATTGCGTCGTGCGCGGCGAAAGATCGGCATGGTCTTTCAGCACTTCAACCTGCTCTGGTCGCGGACTGTAGCGGAAAACGTGGCACTGCCGATGGAGATTGCTGGCGTGCCGAAACGGGAGCACGCCGCACGCGTCATGGAACTGCTTGACTTGGTGGGGCTTTCGGAAAAGGCAGACGCCTATCCCGCTCAGCTCTCCGGCGGACAAAAACAGCGGGTCGGCATTGCGCGCGCTCTGGCCAATCAACCGGACGTACTGTTGTGCGACGAAGCAACGTCGGCACTCGATCCCAAGACGACGGACTCCATTCTGGAGCTCCTCAAGGAGATCAACCGCAAGCTGGGCCTGACGATCGTGTTGATTACGCATGAGATGCACGTGATCGAGAAAATCTGTGATCGGGTAGCGGTCATGGAAAGCGGCCGGATCATTGAAATGGGCGATGTGGTGGAGGTATTTTCCCATCCCAAGACGACCACGACTCGTGAACTGATCAGTCAGGTTGCTGGTTCGGAGCAGCCGGAGCAGGAATTTCTGGAGGGACTGAATCAGGGAGCGGTGCTGCGCTGCACCTTCCTCGGAGAGGCGGCCAACCAGACCGTTATCAGCAAGCTCGTGACCGAGCTGGGGGTCGAAGTCAACATTTTGCAAGGGCAGATCAAGCGCCTCAAGGACATTGCCTTCGGTACCCTGTACATTCAGGTGCCGGGTGATGTGGAAGTGGAGGCGAAGACCGTCGCATATCTGAAGAAACAAGGAATCAAGGTTGACGTTTTGCGCGGCGCCGAAGGAGGTGGCAGATCATGAGCGTCTTCATCGCCACCTACCTGCCCAATGTGGTCAAGTTCTGGGACATCATCGAGAAAGCGATTTATGAGACCATCTACATGGTGGGTGTCTCCCTGTTTTTCTCTTCCCTGATCGGGATTCCGCTCGGTGTCCTGCTGGTGATTACCAGCCGCAATCACCTGCTGCCGCTCCCCGCGGTCAACCAACTGCTCGGATTGGTGGTCAACATTTTCCGTTCGATTCCCTACATCGTCCTGGTCATCTTGTTGATTCCCTTTGCACGGGCGCTGATTGGCACCTCGATCGGGCCAGAAGCGGCGATTATCAGTCTGGTTGTCGGCTCTGCTCCGTTTATCGCCCGGCTGGTGGAGACGGCTATCCGTGAAGTGAACCGCGGTGTCATTGAAGCAGCCCAGTCGATGGGAGCCACCAATTGGCAGATTATTCGCAAGATCCTGATCCCGGAAGCGATGCCGGCCATTGTGTCCGGGATCACCGTGACGGCCGTGGGACTGATCGGTTACTCGGCGATGGCCGGGGTGGTTGGCGCCGGCGGTCTTGGCGCCGTGGCGTTCAACTACGGTTTTAACGGATTCAAGCCAGACATCATGTTTGTGACCACCGTTTTCATGATCATCCTTGTTCAAGGGGTACAAATGATCGGCGATGCCATCGCCCGCAAGATGGATCATCGTTAATGATCATTCAACCATATGCAGCAACAACAATTAGGGGGGTATGTTTGATGAAAAAAAGATGGATGTCTGCACTTCTCTCCGGCTTGCTGGCCGTTTCGCTGGCTGCATGCGGAACGGGCGGCAATGAACAGCAATCTTCTGGAGATGCTGCCCAGGATCAGCCGCAGCAAGAAGCGATCACCCTGAAAGTAGGCGCGACTGCCGTGCCGCACGCCGAAATTCTCAACGAAGTGGTCAAGCCGGCTCTGGAGAAGGAAGGCGTCAACCTGGAAGTCGTCGTGTTCCAGGATTACGTTCTGCCCAATACCGAGTTGGCCGAAAAGCAGCTGGACGCCAACTACTTCCAGCACATTCCCTGGTTGGAAGCTACCAACAAGGAAAAAGGGCTTGACTTGACCTATGTTGCCGGCGTGCACATCGAGCCGATGGGGATTTACTCCAACAAGGAAAAAGCATACAAGGACATCGCTTCCTTGCCGGAAGGCGCCGTTGTCGCCGTGACCAACGGACAAGGGGAGCATGGCCGCATTCTCGCCCTGCTGCAGGCGGCTGGTCTGATCAAGCTGAAAGATGGCGTAGGCATGAACGGAACGATGGCCGACATCGTCGAGAAGAAGATTGAACTGCAAGAGCTGGAACCGGCCATGCTGCCGCGCGCAATTGAAGACAATGCGATTGACGCTGCCGTCATCAACTCCAACTTTGCGCTGCAGGCCGGGCTGAACCCGGTGGAAGATTCGATCTATCTCGAATCCGGCAAGGACAACCCGTATGTAAACGTGCTGGCGACTCGTCAGGACAACAAAGACGACGAGGGAATCCAAAAGCTGGCCAAGGCCCTCACTTCTGAAGAAGTGAAACAGTTTATCGAGCAGAAGTACGGTGGGTCTGTACTGTTTGTCGGAGAACTGAAACAGTAAAATTGAACAGAGCCCTGCCTCCGGTTGCCGAGAGCACCGGAGGATTTTTTTATTTGATTGAATCCTTTTTATTTCTAAATGAATGTTTATTATTTTTAATCAAAACATAAATTTTAATTAAATATGAACAATACATATTTCCAGCAACTGTGGACAGAAGTATAGTGAATACAGGTCGTTTCACCGGGACCGTGTAAAGCTGTAAAAAGGAGATGTACAAGAACATGAAGAATTACGTATTTGTGCTGATGAGTTCGGTATTGGCGATGAGCGTCGTTCTTGCCGGCTGTGGCGGAGGCGGCGATGTGACATCGGTAAACAGCGGCAGTCACGCCGAACATAAAGAAAGTGATCCGCAGGTATTGCGCGCCAATTTACACAGTGAACCGCCGACGGCAGACCCGGGATTGGCGGAAGACAGCACATCCGGGGCCGTTATTTTTGCCACTTTTGACGGACTGACCCGTCTCAACGAAGAGGGGGAGGCGGTTGCTTCCGTAGCGGAAAAAATCGAGGTATCAGATGATCTGAAAACCTATACCTTCCATTTGCGCGACTCACAGTGGAGCAACGGTGATCCGGTAACTGCCCATGACTTTGAATACGCCTGGAAGCGGGTGCTCCATCCGGAACTCGGTGCGAAATACGCATATCAACTTTACTACCTCAAGAATGGGGAGAAGTACCACAAACAGCAGGGGGGTGTCACTGCTGACGACGTTGGCGTCAAGGCACTGGACGACAAGACGCTGCTGGTGGAACTGGAAAACCCGACACCGTATTTTCTGGAGCTGACGGCGTTTTACAGCTACATGCCGGTTAACAAAAACGTGGTTGAAGCGAATCCGCAATGGGCCAACGATGCAGCCACGCACATCGGAAACGGGCCGTTTAAGATGGAGAGCTGGGAACACAAGAGCAAAATGGTCCTGGTGAAAAACGACAAGTACTGGGACAAGGATGCGGTGAATCTGGACCGTATCGAATTTGCGATGATTGAGGACGAGAATACCGAGCTGTCGATGTTCATGAACGGTGAGCTGGACTGGGCCGGAAAACCGCTTGGCCTGCTGCCGCTCGACGCTGTTCCGGCACTGAAAGACGAGGGGAAGCTGAAGGTAAAAGAGATTGCCGGTGTCTACTGGTACAAGTTTAATACGGAACAAGAACCATTCAACAATGCCAAGATCCGCAAAGCCTTCACGTACGCGATCAACCGCCAGGAGATTGTCGACAACGTAACGCAAGCAGGAGAGGTTCCGGCACTGGGCGCGCTGCCCGGCTCGATGGCTGTCAACCCGGGCGGCCTGTTTAGAGACAACGATGTGGAAACAGCGAAAAAATTGCTGGCGGAAGGAATGCAGGAGTTGGGCATTAGTGAATTGCCGCCGATTACGCTTTCCTACAACACCGCGGACAACCATCAGAAGATTGCCCAGGCGATCCAGGACCAGTGGAAGAAGGCGTTTGGCATTGACGTCCACCTGGAAAACAAAGAATGGAAAGTGTATATCGATGATCTGCATCAAGGGAACTACCAGGTGGGCCGGATGGGCTGGTTGGGCGACTTCAACGATCCGATCAATTTCCTCGAGGCGTTTAAAGACAAAGACGGAGGAAATAATGACACCCGTTGGGAACACCCTCGCTTTAAAGAGCTGTTAGAGCAGTCGCAGACGGAGACGGATGCGGAAAAACGGAAACAGCTGCTGGCGGAAGCCGAACAGATTTTGATGGACGAGATGCCGGTTGCTCCGATTTACTTCTACACCCATTCCTGGGTACAGAACGAGAAGCTCAAAGGCGTCATCATCGACGGGCTTGGCTTTATCGACTTAAAGTGGGCCTCTTTTGAACAATAAACCTGGCAAGAATCCGCTCCCGGAAGCAAAACGGGAGCGGTTTTTTAATGGTTTGGCCTGTAAAGTCACGAATTAGGTGCTTTTCTCAGGTACATCCGACCAATCCAGATGGCAAACGTTCACATACAGTAACAGGGAAGGAACGAGCAGAAGGAGGAGAGACGGATTGGACCTTGACAAATGGATCGAAATCATCCGGTCGGTCCCCAAGGAGAAGCTGAAGTCCGATGAAGGACTGCGTGACGTCATCCGCCAAATTGCCAGGAATGCCGGGAAGAATGTGAGTGAACAGCAGTTGAATCAATACGTTGCCCAGTTCCGCTCGATGGCGCGAACAGGATCGGTCGGCAGTCTGATGAACAGGTTGTCTCAAAAGGGCATCAAGCCGCAGGAACTCGAAAAAATCAAGAAACGGCTGCGCAAGTAGGGGGTGAACAGGATCGCGACAAGGAAACGAAAAACGGGTAAAGGATCGAAGCGTAAGCAGCCAGAGCTGCAGGTACAGCTTGTCGAAGCGGCGATCAACCAGATTCGCGAAGCCAACGAGGCCCAGTCGGAACGGCTGATGGCTGAACTGGTGACGCTAAAGGATCATGTAGACCACATCCGGCAGATGGTGGAACGTTTGAAACCGGCTAGCTCAAGGCGTGGACTGTTCGGCAGGCGGCGGCGAATACCGGTGGAAGTGGAACCTCCCCAACCCACTCTGCCAGTTCAGGAACTGCTGCCGCTGCTCCCCCAGCTTGGCAAATTTATCCCCCAATTAAAAAATCAAAAAGTGGCAGAGACATTGAAAGTGCTGTCCAATCCGGCCGTGGTGTCCATGATTCAGCAGTTGATGGTCAACAACGGTGGCGGATCAAAAGCGCGTCCGGTCTCGCGTACCGCTGGCCGTTACTGACCGGTGACGAGAATGGCATTCCAGCCTTACCGTCGTCTGCAGGCAGAGGCTCTCTCCCTAAAAAGAGGAGCCTCTTTTTTAGTTCCAAAATCCTAACAACTTTCTTGGACAAGCCACGTCTAAAAAAACGTGTAGATTCAACAAAAACAGACACGGATCACGCAACTGGGGAGGACAGAGATGAGACATGTGGTAGGCAAATTGATGATCTTGCTGTGTGCCGTACTGATGCTGCCTGTCATGACGGCAGCCGCTGCAGGAGCGGGGGAATCTGCTCCGATTCACCTGGTGATTGAGGGGAAACAGGTGCAGGCGGACGTCCCGCCCCTTATCCAAAACGGACGGACGATGGTCCCGATCCGGGTCATCGCCGAGGGGCTTGGCGCAGATGTTTCGTGGAATCAGTCGAGCCAAACCGCCGTCATCACGCAGGGAGAGAGGCGGCTGGAACTGAAGCTGAACAGCCCGACAGCTTTGGTAAACGGCAAGCAGATGAAACTGGATGCCCCGCCGCTCTTAAAGAATGACCGGATGCTGCTGCCGCTGCGTTTTGTCGGAGAAGCGCTGGGGTTGACCGTAGGGTGGGAAGCGAACAGCCGCACCGTTGTCGCCAATCCGACTGTCACCATCGTGGTCAACGGCGAAAATCTCTCCGCATCGCTAAAAGGTTACCAACTGGCGGATACGCTCTACGTTCCGTTTCGGTTAATCGCTGAAAAGGTAGGAATGGAGAAGAACAAGACCGGAAACGCTGCGCACATACGTGTGATTGATTCGCAAGAGGTGGCTCCGCTCAACGAAGTTAAGCGCATGATTGAGCAGCTTCCAGGCGGCAGCGTCGAGTGGGACGAAAGCAGCAAGCGACTACATATCAAACGAGTAAGCTATCTTACCGGTATCAAGGCCGAGGGGGCAGATGTGAACATCCGGGTGGATGGCCCGGTTGAGCCCAGGCATTTCGTTCTGGCCGGCCCCCATCGCATCGTGATTGACTTGCCAAGTACGGTCTTGTCTGACGAAATGCTGGCCAAGCTTGGCGTCAGAACGGCTGCCGCTGAAGGAGATGAACAGAAAACATCCAAGTCCGAACCCGAAGAAGAGACAAGGCACAGCGATGGTACAACGATGCCGGATTGGCTGTTTGATGAGGAAGAGCAAGTCACCCTTTCAGCCGCGTCGGAGGCGGCAGCGCGTGAACAAGCCGGAAAGCAGAAGGCTGCGGCGGACGGACAGGAATCGTTGATCAAGGAGATACGCTACAGTCAGTTCAGCGAATCCCCTTACACCGTCCGCGTGGTGATCGAGTTGAACCAACAATGCAAGTACACCGTCACGCAGGGACATGAAGGATTGACGGTGCAGCTGACGCCGATTCCGCGCAAGACCGGCTTCATGATCGTGGTGGATGCCGGGCACGGTGCGCACGATCCAGGGGCACGCGGCACGGCCGGCAACTGGGAGAAGGATTTCAACCTGGCTGTCGCCAATCGGATGATGGAACTGTTGAAGCAGTATCCGGAGTTTCAGCCCGTTGCGACGCGTACGACGGACGTCTTTCTTGAACTTCAGGAACGGGTGGCCTTGGCGAACGAGTACGAAGCAGATTTGTTTATTTCCATACACGCGAACTCTTTTTCTAATGCCGGGACAAGAGGGACAGAGACGTATTATTACAATGACTACAGCGAACCGTTCGCCAGGATTGTACACAAGCATCTGGTGAAGGCGACCGGCTTTCCTGATCGCAAGGTTCGGAAATACCCATTTTACGTCATCAGGCATACCAAGATGCCAGCTGTGCTTACCGAGACCGGATTCATGTCCAATCCGACGGAAAACGCAGAATTGATGAAACCGGAGTTTCAGGACAAGGTGGCCAGGGCGTTGGTCGCAGCCATCCGCGAGTACTATGAGTCCTATTACTAGAATCGCGTGTAAAAACGGAGGGATGAGTTTGAAGCGTCTACGCAATCTGCTGCTTTTCTGCCTGCTCGCTGCCTTGTTGACCGCTTGCGGCAGCGGAGCGGATAACGGTCAGGAGGCCCAGCCAACGGAACAGCCGACCGTTCCGACCGATTCTGCCACCGGCGGGGGGAATAGTGAGAGGAAAACGGTCCAAGTGCAGGTGTACTACAGCGACGCCAACCTGGATAAACTGGAGGCGGAACAGCGCGACATCAGTTATGAGAAGGAAAACGACAAGTATCAGCAGGCAATGGCGATGCTGGGAGAGGCGAGTGAGCAGGGGCACGAGCCGCTGTGGAAAAACTTCGCTTATCATGCCATCACATTTGACGGCGGTACCTTGACGATCGATGCCGATGGCACCAACCAGTACAACATGGGCTCCACCGGCGAAGCACTGGCGCTGGAAGCTTTGAAACGGACGATGTTTCAATTTCCGGAGGTGGAGCGGATTGTAATCCTGGTGGACGGGAAGCCTGCCGACTCATTGATGGGTCATGCTGACATCAGCGAGCCGCTTACTCGCTGAACATAACGGAGAGAAAAAGCGACATGTCGATCGACATGTCGCTTTTTCCTTGGAACATCAGGTTCGCTCTCGCTCAGCAAAGAGAAATTTGATTGCATAGATGCCGGCCACACCGACCAGTGTATAGACAACTCGGCTGATCCAACTGTCCATACCGCCGAATAAAAAAGCAACGAGGTCGAATTGAAACAGACCGATTAGTCCCCAGTTCAGCGCGCCGATCATGACCAGGAGCAACGCCAGTCTATCCATTGCTTCACACTCCTTTGCTTCATGCTACCAGCTTTGCCAGCGGGAGCGCATTCTATACCCGGCTCAGGCGACGGTGAAGCGCTGGCTCATCTCGTCCAATCGGCCAGAGAGTTGGATCAGGTGATCAGCCAGGTGTTTCGACTTGTTGATAGCGTCCAACTGCGTCTTGGAAGCGTTCGTCATTTCCGCGGTGCACCGCAGCGTTTCCTGTGAAATGGTGACAAACGACTGCAGCGTTTGATCCACATCCGTCAGCGTCCGAAAGAGATGGGAGAGACCTTGTGAGATTGTATCCATCCGGTCATTGGTCTCATCTACCGTCTGCCGCAGCCTGGAAAAGGCCTGTTCCGTTGTTTCGACCCGACGGTGACTCTCCGGCAGGTGACGGGCCGCCTCTTTTGTTTGGTCGGCCACCAGGGCCACCTCCCCCTGGATGCGCTGGATGAGTTCAGCAATGTCCAGCGCCGCTTTTTGTGATTCATCCGCCAGGACACCGATTTCATGGGCCACCACGGCAAATCCTCTTCCGGCTTGTCCGGCGCGGACCGCTTCAATGGATGCATTAAGGGCCAGCAGTTTGGTTTGTTTGGACACGTTTTGGATCATGTCCACCACCTGACCGATGGAGTAGGAGTGTTCGTTCAACTTGTCCATCTTTTCCTCCAACCGCTTAAGGATCAAGGCGAACTGCCGAATCATCGACGTTACCTCATCCAACTGCTGCTGACCGTGCTGGGAGACGTGCTTCATCTCTTCACTGCTGCTGATCACGACCCTGATGCTGTCGAACAGCTGGTCTATCGCTTCTTTCATTTGAGCGAACGAAGCGGCAGCCGCCTGGGTGGATGCGGCTGTCTTCTCGACACCTTGATTCACCGTTTCTACATGAGAAAAAAGCTGTGTCGAGCGCTGCTTTGCTTCATCGGCCGACTGCTGCATCTGCTCCCCGCCTTCTTGCAGCTCGCTGATCATCCGCTTGATTTCCCGAATCATCTGCGACATTTGCTCAATCATGAAGTTGAAGCTGGCGGCGATCCAGCGCAGTTCCGGCCCTTCCTTTTGCAAATCGGTACGCTCTGTCAGATTGCCGGCGCTCACTATTTTCATGTGCTCAATCAGGATACGGAACGGTTTTGTTACATTGCGTACGACAAAGAAGCCAAACAGCAGCGAGATCAGCAGGCTGACGATGACGGCCCACAGGATCAGACTGGCGGTTTTATGCAAGGGGGCCAGATACTCCTCTTGGGCTACGGCAAGCACATAGATGAAGTGTTCTTCCGGAGAGGGAGAAAAGGCGAGCGTATAGACTGTTCCCGTCACCTCGGCATGGGTTGCTCCGGATCTCGTTTGTTCTATCGCCTTGGCAAGTTCGTTGGAAAAGGGGATCTCCCCTCTGGTGATCTTTTCAATAGGCTGAAATGAGCGGTTTTTCACGACAAACTGGTGCACCGACAGGTTTTGCTGGGCCAGGTCGGCCTGCAGCTGACGCAGTTCATAGGTGAGCCGCTTTGTATACTGCTGCTCGTCAGCGGCCAATACGAACTTGAGCAGCGAGATTTTTTCCGTCACTTTCTTTGTTTCGGACAAAAGGCGTGTCTCTACCAGCGACACCACATTCGACTTTGCCTGCGAATAGAACAACCAACCGATTGTGCTGACGGAGACGAGGATAATGACAAGAAAAGGGATGGTGATTTTTACACTCAAGGGAACTCGCTGATGCAGTCGTTCCAAGAGCAGGTGTAAAGCGGATCGTTTCATATCGTTCCTCCCAGTCCAAAAGACCTTCATGCTTTTTCCATTCTAGCGGGGGAACGTAAAGGACATGTGGAGATTAGATGAAGAAACTGTGGCAAGCACAGCAGGGGCCCAATTTTGGGATGATGGGGGAAGGGTACAGCGCAAATCTTAAAACTAGCTTAACAATAGCCCAACACTTCCGCAATAAATCCCCGATATAGTTAGGAACTGTGAGAGACATACTGAACCATTGAGGAGGGTTTTCCCGAAATGAAAAAGTTTGGTAGTGTGCTGTTGACCCTGGCGCTGGCTGGTAGCGTACTTGCCGGCTGCGGACAAAACGCTCAACAAGCTCCGACGGCATCTGCGGGCGACCAAGCCAACAACGCTGCGCAAGCACCAGCAGAACAAGAAGAGAAAACAGAAGAACTGAGCGGAGAAGTTCTGATTGCAGGTTCTTCCACTGTTTATCCGATCACGATCATCGCTGCTGAGAAGTTCATGGAAGAAAACCCTGGTGTAAACGTTTCGGTTGCTTCTACCGGTACTGGCGGCGGATTTAAGAAGTGGCAGGTAGGCGAAACGGATATCAACAACGCTTCTTCCAAGATTAAGGATTCGGTTATTGAGGAAGCGAAAAAGCACGGCATCGAGCCGCTGGAACTGACCGTCGCTTACGACGCGCTTACTGTTGTCGTAAACAAGGAGAACGATTTCGTCGACAGCATGACCGTTGAAGAGTTGAAGAAAATCTGGGAACCGAACTCCACCGTTAAACTGTGGTCGGATGTTCGCGAAGGATGGCCGAAGGAAGAGATCAAGCTGTACGGTCCTGGTACCGATTCGGGTACGTTTGAATACTTCACGGAACAAATCGTGGGCGAAGCGAAATCTTCCCGCACGGACTACACGCCGTCCGAGGATGACAACGTACTGGTACAAGGGGTTGCCGGTGACAAGTATTCGCTTGGTTATTTCGGATATGCGTACTATGCTGAAAACTCCGACAAACTCAAGGCTGTACCGATTGTAAACCCGGAGACGAAGGAAGCGGTAATGCCATCTGACGAAGCGATCGAGAACGGCACCTACAAACCGCTCGGCCGTGAGATCTGGATCTATCCGTCCAAGCAGGCGCTGAAGAAGCCGCAGGTTGCTGCATTTGTCAAGTTCTACATGGAGAACGCGGCTGAGTACGCAAAAGAAGCTGGTTACACACCGCTGCCGGCTGAAAAATACGATGTGGAACGGAAAGAGCTGGAAGAAGCGCTTAAGGCACTGCAATAAGCGCGCAGCATAGCGAGGGAAGAGACAGTTGAGATAAGGCAGGGAAAGTGTGGCGATGCTCAACCACCTGGGTGGGTGGGGCTGCCACATTTTTCCGTGTCTGCGATTCAAAGGGGGAATATGTGTGCAAGGGTCTGTAACAGAACGAAAAAAGAGAAGCAGATGGGCGGACAAAGTGGTGCCCGGCGTGCTCTTTTCCAGCTCGCTTATCACCGTCCTGACCACTGTCGGAATTGTCCTGGTGCTGTTGACAGAGACAGTCGCTTTCTTTGGCGAGGTATCCATAATCGAGTTTATTACCAGCGACAGGTGGACACCGCAGTTTGCGGACAAACACTTTGGAATTCTGCCCTTGTTGGTCGGCACGATGATGATCACGGTTATCGCCAGTCTGGTCGCGCTTCCGATCGGACTTGCCACGGCCATCTACCTCAGTGAGTATGCGCCGGAACGGGTGCGCAAGGTCGTCAAACCGATTCTGGAAGTGCTGGCCGGAGTTCCGACGATTGTCTACGGTTATTTTGCGCTTACGTTTGTGACGCCGTTGATTCGTTCGCTTATTCCGGAAACAAGTATTTACAACGCTTTGAGCGCCAGTATTGTCGTCGGCATCATGATTTTGCCGATGGTAGCGTCCCTCAGCGAAGATGCGATGCTGGCTGTCCCCCGCAAACTGCGGGACGGAGCCTTCGCTTTGGGAGCCACCCGCTTTGAGGTGGCGCTGAAAGTGGTCGTGCCTGCGGCGCTGTCCGGCATCATCGCTTCCTTTGTGCTGGCACTGTCACGGGCGATCGGGGAGACGATGATCGTGACCATTGCTGCCGGTGCGCTTGCGCAGGTTACCTTTAATCCGCTGGAAAGCGTCCAGACCATGACTGCTTTTATCGTCAATATCAGCCTTGGCGACGTGGAACCAGGCAGTATCGAATCGAAAAGCATCTTTGCCGTCGGCATGACCTTGTTTGTGCTGACGCTGACCCTCAACCTGATCGCGCAGTTTATTTCCCGTCGCTACAAGGAGGAGTATTGATGACCAAGCTCAGAAAAATCAAGGATGTTTTTTTCAAATGGCTCTTCTTTGCCGCCACTGCGTTCGGCATGCTTTCATTGGTCGTTCTGGTTGTCGATATATTGTATCAAGGGCTCCCGCGCCTAAGTTGGGAGTTTATCACCAACTTTCCTTCCTTTAATCCCGACAAAGCGGGGATTAAAGCGGCAATCCTGGGATCGGTGTGGGTGATCGGACTAACCGCTCCGATGGCGCTGTTTTTAGGGGTAGCCACCGCGTTGTACCTGGAGGAGTACGCGAAGAAAAACTGGTTTACCCGTCTGATCCAGACAAACATCTCCAATCTGGCTGGCGTTCCTTCCATTATCTATGGGATTTTGGGACTCGCCCTGTTCGTACGGGCGATGAAGCTGGGGCCGAGTATCCTGGCGGGCGCCTTTACCATGGCCTTGCTCGTTCTGCCGATTGTGGTCGTGGCGGCCCAGGAAGCAATCCGGGCGGTACCGCAGACCTTGCGGCACGGTGCCTATGCACTGGGGGCTTCGAAATGGCAGACGATTCGCGGCATCGTGCTTCCGTCCGCCGCGCCGGGAATTCTGACGGGCATGATTCTCAGCTTGTCCCGTGCAATTGGCGAAACGGCACCTCTGGTTGTTGTGGGCGCCTTCGTTTTTGTCCGCTTTGCCCCGACCGATCCGCTGGATAAGTTTACGGTGCTGCCGATTCAGATATACAGTTGGGTATCGCAGCCAAAAGCGGCGTTCCACGAATTGGCCGCATCCGGGATTATCGTCCTGTTGATCGTTCTGCTGCTGATGAACGCAACGGCAGTCCTTTTGCGGAACAAGTATCAAAAGCGTTTTTAATGCAGACCCGTTTTGTATAGATACATTTTTTGAGGGGAGCTATGACCTGTGAGCATAATTGAAACCAGAAATCTGAATCTCTATTACGGACAGCATCACGCCTTGTTGGACATCAATGTTGATATTGAAGAAAACAGCATTACGGCTTTCATTGGTCCTTCCGGCTGCGGAAAATCCACATTCTTGCGTACCTTGAACCGCATGAACGATATGATTCCCAATGTGAAAATAACCGGCACAGTCAAGGTAGCCGGTGAAGATATATACCAAAGCGGCGTAGATGTAGAGATTCTGCGCAAACGAGTCGGAATGGTGTTTCAACAGCCCAATCCCTTCCCGAAAAGCATCTACGACAACATTACCTTTGGTCCCAAGCTGCACGGGGTGACCAACCGGCATGAACTGGACGAAATCGTCGAGAAAAGCCTGAAAGCGGCTGCCCTCTGGGACGAAGTAAAAGATGTGCTCAAGAAACCGGCGTACGGGTTGTCCGGCGGGCAGCAGCAGCGTCTCTGCATCGCCAGGGCACTGGCCGTCAATCCGCAGATTTTGCTGATGGACGAACCCACTTCCGCACTTGATCCGATTTCCACGGCCAAAATCGAGGAACTGCTCGATGAACTGAAGGAGACGTATACCATTGTGATCGTCACTCACAACATGCAGCAGGCAGCGCGCATCTCTGACAAGACCGCCTTTTTCCTCAACGGGGAGCTGGTCGAATACGATGCGACCCCGGTTATTTTCCAAAACCCGAGTGACAAGCGAACGGAAGATTACATTACCGGTCGCTTTGGCTGATCTTTTCCATTCCACTCTTGAATCGCGGCAGCCAGCAGACTTTTCAGGTGTAGATAAAGGCGTTTGACAAAGGGAAGCGCGTATCCCTTTTCCTCCACTCACTCCGCTGTCAGCCCGCAAGGAAGCAGAACTGTCACCAGGCAGGCTCGAAGCGGGGGGCACGCAAACGTAGAATCGCTGCGAAGTGGTTGGAAGCTGCGCCCGAAAGCTCCCGCTTCGTCCTTGCTCAAGCCTTGGCAGGGTGGCAAAGTCGATGCCTCCGGAAAAGGGACGCTCTCCCGCCAAACCGTTGCTTTGGAACTGAACCAACCTCACACTCTCCATTGCGGCAATGAAGCAGTGGTGCAGTTTGGAACTCGGCCACAAACCGAGTTTTTTTTTGTGTGTGCGATGGATAATATGTCAAAGGATTACCTGGATTGCCTGCGCCAAACGTTATTGAGCTTAATGAAAAGGCTTATGACGAAATGGCAGATAATGGTCGTAAAAGGTAAAAATACGATGCTGTAAACTCCTCCCCATATCAAGTAACCGGAAATATTTGCAATCAATTCAACATTCATCTGTGGACAGAGTTACACAATGTTTTCTTAATAGTAAGCTGCTGGAATAAAGAGAAGAACAGAAGAAAAAAATAGAAACGTTCATATTGCGTCTTTCCGTTGGATGCGCAGCGACAGAGAAAAGGAGAGAGTGTCTATGTGGCAGGGATGGCCCTTGGAGCGCGTGATTATCTTGTTTACAGGATTGGCCTTTGCGATGATTTTTGTGCAGGTCACGCTGTTTCATTCCAGGCAAAATTTTCGTCACTGGTCAATGTGGCTGCCGGTGCTGGGGACTCCGGTGCTGGCTGTGGCGGCAGGAGCATACGGCTTTTACCGGGTGGAGTGGCTGCGTTGGACGTTCAGCGCCCTGTTGTGGATCGGTTTGGCGGAGGGATTGTACGGCGCCTACAAACATACGGCGGGGGTTGGGGAGCGTGTCGGCGGATACGGTGAAACCCAGAACTTCCTGGTTGGCCCGCCAATCATCCTGCCGCTGATGATGAGTGCAATCAGTGTATTGGGGCTGCTGGCCCTGTATTGGGAGTGAGCGGGATGAGCAGGAGGAGTCATTACCCCACGTACAATGTATGGGATCAGCACGAACATTGGGATCCTCATACCCGTCAGATCGTGGCTCAGCGACGTACGCCGGTGATCAGCCATTCTTTCCTGACAAGGCAGGAGGCGATGCTGGTGCAGACGCTGGCCGGCGTGCTGACGGATGAATACAGGCAGGAAGTGCTCACCTTTGTCACACAGCATATCGATCAGTCCCTGAACAGCCCGGTGGGAGAATCGCAGCGGAAAGCGGGCGTACCGGAGAAAAAGGTGCTGTATCGGCTCGGTTTGAGCGGAATCAACGAAGCGAGCCACAGGTTGTATCGGAGAGATTTTATCGGGTTGAAACAGCCAGAGCAGGAAGAACTGCTGAGAAGAGTAGAAAAGGGGACCGTGCCGGAGACTTCCGCTTGGCAGCAGGTGGCTCCGCAGGATTTTTTCCAAAAGCTTTTGTACGACGTTGTCAACGCCTATTATTCCCACCCCTTGGTATGGTCCGACATCGGGTACGGAGGACCGGCTTATCCGCGCGGCTATGTCAGGGTAGAAAAAGGACTGGTTGATCCCTGGGAGGCGAAGAAAGATGGAGAATAGGGATCGGGTCACCCATCACACGAACCACTACCAGGGCCGCCGCTCCAAAAGTCTTGATCAGCGGAAGTACCAAGACGGGGCGGATGTCTGCATCGTCGGTGCCGGGGCGGCTGGCTGCGTGTTGGCGTACGAACTGGCCAAAGCCGGACTGAAAGTGGTGGTAATCGAAGCAGGGCCGTTCTGGAATCCGCAGACCGACTTTGCCAGCGATGAACTGGCCACGCGACGTCTGGCATGGGAAGCCACGCGTATCGTCGATGGGGCCAACCCGCTGCGATTGGGCCACAACAATTCCGGCCGCGGTGTGGGCGGAGGGACCGTTCACTTTACCGGTGTATTTCTGCGCTTTCACGAAAGCGATTTCAGGACACGCTCGGTCGATGGGGTAGGGGAAGATTGGCCGATTGCTTACGAGGATCTCGCTCCTTATTACGACAAAATCGAGCGGGAGATTGCCGTGTCCGGACCCAAACACTACCCTTGGGGACCTTTTAAAGGGCCCTATCCTTATCCGGTACGGGAGCCGATCAGCGCCAATGCCCAGTTGTTCCGGGAAGCCTGCGAGAAGCTGGGGATTGAGAGCGTAGTGGCACCGCTGGCCATTTTGTCTGCTCCGTTTGACGGGCGGCCGCCCTGCATCAACCGCGGTTTTTGCAACCAGGGGTGTATGCCCAACGCCAAGTACAGCGGCCTGATCCAGCATATCCCCAAAGCGATTGAGCACGGAGCGGAAGTGCTGTCTGACTGCATGGTGACGCAGGTTCTGACCGACGGCAGCCGGGTGACAGGCGTGCTGTTTGACCATGACGGGGCGACTTACGAACAAAAAGCGCGTGTCGTCATTCTGGCCGGGTTTGTCATTGAGACGCCACGTTTGCTGCTTCATTCCTCCACCCCCCACTTTCCTGACGGACTGGCCAACTCCAGTGGTTGGGTCGGCAAGGCAATCATGCCGCACAGCAGCCATGACGTGTACGGTCTCTTGCCGGAAGAGGTGCGTTTGTACAAGGGAACGCCCGTTTTGGCGCTGACCCAGCACTTTTATGAAACGGACAAACGGCGCGGATTTGCCCGTGGCTATACGCTCCATGCACATGGGGCGAGGCCGGTCGGGATGGCTTCGGAAATCGCCACCCAGCGGGCAGACGGGCAATTCCTGTGGGGCCGCCAGCTGCGGGAGGCCATGCTGGACTATAATTACTACGCCCGGATCACGCTGGTGGGCGAAGTGCTGCCCAACCCTGACAACTGTGTCACGCTGGCCGACGAGAAGGATGAGTACGGGATGCCGCTGGCCAAGGTAACGTTTCAATACGGAGAGAATGATCGAAGGCTGATTGAACATGCAGTGGTGCAGATGACCCAATTGGTGGAGGCGATGGGAGGCAAAGCGGCACATGTAGTTGCCGATACGGCACATTTGATGGGCGGCTGCCGGATGGGCAGCGATCCGGTCCAATCCGTCGTCGATTCCTACGGCCGCTGTCACGACATCCCCAACCTGTATATCGCTGGTGCCAGCATTTTCGTTACCTCCGGAGGGGCTAATCCGACGAACACGGTAATGGCTTTGGCGGCCCGGACGGCGGAGCACCTGATCCAGGAGATGTCACGTCAAAACATCTGAGTCCTGCTCCAATTGTCATCGGGTCGTCAAAAAAGTGCGGTTTCCCTACCCAGGAAATGTATAGTATACTAAAACAGAGAATCAACACGAAAAGCGGGGGAAGCATGATGGAACCCACAGAGATGATGCATTTCCTGCATTTGTCCGACCTGTTCAAGATCTTGGGAGACAAGACACGGCTGGCCATTTTAGCGCTCTTGCAGGTGCAGTCTCTCTGTGTACGTGATCTCGTCATGATTTTGCAGGTATCCCAGCCCTCCGTCTCCCAGCACCTGGCCAAGTTAAAGGGGTACGGGCTGGTGAAGGAGAACAAAAAGGGGTCGTGGGTACTGTATTCGCTGAATGACGAGTGCGAACCAATCGTCAAGTCGATATTACCCCATTTACCGGATGTGCAGCACTTGGTAAAGGATTTGGAGAATCGCGGATTAAAAGCGGCCCTGTAACATAAAATAGCAATCAGCAGCAAGAAACGACAAGAGGTGAAGCGCGGCTTCACCTCTTGTCTGTGATTGGGCCCTCTTGGCGAGCCCGGAACAGGATAATGTCCGGTACTGCCTTATTACAGTTCCAGGGCTTGTTTCAATGACTCTTTGTCAAATCCGTGGATGACAGTCCGATTACCGCTTTCGTCGACGATCAGCGTAACAGGTGTCATGGAAGCACCCAGTTGGACGGCTTCGTTGAAGTAGGTGTCGCTTTCGCGAATGTTCCGCTCTTCAAAGTTTACCCCCTGGGCTTTCAGCCACATTTTCTCTTCCTGACAAGGGCCGCACGTCGGCTGCGTGTATACAATGACTTGTTTGGCCATTTCGATTTCCTCCTTTCCAGGCAGCTTGGGCATGACGGGACAGCTTCGTCACAGGTAATTCGCGATTGTCAGCCCAACTCCTCCCGCTGGTATTATTATGTCAAAATTGAGGGGAAGACGGAGTCATGAAGACGATTGCTCTTGGAATATTGTCAAGCCTGTTTTTTTCCGTTACCTTCCTGCTCAACCGTTCCATGAGCCTGGAAGGCGGATCATTTGCCTGGAGCGCTTCGCTCCGCTTTTTGTTCATGCTGCCGCCCCTATTCGTCATCGTGTGGTTGAGCGGCAATCTTGGCAGGCTGTTTCGGGACATTAGGGACTATCCGTGGACATGGGTGAAATGGGGGACGGTCGGTTTTGGCATTTTTTACACCTGTACCTGTTTTGCGGCCGATTACGGCCCTGGGTGGCTGGTTGCCAGCACGTGGCAAATGACGATTATTTGCGGCCCGCTCCTGGCGCCATTGTTTGGTCAGTCCATCCCCTGGAGAAATTTGTATTGGTCGCTGTTGATCCTGCTGGGCGTAGCCATTATTCAGGTTGACCACGCTCAGGCGGTCTCGCTGCTGACCGCAGTGCTGACGGTGCTGCCGCTGCTGGCTGCTGCCGTGGCCTATCCGCTTGGCAATCGCAAAATGATCGATCACTTGGCGGGACGCCTGGATCCGTTTTCGCGCATTCTCGGGATGTGCCTTGGCAGTTTGCCGTGCTGGCTGCTGCTGGCTGCCGGAGGCTATGCCTCCCAGGGGTGGCCCACTTCGTCACAGGTGGTTCAATCGCTATTGGTGATGGTTTGTTCCGGTCTGATTGCGACTTTCCTGTTTTTTCTGGCGACGGAGATGGCGGCCCAGGACCAGACGCGGCTGGCTGCGGTAGAAGCGACACAGGCGACTGAAGTCATTTTCACCTTGATGGGTGAGCTCCTCCTGCTCGACAGTGCGCTTCCTTCTCTTCCCGCATTGATTGGTATTGGCATTGTTTGTTTCGGTATTTATATGCAGAGCAGGCAGCGCTCCCTCTCCTTACCGGGAGCATCAGCGTAGCTGGTGAATGCCTCCAATTTATTCTTGTGGAAAATAATGGTTGAATACTCTCCTGTCCTGCTGTACACATTAAGGTCAGCAAGGTCAAGGAGGTGAACCGCAATCATGGCCAAGCGCAATCAACAACCGCAAAATCCAGCTGCTGCAAATGCTGCTCGTGCTCAAGAAGCGGCTAACACCGCAACCGAGTTCGCCGCTGAAACGAACGCTGCTGAAGTTCGCCGTCAGAACCAACAATCGGCCGCTCGCGCAGCAGCAAAGAATAATGCGACTGAATAAGGTTCACTCCGAAAACAGCCCCCGTCTCGGAAAAAGATGGGGGTTTTAGTCGTGTACACGAGTGGGGCGTTTTTCGCGCTTACTTCCGGTGGCCGCTGGCGAAAAACGCCCGAACTCGTCCCGAGCAAGAGTTTTGAAAATCGATCGGCACTGTACGGTGTTCTGGTTCGACCCAAGACAGTGATTATGACAGGAGAGCGGCCATTTTCCTCCCCTCACTCCGTTGCCAACCACCAATGGGGCTGGACTGTCCGCTTCGCAAGCCCAAAGCGGGCGGGCGCAAAAGCAGCGCTGCTCCGCCGTTTGGCCAAGTTGTGCCCGTATTCCCCGCTTCAGGCTTGCTCCGCTTGGATGGGTTGGCAAAGTCGGTCGTGCGGAAAATGGCCTCCACCCTCTATCTCTGTCATAATAGACAGGAGGAAGGGAGTGGCTCCTGATGATTGTCGGAATCGGGATAGACATGGTTGAAATCGAACGGATCGCCGCGCTGCTAAACCGCCAGCCGCGGGCGCTGCAACGCCTGTTTAGTGAGAGGGAACAGGCGCATTTTCCGAAGGCGTCTCCCAGCCGGTTTGCCGAGTATGCCGCTGGCCGCTTCGCCGCCAAGGAGGCGGCAGCCAAAGCGCTGGGCACAGGAATAGGTGCGGACGCAGGTTTTGCGGATATCGAGGTTCTGCCTGGTGAGCGTGGGAAGCCGCGGTTGGTTGTTTCAGAAACGGTTCTGGCCGCCTTGTTTGCAGATTGGCGGCGGCTTTGTTTTCACTTGAGCATCACCCACGACAAAACGTACGCATTGGCACAGGTGATCATCGAACAAGTCTAACTTGTCTGCATATTGGGTCGAGAAGAGACATAGATATATATCGCGTAGATTAGGAGGGACTACCTGTTCTGGGGTAGAAGGGCAACTTCTTGGTGGCACCGGAAAACCCACGAAGAAGTCATTCTGCACCGGGAATGTCGGGGTTCGAATCTCTTGCGCGGTTATGTTTTTGCTGTCATCGGTCTCTTATTCGCCCCAATTGCGGATGTGACATCATTTGTCCTCGAGATTCGGACTTACAAATTTCCCTGGAAATAGACAGGGGCGCCCTCCTTTGTCGAAACTAGACAAGGAGGAGTTGTTTTATGAAACGGGGAGCATTTTGGATGGCCTTCGTACTTGTCCTTTCCGTTTTCACTGCAGGTTGTTTCGGCACCAAATCACCGGAAGACGTGGTGGGAGACCTGAGCAGTACACTTGACAAGATGTCGGGTTATAAGACAAATGCGGTATTGACGCTGCAAACGGGCTCTACCCCGCAGCAGTATGATGTTGAGGTCTGGTATGAGAAACCGACCAATTACCGGGTTGCGCTCACTTCCAAACAGCGCAACATCACGCAGATTATTTTGCGAAATGACGAAGGCGTTTTTGTGCTGACTCCCCATCTGAACAAAAGTTTTCGTTTCCAAAGCGGTTGGCCGGAAAACAACGGACCGCTCTACTTGTACGAAACATTGGTCCGCAGCATCCTGGATGATTCAGAGCGAAAGGTCAATCTGGACGACAAGCAGTACGTCTTTGAAGTAAAGGCCAACTACAGCGGGAATCGTTCGCTGACGAGACAGAAAATCTGGCTGACAGAGGACTTCAAGCCGACGCGGGCGGAGATCATGGATGCCAACATGAACACGTTGGTGGAGATATCGTTTACCGATTTTATCTTCAATCCACAGTTTGACAAGGACGCGTTTGATAAAGACCGCAACATGCAGAGCGCGATGATGGCGATCCCGACGTTGGCCCAGGATGGGATCAGTGAACCTCCTTCCGGTTCGTTCGGCGTGATTCAACCCGTCTACATGCCGACGGGGGTCAAGCTAAGCGTCGTGGAACCGGTGCAGATGGGGGACGAGTACACGGTTGTTCTCAAGTATAACGGCGCCTACAACTATCGCCTGATCGAAGCGCGTCCGACCGCCACGACGGTGACGTATGAGCAGGGCATGCCGATTGACCTCGGCTTTACGATTGGGGTCCTGACTGAATCAGCCGATCGCCAGCGGATGTTGACCTGGGAACTGGATGGGGTTGAGTTTACACTGATTGGCGATTTGCCGGAAGAAGAGATGGTGAAGGTGGCAGGCTCAACCTACGGAGTCAGCGGAAAATAGTACCCGATTGTAGAGGACAAAGATACGGAAGGCGGAGGCAGGCTTTCCTGCCTCTCAGATTGCAGTCAAACCTGTTCCCAAGGGAAGGGTGCCAATTGTCCGTGACGAGCGCCTTTGCCTGACCAACCGAGCGGCGAAACGTGGACGTGGGGAAAAGCGAGGGCAACTCGGTGCTACACTGAGATGCTGAGCCGGTTTGCCCTCGCCCCCACGGATCGTTTCGCAGCGGGCAGTTGTGCATCTTTGTTGGTCAGGCGACAGCGCGAGCAGGACGATTGGTCCCTTCGGGACACTTTGTCTACAGGCTGAGGCAGGGTTTCCTGCCTCTTTCCTCTTTGTTGACACGTTACCCCAAAAGCGATAAGATACGCATAGTCATGACAAGAGGTGACAGACAGGGACATGAGCATCCGCAAGGAAGAAGTGCTGTTTGAAGCAGAAGCGACGTACAAGGATTTGCTTTTGCGAAAAAATTTAAAAATGCGTATCTGGGAGACCGTCCTCTTTGTCGCCGGCATCATGCTGCTCTCCGTTTTGTTTGGGTCAAGAAGCACCGAGTTTAAACTGCTGGCCTTTGCCATTGCCATTGCCGTGGTAGGTTTGTCGCCTTTTCTCTACAAAGCTGTTTTGCGTCCTCGCTATACCTTGACCAAGTCGCATCTGATCATCTCCATCGCAGGTAGGGAGCGGACGTATCCGCTCACGGCGGTGGAACAGGTGTACGAGGGAAGGCACATTTATCGGCTGCAGGGGAGGAAAGAGGCGTTGATGATATCCCGCGAGTTTTTGAGCCGCTTGGATGAGCGGCTGTTCCTTCTTCAGCGCAGGGGAAAGAGGCGGTAGCGGATGAAATGGTTTTGTCGGGATACGTGGATAGAAGTAGATTTGGATGCAATCGCAGCCAATGTAACCGCGTTTCGACGTCATATTCCGGCCTCGACGGCGATTATGGCCGTAGTAAAAGCAGATGGATACGGTCACGGAGCCGTCCACGTAGGGCGTGCCGCCTTGGCAAGCGGGGCTGATTCGCTGGCAGTGGCCATGTTGGACGAAGCGATTGTACTGCGCAAGGCGGGGATTACTGCACCGATCCTCGTCCTGGGCTACACGCCGGTCGATTCAGTTGAACAGGCGGCGGCGTACAATATTGCTTTGACCGTTTACCACGCTGACTGGGTAGAACAGGCGACCCGCATCTTGCAGGGAACTGACGGTCCAAACCGTCTCGACGTTCACGTAAAGGTGGATACCGGGATGGGGCGACTGGGAGTCCGGACGGAACAGGAGCTTCTGCTGGTGGTGGAGGCGCTTCATCGTTCCGACGTTTTGACATGGGCGGGTATTTTTACTCACTTTGCCTGTGCTGACGAACCGGATACGACGCACGCAGCAGGACAGCATGCCCGGTTTGGGGAGCTGCTTTCGGCGCTGCAGTCGAAAGGGTACGCGCTGCCCATGGTTCATTGCTGCAACAGTGCAGCCGCCATCGCGTTTCCCGAATGGGGGTATGATGCCATTCGCCTTGGCATAAGCTTATACGGACTCTATCCGTCCGCTCATTTACGCGATCAGGGTGCGGTCAGATTGACACCCGCCCTTTCACTGAAAACAAGGATTGCCCATGTCAAATCAGCCGATCAGCCGATGACGGTCAGCTACGGAGCGACGTATGTAGCAGCCCCCGGCGAACAGATTGCCACGCTGCCGATTGGCTATGCGGACGGTTTTTCCCGTCTGCTCTCCAACCGCGGCACAGCACTGCACAAGGGGCGGCGCGTTCCGATTGTGGGCAGGGTTTGCATGGATCAGGTGATGGTGCGGATTGAGGCAAAAGACGCTGAGGTGGGAGATGAGGTGGTGCTGTACGGCCGGCAGGGTGCCGAACAAATTACGCTGGATGAGGTGGCGGAGCAGTTGGGAACAATTAACTACGAGGTGGCCTGCATGCTCAACTATCGCGTTCCTCGCGTTTACCTCAGAGAGGGACGTATTGTCGACTATTGTCACCAAATCGGCGGCAGTGTTAAATTGTAACACGAAAGCAGCAGGAATTCCGTGGTGAAACGCGAATAGTATGATAGCGATAAACAGCGAAGCGGTGAGGGGTTCTCTTCCATTAAGCCCGTTTCGTCACCATGCAGGTATATTTTTGCATGTTGTTCGACATAATGGTATTGTTAATAAGGGATGAACACCGATAACGTGCTTGGATGTTTTTGGGTCATGGTGGAGGTGGATTTGTCTTGTCGAAAACCAATACAAAGCGTATCATGATCAGCCTGCCGCAGCATCTGCTGCAGGAAGTGGACGGTGTGGTAGAGAAAGAGAAGTCCAATCGAAGCGAGCTCATTCGTCAGGCAATGAGTCTCTATCTGAAGGAACGCAAAAAGCGTTTTATTCGCGAAACGATGCAAAAAGGCTACATGGAAATGGCAAAGATCAACCTGAACATGGCCTCGGAGGCGTTTGAAGCCGAGGAAGAAGCCGATTTGACTTTGGTCCGCTTAGTTAGCGGGGTGTAACTGGTGATCGTAAAACGTGGCGATGTGTTTTTTGCGGACCTCTCACCTGTTGTCGGTTCTGAACAGGGGGGCGTACGCCCGGTATTGGTCATTCAAAACGATATTGGAAATCGTTTTAGTCCGACTGTCATCGTCGCGGCTATCACAGCACAGATTCAAAAGGCGAAGCTGCCTACACATGTGGAGATAGACGCCAAGCTATACGGATTCGACCGTGATTCTGTCATCTTGCTGGAGCAAATACGCACAATCGACAAGCAGCGCCTTACGGATAAAATCACACATCTCGATGATGAGATGATGGAACGCGTCAACGAATCCCTGCAGATTAGTCTGGGACTGATAGACTTTTAAAACGACGAATGTAAACCGCTTTTGTCTTGTGGGGCAAAGTGGTTTTTCTTTTTCTAGCAGATTAAGCCGGCTGTCTGGAAGGAATTGCGTACCTGTATAGCGAAATAATTCAAAAAATTATCTGACATAAATAGACACAAACCAACAATTTTTTTCTGCCATTCATCAGACAGATCCCAGCTCCGGGCGGGAAGGGCAGCACAAAAACATGTTGCGGAAAAGGGGAAGGAGTCGCTTCCTATGGCCGAGCGATGCTCAATTCATGTACATACGGAACACGATATTGTTCGGGCCAGACAAGTAGGCAGACATATTGCCAAGCAGATGGGCTTTGGTACCATCGTCCAGTCACGGATTACGACAGCGATCTCGGAGCTGGCACGCAACATCTTTTTGTATGCGGGGACGGGTACAATCACGATTGAGCAGATACGTCAGGGGAAGAAGATTGGTCTGCGAGTGATCGCGGAAGATGAGGGACCAGGGATTCCGGACATCCGCAAGGCAATGGAAGACGGCTATTCTACGTCAGGAGGTCTTGGTGCGGGCCTCCCTGGTGTGAAGCGACTGATGGATTACTTCTTGATTGACAGCGTTCCCCACCGGGGGACGAAAGTAACCGTCGTCAAATGGAGAGACTGAAGGGAGATCCGCCATCAATGAGTCGCAGACACTTGAAAAAAAAATACGAGGAACTACTGCTAGCGTTTCTCCGGCTAGGGGCGGAAGATCAGCTCTATTCGGCACAGCAGCTTGGAAAGTGGTTCTTGCGTCAGAACGTCGCACCGGAAGACATTATCGACTTTCATCTGGCTGCGTTGGAGCATCATGTGGAGCTTTCCGGGCCGGTGCGCGCGTCGTTTCAGCTCCTGACAGAAGTGATGATCGAGTACGGAATTGCCTATCGGGAGCACCTCTTTCTCAGGGACAAGCAGCAGCAGTTGGAGTCGGAGATTGAAGTGGCGGTTACCATGCAGCATACGCTGCTGCCGGAGGAGCTGCCTGCACCCTCCGCTCTGGATATCGGGATGATCAGCGTTCCTTGTAAAAAGATGAGCGGTGACTATTACAACTTTCTCGTGCGGGACGATCACACCCTTGGCATTGCCGTCGCTGACATTGTCGGCAAAGGGATCCCGGCGGCCATGTCGATGTCCATGATTAAATACGCGATGGACGGCTTGTCCGGTTGTGCCGCTTTTCCTGCAGAAATGCTCTGCCATCTCAACCGGGTCGTGGAGCGAAACATTGACCCCAGCATGTTTATTACAATGGTCTACGGGGCTTATGATTTGCAGGAACATCGATTTCGCTATGCCGTCGCCGGACATGAACCTGGTTTCTGGTACCGCTCGTGCCGAAAGGAATTATACGATCTGGAAGGGAGCGGCTTGGCGCTCGGCCTGCAGTGCGACTCCACCTATGAGGAGTACGAACTGCAGTTGGAGCAGGGAGACTTGATCATTCTCTTCACCGATGGCGTAACCGAACGAAAGGTGGGCAATCACTTTTTGCGGCGGACGGAGCTAAAGGCACTGATTATGGAATTGATCGACCTGCCGTGTCAGGAGATCGTCGATAGTTTGTACCGCAAACTGCTCAATCTCTCCAATCACGAATTACCTGATGACCACACAATGATCGCGATACGAAGAACAAAGTAGTCGATCTGGCATGCATGATCCATGCGAAGGTACACAGGGGGGAAAATGACGATGAATGTAGTAATTGATACAAAACAGGTAAAAGATGGCTCTGTGCTGTACGTTCGTGGGGAAATCGATGCCTATACCGCTCCCTTGGTGAGCAAGCAACTGCTGCCGCTGGTGACCGCCACTGACTCGAAGACCGTTTCCATCGATTTGCGGCATGTCTCTTATATGGACAGCACAGGGGTGGGAATGTTGATCGGAGCTCTGAAAGCATCGAAACAATCGGGATGTCAGTTGGTTTTGGAAAACGTCACTCCCAGAATTCAGCGCTTGTTCCGGATAACCGGGCTGTCCAAGATTATCCCCGTTAAACCGCTTGGAGGAGAGGAAGACTAATGGGAGTGAATGAGACTGGTGATCGGGTTGAACTGACCATCCCCGCCCGCGCCGAATACATCGGGGTAGCCCGCCTGCTGGTTTCAGGCGTAGCCAACCGGGCCGGTTTTTCCTATGATGAAATAGAGGACATCAAATTAGCCGTGGCAGAAGCCTGCACCAACGCCGTCAATCATGCCTACGAAGGCGATGACGGCGGCACGGTTTGCATCCGCTGCACGCTCCACAAAGACAGGCTGGAAATCAAAATCATTGACAGCGGGACCAGTTTTGATCCCAGCCGTGTCGAACGGAAGCTTGGTCCCATTGACGAAAATACCGATATTGATTCTCTGACAGAAGGAGGGCTTGGGCTGTTTCTCATTCAGTCTGTCATGGACGATGTGCAGATTGATGCGGACAATGGGTGTATCGTAACGATGACCAAGTTCATGCGGCGAGACGAGGTGGCAAAGCATGTCGACGAACTATCCAAAGCAAAAACTGAGTAACGAGGAAATCTATCAACTGCTCGCCGCCTATCAGAAGGACTACAACAAAGAGATTCAAAACATTTTGTTCGCCCACTACCGCCATCTGGTGGAATCGCTGGCCAGTCGGTTTTCCCGCGGGCAGGAGCCGCAGGAAGATCTGGTTCAGGTCGGAATGATCGGTCTGCTAGCAGCCTTTCGCCGCTACAACACCAGCTACGGCCGCAGTTTTGAAAGTTTTGCCATTCCCACTGTGGTTGGCGAGATCAAACGGTACATACGTGATAAAACCTGGAGTGTCTACGTACCCCGACGGATCAAGGAACTGGGGCCGAAGATCAAAAAGGCGGTCGATGAGCTGACGGTGCAGCTGCAGCGATCACCGCAAATCGCTGACATTGCCCGCTACATGAATGTAAGCGAAGAAGAAGTGCTGGAGACGATGGAGATGGGACGTAACTACCAGTCTTTGTCGATCAACAGCGAGATTGAGACGGACACCGATGGCAGCACGATCACCTTGCTTGACCTGATTGGCAGTGAAGAAGCGGGTTACAGCAATATTGAGGATGAAATCACCCTGTCTAAAGCACTACAGGTCCTGACCCCGCGCGAGAAGGCAATCATTCATTTAACTTATTACGAAAATCTGAGCCAAAAGCAGGCTGGCGACGTGCTCGGCATTTCACAGATGCATGTGTCGCGGTTGCAGCGCAGAGCGTTGATGAAGCTTAGAGAGGCATTGCGGACAAGCGAGTGGGTGGAAGAGAGACAGCGAGGGGGCTTTGGATAAGCTCCCTTTTGCTGTTTGGTGGATAAACCGGACAGGGTGATGACGACAGGAGGATCAGACGTGTATGGATGAGAAAAGGATGGCCATCATCATTGCAGAGGAATTGAACATAAGGCCGAAGCAGGCAGAGCAGACGATCACGCTCTTGGACGAGGGAAACACGGTCCCATTCATAGCCCGTTACCGCAAGGAACTGACCGGACAGCTGGATGAGACACAGATTCGGCAGATCGAGGAACGGGTGCGTTATTTGCGCAATTTGTCCGTGCGCAAAGAAGAGGTGCTGCGGCTGATCGAAGAGCAGGGCAAGCTGACCGCAGAGCTGGCTGAGTCGGTTCGCCAGGCTGCCAAGCTGCAGGAAGTGGAGGATCTCTACCGTCCGTATCGGCAGAAAAGGCGCACCAGGGCCACAGCGGCCAAAGAGAAAGGACTGGAACCGCTTGCCGCGTATCTGCTTAGCCTGCCCACAGCAGGTGATCCGGCAGAGGAGGCAGCCCGTTATATTGATCCCGAAAAGGGCGTGGAGACGCCGGAAGACGCTCTGCAGGGAGCAATGGATATCATTGCCGAACAGGTATCGGATGATGCAGATGTGCGCAAATGGATTCGCCAGTTGACGTATGAGAAGGGGACGATTCTGACAGAGCAGAAAGAGGAAGAAAAAGATGGAAAGAACGTCTACGAGATGTACTACGCATACAGCGAACCGGTAAAAAAAGTGGTGCCGCACCGTGTGCTCGCAATCAACCGCGGTGAACGTGAGGGGATTCTGAAAGCGGCCATCGAGGCGCCGACAGGAGAAATCCTGCGCTATCTCAGACAGCGGTATATCCCGCGTGAGACCGTTGCCCGCGCCATCCTGGAAGAGGCGTTGGAAGATGCGTACAAGCGGTTGATTGCGCCATCGATTCAACGGGAGGTTCGCAGTCAACTGACCGAGGCGGCTGAAGAACGGGCCATTCACATTTTCGCTGAAAACCTGCGCAATTTGCTGCTGCAGCCGCCGTTGAGAGGCAAACGGGTACTGGGAGTAGATCCGGCCTTCCGCACCGGTTGTAAGCTGGCTGCCGTGGACGAGACCGGAAAACTGCTGGAAGTGGCCGTAATCTATCCCACTCCGCCCCAGAAAAAAGTGGATGAGGCCGCAGTCAAAGTAAAGCAGTTGATTGCCGACCATCAGATCGACATTGTCGCCATCGGAAACGGTACGGCTTCTCGCGAGACCGAGCAGTTTATCGCCGATGTCATCAAGGAAATCAGCGAGAAAGAGGTGTTTTACATCATTGTCAATGAAGCGGGTGCATCTGTGTACTCCGCGTCGGCGTTGGCCAAGGAGGAGTTTCCGCAGTTGGACGTCGCCGAGCGCAGCGCCGTCTCCATCGCCCGCCGGCTGCAAGATCCGCTGGCCGAACTGGTCAAGATCGATCCCAAGTCGGTCGGGGTTGGCCAATATCAGCATGATGTGTCCCAGAATCGCCTTGCGGAAAGCTTGCAGTTTGTAGTGGAATCGGCGGTCAACCACGTTGGAGTGGATGTCAACACGGCTTCTGCTTCCCTTTTGCAGTACGTTTCGGGTATAAACAAGCAGGTTGCCGCCAACATCGTCAGGTACCGTGAGGAGATGGGAAGTTTTCGCAACCGGGAACAACTGAAAGACGTACCGCGCCTGGGTGCCAAAACGTACGAGCAGTGTATCGGGTTCCTGCGGATCATGGACGGGGACAATCCGCTCGACCAAACACCCATTCATCCCGAATCGTATGCTGCCACGCAGCAGCTGCTGGCCAAACTTGACATCAGGCCTGATGAGATCGGCACGCAGACGTGCCGGGAGCGGCTGCAAAAGGTAGACGTTGTCAAGACCGCCGTAGAACTTGGCCTGGGCGTGCCCACCCTGCAGGATATTGTCGACAGTCTGCTTCGCCCCGGTCGCGACCCGCGCGACGAGCTGCCGAAACCGCTGCTGCACAAGGATATCCTCCAGCTAAGCGATTTAAAGGAGGGAATGAAACTGCAGGGGACCGTACGAAACGTTGTGGATTTCGGGGCATTTGTCGACATCGGTCTGAAGAACGACGGACTTGTGCACATCTCGCAACTGCGCAAGGGTTTTGTCAAACATCCGCTTGACGTCGTCACGGTAGGCGACATCGTGGACGTCTGGGTATTGGAAGTTGACGAACGCCGGCAGCGGGTGGCACTGACCATGATTCAGCCCGATCGTTGACTGTAAGCGGCAGATTTGGCGGCGCACCGCAGCCAGACCGCCTCAAAACGGCTAAAAAAAGCGGCCGTCCTACCCTTGAGGACGGCCCAGGTGCTTTTCCAGATATAAAAACCAACAGCTGTTTAACAAGCGGATCTGCCTTACATCTTTCCCCAAAAACGCGCGTTGCAGTTGTCGTTGCATCCACTGTGGCATGAAAAAAGCCTCCTGCTGCATTGTTTCGATACAGCAGTGTATGCCTACAGCGGCAAAGAGGTACCTGTCCCTAGTCTATGGTCTCCTCCTCTTCTTCCTGCAGGAATTCCAGTTGCGCTTGAAGGGCGCGAATCTCGGTCAACAGGGAAATCAGCGGGTATTGGGTTTCCTTGAGCCGGGCAAAACGCTGCTCAAGCATGGTGACGTATGTCAGCCCCGGCAGTACGTCGCAATCATCGGCATACAGCTGGATGCTGCTGCACTCTGCAATCAGCCTGGGCAGCGACGGTTTTTCGGCACTGGTCAGTTTGTCGATTTCCTTGTACAGCCGTTTGATCAGAGCGACCAATTGGTACATATACGCCTCCGGCAGACTGACAAAGCAGAGCCGGTTTGCTTCTGACAACAAAAGGTATCGCATGTGGTTCCTCCGTCCCTCTCGCTCTATCGTTGTGCACATAACGCTTGCCATCATGGACAAGTGTAGCGTATCCTTCAAGAGGAATTCAAGACTGGTCTTGGACTCTTATGCCAAGGGGGGAAGCGGCCCATGACGGATCAACAACTGCAGGAATTGGTAGAATACATCTCCCAGACGTACTTCGGCAAGCCGTTTCGCCACCGGGCCCGCTTTAACCGGAGACTGCGCACAACCGGCGGGCGCTATCTGCTCCACTCCCACGACATCGAGTTGAATCCGCTTCATCTGGCGGAGCATGGAGAGAGCGAGTTGATCGGTATCATCAAGCATGAGCTTTGTCATTACCACCTTCATTTGGCCGGGATGGGCTACAGGCATGCAGATCGCGACTTTCAGACTCTGCTCAGGCAAGTCGGAGGTTCCCGCTATTGCAAACGTGTCGGTAAGGCGGCGAAGCCCACAGCATACAAATACGAACTTCGCTGCCGTGATTGCGGCATGTCCTACAAGCGCAGGCGGAAGATGAATCCAGACCGCTATGTCTGCGGCCGCTGTCGCGGGCGCTTGCTGCTGCTTCCGCTCCCTGCTCAACCGGATGCTTCCCGGCCAAGTGGAAACGATGGGCAGGCAGGGGTATAATGAAAACCAAACAAGGAAAGGGTGTTGGCGGTGGCTGATGAATTCGCGATGATCCGCCGCTGGACGAGCCGCTCCGCCGATCAGGAAGGAGCGGGTTTATCTGTGGGCATTGGGGACGATGCGGCCGTCTTCACGGTTTCGCCCGGGATGGAGGTCATCGCCTGTTGCGACGCGATGATTGAGACTGTCCATTTTTTGCGGGAGACCATGCGCCCTGCCGACATCGGCTACAAAGCACTGGTCAGCACCATCAGCGATGTTGCCGCGATGGGCGGTATTCCCCGCTATGCGCTGGTGACAATTGGCGTATCGCCAGGCTGGAGCGAGGCCGATTGCGCTGCGGTGTACGACGGCATCTACGAGGCGCTGGAACGCTATCAGATGCGGTTGATCGGCGGCGATACGGTAGCGACACCGGATGCGCTTCATTTGTCGGTCAGCGTGCTCGGCGAAGTGGAGCAGGGAAAGGCGCTGCGCCGTTCGGCGGCACGCCCCGGGCATGTCGTTTTTGTCACCGGGCCTTTGGGCGAATCGGCTGCCGGACTGCACGCCCTGCTCGCGAACTCTGGTACGGGCAAGGAACCGGGCAGGGAGTGGCTGCCGCTGGTAAACGCGCACCGGAGACCGGAAGCTTGCGTCGAGGCGGGCCGGTTGCTGCTGTTGTCCGGACGCGCGGGTGCGCTGAACGATATCAGCGACGGGCTGGCCTCCGAGTTGTGGGAGATCGCCGAAGCAAGTGGGGTGCACATGGTAATTGAGGAAGAGCGGCTTAGGCTGTCGGATCGCGTGTTCCAATACGCTGCAGCTGTTGGCTGTGATCCGCTGACTTGGATTTGTTATGGCGGTGAAGATTATCAACTGGTCGGGACGCTGCCGGAAGAGGCGGCTGCGGAGGTAGGGCGGCTGTTTCAGGAGCACGGTCAACAACTGCATGTTATTGGCCGGGTGACCGGGGACCAACCCGGCGTAACACTCCGCAGACATCCTGGAGCAGGCCGATCGCTTGACAAGGCGGGCTACAATCACTTCTCAAATCTCGCGGAATGAACGATCAGGAGGAAGCAGGATGGCGAAAACATACATCTGGACGTTACAGGATGTGACGGAGACACAGCGGCTGGCTGAACGGCTGGCGGCCCGGCTCGCTCCTGGTGATTTTCTCGCTCTGGAAGGGGATCTGGGAGCGGGCAAAACGACATGGACACAAGGGTTGGCACGCGGTCTTGGCATCGATGCGGTAGTAAACAGCCCTACCTTTACCATTGTCAAGGAGTATCACGATGGCCGCCTGCCTCTCTATCACATTGACGTCTATCGGGTCGCCGACGAGATCGACACGTTGGAATTGGATGAATACTTCTTCGGCGATGGCGTCTGTGTGGTGGAGTGGGCCTCCCTGATTGAGCCGCTCCTGCCGGACGAGAGACTGACCGTGATCTTGTCCCACAGCGGCGAACAGACGCGGAAGTGCGAGCTGATCCCAAAGGGCCGTCGATATGAAACGATGTGTGAGGAGTTGGAGCGTAGTGCGCATCCTGGCTATTGACACGTCCAATCTGGTACTGAGTGTGGCTGTTGCCGATGAGTCGCGGCTGCTCGGAGAGTGGACGACCAACAAGCAAAAAGATCACTCTGTCCGATTGATGGACGGTATTGCCCGATTGCTGGAATCACTTGAGTTGGAACCGGAGGATCTGGACGCCATCGCTGTCGCGCAGGGACCCGGCTCGTATACAGGGGTGCGGATTGGCGTTGCCGCCGCGAAAAGCATGGCCTGGTCGCTGGGAATCCCTGTGGTCGGCATCTCCAGTCTGGAAGTGGTTGCGGCCAACGCGCTCGGCTTTACCGGCGGCATTGTCCCGCTGTTTGATGCGCGGCGCGGACAGGTGTACACGGCCTGCTATCGCTCCCATGGAACCGAGTCTCTCCAGGTGACCCTGAAAGAGCGGATTGTCCTTTTGGACGAGTGGCTCTTACTCCTCAGCCAGTCGGTGAAGGAGGAACCGGTGTTGTTTCTTGGTGACGATGTGGCGCTGCACCGGGAGACGATCATCGAGCGGCTGAAAGACCGCGCCCGCTTCGCTCCATCCGCGTACAATCACGCGCGTGCTTCCCACATCGCCTGGATTGGGCAAAGACGGATCTCTGAGGCGAAGGAGGCCCATTTGCTTAACCCGGAGTACCTGCAGATGGCGGAAGCAGAAGCGAAATGGCTGGCAAAACAAGGACGGTAGAGGAGATCGCGATGAGAGAGCAGGATCACGTGAATCAAACCATTCCCCTCCGCTTCCGGATGATGACGCTGGGCGACGTGGAGGCGGTCGTGGAGTTGGAGAAACTGGCTTTTCCGACGCCGTGGCCCGCAGATGCGTTCATAAACGAGCTGACCATCAACAAACACGCCAGATACGTGGTGGCTGAAGTGGAGGGGAGGGTGATCGCCTACTGCGGGATGTGGGTGGTGATTGACGAAGCACACATCACCAATGTGGCGGTCCACCCTGAGTATCGGAGACGCGGGATTGGCGAACGACTGATGCGCCAGATGATGGGACTGGCTTTGCTTGAAGGAGGGGAAAAGATGACCCTGGAAGTGCGCCCCTCCAATCACACAGCGCGCAGCCTGTACAAAAAACTGGGCTTTGAAGAACGCGGCATTCGCAAACAATACTATTCAGACAATATGGAAGACGCCATAATCATGTGGGTGAAATTACGTGAACAAACCAAATGAAACGCGCTATCGGGAGCGCATCTGGCAAACATACCAAGAACACGTCAGATCAGGCCAACCGGTTTGTCTGCTGGGCATTGAGACAAGCTGTGACGAAACGTCGGCCGCAGTGGTGGAAGATGGAACGAAGATCCTGTCCAACGTGATTGCCTCGCAAGCAGAGATTCACAAGCGCTTCGGCGGCGTGGTTCCGGAGGTAGCCTCGCGCCGACATGTGGAAAACATCACCCTGACCATCGAGGAGGCACTTCGCCTGGCAAATAAAAAACTGGACGACATTGCGGCGATCGCTGTTACCTACGGCCCCGGGCTGGTTGGTGCCCTGTTGGTGGGCATAGCCGCTGCCAAGGCGATTTCGTTTGCCCGCGGCATTCCGCTGATCGGCGTACATCATATCGCCGGTCATATTTACGCCAATCGCCTGGTGACGGAGCTTTCGTTTCCGCTGGTGGCGCTGGTGGTTTCGGGGGGACACACCGAGTTGGTACTGATGCGGGAGCACGGCAAATACGAGATCCTCGGACAAACGCGTGACGACGCCGCCGGCGAGGCATACGACAAGGTGGCACGCGCTCTTTCCCTGCCCTATCCGGGCGGGCCGCACATTGACCGACTGGCGCAGGAAGGGACACCGTCAATCCCTCTGCCCCGCGCCTGGCTGGAGCCCGATTCCTTTGACTTTAGCTTCAGTGGTCTGAAATCAGCCGTTCTCAATACACTTCACAATGCCAGTCAGCGTGGTGAGACGATTCCGCCTGCCGATCTGGCGGCCAGCTTTCAGGCATCCGTAGTGGAGGTGCTGGTGGAGAAAACCGTTCGTGCGGCCATTCAAGTGAAAGCACGGCAGGTGTTGTTGGCCGGGGGGGTTGCCGCCAATCAGGCGCTGCGCGAGCAGTTGAGCGCCCGCTGTCAGGCGGAGGGACTGCCGCTTGTGATTCCGCCGCTGTCGCTGTGCACGGACAACGCTGCGATGATTGCGGCCGCGGGGTATATCTCCTACCGGCAGGGCAAGTTCGCCTCGCTGGATTTGAACGGTATTCCGGGTTTGGCGCTGACAGATGTGGCGGAGTGACGACAGGAACTCCATCGGCACGGTAGACACTTTGTCTTCACAGCACAGCAGATCACCCCTGTTGATAAAGGATAACCTCGATTGTGGATGATGTGGATAACATCGTTGGAAACATGCATTTTCCGCTTAGCCTTGTGGAATAAACTGTGATTATTGTGGATAAAGCTGTTGAAAACAACACTGTGGGCATGAAAGTGAACAAACTGTTCTACACGCTTATCCACAAGGAGGATTGTATGCACAGGGTGTTTTCCATCTGGGTGTGGGCGACGGTGATCTGTCTGATTGCAATCTGCACCAAACCTGCTCCGCTCCACGCCACTCCGGCAGCGCCGCAAAAGAAGGAGCAGAGCGCAAATAGACAGGTGATCGCTGTCTTCATTGACGACATGTCGTTTGCCGATCTGGATGTGCTGCGACATTATCCACATGTACACAAGTGGCTGAACCAGGCCTATTATGCGGCAATGACGATCCGCACACCGGGAGCGCGCAGCAGGGCCAATGGCTATCTGCTGTTGGGCAGCGGTGGATCTGCGCTGTACACGGAACGAAGCGGCACCGTCTATCAGCGGGGCGAGATGGCCAACCTGGCAGGAGTGGAGAGGCAGGTGACGGCTTGGGAGCTGATGGCGCAGATGCGCGGCAGCAGACTTTCGTCAGGCAGCAGCAGTCCGCAGTTGTTGTTTCCGGGCATTTACCGGCTTCACGCCCACAACGCCGACCAACCTTTTACGGCTCGCATCGGCCTGTTGGGATCAGCTTTGCAAGAGGCAGGAATCGGCGTTTCCCTGTACGGCAATGGTGATACATCTGCGGGGAAGGAGCGGCATGCCGCCCTGTTCGCAATCAACAGGGACGGCGAGATTCCGAATGGCGATGTGACCGAGCGAACGACGCGCAAGGTGACCGATTATCCGGATGGGATTCGCAGTCATTACGGTTATATCCTGGATCGGATAGAACGGGATCAATCCGGGTTGATTGTGGTGCAAGTCGCCGATTTGGCCCGCCTCTACCGTCTGCGGGACTACCTGGCGCCGGAGCATTATCAGCGGCAGTATCACAAGGTCATGACTGATCTGGATCGATTTCTCGGTCAGCTCTTGGCGAGGCGCACCTCCGATCAGATGCTGCTTGTCACTTCTCCGGCGGTCAACCCGGTCGCAGCTCATGAGAAATCTCTGCTCACGCCGCTGATGATCTGGAAAGGGAGTGCCGGTGGCGGCCAACTGCTGTCGGCCACGACACGGCAGGAGGGAGTGGTTAGCGGTTTGGACGTGCTGCCTACCATTCTTTCCTGGTTGTCGGTGCCGATCCCCGAGGGGTTGGCTGGTCATGTGATGACCGTGACACAAACAGAGAAGGTATTGTCAGCCTCCGTCTCCCAGCAGGGCCAGTCTGTAGGGGCAAATATGGACGACACACAGGGGATTAGAGGACAAGGAGCGGGTATGGATATGGGCTCCCAATCGGGGAACCGATCTCCATTTTCCTCGTTTTTGGACAAAGTGGCCCAGATAGACCGCATCTATCAGAATCGTCCCTCGATCATGTATACCTACGTGATGCTGCAAATTGCCATTTTGTTGGCCGCAGCACTGGTCTGGGTTTGGCATAAAGACGGGAGACGCCCGCCTTTAAACCGGGTACGGCGAGCGGTTCGGCTGGCTCTATTGGCGATGCTGTTTTTTCCAGCGCTGTTTTTGCTGGAACCGTTGTTAAGCTGGCGTGTACCCTCACCTGTCATTGTACTGGTGGTTGTGATGTTCGCTTTTGGCGGGGCATTGCTGGTGAGACAGTGGCGGCTGCCCAGACTTTTGCTGGCAGTGGCCGGGTTTACCGTCGGCTGCATCCTGCTGGACGGATTTACGGGCGGTGAGGCGATGCGCCGATCCTATATGGGTTACGATCCGGTTATCGGGGCTCGTTTTTACGGCTTGGGCAACGAGTACCAAGGGGTATTGATCGGGGCCAGCATTCTTGCGGTTTCCTCCCTGTATGAGTGGCGGAAGCAAAAACGCCCGCAGGATAGCCGGGGGATGCCGTTTTTGTTGACGTTGGCTGGTTTTGTGCTCACATTGTACTACATGGCAGCCCCTACACTTGGCACCAACGCCGGCGGCTTTTTGGCCGGTTCAGTCGGCTTCGGCGTTGCCTTGTGCCGACTGGAGGGGTGGCGGGTAGGAAAAAAAGGCCTCTTCCTGCTCGGAGGAGGGCTGTTCGTGGGGATTCTCTTGTTGATCGTGCTCCATCTTGGCTCGGATCATCCGCAGACGCACGTGGGGAGGGTGGCCGCGGACATTGTAAACGGCAATTGGCGCAGTGTGTACCAAATCGTCGAACGAAAAATCGAGATGAACCTCCGCTTGATTCGTGTCTCTTCGTGGAGCAAGGTGTTTGTCGTCTCGCTGGTCGTCATCGGACTGTTAAGCCTGCGCCCGGATCGCTACCTGCGCCGCCTGTCGCAGCGTCACCCCTATTTGGTCCGAGGTTTTAGCGGTGTGATTGCCGGTTCTGTGGCCGGACTGGCCTTAAATGATTCCGGAATTGTCTCCGCGGCCACTTCCATCATCTTTTTTGTTGTTCCGGCGCTGGTTGCGGCGTTGGGCGAAGAGGAGGTGCGGCCATCTGCCGACCCGGTTGACAGCTGAGGTACCTTAGCCTTCCGACAGCGCGGCCCACTCGTCAAACAGCAGTTCCAGTTCTCCCTTGGCCTGTTGGATAGCGTCATTTCGTTCTTTGGCCTTAACGTGGTCGCTGTACACCTCTGGCTGGCAAAGCTCTGCTTCCAGTCGGGCGATCATTTCTTCCAATTCGGCAATTGCCTTCTCAATCTCTTCGATACGACGAAGCCGCTGCCGCTCGCGCCGCTTCGCCTCCTTCTCCTGTTCGTAGCTCGATTTCTCGTTTTTTTGCTGAGCCGGGGAAGCTGCACCGGCTTTGCCATTCCCGGCAAGGCCTTCTGCCTGTTCGGCAGCCCGTTCGGCCAACTCCTGCTTCTTCTCCACATAGTAATCGTAGTTGCCCAGGTAGCTGGTTACCCCTTCCGGGGAGAGTTCCAGAACGCGGGTGGCCATTTTGTTGAGGAAGTAGCGGTCGTGCGAGACGAACAGGATGGTGCCGGGATATTCGAACAGGGCGTTTTCCAGTACCTCTTTGCTCAGTATGTCCAGGTGGTTGGTCGGCTCGTCGAAGATCAGGAAGTTGGCCTGCCTGAGCATTAATTTGGCCAGGGAGACGCGAGCCCTTTCCCCTCCGGACAAATCGCCTATTTTTTTCAGCACGTCGTCACCGCTGAACAGGAAGTTGCCCAGCACGGTGCGAACCTCTCGTTCCAGCATGTGCGGGTATTCGTCCCACAGCTCGGCCAGCACCGTTTTTCCTTCATGCAGATCCTGTTGTTCCTGATCGTAGTAGCCGAGGCTGACGTTGCTGCCGTAGTGAATGGTGCCATTCAGGGCAGGCAGTTGGCGAATCAAGGTTTTCAGCAGGGTGGATTTGCCGATTCCGTTGGGGCCGACCAGGGCCACCCGCTCCTCCCGTTCAATGGAAAAACTGATCTCACGAGCAAGTGGATGGCCTGGATACCCGATGGTGAGTTGTTCCACTTTCAAAACGTCGTTTCCGCTTATCCGGGAGATGTCGAAATGGAACTGTGCCGCTTTGTTCTGTGTAAGCGGTTTTTCCATGCGCTCCATCTTTTCCAGCGTTTTGCGGCGGCTTTGTGCCCGGCGCGTAGTAGAGGCACGGGCGATGTTGCGTGCAATAAAATCTTCCAATCGGGCGATTTCCTCCTGCTGTTTTTCGTACTGGCGCAGCTCCTGTTCCAGTCGGGCCGCCTTTTGGTCCAGATACTGGCTGTAGTTTCCAGTGTAGCGGGTCGCCTTGGTTCGTTCAATCTCGTAGATCACGGTGACCAGCTTGTCGAGGAAATAGCGGTCGTGTGAGACGACGAGAATCGCCCCTTTGTAATTGAGCAGATGGTTCTCCAGCCACGTGAGCGTTTCAATGTCCAGATAGTTGGTGGGCTCGTCCAGGAGCAAGATGTCTGGGGCTTTCAGCAGCAGCTTGCCCAGTGCCAGTCGCGTCTTCTGGCCGCCGCTCAGGGTGTGAATCGGGGTGTGAAGATCCATATCCGCAAAGCGGAGGCCGTGCAGCACGCCGCGAATGCTGGCTTCGTAGCTGTACCCGCCCTGTGCCTTAAACGCCTCCGAACGCTCGGCATAGCTGTCAATGATCTGTTGATAGCGTCGTTCGTCCGCCAGCACCCGTTCATCGCCCATCAGCGCTTCCAGGCGCCGCAGTTCCTGCTCCTCTTCCCGCAAGTGTTGAAAAACCGACAGCATCTCTTCCCAAATCGTCCGTTCTGACTCCAGTCCGCTGTCTTGAGCCAGGTAGCCAATCGTTACTTCTTTTGGCTTGCGAATGATGCCGCTGTCATGACTAAGCTCTCCGGCCAGAATTTTCATCAGGGTGGATTTGCCGGCTCCATTTACCCCGACCAGACCGACGCGCTCTCCCGTTTGGACTTGCAGAGATATATCCTGTAAAATGGTTTCAATACCATATGCTTTGCTGATGTGTTCGGCTTGTAACAAAATCATACTTTCACCTCAACGTCTGTCCTCCATCCTACCTAGTGTAGCGTAACCAAACGGGGAGGGACAAGGGGAGGCAGACGGCCAAAACGGGGGAGGAGCGCGGTTCATGAGTCGGGAATCAAAACAGGCGATGGACAGGGAGGAGCAGAAAAAACAGCTTCGCCTGCACATGTTGAAACAAAGGGGAGAGCTGGCGGAGGCTGAACGTGTCAGCCGTTCCAGACGGGCGGCGGAGCATCTGGGCAAGTTGGCGCCGTTGGCTGCCTGCAGGACGATCCTCGCCTATTACCCGTTTCGCGGTGAGCTGGACACCCGGCCATTTCTGAAAGAAGCGGCCCGGCGCGGTCAGGAGCTGTGGCTGCCGGTGTGTGAACCAGCTGCCCGCCGCATTCGTCCTTACGTCTACCTGGGAGAGACATGTCTAAGGAAAGGAGCGTACGGTATTCCTGAGCCCGATCCGGACATGGTGCCGGAGGCCGATCCCAAACGGCTGGAGGCCGTAATTGTACCGGGGGTGGCATTTGACCGGCAGGGCGGACGGCTCGGGTATGGCGGCGGTTATTACGACCGTTTTCTCGCCGCCTGCCAGCAGGAACTGCTGCTGGTGGGGCTGGCCTTTTCGATCCAGCTTGTCGATGAGGTTCCGCGTGAACGACACGACGTCCTGCTCGACTACCTGGTGACGGAGGACGGGGTTCTGGGCCCTTTTGCAAAATAAACATTTCTGTCACATTGAAGCCATCCGATACACCTGCGGAGCGACAGGATAAGTAGTATAATAGTAAAATGGTTCGTCAAAGCATGTTCCCGACTTTTGTCATGAGGAAGTGGAGGAATCACCATGTCAAACTGGAAAATCGGTGTAATCACGGCTAGTGATACGATTGCCAGAGGAGAGAGACAGGATGATCGCGTCCAGATTTTGCGCAACCTGACGAAAGAATGGCTGCAGGCGGAAGTTGCGGTTTACCGCATTGTCCCTGACGATATGGAAGAATTGAAAGAACAGATGATCGAATTGGTGGACCGGGAAAAGTGCGACCTGTTGATCGTCACCGGCGGCACCTCTTTATCTCCGCGCGATGTGACGCCGGAAGTAACGTCGTGGGTGATTGACCGGGTCGTACCCGGTTTGGCCGAGGAGATGAGGCGAGCAGCCCTGCAGCAGTCACGGCGGGCGATGCTGACCAGAGCGGTGGCAGGTACGCGCGGCAACAGCCTGATCATCAACCTGCCGGGCAGCCCGCGCGGCGTGGAAATCTGCTTTACGGCAATTGCCGACATGCTCCCGGATGCACTCAACATTTTACAGGGGACGGGTGACGCCAACGAGGATTGGGGGAGTCCGAGTGGTAACCAAACCTAATTTCAAAGAAGTGCCGGTACGGGAAGCAGTCGGCATGGTACTGCCGCACGACATGACCCAGATTCTTCCCGGGAAGTTTAAGGGGCGCCTGTTTAAGAAAGGGCACGTGATTACGGAGGAGGACATTGAACCGCTGCTTTCGATAGGCAAAGAGCACATCTACGTGCTGGAGATGCCGCCCGGTCACCTGCACGAGAATGAGGCGGCAGAACGGATAGCCCGTGCGGTGGCCGGGGAGGGACTGTCTTTCAGTGAACCTTACGAGGGAAAGGTATCGCTCAAGGCGGCGTACAAGGGATTGGCCAAAGTGGAGGAAGCGGCGGTTCATGCGATCAACGAACTGGAAGCGATCGCCCTGTCAACGATTTTGACCAATCAAGTGGTGGAGAGCGGACAGACGGTTGCCGCCACCCGGATCATTCCGCTTATTATTGAAGAAAAGCGAATTGTCCAACTGGAAGAACTGGCCCGATCCTGGGGCCGCCCGATCGTTCGCGTCGTCCCCTTTCCGGCCCGACGCGCCGGAGTGGTAACGACCGGCAAAGAGGTGTACAGCGGCCGGATCGAGGACAAGTTTGGGCCGGTGATTCGCCAGAAGCTGGAGGCGCTCGGCTCGACGGTGGTGGAGCAGCGGATCGTCCCGGATGACAAGGAAATGATCGAGCAGGAAATTCGCCGCTTTCTTGACCAAGGGGTTGATCTGGTGCTCGTCACTGGCGGGATGTCCGTCGATCCCGACGACCGTACCCCCGGAGCGATTGCCGCGGTAGCGACAGAAGTGGTGCGCTACGGTACGCCAATGCTGCCCGGCTCGATGCTGATGGTGGCATATGCCGGGGATGTTCCGATCCTGGGGCTGCCCGGGGCGGTCATGCACGAACCGTTTACCTCGTTTGACGTCTTTTTGCCCCGGCTGTTGATCGGCGAGCGGATTGTCGAGCAGGAGATCACCCGGCTCGGATACGGTGGTTTGCGCAACTGCTAATAAACAACGAATGGAGCTGATAGCATGGCCAGTTCAATCGGCATTTCCGGTTTGGTATTGATCCTGATCTTGGCGTTGGTTTTGTTTGGACCGAAGAAGCTTCCTGAGTTGGGACGCGCCGTAGGCCATACGCTGAAGGAGTTTAAAAACGCCACCCGCGGTCTGACCAAAGACGATGATGATGAAGAAGAGATCAAGAAGCCGCAGGTACAGCCGATTCAGCAGGTTTCTCTGGATGCGGGGGACGCCCAGCGGCAGAAGCTGGAACAGGAGATTCGGGAGCGGGTGGAGGCCGAGATCCGTGAAAAAATGGAGCGGGAGCGGCAGCAGGCGGAAAAGGAGCAGCCGAAAGCGTAGCCGCTCTCCCGCAGGATCGAGATGCCCCTTGGCGGCAGAAAAAAGGCTGGTGGCTTGATGAGCGAAAATCGCGAAATGACGCTGGAAGAACACCTAGGCGAGCTGCGCCGGCGGATTATTTGGGTGCTGGTCACCTTTGTACTGGCACTCATCGTCGGCCTCTTTTTCGCGGATGTGGTGATCCAATACGTTCAGAGCAATCCGATTTCAGATGAGATTCCCTTAACCCAACTCGTTTCCCTCTCTCCATCGGACGCGCTGAGGGTGTATATGCAGTTTGCTTTTCTGCTCGCTGTGGTGATTACGCTGCCGGTGGCGCTGTACCAGCTTTGGCGGTTTGTCAGCCCCGGTTTGCGGCCGGTTGAGCAGCGGGTCACACTCCGCTTTGTTCCGGCAGCGTTTTTGCTGTTTCTAGTCGGACTGGCGTTTGGCTACTACGTGGTGTTTCCGATGATTCTGCCGTTTATGGTCGGATTTACGGAGAAGATTGGCACGGAAGCCATGTACGGAGTGGCTGAATACTTCGGGTTTATGTTCAACATTGTCATTCCGTTTGGTTTTTTGTTTGAACTGCCGATTGTCGTGATGTTTCTGACGCGTTTGCGAATCGTCAATCCGATGAGGCTGGCCCGCTTGCGGCGAGTGGCCTACTTCGTGCTTGCCGTGGTGGCGATCACGCTGACGCCTCCGGAGATTGTCAGCGACATCCTGGTTACCATTCCGCTGCTTCTCTTGTACGAGGCAAGCATCTGGCTGTCCCGACTGGTTTATCGCAAACAACTGCAGGAAGACGAGGCGTGGGAACGGGAGTTTGCCGACAGGACTTCATGATTTGTTTATATTTTGGCAGAAACTTGCTATGATAGTAATAGAACCGATCACGTTGAATGGGGGTACCGTTGGTGAACTATGAAGTAAGCCAATCATACGGGAGCGTGGAGACCAACTTCTCCAAATTGCTGAGAATGTTCGCGATCTCTCTGCTCGTTTCTGCAATTGGTAGTGCGTTTGGCACCATGTTTATACCGCCGGAGTTTATTCTGCCGCTGGTCGTCGTGGAGCTGCTGATGCTGGTCGGCGCATTTGTCTTCCGCCGCCGCGGCGTCCGTGTGGGTTACCTGTTTACGTTTGCATTTGTCTTTATCAGCGGGATTACGCTGGGGCCGACACTGCAGTATTACGCGATGAGAGGAGAGGCTGCTCTGGTCAACACAGCCTTCTTCCTGACGGCAGGGATTTTCGTCGGTCTGGCTGCGTACGCGTATCTTTCCAAGCGGGATTTCAGCTTCCTCGGCGGCATTCTGTTTGTGGGTCTGATCGGGCTGATTCTGCTTCAGGTGCTGAACCTGTTTATCCCGCTCGGCACCCCGGTGCAGATGCTGATCGCTGCCGGTGGAGTGCTGCTGTTCAGCGGCTTTATTCTCTACGACATTTCCAACTACAAGTACGGTATCGCGGATGAAGACATTCCGCTTGCCGTGATTTCACTCTACCTTGACTTCATTAACCTGTTCCTGTCGCTTCTCCGTCTGCTCGGACTGTTCAGCAGCAGTGACGATTAAGCGGGGAACATCCCTTCCTTCAACCGACGTTGTCGTTCGGACGATTGCGGCTTTTCAGGAGCAGCGTTACGACAGATCACCCGCCAGTGTTGGCGGGTTTTTTTTTCTACGGCGGACAAATCACATGTAGGTCCTTCTGGTGAACGGGCATACTAGGGAGGAGCATACAAGGGGGGATGGGAGTGCTGCATGCACTTTGTGCCAGCCTGCTGTTGTTTTTTTCTCCACCAGCAGCGGCAGGCGAGGTGGAACTGTTTGATACGGACAAAGAGAGAGTGGTGGAGATGTATGCCAACTCTCCTCTCTTTCAACAGGAGGCCAAGCAGATTCTGAACAGTGTCAGCGGACGTGTCCTGGAATTAAGCCCCTCGCTTCAAAGGGCCTTGATTCTGCGGATTCCGCTGCAACCTCCACAGGATTTGGCTGTCCGCGCGATGGACATCGATGAAACGATTGTGGAGATGTTTGTGGTGATGCCCAAGCAGGGAGAACGCCGCCCCTGGCTGATTGTTCACACCAAGGACGGGGATTCTCTGCTGTTGGAATTTACCCGCGGTGCCAATCCGCTCAAAAAACTGCTGGCTAAAGGGGAGCAAAAAATTAGCTGACTTCAAATGGAAGTCGGCAAAGCGTGTAGACAAAGGGTGTCTGGATAAGGAGAAGCAGCCATTTTCCTCTTCACTCCATTGCCAACACGGTGCTGACCCAGTTTCAAAGCTCTCGCACGGGACGAGTGTGGGCGGTTTTTCGCCAGCGAACGGGTTTGGCCAACCTGCCAGCGAAACGGCGTATCCGCAGGGAAATCGCAGCGGCAACAGCATCACGTCGCTGCTGGACATCGTTTTGCCGCTGCCCCTGCGGATCGTCGTGGAGCGATCCTGGACTGCTTCTTCGCTGGTTGGCCACCGGGAAGTGAGCGCGAAAAACGCCCCACTCGTATTCACGGCACTTTGTCTGCAATCTGAGCTGACTTCACATTCAACGGGGGGTGAGAAAGTTTTGCGTAAAGTAATCGGCGACGACTCCCACCCCCAGGTTGGAAAACTCTTTTTCCAGCACGTTTTTGCGGTGTCCGGGACTGTTCATCCAGCTTTCATGTGCTTCGATTGCGTCCAAAAATCCGGCGGCAATGTTTTCTCCGGCCAATCTGTAGGAGATACCGGCTTGTTTCAACCGATCGAACGGATCCATTCCGGTCGTGGCGGAGACGTGATCGAAAAACCGGTAGTTTTCCATGTCGCTGCTGTGGCTTCGTGCCACGTCTGCCGCTTTGTCATGCCACTTTAGGAGAGGCAGCTTGTGGCGATGGCGGATCACATTGACCAGATCGAGGATTTGCCGTTCGTGCGCAGCATCGATGGCTTCGCGCTGCTTGATCGAACGGGGAGGCGGATCAAAGTCGGGACCTTTTCCGCGATAGCTCCACTTGGTTTCATAAAACCCTCCCTGCAAAAGAGGAAGCTGATCGATCATGCGCATCGCTGTTACACGATTCTCGTTGTGTTTGTCGATGTAAAAGATCAGGGGTGTGCTCCCTTGCAGCACAAGCGGCCGCTCTCGCAATTGATTGGTGATTTCAATCTGTGCGCCGCTGTATCGGAATTTGACGATGTGCCGCAGCGGGTATTTGCCGCTGAGCGACTGGTAGCTGGTGCCGATGGAGACCTGCCCGATGCGCGCGTGAGCCCCGTTGGAATAAAGGTCGACCACCCTGTTGTCGCCAATCCCTACCTGAAGGTAGCGGTCCAGGTCTTGGTTATAGATCCACCACTCATAGCCCAGAGCACTTGGTTCCCGACGGTCAGGCTCCCCCAGGAGGGCGGCCACTTTTTCCGAACTGTCACCCAACTTCAATCCAAACAGGGTCAGCTCTTCCGGCAGAACTTGCTCTTCGGTCGTTTGTTTCTCCTGCTGCGGCTGGAGCTCTGCCTGCTTGTCCATAGCAGTTGGTTGCGGTTGATGAGAGGAGGCTGCAGAGGAGCGATCCGCCTCGGGGAGGCTGGGCTGGTCAGGTAACGGCTGGATCTTGGCATCGCCCTTTGCAGCAAGCTGCTGTCCAGCTTCATGGGACTGTTGGGCGGGCTGTTCGCCCAGCCAGGCGGTTTGACTGACGGCATCCCAGCCTACTGGTTTGTTGGTATGTTTGCCGATCAGATGAAGCGGGACATACACCACGCCCTTGTATTCGATTGTAGCCGGCAGCGATTCCACCCCGTTTGGGGAAGGTTCCTGGTTTTCGACATGGGTAACTTCTTTCCCGTCAATATACAAGGTGAGCGGTTTTGGACGAACCAGCAGTACAGAGTGAAAGCCGCTGGCCAGGAAGTACGAGAGCAGCCCCGTCACCAGCAGCGCGGCCAAGGTGATGATCAGCTTCCGCATGGATAACCCTCCTTTTTCTCCTATCAAGCTCTCCTATTCTATTTATATGCTTGCAGAGGGTTGATAGAACCATAAATCTCGTTTCTACTATATTAATAATTTACAAATGATTCGCAGAAGTTGGGGAGTGGAACCATGTCCGATTTGCCAGACAGGAATCTATCTTCTTTCACCCCGGGCGGGAGAGGAGCATAGGAAAGGGGAGAAACACCCGCCAGGCAAGTATAAGCACTATGTACGTGGTAAATAGTAGAAAGGGATGGCAGCAGGCAAATCAAAAACGACATAAAAAGTGAATGAAAAATACTTGCAAAGAAAAATGGCATTGATTATTATAGGAATTGGGTGTTAGCACTCCCTGAAGGTGAGTGCTAACAACACAACTTATCAGCTCATCCACAAACTTTAAGGAGGGTGTTTTTTGTGTTGAAGCCATTAGGTGACCGTGTGGTAATCGAACCTATCTCGAAAGAAGAAACAACCGCTAGCGGTATCGTACTGCCTGACACCGCTAAAGAAAAACCGCAAGAAGGCCGCGTCATCGCAGTCGGTTCCGGCCGCGTAGCCGACAATGGTGAGCGTATCGCCCTTGAAGTAAAAGAAGGCGACAAGGTGATCTTCTCCAAGTACGCTGGCACGGAAGTTAAAGTGGACAACAAAGAACTGCTTGTTCTGCGTGAATCCGATATCCTTGCGATCATCGGTTAACCCCCTTCACATAAGGAACCACCCCAACACATAATCCATAGGAGGTAGAGTGATTCCATGGCCAAACAAATCAAGTTCTCCGAAGAAGCCCGCCGCTCCATGCTGCGCGGTGTTGAAGCTCTTGCCAACGCTGTAAAAGTAACGCTGGGACCAAAAGGTCGCAACGTTGTATTGGAAAAGAAATTCGGTTCTCCGCTGATCACCAATGACGGTGTCACCATCGCCAAGGAAATCGAATTGGAAGATCCGTATGAAAACATGGGCGCACAGCTGGTAAAAGAGGTTGCCACCAAGACCAACGATGTTGCCGGTGACGGTACGACCACCGCTACCGTTCTTGCCCATGCAATGATTCGGGAAGGGCTGAAAAACGTAACCGCTGGTGCCAACCCGATGGTTGTTCGCCGTGGTATGGAAAAGGCGGTTCGTGCAGCTGTAGAAGAAATCAAGGCAATCGCCAAACCGGTTGAAAACAAGTCTTCCATCGCACAAGTTGCAGCGATTTCCGCTGACGACAAAGAAGTGGGCGAACTGATCGCTGAAGCGATGGAAAAAGTGGGCAAAGACGGTGTCATCACGGTTGAAGAGTCCAAAGGCTTTGTAACCGAACTGGAAGTTGTCGAAGGGATGCAGTTTGACCGCGGGTATGCTTCTCCGTACATGGTTACCAATACGGATAAAATGGAAGCAGTACTTGAAAACCCGTACATCCTGATCACGGACAAGAAAATCTCCAACATCCAGGAAATCCTGCCGATCCTGGAGCAAGTGGTACAAAGCGGCAAACCGCTCCTGATCATCGCAGAAGACGTGGAAGGCGAAGCACTGGCTACGCTCGTTGTGAACAAACTGCGTGGTACGTTCACGGCTGTAGCTGTAAAAGCGCCTGGCTTCGGCGACCGCCGCAAAGCAATGCTGGGTGACATTGCAGCTTTGACCGGCGGGGAAGTTATTACGGAAGAGCTTGGTCTCGAATTGAAGTCCACCAAGCTGACTCAACTTGGCCGCGCTGGCAAAGTTGTAGTTACCAAAGAAAATACGACGATCGTGGAAGGCGCTGGCGACAAAGCAGAAATCGACAGCCGCATTGCACAAATCCGTCAACAAATCGAAGACACTACTTCTGACTTTGACCGCGAAAAACTGCAAGAACGCCTGGCGAAACTGGCTGGCGGGGTAGCGGTGATCAAAGTTGGTGCTGCTACCGAAACCGAGCTGAAAGAAAGAAAACTGCGCATTGAGGATGCACTCAACTCCACTCGTGCCGCAGTTGAAGAGGGTATCGTACCTGGCGGTGGTACCGCTCTGGTGAACGCAATCAAAGCTGTTGAAGCGCTGAATGTTGAAGGCGAAGAAGCAGTTGGTGTTCAAATCGTACTGCGTGCTCTGGAAGAGCCAATCCGTCAAATCGCTGCCAACGCTGGACTGGAAGGCTCTGTCATCGTAGAGCGCCTGAAAAACGAAAAACCTGGCGTCGGCTTTAACGCTGCTACCGAAGAGTGGGTAAACATGATCGAAGCAGGTATCGTGGACGCTGCGAAAGTAACGCGTTCTGCGCTGTCCAACGCTGCTTCGGTTGCAGCCATGTTCCTGACTACGGAAGCAGTGGTTGCCGACAAACCGGAAGAAAACAAAAATCAAGGCGCAGGCATGCCGGACATGGGCGGCATGGGCATGATGTAATCGAGCCTTACGGGCTGAGCGAAAGAGGCGGGTACGTGACCCGTCTCTTTCTTTTTTTATTTTGTATTTGTGTCCATGAGTTGGTAAAACATACCGCTTGCATGATCTGCTCTGATTTGCTATGATGCTTCTTGTCGCTTTTCATATCGCTGACTGATTTCAAACGAAAAACGAGTTTGTTCTGAAAAAATACCTCTTGATTCTATAGATAATCATGTGGTAGACTTTCAAAGGTCGGCGCTTTTGGTGCGACATGCTCTTTGAAAACTGAACAGCGAAGCGTCTGAAGCGAAGCAATATGCTTGAATGACCTTG
>JACDOF010000006.1 GCA_017656235.1 Brevibacillus sp.
TATTAGGCACGCCGCCAGCGTTCGTCCTGAGCCAGGATCAAACTCTCCAAAAAAGTACATATCATTTAATGATGATCCTTGACGCGGGCTTGGATTCTATCTGGTTTTCAAGGAACTCTTGCCAACTAAAAAACCTAAAATCAACCATCACCTTCAGAGGCGACGCTTATTAATATAGCATAGCATAACATGAATTGCAACAGGAATTTAATGTGAAAAATAATCGAAAGTCAAACGGGAAATACCGAGGACTAGGAGACAGAAAAAATCCCATACAGAAGAGTAATGATATCATCATCAACTCAATAAAGCAAGGAGCACCTGCAAACCATAAAGGCAGGAAGCAATCAGGAGGAGCAGCATAATGCGCGTAGTTAGTTACAATATTCATAGTGGAAAAGACGTATGGGGCCGAAAACGGTTTGATCAGATGGCGGAAATGCTGGAACACCTGCAGGCAGACGTAATTGCGTTACAGGAAGTGCATCAAAACAACCGTTATGGATACCAAGCCGAGCAGTTGGCCCATCATCTCAATCTATGTCTGGTTTACGGTCCAGCCATACAGACCCGTGATGGATCGTACGGGAACGCCCTGTTGTCCAGACTGCCGGTGATTAGCGGCAGCACGCTGCCGTTGAAAGCAAAAAGGGAGCCGCGTTCCCTGTTGAAAAGCACGCTGCTGTTCGGCGGGCAGCCGATTGACGTCTGGGTGACTCACTGCAGCCTGGACCGCCACAGCAGAACGAAGCAGCTCCAAATCATTCGACGCGAAATCGGCATGCAGTCCGCAAGGCCGCTTTTGATCGCAGGTGACTTCAATACGGGCACACCCCCGCTCTCACCGCCACTCCAAGACTGCGGAGCAGAAGCCGGAGGTGCTTCGATCCCGACCATGCTCACCATGTCGCGAAGGATTGATTACATCTTTGCCTCATCGGAGTGGTGCGTACAAAGCTATCAGGTATTGCCCGAGAAGTGGTCCGACCATTATCCATTGGTTGTTACGCTAACACTGTCCGGGCGGCCAGTTCCGCCATCACGTACGACTTGATATCAACCAGCCTGGCAGGCTGGGGAAACGGACGCTTGCTGCCGGCAATGAGCAGCGGGATCAGTGAATCCTGCTTGTGAAGCGACCCATGACTCCCTCCTCCGAGATGAGTGGGCATGTTTTTTGATTTGAATTCATAACCCGGAGCGGCAGTTATCACGATCGACGGAACATCTTGTGAAAAAAGCGCGCCGTACAAGCGGGAAAAGGCGTCAGGATACGCATCAAAAAAAACGACACCGGTATCCGATCGATGAAGATCCAGCACCTCCCCCTCCCCATCAACCGTCCATGAGTTGCCATAGCAGTCTCGCAAAGAACCGCCCCGGCGAAACGAAAGCACGCCGTTTTCACCGCCCCGCATCACTTTGACCCATTCCCGCTCCTTCCAGGCAATCAAATCGATGCGCCGGTCCATGGATACCGCCTGAATCACTTGAGGAAGGAGTTCATCTCGCAGCGGATAAAGATATGCCATTCGCTCATTGTTGCAAATCACCAACTCATCACCTTGAACATGGGCTGATTCCAGGCGGTGAATGGCAAACGGTGACAACAGGTGGTCAAGGTCGATATCATGTTGTTCAGTCGAACCGATCACAGTCTGGCCGTGGTCGCTTACCAGTATGATCACGTTTTTCTCCAGAGCCTGCTCCCACGAATCAAATGTTTGGAGAAAACGAACAAGCTGTTTATCCACAGCGGCCAGGTGCTCTTCCGCCAGATGAGGCGACTTGTGTACCATGTGGTCGTTATCCGGCAGATAAACCAGTGTAAAGTCTGGCTGTCTGCCGCTTCGTACAATCTCGATCAGGACGTCAATGGCGTAAGAATCGTTGATCCCGAGAGAGGATGCGAACGACTGTGACCAATTCCAGGGTACTTCCCGGAAAATGGCAGGTTTCACCAATGTTCCCATGGAAAAGATGGTTGGTCCGCTTACCATCTCGTTCATGGAAAATCCGGTAACGGCATTCACTACGAAGGGAAGATGTACCTTGTGCCGTACGAGGCCGCGGTGTGCAATCACATTGATCGAACCGGACGTATATCCCATCTCCTCCAGTTCCTCGTGAATCGTCCGTACCTCTTTGCTTAAATGACGCTCGTTCATGTCATAGATGGCATTCCGGACACACTGCACCAACCCCATCGAAAGGATGGGCCAGGCGCCGTTGATGTAGTTGACCATCTTTCTTTCTGCAGGATCGTACCAGATTAACCCCGGAACTTTATGCCGGTCTGGATATTCTCCGGTGATGAGGGAACAATCAATCGAAGCGGTCATTGTCGGGAAGACAGTGACACAATCGGGAATCAGCTGACCATGCTGATAAAGGAATTGAAAAGCGGGGGCTTTATCCTTCTTCATACAGTTGATCAGCACATCTGGCATCATCGAATCAATAAGGAAAAGAAGTACTTTTTTCATGACCTTCCCTCCTGCTGACGACTTCATCTGTGTTAGTGTGGGCCAACAGGAGGTGAATATGCGGGGCAGAATACAAGTGGTCAGGCAGCCATTTGCTGTCTGACCACACCACACGGAGCATCTCCATTATCTGTCTGCATCATCGTCTACTTCATGGTAAACGTAAGCGTGATCTCTTTGCCGCTCCGTTTCCACTCAATCGTGCCAGACGGATACGCTTTTGATTCGACAGGCGCGAAATCCACCGAAGCAGAGGTGCGATCCCCGGTCAAACTGGACAAAACGGAACCGCGGATGAACAGGGTCGCCCGCTCCGCTTCCCCCGTGAATTGAAACAGCGGAGCATATAAAGGAAACGAGACCCCGTTAATCCTCACCTCTTCTCCCGCCGTTTCACGAAGTTCGATCCGTTTTACCCCAAGCGAAAGCAGTCCTTCGACAACTTGTGCGACATCGTCCTCAACTGCAATGTCCGGCTTCAGCCCCACCTGGTTGATCACGGTTCGCTTGGGTGTGTAGTATTCCTCCAGTGTGATTTTCAAGGCGTCCCCATCTTCCAGCGGAATGATTTGCTGCGCGCTGCCCTTGCCGTATGTCATGTTTCCGAGCAGCACGGCGATCTCATGGTCACGAAGGGCCCCGGCCAGCAGTTCGGCCGCTGATGCTGTCCCTTCGTTGACGAGGATGCGAACCGGATACGGTACGGGACGTCCATTGCGAACCCAGGTCTCGACCTTCACACCATTCCGGTTGACCGAATACATCAACAGTCCTTCTTCCATCAACTGACTGGCAACGTCACGTGCCGAATGCAAATAGCCGCCCCCGTTGTCCCGCAGGTCAATCAATAGTCCTTTAAGCGGAGCGCCTATTGAGATGCGATCCAGTTCATCGCGAAACTGGTACCCGGCCTCGGAACCAAACGTGCTGATGTGAATATAGCCTATATCTCCTGAAAAACGGGCCGCATTCACCTCTGGAATGGCCAGAAACGCCCTCATCAACGTGATGTCCAGCATCTGCTTTTGTTTCGGCTTGTAAACGGTGAGTACCGCGGTGCTGCCCGGCTCACCATACAGATCGTTCGGCACGTTCCCCTGATCGCCTGCTGCCTTTTTTCCATCCACAGCAAAGAGATAATCCCCTGGTTCTATGCCGGCTGCCTCTGCCGGAGAATCGGCGATGACGTCTTTAATTAACAGGTAGTCATCCGTCACGCGTAACAGCAGGCCAAATCCCACCGTCTCGTTTTCGAGATCATCCTGAAACAGACGCAGCTGCTCCGCGGTGAGAAACAGGGTGTGCGGATCGTTCAGCGTCTCCACCATTCCGTTGATCGCCCAGTGGTGCAGCTCATTCCAGCTCAACCCGTACCGTTTCCGCCATTCATCCAACTGTTCGACAAGCTCTTCGAACGTGTCGCTGCTGGAGGTTACAACCAACTGCTTGCCTTTCATCTCGGCGACCTGTTCGGCGACATTGGACAGCGCCCCCTGCACCAACTGCTCGGCCTTGGGCCGGCTGATGTGATTTTCCAGCAGAACGTGATACACGCTTCCAATTTCCTCCAGAACCTGAGGCGGCTGCCCTGCGGCTGACAGTTTTTCTGCCCGGGCCGGCTCCCCAAACAGCAGCATGCCGACCAGGAACCATACCGTTATCAACCAATGGGGCTTATTCACGAGATAGACCTCCTTTCCGCACAGCCGCAGGCAGTTCAATCTGCTGATTGTCCACGGTACGATAGGTTTCTTCTCCAAGGTAGGAGATGTACTCGCCCGAGTCATACATCTCTTCGTAACGCCAGACACGCTTGGTCAGCATGCCGCTCTCTCGATCGAGATAATACTTGGTAACAAAGGCAGGAACATTTGTCAGCCTCCCACCGTCGACGGAAAGATCTTCTGACTTGCTGACCAGCGCATTGGCGGGAATCCACTCCGTGATCACATCGTACCTGTTTCCTCGCTGGAGCAGGTAACGGGCGTGCAGCATGTTCAGCCGTTCCGGCACTGACAGCGAATCGACCCATTCATGGACGTACTCGATGGAGCCGCCATGTTCCACTTGCCAGCTCGCCGTATCGTAGTCGTACCTGTACAACCGCTCAGCTGCCAGGTCTTTGTACATCTCCATTTTTTGCAGGATCAGCTTGTCTGGTGCCTGATACACGCCTGTCAGATGGCTTAGCCGATTTCGCTGGTCGAGCTGGTGTACGTATCGAAAGATGTAGCCGCCAAGCACCGACTCACCTTCAATCTCTACTCCTGGCATTTCCTCCAATCGGGTTATGGAAGCAGCCAACCGTTCAGCCACCTCATGTTGCTGGCTGATCAATGCCAGCTCACGCTCAAGAGCGGACAGCGTCCCCGGCTCAAGATGTCCTGCTTCACGCGCCTGCCCCAACAGCTTCTTGGCTTCTTCCAGGCGACCATCGGCAATGAGATAATGCAGAGCATTGGTCAATCCTTCTGGTGAAGCCGTAAGCTGCAGATAACGCTCCAACGCCTGCTCTTTTGCCCCGCTTCTCATCTCCATAGCGGCAAGGTAGAGGGAAAAATCAAGCCATTCGGCAGAGCCTGACTGCAGCGTGTCCAGATAAGGAAGCAGATGATCCAGACTGTCTTTATACACGGTAGGCTGCTCCCCTTCCAACTGAAGGGCAAGGTCGTATACATTGGCCATCAGCAATCGAAGCACTTCAGGTACCGCTTTGTTCGCCGCAAAATACTCGTCAATGGCCCGCCGGGCGTGGAGCATGTTTTCTGAAAGTGGAGTATCCTGGTCCCAGCTCAAGTAGTATTGAACTCCTAGCTGGTTGGAGAACGAAGTAGCAGCCAGTTTGCGCAAGCGGGCAAATCCCCATTCTTCCCCGGCCAAAACCGCCTCCACCGCCTCCCGATAGGTCCGCCGAACCAAGGGCGTCTCCTCACTCATGTAAGCGTCAAACAACGGGAACAGATCTGAAATGTTGTGAACCAACGGAAATTTCTGTCCATGGTAGTCAAGCAGGGGCAAGGGGAAATCTTTTTCCAGCACTTCATTCAACCGGACGGCCAGAGCAGCTGCTTCGCCACGCTTGATTTGTTTCTCATCCGTCCCGGAAAACGGTTCCCCGCTGCCATCCTGTCCCGTCGTTTGGTTGTAGAGTTCAAAGATGCGAAGCAGTTGCCCCGCTTCTTCACGAGTTATGGGCTGGTTGGGGTGGAGTCGTCCGCCGGGGAATACCTCCTCCAAGGCGCCGGGCCCATACAGCCGTTCCATCACCAGCGAAACGCGAAGCACCGACGGATACATCCAGGTCAGGCGGTCCACATCGACGTAAGGGAGATAAGGTTCGCGGAATCCTTCCCCCCAACCGTACTGGTCGTATTCGGTCAAAAGCGTAAGCGGAAACAAGCGATGCTCAGCCGTTAACAAGAGACGATCCAACAGCACGATGAACTCTGCCCGGGTCATGGGCCGATCCGGTTCAAACCGGTTGGAGCCGTCCACACCGCCTAACAATCCCATCTGATAACTGCGCAAGATGGCTTCTTTCGCCCAATGATGCTCAACATCTTCAAACTGCTCTGATAGCTCCTGTTCTGCCCAAACGGAAGGAATCCATGAGGCTGCAAGCATGAGCGGCAAAAACAGGCAGGTAAAAAGCCAATTGGTAAGTCTCCGTTTCGTTTGCACACCATTCCTCCTAGACAAGAATGCGCCCACATTCATCACAATAGACAAGCTCTCTGGCCCGTCTCCACTCGGCCAGTTTGCTCAAGGAGAGGGTCAGGTTGCAGCCGGTACACGACTTGTTGCGCACTTCCACGATGGGCTGTCGCTTGATGGCGGCCACCCGCTCGTAAGCAGCAAGCAACTGCTGATCCAAGTCATCCTCCAGTTGGCTTTTTTCCCAAAGGTGCCGCTGAATCTCCTGGTGCACTACCGCCTCCCTGTCCACCCGCCATTGCAAAAAATCCTCCCAGGCCCGTCTTGCCATATACAGTTCCTGCTCCAGCAGCATTCTGGCAATTTGCTGTTCGGGCTCATCCGAAACAGGAGCTTCCCTCATTTTTTGTTCCAGGCGGGCAACAGCATCCCGCAACCGGTGTTCTTCCGCCTCCAGATCAGCGAGGGCCTGTTCCGCCTTGGTCAACTTTTCCTTGGCGAGATGCCATCTCCACAAACGTTTCGCCGCAATCATCCAGTTCCCCGCTTTCCTTTTACAAGAATTGGAAGGGATCGGTAGGGGTTGCCGAGGCCGTTACTTCTGTCTGATACCCATCGGCATCAAGGCGTTTCGCCAGGTAATCAGCCAACTTCTGCTTCATGATTTTTTCGATGTTGTGTCCGGCATCAATCAGACGCAGACCGTCGGCCATGGCATCGTGAGCAATATGGTAGTATATGTCCCCGGTGATCAGGACATCTGCCCCGCGGAAGGCCGCCTTGCTGACGAAAGAGTTGCCGTCTCCCCCGACTACTGCCACTTTTTGCACGGAGTCGTCCAGGTTGCCGACGACGCGCAGCCCGCCCAACGAAAAGCGTTCCTTGACTGTAAGCGCAAGCTGGCGCAGCGTCAACGGCTCGGGCAGCCGCCCGATCCGCCCGATTCCGAAGCGCTTCCCGGGCAAATCGAGCGGGTAAAGATCAAACGCTGCTTCCTCATATGGATGCGCTTTTTTCATCGCTTGTACAACTGCTGATTGTGCAGTGGCAGGCAAAATCGTCTCCAATCTGACTTCTTCAACCTTTTCCAGCCGTCCCTCTGCTCCTATGTAGGGATTGGTTCCCTCACGCGGCATGAATGTACCTGTACCAACCACCTGAAAGGTGCAGTGACTGTAGTTGCCGATCCAGCCCGCACCCGCCTCGGAAATCGCCTGCATCACACCTTCGCAGTGAGAAACGGGCACGTAGACAACCAGTTTTTTGTACGGTTCTTCGTGCGCCGGATCGAGCACCTCCACATCCGTCAACCCGATCATTTCAGCCAGCCAATCGTTCAGTCCCCCAGAGGCAGCGTCCAGATTGGTATGTACCGTATAAACGGCGATGTCGTGCTTCAACAACTTCTCATATAGACGCCCTGCCGGCAGGTCGGTGCGCAAATGCTTGAGCGGCCTGAATATTACCGCGTGGTGGGCAATGATCAAATCTGCTTCCTGCTCTATGGCTTCCTCCACCACTTCCTCCAGCACATCAAGCGCGACCATAACCTTGCGGATCGGTTTTTGCAGCGTGCCCACGTGCAACCCGATTTTATCCCCCTCTACAGCCAGCCATTTTGGAGCAAGTTCTTCCACGTAACGAATTACCGTTTGTCCGTTTGCAAACATGTAACCACCTCATCGATCCAATCCAATTCTTGCTTGATTTGCCGAGCGCGCTCTTTCGCCTGGGGACTACGGGAATGGGCCAACTGGCTCAGGATTTTGGCATGTTTCTCCCGTTCACGCCCCCAACGCTTGGCCAAAAGCGGCGGTTTGTCCCGCCATAAATGCGGACCTAAGCGAAGCAATTCCGCAATTGGCCGCTCCTGATCCCGGTATGGTTTGTCCCCCTCGCCCGGTTCGGCTACCAGAATTTCGTACAAGACGCCATCCTCTTCCAGAATTGACTCCGCAACAAGCTCCCAGTCATTTTGCAAAAGCCACTCCCGGACGAGTTCTTCGCCTACGTTGGGCTGCAGAATCAAACGGCGGACGCCGGGCAGTTTCGCCTTCCCCCGCTCCAAAATGGATGCGATCAACTGTCCACCCATGCCGGCTATACAGATGACTTCCACTTCGCCTGGTTCCAGTACCTCCAGTCCATCACCCCTGCGGACCGAGGCCCGTCCCTCCGCAGTCGCCCTGGCCAGCTGCTGCCGGGCGGCGCGGTACGGGCCCTCATTCAATTCACCGGCCACGACAAAGGATGCCATCCCGCTGTTGAGGAGGTAAGCGGCCAAAAGGGCATGATCGGAACCGATGTCGGCCACTCGTGCCCCTGCCGGACAGTATGCGGCAATTTTGTGAAGTCGTTCTGAGATGGTAACCGTCATTGCCATATTCACCTTCCGTCTTTCCATCGTGTCTATTCTACCCTATTTCCCCATGAAAGCCCAACGTAAAAAAATCGCAAAAAACCCCTGTCTTCACCGATGGAAGAAAGGGGTTTGTCAAAAATTCTGTCAACAACCGATTTGACGTGCGATGACCATGCGCAGCACTTCGGAGGTTCCTTCTCCGATTTCCAACAATCGGGCATCCCGGAACAGGCGCTCTACCTGGTATTCACGCATGTAGCCGTATCCGCCGTGAATCTGAATTGCCTGATGCGCAGCCGCCATGGCGATTTCCGAGGCGTACAACTTGGCCATGGCGGCTTCCTTGGTAAACGGCCGGCCTTGATCTTTGAGCCAGGCCGCCTTGAAAACCATGTTGCGAGCCAGTTCAATCTGCATGGCCATATCTGCCAGCTTAAACTGAATGGCCTGGAATTTGGAGATTGGCCGACCAAACGCATGGCGCTGCTTGGCATACGCCAGCGCCCGGTCGTATGCGGCCTGGGCAATCCCGACCGCCATTGCGCCGATCCCGATTCGGCCGCCATCCAGGGTAATCAGGAACTGTTTGAATCCTTCCCCCGGTTTGCCCAGAATATTCTCGTCCGGCACGCGTACATTGTCAATTACCAGTTCAGTTGTATTGGAGCTGTGCAGCCCCAGCTTTTCGTAGTTGTCGATTACGGTAAAGCCCGGCGCATCAGTCGGGACGATAAATGCAGTAATCTGTCGCGAATCTTTTTCCTTGCCCGTTACTGCTGTCAACGGCAAAAATTTTGCATAGCTGGCATTGGTGATAAAGCACTTGGAGCCGTTCAGCACCCACTCCTCTCCGTCTTTTACTGCCGTGGTGCGGGTGCCGCCTGCATCAGAACCGGCACCGGGTTCGGTCAGACCAAACGCGCCAAGACTCTCTCCGGAACAGATCTGGGTCAGGTACTTCCGTTTCTGCTCCTCTGTTCCGAACAGATGCAGCGGAGCTCCTCCTAGTGAAATGTGCGCAGAATAGGTGATTCCTGTTGAAGCGCAGGCGCGACTCAGCTCTTCGACGACAATCGCGAAGCTGACCGTATCGGCCCCCGCCCCTCCGTATTCTTCCGGAAAAGGCAGCCCCAGCAGATTGAGGTCAGCCAATTGCCGAAAAATTTCGACAGGAAACGTTTTTGTCCTGTCGCGCTCGTCCGCTCCCGGCGCCACCACTTCATCGGCGAATTCACGGATCATGTTTTTGAGCATCTGCTGTTCTTCGGTGAATGCAAAGTTCATGTCCTAAATCTCCCCCCTCGTTGTAAACGCTTCCCCAGCAAGCAAAACAGATTCTTTCCACTTCCGACTGAGCGTTTGCTCAGAAATGTATGTCACTATTATACAATACGCTGTGACTCTTGAATACGTTTTTTTGCAGCATTCCTCAAGACAAAAAAAAACCGGGAAGGAATCCCCGATTATAAACCCAGCCAGTGAAACCAGTAGCGGCGAGTGACAAAAAAGAAGGCAGAACTGACCAGCACTTTGATAAACAACAGCAGTTGGATCACATCGTGCTGCAGAGCATCAATGTAGAGCGAACTGATCTCCGCCCCGAAGAAATAGAGCAACCCGCAGATAGCCAGCGCTCCTGACAGCAGCGGCTGCCGTTCATGCAGGAGAAATCCGGAGCCGACCATCAGAAGCGCGAGCGGCACCCAGTACAGCTGCACAATCCACCAACTGTACGCTTCTCCAAGCAGCAAGACAGTGACAACTCCATAGATCACTCCGAGTCCGATCAGACCGCAGTACAGCAAGTAGCCGTAGCGAAACCACAAGCCGTTCAGCAGCCAAAGAAAACAGACCACCGCCAGAAACAGCAGCGTAGCTGAGAACGGCAGATTCCACTTGCCCAGAAAGTACACGCCTGCCACAATCAGCAGCAAAAAACTGATGCCCAATGTCAGATGGGCCACGGCAGTCACTCGCCTTCTTGCCATCACCGACAGGATATAGAAAATAAGGATAGCAATAGACAAAATGGCAATTTGCATTGGCGTGGTAAAACCGTTAAAATGAAAAGCAAGCAAGATCATGACAGCGATTACACTGGCAGCAGCGAACCAGGCAAGGATCATTTTCCAAGAGACCGCGACGGTATCGGCTCCATTTTGGTACCCGTACCCGCCGCCTGCCGCACCCGTACCGATACCGGGTTCATACCCTCCTTGAACACCTGCGGAAATGCGCCCGGCAGCAGATGAACGGTTACGAGCGGTTTGCGCGCCATCTCTGTATAAAGCAGCACCGCTCTTGGCAGGGGATGCTTTACCTGGATCTGGCGGAAGTTCTCCTTCGGTATACAGGTTTAGCAAAAAAATGCAGTAATGTTCAGGAAGCAGCTGATTCTTCCGCCAATTGTTTATTTCGTTTACAATTATCTTTCTGCGCTGCTCATCCAAACGAGCCACCCTCCCCTGACAAAACGGTACCACCAGATTTACATATATTGTATAATGGAATGTGACTTCGTCCACATTCTCTTTCAATGACATGCGATGAAAAGGAAAAGCCTACGCAACCGTCTGCATGCAGTTCGTAGGCAGATCTACTTACCATATCGGTTATTCGAGGAAGTCTTTTAAGCGTTTGCTTCTGCTTGGATGACGCAGCTTGCGCAGCGCCTTGGCCTCGATTTGACGGATTCGTTCGCGGGTCACGCCAAACACTTTTCCCACCTCTTCCAGCGTGCGGGTGCGTCCGTCATCGAGTCCGAAGCGCAGGCGCAGCACGTTTTCCTCACGGTCTGTCAAAGTGTCAAGAACATCTTCCAATTGTTCTTTCAAGAGTTCATACGCAGCCGCATCCGAAGGCGCCAGTGCGTCCTGATCCTCGATAAAATCGCCCAAGTGGGAGTCGTCTTCTTCGCCGATCGGCGTTTCCAGTGACACCGGTTCCTGTGCAATCTTCATGATTTCACGCACCTTCTCCGGCGTGAGATCCATTTTCTCGGCCACTTCTTCCGGGGTGGGTTCTCGGCCCAACTCCTGCAGCAGTTGGCGAGATACGCGGATCAGTTTGTTAATGGTTTCCACCATGTGCACTGGTATGCGAATCGTTCGGGCCTGGTCAGCAATTGCGCGGGTGATCGCCTGACGAATCCACCAGGTCGCATACGTGCTGAACTTGTAACCTTTGCGGTAATCAAATTTTTCGACCGCCTTGATCAGGCCCATATTCCCTTCTTGAATAAGATCGAGGAACAGCATGCCGCGGCCTACATATCGTTTGGCGATACTCACGACAAGCCGCAGGTTGGCTTCGGCCAAACGCCGCTTTGCTTCCTCGTCACCCTGCTCGATGCGCTGTGCCAGCTTGATCTCTTCCTCTGCGGAAAGCAGAGGAACGCGGCCGATCTCTTTCAGATACATCCGCACCGGGTCGTTAATTTTGATACCCGGAGGAATGGAGAGGTCTTCAAAGTCGAACTCTTCTACATCATCGTCGTCCTTCATCATCATTTCGTCGACGTCATCTTCACTGTCGTTTGTCACTTCCACCCCTTGATCGCCGAGGAACTCAAAGAACTCGTCGATCTGGTCGGAATCCTGATCAAAGCCGGACAGCCTCTCCATAATCTCCTTGTACGTGAGCATGCCGCGTTTCTTACCCAGCTCAACCAGCTGCTCCTTTACCTGCTCAATGGACGAAGCTTCCATATCTGGAGTGATGTTTTGCTTGTTCATCTACTTTCCCTCCTTCCTCGGGAATGTTAATGGTCGCTACCCTTCTTTTAAAGCATTTTCCAACTCATGAATCCTCATCCCTAGAACGGCTGCCTGAATCACGGTTTGCCTGCGCACCTCTTCATCCGGTTCATTTGCGGCCTGAAGCGTCAACTTCTGCTGCTCTGCCCGCAACTCCTCCAGTTCGGCGCGCTTCGGGTAGTTGTTCACTAGTCGGATGTAGTCGCTGATCTCTTGCTCAGACACGTACTCCTTGCACTCCATCATGGCCAATCCCGAGGCTAATTGCTTGCATTTTTCATCTTGCACGTAATGAATAAAACGACCGGGGTCTTCCGGGTACCCCTCTGCGTAGTAAGCGTACAAATACGCAGCCAAGGCGCTGTGTTCGTCCGTGTAAAAACGGGCGTTGCACTCCTGCTGCACACGATCAGCCACCTCTTTGTGGCGCATCATGTAGTAGAGCAGCATTCGCTCTGCTGTTATATGGGCGGGAGGCAGCGTTTTGGTGAGCGCAGATTTGCCATTATTTATACTATTATTCCATGCTGGCGGTACTTTATCCCTTTGTTGGTGTAATTTTTGCCGCCGATACGCTTTTCGGGATTCTACCTTGATCGCATCGAGGGTGAGTGAAAACTCCTCGGCCAACTGCCGTTCATACATATCGCGCTCAACCGCGCTTGGCAGCTGGCTGATGATCTCCAGTGCCTGCTGTACAAACCGCGCTTTGTCGCTTTCGTCCCGGATCACGTAGCGAGAGCGCAGCTGCTTTAGCCGAAACGCCGTAACGGATACCGCCTGCAGCAGAACATTTTGCGAGAACGCCTCCGCTCCGTGGCGGCGAATGTACTCGTCCGGGTCGACTCCTTGCGGCAGTGGCGCCACCCGCACCGTACATCCGGCCTGCTGCAAAAGCTCCACCGCTTTTTCAGTCGCCTCCTGCCCGGCGGCGTCGCCATCGTAACATACGATTACCTGCTCGGCATTGCGTCGAATCAGCCTGGCCTGCTGTTCCGTGAACGATGTGCCGAGTGTGGCAATCCCATGCTGGATACCTGCCTGCCAGGCGGAGATGACGTCGACATATCCCTCAAACAGGATCGCCTGTTTCCGCTTGCGAATTGCCGAACGTGCGCGGTGCAGGTTGAAAATCACGCTGCTCTTGGCAAACAGGGGAGTCTCCGGGCTGTTCAGGTACTTTGGCTGCGATTCGCCAAGGGAGCGGCCGCCAAAGCCGATTACCTCTCCCTGCGTGTCGCAAATGGGGAACATGATCCGTCCGCGGAAGCGATCGTAAATGCGCTGCCCGTCTTCGCTCCGGGCCAACAGGCCGGCCTCTACCATCAACGGCAGAGAGAACCCGCGCTTTTGCAGCCAGGTGGTGAGGAAATCCCAGGAATCGGGTGCGAAGCCAATCTGGTACTCGGCAATCGTCTGGTCGGTCAGGCCGCGTTTGCGCAGGTATTCCATCGCCTTCTGACCGTAGGGCATCTCCGTCAAGACATGATGATATAGTCTCGCCACCAGCTTATGGGCGTCATACATGGCCTGCTTAGCCGTGTTTTCTTTCCCACTATCCTGTGAATAAGAAGAGGGAAGCAGAATCCCTGCCCGATCCGCCAGTTTGCGCAGCGCTTCCGGAAAAGTAAGCTGCTCCATCTGCATGACGAAGGAAAATACATCTCCGCCTGCCTTGCAGCCAAAGCAGTGAAAAAACTGCCGTTCCGCGCTCACATGGAAAGAAGGCGTTTTCTCGGAATGAAACGGGCAAAGCCCGATCAATGACCGCCCGCTCTTTCGCAATTGGACATGTTCGCTGATCAGATCGACAATGTCGTTCGCCGCACGAATCTGCTGCACAATCTCTTCAGAAGTGGAACGTGACATAATCTCCACCCTTCATGAAGACAGTGAAGATAGTTATTTCGTCAAGTTTCAACAAAATCCTTCTTGAAAAAACTTCTTTATCACATTTTCCCTTGCTTTTTTCCCCCTGAAATCTGCGCATCAGTCGTGCCGTGCGGTTTTCGCCGCAAGAATCCGCTCTTTACAGAGCCTTTCGACACAAGACGATAAAATCCTTTTTCTAGTGCTTATCTTTGCGCACACGGCTGCCGCGGATTTGCTCCAGGATGATGTTGGCCGTTTCCTCAACCGCCTTGTTGGACACGTCGATCACCGGACACTGGAGTTTCTCCATGATGTTCCTGGCATATGCCAGCTCGGCTTCGATACGCTCCGGTGTCGCGTAGTTGGCCTGCGAGTCCAGTCCCAGCGATTTCAGCCGTTCCGTGCGGATATCGGTTAACTGTCTGGAACTGATCGTCAGTCCGATAATCCGCCCCGGCGGAAGCTGAAACAGCTCTTCCGGCGGTTCCACTTCCGGGACGAGCGGCACGTTGGCCACTTTTAGCCGCTTGTTGGCCAGGTACATGGAAAGCGGCGTCTTGGACGTACGCGACACACCGATCAGTACCACGTCAGCCCGCAGCAGCCCGCGCGGGTCACGTCCGTCATCGTACTTGACGGCAAACTCGATGGCATCCACCTTGCGAAAATACTCTTCATCCAGCCGTCTGACCAGTCCCGGCTTCCCGGAAGGGGGAACCTGCAGGATTTGCTGCAGCGTCCCCATCAACGGTCCCATCACATCGACGACAGGGACGTCGGCAGCGGCTGCCCGTTCGATCATGTAGCTCTTCAAATCCGGTACAACCAGGGTAAACACGATCAGGGCATTTGACTCTTTTGCCGACTCCACGATCTCGTCAATCGACTCCCTGTCTTCAATGTAGGGATACTTTTCGGTGTAAATGAGATGGCTGTCAAACTGGCTGGCCACGGCACGCACCACGAACTCGGCAGTCTCGCCGATCGAATCAGAGACAACATAGATGATTTGGCCAGGTTGGTTCCCTTGCATCTGATCTCCTCCTAAACACTCGGCTCTTGACCCAATTCAACAAATACCTTCACGATGGTCGTCTTCGTCACGCGTCCAAGGAGTTCAAGACTGCGGCTGTCTTCCTCCGTTGGCCGCACGACGGGAAGCGAATCAATCTGAAAGTCAATCAGCTTTTTGGCCGCCTCGAACAGGCTTTCGTCCGGCGAGACGGTGACAATGTTGGGCATCCTGCTCATGATGATGCTGACCGGAATTTCTTCCAGAGCCTTTTTCCCCAGTGAAGCGCGCAGCAAGTCCTTGCGAGACACGACACCTGCCAAATACCCTTTCTGATTCACGACGTAGAGCGTGCCGACATCTTCCAAAAAAAGAGTGACGATCGCGTCGTATACGGAAGCGGATTCCTTGACGGCGATCGGCAGGGCTTTGTAATCTTGTATCTTCAGTTTGTGCAGTCGTTCACTGATGACGTTTCCCTCCGGCCGACCTGCATAAAAGTAGCCGACACGGGGTCTCGCGTCGAGGTAGCCGCTCATGGTCAAGATGGACAGATCAGGCCTGAGTGTGGCACGAGTCAGATTGAGCCGCTCGGCAATCTGTTCTCCCGTGATCGGCCCCTCCTCCTTGACGATTTGCAAGATCATCTCTTGACGTTTGGTAAGTTCGATGATGATCACCACCGATTCTTTGCTTTTCTACCCTACTAGTATTACTCTATCGCCGATCATTTTCCTGCATGGACCGTCAGAAAATGCTTGCCAACTGTTCGGCTGTTTGTTCCATCATTACGCATGCACAGCAAAACCTCCGTCAAGGTTGACGGAGGCACTGTCAATCAGGCGAAAACCAGTTTGGTGAAGTCAGCGTACCGCTGGATATTTCCTGACAGCCGGGCGAGCAGGGCCAGGCGATTGCTGCGGAGTTGCGGGTCGTCCGCCATCACCATGACACTGTCAAAGAACTGGCGGATGGGCTCGCTGAGTTCAGTCAGGGTGTGAAGTGCGCTCTCCAGCTCTCCCGCCTTGTATTGCGGCGCCAGTTTTTCGGCCACAGACCGGAACGCCTGGTCCAACTGTCGTTCGGCGGCTTCCTGGAACAAGGCCGGGTCTACATCTTGCGACTCCGCTTTCTGTGCCAGGTTGTAGACGCGATTAAACTGTTCCACCGCCTCTTTGAACGATTCCTTCTGCACGGCGTTCATCAGCACTTTTGCCTTGGTCACCGTCTCGCCAACCTGCGAGATGTCGGCAGCCAGCACGGCGTCGATAACGTCATAACGAATTCCTTCTTCCTGCAGCACGTTTTTCAGGCGCAGCGCAAAGAAGTCGAACAAGTCCCGCTTCACCTCTTCAGCATCACGCCTGCCGCTGCCTTGTTCGCGATATGCGGCCCAAGCAAGCGCAAACAGCTCGTCAAGCGAGAGCTTCCAGCCCCGGTCAAGCAGGATCTGCACGATGGCCGCAGCTTGCCGACGCAGTCCGTAAGGGTCCTGCGAACCGGTGGGGACGATTCCAATCGAGAAGCAGCCGACGATTGTGTCCAGCTTGTCGGCGATGCCAACGACCGCCGCTGCGTCCAACTGCGGCAGCTTGTCCCCGGAAAAACGGGGCAGGTAGTGTTCAAATACGCCGCGCGCCACCTCGTCCCTCTCGCCCGACTTACGCGCGTAGTCTTCGCCCATAATCCCCTGCAGTTCCGGAAACTCGTATACCATTTGCGTTACCAGGTCAAACTTGGCAATGGCGGCAATCCGCTTGGCGGTTTCCGCATCTTTCTGCGCGAGCGGCACCCGACCGGTAATTTGTTCGGTTACGCTCTCAATCCGCCGTACCTTGTCGCCGATTGTTCCCAGTTCTTCGTGGAACACGATGGAATCCAGACGCTTGAGGCACTCTTCAATCGGTCGCTTTTGGTCTTCTTCGTAGAAGAAGCGGGCGTCCGACAGCCGGGCGCGCAGCACTTTTTCATTGCCTCGCGCCACGTTGCCAAGCGAGCGGTCATCTCCGTTGCGTACGGTGACAAAGTACGGCAGCAGGTCGCCGTTTTGCGCTTCTACCGGGAAGTAGCGCTGATGTTCCCGCATCGAGGTTACCAGCACTTCGCGCGGTATCTTCAGGAAGTCGCGATCAAACGAACCGTACAGCGCAGTCGGAAATTCCACCAGATGAACCACTTCGTCCAGCAGACCTTCATCTACCGGAATCCGCCAGCCGTGTTCCTCCTCCAGTTTCCGCAGTTGGTTGATGATGGCAGTTCTTCGTTCCTCGGGATCAACCAGAACGTACTGTTCGGCCAACTTGGCCGCGTAGTCCGCCGGGCTGGCCAGAGTCACTTCCTGTCCCAGGAAACGATGGCCGCGGGTGGTGCGCCCTGCTTTCACACCCGTGATTTCCATCTCCACGACCTCTTCGCCAAACAAGGCAACCAGCCACCGAATAGGCCGCACATACCTCAGTTCGTGCGCACCCCAGCGCATGTTTTTGGGAAAATGCATTCCGGCAATGACCTCGCGGAGCGCAGGCAGGAGCTGTATCGTGTCTTTTCCTGCTTCGTTCTTGCGGGCGAAAACGTACTCTACCCCATTTACTTCCTTGAAGTAAAGCTGATCTACCCCAACACCGCTGCTGCGGGCGAACCCTTGAGCTGCCTTGGTCCAGGCACCGGTCTCATCCTGGGCGATCTTCCGCGCCGGCCCTTTGGCTTCCTCGTTGCGGTCGGCCTGTTTTTCGGCAACACCGCTGACGTAGACGGCAAAACGACGGGGCGTCTCATAAGCGGTAATCCCTTCAAACGAGATACGCTCTGCGTCAAGCCATTTTTCCACTTTCTCCTTTAACTGTGCCGCCGCTCCCGCCACAAAACGTGCCGGCATTTCCTCGGTCCCGATCTCCAACAACAAATCACGCTTGCTCATGGACGCTGCCTCCTTTCTTCAGCATGGGAAAGCCGAGGCGTTCCCGCTCGGCGTAGTAGGTTTGCGCCACTTCACGGGAGAGGGTTCGTACGCGGGCAATATAGCCGGTCCGCTCGGTCACGCTGATAGCTCCCCGCGCGTCCAGCAGGTTAAACGTGTGTGAGCACTTCAAAACGTAATCATAGGCCGGAAAAACCAGGCGCTCTTCCATCAGGCGCTTCGCTTCCGCCTCGTACGTGTTGAACAAACGGAAGAGCATGTCCACATCGGACAGTTCGAAGGTGTATTTGGAGTGTTCGTACTCAGGCTGCAGGAAAACGTCTCCGTAGGTGTAGCCGTTCACCCACTCCAGTTCGAAGACGTTTTCTTTCTCCTGGATGTACGAAGCGAGCCGCTCCAATCCGTATGTCAGCTCTACCGCTACAGGTTTGCACTCCAGGCCGCCCACCTGCTGGAAATAGGTAAACTGGGTGATTTCCATCCCATCCAGCCATACTTCCCAACCAAGCCCCCAGGCTCCCAGACCCGGATGCTCCCAGTTGTCTTCAACAAAGCGGATGTCGTGCTCCAACGGGTCAATCCCCAACTCGCGCAGACTGTCCAGGTAAATGTCCTGGATGTTGTCCGGCGATGGCTTCATGATCACCTGAAACTGATGGTGCTGGTACAGGCGATTGGGGTTTTCCCCATAACGGCCGTCAGCGGGACGGCGGGACGGTTCCACGTAGGCCACATTCCACGGCTCCGGGCCGATGCTGCGCAGAAAAGTCATCGGATTGAGGGTACCCGCCCCTTTTTCCACATCGTATGGCTGGACGATCAGACAGTTTTGTTTCGCCCAGAAGTTTTGCAAAGTTAAAATGATCTCTTGAAACGACAACTTCATTTTCTTCGCCACCTCCTGTTACGTAAAAAACCCCTCGTCGCTACACTGGGATCACAGTGTAGGGACGAGAGGTATATCCCGCGGTTCCACCCTACTTGGCAGACGCAGCAACAGCGCTGCCCACTTTTTGCGAAGTGATGCTCCGGAACGCCGTTCATAGACGTAGCTATCAGGCTCCCACCCTCCCTGATTCGCTTGACAAGCCAGTGGTCTACTACTCTTTTCCTTCAACGCATCAATAACAGATTTTACTGCTAATCATACTCAAACTGAAAGGCAATGTCAACGCAGGTGTGTCCCCGCACATCAGCGACTTCAGGAAAGGGAGAGCTTTTCCAACTGCTCGAGGAACGATCGGCTCTTCAGCCGCAGCTCCAGGTGCTCGTCCATAAAGCGGTGCAGGACGTGTCTAAGCTGGCTGCGTGTCGACGCTTTTACTTCGATTTCGCCCAATCGTTCCAGGTCGAACAGTTGAAACAGCCGCAGCAACTTCCAGGTAGCGGGGGCGACGGTTATCGCATACGGATCGCTTCCCTGACAGGCCGGACAGAGCAGACCGCCCTGCGTGACGCTGAAAACGTAGGGCTCCTGCTCGCTTCCACAGCGCGTACAGCCGTGCAGATGGGGACGGATACCCGCTACCACGAGCATCTTGCTTTCAAAGATGCGGCATAGAATTTCCGGATCACGACCCTCATCCAGATAGCGAAGGGTCAGTGACAACAGCTGAAAAACAAAAGGATTGGCTTCCCGTTCTTCGCTCAGCCGATCTGTCAGTTCCGCGATGTAGGCCGCGTAAGCGGTGCGTGCAAGGTCCTGGCGAAGTTCCCGATACGACTCGATGATGTCCCCTTGGGACAGGTCGGGCATGCCCGTTCCAGGCCCTGCCTTGCACAGAAAGAAACCGTATGTAAACAGTTGAGACACGGCAGCGAGGCGGCTCTTCGGCTTTTTGGCGCCGCGAGCCATCACGCCTACTTTGCCGTGTTCTCGGGTGAACAGGGTGACGACCTTGTTGGATTCACCGTAATTTGTCGTTCGGATGACGATACCTTCCCACTTTACAAGCATGCCGTCGATTCACCCAGTTCCTGCCGGGTGGAATCGGCTTCTTCATCGGCAAACTGACTCAGTTTTTGCTGGTCCCGATAAAGAAGATAGGCGTGGATGTCACCGGTAGAAGCGAAATAACGCCAAGAAAAGTCGCGAAGCATATGCATCATCCTTTCCTGATTTCCGCTGATCCACTTCTGTCTTTAGGGTCCACCCATGTGATTCTTTCTATGCCATGGAAATATTGACACGTAAAGCCTTGAAAGCAAATGGCGGACGGCGAGCCGCCTTAATCTTCGTCGAAAAAACCGAAGTTGCGGAGCATCCGCTCCTGGTTGCGCCAGTCTTTTTTCACCTTGACCCACAATTCCAAGTATACCTTATTGCCAAGCAGGCGCTCAATGTCGATACGGGCCCGTTTGCCAATCTCCCGCAGCATCTCGCCGTTTTTGCCGATCAGAATGCCGCGCTGCGAGTCCCGTTCCACGTATATGGCCGCGTATATGTATACGGTATGGCCGTCTTCACGCCGCTTCATCTCTTCAACGACAACGGCAATGGAATGTGGTACTTCTTCACGGGTCAGATGAAGCACCTTTTCCCGAATCAATTCAGCGGCAACAAACCGTTCGGGATGATCAGTCACCAGGTCTTCCGGGTAATATCGCGGCCCTTCCGGCAGAACAGCAAAAATGGCGTCCACCAGCGGTCCGGTATTGTTCCCCTGCAGCGCCGATACGGGCACGATCTCCTTGAAATCGTACCGTTTGCGGTACTCGTCGATCAGCGGCAGGAGTGACTCCGGGTGCACCAGGTCGATCTTGTTGATTACCAGAAATACCGGTGTCTTTACCTGCTGCAGCCGCTCGATGATGTATTCCTCGCCCGGACCATGTTTTTCCGCGGCATCAATTACGTACAGGATGAGGTCTACCTCGTTCAACGCGTTCTCCGCAACGGTTACCATGTAGCTGCCCAGTTTGGACTTTGGCTTGTGAATACCGGGCGTGTCGAGAAAGATGATCTGTCCCCGTTCCGTGGTATGGACAGCCCGAATCTTGTTGCGTGTCGTCTGCGGCTTGTTGGACATGATTGCCACTTTTTGCCCGACGATGTGGTTTAACAGTGTTGACTTTCCCACGTTGGGACGTCCGATGATCGCCACGAAGCCAGATTTGTGCGATGTTTTCTTGTTAGCCACGAGTCAAATCCTCCTTCGTAAACGCTCCCGGTAACAGCTCGGCAACGGTCGTTTCCATCATCTCCCCATCCAGGTTGGCGAGGATTACCCGCATGGCAGGCGGACAAAGTTCGGCCATCACCTGACGGCAGGCGCCGCACGGCGGAACCGGTTTGGGACAATCGGCGACCACGGCCAGGGCCTGAAACGCACGCTCACCGTCCGCAAAGGCCTTAAACAGCGCGGTTCGCTCCGCACAGTTACAAAGTGAATAGGCGGCATTCTCAATGTTGCAGCCCAGGTAGACCGTACCCGACTCGCCCAACAGGGCCGCTCCCACGGCAAAACGGGAATACGGCACATAGGCACGCTGTCTTGCTTCGATTGCTCTTTCAATCAGTTCTTCTGCTTTCATCACACTGTCCCTCTTTTGCTTCCTGTTTAAGTTAGGTTTCTGTCAATGGGTGATAACTTTTAGCAGGTGGGCCAGTTTGTCCGCCAGCGGCAGGCCAAAGACCCAAATGCCGATGACGACAGCGGTCATTGCAGCCAGCAGTACGGCACCAGCAGCGGTGTCTTTGGCCATTTTCGCCTGTTCACGCCATTCGGAGGTGACGAGATCGACGACCGCTTCGACAGCCGTATTCATCAACTCCATTGTGATTACCAGTCCAATGGCAAAAAAAACCAGCAACACATCGCTGCGTGGTATCTCAAGCCACCATGCCGCCAGCAGCACGAGAAGGGCGGCCAGGACGTGAATTCGCATGTTTCGCTGTGTCTTCAGGGCATGGACGATGCCGTAACAGGCGTGCTGAACACTGCCCCAAAACCGCGTCTCCCTCACAACGGCCACCTTACCTTGTCAGCCCGACGTTTTGCAGGATCTGTTCCTGACGGGCAAACATATCTTTTTCTTCCTCCTCAGTCCCGTGGTCATACCCCAACAAATGCAGAAAGCCGTGGACAGCGAGAAAGCCCAGTTCCCGCTCCAGAGAGTGACCGTATTCGTTCGCCTGTGCGACGGCCTGCGGGACGGAGATGACGATGTCGCCCAAAAGGTTGGGCAGTTCCTCCTCCGCTTCTTCGTCGAGAAAAATTTCCATCTCGCCCTCTCCTGTCTCGTTCATGGCAAAGGAGAGCACATCGGTTGGCCGGTCAATCCCGCGGTACTGACGGTTTAACTGGTGAATCCGCTCGTTGTCCACCAACGTTACGACCACTTCACCTGATACTCCTTCTGCTTTGGCCGCCTCTGTCAGGCAGGTTTTGATCAGTTGAAACTGCTGCTCCGTCAGTGACTGATCCTGTTCGTCAATCAATTCTATTGTCAACACGTTTCGTCCCTCGTTTTCTGCGTAGTGTTCACGCGTTTTCGCCGCTACATCTGTGCCTCGGCTTTGGCGTATGCATCGATCACCTTTTGCACCAAGCTGTGCCGTACGACGTCCGATTCCTGGAACCGAATAAACGCAATCTCCGGTACCTCGGCGAGGATGCGCTCTGCTTCGCGCAGACCGGACAGTTTCCCCTTGGGCAGATCAATCTGCGTCACGTCGCCGGTAATCACCATCTTGGAGCCGAATCCAAGCCGCGTCAAAAACATTTTCATCTGTTCAGGCGTGGTGTTCTGGGCCTCGTCCAAGATGACAAAGGAATCTTCCAGGGTGCGGCCGCGCATATAGGCGAGCGGAGCTACTTCGATCAGTCCGCGCTCCATCATTTTCGCCACCTGTTCGGTTCCCAGCATGTCGTACAGGGCATCATACAAGGGCCGCAGGTAGGGATCCACCTTCTCCTGCAAATCACCTGGCAAAAAGCCCAAGTTCTCCCCTGCCTCCACGGCCGGCCGGGTGAGGACGATCCGTTTGACTCTGCCGTTCTTCAGCGCATTGACAGCCATCACCACCGCCAGGTACGTTTTGCCGGTCCCTGCCGGTCCAATCCCAAAGACGATGTCGTAGCGCTTGATAGACGACAGGTAGTGACGCTGCCCCAGTGTTTTGGCCCGGATCAGTTTGCCGCGCTGGGTGCGGGCTACCTCTTCCTCATACAGGTGAAGAAGCTGCTCCACTTCCCCACTTTCTGCCAGCGAGATGGCGTATGACACGTCTCTCTCGGTCAAGGTAATGCCCCGCCGGATCAACTGCAGCAGAATGCGGAACAGCCCTGCCAGCTTTTCCACCTCAGCCGCTTCTCCAGTAATCCTCAACTCACCGTCGCGGGTGACGATTTGGGCCGTCGTCCCTGTTTCAATCAGTTTCAGGTGCGAGTCGTGCGGGCCGAACAGCAGCAGCGCCTCGGATGCGTCCGCAATTGGAATTTTCACCTCTTCTTTTACTTGCAAAAGGCCTTTCACTCCTTAACGTCATCATTGGTCAGATGTATCAGCACCCGGCTGTGGAGCCGGCGGCAGCGTCACAATCGGCTGCTCCTCGGTTATGTCTTCAATCACGGCGTAATGTACGCTCAAGTAAACTTTACCATCCTCCTCTTTTGTGTGCAAAACTTTTTCATCTTTAATTCTTGCATCTTCACCCGCTTTTTTCAAAACATCATGTTGAGCGATTCGTTTGGCCAGCGCAATCGCTTCCTCCCGGCTTCGCTTCTGCTTCTGCTCTTCGACCGCGTACAGCGTCTCTTTTTTCCATCCCAGCGGCAAGCGGAAGTCTCCATACCCGAGGTAGGCACGCTCTTCGCTATGTTTAAAACGCTCAAACGGTTCCGGGCGAAGCGGCCACAGGCGGATCGCATATTCTCCGGCCAAAAGTGAGTAACGAGACTGCTGTTCGCCGGTGTAGCTGTATCTCGTTTGGGTGAGCGGTACCGAAACATTGACCACATACCACACTTCCCCCTCAACCCTGCCGCGGGCCGCCACCAGCGCCTGTCTTCCGCCGCTGCCGATGACTCCTGAAATCAACACCTGACCTTTGTCAACAAACTGGTTAACCTTCACCACGGTCTTGCCCGCCTCGGCCTGAATGCGGTGAATCACGGCCTTTTTCTTGGCGATCAGATGGCGCGGACTATACATTTTGGGCGGCTCAGGCTGTTCTTTCTCCACCACCTGGATAATCGCCTTGGTCCCCTTCAGTTCCACACCGATCCAGGAAGCGTCCGGCACCATCGCCAGCAATTGCTGCTGCAGATACTGGGGTTCCTTTAGTTTGACCTTCCAGGCCCACGGTTTAATCCCGATTTTTGATGCTGCCTGCTGCAGTTCCTCGGCGGGGATGTTCCTGGCGCCGACGATTTCCACGCTCCAGATCAGGGAAGAGAGCATGTACAATCCGAGAAAAAAAAGAAAAATCCCGATCGTGAAACCTGGCCGAAGCCGCATGCGAATCAGCCAGAAAGGCATTCCTTCCCGCCTGACCACGCGGCAGCGACAGCCTGTCTCACGAAGAAGCGGCCGCAAACGAAAATAGTCGCGAACCAGGATGTCGCATTCCCCTTCCTCAGGTGAGCGGCGTCTGATGTTCCAGATGTAGAAGCCTTCGCGCACAGCCATGTTGATCAGCCGCTCAAAACGCTTGCCGCGAACGGCAATCGTGACATGACCCTCCGTCCACTCCTTCAAAACATTGCGCATTCTCCCATCCTCCTTCCCTGTTCGCCTGCTTTTTTGCCGAATCGTGTCCTGGTACCGTCGCCGCGGTTTTCCCCCGTGCTGCTCACTGTTCGATGAACCTGACGCCGGCAATCCTCCCTTCGAGCAGTACCTCTTCCGGCAGAATCGCCCGGATCACCAACTGTTCACCATTGACAATCAACTGCCCATTGGTTAATAACAAACGGAGCTCTTTGTCACTAAAATGAAGAACTCCGCGGTGATTCTCTATGTACATTTGCAAATGTCCAATCATGGTGATGCGCGGGACTTCCAATACCACATCCTGCGGCAAATCCAGGACACCCGCTGCCAGATGGCGCAGTCGGCGACTCCATCGCTTCATGGAAAAGCCCCCTTCATTAATGTGGCGCTGCTGCGCTTGCCTGTGCATCTTTGGCGAGTCATATGGTCGTGCGCGGAGGGAGTTTCTTCTATAACCCTATGCAGAAGGTCGTCAATCATGCGAACAAAAGTAACATTCCCTGATTGGGCATATGGCGCCGGAAGAGGGCGCGTGCGTCAGGAGGACGAGAAACAGCAAAAGACAGACGCAGGGGGTTGGCTTGATGACAAAAAAATCTCGTACCACTGCAGATCGTGATACGAGATCGTCATCGTTTCCATGATTTGCGTGAAGGTTCACAGTTGGCCCGGTCCGGAACGGTAGGGGGGACGGTAGGGCGCTTTGGCTCGTGGCGGTGCAAAAATCAGAGCCCATTTCAGCCCTTCTCGGGGCGCTACCTTTGCTGACTGGAGAGGGCGACGGGGAACGGCTGTGTCAGGCTTCTGCATGCGGCCCCGAGCAGGATGCGGTGTGCCGGCTGAGGACAGACTCCCCCTGTCAGCCGTCCCAAGCGAAGGCGTAAACGGGTTCCCGGAGGGACTCACCTTCCCGGACTCCCCTTCCGCCGCCAGCGGCTCCAACGAATCGGCTTCATCTGACTCCGCCCAGTCTGTCCAGACCCCTTCTCCTTTTTCCTGACCGGTTACCGGCTCTGCCCAATCAAACGGGTAGGTACGTTCGCCGTCGGCGGTCGCGCTCTCCTTACCCCTCAGCGGTTTCTGCCTGGACTCCTGCTCACCAAATGGAAAATCCGTCATTTCGCTCAGCATCTTGCCCCATTTGGCTGCCCGCTGATTTCCTCTTCGAGTGGCTTTGCCAAACAGGAGGTAGCCAAAAAATCCGATGATCAGCGGCCAGAATTCGCTTGCGATGTCGAGGAGCAGTCCAATCAATTTGAACCAGTCAAGCATGGGCAATCAGCCCCCTTACTTGCTGTCGTGACCATCGGAAGCGGGATCGGCTGATTCGCCGAATGATCTGCGCATCGCCGTATCGGCCACGATATTTTGCAGGTTGTAGTAATCCATCACACCCAGTTTTCCTTCCCGCAGCGCTTCGGCCATCGCCAGCGGTACCTGCGCTTCCGCTTCCACCACTTTGGCTTTCATCTCCTGCACGCGAGCCAGCATCTCTTGTTCAAGCGCAACGGCCATAGCGCGGCGCTCTTCCGCCTTGGCCTGGGCAATTCGTTTGTCCGCTTCCGCCTGGTCGGTCTGCAGCTGCGCACCAATGTTTTTGCCCACGTCCACATCGGCAATGTCGATCGACAAGATTTCAAAAGCAGTGCCGGCATCCAATCCTTTGCTCAGTACCGTCTGTGAAATGCGGTCCGGATTTTCCAAAACGTCCTTGTGCCGCTCCGCCGAACCGATTGTGGTCACAATTCCTTCGCCGACACGGGCAATAATCGTCTCTTCTCCGGCCCCCCCGACGAGCCGGTCAATATTGGCGCGAACCGTTACCTTAGCCTTTGCCCTTACTTCAATCCCGTTCATGGCCATGGCAGCGACGACCGGGGTTTCGATCACTTTCGGATTGACGCTCATCTGAACCGCCTGCAGGACGTCGCGACCGGCCAGGTCAATAGCCGCCGCCCGTTCAAATCCAAGCGGAATGTCGGCCCGCTGTGCAGCGATCAGAGCATCAACTACGCGGTCCACGTTACCGCCGGCCAGGTAGTGGCTCTCCAACTGGTTGGTGCTCAAATCAAGGCCGGCTTTTCGCGCCTTGATCAGGGGATTGACGATTTTCGCCGGCACGACTCGACGCAAGCGCATCGCGATCAAGGTGACCATGCCGACACGCACACCAGAAGCCAGTGCGGAAATCCAGAGCATGATCGGTACGAAAGAGAGAAAGATTGACAACAAGACAATCACGACAGCAATGATGAAGATAGCCGGGAGAAATCCTCCATCAAAAGGCATTTGTATCTACTCCTTTTTTATTATTTTTCCCGCTCTTCAACGACGACGCGGGTACCTTCCACCTGTATGACGACTACCTCGGCGGCCGGAGCAATATACCCGCCAGCGCTAACCGCATCGACCCGCTTGCCCCCGATGCGGACAATGCCGGCCGGACGCAGCGGCGTCAGCGTGGTACCGGTTTGCCCGATCAGTTCACGCTGGTCGCGCGGCGCGATGTACCCAGCTTCACTGCGCAGTTCGTCTTTCAGCACAAACTTGCTTAACAAGCCTTTGACCCCGTACCTCTTTACCAAGAGGAACGCGACAATGGCCGTAATCAAGGCGGCAATCCCGAGCGAAGCCAGCCCCTGCTCCGTATCATATGCCGCCAAAACCAGACCGGACGCGAGGCAGATAAATCCGATGATGCCGACGATCCCGCCGGGAAGGACGATTTCCGCCAACATCAGGATGACTCCCAGGACGAACAGTCCTATGTGCAGCCACTCGGCAAAACCGGCGACATAATGACCAAAGAAGTACAATCCGAAAGAGAGCAGTCCTACCGTACCCGCGACGCCGAAGCCGGGGATGAACAGCTCAATCAGGATTCCCAGCAGACCAAGCAGCAGCAAAAAACTCATCACGAACGGACTGGTCACAATGCGTGCCACCCGTTCACCAAGGGTGGGTTCGATGGTGGACACACGGTCGGGTTCGATGCCCAGATACTGGTACAGCTCTGTTTTGTCTGCGACGATCTTGTCGGCGTAGCCCAGTTCTGCTGCCTGGGTGGCATCAAGGGACAGAACCTTTCCCTTTTCTTTCAGCCCGGGTATTTCCAGGTCGATCTCGACCATTGCGCGGGCAATCCGGGGATCGCGCCCGTTTAACCGGGCTGCCGCCTCCATCTTTTCCGCCCAGGCCGAAATCACCTTGACGTCCGCAGCATTGCCAGCCAGATCAATCGGTGTCGCTGCCCCTATCGTGCTGCCCGGAGTCATCACAATTTGATCGGCATTGAGTGCGATAAACGTACCAGCGGAAAAAGCCTGATCGTCAATGTAGGCCACGACGTGCATGGTCGACTCGCGCACCAACTGTCCGATGTTCGTGGCGGCGTTGATTTCACCGCCCGGCGTATTGATGTCCAGAATAACCAGATCGGCCCCTTGTTCGGCCGCACTGGCAAACGCACGCGCCAGGAAGGCTTCCAGTCCGCGCTCGATTCCCTGTTCAACCGGGATGATGACAGCCTTCGTAAAGACGGTTTGGGCTGATTCCAACTGCGTCTCTGAGGTTCCTGTCGCCCGGGCCGATTGACTGCCGATAAGCAGCAGGAACAACGCGGCAGCCAACCAGACGATCATCAACACAAGACCTGTTTTCCGTCGAGGCAGAACAGCTTGCACTCCTTTCCCTCCCTCCTGTTACGTATTGTTTCTGATAAAAGCTACTAACATATACGGACGGGTAAGGAGAATGTTTCAAAAAAAAGAAAAAACATCAAAAAACCCGGTCTGCCGCAACAGACCGGGTTTGCTTCATCAGGTATCCAGTTCATCAGCAACGATTTGTTGGACGAGGGTGCCGTCAGCTCTGCCTTTTACCTTCGGCATGATGGCTCCCATTACTTTCCCCATCTCCTTTTTGGACGCTGCGCCGACAGCGGCTATCGTCTCGCGCACCAGTTGACGGATGTCCGCTTCGCTCAACTGTTCCGGCAGATAGGAGGTAAGCACATCGATTTCCTCACGGGTCTTGCTCGCCAGGTCCTCTCGCCCGGCTTTTTCAAACTCTTGGAGGGAGTCACGGCGTTGCTTTAACTCACGGGTCAAGATGGTGAGCACATCGTCATCAGACAACGAATCACCCTTTTGAATCTCTTCGTTCTTGACAGCGGCTTTAATCATGCGAATAACAGAGAGCTTGACAGCGGCTTTGTCCTTCATTGCCTGTTTCATATCCTGATTGAGTCGCTCCAGTAAACTCATGACAAGCCCTCCTGAAGATTAGTACTTGCGCTTACGAGCAGCTTCAGATTTTTTCTTGCGCGCAACGCTCGGCTTCTCAAAGTGGCGGCGTTTGCGAAGCTCAGCCATCACACCCGCTTTTGCACTTTCACGCTTGAAGCGGCGCAGTGCGCTCTCCAATGACTCGTTTTTACGAACGCGAACCTCAGCCATCTGTCTTCCCTCCCTCCGCTTGAAACCGTGAGACAACTGTTCAAGCACAGACTGTCAACTTTCATTATAGGGCAGACGGCCGTCTCCGGTCAACCATTCCCGAGTTTACTCTTGGTGAAAGCCCGCTAAAAAATGATAGTGCAGGTGAAATACTTCCTGTCCACCCTCGCGGCCGCAGTTGTTTACGATGCGAAACCCTTTCAGGTTCAGTTTCTTGGCCAACTGTTGTGCCACCTTGTGTATGTGTCCGATCAGCGGCAGGTCCTCTTCCGTTACGTCCATCAGGGTCGGAATCGGCTTGCGCGGAATTATCAGCAGGTGGATGGGAGCTTTCGGGGCAATGTCGTGAATCACGATCACCTGCTCGTCCTCGTACTCAAAGCGGGCGGGAATCTCCTTTTCCATAATCCGGGTGAATACACTTTTTTCCTCCATAAGACACCTCCAAACATAGTAAGGATAATCGCGAAATATGTATGTCAGGAACATGCAGCTAGTTACATGATATCGAATCTGTCCAACACTGACAAGAAACGTCAGTCTCTGTTCCCTCCCTCTTGCCACATCCTGTTCCCCGTGGTAGCATGACTTCGACATGATAACAAAGGAGAGGCCGTTTATGAAACCGATTCCCCTGCGGCAGGTTGCCGTCATGACAGAAGGCCTGCTGATCAGCGGCAACCCGGAAAAACTTGTCACCTCTGCCCACTTTGACAGCCGCTTGCTGGAAGAAGGGGGCATATTCATTGCCGTCGTTGGTGAACGCGACGGACACGACTACCTGTCCGCCGCTGCGGAAAAAGGGGCCTGCGCTGCCCTCATCTCCAATGAAGCAAAGCTGCCGAGCAATCTGCCCGAAGATTTTGGCGTGATTTTGGTCAACGACACCGTTCGCGCTTTTGAAAAGTGGGGAGGCAAATACCGCCAGCAGTACGACCTGCCGATTATTGCCGTCACCGGCAGCAACGGCAAGACCACAACCAAGGATATGCTGGCGCACCTGTTGGGGCAGACGATGTCTGTCTACAAGACCTACAAGAGCTTTAACAATCACCTGGGGGTTCCTTACTCGCTTTTGCAGTTGGATGAAAGTCACCAGGCAGCCGTTCTGGAATTGGGCATGAACCATGCCGGCGAGATTGACCGTCTCGCTGCCCTCGTCCAACCGCAGATCAGCGTGATTACCAACATCGGGGATGCCCATATCGAGTATTTCGGCTCACGGCAAAAAATCGCCCTGGCCAAGGGAGAACTGCTTCCCCATACGGCTGAGGACGGATTGGTTCTGCTCAACGGGGATTCGCCCTACCTGCGGCAAATCGCACACCTCTACACGGGGCGCATCCTGTATTACTCCGTTCAGGGTCCCGCTGATCTGTGGGCGGAAGAGATCAGGACGGACGAGCGCGGAACGTCCTTTCTTGTCCGTTTTTCTTCTGGAGAATCGTTCACCGCGGCGCTGCCCCTGTTCGGCAAACACAACGTGGCCAACGCCCTGCCCGCCATAGCCGTTGCCAAAGAACTGGGGCTCACGACAGAACAGGTGAAAGCCGCCCTGGCTTCCGTCCGTATTTCCGCGATGCGCTTTCAGGTGATTACCGCACCCGGCGGTGCTCTCCTGATCAATGATGCCTACAACGCCAGCCCTGCATCGATGAAAGCCGCGATCGAAACGTTTGCGGAGATCTACCCGACAAGGCGAAAAGTGCTGGTGCTGGGGGAGATGTTGGAGTTGGGGGCGGAATCAGCCCGCCTGCACGCTGAAATCGGTACATACACCAGCCTCTACAAAGAACAGCTCGCGCTTGTGCTCACCATTGGAGAAGCGACGCGGCCGCTGTACGATGCCTATCAGGGCGAGAAACTGCATGTCTCCAATAAAGCGGAGGCTGCTGCTGCTCTGCGAGACGTCCTGGATGCCGGCCACGCGATTCTGTTTAAGGCGTCCCGCGGAGTCCGGCTGGAGACACTTGTCGACGAACTCGCCCAGGAGTAACTCCCAAAAGCGGGAGAGTTATGTTCCACACAACTGCAATCCAAAAAGTGATTCTGTAAGGAGGGTGCATCCTGCACATGGAAAGTAGTCTACTCACCATTCTGCTCCTCGGCTTTTGGCTGGGGATCAAACATGCGATCGAACCGGATCACGTGATCGCGGTTTCGACCATTGCCAGCCGCAGCCGAAATCTGTGGCGCTCGTCGCTGGCTGGTGTCTACTGGGGGATTGGCCACACCGCCACCCTGTTCATCGTCGGAATCATCCTGATCCTGATGAAAAGCAGCATTCCCGACAAATGGGCGATGTCGCTGGAGTTCACAGTCGGTGTCATGCTTGTGGGACTGGGACTGTCCAACGCGCTGCTGCTGCACCGCCATGGGCAGCAGCCGGAAACGAGACGAATGATTGAGAGCCGGAGAGGTGCCCCATTGTCGTTCAGCACGTTCAAGGAGCATCAGCATGACGATCTCTCCTACTGGAAGTCGGCGGGAATCGGGTTGGTGCACGGTCTTGCCGGCAGCGCTGCCCTGGTGCTGCTGACCATGGAGCTTGTGCCGAGCGTCTGGGCAGGCGCCCTGTACATTCTCTGTTTTGGCGCAGGTACGGTGCTCGGGATGCTGCTGTTTACTACCGTGCTTGGTATTCCGTTCGTGTTGACGGTAAACCGCACGCGTCTCAACACGGTTTTGACTCAGTTAACCGGTGTGATCAGCATCGTGTTTGGCCTCTACTATATGTACAACCTGGGTGTTACGGAGGGGCTGTTTCGCCTTTGGCTGCAAATCGAGTAGGAGGGGGAGGACAACCCCCATCCCCTCCCACCACCGTACGTCCCCTTTCTTATACGGCGGTTCATCCAAGTAAAAGAGCCTCTCACACGAAGAGACTCTTGATCTTCGCTTATTTACCTTCCCTTCGCCGGTTCCGGCGCCAGCTGGGCCCCTGTTACGGGCGGCATTGCCCGTTTGATCATTCTTGCTTTCCCGTAGAAGCTGCCGACCACAATCCCCAACACCACGATGGCAAAAGCGACGAGGAAGACGTGGTTGATGGCGACGGTCATGGCTTGCTTGAGCAGGGCAAGCAGTTCCACCGGAACGGCTGCTCGCACCTCCTGGTTCAACAGCAGCTGCGGGTTGCTGAATTTCTCCACCTGTGAAGCGAAAGCCGCCGGTACCCGGGAGGACAGCTTCTGCAGTTGAGCGGTCAGCTCGTGATTGAGAAACACCCCCATCACTGTAACGCCTACCGTACCGCCGATCGAGCGAAAAAAGACCAGCGAAGAGGTGGCGATTCCGCGAGTGGCTGCGTCCGTGGCGTTTTGCACGGCGATGTTCAGCACCGGGTTCATCGGCCCCATTCCCAGCCCGATCAGCACCATGTAGGCAATCACCAGCCAGAGCGGCGTATTCACCTCCACCAGAGAGAGCAGGAAAAAACTCGCCGCCATCATAAGCATGCTGTAGAAGACGAAACCGCGGTACGAAACTTTGGTCATCAATCGGCCGGAGACCACGCTGCTGACAATCATCGCCAGCATCAGCGGCGTCAATACATAACCGGCGAGCGACGCGCTGACCCCGATCACGCCCTGCACGTACAAGGGGATGTAGCTGACTGCGGCAAACATCGCCGCGCCGAGCAGAAAGCCCAACAGCAAGCTGACAGAAACAATCCGATTGCCGAACAGACGAAGCGGCAGCAGCGGCTCAGGTACCTTCGTCTGTACGTAGAGAAAAAGACCGGTCAGAACCGCGCTCGCAGCGAACAAGCCGTTAATCTGCCAGGAGTTCCACGGGAATTCCACGCCGCCCATGATCAGCGCCAGCAAAAATGCGGACATGCCGGCCATCAAGAGCGCCGCGCCGGTATAATCGACGTACACCTTGCCGGACCCTTTCGATTCCTTCAGGCCGACGGCAATCACCACCATCGCGGCCAATCCGAGCGGCAGGTTGATCCAGAACGCCCATTTCCACGAAAGGTAATCGGTAATAAATCCACCAATCGCCGGACCGGCAACGCTGGCCAGCCCGAAGACGGCACCAAACAGGCCCTGTATCTTGCCGCGCTGCTCCGGCGGATACAAGTCGCCGATAATGACGATCGCGATCGGCATCAGGGAGGCACCGCCGATCCCCTGTAGGCCGCGGTAGACGATCAGCTCGGCGATGGTGGTGGCAAAACCGCACAATACAGAACCGAGGATAAACAACCCCAAACCGATTTGATAGATCAACCGCCGTCCGAACAAGTCGGACAGCTTTCCGAACAGCGGAACGAAAATCGTGGAGGTCAGCATGTAGGCGGAAAACACCCAGCTGTAGTACGTAAGGCCCCCCAGTTCGGCGACGATCCGCGGCATCGCCGTGGAAATGATGGTCGTGTCCAAAGCACCAAGCAGCATACCCAACATAAGGGCTGTCATTACCAGGCGCTGGGACGTTTGGTTTTTGCCCTCTGGCAGCGCATGATTAGCACCGGTCATGCTTCTCCCCTCCCAAATGTGTTTCCATCGTGTCTGTAATTTCCCGGATGGTGGCAATCATTTCCGCCAACCGTTCTTTTGGTATTCCGGCCAGGGCCTGCCCTGCCAACCGTTCGAACTCCCGCTTGATCTGCTCCAGCCGCTTCTCCCCTTCTTCCGTCAAGACGACCTGTACGATCCGCCTGTCTTCCGTACTCCTGACTCGCTTGACCAATCCCTGCTGTTCCAGCTTGTCGGCCATGCCGGTAGCGGCACCCGCCGACAAACCGAAGTGTTCCGAGATCTCCGTCATCTTCAACGCTCCAACCTGTGACAGTCGAAACAGCAGGAAGATCAGTCCCTGCGAGAGCATTTCGTCTTTGGTCGCCAGGCATATCAGCCGTTTCATCTGCAGCTGCAGCGATCGAATGCCCAACAGCAATTCACGGATTTCCGACATGATCATCACCAGTTTTTTAGATACTAAATATTTTATTCACTAAAACTTTTGGCATATAAAATAATAATCGTATCATATGCGGCAGTCAACAAAAAAATCCGACCAATACTGGTCGGATCAGTCATAGACCTGATGATAGCCCATGCATTTATTCAAGCGCTTCCGCCGAAACCTGATTTCGCTGCTTGTCGGCATGCCGCTCCAAAGCCAGCTCCACCAAGCGGTTGATCAGCTCGCTGTAGGAAATCCCGGCTGCGGCAAACAGCATCGGATACATGGAGTAAGGGGTGAAGCCGGGCATGGTGTTCACTTCGTTGATGTAGAGCTGGTCGTTCTCTTCGTCCCAGAAGAAGTCGACACGGGACAAGCCGGCGGCATCGATTGCCTGAAACGCCTGTACTGCCAGAGAGGCAATCCGGTCGGCAACATGCTGGGGAATATTGGCAGGGATTTGCAGTTCGGTGCCCGCCCCTTTGTACTTGGCTTCGTAGTCGTAAAACTCTTTGGTTGCAATCACTTCACCCACAACGGACGTGACCACCTGCTCATTGCCCAACACGCCGATCTCCAGCTCTCGCCCTTTGATAAAGGCTTCCACGATCAAACGACGATCATATTGCGCAGCCAGCTTCAGTGCTTCCAACAGGCCGTCCCGGTCTTTTGCCTTGCTGATGCCCACGCTTGAGCCCATGTTGGCCGGCTTGACAAAACAGGGATAGCCCAATTCCGCTTCGATCTGCCGGATTACGTCCTCCGAATCGGATTCCACCCGGGAACGAAGCACTCCCAGATACTTTCCCTGGGGCAGACCGGCTTGGGCGAAGACGTTTTTCATCATCCATTTATCCATTCCGACTGCCGAGGCCATCACGCCTGACCCGACATAAGGAAGGTTGGCCAACTCCAGCAGCCCCTGCACTGTACCGTCTTCACCGTTAGGACCGTGAATCACCGGAAAAATCACATCCACTTCGGTTCCCAGTCCCAAAACCGGTGCGTCTTTTCGCTTCTTCATCAGGACAAGTTGGCCCGTTTGTCCATCTTTCCCCTCCTCAGCCGCCTCTGGTGCGGCATTGAGCCGAAGCGATTCCACGCTGTTCAGCTTGCCGGCGATCGTCTCACCCTTAATCCAGTTCCCGTCAAGCTGGACGTAAATCGGTACAACCTCGTATTTGTCAGGATCAACCGCTTGGATGATGGACAGCGCGGTGCGCAGAGATACTTCATGCTCAGATGACTTTCCTCCGTAGACAACCCCTAAGCGTACTTTTCTCCCCATCCGTACTATAACTCCCTTCTCAAGTGAGCAAACCAGATGAAAGCTTTCCGTCCCTGTATGCTATGCAGCACGGTTCCTGTTTGCACCTAGCCTGCTCAGCGTCACCCTTTCAGCATACTGGATGAGCAGGGTGAATACAACATCTACTGACTGTTTCTTGGCGGGTTTCATACGCTATAAACGCTATAAAACGGAGGGATGAGCCATGAATGATTATCTCCTCTACTGCTCCATGGGTGGTTGGCAACGGAGTGAGGGGAGGAAAATGGCCGCTCTCCTGTCACACGCGTTGACTTGAGACGAACAGGGCATCATACGGTACTGGTCGGAACTAAAAACTCTCGCCGGGAACGAGTGCGGGCCGTTTTTCGCCTGCGAGCGGTTTGGCCAACCTGCCAGCGAAACGACGTATCCGCTTCTTCGCTGGTTGGCCACCGAAAGCGAGCGCGAAAAACGCCCCACTCGTGTTCACGATACGTTGTATGGATCTGAAAGGGGGCACTTTCGGCCCCCTTCTTATTCTTAATAAGGATCGATCTCTTTGCCGGTCTCGATGTCCACCACCTTGGTCGGCTGCTCTGGCACCGGGATGATCTTGCTGGCGGGAGCCGGCTCCCCTGTTTCCACCCACTTCACCAGGATATCAAAACTTTGATGCACGTAGGGAAGCAGCGGCTGCAGTTGTTTCTCCGGATCTGTCTTGCTCCAAACCAGACTGTCCACATGGTTGCCCTGCTCGATCAAGTAGAGGCGGTGCAGGTCAGCTTTTCCGGCCTCGGCCACCAGTGATTGATAAGCGGTTCCGTGTACTTCGGGAAAGATCAAGGCATCCCAGGTCCCAAAGACGGAGATCAGCGGCACCCGAATGTCGCCGGTGTTCTCCACGGCTGCCACCCGCTTCTTGACATGGCCAGGCCGCTTCTGATAGTCGTAATGCTGATAAATCCAATCAAGACTGCGGTCACGATTTCCGTCAGGTGTAAACCTCAAGTAGTCCCGCCAGTCAATGCGGTTGGGTGCGTCCGGATCAAACTCGTCGCGGTAGATGTTAAGCGAGACGAACCAGTAAACCAGATCGTGATATGCCCACAGCTTCTCCGAACCTTTTGGCAGACCCGCCCGATACATCTCCTCCCGCGCCTGTTCTTGTGCCTCACCACTGCCGTAGATCGCCTGTTCGGCGTGATTCACCACGGTGGTAAGCGAGGTGATCAGGTTGGGCGCTTCCGCCCGCCAGAGCACACCTTCCCAGTCGACTCCGCCATCGAAGAGCGGAGGTTCTTTCGTTTTTTTCGGATCATCGTGTTCAAGCGCGTAACGGACCACATACCCGCCGTTGGATATGCCGATTGCATACGTGGGAATCGGATGCTGCTTGGAAACGAGGCGGCTGGCCGGATTGTCGGCATCAGCGGGGTCAATCAGCCGGTCAGGATAGTTTTTGGCCAGGTAGGTCTGGGCCGCCTTGGTAAGCTGGCGGAAACGCAGGTGCCACTCGGCCAACGAATCCTCTTCGGCGTACAAAGCATTTTTCACCTTGGCCAATGGATCTGCAGGATCGATTTCCCCTTGGGTCCCCTTGTCGATCGCCGCAAACGCATATCCCTTTTCCAATACATAATCGCTGAACAACAGATCGGTCGAGGTCTCCGTGCGGGTGGCAGGGATGCCGCTTACAACAAGCTTGCCGTTCCACTCTTCCGGCACGCGGATCACAAAGTGGGCATCGTCAAACATGCCATTCACCTGAACCCCTCGCACTTCACCGGGATTGTACATCTTGTACCAGCCGGTTCCTTCCTCACTGCTGCCCCACTCGTAGGGGATCAGCCCAAGATTTCCATATACGGTGGCCGCCTGGTACTGTCGCGGATTTTTGGTCGTCAGCCAGTTGCCGTCCACTCCGTCAAACACGGTTACAGTAACACTGTGCGCGCCGGGTATGACGGGTGAATAGGCCGCCTGTACAGACCAGCCGGTCGGGGCCAGGGTGAGCAGCGGGATCAGGAATGCGAGACAGGTCGTCAGTGCAGTCCATCTGTTCCTGGACATCAATACCATCCTCCTTTGCTGAAAGCGCTTGCTTCCTGTCCTCTCATACAAGCACAACCCGTACCAACGCCCGACAGATGGTGATTGGGGATCGTTCCATAACGTCCCGGCTAGTAAAGCGGCGAAAAACTGTCGCAGCATTTGGACAGTTTTCCGAAACAAAGTAGCGACATGTCGCCTATTCGCGTCATGCCGCACGTTGGGTTATGTCCGCTCTCTGACTTCAAAAATGGCAAACTTTAAATAATGCCCCTCGTCCACGCCGCTGATCTGCGGATGATCCTTGCCTGCACCACGCCATTCCACCAGGCGGATAATTTTCCTGGCATCAAAAGCTGCATCCTGTATCGTCTCAAGGAACAGAGAAGCCGACATGTGATGGGAACAGGAGGCAGTGACCAGAAAGCCGCCAGACCGAACCAGTTTTAATCCGTGCAGGTTGATGTCTTTGTATCCGCGCAAGGCACCCTCCAGCGCCCGGCGCGACTTGGCAAAGGCCGGGGGATCGAGAATCACCACGTCCCACGAACGTCCCGCTTCCACGCTCTCGCGCAGGTAGTCAAAAGCGTTAGCGACGACAAACTGGACGCGGTGCAGAAACCCGTTCATGGTCACGTTTCGTTTGGCTGTTTCGATGGCATGCTCGGAAATGTCCAGTGCTGTCACTTTCTTGGCGCCGTGTTTGCAGGCGTTAAGCGTAAACGAGCCCGTGTGCGTAAAGCACTCCAGCACTTCGGCACCGTCCCAGAACGGATTTTTTACCACCTTTCCTCGCCGGTCAACCGGTTTTTTTACAAGGTTTCCCTCTTCGTCGAGCAGAGGCTGCACATCTGGTCGGCGGTTCCCCTTCCGGTCGTACAGCGGCTCCCCGTCCACGCCAACAGGCTGCAGGGTGATGCCGTGTTTGGCCCCCCAGCCGGTCATCAGCGGAGCAATAGCCGCCCGATTTTCCCGCTGATCGTAGAAGAACCCGGTCTTCTGTCCCTCCACGATGTCCACCACGTACTTTAGGCCGTTTTCTTCAATGATGATTTCACGCGGACATTCCCCGTACATTACCTCTTTGCCCTGCTCCAGTCCTTCCAGTTCGCGAACGGGTACGTCGTTGCGCAGGTAGATTCCCCTGGGTTGCAAGACCTCCAGCAGGGCCTGCTTAATATTTTCACGCTGCCGTTCCATCCCCAGAGACAAGAGCTGCACAACCAGCACGTCTCCGTAGCGATCGACAATCAGACCGGGCAGAAAGTCTGCTTCACCGTACACGAGGCGGCAGTAGCGGGGATCGTCCACAAAGCGGGTGCGAAACTCGGCAGCTGCCCGAATCCGCCGTACAAAAAAGGCGAGGTCTATGGCTTCGTTGGGATCATACGTAAGGATGCGAACGATGATTTGCGACTGGGGATTGATATACCCCTTTGCCAAAACGTGTCCCTGATGGTTGGCGACGTCAACAATTGCGCCCGGCTCAAACGATCCCCGGATCTCCTGAACTTCCGACTGAAACACCCACGGGTGACCGGCCTCCAGCCGCTTTCTTCGATTACGGGTCAGAATTACTTGTGCCACAGATATTCATCTCTCCTTGTCATGCTTGTCTGATTGCGGGCATAGCCTGTAGTATCGCCTGGACATAAGGGGGCCTTGTCTGTGCAAATCGCCTTCGAGATCGTACTGCCGTTTGTGCTGGGGCTTAGCTATTTCCTCCTCGGTATGTACACCATGCGTGCCGGATTTCACCAGTTGGCCGGAGCCCGAATGGAATCCATTCTGCTTCGCTTTACGCGGACGTCCCTGCACAGTTTTGGCTCCGGCCTCATCTCCACATTTGTTCTGCAAAGCTCAAGTGCCGTTACGGTGCTGACGATCGGACTGACCCAGGCCGGCGTGATCCGCTTTCCGCAAACGGTTGGCATCATCCTGGGCACCAATGTGGGTACTACGGTGACCACCGAATTGATCGCACTCCGGCTGGAGCAGTTTGCTGTGCCGATGCTCCTCATCGGCGTCGCCATGTGGCTGATGAAGCCGTTGAAGCTTCGGGCAGTCGGCCTGATCATCGGAGGGTTCGGACTGATTTTTCTGGGAATGGACACCATGCAGGTAATGGCCAAACCACTGGAGGAATCGCACACGTTTCGCACCTTGTTTTTGGAGAGCAATCACTCTGTCTGGATTGGCCTTTTGACCGGCACGTTGCTAACCGCGCTGATCCAGAGCAGTTCGGCCACGACCGCCATTACAATGGGGCTGATGGTGCACCAGGTGATGACCATGGAAACAGCCCTGGCTGTCGTCCTGGGTGCCAACATCGGTACCTGTGCCACGGCACTGCTGGCCAGTATCGGCACCAACGCGGCTTCCCGTCAGGTCGCCTGGCTGCACACCTGGTTCAATGCCGTCGGGTCATTGCTGTTCCTCCCGTTCTTGTCTAGTCTGGCCCAGATTGTACGTTTACTCACACTTGACCCAGCCATGCAAATCGCTCACGCCCAATTGATCTTCAATCTTGTTTGTTCCTTGCTCGGTTTACCGTTTGCCGCTCACATCGCCCGCTTTACGCAGTGGCTGGTACCGGACAAGAAACTGGCTTCCTAGCGAAACTGCTTATGCGCGTCCGGACCGTGACGAGCACCGTTGCCTGGCCAACCGAGCGTAAGAAACGTGAACGCGGGGGAAAAGCAAGGGCAACTCGGCGCTGCTCTGAGTTGCTGAGCCGGTTTGTCCTCCCCCCGCGGATCGTTTCGCAGCGGGCAGTCGTGCTTCTTTGGCTTCTTTGCTGGTCAGGCAACAGCGCGAGCAGGACTTTTGGCCCCTTCGGACTCATTATCAAAAAAACCTCCTTATCCCCTTTTCTGGATAGGAGGCAAAGCGACACAAACAGACATGATCCACCCTCTTCGCGAAGTGTATCACATCCAATTTGTATAAGGCAAAAAGGCCATACCAATCAAAATACCATTTAATGGGAATGGTATCAAGGCAGGCTGACTGTTTGCTTAGTAGCCGCTGCCTTGCGGGGCATCCCCGTTTACGATCGCAATTCCGGCACTGGCGCCAATCCGCGTCGCGCCGGCTTCAATCATCGCGAGTGCGGTCGCTCTGTCCCGGATGCCCCCCGACGCTTTCACGCCGAAGTCAGGTCCGACCGCTTTACGCATCAGCGTGATGTCTTCCACGGTCGCCCCGCCCGGCCCAAATCCGGTGGAAGTTTTCACATAGTGAGCGCCCGCTTCCACACACAGTTTGCAGGCTGTCACCTTTTCCTCGTCGGTAAGAAGGCCGGTTTCCAGAATCACTTTGACCAGTGCATCTCCCGCCGCCTCCACGACAGCAGCTACATCTCGTTTCACCAACTCCAGATCGCCCGACTTCAGTGCTCCGATGTTGAGCACCATGTCAACCTCTCCTGCTCCGTTGGCCACGGCATCGCGCGTCTCCGCCGCTTTTGCCTCCGGCGTGGTCGCCCCCAGCGGAAAACCAATCACCGTACATACCTTCACGTCACTTCCGGCCAGGTTCCCGGCAGCTCGCCGCACCCAAGTCGGGTTGACGCAGACCGAAGCAAAATCGTACTGTTTGGCTTCGCTGCACAATCGGTCGATCATCTCGGCAGTCGCATCCGGCTTTAACAATGTGTGGTCAATGTATTTGTTGATGTTCATTTTTTCTTCCTCCATCCCGAGTTGGTACAGCGCAGCCTCAAGCACCCGCCGGTTGTTGTCGTACCCCCTGCTTCGCTGCTGTTCGAGAGCCGTACGCGGAGCAAACCAGTGAACAGCGTCAATCTCTTCCGTTTGAGGCGTCAAGCTGTCCGTCAGTGCTTCAATCAGGAAGTAATGGACTTCCTTTTGAACCGTCTCGCCTGTGGATTGATTGAGATAGGTGTAGGAAACAGTATCCAGTTTTCCGATTACCTTCCCGCGGACACCCGTCTCCTCTTCGATCTCGCGCAGTGCCGTTTGTTCCAGTGTCTCACCCGGCTCCTGTTTTCCCTTGGCCAGTGAGAGTTTGCCAAATCGATCCTCAATCATCAAAAGGCGCAATTGACCGTCACGCCGTGAGAACACAACCCCGCCCGCCGACACTTCCTTCATATGGCCGCTTCCTCCGGCAAACGGCGAACAGGTTCCTCGGCCACGCCCAGGAAGGAACCATGGCAGTACTCTGAACCAGGCTGATCCAACCGAACCCGGCACACCTTCCCGATCAGCTCCTCGCTTCCGGGGAAGACCAGGTTCAGGTAGTTGTCGGAATAGCCCATCATCAGACCGCTTTTCGGGTCCTCCTTGTACGGCCGCTCCGGAATGACTTCCAGCACTTCGCCCACAAAACGGTTGGCATAGGCAAGCGTCAGTTCCTGATTCAGTTCAAGCAGCTTGGCCACGCGCTCCCGCTTTATCTCATCCGGAACTTGATCCGGCATGCGGGCTGCCGGCGTGCCGGTCCGCATCGAGTAAGGAAAGACGTGAAGCTCGGCGAATTCGATCTTTTTGATAAAGTCGTAGCCGTTCTGGAACTGTTCGTCCGTCTCCCCGGGGAATCCGACAATCACGTCCGTGGTGATGGCCACGCCCGGCAGTGCTTCACGCACCTTCAGCATCCGCTCGTAGAATTGAGCAGTCGTGTACTTGCGGCGCATCCGTTTGAGTACATCGTCGTCACCAGCCTGCAGGGGGACGTGCAGATGGCGGCAAACTTTGTCCGACTGATCAATGACCTGGAGCACTTCGTCCGTGAGCTGGCTGGCTTCAATCGAGCTGATGCGAATGCGCTTCAAGCCGTCTACCTGATGCAGATCGACCAACAGTTTAGCCAGATTGTAGTCCGGCAAATCCTCGCCGTAACCCCCCGTGTGAATCCCGGTCAGAACGATCTCCATGTAACCGGCGTCCACCAGCTTGCGTGCCTGCGCAAGTACGCTTTCCGGCTTGCGCGAACGCATCAGACCGCGCGCCCAGGGAATGATGCAGAAGGTGCAGAAGTTGTTGCATCCCTCCTGGATTTTCAATGAGGCTCGCGTGCGATCGGTGAAAGACGGCACGTCCAGCTCTTCAAACTCACGGGCTTTCATGATGTTGCCAACGGCGTTGATCGGCTGCCGCTCGGCACGAATCTGTTCCACATACTCGATCAGTTTCTCCCGTCCCTGCGTACCGACGATAATGTCCACGCCAGGGATGGCGGCGATTTCTCCAGGTGATGTCTGGGCGTAACAGCCGGTTACGGCAACGATTGCCTCCGGATTCCGGCGGATGGCGCGGCGAATCACCTGGCGGCTTTTCTTGTCACCGGTATTGGTTACCGTGCACGTATTGATGACGTAAACATCGGCAGTATCACTTTCAAAGTCGGCGCGTCGATAGCCGTGCGCTTTGAAAAGCTGCCAGATCGCTTCTGTTTCATAACTGTTTACCTTGCAGCCCAGGGTGTAGAAAGCAACAGTAGCCATTGCTCTCCCTCCTTTCAGCGATGTTGAAGTTCAAAGTGATACGATATACAGGCCAGCACGTATTGACTGGCCGTCTCCGTACGCAGGATTCGCGGTCCCAGCGAAACGGGGATCACCCCCGCCTGTTCCGCACGGGAAACCTCAGCCTTGGAAAAACCGCCTTCGGGGCCAATGATCACCAAGAGCGAATCGCCTGGCTTCAGTTTTTCAAGTACCGTCGAAAGCGGTGTGGTGTCCTCTTGTTCGTACGCAATGGCACACGCTGTGTATCGGTCTGTATCGGCGAGCAGGTCGTCCAGTTTTCGTGGCGGCGCTATCTCCGGCACCGTCGTACGTTGGGCCTGCTCCGCCGCTTCCTTGGCGATCTTTTGCCACCGCTCCAGTTTTTTGGCCTCTTTTTTGACGTCAAGCTTGACGATGGTTCGCTCCGAGGAGAACGGCTGCAGCGCCTTCATGCCCAGTTCCGTTCCCTTTTGAACAATCCACTCCAGCTTGTCGCTTTTGGCCAAGCCCTGCGCGATGGTTACATCGATCGGCATCTCGCGCCGTTCTGAGAGCAAGGTCACGATTTCGGCTCGAACCGTTTGCTCATTCAATTCGACGATCCGCGCAAGCGCAGAGTATCCCTGACCGTCGCAGACAATCAGCTGGTCCCCGGGCTTGCGGCGCGTCACGTTGACGATGTGGTGCACATCATCGCCCCGTATCGTCACGTCCCTCTCGTTGATCTGGTGAGGCTGGACAAAATATCGCTGCATAAGGGGCAACCTCTCAATTCTACCTGTTTTTTGCCACTATTGCTACCCAATCGTCCATGTAAGTTGTTTCCACCACATCCAGGTTGGAACCGGCCAGCGCCTGCTTGACGTCATGCTCACGCGCAGTGATGATTCCCGACGCGATCAACAGCCCGCCCGGTTTCAACACCCGCGCAATATCGTCAGTAAAGCGGATAATCACTTCGGCGAGGATGTTGGCCACAACCAGATCAGCAGGCCCCTCGATGTTGTCCAGCAGATTGTTCTGCTTGACCGTGATTTGACCGCTCACTTTGTTGATCTTGACATTGGACTGGGCGGAACGGACCGCCACCTCATCCAAATCCAGCGCAAGGATCTCCGCAGCCCCCAGCTTTGCGGCGGCGATGCTGAGGATACCGGTTCCTGTGCCCACATCGTACACCCGGTCGCCCGGTTTGACGTATTTTTCCAGAGCGCGGATGCAGAGTACGGTGGTTGGATGTGTCCCGGTGCCAAAAGCCATGCCCGGGTCCATCTCGATGACCACTTCATCTTCCCGCTTTGGCTGGTATTCCTCCCAGACAGGCGTGATGGTAATCCGTTCCGAGATCGTCACCGGCTTGTAGTATTTTTTCCAGGCGGAAGCCCACTCATCTTCATGCACTTCCGTGAGGGTAACCGTACCTTTACCCAGATCCAGACCGCACAGAAGCAGTTGGTTCAAGCGGTTTTTGATCTCCTCGACGGTTTCGCCAAGGTAGCTGTTCACCGGCAGGTAAGCCTTGACGTACACCCCTTCACGGGGAAAGTCGTCAGGAGAGAGCTGATAGATCTCGCCGAATGGCGTATCCCACTCACGATGAAGCACTTCCGGATCTTCTATGACCACTCCGTTTGCACCCGCCTCGTGCAGGATATTGGATACCGCCTCTACAGCCTCCGCCGTCGTATGAATCGTGATTTCCGACCAGATCAAGCTCTGCTCCCTCCCATTTTCCTCAGGCAAAGTAAAAGCCGCCATCATTCACCACGAAAAGCCCGCTTCATTTTGTCAAAAAACCCTTCGTCAGCTGCCGGGACTTCCTGCGGCGCCTCTCCGCTGATGCCGGCAAACTCGCGCAGCAGCTCTTTTTGCCGCTCGGTCAGTTTGCGCGGCGTCACCACTCGCACTTTCACGTGTTGATCCCCTCTGCCGCTGCCGCGAAGATAGGGTACGCCCTTGCCGCGCAGACGGAAGTAGGTCTCCGTTTGCGTCCCCGGCGGAATTTTCAGCTTCACTCGCCCGTCCACTGTCGGCACCTCGATTTCATCGCCCAGCGCCGCCTGCGCGAAGTTGATCGGCACCTGACAGTAAATGTCGTTTCCTTCCCGCTCAAAAAACTCATGCGGCTTGACGTGCAATACGACGTAGAGGTCTCCGGGCGGACCGCCATTGATGCCGGCCTCCCCTTCGCCAGGAACGCGCAGTTGGGCCCCATCGTCGACCCCGGCCGGAATGGTCAAATGGATTTTGCGGCGCACTTTGACCCGACCTTGTCCGCGGCATTCCGGACATTTTTCCTTTACCACTTTGCCCCTGCCACCGCACGTGCCGCAGACACGGCGGTTGACAATGCGGCCAAAGGGAGTGTTGGCCACCACTTCTTCCTGTCCGCTGCCGCCACAGGTACGGCAGGTCTCCGGGCTGGTTCCCGGTTTCGCCCCTGAGCCGCGGCAGGTTCCGCACTCCACCTCTTTGGGAATCTCCACATCAGTCTCTTTTCCAAAGATCGCTTCCGTAAACTCGATCCGCAAGCTGTACTGCAGATCGGCGCCTTTACGAGGCGCATTGGGGTTGCTGCGGCGGCCGCCGCCAAAAAACATGTCAAATATATCGCCAAAACCGCCCATACCGGACGTGTCGAATCCACCAAAGCCGCCAAAGCCCTGATTGGGGTCCTGATGACCGTACCGGTCGTACTGTGCTCTTTTTTGCGGATCGGAGAGCACGTCGTAGGCTTCTTTTACTTCTTTAAACTTCTCTGCGGCGTCCGGTTCCTTGTTGACATCGGGGTGGTACTGACGGGCCAGTTTGCGGTACGCCTTTTTGATTTCCTCGGTAGTGGCGTCCTTGCCCAGACCAAGCACCTCGTAGTAATCCCGCTTCATCGAAAGAATCACTCCCGTATCCCAATCAGTCAAAATTAACTATAGCACGCTGTTGGAAAAGCTTCAACGAGCCGCGCTTTTTGCGATCTTGCTCTCGCAAAAAAAGTCAAAGTCACGCAAAACCTGACTTTGACTTTTGCCCATCGTGTTTCCTTACTTCTTGTCGTCAACCACCTCGTAGTCAGCGTCGACGACGTTGTCTTTCTTCTTATCCTGGTTCTCCGTGCCGGTCTGAGCGTTTTGTGCTGCCTGTGCTGCCTGTGCGGCCTGCTCGTACAGCTTCACGGAGAGCTGCTGTACGATTTGCGACAGCTCTTCCTTGGCACTCTTGATCTCGTCAATCTTGCCGCCTTCAAGCGCTTTTTTCAGTTTTTCCTTGGCTTCGTTCGCCTTGTCGATCTCGCTTTGCTCCACTTTTCCTTCCAGTTCTTTCAGCGTCTTCTCGGTGGTGAAGACGAGCTGGTCGGCTTCGTTGCGCGTTTCTGCTTCTTCCTTGCGTTTCCTGTCTGCTTCCGCATTCAGCTCCGCTTCCTTCACCATCCGCTCAATCTCTTCCTCAGTCAAGCCGGAGTTGGACGTAATCGTGATCCGCTGCTCTTTGCCCGTACCCAGATCTTTGGCCCGCACGTTGACAATCCCGTTGGCGTCGATGTCGAAGGTAACCTCGATCTGCGGCACACCGCGCGGTGCCGGCGGGATATCGGTCAGCTGGAAGCGGCCCAGCGTCTTGTTATCGGCTGCCATCGGACGCTCGCCCTGCAGCACGTGAATCTCGACAGACGTCTGGTTGTCAGCCGCCGTAGAGAAAATTTGCGACTTGCTGGTTGGAATGGTCGTGTTGCGCTCGATCAGCTTGGTGAACACCCCACCCAGCGTCTCGATCCCCAGCGACAGCGGAGTAACGTCGAGCAGCACCACGTCTTTTACGTCACCGGTGAGCACGCCTGCCTGTACAGCGGCACCGAGCGCCACCACTTCGTCAGGGTTTACCCCTTTATGAGGCTCTTTGCCGATAAACTTTTTGATTGCTTCCTGCACCGCCGGAATCCGCGTCGATCCGCCAACGAGGATCACGCGGTCGATGTCACTGGGTGAGAGTCCGGCATCCTCAAGGGCTTGACGAGTCGGTCCCATCGTGCGCTCCACGAGATGTGCGGACAATTCTTCAAACTTGGCCCGGGTCAGGTTTACCTCGAGATGTTTCGGTCCGGTTGCGTCAGCCGTGATAAACGGAAGCGAAATCGTGGTCGTCAGGACGCCGGACAGGTCTTTCTTCGCTTTCTCCGAAGCATCCTTGAGGCGCTGTAACGCCATGCGGTCCTGCGACAGGTCAATGCCGTGCTCTTTCTTGAACTCGCTGACCAGATAGTCGATAATGACCTGGTCGAAGTCGTCACCGCCCAGTTTGTTGTCCCCGGACGTCGCTTTTACTTCAAAGAAGCCCTCGGAGAGTTCCAGAATGGATACGTCAAACGTACCGCCCCCAAGGTCGTAGACAAGGACGGTCTGATCCTCGCTTTTCTCAATCCCGTAGGCGAGGGCGGCTGCCGTCGGCTCGTTGACGATCCGCAGCACCTCCAGACCGGCAATCTTGCCGGCGTCCTTGGTCGCCTGACGCTGACTGTCGTTAAAGTAAGCGGGAACGGTGATGACTGCCTTGGTGACCGGTTCGCCGAGGTAGGCTTCCGCGTCCGCCTTCAGCTTTTGCAGAATCATCGCCGAGATTTCCTGCGGCGTGTACTCTTTTCCTTCCAGTGTTACTTTATGATTGGTCCCCATCCAACGTTTAATGGAGATGACGGTATTGTCCGGGTTGGTAATGGCCTGGCGCTTGGCCGCTTCCCCGATGATTCGTTCGCCGTTTTTAAATGCCACTACCGAGGGCGTCGTGCGATTTCCTTCTGCGTTGGGGATGACGATCGGTTCTCCACCCTCCATCACCGCTACGCAAGAGTTCGTCGTTCCAAGGTCAATCCCGATTACGCGACCCATGTTTCAATTCCTCCTTCAATCTTCTCGCTTAGCTGGTTTATCCGTTTACCTTTACCATTGCCGGGCGCAGCACCCGATCCTTAAACTGATAGCCTTTTTGCAGTTCCTCGACGACGATGCCCGATTCATGGTTGTCGTCCTCCACCTGCATCACGGCCTGGTGGAAGTTGGGGTCGAACGGTTTTCCCTGCGCCTCAATCGGTGTCAGGCCCTCCTGTTCAAACACTTGCTGCATTTGACGGTATACCATCTGGATTCCCTGCAGCAGCGAATCGACGGTCATCGTCTCTTTATCGGCATTCAAGGCACGTTCAAAGTTGTCAAGTACGGGCAGCAGCGCCTCGATCACTTTCTGTGAAGCGTACTTGGAGAGATCTTCCTGCTCTTTGCGGAAGCGCCGCCGCATGTTCTCCATATCGGCAAGCGCTCGCAGCATCCGGTTTTCATACTCGGCAGCAAGCTCTTTGTAGCGCTCCAGTTCGCTGGCAAGATCGACTTCCTGTCCAGCTGGCGGCACTTCCTCCGCGGACGACTGCTCACCACTGGACTCGGTCGCTTGCGGATCCATAGCCCGTTCTTCTCCTGCCGGCTGCTTCTCCCTTGATTCGTCCTGTTCTCCCCGTTCTTCTACAAACGGCTTCTCTTCACTCAACGAAACACCCTCCTAATTCAACCAATCATTTATGGGAGCGGACAAAAAAGGTCCGCTGCACACTACTTTCCTTCAAACGCATCCGTTAGTATGCGCGATAATCCCATCGCCAAGTAGTCGAGAACAGCAATCACCTTGGCGTAGTCGAGGCGCGTTGGTCCGAGGATGCCGACTGTGCCCACCGGTTTTCCGTCCACGTAGTAAGAAGTTGTCACGATACTGCAGTTCTTCATCACGTCGATGCTGTTTTCCTGACCGATGCGTATCATCAGCCCGGTCTCGCGGTTGTTGAACAGCTTGATGAGCTGATCGTTTTGTTCCAGAAGTTCGAACAAATCCTTTACCTTCTCTACGTCGCGGAATTCCGGCTGGTTGATAATCTTGGCCCGACCGTGCAAAAAGATGCGGTCGGTTCCCTCGTTTTTAAAAGCCTCTTCTATTGTCACCAGCATCTCCTCGTACGGCTCCACATGACGCCGCATTTCAGACGCCACTTCGCGGTAGAGGCGCTGGCGAAGCTGCCAAAGGGGCACATCCTTCAACTTGCTGTTGAGAATGTTGACCAGTTTTTCAATCTCGGACGGCGGGATGTCTTGCGGCAGATCAAGCAGGGTGTTTTCCACTCGCCCGGTATGGGTGACAACGATCGCCACCGCCTGCTGCTCATTTAACGGAACGATCTGGATATGTTTGAGGCGATGCTCAAAAATCTCCGGTCCGAGCACGACCGAAGTATAGTTGGTTACTTGTGAGAGAATCGCCGCTGTCTGCTCGATCACCTGTTCAACGTGGGTGATGCGGTCAACGAAAATCTGCTTCAGATTAGCCAGTTCTTCCTCGCTCAGATTCTGCGGTTTGATCAAGTTATCGACGTAAAAGCGATACCCTTTGGTGGAAGGGACGCGTCCGGCAGAGGTATGCGGCTGCTCCAAATAGCCCAGTTCTTCCAGGTCGGCCATCTCGTTTCGGATCGTTGCCGAACTGATCCCCAAGCCTTCACGCTTGGAAATCGTTCGCGAGCCGACAGGTTCAGCCGAACGAATGTAGTTATCTACGATCGCATGTAAAATGCATCTCTGACGGTCAGACAACATGTCGCTCAACGCCCCCTTTTGTTAGCACTCGACGACATTGAGTGCTAAAACATACTATTAAGGTAACAAGTGTACGCGCATTTGTCAACTTTCGGCATGTGCATTTATCCAGCCTGTACGCCTGTTTTGCTCAGTCTCGCAAAAACTGCACAAACACTTCATTTCCGAGCGGAAGGGCCTTTCTGGTCAGACGCAAGAAACCGTCAACTTCTTCCAGCATCCCTTTGTCCTTCTGTTCACGGATAACCTGGCCAAAATCCTGCTCAACCGTCCGTCCATACCGCCGGGCAAAGCGGCCCAGATCGACACCCCTGGTCAGCCGCAGGCCGAGAATCAGCTCGTTTTCCATCGCTTCGTCCGGCTCAACGTCGTATTCTTCGACTCGCGGCAGACCGCTTGCAGTCATCTGCATGTATACGGCAAGCGGACCGGCGTTGACGTGGCGGCGTCCCTCCACGTACCCATGGGCGCCAGCGCCAAGCCCGTAATATTCGTTATTGAGCCAGTACGTCTGGTTGTGTCGGCTTTCCCGTCCCGGCCGGGCGAAGTTGCTGATCTCATACATGGCAAAGCCGCTTCCCTCCATTTTCTCAATCAGGTAGAGGTACATCGCCAGTTCATCTTCTTCACTGGGAAGCGGAAGCTGATTCTTCTGGTAGAGGGTATGGAAGAGCGTATTCTCCTCCACTTTTAGACTGTATGCAGAAAGGTGGGTAAGCGGAAGGGCCAGCGCGCGCTCAATTGATCGAGAAAAGTCCTCCAACCGCTGCTCCGGCAGGCCGAACATCAAATCGATCGAGAGATTGTCAAATCCGGCGGCCTGCGCCATGTTGACGCTCTTGTCCACCTCGTCGGCACAATGGATGCGCCCCAGTCGTTTTAACAACCGGTCGTCAAACGATTGAGCGCCAAAGCTGATTCTGTTTACACCGTACGCTTTCATCACGGCCAGCTTCTCGCGGTCGATCGTTCCCGGGTTTGCTTCCATTGAGAATTCGCAATCAGGGGCAAGGATCTGCCCCAGATGCTTTTGCACCGATTCCAGGAAAAAAAGCATCTGCTCGCTGTCGAGGAAGGTTGGCGTTCCCCCTCCCACGTAGATCGTCTCTACCCGCTCGGGAGGATGAGCGGAAAAGGTTAGCGCCATCTCCCGCTCCAACGCCTCCAGGTAATCCCAGATCAACCGCGGGTTGTTGGTGACGAAGGAATTGAAGTCACAGTAATGACACTTGTTGGTACAAAACGGAATGTGAATGTAAACGGATTGCGGAGGCATACTCCTCCCCCCCTTTGGTGGTGAACTGGCCAAAACACGGACGACCTGACGGCATGTGGTCAGGTCGTGCCAACGAATCATTTGTTGTTGTCCATGCGGAGTACGGCCATGAATGCTTCCTGGGGCACTTCCACCGAGCCGACCGCTTTCATCCGCTTTTTCCCTTCTTTCTGTTTCTCCAACAGTTTCCGCTTCCGCGACACGTCCCCGCCGTAACACTTGGCCAGAACGTTTTTGCGCAGCGCGCTGATCGTCTCGCGGGCGATAATCTTGTGGCCAATGGCCGCCTGAATCGGCACCTCAAACTGCTGGCGCGGGATCAGCTCTTTCAGTTTTTCGCAAATCGCCTTGCCGCGGCTGTACGCCGAATCTCTGTGAACGATGAACGAGAGCGCATCGACCGCTTCGCCGTTTAGGAGAATATCCATTTTGACCAGCTTCGATGGTTTGTAGCCAGCCATCTCGTAGTCAAACGAGGCGTATCCTCTGGTACCTGACTTGAGCAGGTCGAAGAAATCGTAGACGATTTCCGCAAGCGGCATGTCGTACGTTAGCTGAACCCGGTTTTCGCCCAGGTACTGCATGTCGATGAAGTCGCCGCGCTTGCCCTGACAAAGCTGCATCACGTCACCGACGTATTCCTTCGGCACCATGATGGTGGCCTTGACATAGGGTTCTTCTATTTGTTCGATCTTCTGCACTTCCGGCATCTTTGACGGGTTGTCGATCTCGATGACCGTTCCGTTGGTCTGGGTGATGCGGTAAATGACGCTGGGCGCGGTGGTAATCAAGTCGATTTTAAACTCCCGCTCGATCCGCTCCTGAATGATCTCCATGTGCAAAAGGCCGAGGAAACCGCAGCGGAAGCCGAAGCCGAGGGCCTGCGAAGTCTCCGGTTCAAACTGGAGCGAGGCGTCGTTGAGCTGCAGTTTTTCCAGCGCATCGCGCAGGTCGTTGTATTCACTGCTGTCGATGGGGTACATCCCACAGAACACCATCGGGTTGATCTTGCGGTAACCGGGGAGCGGTTGGGCTGCCGGCCGGTTGGCCTCGGTAATCGTGTCGCCGACGCGAGTGTCGCCCACCGTTTTGATCGATGCGGCAACATACCCAACGTCACCAACGGTCAGCTCGTCAACCGGCGTCTGCCGCGGCGTCGACGTGCCCACCTCAGTCACCTCAAAGGTTTTGTTGGTGGCCATCATCTTGATTTTCATGCCTTTTTTCAGCGTACCGTTGACGATCCTAACCGATGCAATTACACCGCGATACGGATCGAAGTACGAGTCAAAAATCAAGGCCTGCAGCGGCGCATCGGGGTCGCCCTGCGGAGCGGGCACCTTTTTCACCACTTCTTCCAAAACGTCCCGGATGCCGATGCCCGCCTTGGCCGAGACCAGGCAGGCCTCGCTGGCATCCAGGCCAATCACGTCTTCAATCTCCTGCTTGACCCGTTCCGGTTCAGCGCTGGGCAGATCGATCTTGTTGACGACCGGTATGATTTCCAGGTTGTTGTCCAAAGCCAGATAGACGTTGGCCAATGTCTGCGCCTCGATCCCCTGGGCGGCGTCGACGACCAGCAGCGCCCCTTCACAAGCGGCCAGGCTTCGCGAAACTTCATAGGTAAAATCGACGTGGCCGGGCGTGTCAATCAGGTGGAGAATGTATTCTTCCCCGTCGTTGGCCTTGTATGTCAAACGAACAGCATTCAGCTTGATCGTAATACCGCGTTCCTTTTCCAACTCCATCGTATCCAGGAACTGCTCTTCCATCTCCCGTTCGGTCAGTGCACCGGTCAATTCCAGGATGCGGTCAGCCAGCGTGGACTTCCCGTGGTCAATGTGGGCGATAATGGAGAAGTTGCGGATTCTTTTCTGTCTTTCCAAGCGATCCATCTATGATTGTCCCTCCCACATCCAGTGGAAACTATGTTCCGTTCAAGCCATACAAAAAAATGCACTAGCGATAATTATAGCAAACCCCTCTGCCGCCAGCAATAGGACCGGGATGGCACCAGCATGATTCTTTTTGTTCCACGCAGCACATCTGCCCGCCAAAAAAGCAGGGGACCACGATGGTATCCCCTGCTGGCATTCTGCTGCCTATTCCTTCCCTCTCTCCTGTCCCTTGGCCTGATTGCGGGCGTGCAGTTCCTTGATCAGCCGGTTATGGTCGTCAGGCGAGGCCGTCAATTCGTCCAGCTTCTTCAGGATCGACGGCGGGTACATCTGCTCCAGGCTGGTTCGGTACAGACCCCCATCCTTGGGCATCTGGTGTCCGGTCACCTCATAGCCGCTGCCGGCCGGCTCGATCGAAAACGTCATCGGTGCACTGAAGCCGGAACCGTTTCCTTGGCTGTCACCATCACCTACGGGAGACTCGACCAGCGCCCAGGCATAAACCGTTTTGTATCCGGGCTGTTCACTCTCGATCCCGATGATCTGGATACTGGCGTAGCGAGGTTTGCCGATCCAGGAGAAGTCTCTGTGATTGGCCGTCTCCAGGTAGGTTGTAATCAGCGGTTCGACGATCGCCTGCGTGCCTGCCGAGTATCCTTCCTTCACTTCGACAAACAGGTGGCCCAGTGGTTCGTCGGCATCGAATACCTCCAACTTCCAGATGCCTGGGGAGGGAAGGGCAAACCCAGTCACGAGATGAGCGGCTGCGTCGTACAGCGGCTTGCCCGGTTTGTAGCTGCCCAGATCGATCTGCTCACCATGTTGGCTGACGCCGGATATGTGCACCCTGTCCGTGCGAGCATCGTCAAGAAGCCAGGTAACCCGCTGGGCCTGCTTTTCATAAAAGGAACCGCTGATGATCCGCACAGGTTTTTGGCCGTAATAGCTGAAGGCCGTGCCTTGATAGCTGCCCACGGCTAGTGGGGAGGGCTGCCACGCTGCCGCTTCTCCCGGTCTCACGGCGAAGCGATCCGACCCGGCCCCCTGCCAGCCTGCCGGATTTCCCGTCAACTGCTGCAGCGTGAGGATGACAAAAAGGGAGCAAGCAGCAAGCGCGGTACCGACCACCCAGTGAAAACCATTCCAAAACTGTGAACGATTCCGCTTTTTGGCAATTCGCTCCCGGACATGCTGCTCCATCTGCGGTGTAAAGGTGAGGTCGCGCAGGTAACGGTTATCTGCTGACTCCTTCAGCTCCCGCAGCAATTTGTCTATATCCATCCCAGCCCCTCCTCCATCATCATTTTCTTTAACTGCTGACGGGCGCGGTGCAGCCTGGTACGTACCGCTCCTTCCGTCAAACCCAATACAGCGGCCGTCTCCGCAATAGACAATTCCCCGTAGTAGTGCAAAACAATCACCTGTCGATGACGGAACGGCAGAGCCATGACCAAACGGGTAACATCATCCCGGTCAAGCTTGTTCAGCGCTTCCGCTTCAACACTGGCGCCGCTCCTGCTCTCAATAACGTCCATTGGTACGATCTTGCGAAACGCCCATGAGCGCAGATATCCTTTGCACTCATTGACCGCAATCCGGTAAACCCAGGTGTGAATTGAGCTTTCCCCGCGAAAATGCGGCAAATGCCGGTACACTTTGACGAACACTTCCTGTGTGATGTCCTCGGCCAGATCGCGATCCCTTACGAAGAAGTAAACCAATCTCAGCAGCTTGGTCCCGTATTGGCGCATCAACTGTTCCAATTGAGCTTCCGGCGTACTCGCCAAACGGTCCCACTGTTCCTGCTCATCCGACAGCTGCCACACCCCCTTGCGTTGCTGTTCCTGTCTCCTGTCTATAGATACAATAACCCCACCAGCTGTTACAAAAAACCTGGGGAAAATCGCATGCAGGATTTTCCTCATTCAAAAAAGCAAAATCGCGTAGTCGAAGGGATAGAAAAAGAGCTTAAAACGCTTCATCGTTTTAAGCTCACAGCTTGTAGACAAAGGGTGTCTGGATAGGGAGAAGCAGCCATTTTCCTCTTCACTCCATTGCCAACACGGTGCTGACCCAGTTTCAAAGCTCTCGCACGGGACGAGTGTGGGCGGTTTTTTCGCCAGCGAACGGTTTGGCCAACCTGCCAGCGAAACGGCGTATCCGCAGGGAAATCGCAGCGGCAACAGCATCACGTCGGCAGCGGGACGTCGTTTTGCCGCTGCCCCTGCGGATCGTCGTGAAGCGGTCTTGAACTGCGTCTTCGCTGGTTGGCCCCCTTACGTGAGCGCGAAAAACGCCCCACTCGTGTTCACGACACGTTGTCTTCGCTGGTCAGGCAACAGCGCGAGCAGGACGATTGGTCCCTTCGGGACACTTTGTCTCCTGTCTGAGCTTCATCTCAACCGAGCACTGTCAATTCTTTTGGAAAGCTGGTCAGCACTTCAACGCCAGAATCTGTCACCAATACGTCATCCTCAATCCGGACACCGCCCCATCCCGGCAGGTAGATGCCCGGCTCGATCGTAAAGACCATGCCAGGCGCAAGCTCATCCTGATTTTCACCGTGAACGGATGGATATTCATGCACCTCCAGCCCCATTCCGTGTCCCAGCCGGTGTATGAAGAATGAGCCATAGCCGCGATCAGCGATTAGCTGGCGAGCCGTCCGATCCAGCGAGGCAACCGAGGCACCGGGCTTGACCGCTGCTATCGCCGCCTGGTTGGCTGCCAGCACCGCTTCATACACCTCACGCTGCTTTGGCGTCACCTCACCCACGACAAACGTGCGTGTAATGTCTGAAACATAACCATCCGCCGCCACGCCCATGTCGATCAGCAGAAAATCGCCATTTTGAATGCGGCGTTGGCCGGGAACACCGTGCGGCATGGCAGAATTTTCGCCGACCAGCACCATCGTGTCAAATGACGGGCCTTCAGCCCCCAGTTTTTTCATCAGGTACTCCAGTTCGGCGACCAGCTCGGCCTCTGCTTTACCGACCGTAACGTTTTTCAGTCCCTCCTTAAGTACGAGCTCGACGAGGTGAACCGCCCGCTTGATTCGTTCGATCTCATCCGGGGACTTGCGCAGCCGAAGCGAACGGAGCACAGGTTCCACATCGAAGTACTCCTTTACCTCCAGCACAGCCGACAACTCTTCGTAGCGCGTAACGGACATGTGTTTCTTCTCAATTCCCATCCGGGTCGTACGCGGCGGAAGCGACGCTTTGACCACCTGGTACGGATCTTCCGTATCAGCGACACCGACAATGTTTCCAACGACAGACGCTTGCTTGGCCGCCTCGATATCCAAAGCAGGCACGATCAGCACCGGCTCTTCCCCCTGCGGCAGGAGAAGTCCCAGGAAGCGTTCATGTGGTTCTGTCAGAAAGCCTGTCAGGTAAAAGACGTGCTGCGGAGAGGTCAAAAGCAGCGCCTCTGCTCTCTCTTCTTCCATGAATGCGTACAGCTTTTCCAGTCGGGTTTGGTACATATCCCCAGCACCTTCTCTCTAACAGAATAAACAGCCCGCATATAGGCGATAGCCCGCCTTCAATTGGCGCATGATATACCTAACTTGCGCCACCTGTCGGCCAGACGCAGGGAACAAAGGGAGTGGAACACGATATACTCTTATCTTACCAGACTTATGCGGGCACGGCGACAGTTCCCCCTGCCAGCAGCCATTTACCTTGCACAGCCTGGCCAATGATTTCGCTAGTTCTTCATGCGCGGATCAAGTGCATCGCGCAGTCCGTCACCGACCAGGTTAAATCCAAGCACGGTGAGCATGATCGACAAGCCGGGAAAGATCACCGACCACGGGGCGTGCTGGATATACTGTCTCGAGTCAGACAGCATGACTCCCCATTCCGGCTGTGGCGGCTGTGCCCCAAGTCCCAAAAAACCCAATGCAGCCGCCTCAATGATTGCCGTGGCAATCCCCAACGTTCCGGTGACAATGATGGGGGCGAGGCTGTTGGGAAGGATGTGGTGAAAGATAATCCGGGCGTCTCCCATCCCGATCGCCCGGGCTGCCGTCACGAAATCTTCCTGTTTCAGGCGCAGGACAATGGAGCGCACCAGACGTCCGTACGTGGGAATATTGACGATCGCAATCGCCAGCATGGCATTGTTGAGCGACGGTCCCAGTATGGCCACAATCGCTACCGCGAGCAGGATGCTGGGAAATGCCAGCATGATGTCAAACACGCGGGAAATCAGCATGTCCACCCAACGGCCGTAATAGCCGGCAAGCAGCCCCAGAACGGTTCCGGCCAGGGCGGAGCCGAGCACCGCCAAAACGCCCACTCTGAGTGAGATCTGCGCGCCATAGATTACCCGGGTAAATATGTCGCGTCCATTGTAATCGGTGCCAAACCAGTGTTCTGCAGACGGCGGTTTGTTGCGGTTGACCAATTCCCCTTTATCGTACGGATACGGGGTGATATAAGGGGCCAACAGTGCCAGCAGGATAAAAAAGACGATAATGCCAAAACCGACGACAGCCAGTTTGTTTCTGATCAGAATCCGCCACGCGTCGCGCCAAGGAGAGGAGATTGTTTCTTGCACTGGTTGGACTTTCTCAATTTGTACTTCTGCCATTTTCATCAGCCTCCTTTAGCGGTATCGAATGCGCGGATCGACGTAGGCGTACAACAGATCGACCAGCAGGTTGATCAGGACAAAGATAGTGGCAATCACCAGAATGCCGGACTGGATAACCGGATAATCGCGGTTCCCGATTGCCGTGTAGATATACCTGCCGACACCGGGCCAACCAAAAATCGTTTCGGTGAGGATCGCTCCCCCGATCAGCAGGCCGGTTTGCACCCCGATAATGGTTAAAATGGGGATAAACGCATTTTTCAGAGCGTGCTTGTACACCACGAAAAACTGGCCCAGCCCCTTTGCCCGGGCGGTGCGGATGTAGTCGGAGCGCATCACCTCCAGCATGCTGGAACGGGTAATGCGGGCGATGATCGCCATCGGGATCGTGCCCAAGGCAATGCCAGGCAGGATCAGATGCTCCAGGACATCGCGCAGTTGATCCCAGCGGCCGGCCAACATGGCATCAATGATGTACAGGTGGGTAATGGGCACAACCGGATCACGCGGGTTGTCTCGTCCCACCGAGGGAAGCCACTGCAATTCCTGCGCGAATACCCACTGCTCCATCAATCCCAGCCAGAAGACCGGCATGGAAACACCGATCAAGGCGATCAGCATGGACATGTAATCAAACCAGGAGTTTTGTTTCCAGGCGGAGATGATGCCGGCATTCACCCCGATCAAGACGGCAAACAGCATGCTCACCAATGTTAATTCGGCGGTTGCAGCCAGATACGGCAGGATCTCTTCAGCAATTGGCGCCTTTGTGTGCAGGGAATGTCCCAAATCTCCCCTGACGATGTCAGAGAGGTAATCGAAGTACTGCACGTACCACGGATTGTACAGCCCAAGCTGCTGTCTCAGCTCTTCCAATGCTTTCGGACTGGCTTTCTCCCCCAAGATCGTCAGCGCCGGATCACCGGGGATGGCGTGGATGATTGCAAATACGATGAGCGACATTCCCAACAGAACGGGAATGAGCATGAGCAATCTGCGCACTGTGTAGGACAACAAAGCCATCTCCTCGCTTTCCTTCGCGTTAGCCACAAATATCAGCAGGGTAAGAAGAGGAACTCCTCTTACCCTGTCCTTTTTCCTGACTATTTCAAATCTACGTTGCGCAGTGTTTCCGTCCCCTTCGGATGCGGCAGGTAATTCAGTACATTGGCCTTGCCAGCCAGCGGCGGGGTAGCGTGCACAAGCGGAATCATCGGTGCGTCTTCAAAGATGACTTCTTGGGCTTGCTTGTACAGGTTGTCACGTTCTTCCAGATTGGTTACGGTTTGTGCTCTCAGAAGAAGTTGGTGGGCCTCTTCGCTGGCGTAGCGCGGAATGTTGTTGCCGTCGATCGTGTTTTTATCCAGCAAGGTGTAGAGGAAGTTGTCCGGGTCGCCGTTGTCGCCGTTCCAACCCAACAGACACATTTCGTATTCGCCCTTCCTCGTTTTTTCCAGATACGTCGCCCATTCCATCGTCACAATCTCTGTCTCGATGCCGATTTCCTTGAGATTTTGCTGGATCGCCTCAGCGATTTTCTTGCCGTCCGGCATGTACGGACGCGGCACAGGCATTGTCCAGAACTCTGCCTTGAAACCGTCGGGGTACCCTGCCTCCGTCAGCAGTTGTTTCGCTTTCTCCAGATTGAATTCGCGGTCTTTGACGCTGTCGTTGTGTCCCCATAGGGAAGGAGGCAGCGGATTGACAGCAGGTATACCCAATCCGGCGTAAAACGCGTCAATCAACTCCTGCTTGTTGATCGCATGACCAATGGCCTGCCGTACCTTCGGGTTGTCAAACGGTTTCTTTTCCGTGTTGAATGCCAGATAGCCGACGTTCATCGGCGGACGCTTGTACAGCTGCAGGTCGGGATTGCTCTCCACATTTGGCACGTCCTCCGGGTTGAGACCATCCATCAGGTCAATTTCTCCGTTAACCAGCGCCGTCAGACGAGAAGCGTTTTCGGGGATCACTTTAAACACGACTTTATCCAGCTTGGGATATCCGCTGTCCCAGTATTCTGTGTTTTTAACCAGCGTGATGGAGTCATTGCGGTTCCAGCTTTCAAACTTGAACGGTCCGGTACCGACCGGATGCTCCGCCAGTGTCCCTGCCTCAATTGCCTTGGGTGAAGCGATGGCAAATGGAGACATGCCCAGATTGGCCAAGAAGGGAGCCAGTGTCCGGTTCAGTTTAAACTCCAGCGTGTGCGAATCAATCGCTTTGACCGATTCGATCACATGCGTCTCATCACCCTTGTATCCCCCAAACATGTCGTTGTAGTAGGGATACCCTTCCTCGTCGTGATAGGGATTGTTTTTGTCCATCCAACGTTCAAAGTTAAACACGACTGCCTCGGCATTGAAGTCCGTGCCATCATGAAACTTGACACCCTGCCGCAGTTTAAAGGTGTAGGTGAGGCCGTCGTCAGAAATCGTCCAGCTTTCAGCGAGGCCTGGAATGATTTCGGTGCTGGTTTCTTTATAGGTAACCAGCGTTTCGTAGATATTCTCTGTCACCCGGAATGTCTCGCCATCCGTTTCCCTGATCGGGTCAAGTGTCTTGGTGTCTGCTCCCCGCCCGTAAATCAACTGCTTTGGGCCGCTGCTTCCCGCATCGGTGACAGGTTCCTGCGCGGTCTGTCCGCCTTCTGCCGCGTTGGGTGGCGCCTGTGTTTCCTGCGAGCCGGTGCAGCCGGCCAACGCCATCGAAAGCGCCAACATTCCGGCCAGCACACTTGTCATCAGCCTTTTCTTCATCTACTCATTACCCCCTTGACTTTTTTTGTCATATCCTTTCCGGCATGGCCCACTCTTCTTCTCTCCCGCATCCCCCCTTTGCAAGTGTTAGCAGGGCGAGGTTACTCGTTGTACAGATGACAGGCTGCATAGTGTCCGTCCCCCACGTCGCCGAGCGGCGGGCGCGTCGTCCTGCACACCTCCCTGGCTTCGGAACAGCGGGGATGAAAGGCACATCCGCCTGGAGGATTGGCTGGACTGGGCACGTCGCCCTGCAGGATGATGCGCTCCCGTTTGGCATCCGGATCAGGATTGGGAACAGCCGACAGCAGGGCTTTTGTATAGGGGTGCAGCGGACGGTCATACAGCTCGTCCTTGGGAGCCAATTCCACAATCCGGCCCAGGTACATCACGCCGACGCGATCGCTGATGTGACGAACAACACTGAGGTCGTGCGCGATGAACAAATAGGTAAGGCCGAACTCACGCTGCAGGTCCTGCATCAGGTTAAGCACCTGGGATTGAATGGAGACATCCAGGGCCGATACGGGTTCATCAGCCACGATCAGTTTGGGTTGGGTAATCAGCGCGCGGGCAATACCAATGCGCTGCCGCTGCCCGCCGCTGAACTGGTGCGGATAACGGCGCGCGTGGTAACTGGACAGTCCCACGATTTCCAGAATTTCATGCACGCGTTTTTTTCGTTCCTGCGAACTCCCGATACCGTGAACCACCAAGGGCTCCTCCAATATCTTCTCTACATTGTGGCGCGGATTGAGAGAGGCAAACGGATCCTGGAAAACAAGCTGCAGGTTGCGGCGTATGCTTCTCAACTCCCGCGGTTTCAGGCGCGTGATCGATACGCCATCAAACAAAATCTCGCCGGAAGTGGGTTCGGTCAGCCGCAGGATGGATCTGCCTGTCGTCGATTTTCCGCATCCGCTCTCGCCGACCAAACCCAGCGTTTCACCACTGCGTACGGAGAATGAAACGTCGTCCACCGCCTTTATCGTACCGATCTGCCGCCCGAAAACACCGCCCGTGATCGGATAATAGGTCTTGAGGTTTTTTACCGTAAGTAGCTCTGTCACTTGCCTGCTCCTTTCTTCGTTCTATTGCGTCAGCCAGCAGCGGGCCAGATGTCCGGATTCCGTCTCTTTCAACTCCGGCAGCTCGCTTCTGCACTTTTCGGAAGCGCTTTCACAACGCGGCGCAAACCGACAGCCGATCGTCAGCGAACCGGGAACCGGCACGTTTCCCGGAATTGAATAGAGGCGGTCTTTTTTCTCATCCAGTTTGGGAATCGAGTGAATCAGCCCGATCGTATACGGATGTTTCGGATTCTTCAGAATGCTCCGCACGTCCCCTTCCTCCACGATTTGACCCGCGTACATCACGATCACCCGATCGCACATTTCGGCGACGACGCCCAGATCATGAGTGATCAGCATGATCGCGGTACCTGATTCCTTGTTGAGATTGCGCATCAAATCGAGAATTTGAGCCTGAATCGTCACGTCAAGGGCAGTGGTTGGCTCGTCCGCTATCAGCAGCTCGGGATTGCAGGCCATGGCCATCGCAATCATCACCCGCTGCCGCATCCCTCCCGAAAGCTGGTGCGGATACTCGTCGACGATCTGGTCTGCCCGCGGGATGTTTACCCTGCGCAGCATCTCGATCGCCCGTCGGCGTGCTTCCTGCTTGCCTGCCTTGGTATGCAGGCGAATCGCCTCCATAATCTGATCGCCAATCGTGTAGACCGGATTGAGCGATGTCATCGGCTCCTGAAAGATCATCGCGATCTCATTGCCGCGAATCTGGCGCATCCGCCTCTCGCTGGCCCGCAGCAGATCTTCCCCCTTGAAGCGGATCTGCCCCCCCACAATCTTGCCGGGAGGTCGCGGAACCAACCCCATTACGGAAAGGGACGTGACGCTCTTTCCGCACCCGGACTCGCCGACAATGCCGAGTACCTCCCCTTTTTTGATGGATAAACCAATTCCGTCAACAGCAGGAACTTCACCGTAGTCTGTTACAAAGTGAGTCCGCAGATTTTCTATTTGCAAAATGGGATCTGTCAAGGTGCGCACCTCTCTTGCCGATATTATCTTTTTATCCCATAAACTAACTGTGATTATTATGACATTAACACAATATTTTGGCAACCTGAGAAAATCATAACATGGAAAATGATTACGGCGCAAACAGCGAAGCAAGCCACTGAAACGTCGCCTTGGCCCCGTCCTTTACCATTTTGCCAAGCGCACTGCCTGCTTCGCTGACGTAATTGACCACCCGTTCCGGTCCGGCCTTTACCTGTGTGCCCGTTACGGCAATCTCCACCTGCCCTTTGTCAATCTTTGTAATGGAAAAGGTTTGCGGCTGCGTGGCGGGCAGACCATATACCCGCTGGATGCCTTTTTCCGCGGTCTGCAGACCGATGACCACGCCAGCCAGCAAAATGACGAGCATGCCGAAAAACTTGATCGTCACGTTCACCCGCTTCACCTCTTGTCAGGCTTGTCACCGGCAGGAGCAGCGACCCGTTCGGCCTGCCAGTAAAACTCGGCAAACACCTCTGCCAACGCCTCTGCCGTATTGTAACTTTCTTCCAGCGTGTTTTCGATGGCGCCTATCTCTACCAACAGACTGCCCGGTGAGATCGACTGATTATACTCGCCATGTCCGTCTTTGACGTTCTTATCGTTAACTCCGCGAGACAGACCGGGGTACTTTTTCTCCAACAGCTTGTGCAGCTGCCGGGCAAACTCCATGTTTTTCTGGTAGTTTTGGTTGGCCGTACCGATTACAAAGGAAATGCGGGCGTAGGTCTTCCCGTTGATCGTAACCGTCGACTGCTCTCGCGGGATTGCGTCCCGGTGAATATCGAAAAAATACTGCAGATCCCGATTTTCCTGCTTGGCTGCGGCTACCACTTTGAGCGACTCGGCATAGGCCAGGGCATAACTGCGGCCCTGATCAAGCAGCCGCTGCTGGATGTCGGTCGTATTCACCACTGCACCGATCCCCAGATCGCGCAGCGCTTCCCCCAGCCTTTTGCCGACGAGGGTAATGTTTGTTTGGGGATGGTCGACAGATTGTCCGACACGCTTGGCTACATTGGTCCACGACTCGCGGTTGTGCGTATGGTAGATGAAAACCACGTCTTTGGCGGTTCGGTGAACAGGAGGCGTATCAGATGGCTCTGTTGGCGTCCCTGTTCCTCCTTCATCCCTGGCGTCGGGATCTTCGGGAGAGCCGGTCTCAGCGGGAGCGGCCGTTTCCACTGTCACGGTATGCGGAGGAGGCGATTCGACGTATAGGCTCGACGCTTGTTCCTCCGCTTTTAGCCGTGGCAGCGGATCGGTCATGGCCAACAATCCGGGTATTCCCCGGCCCAACAACGTTCGCAGGTCTGTGGGGGTGACACCGGTGGTCAGTTCAAACAGTAAGCCGGTAAACGAGAGATCCTCGTTTCCCAACTGTGCTTGCAGCGTTTTTCCCAAAAGCGGGATTTCCGTTCCCATTAACCGAAGCAAGGCGAGATTGGAGAGATTGGAGGTGGCCGCCTGCAGAGTGGCGGAGTGCAGGATGGGCCTGTTGCTGTGCATGGCAAAAAACGTGGTCAGGACAAACAGCAGCGCGGTACCGATCGCAAGCAAAACAAACTGGCGTTGAATCAGGGTTGCCATCTTTCTCCCTCCATTGCTGGATCCGTGTGCTTAGTCTATGACTATGCCATTGGTAGAGAGACTAGAACGGTTCAACCCCGTTTTTTTGCCTGCTTGCTAGAGTCATAGGATCCTTGGGTCAATGCGTGTAAGCGCCGGCGTTTTCCTGATCAACGGCCTGATGCAGGGCTTGATTTAATCCGCTTGAGATGATGTTGGCGATGTCTTCCATGAATTCGTCCACTTCTTTTGGCGTGACCACCAGGTTCTGTCCCAGCGGCTGCAGCACCTCGCGGATCAGTTCCTGCTTTTCGTTTTCATCCAGCTGTCCGACCAGCCCCAGGTACGTTTTGCGGACCTCCATCTCCGGCAGGTCGTCTGCCGTGTATACCTCGCGACGCTCAGGGAGATCGCTGATGGCCAGTCGGTGGAAAGGGCGGTTCTGTTCTTTCATGGTTTGCCCGAAGTGGCCCAGCATATAGGTAATGGCATCGTTGACAATGGTAGAGGCAAAGACCACAGTGGGAACACCGATGGAGACAACCGGAATGCCGAGCGTCTTACGGTCAATGGCCTTCCGCTTGTTGCCCACCCCGGAACCTGGGTGGATGCCGGTATCCGCGATCTGAATGGTCGTATTCACCCGGTGCAAGGCCCGCGAAGCCAGCGCATCAATTGCTATCACAAAGTCGGGACTGCTCTTTTCAACCACCCCGAATACGATCTCGCTGGTCTCGATACCGGTGATGCCCAACACGCCAGGAGAGATGGCACTTACTTCACGGTATCCGTCCGCCACCGTTTCGGGCGCCAGCCTAAACAAATGACGGGTAACCAACAGGTTCTCCACCACCATCGGACCGAGTGCATCCGGTGTGACATTCCAGTTGCCCAGTCCGACAACCAGTGCTTTCTTGTCCTGTGTCAAGCCAAGCTGCTCGAGAAACAGTTTGATCTCTTTGGCAAACCGCTGCATGACGGCCTCTTCAAAATTGGTATCGTTCTCACGCAGTTTGGGTGCCTCTATCGTCACGTAACGGCCAGGGTGCATGCCAATCTGGCGCCCCGCTTCTTCGTTCTTCACCTGGACCCTGGTCACACGAATGCCCGGCTCCGAGTCGTCGGTGTCGACGATGACCCCCGAGATTTCACTTTTGCCCCGCGCTTTTGCGGCCAGTTCATGGGCCTCCAGCGCCAGATCAGTACGGACACCGTAGCCGGACAAGTCGGCGTGGCGTGCATCAGTCACGTTCCATTCCTCCTTTCTGCTCTACGCTTAGCTTGCATAAAAGTGGAATCCTTATACAGAATCCTTTCTTGCATTCGGTTATCTGCCGTGCTAGAATATGATTTGTTGTACGACAGCAGGCCGCACGGCGGTCTATCCGTTTTCTGATTGCTTGAAGGAGGTGACATTCATGCCCAATATCAAATCCGCGATCAAGCGCACGAAGCAGATTGAAAAGCGCCGTTTGCACCGCGCCGCGCAAAAGTCCGACCTGCGTACCGCGATGAAGAACTTTGAAAAAGCGGTTGCCGCAAACGACGTGGAACTGGCTAAAACAACCCTTCTGGTGGCTGTGAAAAAGCTGGACAAGGCTGCTACCAAAGGACTTATCCATAAAAATGCGGCAAACCGCCAAAAATCCCGCTTGATGAAAAAATTCAACGCGCTGACAGCGCCGGTAGCGTAAAGAGAGACGGATACAAAAGAAAGGCACCCCGCTTCGCAGCCATTGGGTCGCACCACTGTGCAAGACCCAGCGGTTACCAGCGGGGTGCATTTCGTTATGGCGAAGATGGGGACGCCTGTTGGAATCCGATATGCCTAGGTAGGCTGCCGTCACTCTTCCACGTAAGGAATGGTCAGGGGACCAAGCGGCAGAACGGCTACCGTCATCTCCTCCCCGTATTTTTTCCGCAGTTCTCCCAACGTTCGTTCGATGCTGCTGGTCGGCTTGAACATCGCTCTGGTGACCTCCTCATCGGTTAGAGAGGAATAAACGTAGACATCGGCCCACACTTGAATGACGGCCTGCTTTTGCACCTGCCATTGGTCAAACATCTGAAAGGAAGGATCATTGATCAATTCCAGAATCTCATGCGGGGTTTTTCTCATTTGCAGGATTTTTGCGTAATTCCCGTGATTCGGCAGCCCATCCGAGCATTCCGCCGCGCAAATGATCGTCCCTCCCTGCTTGACGATCTTGTGTGCGGCACTCATGCCTTTTACCGCCTGGTACAGATTTTGATCCAGGGGATAACCGGAGTTGGACGTAATGACGACGTCAAACCGGTGGTCACAACGAATCATCGCATGCTCTTTGGCGAAAGCGCAGCCGGCGTCATGGGCTGCAAACAGCTCACCGGCAAACACCTGGGTAATCTCTTTTTCCCGATTCAGCGTCACGTTGAGCATGAAGTGGGGCTTGCACATCCGGTTTACTTCCCGGGTCATGTCCTGCACCGGATTGTTCACCATGTTTCCCCACGTCGCCAGCGGATCCCCGATCATTCGGGCGTTGTGAAACGTCATGATCGTTTCGATACCGGCAATCCCGGGCATGATTCCTTTTGGACCTCCGGAGAACCCGGCGAAGAAATGGGGTTCAATAAAACCGGTCACGATCCGAAAATCGGCTTCCACGTATTCCTTGTTTAGGTAGACGTCACAGCCAAACCGGCTGCGGCCGACGTTGACCAGCGTGTTCTTGTCATGGCACTGGTTGTTGATGATGCGGATGTTGTCAACCACCCACTCCCCCAGCATTTGCACAAATTCCTCTCTCGTCTGGTCACGATGCGTTCCCGTTCCATTGATGATCACGAAATGATCCAGAGGCACATGGGACAATTCCTCAATCAACCACGGGACCAACTTGTGGTTTGGCGTAGGCCGGGTAATGTCACTGATCACAATGGCCACTTTATCGGTTTTTGCAACCATTTCCCGCAGCGGAGGCGTGCCGATCGGATTTTGCAAGGCTTCGCGCACCGCTTTTTTTTCATCCGCCAACCCCGGCAGATGTTTGGGTTCCACGATCACGGCATGGTCGGGAACTTCTATCGTTAATCCGGTTTTCCCGTATAACAACGTTGTTTTCACAAACAATCCCTCACTTGTCAAGCTGTTGATGGTTTTCTGCCGTTGTCACTGCTCCTGTTTGCCATCAATGCCTTTCTTTCGCTGATATTTATCCACCAGAATGACGGCAATCGGGCAGAGGATGGCCGTGGTTAGCGTAGAAATGGAAATCTGCGCGGTCGCAATATTGACAATGTCCTGGTAGGCTTGCGCCTCAGCCGCCGACATCATTCCGGAACCGGCTGCGACCGCAGCGGCTGCCGCGATGGCTGCCGGCGTACCCGCTGCGTTCCCGGCCGTAGATGCCTCGGCAACAGGAGCGATCATGCTTTTTTCGCGGAACAGCATAAAGACCAGAATCCCCATGCCCCCCGTCAACACCGTGGTCATGATACCGAGCAGCAGTCCCGCACCCACTACTTCCGGATTAAAGAAGTTGGCCAGGTTCATGCCTGCACCCAATGCGAAGGCAAAGAACGGTACGGGAAGCGTTTCTCCCGGTCTCAAGAATTCACGAATATCTTCATCCAGGTTGCCCAGCAGCATCCCCAATGCGATCGGCAGCAAGACGGCGATAAACGCAATCACCGGGAAGTTGGAGCCCATCAGCCCGAGGGCCATCAGTGTAAAAAAGGGCCCGTCGTTCAGGGAAAGAACGGAGACGGCACCTACATCGGAGCGGTTGCCGTACTGTCCGGTCAGCGCAGCGTACATCCCGCCGTTCCCATTGGTCATCGCCGCGATGATCGCCAGCGAAGACAACCCGAGGAAGCCGTTGAACGGATCAAAAAACATCCCGAACAAATAACCGACGGCCAGACCGGTCAAATATTTGGACGTGGTCAAGAGTACCCCTTTCTTCAGGGCTTTACCGCCAACGCGCAGATTCATCTGGCTCCCCGCACAAAATACAAACAGAGCGATCAGCGTTAATGCCCCCGTCTTAAACAGGGCCTCCGAGAACCCGCCAATTCGTAAAAACTCATAGTACCCCTCTTGGGTCGGGGCCACCCCCAAGCCCTTGAGAATGTCCATGATAAAAGGTATGTGCATTTGATCGATTGTGTTGAGCAGTGCCCCCAACAACAAAGGAACAACCATCAACCCGCCCGGAATTTTTTCAATCGTCTGCTTGATCTTCATCCTGATCAACCTCTTTTGCTTACAATTTTTTGGCCAAGTACGTCCGCAGTACCTGCTCTGCTTTTTCTGCCAGTAATTCAGGTGTTCGCTTAATCGCTTCTTCCAGCGTCATCGGAGCATTGATGATACTGTGAACGCTTTCAATACCGTATTGATACAGCGCATCAATCCCTCTGCCAATCGAACCGGCGAGGACAATCGTCGGTATCCCCAGTTTCTTCGCTTCTTCCGCAACCCCCATCGGTGTTTTGCCGGAGGCGGTCTGGAAATCAACCTGTCCTTCTCCGGTGATCACCAAATCGGCCCCATTCAGCGCGTCAACCAGTTTGGTATACTCGATCACGATGTCGATTCCCCGTCTCATCTCTGCCGGAAAAAACGCCTGAAACGCCCCGCCGATCCCTCCTGCCGCACCCGCACCCGGCCTGTCGTGAAGCCGAATGCCCGTTTTTGCCTGGACGAGATCTGCCCAATGGTGCATATTGTTCTCCAACTGTTCCACCATTTCGGGAGTCGCCCCTTTTTGCGGACCAAAGACACGGGAGGCGCCATTCGGCCCGATCAGCGGGTTTTGCACATCAGAAGCAATCAAAAACGTCGCGTTTGCGATTCTAGGGTCCCACTCACTGTCATCAATTGTGACAATCCGCTGTAATTCCCCTCCTCCAAAACCGACAGATTTTCCCGAATAATCAAGCAATTTCATGCCCAATGCCTGCAGCATTCCGCTGCCGCCATCATTGGTAGCGCTTCCACCAACCGCCAGAATAAAATGGCGGCAGCCGTCATCGAGCGCTTTCCTGATCAGTTCACCTGTACCGTAGGTCGTGGTAACCATCGGATTCCGCTGGTCCGGCGGCACGAGACACAATCCGGAGGCACTCGCCATTTCAATCACACAAGTTCTCCCGTCTCCAAGCAGCCCATACTCCGCTCTTACCGGTTCGTGCAGCGGACCCGTAACCGCTGCCTGCACCTTTTTTCCTCCGGTGGCAGCCACGAGACTGTCCATTGTCCCTTCACCACCGTCAGCAACAGGGACCAAAACCGTTTCCGCGTCAGCGAGGAACTTTTTTATCCCTTTCTCAATCGCGAGGGCCGCTTCCATCGCGGTTACGCTCCCTTTAAACGAATCCGGGGCAATCACAATTTTGATTTCAATCACCACCCTTGCTCAATCGATATTCAGAAACCGCTCTCAATAATCACTCGTATCTTTTCAATGTTTGAATGACTTGCTCTTATTATATACATCCTGCCACCCATTATCTTCGTATTGAATATACAAAATATGCGGAAATTTCCCTTGAAAATTTGTTTGCCGTGCATAAAGATAGAGGTGCAGCTCCCTTATCCTTATGCCAGAGAGGTGGTATGACGTTGCTGACCCGCGAAATGGCCCAAGCAATTGTCAAAGAAACGATGAACCGCTTGAATCGAAACATTAACATCATGGATGCGTCCGGAATGATTATTGCTTCGGGTGATCCGTCGCGTCTCGACGAACGGCATGAAGGGGCCTTGCACGTGCTCAGAACCGGCAGGCCGCTGATCATTTCCGAGAAAGAGGCGAATCTATGGCCAGGCAGTCGTTCGGGGATCAACCTGCCGATCGAATTTCAAAACAACATTGTTGGGGTGATTGGGATTACGGGCCGACCGGACGACGTGAAGGAATTTGGCGGGATTGTAAAGATGACCACCGAGCTGATGATCAAACAAGCGTTTCTCGCCACCCAGTTGGAAGTGCAGCAGCATACTAAGGAAGTGATTATCGAAGAGCTGATCAAACCGCAGCCGGACAACGAACGAATCGACCAGCGGCTTCATCTGCTTAACCTGAAGCTCAGCCCTCCATTTCAGGTTCTGCTTGTAGAACTGCATGACAGATCGATTCAAAATCAGGTTCTCGTAAGACAACTAGAGCAAATGATCGGCCAAAAGCAGCATCTCGTCGGTTTTCTCAATGTAAACCGGCTGTTTGTTTTACTATCGGGGATGACTGGCGAGGTTGTAAAAAAGAAGTTGGCGTCCATCGCCCGAGTTCTTGAGCGAGCGGGGGTATCGTTTCGAATCGGCTGCGGAACGGAAGTATGCGAACGCGAAAAAATCTCCGCTGCCTATCAGGAAGCGGAGCTTGCCTTGACGGTCGGCAGTGAGGGACAGCGGATCATCCCGTACTCCGAGATCCAGACAAAAGCGTTAATCTGCGCGATCCATGACGAAGCAAAACGGAGATACGTCAAGCGAATCTTCCCGAATACCTCGCCAAAACTGATCCACACGCTGAACGTCTTTTTTGCCTGTAACCGAAACATTGGTGAGGCAGCGAAAAAGTTGGATGTCCATCGCAATACGCTGATTTACCGATTGAAGAAAATCAATGAGGAGACTGGTTACGATCCGCAGCGGTTTCAAGACGCTGTCAGCTTGCAGTTGGCCGTATGGATGTACGAAAAGGAGCCGCCCGGTTGATGGATTGCCCGATAGCACTCGTCCGCTTAACACCATCGCTTCCGCCTTTGTTTTTGCTAGCGGGCCGGCTTCGATAGAGCGGCCACCCGCGTCATGAACAGCTCCAGCGCCAACTGCTTGTCTACTTGTCCCGATTTGATGCGAAAATCTTCTTCTGCCAACAGCCCCAACAAGTGGCGCAGGGATGCTTCGTCAAAGCAGCGCGTCTGCTCTATCGCTTTTTTCACCACGAATGGATGCACCTTTAACATTCCGGCCAACTGCTGCTGACTGTAGCCGCGCGGCGCCCACAGCTTGACATGAAGCAGCAGGCGGAACTGCCGGGCCAACAGCGCCAAAAGTTTGAGCGGCTCTTCACCGGTGAGGAGACAATCGTACAGCGTGCGAAACGCTTCCGGCAGCCGACCAGCGACAACAGCGTCAACCAACCGGAAAACATCCAGTTCCAGCGTTCGCGGTGTTACTTGTTCAATCGCTTCTTCGGTTACGGTACGACTCGCTGCCCCCAGGTACAGGGAGAGCTTCTCCAGTTCATTGTGCAAAAGCCGCAGATCGCTTCCTACCCGCTCGATCAGATGCTGCGCCTGATCCCGTTCCATCGTCAAGTCCAGTTTCCTGGCCCGCCGCTGCACCCACGACAACAGATCGTGGTCACGAAGCGGCAAAAACGGCAGCATGACCGCCTTTTGCTTCAGGGTTTTTATCAGCTTCTTTCGCTCGTCCAGCTTGTCCGCCTCAACCCGCAGCAGCAAGCTGGTGTAGGCCGGGGGGGTTTCCAGGTAACGCTCCAGCGCCCCGAGATCGTGCTCCAGCTTGGACGGCGGCCTGGCTCCGGTGAGAAAATAGGCATTGCTGGCAATAACCAGCCGGTGCTCGGCTAAAAACGGCAGTGTTTCGGCATCCTCCAGTACAGCCTTCAACGGCACTTCCGCACAGTCGTAGTGGCTGACGTTTAAATCCAAACTGTCCGCCGGAACCATTTCACTTTTGGCGAAAGAGACGAACTCGTCCATCAGAAACGTCTCTGTACCGTACAGGACGTATACCGGTGCGAACTGCTTCTGTTTGATCGCTTGCACGGCAGCGCGCAGAGGCATCGGCGTTTCCTCCTCTTCTCCAACTCTTCATCCAAGTATAGCATAAACAGACGTGCTCACCAGTCCTCTTGTCCCACTGGACACGAAAGGACGCCACACATTCCCTGAGCGGAATGAATGGCGTCCTTTCCAACAATCGTAACGTCTGGAGAAAAAAGCCCGGGTCCTTTCTCCCCAAACGGAAAGCGGGGGGTGCTTGGTACTGACATCATATGTGAACGAAGAAAAAAGCGTGCACATCCTCCCCGCCCATTTTTGCATCCGTCGGGGGATCCCAAGGTTCAGTCCTTCCCGCCAACAGTGCGAAACAGCTTCTCCACATCAATTTCAATGTGCAGATTCACTTTTGGCCGCTTCTCATCCTCGTCATCATCGTCACGATCTTCGTCCCGTTCATCGTCCTGCTTGCGTGAATCACTCTCTCCACCTTTACCGGTCTGCTTCTGCCATGTCCCCGGTTTTTGATCATCTTTCTCTTGTTTCTTTGTTTGTTTTTCTTCTTCTTTCTTGTCTTTCTCTGCTCTCTTCTGCGCTTGTTTGTCCTGGTTTCCGGCGGCCGGATTCCGTCTCAGCGGTGATTCGTGCTTTTCCTCATCCGTCTCGCGTTCTTTCAGGACGCCAAACGCTCCCTGCCTTACCGCTCCTCGGTTGTTTTGCCTGTACTCATCTGATGCCGCTGCAGAGGCTTTCCCTGTCTTGGATGCGGAGGCTTGCGATTTACCGTCTTCTGGTCGTTGCGAAGCAGATTGGTGACGATCAGGCGTGCCCTTCCCAGTCGGCTCACCATGAGCAGGCTGGGCTGGGGTCGATTGGCTTTGCTCCGGTTTGCTCTCAGGTGATGTTTCCATCTGCTGTTTTTGTCCGGATGCATCTGTATTATCTTCTGCAACTGTTGGCTCGGGCATCTTTGGTGCCGCGGTTTCCGTGTTTTCTGATTCGCCGGATTCTGGCCCTGCCGCGTTTACCTGGCCCTGGCTGACGATACGCGGTTGTGGGCCGGCACCACTCTCCTGATTGCGATCCCATTGCCCCCATCCATTGGACAGCCAAAACAATCCAAACAGGAGAGAAGCCGCCATCACGCCGGTACCCGCTTTCGCCAACCAGACCCCATAGGAACGTCGATGGTGAACGGAAGCGACAGCCTCTATCTGTTTGGGCTGAAGATGGACGTCTTCCGGCTTCCGTTCCGGCTGGACCGTTCCTGGTGACGAAGGGTCATCTGCCGTAATCTGCGGCAGTATCGCATCGACCAGACTGAAAGGAGGGGAGATACGCGGCAGCTCTGCCAGTTGGGCGGACACCCGCTTAAGCCGGCTGTACACCAGCTGAAGGTCCGGGTCTTGACGCAACAGAAGGTGAAGCTGCTGTTTTTCCCGGGCGCTCAGATCGCCGTCCAAGTCGCGCTGGATCAACTCCATCACTTCGTCGTTCATCACCCAACCCCCCCTTTCTCGTAATCGTGAAGTAGTTCTTGAAGCTGCTGCCTGGCCCGAAAAAGATAAGATTTGACGGTGTTCAGCGGGAGCTCCAATGCCTCAGCAATCTCCTGATAGGAAAAATCCTGCAGGTAGCGAAGCACGATTACCGTCCGGTACTGCTCCGGCAGCTTCTGGATCGCGCTGTGCACATCATTTGACAGACTGGTCAGCAGGATTTCGTCTTCCACATTGTTTTTGTCGGCCAGCACCAACTGGTGCTCCTCAAGAGAAACCGCATCCTTTCTGGAACGAAATCTGTCCATGCAAATATTGCTGACGATTCGCTGGACCCAGGTCGAAAACTTCGCCTTTTCCTGAAACAGGTGGATTTTTTGATAAATCCGAATCAGCGCTTCTTGAGAGGCGTCAAGCGCGTCTTGTTCATTTCCCAGGATGTAGAAAGCGCTGCGGTAAACAGAGGTTTCAATCGAACGAAGCAGCTCGACCAGGGCATCGTGATCGCCTGCCTGAGCTCTCCTGACCAGCTCTGCTTCACCCATGCATTACGTCTCTCCTCCCTTACTGACGTGACGCTGCTCGGAAAGGTTGCAAACTGCTCATTTATTTTGTATCTGCCATTCCATTCCATCAGGTCGTATGATCAGTGTGATGGCGCCCTGCTGATCTGTCCGATATACGGCGGCACCCGACGCTTTCAACCGCTGAATCACATCAGGTGACGGGTGCCCATAACGATTGCCGCGGCCGGCTGAAATGACAGCCGCTTCAGGCTTGATCTGCTCCAAAAAAGCCGTCGTCGTGGACGTATTGCTGCCGTGGTGAGCTACTTTCAGCACGTCCACGCGAGCGAGCGGCGACCCAACGTTATGTACCAACTGGTGTTCGGCTGTCTGCTCGATATCACCGGTGAACAGCACGTTGGTACCGTATGCGGAAAGCAGCAGGACGACCGAAGCATCATTCTCACGCTCTTCTCCGGCAAGGTTGGTTGGATCGGGCCAAAGCCATGTCCACTCCACCTGCGGCGCATCCTCCCAGCGCATCCCTGGTCGACCGGTGAACAGCGGGACGTGCCGCCTCACCAAGTTATCCAGCAGTTCTGTTTCCCCTCTGGCAGGAGGTGTCCCGTTTAGCAAAGCGGCGGCAACCGGAAAATGGGCGGCGACAGCAAACAAGCCGCCAATGTGATCCTGGTCACCATGGGTCACCACCAGCCGATCAATCTCTTCGATGCCGCGGGAGCGTAAAAAGGGTACGACGACATCTTTGCCAGGCTCAAACGGATCTTTTTTCTCTCTCCACGATTCTCGCTTGGCAAACTGAACGATACCGCCGCCGTCAATTAAGTATACTGTTTTTTTTGCCACTTCGACAACAATGGAATCCCCCTGGCCCACGTCGAGAAAGGTGATTCGCACTTCATCGGTCCCGGAAAACGGCTGCCTCGCCGCGACCAAAAGCAGGGCCAGCGTCAGTGCGTACAGCACCACATCGCGGCTGCGCTGAAAACCGCGGCTCCAGGCGAACGGAACGGCAACGAGCCAGACAGCGTAGGCGACCAGCCACCACCCATGGGGATGCGGCCAATGGGAAAACGGCACCGGCTGCTCTGACAGCCACATGAGCATCCGCTGCAGCGGCTGCAGCAGCAGATGCAGGAGTTGAGCGGGCAGCAGCCCGAGCGATTCCTGAAGAAACGAAAGAAGCAGTGCGATATAACCCCCCGGCAGCACCACCGCCGATAAGAACGGCACCACCAGCAAATTCAGAAACAAGGAAAGCGGCGAAAACTGGTGAAACCAGTAAACAAGGAAGGGAAACGAGACAAGTGAAGCGGCACTGGTCACGGCAATGGCAGTGCGCAGCCAGCGCATGCGCGGATACGGCAGATGGCTGATCAGCGGAACGTAGACGATCAGCCCCAATGTGACAGCAAAGGAGAGTTGAAAGCCAATCTGCCATAGTTGAAACGGGTCAACAAGCAGCATCAACAGCAGGGCAATTCCCCATACCTCGCGGACATCAAGCCGTTTGCGCCGCTTGATCGCCCACAGGCCGAGCCCGCCCATCAACCCGGCACGCACAGCGGACGGGCTGGCTCCGACCAGGAGTACGTACACGCCAATAAAGGCGATGGCAATGGTGAGGGCGCTTCCGCGTCTCACGCCCATCCGCTCCAGCAGCCACAAAAAGCAGGTACTGACCATGGTCACGTGCAGCCCGGAGATGGCCAGCACGTGAATCAGTCCCAGGTCCGCGTAGCTGTCGGCAAGTCGCGGCTCGACCTCCTGACGAAGTCCCAGCAGCAGCGATTTCATGAAACCTGCTGTTTCCTGGTTTGTAAACAACGTATCCAACCGCTCTGCCAACTGCATCTGCCATGACTCAAACTGTGCAGCCAGCCCCCCTCCGTCCGTCCTGGACAGCACACGGGAGAAGTCCGATTGGGCCAACACGTAGACGCCCTGCCAGCGCAAGTAGCGAGCGTAGTCAAATGCGTGAGGATTTCTCGCTCCTTCCGGCAAAACCAGGTCAGCCTTCATCGTCACCCGGTCTCCCGAGCGCCATTGCCCCACGATTGGCAGCTGTGTTTCCGCTTCCAACTTCAGCCTGCATGCGACTTGCTCAGCAGGGAACAGCTGTTGGGCCGCATTCCCTGCCCGCAACGTGTCGACATCGAAAAAAAATCGAACCGTATCCCCATCCCGCTGCGGCAGTGATGCAATCCTGCCGGACAGCTCAAGGGAAGCCTCTTCGGCAGCATATTGGATCAGGGCAGATGTGTGCCAGTGGTCGTAAAGGTAATAGTAGCCGCCAGCAGCCAGTGCGGCACACAGCCAGATCGCTCCCTTGCGGAAGGGAGCAGCCAGGAGCAGCACGGCGCAGACGAGAATGCCGCCGGCAGTCAAAAACAGATAAACAGGAAGATAGGCAGCGGTTGTGATCCCTGCCGCCGCCCATATGCTGTACAGGAAAAAGGAATGCTGATTGCCGCCCGCCATCGCGCTCCCCCGTCCTATCAAAGGTGACGGTGGTAGCGTATCAGAGTCAAATGGGACAATAAAACAGATTCGGCCCGAGTGGGACTTACCTACTGAATTCAACGGGATAGAAGAAGGTCTTCTGCCCAAGTTCAGAACCATGGTGTCTGAACCAGGTTGTTTCGGGTCAACAATGGTAGTATGCGGGCACTACGGCCGGATAATGGCATCATCCCGCCGCGTATCCCGCTGGGGCCTTGTTGTTGGGCTCTCGTCAGATTGCACGCTGCTTCATTCCATGATAGATTTAGCTATAGTGTATTCTAGGGGACTTCCCTGCGAGAGGAAGAGTCAGACATTATGTGCGGAATTGTATCGGTATTCAACAAACGGCGAGCTCCCGTCCAGCGGGACGTGATCGAAGCGATGACACGGATGATACTGCATCGCGGCCCGGACGACGACGGTTATTTGATAGAGGATTCCATTGCGCTCGGCTTTCGCCGGCTGAGCATCATCGACGTGGCAGGCGGTCACCAGCCGCTGTCCAACGAAACCAAAGATCTCTGGATCATCGGCAACGGTGAGATCTACAACTACAAAGAACTGCAAAGCTGGCTGAAGCAGCAGGGACACGTGTTTGAAAGCGGTTCTGACATTGAGACGATCTTGCACCTGTACGAAGAAGTAGGTTTTGACGCGCCCAAACATCTGCGCGGCATGTTCGGGTTCACCATTTGGGATCAGCGCAACCGGCTGCTGTTCGGGGCGCGCGATCACTTCGGCATCAAACCCCTCTACTACACGGAGACGAACGACACGATTGCCGTCGCCAGCGAGATAAAAAGCCTGCTGGAACTGCCGGGACTGCAGCGGGAAGTGAACAAAACCTCGTTTTATCATTACCTGACCTTTCAGTACGTACCAGATCCGGAGACCATGTACAAGGGAATCAGGCGTATTCCTCCAGGTCACAGCTTTGTCATCAAAGACGACCAGATAACGGTAACACCCTATTGGGAAGTCGTATTTGCGCCAGATGAAAGCAAGCCGTTTTCTTACTTCGTTGAAGGTACCCGCGACATCATGCTGGAGTCGGTCGACAAACACCGGATCAGCGATGTGCCGCGCGGTGCGTTTCTCTCCAGCGGCGTCGATTCCAGCAGCATCGTCGGCATGCTGCGCACATTTGAACCGGTCAAGACGTTCTCGGTCGGTTCCGACATTCCCGGATACAGCGAATTGGAGTACGCCCGTCGAACAGCCCGGTACCTGGGGACGGAGCACCACGAGGTGGTTGTCTCCGCTGAACGGTATCTGAGCGAACTCCCCCGGCTGATCTGGCACCAGGATGAACCGGTAGCGGATCCATCTGCTATTCTGCTCTACTTCGTCGCCGAACTGGCCAGTCAGCATGTGACCGTGGTGCTGTCCGGTGAAGGGGCGGATGAATTTTTCGGCGGGTACAACATTTACCGCGAACCGCACTCCTTGCGCATGTTTGCCCCACTCCCGCGCTGGATGAAGGGGACGATTCGGTCATTCGCCGAGAAGCTGCCTGACAATCTAAAGGGGAAAAACTTCCTGATCCGCGGTTCAAAAACGGTAGAAGAGCGCTTTTTTGGCAACGCCCTGATCTTTAGCGAAGAAATGAAAGAGCAGGTCGTCGCCGAAAGCATTCACCATTCTCCGGCATATCAGTCGCCGTTGACGGTGACGGATCAGATCTACAAGCGAGCTGCCGATTACGACGACGTAACCAAAATGCAGTTCCTCGACATTCATACGTGGCTCAGGGGCAACATCCTGATGAAAGCGGACAAGATGACAATGGCCAATTCTCTTGAATTGCGCGTTCCGTTTATCGACCCCAGGGTGTTTGAGTTTGCCGCCACAATCCCCACCAAGTACAAGATCGCGAACGGCACGACCAAGCATGTGCTGCGAGAAGCGATGAAAGAGTTTCTCCCGCCGGAAATCAAGACGCGTCCCAAACTGGGCTTCCCGGTACCGACGCGCTACTGGTTGAAGCAGGCGTTTTACAAATGGGCCAAAGAGCTGATCTTTGAAGCGAAAGTGGACCATTTGATCAACAAGGCGTACGTCCTCTACATGCTTGACGAACACCGTGAAGGGCATGCCGATTACAGCCGGAAAATCTGGACGATTCTCGTCTTTATGTTGTGGCATCAGATCTTTATCGAGCAGAAATACGACTTTGGCCCGTACGTCAGCCCGGCGGTGGAGCTCCGCCGCAAAAACGTCAAAACCCTGCAGGAAATCGGGTAAGACAGTCAGCAATCTGTTTGCCTCGCGGACATAAGAGATGCAGCCTTGCTTCTTACAAAGAGCTGGGCTGCATTTGCTTTTTCATGGCCAAACCTGCCAGCAAAACGGCGCATCCGCAGGGGAATCGCAGCGGGCAGCCGCGCATCCTGCCGTAGTTTTTTTGTGTACGCCTCTTTCTTTGTGTAGGATGAAAACAGCTACTGACAGGAGGAGGTTTTATCATGCTGTATGAATGGTGGGAACGATACCGGCGACTTCTTGTCGTACTGGTGATGATCCTGCTCGCAGGCATTGCCCTGCATTTCTATCCAGAGCGGGAACGTCAGGCTGCAAGCCTTCCCTTCGCCAGCTACGTACATGCGACGACATTGGAAGAGTCGAAACAGGCAGCGGCAATCAGCAGTGAGACGGTTACGAAGGGCACTGCCACAGGAGCAAAAACGCAGGTTAAGGATGAAGACGAGGCGGCAAAGCAGCAATCTCAGCACATGTACGTTGACGTGAAGGGCAGTGTCAAGCACCCCGGTTTGTACCAGTTTGCCGAGAACGATCGAGTGCAGCACGTGATTGAGGCAGCAGGCGGATTTTTGCCGGCAGCGGATACAAGTCGAGTCAACCTGGCCCAGCCGCTTGTCGACGGCATGGTGGTGTGGGTGCCGCAAAAAGGTGACAACAGCACTCCCCCTTTGCTTCCTGAGAGCTGCCCCTGCCAGTCTGGTACTGTTCAGGCTGGAGCGGGACAGTCCGCTGCACTGTTTTCTGGCCAAGGAACCGGCGGCTTCTCGGCAGACGGCAGGGTAAATCTGAACCGTGCCACCTTGCAGCAGTTAATGACTCTGCCTGGCATCGGCGAAACCCGTGCCCAGGCGATCATCGCTTATCGGGAACAACACGGCCCGTTTACCAGTCCGGAGCAGCTAAAAAAAGTCACCGGCATCGGTGACAAGACATATCAGGAACTCAAAGACAAGATAGCAGCACCCTAAACGATCCCCAAGGAGAAGGTTTGCTGAGTGCAACAACAGGCAGTGATGCACATGACACGGCACGATCCGTGCCTTTACTCCCCTTTTTGCTGTGCAAGCATCTCTTGCTTCAGCTGCTCGCCTAACAGGTCAAAGGAGCGAGCCCTTTTCAGATACAGCAAGCAGACAATCCAGGTCATGGCAAACTGGGCAAATGCATAGAGGTAGGCCCAGTTCATCACACCCACTGCCTTCGTCTCCAGCAGATCCGTGTAGGCGGTGAGAATCGGCAGCATGAAATAAAAGACCAGAAAAAAGGTCGTGGTCGGTATGAGAAAACGTTTCTTCTTTCGCATCAGTTCGGTAAACAGCGAATGTTCCATCCCCGCTTCCCTGTTTTCCTGTGCCAATGAGAATCCCGCCTTTCCGCTCGTTTGGGCACGATCTCTGGCGCTCCGGTTCGGGAGTTTACGGCAGACCGCGAGCGATTGATTACCGGTCGGCCGAGGGTAGACAGATGCGGAAGCCGTCAGTTCACCAGATTTTCTCCATTCTACCTGATCTGCTTGCATCAGACAATCATCCCTGTGAGCAAAATGCTCATTTTTTCCGATTCTTCTCATACCCTTTGTATGAGAAGAACTATTGGAGGGATTCGTATGCAAGTCGGCTTTGTTGGCACAGGAAGCATGGGAAGTATTCTGATCGAATCACTTCTCTCTGCCCATGCCCTGCTGCCCGCCAATCTCATCATTTTTAACCGCACGCCCTCAAAAGCAGCCCGCCTGGCCGAACGCCATCCCGGAATCACCGTAGCCGAGAGCAACGCCGAGGTCGCGCGAAAAAGCGATTGGCTGATTTTATGCGTAAAGCCTCTGGAGTATCGCCAAGCGATTGCCCAATTTGAGGATCAGCTGCAGGAGCGCCACCTGTTGGTCACCATCACCAGTCCTGTCCAGTTGAGCGAGCTGGAGTCCACAGTTCCCTGCCCGGTCGTGCGTGCGGTCCCCAGCATAACCAATGCCGCCCAAAGCGGTCTCACGTTGATCGAATTTGGTTCGCGGGTAACGGATGAGCAAAAGCATGCCGTATTCTCGCTGTTCGCACAAATCAGCAATCCGCTTGTGATCCAGGAAAGGTTTTTGCGCATTGCCTCGGACATCAGCAGTTGCGGCCCCGCCTTCATCAGTTATGTACTGCAGCAGATGATCGAGGCTGCCGTAGAGGAAACGGGCATATCCCGTGAAGCGGCCACATTTTTAACAACGCAGATGATGATCGGTTTTGCCGAGCTGCTGCGGCAAGAGGTGTTCTCCCTGCCTGCACTGCAGGAGCGCGTCTGCGTACCTGGCGGCATAACCGGGGAAGGTCTGGCCGCCCTGGCAAAGGGAATTCCCGGTGTGTTTAACGATGTGTTCCGGCGCACACACGCCAAGTTTGCCGAGGATCAGGAATTGATGAGCCGACATCTGCTGCAGGAAACGACAGAGACGCCCTAAACGGGCGCCTTTGCCTTCTTGCATCTGTCGATCCCATCGGTCAACAGATTATACTCTTTTCGACTTGCTGGATGTCGTTCAGCCAACCACCAGGTTGACCAGCTTGCCCGGAACGGCGATCACTTTGCGGACCGTCTTGTCCTGAACCAGCGCTTTCGTCCTTTCGTGGTCGGCGACCAGCGCCGCCAGCTCATCTTTGGACAAGCCGTTGGGGACAATCAGTTTGTCTCTCACCTTGCCATTGATCTGGATGACGATCTCCACCTCATCCTGCACCAGCGCTGCAGGGTCGTAGTCAGGCCAGCTCTGCTTGTGCACACTTTCCGTTTTGCCAATCATCTCCCACAATTCCTCGGCGATATGGGGGGTAATTGGCGCCATCAGGAGAAGCAGCCGCTCAATCGCAAAGGCCAGGGTACCGCGATCGGCGTCTTCCGGGTAGGCGTACATCTTGTTGACCATTTCCATGATCGTACTGATTGCCGTGTTGAAGGTGTAGCGTTCGCCGATGTCTTCCGTAACCTTCTTCGTCGCAAAATGCGTCATCCGGTACAGTTCCTTGGCGGCTGCACTCTGATCCGGTCGGGGAGCCGGTACGTCTCCTTTGAACAAGGCGGCGTTGCCCTCCACAAATCTCCAGACGCGGTGCAGGAAGCGGTGGCTTCCTTCTACGCCGGTATCGGTCCAGTCCAGGTCGCGCTCCGGCGGTGCGGCAAACAGGATAAACAAGCGCACCGTGTCTGCGCCGTATTTCTCGATCATTTCGTCCGGACTAACCACGTTGCCTTTCGACTTGGACATTTTGGCCCCGTCTTTCAGCACCATGCCCTGTGTCAGCAGACTGCGGAACGGCTCCTCATAGGAGAGCATCCCGGCATCGTACAAGACCTTGGTAAAGAAGCGGGAATAGAGCAGGTGCAGGATGGCGTGTTCGACTCCGCCGATGTATTCGTCTACCTGCAGCCATTTGTCAACCTTTTCCTTGTCAAACGGAAGCTGATCGTTAGCGGCATCGGTGTAGCGCAGGTAGTACCACGACGAATCGATGAACGTGTCCATCGTATCGGTTTCGCGCCGTGCTTTACCGCCGCAAGCGGGGCAGGTGGTGCTGACGAATGACTCCGAAGTTGTCAGCGGATTCCGCTTGCCGTCGATCACCACATCTTCCGGCAGGAGAACCGGCAGCTGATCTTTTGGCACCGGCACGATGCCGCAGTTGTCGCAGTAGATGATCGGAATCGGTGCGCCCCAGTAGCGCTGGCGGGATACCAACCAGTCACGCAGCCGGTACGAGACAGCGGGGCCGCCCTTGCCGAGCTTTTGCAGATGGTCGGCAATCGCCTTGATCGCTTCCCTGTTGGGCAATCCATCGAACGGACCGGAGTGAATCAGCGTGCCATCATCTGTATATGGGGAATCGACACCGATCTCTTCTACCAGGAAGTTTTCATCCAATGGATTGATGACTGCCTTGATCGGCAGATTGTATTTCCTGGCGAAGGCGAAGTCGCGCTCATCGTGTGCCGGTACGCCCATCACCGCGCCTGTTCCATAATCGAGCAAAACGTAGTTGGCCACCCAAATCGGTATCTGGTCACCCGTGAGTGGATGCTTGGCGTATGCCCCGGTGAAATACCCCACTTTCTCCGCATCAGCGGAGGTGCGGGCAATGTCGCTTTCCTTTTTCATCCGTTCCATAAAGTCGCGCACTTCTGCTGCCTGCGGCTTCCCTTCGATGAGACGCGGCACCAGCGGGTGTTCGGGAGCCAGTACCATGTAGGTGACGCCATACAGCGTGTCGGGACGGGTGGTGAAGACATTAACCGGTTCGTCATCCAGTTCGGGGATCGTAAAGGTGATGTTTGCCCCTTCGCTTTTGCCAATCCAGTTGCGCTGCATGGTACGTACTTTCTCCGGCCAGCCAGGCAAATTGTCCAGATCCTTCAGCAAGCGCTCCGCATAGTCGGTGATGCGGAAGAACCACTGCTCCAGATCCTTTTTGGTCACTTCTGAATCGCAGCGCCAGCACAGGCCGTCAATAACCTGCTCGTTGGCCAGAACAGTGGAGCACTCCGGGCACCAGTTGACCGATGCTTTCTTGCGATAAGCGAGGCCGCGTTCGTAAAAGGTGAGAAACAGCCACTGCGTCCACTTGTAATATTCCGGCGAGCAGGTCGTCACTTCCCGTGACCAGTCGAAGCTGAAGCCTACACGTTCCAGCTGCTGCTTCATGTAAGCGATGTTTTCATAGGTCCACTTGGAAGGAGCGGCCCCATACTTGACGGCCGCGTTTTCCGCCGGCAAGCCAAAGGCATCCCAGCCCATGGGATGAAGAACCTGATAGCCTTTCATCCGCTTCAAACGGGCGATGATGTCACCGATTGAATATACCCGCATGTGCCCCATATGCAGGCGACCCGAAGGATACGGAAACTGCTCCAGGCAGTAAAACTTCGGTTTCGCATGATCTTCCCGTGTTTTGTGTTGTTGTTCTTCTTTCCACCGCTTCTGCCACTTTTGTTCCAGACTAGCGGGCTCGTATGGTCTTGCCATTTGTATGCCTCCTCAAAGCGTTTATCAAAAAACCTCTCATCGCCAACAGCAGCCTGCTGTCAGGGACGAGAGGTCTGATTCCCGCGGTACCACCCTTGCTTGGCAGATCCGGCTGCGGCCGGACATGCCCCCTTGTTCTTCCGTAACGTGGAAGAGTCGCTCCGCCCTACACAACCGCGGACAGTCTTCAGGGGAGAGCTCAAAGAACAGTTCGAAAAGCGGCCGGGTTGACTTGCACCAACCGTCAACTCTCTGAAACCAGCCCATCTTTCCTACTACTTCTTGTCATCGCCACTGTATTCTTCGATTATCACTGATTATAGTCAAACTTCGACACGGCTGTCAACGCGCGGCTTGCGTGCTGCGAAAAACAGGCGTTCGCTGTGTTCGCCGGGCGGCTGGCTGGCAAAGTCGGCCGTGAGGACAATATCGACAAATCCGGCCTGACGCAGCCAATTGATCATCATCAACGGATGGTAGGCACGCTGGGTATGTACCTCTTCCACGCGGCGATACAATCCGTTTGACTGTCGCAGAAAAAAGCAAAGCTGGTGCTCTACTTCCAATCGAAGCGGGTCACAGACACACTGCCAGACATAGTTGATGTCCTGGTCATCATCCAGCAGCGTAAACGTGTTGTCCCCAAACACGTGCAGGATCTTGTACGGACTGTGCACGTCAAACAGGAACTGACCGCCAGGGCGCAGATGACGGTAAACGCGGCGGAACGTTTCCTGTACGTCACCCTCTTCCAGCAGATAACTGAGCGAATCGCAAAAGGATATGACCGCATCTGCCTCATCCAGCGACAGCCGCCGTATATCCTGCTCTACCCAGGTTACGTCCACCCTGGCCTTCCGCATCTTTTCGCTGGCTATGGCCAACATGTCCGCAGAGGCGTCCACGCCGATTACGCGGTAGCCTTCTTTGGCCAAGGGGATGGCAATGTTGCCGGTACCGCACCCCAGATCGATAATCGTGAGAGGTGCCGCCTCCCTTGCCTCATCTGCCGGCAGATGTCTCCGCAGCCATTGCAGCCAGCTCTGATAGGGCGCCTCTTCCATCAGTTTGTCATACACCGCCGCCAGGTGCTGGTAAGCCAACGCTTACACCTTCTCCTCAAACGTGACTCGTGGAGCATCGCCCCACAGCCGTTCAATGTTGTAAAACTCGCGATCTTCGCGATGAAAGACGTGCGCCACCACGTCGCCCAAGTCGATCAGCACCCATCTGCCATCTTCCGCACCTTCTATGCCGCGCACGTTTAAGCCCTGTTTATGCGCCTTGTCGCGGATTTCCGTCACGATGGCCTGCACGTGCCGCTCATTGTTTCCGTGACAGATAACAAAGTATTCGGCGATCACGGACAGCTTGCTGATGTCAATGACCACGATATTTTCCGCTTTTTTCTCTTCTGCCGCCTGTACGACCAAACGGGCCAGCTCTTCCACTGCTTTGACCATTCATACCCTCCTCGGTTACACAAGTAGATCGTTATACGCCAACAGGGTGAGCGGGTAAACCGGTTTGTTCCGACTAATCAAATCCTGAATGGTCCCGCCCAGCGCGAAAGCCAGGGCCTGGTCGAGGTCCTGCTCAGCCCTGATCCTGATCTCGTCAACACCGGGGAAATCGCGGTTAGGCTCAATGTAATCAGCCAGACAGACCACTTTTTCCAACAGAGACATGCCCACCCTCCCCGTCGTATGATAGCGGACGGCTTGCAGCACGTCCGGATCCGTGATGCCCAGTTCCGTTTGGATCACGATCGCTCCGACAAAAGCGTGCCACAAATTCTTGTCTCCTTGCAACACATCATCCGGGAAATCGTAGCGGACCAGGTATTCCCTCATCCGCTCCGCTGGCCAGCACTTGCAGTAATCGTGGACATAACCGGCCAGCTCTGCCTTGTCCGGATCAGCTCCGTAGCGCTCAGCCAGTCGTCGGGCCGAATCCGCCACACCCAACGAATGGCGGTAGCGTTTCTCGTTCATCTGCAGGCGCACCTGCTCAAGCAGCATCTCCCGATCGTACTTAATCCCCATACAGCCCATTCTCCTTTATATAGCGTTCCACCGCATCGGGTACGAGGTAACGAATGGATAACCCGGCCCGTACCTTGCGGCGAATCAACGTCGAAGACACGTCCCACTGCGGCATTTCCACAAACGTAACATACGGCCAGAATTTCTGTCTGTCGGCTGCCGTGCCCGGTCGCTCCAGACCGATAAAGTGGACCATCCGTACCAATTCGTCGAAGCGATGCCACTTTGGCAGCATGTTCACCATGTCGCCGCCGATAATGAAGGAAAAGCGAACGTCTGGGTAACGCTGGAGCAGCACGTGCAGGGTGTCCACGGTGTATGACGGGCCTGAGCGCTCCAATTCCACGCTGCAAACGTGAAAGGCAGGATGGTCGGCCGTCGCAAGCTCCGTCATGCGCAGGCGATGGACTGCTGGCGTGATCTCCTCCCCCTGTTTGTGCGGCGGGACGCGGGAGGGCAGAAACCACACCTCGTCCAATCCGGCCTGCTCGCGGGCCTGCTCGGCGGCCAGCAGGTGTCCTAAGTGAATCGGATCAAACGTGCCGCCCATCAGACCGATTTCTCTCTTGTTCATCCCGATCGCCTCACGGCAGTACAATCGTCTTACGTTCTTTGGATTCTTTGTACAGCACCACGGTATGCCCGATCAGCTGCACCAACTCCGCTTCCGCTCCAGCGGCCAGGGCTTCGGCCACTTCCTGCTTGTCGTCCAGGTTGTTCTGAAGGATGGAGACCTTGATCAATTCCCGGGCTTCCAGCGCCTCTTTGATCTGCTTGATCATGTTTTCGTTTACGCCGCCTTTCCCCACCTGAAAGATCGGCGTGAGATGGTGGGCGAGCGAGCGCAGATAACGTTTTTGCTTTCCTGTCAACATTTAGGTTCCTCCTTGCTGGAGCTGCTGGATCACAACGTGCCGCATCAGTTCACCAGGGGCCTCGGTTCCAGTCCACAATTCAAAAGCGAGTACCCCCTGATTGACAAACATCCCAACCCCGGAGTGCGTCATCGCCCCTGCCCGCCGGGCTTCCGCCAGCAGCTTTGTCTCCAGCGGATTGTAGATGAGATCACTGACGATCAAACCACTGTGCAGCCATTCGGCCGGGACCGGCATTTCGTTGGTATGCGGATACATTCCGATGGAAGTGGTATTGATCAAAAGGGTGGCACTTTCCACCGCCGACCGGTACTCTTCCTGTTCGACCACCTGAACCTTCACCAGCGGACGAAGATGTGCGGCCAGCTGCTCTGCACGTTCGCGTGAACGGTTTATGATGCGAATCTCCCGCACTCCTCGCTCCGCCAAGGTACAGGCTACCGCGCGGGCCGCACCGCCAGCTCCCAACAGCGTCACCCGCTGTTCGGTCAGATTGGCCCTTGTCTCTTCCAAAAGCGAGCGCACGTAGCCCAGCCCGTCCGTATTGTAACCGATCAAGCGGCCGTCCTCATTGACAATGGTGTTGACCGCTCCAATCCGCTTGGCCAGCGGGTCGATCTCGTCAAGCATGGGCAGAACTGCCACCTTGTGCGGAATGGTGACGTTGACACCGCGCAAGCCGAGCGCACGAATGGCGCTGACGGCATCGTCCAGATGCTCCGGCAGGACGTCAAAAGCCACATAGGCGAAGTCCAGTTTTTTCTCCGCAAATGCCGTATTGTGCATGAGCGGGGATTGGGAATGATGCACCGGATGTCCCAAAAGTCCGACCAGTTTTGTTTTGCTCGTAATCATCCGCTTCTCCTTTCTCCCGTCCAACGGTAAGCTGCACCCTCAACCTTCCCCCTGTGGAACGAAAAGGCGGCGGCTAAATCAACGCATGGCGCACTCCCACGCTTACCCCTTTGGGGACATGTACCTCCAGATAAGCCGCTTCTTTTCCCGTCAAGGAAATCCATCCCAACCCGGAGATGACCACGTCGCGTTCCCGGCCCGGCTCAATTTTTAATCCGTGACGTGTAAATGGCGGCAGCAGATGGATGGTTTCGCGTCGAGGGGGAGCAAGAAGTTCGCCGTGATGGTTGGCCAAAAGTTCATCCGCCCTCTCCAGTTTGGTGCGGTGAATGGGCAGGCGGTTGGAGACGTAAACGACGAATGGCTGACGATTTCCGCGAACGAAGTCTACCCGGGCCAACCCGCCCAAAAACAGCGTCTGCTTGTCGTTTAACTGGTACACTCTCGGGTTGATTCGCTCACGCGGCGTAATCAGACGCAGATCCTCCGGGGAGACCATGTGGCCGATCTGATCCCGGTTGATAATTCCCGGCGTGTCCACCAGCGAACAGCCATCCTCCAGTGGTATCTCAATGGTATCCAGGGTCGTCCCGGGGAACGGAGAGGTGGTGATCTCCACGTCTGCCGAACCGTAATCGTGGATGATGCGGTTGATCAGCGTCGATTTGCCCACGTTGGTGACACCGACGACATAGACATTCCGGCCGCGGCGCAGCTCTCCGATACGGATAAGCAATTCGTCGATCCCCACGCCCTTTTGCGCGCTGACCAACATCACGTCGACCGGGCGCAAACCTCGTTCCTTGGCCTCATGTTGAAGCCAGTTGCGCACGCGGTTGAGATTGATATTGCGCGGCAGCAAATCCACTTTGTTGCCGACCAGCAAAATGGGACTGCCGCCGACAAAGCGCGGCAAGCCGCGCAGCCAGGAACCCTGAAAGTCAAAGATGTCGACGACCTTCACGACCAGGCTGTCGGCAGCCCCGATGCTGTTCAGGATTCGCAAAAAGTCGTCGTCATCCATGCTCACCGGCGCTACCTCATTGTAGTGTTTGATGCGAAAGCACCGCTGGCAGATGATCACTTCGCGCGCCAACGCCGAGGGCGGCACGTAGCCGGGTTGAGTCTTGTCCTCGCTTTGCAGCCGCACCCCGCAGCCGGCGCAATTTTTTTCGACTGGTGCAACTACGTCTTGTTCTTCCACGTAATCATCCCTTTCTTGCGCATCCAGTAAAGCACGAACCGCTCCATCAAGCGATTAAAACGGGTCCAAAAACCGTCCGTGTCGGTAACAGGTACCACCAGAATGGTGTAAAAACCGAGCAAGTTGCCGCCCAGCACGTCCGTAAACAACTGATCGCCGACAACAACCGTCTCCTCGATCTCGACGTTCATTTCCTGAACGGCGCGAATAAACGCCTGGCTGGTCGGTTTGCGAGCCGCCCAGATGAAGTTGACGCCGAGCGGCTGGCAAAAACGGAGTACGCGCTCCTGCTTGTTGTTTGAAACGACGGTTACCTGGATTCCGGCCTCGCGGAGCCTGGTAAACCACTCCTCCACTTCCGGTGTTGCCAGCGGACGATCCCACTCCACCAACGTGTTGTCGAGATCGGTGATGATCGCCCGAATCTGCCGCTTGCGCAATTGGTCAATCTCTATATCGTGAATGCTCTCAACATACTCGTTTGGCATCAGCTTCCTGAGAAACACGAGACACCCCCGATTTGTCCTGCCCTCCCAAGGGCAGCTTTCCACCGTCCAGCAACGGACCACAGGACAAGGCGGCTCCCCAAAACAGTAGATTATCGGCACTTACTATACCATATTCCATCGCGTGGTTGCAAAATAAAATGGCGCTTACATCAGCGCCAACGGTAACGGTTAACCGGCCTGCCGATTGAACCGTATTGCACCTGCAGCTCCACCTGACCGCTGCGGACCAGATACTCCAGATAGCGACGGACGGTAACGCGAGCCAGACCGGTTCCTTCCGCCACCTCTTCCGCCGATTCCGCCTGCGGACGTTCCTGCAGGTAAGCGGCAATTTGTGCCAGCGTCCACTCGTTCAACCCCTTCGGCAGCATGGTTGAGGCGTCGGCAAAACCGCTGCTTCCCCGCAGTTGGTCAAGTTCTTCCTGGCTGAGTGTTTCCGTACCGCTGATCCGTATCTGCTGCCGTTTTACCTTCTCCAACGCTTCACGGAAACGTTCAAAACGGAAGGGTTTTATCAGGTAATCGACAACACCGTAGCGAAACCCCTCCTGAATCCGCTCCGCGTCGCGCGCAGCGGTCAGCATCACCACGTCTGTCGGCAGTTCCAACTGCCGAATCTGTTTTAGAAGCTTGATACCATCCTGATCCGGCAGGAAAATGTCAAGCAGAACCAGTTCAGGCCGCAGAGATTGCACCAACGAAATCCCCTCGTGTGCCGTCATCGCCTCACCGGTCACCCGAAAACCCGGCACGCGTTCGGCAAACTGTCTGTTTACCTCCAGCACCATCGGGTCGTCCTCAATAATAACGATGGAGATCAATCTCTTCACCTCCTCGCACAGGGAAAAAGGCAGGAGCCGGCAGATAAATGGAAAACGTGGTCCCTTCTTGTGGTACGGAGTGTACTTCAATCGTTCCGTGCTGAAACTGCACGTACTGTCTTACCAGTGAAAGACCGATACCCTGTCCGCGCTCCCCCTTTGTCGTAAACCCGTGCTCAAAAATCTTGTCACGAATTTCCTCAGGTATCCCCGAACCATTATCGCTCACTTCGATCTCCACGCCGTCTTCATTGCCTTCCAGGCGCAGTCTGATTTCTCCGTTCCCCTGGCGATATCCGGCTGTGGCGTCAATTGCATTCTCCAGCAAGTTCCCGAGGATCACCAGCAAGTCGTGTACGGCCACATTTTCCGGCAGCTTCGGCAGGCGGGAAGCGGGATCCAGGATCAGACGAACCCCCTGTTCGCGCGCCCGGCTCATCTTGCCAAGAATCAGGCCGGAGATGCTGTAGTCGGCGATACGCTGGGTCAAAAAGCGGCTTTGCTCCTGCTGCTCTTCCGTAAACGTCATGATGCGTTCAATGGCCTCATCGTAGCGTTGAAGTTGAATCAGACCGGCAATGGTGTGCAGTTTGTTCATGTACTCATGGTTTTGCGCACGCAGCGCGTCCATGAACTTTTTAACACCCGTCAGTTCTTCAGCCAGTTTGTACAGCTCGGTGCGATCCTGGATGGTGGCAACAGCGCCGACGATCTGTTTGTCAACGACGATCGGCACGCGGCTGACCAGTACGATCGTATCGTTGACGTACTGGATCTGCCGCTGGTGGCTCATCCCCTCCCGCATCAGCTGCGGCAGATGGCTCCCGGCAATCGCTTCGTTGATCGGTTTGCCGATTGCGTCTGCGGTAATTCCCAAAAGCTGGGCAGCCTGATCGTTAAACACGGTGATCCGCTCTTTCTGGTCAATGGCAATGATCCCCTCACCGATTGATTGAATCAACGCCTCCCGCTCTTCCAAAAGACGGGCGATTTCCTCCGGCTCCATGTTGCGCATCTGCTTCTTGATTTTGTTCGCCAAAAGCCAGGCACCGACAAGACCGAGGCTTGTTCCGATAAACAGAGAGAGATAAAGATCGACGCGGTAATCACTCATAAACTTCAAAAAGGTAGGCACCATGATGCCTACCACGACTACTCCCAACTGTTTTCGCCCTTCTTCATCCATGACCGGCACAAAGGCGCGAATGGACTGGCCTTCCACGCCTACCGCTCGCGACAGGTAACTCTGCTCAGCCAGCGCGGGGCCCTCGTCACCGCCCTGAAAGACGGTGCCAATGCGCCCCTCCAGCGGGTGGGAGTAGCGCACCTTGTTCATGTCAAAGACGACGATGTAGTCAACTTTGGTCACCAGCCGGACACGTTCCGCGATCGGCTGGATGATCCGCCAACCGCTGACGGAGCTAAGCCCTTCGCGGATCGTGGGGGACTGCGCCAGCGACTGACCAATCGCCATGACCCGATTACCCAATTCCTGCTCATACGCTTTGGTTACCTTGCCCACGACGAGCAGGTTACCGCTGACCACAGCCAGCACGACGATGGCGGAGACAACCACAGCGATCCGTGTACGCATGGTGATCGGCAGCAATCGCAACACAGTTCCCCCCTATCTGGATGACAGCCCTTTTTTTCCGGTTACTTGACAAACTGGGTCAGGTAAAGCGACAGATCCGGCCAGACGACGATAACGGCCAGGACCAGCACCATCATCGCAATAAACGGCGCCACCCCGCGCACAACTGTTTCCAGTTTTTCCTTGGCGATGCCGCTTACCACAAACAGGTTGAGCCCGACCGGCGGCGTAATCATCGCCAGCTCCATGTTGACAGTCATGATGACCGCAAAGTGGATCGGATCAATGCCCATCTGTTTGATGATGGGCAGGAAGATTGGCAGGGTGATCAGGATAATCGCCACCGATTCAAGGAATGTTCCCAAGATAAAGAATAATATATTGGCTGCGATCAGAAAAACCCATTTGTTGGACACACTTTGCGAGATCCACTCCGCCACGTGCTGAGGTACCTGGGCGTTGGTCAGGTAAAGCGCGAAGACCATTGCCGCGGCGATGATGAAAAAGATCATCGCGCTGGTGTTTACCGTTTCTTTGACGATCTGACGGAAATCAGCCCACTTCATCTCCCGGTAAACGAACAGGGAAATGATCAGGGCGTAAAGGGCGGAAACGACCGACGCTTCCGTCGGCGTGGCCACACCGGTGTAAATGCTGCCGAGGATGATTACCGGCAAAAGCGCTCCCCAGATCGCCTTGATGGAAGCGGCGATTCGCTCGTTCCAGCTTGCCTTTTCCATCCGGCCGTACCCGCGTCTGCGGGCGACGATGATGGCCGACGCCACCAGAACGACGCCAAGGAAAATTCCCGGCAGCACACCCGCCATAAACAGCTTGCCAATCGACTCCTCCGCCACCGTACCGTAGATGATCAGCGGAATGGACGGCGGAATCAGAATGCCCAACGTACCCGACGCAGCCACCAGTCCCATCGCATACTTTTTGTCGTAACCGGCATTCACCATTCCGGGAATCATGATGGAACCAATGGCTGCTGCCGTAGCCGGGCTGGAGCCGGAAATCGCGGCAAACAACATGCAGGCCAGGATGGTGACAACTGACAATCCTCCCGGCAGATGGCCGACCCAGGAGCGGAGACACTCGATCAGATACTTGGAGATGCCCCCTCTGGCCATGATGATCCCGGCGAAGACGAAGCCCGGAATGGCCATCAGGGTCGTCGCGTCCAGCGCAGCAAAAATGCGCTGCGGTATGGTGTACATCGTAAACCCTTGCTGCCACAAAACAAAGATGGTGGATAAGGCCAGGCTGACAAAAATCGGCACGCGCAGCAGCAGCAGAACGGCAAACAAACCAAACAGAAGCAGTGTCATCAGTGCCCTCCTCCCTTCTGCTGCTCCTCACCGTGTTTGATCGCGTGGTACAGCTTCTGTGCAAAACGCAGCCCCAGCATCACGCCGGCCAGCGGCAGAATCAAATAGACAATCCACAGCGGCACGCCAACATCGGTCGATACCTGGCCGCTGGCCAAGCGCGCCATCACCAGCACCCAGCCGTTGTACGCAAGAAACAGACTGAACAAAATACCGGCGATGCTGGCAAAGATATTGGCCAGTTTCTTGAGCGGTTTGGGAAACTTTTCGTACAAAAGGTCTACGGAGATGTGGTGATTATCGCGAAGGGCCATGCTTCCTCCGATCAGAATGCCCCAGATGACGAAGTATTTAAAGATTTCATCCACCCACGCCTGCGGTGCGTTCATGAAGTAGCGCATGAATACACCGTACAGGGAAATGGACAGACCAATCAGCAGCAGCGATCCGGAGAGAATTTCTTCCAGATAGCCCCACCATTTCTTGATTGCGCTCACAGGTGCTTCCTCCCTCGTTCACAGCAAATCCTGTCTCATTGACGTTTCTCGGTAGCGTTGAAGGAAAGAACGCGGAACGTCTGTTCCGCGTTCGGTCTGGCGTCCGGTCGGCGATCATCTGGTTACTTCAGTGCTTTGACCCCGTCAATGTACTCTCTGCCAATCACTTCGGCAAACTCCTCATAGACAGGTTCAAACGCCTTTCTGAAGGCCTCACGGTCTTCCTCGGTCAGTTCGGTTACCTCCATGCCTGCATTTTTCAGGTTTTCAAAGCTTTGCTGATCCAGTTCGACCGCCAGCTGACGTTCGTACTCGGTCGCTTCCTGCATCGCCTCGCTGAGTGCCGTTCTGATGTCGTCCGGCAGCCCATCCCAGAACGATTTGTTTACCAGGACTACGTAGTCCAGACGGCCGTGTTGGCTAACAGTCAGGTACTTCTGCACCTCTGCGTATTTTTGGGTGTCAATGTTGTTAAAGGTATTCTCCTGCCCGTCGACCGTGCCCTGCTGCAGTGCGGTGTACGTTTCCCCGAACGGGATCGTCGCGGCACCGGCACCCAGAGCTTTAAACTGTGCCTCCAGCACTTTTCCGGCTTGTGTGCGGAACTTCAGTCCGGCAAAATCCTCCGGCCGCTTCAACGGGTGTTTGTTGTTGGTAAAGTTCTTGAAACCGTTTTCCCACATGGCCAAGCCGAGAAATCCCTGCGGCTCCAGTGTCTGCATCAGCTTTTTGCCCAACTCGCCGTCCCAGAACTTAAGCACCGCATCACGGCTGTTAAACAGGAACGGCATGTCGACGATCTGGAATGATGGAACGAACCCGACCAGTTTGGTCACCGACGGCGCTACCATTTGAACGTTGTTGGCCTGCAGCGCCTCCATCTCTTCTTTGTCCCCGTAGAGCTGGGAAGATGGGAATACCTCAACCTTGACCCGGTTGTTGGTCTTCTGTGCCGCCAGTTCGGCAAACTTTTGCGCCGCCTTGCCTTTCGGGCTGTCCGGCGTCGTGACGTGCGAGAACTTCAGCACAATCTGTTCACCTTCCGCAGCCTGGCCGCCGCCTCCGCCGGTTGGCGTGCCGCAACCTGCCGCCGTCAGGACAAACGCTGCAGAAAGCACGGCGAGAAGTGTGCGTTTTACCCAAGTTCCTTTCTTCATCAGATGTTCCCCCTCATTTTTGATGTTGTTATCTATGGATGCAAGTTTTCCTCAATGGCACTCAAGCCGAGTGCTTTGACGAAAACCGGATCCCATCTCGTCAGTTCACTTTTGTACAGCGGCTTGAACACTTGCTGCCACCGCACTCTGTCGGACGAGGTCAGCTCCGTGATGTTTATACAATCGCATGCCTTGATGTACCCGAGCTGCTCCTTGTTGATCTGATCGGCCACCTGCCGTTCCCAGATCGTCACTTCCCGGATCGTTTCCACCAGCACCTGGCGGATTTCTTGCGGCAGTCGGTCGTAAAACTGACGATTCATCAACACCAGATAGCCGAGATAGCCGTGGTTGCTGATCGTCAGGTGATCCTGCACCAGATGAAAACGCTTGGTGTAGATGTTGGAAATGGTGTTTTCCTGACCATCCAACTGCCCCTTTTCCAGTGCCAGGTAGACATCGTTAAACGACATTTCCACCGGCTTGGCACCAAGCATGGTAAACTGCTTGCTGAGCACTTCGGACGGCATGATCCGCACGGTCATCCCCTTCATGTCGGATGGTTGGCGAATCGGTCCAAGCGAACTGGTAAGCTGTTTGAAAGCATTGTCCCAATAAGCCAGGGGCACCAAACCTTTTCGTTCGATCATTCCGGCCAGCCGTCGACCGGCCTCACCGTCCAAAGCGCGGTGGTATTCATCCAGGGACGAATAGAGAAAGGGCAGATCAAACGCCTCCACTTCCGGAACAAGCTCGGACAGTTTGGACAAGCTGGGCGCAATCATCTGAATATAGCCCTCTTGAAGCGCTTTCAGTTCCTCGTAATCACTGTACAGAGAACCATTTGCAAACACCTGCACTTCAACGCGGCCGCCGGTTCGTTCCTTCATCAGCGCGGCAAACCGCCTCGCGGCCTGACCCTTGGGTGTGTCTTCACCAACTACGTGGGAAAAACGGATGATCAGTTTTTCTTCTTCACTCACCTGCTCGTAATCAATTGCCTGTCTGCCGCAGGAGGCAAGAAGGAGTGCCGCAAGAAGGAGCAGGAAGGGTGTCGTGCGGAAGCGTTTGCAAGCATCTGCTACTTGCATCGCGCAACGCTCCTTTCTGGGTATTACTATATCGCGTTCAAGAATTGTTCACAATTTTTGTCCATATTGTTCTTTTTGGTCTTTTTGGTCTGGAAAAACGGTTGCTGAACGCGCTGGTTACAGCCAGATTGCAGACAACATGTCGTGAATGCGAGTGGGGCGTTTTTCGCGCTCACTTCCGGTGGCCAATCGGCGCAGAAGCAGTACAGGACCGCTTCACGACGATCCGCAGGGGCAGCGGCAAAACGAAGACCCGCTGCCGACGTGATGCTGTTGCCGCTGCGATTTCCCTGCGGATACGTTGTTTCGCTGGCAGGTTGGCCAAACCGTTCGCTGGCGAAAAACCGCCCGCACTCGTTCCCAAGCGTGAGAAAGCTGTGCAACTCAACCAGTACCGTTTGATACTCTGTTCGCCACAAGATGCCTCCGACAACACTTCAGATTGAATACTAGCGAGTTCAGACAGGAGAGCGGCCATTTTCCAAATGAACGACTTGGCCAACCATCCAAGCGGAGCAAGCCCCGAAGCGGGGCCGTACGGGCGCAACATGGACAAACAGCGCAGCAGCGCTGCTTTTGCGCCCGCCCGCTTCGGGATGGCGAAGCGGACAGTCCAACCCCATTGGAGGTTGGCAACGGAGTAAGGAGAGGAAAATGGCCGCCTCCTCCTATCCAAACACTTTGTCTGAACGTTGCCGCCGCTCTCAGAGGAGCGGTGTTTCAGGCTGCACGTGAATGCGAGTGGGGCGTTTTTCGCGCTCACAAAAAAACTCAGTCCCCATTGGACTGAGAGATTCGTTTCTCCATCAATCGCCGCACGACATCGGTTGGCGTCCAGCAGCGAAAGCGGTATTCCGGGCGTGTCTCATAGGTGAGCCTGGCACAGCGGTAGCGCGTATGTCCTCTCTCCTTTTCCACCCGGAAGTGTTGACACGTGGCACAACAGTGAAACGGAGTGTTCAGTTGGGCTCATTCCTTCCCATCAGCCGGTATCGATTTCGGGCGATCCAGGCATACCCTTTTTCACCAAGCGTACTCATCCCCGGCAGGTACAACAGCGGCTGAAGAAAGACCAGCCAGGTATATCCGAGCAGCACGCGGGTAGCGTAGAAGCCATAGAAGCGAGCACCGTCCGGTTTCTCAACGGACATCGTCTCGCCGCAGTGGCTGCCGTCCAGCCCGCAGGCAGGTGCCTCCGCGTAATGGCGCCACAGCACTGCCTTTGGATCGCGGGCCAGCCGCATATACCATCTCCTGAGCCGCTGGCAGAGCGTACAGTTGCGATCATAATACACGATCACCGGTTTCATCGCTTCCCCTTCTTTCCCTAGACGTTGAAGCCGCCGGCGCCACACTCTGCTGCTCCCCTCCATTATCTCCCGAAATAACAGTTATTTCAACCGTTTGGCCGCTTCTGTTCCCAGCTTCCGCAGCAGCGCAATCGCCTGCTTTTTCTCCTGCTCATCCAATCCGCTGACGGCGAGTCGGATCACTTCGGCGTGAGTTGGGAATATCTGTTCCATCAGGGAGCGTCCTTTCTGCGTAAGTGTGGCGTGCGTGACCCGCCGGTCTTTGGGGCAGGGTTCACGAATCAGCATGCCGTTCTTCTCCAACTTATCGATTACATAGGTGACGCTTCCGCTCGCCAACAGGATGCTGGCCCCGATCTGCTGCAGCGGCTGCGGTCCCTTGTGGTACAACAGTTCCAGTACGGCGAATTCAGTCGGATGAAGACCGTGTGATTTAATGTCACGCAGCGAGTGTTCCGTTACGCTGCGATAAGCGCGTGAAAAAACGCGGTACAGGTGGAGTGCCTGCTCCGTCTCACGACTGGTTTCTGTCATGGTATCCCCCTTGGCTTATGAATACATCTGTTTGAGATGATCTTACTGAATACGGCCCCCATCGTCAAACACTCCCCGCTTGACGATTGAAAGAAGATACCTCATAATTATCTCGAATTCAAAATATACGAAACCGAGATATGGAGGGATTTCCGATGGCAAAAGTTTTAATCGTCTACTACAGCGCGTACGGCCACATCTACGAAATGGCCAAGGCGGTTGCCGATGGTGTAAAACAGGCCGGCGGTGAAGTAAAGATCGCCAAAGTACCTGAATTCCCGGCTGTAAAAGAGGCGATGTCCGCTCAACCGGCTTATCAGGCAGCACAGCAGCTGCAGGCTGACGTACCGGAAGTTACCCAGGACGACCTGACTTGGGCCGACGGGATCATCTGGGGCGTACCTACTCGCTACGGGATGATGCCTGCCCAGATGAAACAGGTGTTGGACGCCGCCGGCGGACTGTGGGCCAAAGGTGCGCTGGAAGGCAAGCCAACCGCCGTATTCACCAGCTCGGGGTCCATCCATGGCGGTCAGGAGACGACCATCTTGACTACGCTTGTACCGCTGCTTCACTTTGGCATGATTTTCGTCGGCCTGCCCTACGGAGAAAACCAGGAACAACTGACAGCCGAGGGAATTGGCGGATCGCCGTACGGCGCGTCCACCGTGGCCGGTCCCGACGGTTCCCGCCGCCCTGCAGAGGCTGAGCTGACCATGGCTTCGCGCCTCGGCACACGCGTAGCCCGTGTTGCTTCCGCTCTTGCCGCTGCCAAGTAATCGCCTGTCGCAAATCCCCGCCGACAGATGAAGCTGGCACCTATCTTCAACCGGTGCCAGCTTCTTTCATGTCAGCATTGCCGTTCAGATGTCCGCCACAATGCGTTGAGCACGTCTGTTCGCCTCGTATCTGATTCGTTCCTCATCCACTTGAGTCAATTGATACTTGTACATCAACCATCGTCCGTCCACCATTACCGATTCCACATCCGAGCCTTTGGCCGCGTAAGCAATCAGAGACGGAAGATCGTGATGCGGCAGCAGGTGCGGAGCATCCGGATTGAGGATCACCAGGTCGGCTGCTTTTCCTTCCTTCAATCTGCCCGTTTGATCGCCGATGGCCAAGAGGTCTGCTCCACATCCGGTGGCCATGGTCAATACCTGCCGGGCCGAAAGGCGGGTGGGATCCCGGAAACTCACTTTTTGCATCCAGGCGGCCGCCTGCATGGTTACAAACAGGTCCAGCGAAGATGCGCTGCCGGCTCCATCCGTACCCAATCCAACCGTAATCCCCGCTTCCCTGAGGGCTTCGATCGGAGCCACTCCACATCCCAGCTTGTTGTTGCTCACCGGATTGTGGGCCACGCCGCCGCGCATACCGACGAGAAGCGAAATGTCGTCATCGCTCAGCTGGACAGCATGAGCCAGCAGCACGTGGTTGTCGTCAAACAGCCCGCAATCGTACAGGTAGCGGGTTGGCGTCACTCCGTAGCGAGCGGCTATCTTTTCTGACTCTTCTTCTGTCTCCGCCAGATGGATGTGAACCGGGATATTGCGCTCCCGCGCCAGATCGGCGATCTCGCGCAGCCGCTCGGGCGGGCAGGTGTAGGGAGCATGAGGTGCCAGCATCGTCGTAATCCGCCCCTCACACGCCCCCTGCCAGCGCTCGCAAAGCTGGAGTGCTTCGCGCATCCGTTCGTCACCTCTCTCGTCAAGGAACACCATCCCGCGCGACAAGGAAGCACGCATCCCCGCTTCGGCAACAGCTTCGGCGACGTGATCCATCTCGATGTACATATCCGCAAAGGCGGTCGTTCCGGAGCGAACCATCTCCGCCATGGCCAAATGTGTCCCCCAGTAAATGTCCTCTGCCGTCATCCGCGCCTCCGCCGGCAGCATTTTTTGCGACAACCACTCCATTAAACGTTTATCGTCGCTAAAACAGCGCAACAGACTCATCGCTGCGTGGTTGTGAGCGTTGATTAATCCGGGGATGACCCACTTCCCGTCCAGATGGTAGACATCACCGGCACCGTGATCGTGGTTCGCCCACCGCTTGCGCAAATCGTCACCGATGGCTGCAATTCGGTTCTGCTCGATGATGAGATCCTTTCGCTCCATGCGGATTGCCTCTCCTGCTCCCTGCATCACGTAACCGCCGATCAGCAGCTTGCGGTTCGGCTGTTGTTTGCTCATCGTCACTCACTCCTTTTATGCTTCATTCAAATCAGACGATAGAGGATGACGCGACGGAAAGGTCAAGCCCCTGCTTCCCAAACGGGCCTACACGAAAACAGCCCGTACCGCACTGACAGGATCTCACCTGTCTGCGGCACGGGCTTTCTTCAACTCTTTTCAGGAGCCGTTACGTCCTCGCAGGATATTCTTTTGCTGCATCACGCTTCCACCTGTTTCTGGCCAATGTACACACTCTCATCCAGTTCTCCGGTCACTTTGCTGGTAAGCAGGCCGGCCGTCATGGTTCCGCTCACATTGACTGCTGTGCGGCCCATGTCAATCAGCGGCTCTACGGAAATCAGCAAAGCAACGATTGCGATCGGCAGGTTCATGGCGGACAGGACCAACAGTGCGGCAAAGGTGGCCCCACCGCCTACACCGGCTACCCCAAAAGAGCTGATTGCCACCACCAGAATCAGCGTCAGAACAAACGATGGGGCAAGGGGATCGATCCCCACAGCAGGAGCCGCCATAACGGCCAGCATCGCCGGATAGATACCCGCGCAGCCGTTTTGCCCAATCGACAGTCCGAAAGAACCAGCGAAGTTGGCAATCCCTTCAGGTACCCCCAGTTCACTCGTCTGTGTCTTCACGTTAAGGGGAAGCGTACCCGCGCTGGTTCGTGACGTGAATGCAAAGGTCAGTACAGGGAGCGCCTTTTTGACGTATGTGACAGGGTTTAACCCAACCAGAGCCAGCAGGAGCAAATGGACAAAAAACATGGCCAAAAGCGCCGCATACGAAGCAACAACGAATTGCCCCAGGTTCCAAATCGCCTGGTAATCGCTTGTCGCCGTCACTCTCGTGATAATCGCCAGAATTCCGTACGGTGTCAGGCGCAGGATCAGCGTGACCACACGCATGATGAGCGCATGAAGAGACTCGACCATCTTTGCAAGGAACTCGGCCTGTTCAGGTTGTTTGCGTTTCACTCCCAAATAGGCGAGGCCGAGAATGGCCGCAAAAATTACCACCGCAATCGTTGATGTGGGCCGCTCGCCTGTGAAGTCCAAAAACGGATTGGCCGGGAGCAGTTCCAGTATTTTTTGGGGCAGCGTCATGTTTTGCAGTTCTGCCATTTTTTCTTCAAGCACGGCGGAGCGTGCCGTCTCCTGCTCTCCGGACTGAAGTTGGATCGCTTCCAGATCGAACGCAATCGAAGCGGCAATCCCGATCGCCGCCGCGATGGCAGTGGTCCCCACCAGAATTCCGATGATCATCGTACTGATTTTTCCGATGTTGTGGGACAGTTTCATTTTTGTAAAAGCAACCAAAATGGAGATGAACACCAACGGCATGACGATCATTTGCAGCAGCTTGACATATCCCCTGCCGACGATGTTAAACCAGTCAATGGACGTTTTCAACACATCAGAGGTGGCACCGTAAATGGCCTGCAGGATGAACCCGAACAAAATCCCCGCACCAAGTGCCGCAAACACGCGCTTGGAAAAAGTGACGTGTTTCCTCTGCATGAAGTACAAACCACCGCTCAACAAGAGCAAGAAAAAAATATTGATGATTACCAGCAGCGTTGACAATGTCTTTCCCTCCACGTTCCTCTTTTTTCTCTAACACCCCGAGGTTTCACCGCTTCCACAGCGGCTACCTACAGTTATAGTACGTAAATTCCAATCGGTCAAGTATGATTAAACCCGAAAGGTTTCGGAAAATGTCGGGAAGAGCAGCGCCGGGCTGCCCACCACAAAAAAACTGCCTCCGTCAGCAGGCAGACTGCTTGCGGAGACAGCCCTCAGAAATGACCAGGGATCTGTTCGTCATGTGTTGCGGCGGGTCATTTGCTGCCAAACGGAACCGGCCGCTTCCTCCCCTGCTTCAATCCGTTCCAGCGCCATCTTGACCTGCAGACTAACCTCAAACTCGGGGTCGTTCTCTGCTTCCTTAAGGGCCGGAATCGCCGACTCGTCCCCCACTTCGTAAAGAAACCGGGCCGCGCGCCAGCGCACCAGTTTGTTGGGGTCCTTAAGCGCCTCGCACATGACCGGAATCGCTTGCGGATCGCCGATGTCCGACAGCACATCTCCTGCCGTCCGCCGGACTATCACCGACTTGTCCTTCAGGGCACGGTACAACAAGGGAAGCACCTTATCTCCCTTGAGGTCACCAAGGTAGGCTGCGGCCAACCGGCGAATCGAGGTATTCTCGTCAGTCAGCGCACGCTCCAAAAGGGGCAGTCCGGCTGTATCCGGCTTCCACTGCTGAAGCGCCGCATACCGTTTTTTCCAGTCAGGATCGTCAAACATCGCCATCATTTCTTCGGAGGAAAGGGCTTGCTCGGCGACGGGCTGCCCCTCCTCCTGTTCAAAGGCCTGGGCAACCAGACGGTCCAGCCGTTCCTGGTCGTATGCGGCATCCAGTTCGCGTGCTACTTCTTCGCCCACCTCCTGCATCGTGCCGTAACGGGAACCTTGCTCCTCCCATGTTCGCTCCATTACCAGGTTGGCCGATGCGGCCTGCGCCTTCAGGACAGCCTCCTTAAAGCGCTCCGGCAGTCCGACGCGCCGCTCTTCCGTACCGGAAAGCAGTTTGATCTGCATGGGAATGTTGCGAAACATCTGAATCAGTACCTTTACTTCACCAAAGGCGTCCTCTTCTTTCACTTCCGCCGTCTGGGGGGATGCCGCATCGCCAGCTTCGCCAAACGCTTCCCGCACCTGTGCCAGAATCGACGGCCAATCGGCTGTGGCGAACCGTTCGACAGCCAGAAAATCAGCGGCGTGAAAAACGCTCTTCACACCGTCGATCTCCAGAATCTTGCGGATCGGGTTGGGGGCATTCTCTTTGTTTTGCCGCGTGTAGGTCCCCTTTTTCCCCGCCGGCAGACGTTCGTCCACATTCACCTTCATACTGTTGGGGCTGGGGGTGGGTTCAATCGATACGATGCGCAAAGGATCCTCACTCCTTTCCTCATCGTTAGTATACCGCACTTTTATACAGGAGAGGCAGCCTGACTGTTCCGAGGATTTTCCCGCAGCAAAATTACCTGTACCTGGCCTGGCCCGTGTACCCCAAACGCGAGATCCCCTTCAATATCACCCGTACGGCTGGGACCGGTAATCAGGTTGATACAGGCAGGCAGACCTTCTGCCGCACGTCGGCCAATCTGGGTCATCACCTCGGCGAGTGAAGGAACAATCCTCGTTTCATGCAGAACGATCAGGTAATGGGGCGGGAGCAGGCTTGCCACCCTGCCGCGCTGACCGCCATTAAACAGCACGACGGTTCCAGTCTCGGCCACGCCCAGATCGGCTGTGGTGATGCCCAGGTCAGCCGCAGCCGCGACGGAGCGGAACCCCTCTCCCTCTTCTGCGTGCGGACACATGGCATGCTGCACTTGACAATTATTCAAAAGCTGAACCAGACCAAGCTGCACGAGTTCCGGATCGTGCCAATAAATTGCCGATTTTACGGCAAAACGTTCGATCACTTCTGACAGCGCTGCCGGAAAATCAGATTTGGTGACCTGCACCACTTTGGTATTCAGCGCCTCCAGATTGGCCGTGAACTGTCTGATCAAGTCTTCGACGTCCCGCTCTGTGTCAGGTCTCAGCGGCGAATTCCATACGGGTGGTGTCACCCCGGATTTGCGGGGCCGCCCCAGCTTTCGGGCAATTCTGTCCAAAAACGCCTGTTGTCCATGTGTCTCTGTCATGCTTTCCCCTCCTCTCGCTCCTGCCACCACGCGCGAAACGACTGGCGGGCCGGACGGGGCAGATCACGTACTGCTGTCCATCCTGCCAGTGGTCCCGGCCCGTTGTTGATCACGTTGCCGTCGGCAAACAGGCCAAACCCGGTGTGAGCCAGTTTCACCGCGAAAGAGTACAGGGAAGGATGGCTGGTTACATACCCAAACATGCGAAAGGCTGCTGATTCGGCGAAGGGGGCGTATCCCTTTTCCACCTCGTCTTTTCGGTGCTCGATCAAAAGGTCATGCAGCGGAATCTTTACCGGACACACTTCGGTACAGGCACCGCACAAGCTGGAAGCATAGGGCAGTTCCTTCCACTCCTCATACCCCTCAAGCAGCGGCGTCAGCACCGCCCCGATCGGTCCGCTGTACACTCCCCCATATGCATGGCCGCCGATGTGACGGTATACCGGGCAAACATTGAGACAGGCGCCACAGCGAATGCACTTCAAGACTTCCTGATAAGCCGTTCCGAGTATGTCTGATCTGCCGTTGTCCAGCACGATCAGGTGGAATTCCTCCGGCCCATCTGCGTCTTCCGCTCGCCGCGGGCCGGTAATCGCAGTGACGTAGACGCTCAGTTTCTGGCCGGTCGCACTTCGCGTCAGCATCGGAAGGAGCACATCCAGGTCGTTCCACGCTGGAACGATCCGCTCCATGCCCATGATGGCGATATGTACCTTGGGCAGGGTGGTTGTCAGTCGGGCATTTCCTTCGTTGCTCACCAGCACAATCGACCCTGATTCGGCTACCGCAAAGTTGCAGCCGCTAATCCCCACATCGGCACTCAGGAACTTGCGGCGCAGCTGGTCCCGGGCGAACGCGCACAGTTCTTCTGTCCGATCGGAAAGATGCCGGTTGGCCACTTTTGAAAACAAGGCCGCCACATCGCCGCGCGTTTTGTGAATCGCCGGTGCGATCAGATGGGATGGCGTTTCTCCAGCCAATTGAATGATGTACTCACCAAGATCCGATTCCACCACTTCCACGCCAAGCTTCTGCAGATGGTTGTTGAGATGAATCTCCTCCGTCACCATCGACTTCGACTTGACCACCGATTTGGCCTCCTTCTCTCTGATCACCTGCTCCACGTAGGCCAGCGCACTTTGGCCATCGGGGGCGAAATGAATGTGCCCTCCATTTTTTCGCACGTTGTCCGCAAGCTGCTCCAGGTAACTGTCCAGGTTTTCCAGCGTATGCATTCGAATCGCCGAGGCCCTATCCCGCCACTCTTCCACATTGCCCAACTCGGCGGCGGCCCGGTTGCGCCCTGAACGCAGGCGATCCTGTGTCAGTGGTACGGATATGCGCATTTGACCGTTGCCAAGACCGGCCGCTACCCTTTCTGCAAATTCCGCTCGTTGGCCGCTCATTTTTTCATCCCCTTCGCCAGAACTTCCGCAACGTGCATGGTTTCAATCGCCTTTCCCGTCCGCTGCAAACGGCCCGCGATGTTCATCAGGCAGCCCATGTCCGAACCGACCAATAGGGTAGCGCCTGTTTCTTCCAGGTTGCGGATCTTTTCATCAACCATCGCCTCCGAGATGCTGCTCATCTTGCTGGCAAACGTTCCGCCAAACCCGCAGCAGTCCTGACAGTACGGCAGTTCCCGCAATTCCAGATCGCGAAGAGAGCCAAGCAGCCGGAGCGGCTCATCTTTTACACCCAACCCGCGGCTCATGTGGCACGACTGATGGTAGGCGGCAGTTGCCGGAAAGCACGCCCGCACCTCGCTGACACCAAGCACATTCACCAAAAACTCCGAGAATTCGTACGTCTTTTCTGCCAGTTTTACCGCTTTTTGATGCCATTCCGGTTCATCCCGCATCAGGGACGGGTAATAGTGCCGGATCATCGCCGCACAAGAGCCGGACGGAGCCACCACGTACCGACTGTGCGCAAACGCCTTGATCATCTGCCTGGCTGCCTCCCTGGCCTCACGGTGATAACCACTGTTGTATGCGGGCTGGCCGCAGCAGGTCTGGGCCAGCGGGAAATCCACTTCCACCCCATGCTCTTCCAGTACCGCTACCACACTTTTGCCCACTTCCGGAAAAAAAACGTCTGCCAGGCAGGTTATAAACAAGGATACTTGCATGAGTAACTCCCCCTCGTCTTTTTGCACCCAACGGACCGAACTGAAAAAGAAAAACGCACTGAACAAGAGACAGCCCCTTGCCCAAGTGCGCATGGTTCCAAGATGTTTAAGCCAACATCACCCGGTCACTGGCCAACTTTTCGCCTTTCAGGCGCTCAAACTCTTTGAGAAGCTGTTCAATCGTCAGCTCGCTCTTGCCTTCCCGGATGTCCAGAATGATACTCCCCTTGTCCATCATGATCAGACGATTTCCAAGTTCCAGCGCCTGTTTCATGTTGTGGGTAACCATCAACGTCGTCAACCTGGACCGTTCGACCACCTCTTTGGTCAGGTCCGTGATCAATTGAGCACGAGCAGGGTCAAGGGCAGCAGTGTGCTCATCCAGAAGCAGCACCTTGGGCTGGGTAAAGGTAGCCATCAACAGGCTGAGCGCCTGCCGCTCTCCGCCGGAAAGCAGCCCCACCTTGGCCGTCAACCGGTTTTCCAGTCCCAGATTCAATGACTTCAGGTACTCGCGAAACTGCTCGCGGCGCTCTTTATTGACACCTTTGCGCAGCGTTCGCTTCTTGTCACGCGAAAAAGCCATTGCCAGATTTTCTTCGATGGTCATCGTCGGAGCTGTTCCTGCCATCGGATCCTGAAAGACGCGCCCAATCTTGAGTGAGCGCTGGTGCTCGGCCAGATGATTCACAACTTCTCCGTCGATCTCGATAATGCCGGTATCAGGCATAATCGCTCCGGAGATAATGTTCATCAGCGTGGACTTTCCGGCCCCGTTGCTCCCAATGACGGTGACGAAATCACCAGGTTCCAGCTCCAGGTTGATCTCCGCCAAGGCGATCTTTTCATCCACGGTGCCGCGGTTAAACACCTTGCTGATTTGCTTCAGTTTAAGCATGGTTGTCACCTCTCACCGCTTTGTCGTCCTGGCTGACGCGCTGTTGGCTGAGGGCGCTGCGCAGTCGTTTTTCCTTCCACGACGCCAGCATCTTGGGCCAGATCAGCGCGATGACGACAATCAGGGCGGTAATCAGTTTCATGTCGGACGCTTCCAGCCACTCGATGCGCAGGGCAATGGCAATAATGACTCGATAAATAATGGCTCCGCCAATCACCGCCAGTGTCGCCCGGAAGATCGTGGAGTGGCCGAACAGCGCTTCCCCGATAATAACCGACGCGAGACCGATGATGATCATCCCGATCCCCATGTTGACATCGGAGAACCCCTGGTACTGGGCCATCAAGGCGCCGGACAAGGCTACCAGCCCGTTGGAAAGACTAAGCCCGATGATCTTGGTGTTGTCCGTATTGGTGGAAAAACTGCGGATCATCCGCTCGTTGTCGCCAGTCGCGCGTATCGCCAAACCGATTTCCGTGTGCAAAAACCAGTCGACAATCCACTTGACTACCAGGACAAACAGGGCCATTGTGACGATGATTCCCACTGCCTTGAGAAAGGGCAGATAATCGGCAAAAAAGTCGGCAATCCCGCTGAACAGCGTTTCTTCTCCCAACAGCGGCACATTGGCTTTGCCCATGATGCGCAGGTTCACCGAGTAGAGCGCGATCATGGACAGGATTCCCGCCAACAAGGCGTTGATCTTCCCTTTGGTGTGGAGGACACCCGTCACAAATCCGGCCAGTCCGCCCAGAAACATGGCGGCGGCTGTGGACAATAGCGGATGGTAACCGGCGGCGATCATCGTCGCCGCCAGGGCACCTCCGGTGGTGAAGCTTCCGTCAACTGTCAGATCAGGGAAGTTGAGAATGCGAAACGTCAGATAAACTCCTAATGCCATCAACGAGTAGATAATTCCAGACTCCAATGAGCCAATCCAGGCTTCAGCAGGCACGGGAAACCTCCTTCTAGCTGTGCGATGTACTATTCTCCTTCGTAGAGTTTGGCTTTAGACTTCATCGCGTCTGTGATGGTAATGTTCTGCTCTTTTGCTGTCTTGACGTTGATCATCAGCTCCAGCTTGTCCGGGAAGCCAACCGGGATTTCGCTTGGACTTTTGCCTTTCAGGATCTCAACAGCCTTTTGCCCCGTCGTGTACCCCAGGTCGAAGTACTCAAACCCGAAACCGGCAAATCCGCCCGCTTTTACCGAGTCCGTCTCTCCGACGAACAGCGGAATGTCTTTGTCATTGGCTACCATTACCACTGCATCAAGCGCGGACACCACAGTATTATCCTTCGGAATATAGATGACGTCAACCCGTCCGATCAACGATTCGGCCGCCTGCTTAACCTCGGAACTGTTGGCCACCGTTACTTCTACCGCCTGCAGCCCGAGCGCATCCATCTCTTTCTTGGCGTTTTCCACGTTGACGACCGAGTTTTGCTCGCCGTTGTTGTAGATCACACCCACGTTTTTCGCGTCCGGGAAGAACTCCTTGATCGCCTCCATCGTCTTCTTGATCGCCTCGGGATGCGTGTCAGAGACACCTGTCACATTGCCGCCCGGTTTTTCCAGACTATCCACCAGTTTGGCACCCAAGGGGTCCGTTACGGCCGTAAACACGATTGGCACCTCTTTGCTCGCCTTGGCCATCGCCTGCGCACTCGGTGTGGCAATTGCCAGAACCAGGTCCACTTTGTCCGAAGCAAACTTCTGAGCGATCGTCACATTGGTGTTCATGTCACCCTGTGCGTTTTGGTAGTCCACTTTCAGGTTTTCCCCTTCAACATACCCGGCGTCCTTCAAGGCAGCCAGGAACCCTTCGCGTGAAGCGTCCAGAGACGGGTGTTCAACAATCTGGGTGATGCCGATTGTGACCTGTTTCTTCTGGTCACCTCCGCCACTATCCTGCGCCGGTGCGGAACCACTTTCACCCGAACCGCCGCTGCTGGTAGTGCCGGACGAGCCACAGGCCGCCGCGAACAGCATCAATGCACTTAGCGCAATTGCAAATGACTTCTTCATCAAACATGTACCCCCTTGGTTTTTTACTCCATTACTTTCGAACAGCTACCAATTTTCTATGTTTTTAAATTATAGTATAAATAAAGAATATTACACAAGTTGCTCGTCCATTTTTTCTCGGGATATTCATGGAATCATGATCGAATAATCGCACGGATTCCGCTTGAAATCAAGAGAAAAATTGCAGGAAGCAGCATCCATCTACCACAGGAATGTTATTTTTCTGACAAAAAAATATTCAACGCAAGAAAAAAAAAGGCCGAACACAATCTAGTGTCCGGAAAAGGTAGTAACGTGAATGAAACCATTATAATCTGGTTTGTCCGCGGTGCAACTAGTGGGTTGTTGGAAGATTTTCTGGTAAATTTACCTTCTGGCAATTCGAACCAAACACGAAGACATCAACCGTCCATCTCTCCTGCTCAACCGCGGTTCAAGCCGTGCCTGACGGCATACGAAGCGAGCTGCACCCGGTTCTCCAGGTGCAGTTTTTCCAGGATGTTTTTGATATGGTTTTTGACCGTGTTTTCTGAAATGAGCAGGTGATCGGCAATCTGCCGATTGGTTTCCCCTTTCGCCACGTAGCACAGTATTTCCCGTTCCCGAAGGGTCAATGCCGACGCAGGCACCTCTTCTTCTTCTCCCGCCTCGCGAAACTGGTAGAGCAGTTTGCCGGCCAACTGACGCGACTGCTCCACCGTTCCCTCCATCAGGGCGTGCAGATAGGCAATCCAATCGTCCGGATCCATATTTTTCAACAGGTACCCTTGCGCCCCGAACTGAATCGCCGTAAACAAGTCGGCGACATCGTCCGATACGCTCAGGACGACCACCTTGATCTGGGGGGCAGTTTGCTTGATCTGCCTGGTTGCCTGAAGCCCGTCACACACCGGCATGTTGATGTCCATCAGGACCAGATCGGGGCGGAGCGTGCGGCACAGTTCCAGTGCCTCTCTTCCATTGCGCGCTTCTCCCACCAGGAGAAAGGCCGGATCTTCAGCCAGCATGCTTTTGACCGCTTCCCGCGCGTGGGGGTGGTCGTCAGCAATCAGTACGCGGTAGGGTTGGGACATCCTTGATCACCTTCCTCGTCCGCTCAGGGTAAGTGTCGTGCCGCCCGTCTCATCCTTGCCAATCGCAAAGACAGCATCCAGCTTGGTTGCCCGTTCTTTCATCATCGACAGGCCGTATTTGTGACTGGATAGATCGGTCGGTTCAATCCCCCGGCCGTTGTCTCTGATGGTCAGCCGCCACCCCCTCCGCTCAGCCGCAAAATAAAGGGAGGCTTTGGTGGCGTCTGCATGTTTGCGTATATTGGTAAAGGCCTCTTGAATCACGCCAAACAGCAGCACTTCCTGCACAGGTGAAAAATACTGGTCCGGTACTGTCAGGTCCTGCTGCACCTCGATTCCGGTCATGGCGCTCCACTCGTCCAACCACTTCGTGATACGCGCGGTTAACGTCATGCTCTCTTCCGGCGAGGCACGCAGATTGAAAATGGCCTGCCGCAGCGTCTGATCAATTTCTGCGACAGCCGTCTTGGCTTCTTCCAGATAGCCCCGCCGCAGCTTTACGTTCAGCAAAAACAAGGTTTGGGCAATATTGTCGTGCAGTTCACGGGCCAGCCGCTCCCGCTCTTCGTATACGGCCCGCCGCGCCTGTTCCTCTGCAATCCGGGCGCTCATCTGCTCGATGGTGCGAAACATCCAGGTGGCGAACAGGTAAGAAAGAACAAACGTGAGCAAGGTAATCAGATAATTACCCGCTTCCATTGTCAGATAATCAAGCAGGAAATCGTGCCGGATGAACTCAAACCCGCCAATCACGAGCGGCGGTAAAAAAATCGTCAGCCATTTCAACGAGCGGTAGGTCACCGAAACTCCCCTCTCTTTACCTTTCTGGCATGAGAGAGACTATCCCATACCCTAGGCTCCCTCCTGCACGTTTAAGTATAAAGGGACGGGCGGAGAAAGATAAAGCTCCCCCGGACTATTCCATTATAGCCGGTTTTCCAAGGAGTTACTCGGGTACGTTTTCATAGCGGAAAAGCTGCCGCCGATGTTTGCCCTTATCGCAGGACCAGCTTGCCATCACTATTTAACTTTGCCACTATGTTTCTCGTCTCTTCCGCGAACTTATGGACCCTGTTTCCGATTTGAATGATCGAATCTTCCATGGCAACCCCGATCTTGATCGTTTTGTCTGCTGGCACCATAACGCGTGTAGACGTTCCGGCTTTTGCTCCCAGTTCAGCGATTTCCGCTCCCAGGCCGGCATACAGTTCTCCCCCTCTGACAAATCCATTGACCCGAAGGAAGCCACCCGCATGAATCTTCGAGTTGTAGCAGCCTTGACCGCTAATGGTAATATCTCCATTGCAGTATATTCGACTGTTTAACGCATAGGGCAGTATGATCGACGAGTTGGGTTGGGGAGGAGTATGGCTGATCTGATAAAGCACCTCCAATTTTTTGTGCAGCGCAACCAGATCCTGAAGACTCTTTAACTGGTTCGGATGAAGGATGAGAAAGCTGTTGCGGCATATTTCAGCTAAGGCCAGCCAGTCTCGATCGAGAAACTCCCTTTCTTTGTCCGTCTTGTCCACATACTGTTTTACCAATTGGACAAAGGACTTGAATTTGCTTTCCAGCAAAATTTTCAGCAATGGTGACAACCCTTTTACTCTAAAGTCTGAAAGCTTAAACGCGTTGTGCTGATAGAGCAGTTCCACTGCAGAGACGAGGTTTCGCATCTGCTGCGACATCTCCCCCAACAGCTGGGACATCTCCTGTATCACCATGCTGCTTTTCCCGGCGACAATCTCGCTTCTGATTACATTCCCATTGATCTTGATTGAGTTCCCCGCCTTTACTGTTGCCACGTTTACGCTGCCGTGGAGTAGAACATCCCCCTCCGCGTCCACCTCCATCTCTTCCTCTACGGCACCCAATACCTCAACATCCCCATTGAAGTGTATGTTGCCTGATTTCAAATCCACGTCAGAGGGGTGGGTCAATTTCGGCAATATCGAAACCTTTACCATGTTCCCCCGATGCTCTATCTGCGGGCGGCCCGACTCGGTCGCCACAATTTTTGCATCTTCTTCCACGAACCCGACACCCGTACCCGCATGGAGTAGAACCGCCCGAACCGGCTTGGGAGGGATGGGTATTCCCTTTACGGTATATCCCTCTTTTCCTTCAACCGGAGGATGTATGATCCCGATCACCTGCCCTGCCTTGACTGACGGGATATGGGTAATCTCCCGAAAATCCACGGTCCCATCTGATCGCTCTTTCAGGTGGTTGGTCTGGCTGTCAACATCAACCACGAATTCAATCCAGCCGTCCTTCCCTTCCGTCGGCTCCATTCCGCGAGCAACCACGTATTCCCCAGGTTCAGTCGTCTGGCATGCTTTCAGGATCTCCTCCCGTTGAATCCCTCGCACTACTCCGATTTCCTCCAGGCGATCCAGCACCTCCTGGGCATGGAGAGTCTCGTACTCGATGATCTCTTCTTCTACCTCCAGCTCGACATGCGGCGCGGGGGGATGGTCCTTTAACCTGAACCGCTTTTTGTACCCGGGTTCCACTATACATGTAGCGGTTAGCTCGTCCTCGTCAATTGTGATTTTCCATTTTAATTCGCTTTCTTCCGTGTCTGTGCAGATCCGAATCTGGTCCTTTTCCGTGATGACGGTGGTCCCCACTACCACCTGACCGTTCTTGTAGACCATCACTCCTTTTCCCGGTGTGATCGTCGGATAATGAGTAGCAGAATGCTGGCAAAATACCTGTCCGTCTGTGACCCAGACCTGCGCGCTGTGATTCGTCTCAATCTTTTCGACAGGCTGCAAGTTTTCAATGTATTCGTGGTTGAGATGCGATACATCTTGTTGTTGGAGAATGGATGCAATCAGGGATTCATCGTCACATGGAGTGGATGCGCTCTCCTCCGCTTGCTTGACTGTGACCTTTACCACAGCCGGTTTTGCGCCAATTCCCAAAAATCCTTTTTTCTCCAATTGGATAATTTCAATCTCTACGTTTTTCTTGGTCGTCCCTAACAAGTGAATGGCTGTCTCAACCGCATCCGCGACATTTTTTCCTCTGGAGACAATACTCCTTGTCATCGGTCATCCATCCCTTTGTGAAACACTATGTACCGACTCGCTGTACCTGGTTCGGCTGCCAGGCTTCCCGGCTGCCATGGCTGCTGCTTTAGGCCCTCGACTTTGCGTCACCGTCTTTCAAACGGGTTTGCCATTAGCGGAAGCTGTATGAGTTAGGTAAGATTACCTATCCATCTATAGGAATATTAGTCCTTTGTAAACAATGTTATACTACAACTTTCGTCATTTTTCTACAATTTTCTACATAATCCAGCACATTTAACGACACAAAAACCCCCCGATAACGGGGGTTTTTGCACATTTCCATCTCCTTTACAGCCCACTGCCATGCCTGCTTTTTTAGGCCTATGGATTTGCGTCTCTTCTTTTGAACGGATTTGCCATTATCGGGAGCTGTAAAGTTAGGGTTGGAATGGTCAATAAGCTCTTCAACATTATTCTACATTTTCCGACAAATTCGTTTAGAACAATCTACTCGAATCGATTTTCCGTGAATACTCATGCTGTTACCTTTATTCCTTTTCCAGTACACCAGGCTCCTGCTTTGTGGTGAAGGGGACCAGGCAAGATCCTCTCATTTCGTCTCGATCAATTCGTGTTCACGATCAGAACAGGACAGTAAACGCTATCTTCTCCACCGTAAATCTCAAGCACATCGGACGAAAAATCCGCAGGAGAAACCGCTTTCAATCTGAACTGCGTCTTTCCTGTTTTGTTGATGTACGGAAATGCGCTGCCGGGTAGATCAACTTCCGTGTACGTGTTATTTTCCCCCGGGACTCCCAGCGATGCTATATTTTCAGCAGACGCCGACGCGCTGTAATCTCCCTGTTCGAGAGCACTGCCGCTTCCAAACGAACCGTTCTTGATATCTACGGTTATTTCGCTAACAGACCCCGATAAAGCTTTCCGGTAGATTCGCAATTTCGCGCTCGTGATGGTCGCATGAGCCGGTATGGCACTGGTATCGAACGACAGAATAACCCGATAGGTATCGGTATTGTACATCCCTTTATCCCCGAGCTTATGGACAGTCGTACTCAATCCGTCAGCCAAATACATTCCTGCAAAACCGTCTTCGGAAGCAGCTGAAGTAAACGTAGTGGCGGAACCCCCACTACCGCTTATGGTGTATGTCTCGGTTTTCACCATCTCTTGGTTTCCAGCCGTATCGACACTAAAGAATAGCAAAACGGTACTGCTGTCGATTGGAATGGGTGCCGTATATTTTGTGGAACTCGTCGTGGGGGTACTGCCGTCAAGCGTGTAGTACGTAGCGGCAGGTTCATTGGGGGTTAACTGAACGTTGATGGAACTGCCGTATGTTCCACCAGCGGGATTTGCGGTAGTCACAGGTGGTGCGGTATCTTGTCCAGAGCCGTTCTTTGGATGATTCTGAAAGAAGTCCCAGATGATCTGACTGGCATTCGGCCCCTGCGGGTCCGTGTAGGATCCTGCACTGCTGCCGCCAGACCAGGCATGGCCCATGCCTTCAACCATGTATTTTTCCATCACAACGGCTGATTCTTGGTCTTTGTATACGTATTTGGTATAGTTTCTTCCTCCAGGAACCTGACCGTTGATTGTCTCGTCCGCAGTATCATCGATATTATTGTTGTCCGTACCGTCGGATGACCTATCGTTGGTTTGGGCCCACTGGGAAATCACCTGGTGACCATTGACCGGATAAACGGTATAGTCCGAAGTCCCGTGAAAAACGATGGTCGGTACCACTCGGTTATAACTTCCCATTGCCGTATAGGCAGCGTTCCCCTGCTGAACAGGATCGGGCCCTCCATTTGACATGGCTATCCACGCACCCGTCTCGCTGGTCGCTGCCTTATATTCCAATCCGGAAGCCACCCCGACAGCCGCAAAGATATCGGGATAAGTGGCCCCCATAATCACACTCATGGCAGCTCCTGCCGACAGCCCGGCAACATAAACACGGTTGTCGTCTATGGTGTATTCACTCTTCACCTGATTGATCATCCCGGCTAGTAAGGCCGGCTCCCCGCTTCCCCTGGATTGATGGGCCGGATCAAACCAATGCCAGCATTTGTTTAGATGAGCAGAGGCAGGCTGTTCCGGATAAATCACGATCACATTTTCCTGCTCAGCAAGGGTGTTAAACTGGGTCCCGGCCGCGAACTGGTCCGGGTCCTGGGTACAGCCGTGCAGCATCACCACCAGGGGCACTGCGATTCCCTGCTGGTATCCGCCAGGCACATAAATCTTGTAGGTTCGATTGTTGTACGTTTTGCTTGTAAAGGTCCCTGCTGCATGCGTAACCGGAACGGCCGACAGCAGCAATGAAAAGATTAGGGGGACAATAAACCAAAAGCTGCGACCCAACATCATCGGTTTCAACCTCCTTTCTTAATTTGCTAAATTTTCTATATTCTACTTCTCTTCTGTTACAGATCAGTTGCAATACTCCCACCCAAAGAAACGTTTCATTCGCTCATTATTGTCTTGAACAATCTTGGCAACAACTACACTGCCGATAATGATGCCAAGGCCCTGGCCGGAACAGCGCGTCACCCTTCACCTATCTGTTTGATGAAAAGAAATAAGGCCTTCCATTCACCAAGGCCCTCTCATTCACCTTAACTATTTATCTGTTGTCTGCTTCTGCAAAGTGTTATATGTGGAGCTCGTGATCATAAAGTGAAGCTTCTTTCCGAACAGTTCTCGTAGACTCAGATTCCACTTCTGGTAGATAATTAGCAATTGTTTCTATGGGACGTTTTCCCATGTTGCGGTATCCGCGGCGGGGCCGTTCCGTGTCGGAATTTGATCCGGAAAAACTCATCCCGCACGGTTCTGATATAGCCCTCTACGAATCCGTTGCCTTCTTGGGTCAACGCTCCCGTTTGTTTAATAAAATTATTTCTTTAGGAATCTCCTTTCTACAAAGACCCATCCAAAGGCGGAAGCTGAAGAGATAACTAATGCTCGAACTATTCCATCAAACCCTAGTTCAAATGGTTTGAATATTGCTCCAAAAATCATTATCAGAATAAAAAATACTACAAAATAAATTAAAAACCTTCTTAGTGTTCGATTCAAAATATTTATCCACCTCCTTCTGCTTATTGCAGAAACGCTACCCGTTAGCACAACAAATTTAATACATTGTTCTTACGGGATAGTCTCAAAATCTTTCCATTCACCATTTTCTAATACTTTAATGATATTGCCTTTACCAGAGATAAATTCAATTGTTTTATTGTTATCTTGGTATCTTGTTATTGGTAATTCAACCTTTATAGACTCAATATCTGGATGTTTGTATAGGTAATGATACATAAGCGTCACTTCTTCATAACCATCTCTTACCTCATCAGCAACTAATGAATATTTTGTTGAAGAATCTAATTTTTGGGCTAAATTCAACTGTTTATATGCTATTGCAAATAATTCATCAGAGGATACAACTATTGTTTCAGTTACCACTTCTTTCTTTTTATCAAATGAAGCTTTAGTAAGATAAGATTGTATTGTGGGTAAAGTTATAAAAAATATTACCAATAGAAAACCAAGGGCTATAAAATGATATTTCTTCTTCAAAAATTCCATCCTCCTCCCTTTTATTTAACCCCTACACATTTTTCTTTCTTATTGAATATTCCTGCTCGTTAGTAGTGGGCAAATTCTATCTGCAAGCGGTCGTCGATACGTACGGCAGTTACGCGTTTGGATTTCTGCATACAGGAAAACTGCCGGAATGTGCTATCGCCATCCTCCACAACGACGTGCTGCCGTTTTATCGAAAACATGGACTTACGGTATCCTCTGTCCTCATGGACAATGACCGGGAGTACTGCGGACGAGAGGCCCATCCATATGAGCTGTACCATATGAGCTGTACCTGGCTCTAAACGACATCGAACACCGGAATTGGTTTCCTACAATACGGAAAGACCCCACCGTGGATATCGCAACATGGGAAAGCGCACCATCGAAACCATTACCAATTATCTATCAGGAGTGGAATCAGAATCAACAAGGACTGTCCGGAAAGAAGCTTACCTGTACGCCCAAAGAGATGGTCATGGAAGCTCTATCGTACGTTGTTTGCTTTTCATCAACATACAACACTGCACTAGCCATCATGAAAATGATCGAAAATAAACGCCCTCGCTGGAAAGGGGTGTTTGGTCAGTCTTTGAACTCTAGCCGATAATGAATTATGAAATATTTTTTTTATTCAAGATGAATCTGGCAGCTTCATCCGAAGCCCAAAATAAAAAGGAAGTTAAAGTAGAGGCTATAAAATAATTTTTAACACCAGACCAAAAAGAACGGAAATCAAAATTTAATTCATCAAAGGCCACTAAAAGCCCAACTATGAAAACAAATGCGACACCAAATAGCAAATGAATGAATAAGGAACATAACACCCTACCCGCCCCATTAAACCTTTTGGTCAAATAATCAGCCAAAACAGAAACAGGAACTCCATATATCAACGTGACAAAAAATACAACCAGAGCCACAATTCCAATCGCATCAATGACCGGATGATCCTCTTTCAAAGCCAGAATCCCCATGAGCAGCACTGTAGACAGAACCGAGGTCAGAATATACGCCAAAAATTTTCTAAATAACATCGAATCTCTCCTTATGTGTGTCTGGCCTAATAATATATATTTTTATTTTTTCAATCGAGTAGGAGGGGGCGGCTAACCTCCGTCCTCTCACACCATCCAGATTCCTCCTCACGGCGGACCGCCTTGCACTTGGCTAGCGGTAGGCACTCGCCAGCTCCCGTTGAGACTTTCACCCTAAAGATAGACGCCCATGCTGGGCGTACAGAATAACCAATAAAAGGGCTTTTCGGCCCTTTTATTGGATGTACCTGGCCCTAAACGATATCGAACACCGAAAAACCCGGGTACGACGCCAGCAAAACGGATTCGTAGAGCGCTTTAACCTGGAGGAACTGCAACGAGAACTCGATGCATGGTTGGTTCACTACAACACGGAAGGACCCCACCGCGGATACCGCAACATGGGAAAACGCCCATAGAGACAATTACCAATTATCTGTCAGAATTAGAATCTGAATCTATGAAAACTGTACGGAAAGAAGCTTAACTGTACAAACAATGCACATAACAAGATGAAGATTAACATTTCCATTCTTCTTCCCCCACGTGTGTATAGGCCCCAAGAGAGGGGCATTTTCTTAAATCAACAATCTGTCCCCGGTTTTGACCTGGATGCTGCGGGGAGACACACCTTTGGCTTACATGATTTGATCTTCGTTCCCTATGACATTGGTTTGGTTCTTTTTGACGATGGTCGGCTCAAACTCACCGCCCCTGTGCCTGTTTGGTCCGGTAAAACTCGTGAAACAGCTTCATCAACGCCCGCTTCTCTATCCGCGATACGTACGAACGGGAGATCCCCAGCTCTCGTGCAATCTCCCGCTGTGTCTTTTCTTTATCCTTGTCAAGACCAAACCGACCGATGATGACTTCTTTTTCTCGGTCGTCAAGGACATGGATGTATTGATAAATCTTATTGCTCTCCAGCTTGAGCTGGACTGCATCGACCACTTCGTCACTTTCCGTACCAAGTACATCGATAAGGGTGATTTCATTCACCTCAACGGATTGTCTGTTGTTTTGTTTTCCATAGAATGTTCTTCACCAACTCGGGTCTGGTTGTTTTTCAGAGAACAATGTTCTTGTCCACTAAAACCAATGTTTTTGACCAACCGCCGAGTTCTCGTGCGCCATATAATTCCTGATCTAAGCCTGTTTTCTAGGTTAATAATCTCTTCAACCTACCTGAGTCCTTAAGCTTCTTTAGTTCCAGAACAATTGGTACATCGGCCAGAAGGAATTCATTTTCATTTAATTCTTCAGGAAAAACCCATTTTATTTCTTCATGCACTAATGATTTAACTTCCCCCTCAACTCTCTTAACAAAATAGGTCATCAACCTAATAATCCTTTCATGAAATTTATAAATACTCTCTCTAAAGTACCTCTGTACTTTGACTTTAATGTTTAATTCTTCTTTCAATTCACGGCGTAAACATCTCTCAGGGGTTTCATTTAATTTCAGCTTTCCGCCCGGAAACTCCCACTTGCCAGCGTTTTCATCGATTCCTCCTCGTTTAGCAATAAGAACTTTACCATTCTCTATAAGAATACCCGCTGCAACAGTGATCACATCAGCTGCATGATGAACTTCTCTATGGCAATTTGGGCAAAGTGCTATTGCATTTTCGACAGTGTCTTCTCCACCTTCTGCTAGGGGTATTTTGTGATGCACTTCAAGATACGGGGTAAGATCACTAGCACGAACGAACGGTGCTGGTTTTCGACATTTCTCACAAACACCTTTAGCCCGTTCCAAGACCTCCACAATGACATCGGGGTTTCGTATAAATTGGGTTGAGGTAACTAACAGCTTACCCGGTATTTTATCTACTTTAAGTAAACGATTTCGCCTTTCAGTTCTGGACCTAACTCTTGCCAATTGAACCTGCTTACTAACCTCTTGGTCATATTCTTTCTGGGTAATAGCTTTCCTTACGAATAACGAATTAATCTTATGAAGCATAAACCATCTTGATCCATCGCTCGGATCATAGTGATGACTCTCATAACGAAATATTCCTATTAAGGTCAGTCTGGTATCTTGCTTTTCGAATACATAAATCGGAGTATTTGTTTTATTTGAGTTAATAATCGCTGAGTTATATTTATAGTCTGGATTAAATACACCTTTGAGGCTATACATGTAGTACTTTAGTATATGATTTGGTTCAATCCACTTGTTTGGGTACTTCCCTTCTTCAAAAGTGCACTTTACAAAAATGGCTTGGTAATTTGGTTCATCACCAATAAGATATATTCCAGATTGCGTGTCGTACGTTTGCGCAAATATTGAAATATCCCAAGACGTATATTCCTTACCTATTACGAAATCATCAATTACAGTAACATCATCTATGTAATGTGCAAACTTTTCTATGAACTCTGGATATAAGTCCTCATATGTTTTTAGACCAAGTTCCTTGAAACGATCATAAAGTGCCCTTTTCGGATCTCCTATAGGTGGTATAACCTCAAAACGTTGTAAGTATCTTTTCAAATCACCAATCTTCTTCATTCTCTGAACAATAGTTTTAGAACGAGTTACTTTATTCTTATATATGTCCTCTAATTCAGGATGTAAAAGAGCCGGGTCTTCTACCTCATCTACAACGAAGTTGATAGCATCTTCTATATTCATACCGACACCTCTAACATGTAATATATTGAAGAACGATTTTGGAAAGCATCTCCATCTCATCATTGCTACATTACTAGATTGTGTAGAGCATCACTAATCTTAAGGCACTATTCTTCTTCAACTGTATATGTCCCATCGCTTTTCAAGCGTATGCTTACATTTCGTTTTTTTCCGCTAACCGTAATTTCACCAAAATACGATTTATAGTTTTTGGTACCTGCATTAAAATTTACCTCCCACCAATACTTATCATTAAATCGGACATCCCAGATACGAAGGGTATCGCTATCTACCTTAGAAGCCTTGCCTAAACCGAAGAAAGTTAGAGTTTGTTTCTTAAGTGACTCGTCCTCAAGAACAAGATGTACATATACTTCAGATAATGGAATCTCCTCTTTATACACCCATTCACCATTCGGATTAATAAATCCCTGAAGGCCATCTTCCTTGATCCACGCATATCCTTCGGAAAACGAATTAACTTGCAACAAATTATTCCAAACCCAATCCCCTTTTTTGTTAATAAGTCCGCTATTATAAGGGCCCATCGATACGACAGCTAGTCCATCATTAAACCCATCAATATTCTCTACTTCCATAGGAGGAATCACCCACTGATTTGATTTATTGATGACCCCCCATTTACCATTTAATTGAACGCTTGCAACACCTTCTGAGAAACTACGAGCACGATCATATTGTGGTTGGATAATCCATTGTCCCTTTTTATCTATAAAACCTACCTTGTTATTTATGTATACGAGTGCAACTCCTTCATGAAAGTCACCTGCAAAATCAAACTTTGGTTTTATTACCCAATCACCATTTTTATTTATATAGCCATATTTCCATGGTTTTTCAGCTTGCCTAACCAAAGCTAAGTCCTCGGAAAATGATCGTGCATCATAAAATTTACGTGGTTTTATAACAAAGTTTCCCGTTTTATCTATCCACCCATACTTGTCCCACACCTTAACTAAAGCAAGCCCATTTTGAAAAGTTCTAAAAGAATACCCTGGCTTTCCAATGATTACAAATTTTCCGGCCTTGTCAATATATCCGGTTATCTTAGACCCATTTTCTGTAGTTGAAACCAACGCAAGTCCTTCTGCAAACCGAGATGCACTCGAAAATTTTGGGGGAATTACCCATTTTCCCGTTTTATCAATAAAGCCATAGGATCCTTCAGATGAAACAACTGCAAAGCCTTCAGAAAATCCTTCAACCATATCATACTTTGGTGGAATGACCCATTTTCCGTAAACATCTATGTAACCATACTTCTGTGATTCTTCATCAAAACGAGGCATCAATCCTTCAGACAAACCACCAGAATATACATAAGCGTCAACGGGATTGGAAAAGGATATTTCCATTAGAATGACAAACATCATAATAAAAAATGTTTTTATGAATATTTTATAACTCATTATTTTCACCTCACCCTATTAACCCGTAATAATGAAGACCTTTGACGTCCACCCCCAAAAATGTACACCTCACCTATTTTGGGAATTTTAGATAGAATTCGACAAATAGGATTATAGTCCTTTTTAACTCCAAAAAATTACAAAATACGCAATCTTCATTTAAAGATGAGGAGATGGTTCTTCTATTTAATGGTACGCACATCCTTCTAGTTTGAATAAATCCCAATGCCACTAACCGTAATGCACAAAAAATTCCTCCAGCAAAAAGCAGCTGGAGGGTTCGACACTATCGTTCGTTCATATACATTTTTCCTCGCCTTAAATGCAAACATGTAGACTGCTCAAGTTGATTACTCAATTGATCCTTAACGAACACTATCTGTTCTTTAAAAGACGGGAGATCCTATTCAATCATCTTCCTTACCTGCTTCGCGGTGATCCTAGTTAAGTCCGTATAATTGTGTAAAAATATGAGTCTCTTAAAAAATAAAGGAGCCATATGAAAAACCCCTCGGTTAGAATGAAGTTTGCGGACACCATTCTTAAGAGAGGAGTTTTTGTTATGGCTCAATACCAGATTAGCGTAGATTCCAAGCTTTTGCATCAGCTTTCTGATGTGAACCAATTGCAAAGCAATTACACTTCTTGACGGCTCCGGAATGTAAAGTCGATGTCGATTGTTCCATCTTGGTGAACGATAATCTCGTTTATCAGGGCTTGAAATGCAAGGAACAGGTCCTGATCCTGGTTCTTCAAGGCGCGGAACGCCTCTATGATGGACCGAATCTCTGTGTCCGTGTGAGCCTGGTTTTCCAATAGGAAGATGTTGTCCTCACACTGTCGGATGGCCTCATCCAGTTCGATCCGCTTTGCCTCGAATTCACCCTTGTCGATGAGCCGCTCAAGGAACAGATCGAGCAGCCCCTTTTTCTTGTTCTGAAGTTGCTGCAGTTGCTTCCTCAGAACCGCCAGGTCTTCCTGCCGGCGCTTTTCGAAATCACTGGTGAAGTTGAGCGAGATCGACTGCCCCTCCTCAAGCAGCCGGCCAATCACCAGCTCCCGGAAGTCTTCGTAACGGATCGGGTCATGATTGACGCAACCGTCATGCGCAGCACGTCGGTATTGACTGCACTTCAAATAATCCCAGTACGTGCGCTCACCGTCTTTTCTCTGCTTCCAACTTCGGACAATGACCATATTGAATCCGCATACAGCACACTTTGCCATACCTCGAAACTCATTCCATGGAGTGAACTTCTTCCGCTTGTTCTTCGTGTCCTTGTTGTTCGCTTTCTCCCATGCTTCGCGTGAGATGATGGCCGGATGATGATCTCGAAAGATAATCCATTGTTCCCGAGGGTTTCGGATCTGTTTCTTCCGGCCACCGACTTTCCATGACGAAATTGCCGCAGTATATGGGATTGTGGATAAGCCTATGTACGGATGTGACCTGCCAAATACGCCCCAGTTTAGGAGGGACCCCCATTCCGTTGAGTTCCTTTACTATCCTCTTGTATCCCCACCCTTGATTGTACCAGTCAAATATCTGTCGCACATACATAGCTTCTTCCTCATTAATTACGAGCTTACCATCTACTTTGTCGAAACCATATGGGGTTTTGCCGATATGTTCGCCCCTGCGGACTTTTGCGGCCAAGGCGGCAGAAACACCGGCAGAAAGAGTACGGCTATACTGCGCTGCGAAAAGACTCCATAGCTCGAACGACATATCATTTTTTCCCGCTTTATGGGAGTCGTACCCTTCCTCGACGGAGATGATTCGGACACCGTGCGCAAGGAGGACTTCCCGGATCTCAAGCGAGTCCTTCAAATCTCGTGCAAGGCGGGAGATCGACTTGAACACGGCCATTTTGATCTCTTTTTTCTTCGCTTTTTCCAAGATCAGTTGGATAGCCGCTCGATCAAGAAAGGTTGTACCGCTGATCCCTTCGTCCTTGAACACACAGTTTTCGTCCCAGATAAAACCATTTCTTTCCAACCGATTCCGACAGATGTCAATTTGGTTCTCTACAGACGAGACCTGTTCATCTCGATCGGTTGAGATGCGCACATAAACTGCATAGTCCTTTCCCATGAACCTATCCTCCCGCAGTCCGCAATTGGCTTACATACGATTATACCACGTTTCAATCCACGCCCGCGCACAGCGGGCGACTACCGAATGGCTGCATGAACTGTGTGCGAAGCTGGAGTTTCAATCCACGCCCGCGCACAGCGGGCGACTAGAGGCGTCCGCCGGTGAACGTAAGTGTTTTCGAGTTTCAATCCACGCCCGCGCACAGCGGGCGACTGGGGATGATTATGTTGCTTGTGTTTGTTATAGATGTTTCAATCCACGCCCGCGCACAGCGGGCGACAGTATTCTCTTGGTTTTCCGCCGACTCTGGGTGTGTTTCAATCCACGCCCGCGCACAGCGGGCGACGTGCATTCTGCAAAGTATTATGGAGTATCTGAGGTTTCAATCCACGCCCGCGCACAGCGGGCGACACCGGTCGGCGCTATTTTTTATCATCGCGTGAGGGGTTTCAATCCACGCCCGCGCACAGCGGGCGACGTATTCTCTGGGTTTTCCGCCGAGTCTGGGTGTGTTTCAATCCACGCCCGCGCACAGCGGGCGACGAGGATTGATGCCGCGAACAGGCAGATCAAGATCGTGTTTCAATCCACGCCCGCGCACAGCGGGCGACTGATTACTCTTTGCCGTCCTGATTCTCTGACGTAGTTTCAATCCACGCCCGCGCACAGCGGGCGACGTCACATACGACATCCTTGCCGTCAATGCAATCGAAGTTTCAATCCACGCCCGCGCACAGCGGGCGACCAACCGGTCCGCCTCCCTCGCGATGGTAAAGCTATGTTTCAATCCACGCCCGCGCACAGCGGGCGACGTCACATACGACATCCTTGCCGTCAATGCAATCGAAGTTTCAATCCACGCCCGCGCACAGCGGGCGACTGTAAACTCTTATTTCCGCCGCACCTTGGATCATGTTTCAATCCACGCCCGCGCACAGCGGGCGACAATCATGTCCACGAGTTCTTTCGCGCCACTCCGGTTTCAATCCACGCCCGCGCACAGCGGGCGACCAAAATCGCCGTCGGTTAGAGTTGTTCTATACAGTTTCAATCCACGCCCGCGCACAGCGGGCGACAGTCAAAACCAGGGCGACTATTGCTGCTATCTGTAGTTTCAATCCACGCCCGCGCACAGCGGGCGACTCTTCCGGAGTCGATCATCGAACTGGTAAAGGGGTTTCAATCCACGCCCGCGCACAGCGGGCGACAGGGGAAACGTCACATCACGTGGTGCGTAGAAGGGGTTTCAATCCACGCCCGCGCACAGCGGGCGACTTAAAACTAAAAATATATTACAATATTATCAAGTTTCAATCCACGCCCGCGCACAGCGGGCGACTCAAACTCCTGCAGCAGGTGATACAAATCGAGAACGGTTTCAATCCACGCCCGCGCACAGCGGGCGACATAATCCTATGCTTTCCTGTTATCAGGGAACTAATGTTTCAATCCACGCCCGCGCACAGCGGGCGACTTCCTAGCTTTTCTAAGGGATTCAAGCCTTTTTAGGTTTCAATCCACGCCCGCGCACAGCGGGCGACATACAAGATGCATTATCAATGGAGGGATAAAAATGTTTCAATCCACGCCCGCGCACAGCGGGCGACGGTACTTACAATAAACACTTGTCACACTTACGTTTTTCTACCATTTTCCGCGAACCCCAAACATGATGTTTCAATTCAGATCCACCCTCAACCGGGTAGAATATCACAATTATAGAGGAATCAGGCGTGCGAACCCCACTGGGTCCTAATGTTCACTTGGGGTTCGCACTCATTAAATCATCATTAATCCCTCCGGATCATACCCCTGTTTTGCACCAATATGGTCTATCTTCCCTTTCCATTTTGACCCCAGGTGATAAAACCGCAAACTATCAGCTTCTGGATCAATTATCTTTTTCAATTGAAACTGCAATTCTGCAAACTGATGCGGATCTACCAAGCACTCAAACACTGAATTTTGCACACGTTGTCCGTAATTTTCACATAACGTAGCGACCTTACGCAGTCTTTTTTGCCCTGAAACAGACTGTGTACTGACATCATAAGTGATTAACACCATCATCCATTCATCACCTGCTACTTCCAGAAAAATGGGGGATAATCATCTAAATCGCCTCGCATATACCGTGCTAACAACATCGCTTGAGCATAAGGTAACAACCCGATAGCTATCTTCTCATCAAGAAACGGATGATGAATCTCATCCCTTTTGCGCTTCTGCCATTCAGTCAGAACAGTTTTACGAGCATCATCTGTCAAGATAAATGCTCCTGATTCCTTCTGAATGAAATCATCAGGCGACAGTTGCTGACGATTAATTAACGTTAAAGCTGTGCGATCCGCCAAATATACCCGGAATTCTTCCATAAGGTCTAATGCCAGACTGTTTCTTCCCGATCGATCCCGATGCAAAAAACCTACTTGTGGGTCTAATCCGACTGATTCCAGTGCATGAGTCACATCATTAGCCAGTAACGTGTACAGAAACGACAGTAACGCGTTGATTCGATCCGTCGGCGGCCTTTTCACTCTCCCTGGGAACGGAAAAGATTCTTTGTTTACCAGTACTTGTTCCGGAATGACGGAGAAGTAATGGCGAGCCGCAAGCCCTTCTGCACCTCGCAATTGATCAAGCGATTTGCTGTTCCTCACTTCTCTTATCTGTCGATCAAGCATGGAGATCACAGATTTTACTTGATCCTTTTCTACTCGATCCGGGTAATCACGCAATGTCCGTTGAATCGATGTCTTAGCATTGGCTATCTTGGCGAATAAAAAGCGTTGAGCGAGCGATAGTGTCTTCTCATCATTATCACTCCAACGGTATTGAGTCCGCCTCAAATGTACATTACCTTTTGTTTCTCCGGTAACACGAGCTTTAAACTGCCCATAAGGTGACAAGATGACGAGAGAAACGTTGTTTTCAATACACAGTTGCATAGCATCAGGACTCACGCCTGTATATCCAAACACTATGACCGATTCCAGATTTAAGATCGGTACCTGCAACTCTTTTGCTCCATCCGCACGTACAATCAATGTTTCACCTTTGGAGCCTACGTAGGCATCCGGCAATGTTACATACAGCGTGTTTAATAGTCGTCTTATTCTTCATCCTCTCCTATGTGTTGCATGATGTAGGCAGCTGCCGACCTAGCACCGGCAGCACTCAACTTCGGTTGGCAGATTGTGAGAAGCGAACACTGTTGACAGTGTTTTTTATAAACAGCACGAGGCGTAATCGCTTCATCGTAATAATGGCGCATCGTTTCGACAAGCGCTTGAACACGCTGCCGATGTTCTTTGGTTAGTTCAACGCGCACTCTTCTACGTATTTCGGCGTAATAAATAATCCCGGCTGGAACAACAACATTCAGCATTTCTTCCAGACAAATCGCCTGGGCGCATAATTGGACGATGTCCCGGTCGTCGTTCTTTGGTTTTCCTCTCTTGTATTCAATGGGAACCACCGTCCAGAACCCTTGACGGCCATCTAAAACTATCGTTTCATCGGTTTTCTCATTCACACGCCTGAATTCCACCATGTCAGCGATACCACGAATCCGCAGTTTCTCTGACAAGATAGGCATAGAACGGACTATTCGCAGAATGCCTCTTGTTTCATCAAAATGATCGTCATCCACCTGGCGATGAACGTGCTGTCCTTGTGTGGTCAGCACGTTCTCGTGCCATTGTTGTTCGATGTGAATAAGAGCCCACTGACGCTGGCAAAAGGCAAAGTGTTGAATGCCTGATATCATTAAAAAATCGTCTTCTTCTCTCACCATACAGCTTGTACCTGAAACCTACAATCTTTCGAAAATCGCAACTCCTTGTGGAGCCTCTCCGATCAGCACTTCATAATCCTCAAAGGAGCGAGCAATATCAATATCGGATTTCCGTGAAACTTTTACCAAATTAAATAACTTATGGGCAGGTGCATTCCCTAAAGGGGTTGCATGTTCGAAGATAATCAGCTTTTGAGTTGCCATCTTTCCACGGGAAGCGGAGCGATCATGGTCAAACATATTTAAGAGTGCTTCCCACAGCACTTCCAGATCTTCCTCGCCAAAATTGGTCTGATTCGCAAGCGGTGCCGATACATACCCCTCCATCCGGTAAAGCCCATAAGGAACAATGCTTTTGCGTCCCATTGTACGCTCTTTTTCCGCATCCTTCTCATTGGTCACAGCCATCCGGGTGATGGTGATTTCCTGCGGCGAAATCGGATCAATACTTTTAGAAAAACTGAATTGGACGGGCCCCCGCACCTGCCCGCAATTCACCCCGGTAGTCATTACAGCGCCGAATGCACGGATGTCGTAATATTTATTGCACATCCAGCGAGTCAGCGTCTGCTGGTCTTCTTTTTTCTTCGCTTCCATCTTGTCCGGCTTGTTTTCCTTCAATTCGATGCCAGGATTTTTTTCAAATGCTTCCTTATTGAGATTGTTTAATACGGCTGCTTCTTTCACGTAGATATCAAACGACGGTTCTCCGCTTTTGGCAAGCTCAATATAATTCCGCACCTTGCGCTTGATACATACATCCGTGACTAGTCCGCAACCGGTCTCCGCATCCAGACGGGGCAAATTGCCGGCGTCCGGATCGCCGTTCGGATTCCCGTTCTCCACATCAAACAAAAGCACAAATTCATACCGTTTCGTCAGCGCCTTTTTTTCACTCATCTGATCATCCCTCTTTTCATAAAGTTTTGATTACTTGTCCGATTTTTTGGTGTACATGTCTTGTCTTTGATGATAGTAACCAAGCGCAAACATCCCTTGCTCTTCTAATGTCAACCGCTTGGGAAACTGCGGCGGCAATGCGTTCATTACTTCCTGGATGCGTTGGTCGTTGGTTCTCCCCCATTCCTCGTCCTTGGCGATATGATGCTGAGCCAGGCTTAACAAGCGCGGAAACACATTGGCGGGCGTGGCCGAAGCCGCTCCCCAGAAACGGTCGCGGATCGTAGCATTAATCCCCTGTCCCAAGGCGCTCACCTGCGCTTTCTCCAGACAAGCGAACAACCTCCCCAAGTTGTATGGAACACTCGTTGACTGTTCATTCAATCCCATCGTTATCTCCCCTTCCAGGCTATTTTTGCTTGTACGAAAATGGCGAAGCAGATACGCCTTGATCATGGCTGCACGCACTGCGCCAATCTTATGCAATCCTTTCCTGGGATCATCGGACTCGGATCGGATGCGATTCATCAACTGGGCAAACACCGCACGCGAGTACGGCAACCCCAGCAAGATGGAGCGGAGCATCTGCCCCTCCATATTCGGAGGGATGTTCCCCCAATCGTGACCAACCGCAATCTCTCGCAGCAGTTCACGTATGGTTGGAGTGCGGTCAAGTCCGACGATGGACAAATCCTCGTAATGCCGCCACACCTGCTCCCCAATCTCACCCAATGTCCCGGTGTACCAGAAACGCACCGACAACCTGGCCGCATTGGGCGAGAGTCCCAACACATAAAACTTGGTCTCCGTATCCAGATCATGAAAAGTCTCCATGAATTGCTGACCTTGCCGGATACGCGTCACTGCGCTTTTTACACGCGCTCTAACGCTTTCTTCATCGAGATGCCCAGGCTCATCCTCCTCCTGGAGATCCTGAAAAAAACTGGAGAACAAATCCTGCTCACTTGAGGTTCCCGATTCCGCCCAGAACACAACCGTGGTATCATTCATCCGCACGCGATGGTTCGGATCGGCCAAAAACCTGTTTAGCACATATCCGTAGGCATCGGCTGCCTTTTGGGAGGCAGGTGCGTTATAGGATTGATCCCGTCCATAGGAGCAGAACGAATCAATGTTGAAGGAGACGATAGCAGCGCCGGAAGTTTGCGCTCCAACAACATTTTTGATGTTGGGGTGAAGCCGGGCAATCTGATGGTAGGGTGTCGGCTCCCCGGTTATTAAACAGACCAGTTTTTTCTCGTCTTCAGCTTGGTCGCCCTCTTTTCTGGAATAAATCTCCCAGGCGTGCTGAATATGCTCGTCCATGTGAAAAAACTTTCCCGTCGGCGCATATTTCAGAACACAAAGACCTCCGCTGCCTAACGATTTTTGCAACTCTTCATCAACCATACGGTGAAGCTGCTCCGACAACTGTTCGCTTGTAAGATCCAGAAAAGCATGCAGAGCATCAATCTCAACTGATTCGACAGCTGCGTGTGCCAACACATCCCGCCACAAGCTTTGCATGCCTTCTCTGCAAGCTTCGCGCATGGATAAAGCAGAGCCAAACAAATATTCCGCTTTGTCGCACAAAAAATACGGTTTGATGCCGGAGGTTCGTTTTTCCTGCTTGGGTACGATGTGCTTCTTTTTGACAATTTTCCCTTTCTCATTCGTATACGGCAGAATCGCCACAACATGTCCGTGTTCATCCAGATGCACTTCAAACGACACATCGGCAGACGAGTACTCCTCCCGCGGCATGCTGTCTCCTTCTCTCTCCAGCAGTAATTGGTAATATCGGTTCAACGCCTGCAAAATCATCCGACCACCCCCTTGTCAGCAAGACTAGGCACTTCGATCACACCGTTCACCATTCGGGCGCGAAAGAAATGCGGGACAACCTCTTTAGTCTCCCCCTTCGCATCCACATGAAAGGTTTGATCCAGCAGCATATACCCAAGGTCGATCTCGCCGGCATGCACATTCTCATATGGAAAAGCATCCACGCCACCCTCCAAAAGCTCGAAATTCGCCGGAAACTCCCTGGTGCCTAAATAGGGGCGGTGAAAACATTGACCTTGCCTTGCTCTGCGCAAAAAAATGTTGTAATGCTTCTCCGGCGTATCTTCCTCTCCGGCCCGCCCGGTCATCTCGAAATGGGCTTCGATGATATACTGCACATTTTTCAACACCAAAGAAGCTCGCTGCTGCCGTTCCTCCGCCGCATAGATCGCATGTTTTCTGGCAGAAGCCTTCGATTCCACTTCATTCCGGCGGATATTCTCGAAGCGAATCGGATTGATGACATGGATGCGATCAACCACCCATCGGATCGCCGGTTTCCAATGGATCGCCTCAAGAATGCCCCGCGCCGCCGAAGGTGTCATCACATCATAACTCACTCGTTCAGCTTTCATCTCGGGACGGGTAAAGCATGCATACTCCCCCCAGACTCGCAATGTAATGCCATACCCCATTTGATCCACTCCCTGTCAAAAAATAAGCACCTCAGCCTCCGGCGCATCGCTTGCCGAAAGCAAACCCGTATCGGGATGATAGTAAGAATTATCAAGCAGTACAAGCACTCCCTCGACGCTTTGAAGCAAATTGTGCCGTAGGAACTCTCTAAACTCATGCTGATAAATCTGCACCGTATACGGCTGTAATCGGCGCATCAACCGCATCGGGTGACTGGTTGCCGAAAGCTGCCTGATCAACTCTTCCGCCTCTTCATCATAAGGAACCACAATCGTTTGCATGTTTCCATCGATAAACCTGAATTTGTCCGCGATGTCCTGATACGGAATTTCCAAGTTACCATTTTTGCTTTTTAATAATTTCATAATCTCTTCCGCATCCGTAAGATCATCCACCCTACCGTCGCATATTCCATGAATCCGCTGAAAATAGTTTTCGATGGACACTAAAGACAGTGGGGGCTCCTTGCAATACATGATCGTATTTTGCGCCTCGGTCGCTGTCTCTTTCATCCAACCTTTGGCGGGCATACCGTGGTTTTCTGGGTAAAATACCCGCACATTTCCCGATTCTCTGTGCCCCTCCCGATTGCAACGCCCTGCCGCCTGCGCTATCGAATCCAGTCCTGCATAAGCACGCAATACCAGCGGAAAATCCACATCGACTCCCGCCTCGATTAGTTGCGTGGATACCAGGCGGCACGGCGACTGATTTTGCAAACTCTCCCGCACTTTTGCCAGGATATCGGAGCGATGCTTCGCGCAGAGCCTACCGCTCAGATGATAAAGCCCCTTCCCCATACGTTCCGCCAGTTGATCAAATAATTGCTTTGCGTGCTTACGGGTATTCACAATGCACAGAACCTGCTCTGCCTCTTCCATCCATTCGACGATCTGTCGGTCAGGAACAATCTCCGTATTGCTGCCGTGCACCACAACCTCTACGCGCTTGAAAGCATCCATCAACTCAGTAGGTTTGGGAGTATCCATGATCTCCGTTACCTGCAGACCCAGCCCCTTCCACGATGGCTGCGTCGCCGTGCAGAGTACCACGGAACACCCGTAGGCTGCGGCCAATTCTTCCAGAGCCAGCAAGCAAGGCTTCATGTAACCTCTTGGAATGCTCTGAGCTTCGTCAACGATAATAACGGAGTCCGCAATGTTATGAAGCTTCCGGCATTTGCTCCGTAGATTGGAAAACAGTGATTCAAAAAATTGCACGGAAGTGGTCACGACAACAGGCGCATCCCAATTCTCGACACTTATCTTCAAACGACGAACCTCATCGCTGCCATAGTTTTCTTCATATTCCTCGTAGTTAAAATTACTGTGATGTTCCAACACTGCATCTTGTCCGAGCGCGGCGCGAAATTGCTCTGCGTTCTGCTCGATAATGCTCGTAAACGGGATGACATAGATAATTCTCCGCTTGCCATGCTTAACCGCATGCCGCAGAGCAAACGCTAACGATGACAAGGTTTTGCCACCGCCCGTCGGGACGGTTAAAGAAAAGATGCCTGGCGACATTTCGGCTTGTCGTTCGCATACGGCGAGAATTTGCTTCCGTTTCCGGTTGATCGGCGTATCGGCAACATGTTTCAGCTTTTGGGATAAATATTCATTGCATCTTGTCAGCAATTCCGCCATCGAAGGCGGCTTCTCGTCTTCCCAACCTTCATCATCTACGCCATTGCAAAAATCCCTGGTGTCAATCGAATCGGCATCAACCAGACATGAGTAGAGCATTCTTCCAAGAAAGCTGTAGCTCCATGCCGGGTACTCCTTATTCCAACCGGAAATAAGAGCCGCTTTCTTTTCTCCCCACTCTTGCTTTTCAATCACAATTTCTTTCCAGGCGGAAGACCAGTCCGGAATCTCTTTCTTTGCCAACCGACACGTCAATGTTCCTTCTGTATCAACCGTTCCGTAGTTCCTAAGTCCGCCGTGATGGCCGGATATCGTATAAGCAAGCAATCTCGCCAACCAACGATCTAGTTTTTTGTTCCCCAGAAACTGAAGAATCGTGTCATTCCGAACAATCCACTGCGCTCCAGCGGTTGAATGATCAACCCGAATCGGATTGCCCCTGATGCGCTTTTGAAAATCGGTTGAATACTTACCAATATCGTGCAGAATGCCTGCGAGATATCCCAAATACCCTGCTCCAAAGACTTCAGCGTATCGCATGCTTCGTTCTGCGACACCGATGAGATGCTCTTTCAATAATTGAAACTGGCCGTCGTCTCTCGTATGCGCATAGAAATTCATGACAAAGCCCCTTTCACAGTCGAGCAATGGCAATTGATCATCTACCAGACAAATCAGGAACATTCCTTCTACAAGGGAACGATTTACTTTTTCTATCAAAATACGACATATAGTACATTTTTCCTGCTTTTTTGCCACACCATTCTATGTACCCCATTTGAACTATATATTGCCAAGTGAATCGACCTGATTTCGCTTCTCGCGTGGCTCCTGCATTCAGGCGTTGCCATCACTGCAGATGCTGGTTAGCGTCTTCTCTTACAAAGGTTAGTCAAGAAAGCCCCTCCCTTTAGGCATGGGGAGTGTCAATTTATTCACAGATAAGAAATAAGAACCGGATATTTTTCCGGTTCTTATTCTGTGGAGATGACTACCGTAATGCCCCCAAAAGTCCAGACACAATTCAATCGTTTGAAGGTATATCTGCATAGCAAAGCCCCCTTTCGACCCTGTTTTGATCATAACTTACATTTTGTCTGGGGTCTTATGGGGTCAGTATACAATTACGCTAAAAACACTTTACAACAATGGAGTTCCCTCTTATCGACTATATTTAGTTCTGTTCACACGCCAAGCCATCTTTGTCTCGATCCAAACGATGCGGGTCGCTACCCGGTCCGCCTGCAGCTTCAAAAAAGGCTTGCGCTTCTTCATGTGAAGCAAAGTCACCACAATCACGATCTGGACCGAACGGGTCATAACGTAGCCTTGGTTTAGTCGCTTCAGCCACTGGTTTGGATTCCGGATTTGATTTCGACTCCGGTTCCTGAACTGCATGTTTCTCTGCTTTTTTCACTACTTCTGGATGGTAGCCGTCTTCTTGGGCATAACTCTCGATTGACCAGATGCCGACACCAGCTTTCTGAGCCTTGCTTTGGATCTCGCGGTACTTGTCTACGTACTTTACGTTCGGTACGTAGACGTATGCGACACGTGCCAACCCCTTTTCAAGCAGTTGCTCCTGTACCGACTTGCCGTCAACATATACGTAGTACAGCAGGCGCCCGTACTTATCGGGGCCGTTGTTGACATCCTGCTCAAGCTCGGCAGTTTTCCCATCCAACAATTCTTTTGTGAAGTTACTAACCTCTTTTCCGAATGGTTGCTCTCCGTACTTAGGATGCTTGGTTTCGGGAGTATCCACAAGAAGGAAGCGAATCGTCTCTTCTTTTCCATTTAGCTGCACTTTGATGGTGTCACCATCGACAACTTCAAGAACCTTCGCAGATATTCTTGATGATTTTTTTTCAGATGGTTCAGTTACAGATGAAGTGGTTGGCTGAGTATTAGACTGCGGACTCGCGGTTGAAGTAGTGTCAGTCGCTGATTGCTGTGCTGTCTGCCCGGTTTCTTTGCTAGTTGAGACGTTTGTATCAGCTGCTGGAGGGGAAATAGTTACAGTTGGTGTCGACTCTTTAACTGAACCTGGTGAAGCACTTGTAAACCACCCAATTGCTAGTACAAGTCCAAGAGCTACGAGTTTTTCCGCCCATATTTCCATAGGGAGAATGAGCTCGTAGCTTTTATAAAAGAAAAATTGGAATACCCGACTAATTTAACTCCCCGTCGAATGCTGAACAATGTACAACGGCTAGTATCATTATCTGATGACATGGACAAGATCCGTACCGATCGAAGAGATTTGAGTGTATTTTTTTTAGTAACTTGCATTGAGTCACTATACAAGTTCATTCCTTCTCACATTCATAAAAAACAGGAAATGGTGATTGACTTTTTCGAAAACTACCTAAGCCCATCTTGTGTTTGGCAAGTAAAAAAGCTCAATTTGGCAACCATTTTGTGCCTAACCTTGCCACGCGTTTTCAGGTCCCGAAAGCGCATGGCGCAATCGGTAACTCTCGCCAGTAAATGCCAGAATGTGTGCATGGTGTACGAGACGATCCACTAGAGCCGCCGTTAGGCGGCTATCCCCAAACACCCGCGTCCACTGCCCAAACTCCAGATTTGAAGTCACAATGATGCTGTTTCGCTCGTAACAATCTGCAATTACCGCTCAAATTCTTGTTGAAACTTCTTAATATTTGACCTCTTGTTAACACTCTCTTTTTCCTCAACAATCTGAAGGACTTGTGAAATTTTCCGCTTTAACTCCGGTAGGTTCTTCTCAACAACATTCCAAACAGCTTCAATGTTAATCCCAACATAGTTATGAATTAAAACATCCCGAAACCCGGCTATTTTACGCCATGGGATTTCGGGATGCGTGTCACGTAATTCTTTTGATAGATGCTTCGTTGCTTCTCCTATCACCTGAAAATTATACATCACTGATTCTTGGATCATCTCCGTTTCCAAAAAAGTTTTCTTACCGTCTTTCGTGTACGTCTCGATTTTTTGAATTGAGTTTAAAATATCTTTGAGAAATAAGGTATCTGGCCTTTGCTTCAAAGTTGAATCGCCTCCTTTAATACTTGTTCTCGAATATCGGGATGCAACGTTTGTTCTGTTGCCAAGTGGATTTTTTTCCCTAAAAAGTCCTCCAATTCCTGGATTAATCCGATTTGCTCAAGTAAATTATGTTCCTTAAAATCGACAAGAATATCAATATCGCTATCCTCCCGTTCCGTTCCTCTTGCTTGAGATCCAAAAATTCGAAGGTTATGAGCACCGTACCGATCTGCAATCTGAATTATTTCGTTACGTTTTTCGCGTATTTCTTTTAAGGACATACTATCACCTCCCGTTAACCTCTTGCCGTATTTTTCATCACATGCAAATCCTTTAAAGCCAGCTCAAATGAAGTCAGTTCCTTATTAACATCCGCAAGTTTTTGTTCTAACCTTATTTTAGCACGATAGCGTTCCAAAATCTCAGCTTGTAGTATAAGTTGATACCTTTCAAACGGATCATTCGTGTAGTACAACTCTTGATCGATCTTACTTACCCCATATGCTTCCCCCCAACTAGTATAATAATCCTTTTCTTCCTGTCTCGCTCCAATTGTCCCCCACTTCTAGGGTATACTACCTGATAAGGAGCGTGATTGATATGGACGAAAAATCATTTTACTACATAACAAGCTGGGACGATGCTGCAACTTATACAAGAGCACTTGAAGCTATGGAGATACCGCATAGCATTGAGTCACCAGGAGGAATCTTGCCGCTCCAACCCGGCGAGCTCGCAATTGTGTTCCCGCATCTGCCTGTACGAACTTACTCAAAAGTACGAGAACTGTTCGGAGGAGATGGTGAGCGTTATCCGGGTTAACATGCTATCCCAAGTTAATCCTCGTTTTTCCTGTAATATTGATGGTTCCCTCACAGGCATTCGACATACGCCGAGCAAAGCCAGACTCGGTAAGGGACAGCTTCTGAACCGCCATTTATCTTAGTCTTAGCATTTGGCTGGTTTTGATCTCTACTATTTTGCGCTGTGACTAACTAACCGGAAGATCTTTACGATCTCGTCCGGACATCGGAGAATTAGATCCTCGTAGAATATTTCCTCTGTGTACAGGTCAACGAATTATCGCACTACACGTCACCCACCTCCATGAAAAAAGCACCGCATCGGTGCTTACGATCTGTTCACGTAGAAAAATCTCACTGCCCGCTCAAAATCATCTGCCGGCGGGGCTTCCACTTCTCTTACAGTGTTTTACTGTATGGCAAGGATTCGCAGGCTTCCCGCAGCCGTTTCGGTTAGTTTCTAGCACTTCGCCGTCGATGTCGTTGTAAACTTCATTGGTAATCGGAGGTTTTTGGGCAATTACATGCGCTACGCCGCCGAACAGTTCAACATAGCAGGTGTGTGGTGGCATTCTGCTGATGATATGGTGCGCTACCTTTCACTTTCCCCCAAACCAGATTAGTGGTGATCTTGCCATCCAACTTACCCCCATCCAGTGTTATCTATCTCTCGAAACATCTTGATTCTCTTTTTAAGGACAGCAGCTGCTCATTCCAATCCTCTGCAGAAGGCAAAAACGCTTTGACCACCACTTGTTGGCCAAAGCGCTCAGAAAATCTTCGGACTGCTTCTCGTCCAGGTTCGTCATTGTTAAAAGACAAGACAAGCCGTTTAATCGGATACTGTTCCAGTAGTCTTTCCACGCTGCTCATGAAATCAATCCCACCCAGAGATACCAAGATGGACTGACGGCTTTCGGGGTGAAGCGTTGCAAGGGATAGTGCCTCAATCGGTGCTTCCGTCAACGTCATGGTAGTCTTTCCTTCAGCAGCTCCCCAAACAAAGGGGAATAGACCACTTCCCACCCGCTGTTTGAAACTTTTATCCGTTAAAGTTCCCCGGATCATCGCCCCTCTTGCCTCACCGCTTTTATCCCGGCACACAAAAACGGCATTCCCCTTTCGATCCTGATACAGCAACTTCTCAGTTATCAGTTCCTGGATCAATGGATAGGGAATACCTCTTGTCCGATTAAGATAGGCAAAGATGCGTTTGTAATTTTCGGCACGTTCGGGCAAGACAATCGGTTGTTCATGTCTCTTCTCTTTTGGGTTGGGCATCTCTGAGTATATCCTTCCTTCGTGATTGATTAAAGTCTCAACTGCCTCCTGAAAAGACATGTTTAGAACTTTCAAACAAAAATCTACGGCATTCCCGCTATGCCCGTTTGCAAAGTCGGAATACATGTTACCCCGTACTAAAACACCACTGTACCCGGTCAGGCGGTAATTCTTTCCCTCTTTTTTCAGATCGTATCCCAAAGATGTCAGAAAAGAAGGGAGATCCGTCTGCCGAGCCTGCCGAATCACGTCACGGTCCACCATCACCACATCCTTTCCTCTTTTCTGGACAGAAAAAAACTCACGCTTTTATAGGAACCTTCACAACTGCATGGATGCCTTCTGGAACTTTCTTACAGGTGCCGTGCAAGATCACAATCACCCGGTACAGACCACCCCCTTCCAACTGACGCAGCCGTTTTACCGATTTGCTTTTCATCCGGGCATCTACCTCAATCGCCAACACCTCTCCATCCCGATGGGCCATCACATCAATTCGCTCGTGGCGGCCATCCGGGTGGTAGATGGTATGCTCACATTCGCAAAAGAACGATTCTTTCTCCAGGACGTCAACTAACTCATAGTGAGCTTTCCCCGCATGATCCGAGAAGCAAATCTGGCTAATTTGCAACAGCAGTTCCACCAGGTGTGCCGGTAACAACTCCGTGACCAGGATCATGATGACCTCCACCAGGGGATCCGAAAGGTAAATCCCCTTTTTTCCACTGTTTTTGGCAAAATCTCCTCAAAGGCGCTTTGCAGCACGGTTGTCGTCTCCTGGGTTAAACAAAAGACCTCGGGTTGGTACGGAAGCGAGAAAACTGGCACACGGTATTCGTCCATCCCCTGCTTGATCTTCTTTTCCTGCCCCGCTGAGGGATGCTGAAGAAAAACCTGCCACTCCTGCCGATGCTCAAACAAGGATGCCATTTGCTTCAGAAATGCCAAGTACCCCCAAGGAGAAGGCGCGACAGTTACCCATCCCATTGTCGCCCGCTCCCACTCGTCAATGGCCTCGTCTGTCCGGTCTGCCCAACATCCCACGTCCACGACCACCCAGTCGTACTTCTTTCTTCGTGTCACGTCCGTCGTCTTTTTCACATAGGCAAAGTCTACATGTGGCACCCCCTTTAGCTGAAACACACCTTCGACCTCTTCCGTACTCAGTGATGGTAAGCTGCCTGCCTTGTCCTCCTGTTGCAATTCCAAGCAAGCCACAGTACCAAAATTCTGAAGGAACCGGGCTGTTTGAATCGCTGCATAGGTACAGCCGCTGCCCCTGGTCGCACTGGTAATGGCTATCACGGGTGTTCCAATCAGTCGTTCAGTCATCACCACCGTTTCTGCCATATCCCCTTTTCTGCTTGAGGTTCTACCTGTTTTCACTGGCCGGGTTATACCAAGGGAAGCTTCGTTGTACACCTCCCATCTCGCCGCATCGGCATAGGTGGCCGGTGGTTGGGCAAGCTGCCTCTGTAACGAAGAGAGGATAAGAGAACGCAGTTGTTCCTCATCCTCTCTATCGGATTCGATATTGACGATATCGTAGATCCCCAGGGACACACACCGGGCAATAACGGGATCACCGGGTACCCGGTTTAGCCCCAACAAGATAATTCTGGTGTGAGGCCGCCTTCGTCGGTAACTCCTGATTGCCAACACCCCCTCATCCTCCGTAATACAATCCAGATCAATGATCAACGTCCGGATCGCTGTCCGTGCCGCTGCCTCCAACTCCTCGCGAATGGAAGTTCCGTCGGATCGAAAGATGAGCTCACCAATCGCCTCCTCGATTACAGAGGCAAAGGCACCTGAGACCATTCCAATCACTCGTATCACTCCTCTGCTACTTGAAAATCAAATAAGGCGCTGGATCAACCGGGGTTCCCCGTACATGGTATTCAAAATGTAAATGAGGCCCGGTAGAGCGTCCCGTTGAACCAACACGTCCAATGGGTTGACCCGCTTCCACTTCCTGCCCTCTTTCCACGAGAATCATATCAAGGTGCAAATACCGGGTCTTGGTGTCATCCCCGTGATCAATCTTCACTTCGTTTCCGGCACTCCCATTGGCATCCGCAAAGACGACCCTGCCTGCTTTGGCCGCGACAACGGGTGTGCCGGTGGCAGCAGCAAGGTCAATTCCACTGTGAACCTCAACCCTTCCCGTAACCGGATTGATCCGCTCCCGAAATCCATCCGAGACGTAACATTGGCCCACCACAGGAAACACCAGTTCCTCTTCACCTGGTACCGGTACGTACTCACCGGGAAGATCGGGGCTTTCTGCCGTTTCCCACGGCAGCAACAAATATTGCTTTATCCTCTGCAGCGCCCCTTCCTCCAACTCACCCGCGTCGATCAGCTCTTGGACAACGGCGTTCAGCGATTTTTTGTAATAATAGGTCTCTACCGTTCCGTCCTCTTTTTTCACCTTCACAAGGCCAACAAACTGGTCGGCTAACCTCATTGCCTTGGAACGAGATGCCTGGCTGAAATCCTGGTTGAAACGCACGGCATCAAGGGCGATCAACTCTTTCCAGGAAAGGGTGACACCTGTTTTCTCATACACCGCTTCCACTGCCTCCCTGTATAGGGAGATCTGGCTTGGTTCAATCGCTGGTACGTGTATGACCGAGACAACAGAGGAGATCAGGACGTAAAGCAGTCCAAACGGCAGAAGAGCTACCACCGCTACTATCGCCCATGTTTTCCGATCCTTCGGCATTAGAAGCAGTAAAATCCGAACGGCAAGAGGCATTACCGGCCACCTGCCGCTCCGAAAATCTCCAACTCCTCTGCAGTTGGCTCAATCTTTGCATACAGCCTCCGATTGCCAGCGATTAAGAGCGCGTCCCCACGCCCCCCTTTTTCCAGAAGCTCTACCTCCTGCTCGGACAAATGCAAAAGGGGAGTCAGCAACTGAATGTCCTTCTCCCCTTGCGGCATGATTAATTTATATGTCGGGTTATCGATCAAGGCCTGACCGTATAACCGTACATCATCGTGGAGTAGGTCCTCAAAGTTGTGGGTGATAAACAATAGACCCCCACCGTATTTCCGGATCCGTTTTGAGATATTGCGAACAGTCCGTAGCGCATCCGGTGCTTTGGGATCTGCAATCAGGTAGCCCTCATCCATCCCAAGTAAAATCTGCATAGAGCGGTTAAAAGCGATTTCATTCCATGCCCACGTGAGCATGTTGTAATATTGAGCCGCAATGACATTCTGGCTTCCATCCATCAAATTCTTGATGTCCAAAACGGTAAACTCCGCCTGATCCGTAATAGTGGAGTGTCCTGCCCACAAGGCGGAATCCGCTCCTTTTGCCGCGCTACGCAGGCGTAGTGCAAGGCGCTCCCACTCCGCAGCTTTTCTGCTGGCTTGTTCAATCCACTCATGAAGATGACCAACATGTGGCCAGGAATCATTGGGTACATCTTCTGGACGTGTGGTCCACTGAATGTCAAACCGGTGGTATACCTCTTCGAGCGCCATTTCCAACCGCGCCTGATCTTCCCCAGTCAAATCACGCAGATACAAGGAAAAGAAGGTGCGTAACGTCTGAAAGTGGTGGGCAAGAGGCCGGTACTCGGCCTGCCCTTTTTCAATCGCTTCCTCTTCCTCATCGTCCAACGGTACCAAGCGTACTTGCATGGGATTGATGCGACCACCGGCCCCCCCTCCGCAATTGATCCAGTTCCCTTTGGCGTACTCGCATAGATCCTTGTACTCCCGCTCCGGATCGATCATGATCACTTTTCTGCCCTGCCCGTACTCGTTGTAGATGATTTTTTTCACTGTTGTGGACTTTCCTACACCGGGCCGACCGGTGATCAACATGTTGGAGTTTGTCCGGCTTCCCTCACGTTTCCAAATGTCCAGAAGAACAACACCATCCGATCGATCCGATCCCAGGAGAATTCCACGGCCATCGTTCAAGTTGCTGGAGGTAAACGGGAACGCTCCGGCCACGCTCTCTACCGGCATGTTTCGTGCTCCCATCTCCCTGATCGGCTTCGGAAGGATTACCCACGGACCCGCCGCCTTGTAGCCGTCCTCTTGACGATACACCGCTGTCCGAACGCGAAGCTGCAATCCCGCCAAGGTCTGCTCCACGTTTTTTACTCTCGTGCGAAGCGTCTTTTCGTCGGGGGCGGTGACGGCCAGCACCACAGTGACATGAAAGACGTTTTGTTGCTCATCGCTGATTTTTTTAACCAGTTCCTTCGCGTGGTTAAATTTCTTTTCGGTTATCATCAGGGAGTACGGATTTCCACCTTGCAGGAGTTTACCTTGCAGCTCCCCCATCGCCACTTTCAAATGATCCAACAGGTCCGCAGAGGACGTGGATTCAACGTGGATGCTGCACACCACACCCGGTAGATTGGCGACACGGGAGAGCCAGGCGACTTCCACCTGTTCCGGGTAATCGACGATCACCAGAATTTGTTGATACTGTTCTCCCACCACGACCCGTTTCTCCTCAAAATGAAGGGCCGAAGGGCTGATTAGATCTAGGAAGTTTCCTAATACTGGAGCTGTCGTTTGTTTCGGTTTCTTAGCCATGTTCTTTCATCCTTTCCGGATTCAAAAATTGCGGCGGTAGATAATCTTTGGTATCTTCCGGCATCCGTTCATAAGCAGCTTGGACAGGATGGGTGAAGACAAACTGCATGTCCATCAACTCTTTGTGATCACACACATAACAGCCGATTCCCTTATTCCGCAGTTCCGTTACCAGTTGCTTCACCAGTTCAATCAACTCCGCTTTGTTTTCGGCTGCAAAGAGAAGAAAAAACAGCGTTTCCAGTGATTCGCCGGAAATCGCTGTATGTGCGGCTTGTTTGATTTGTGACTGCAGGATCTTCTTCCGAATCGGATTCTCTATCTTGGTCTTTATCTCTTCCAGATGGGCAATATATCCATCCAGATCCACAGGACGACCGACACAAAAAATCTGGTAGTGGCCATGCAATCCGTTCTGCACTTCCTTCAGATTGCGAATTAAACTTTTTTGTTCCCGTAGACTTAATAGATCAATATTCTTGGGGGAAACCCGTATTCCCGCTACGTGCCAGCGATCCTTACGGGTCATATGGTAATCTGCCACATCTTGAACGGGCATCCAAGCTTGGACGCTTCCCTTCTGATTAGACGCTGTGAATGGTCGCGTAGCCTTCTCCCACAACTTGTTTAACGACATCAACGATCCCCTCCAAACTTATATAAATACAGCTTTTGGGACTGCCGGAAGCGATACGCCATGCGGAAGGTATCCCAAACGGAAACCTTGGTCATGGGATGGGGTTGGATCAGGAAAAACGCCCCAACAACTGGTGCAGCCAACAGGATTACACGGATAAACAACCCTGCCGACATGAGGTCTAGCAGGAAAAAGAGGAGCAAGCCTACACCCGCTCCTATGAGCAAAATCCCCAACTCCTTCCACCCAAAACCGTCCCGAAACTCAAAGCGCGTGTTTATTTTTTTGGGGATCAGGTACATCCTCTTACCTCCTCATGAATAATTTCGTCAACACTGTTTGCACCGTATTTGCGGTTGATTTTCCAACCCCGCTGCCCGAATAAGCAACATACATTTGTACCCGCTGAGGCAGCCTGTAGGCGACATACATCAGAACAATAAACATGAGTAACCTGACTCCAGGTGTCCCTCCGGTAAAGTCAGTCCAAAAGACAAAGGCACCCTTTAGTGTTAGCAACTGTAATCCTGGAACTAAGGTAGTTCCGAGTAGATCTTTCCACCAAATCGAGAAAGAACTCGATTGAGGATTCGTCAGCCCTAAGGCCATCCACATTCCGACCAACACTAATAAACTTGCTTCTATGGCGAAGATAATACTTTGGAATACAACAAGAAGGTAAATCACCAAAGCCGCAATAACCCCTATGAAGAGAGTGCCCGAAAAACTAAGGCAATTGATGAAAAATGTCAGGAGCGCGTCTTGCTCTGAACCAATATCCGTACCTGGCAGCTGACTGACGTCTCTTTGAATGGACAGACCAAAAATCCATACTTGCTGGACAATCCAGGGGGCTGTTGCGATTATCGCGGCTGACACAGCAGCCCCTTTCAGTAATCCTTCCGGATCTGCATCTGGATCTCCGTTTAAACGCATGATGTGAATACTCCACGCCTCAAAAGCAATCTTTGCGATTAACACAAGAGCAGCGATCCCCTGTACGTAGAGGATCGCATGCGTAAAATAATGGCTCGATAACAGGTCTAAGGTGATTTCTCGTAAAAAAACAAGAGCTCCCATGTATTCGTTAACGATTTCCTCAACCTGTTTTTGTATCGAGTACAGCACGGATTCATAGATCAGTTGTTTGATCCAATCCACGAAAACACCACCTTAAATGTCCGCCGTGACACCGTAGTAGCTCAAAACCAGTTTGACGATTGCTGCTGAACACTCACCAATGACAGCAGCCCACATGTACTTTTTGATCAGTTTGTCCTTGGCCGCGATTTCGGCTGGTTCATCTGTACCCTTTTTGAGAAAGTTTTGCCAGGCAATCGCCACGGCAGCCCCTACAGGGATGAGAATTAATACCCAAAACAGGGCATCATTTAGAAGGGATTTTGTCCCCGAAACCAAAATGTTATCTTTCGCAGCATACAGGGTAGATGCTGTCATCAACTGACTTACAAACAACACGATGGCCGAGACCACTTTCTTCATGCGTATTCCTCCTCTTCCTCATCGAAGATTGATTTTTTCTTTCCTTCTCGCTCTTCCGGATACTCGTAGAGGGGAGCTTCGTCTGCCCCTTCCATTCCTGGAATCCATACCTTTACCGGTTCGGACGTTATCGGTTTGGAGTAATGATCGTCCGCAATTTCCAAGTCACGATCTGCAGGCCAGTGGGAAAGGTCAGGTAAGGGCGTAATCGCCGGAAACTGCCTTGCTTGCAGCACCAATGCTTGATCTTCGGGAAAGCGTAGGATTTCATCTGGCATCAACAACGGGCGGCTGGTCAAGCCACTGGAATACCCAGTTGATATATCTTTCGTCTGCACATTTGCCGAATGATTTTGCGTCGCCACCGTGTATTTACCGGTCATCTCGCTCAACGTTTTGGCGGTATCAATATCCCGGGTTAAGAGGTAAATCCAGGTTTGGCAGTTCCCAATAATCGTCGTGTACTCATCCTTGTACTTTTTCTTGATCTGGCCAAGATCCTGGACGATGAGGTTGAATAGGATCCCACGGCCCGCCGAAACCGTAATCTTTGTACCGAAGTCCGTTATGGGTGGCAGGTTGCCGAATTCGTCCAGGAGATAGTGCACGCGGACAGGTAGACGTCCGTTGTGCTCGTTGGCCAATCGTACCAGGGCCTCATAGGTTTGTGAGACGTACAAGGTGGCGAGAACGTGCCGGGTCGATTTCTCATCCGGAATAATCATAAACACTGCCGTTTTTCGCCTTCCTGGGCCCGCCAAGTCGTGGTCTTGTTTGCTTGTCATTCGGGCAATGGATGGATCCGCAAACAGCCGAAGGTCAACCGTCGCCCCGCCCAGGAAACTGGACCGCATTTTCTCCGGAGAGACACGAGCTGTTGCCAATGTCGTACGGGCTATGTGTCCGATTGGTAGACTCTTCAAATACTGCAACAATGGATTATGGTCCATCCCATTGGGGAGCTGAATCGTTTCTCCCATCTCTGAGAGGATCGTGTAAACGGAATGAAGGTGTTTCTCCTCTTCCTTTTGGGCTTCTGTGGCAACCAGCAGCATCAGCGCGGCAATGATACTCTCTTGCCCGTTTGCCCAGATGGGGTCGCCACTATGCTGCTTCTGATGAACGATAGTATGGGCAATATCCCAAGCTGCTTCGGAAGCTCGTGCGTAGTCATCTTCCTCGATCCCCCGAATGACAGGGTTCATGAGATTCCAGTAGTTGCCGCGTTTGGGATTTCGGAAATCGAGCATCACCACGTCATATCCATGCTGTCGCAGATACTTGTGAGAACGGGCATACAGCTCCCCTTTCGGGTCTGAAAGGATCATGCTCTCACCTTTTTTGGCGATACTCCAGATACTCGGAAGTACCAACCTACGGGACTTCCCGGAACGAGTCGCCCCGATGATCAGGTTGTGTCCGTCTCTGATGATTTTCCAGACCTTCGTCCTTTTTCTTCCGCGCCTGACAATGTGCTTCATACCAATGACTAACCCGGTTTCCTTTGGAGGCTCATCGGTGTACCAGACTGTTGTCGTATTGTCTAACTCCTCTTCCGTTTGCCACCGGCTGGTACCATGCTGCCCGTCTCCTGCTGCTTCCGGACCTCCTACACCTTCCCGCAGTCGTTTCCTCTTTTGCTGAAGCACCTTTTTCTCTGGCCGCCAAAGAAAACGAAGAAGAAAGGCCCCAACAATGACCTGCAACAACAAAAAAGTTTTGAGCAAGGTTGGTTCGCTCAAAACTTTTAGGTACGTGGCCATCGGTTTAGTTGTCACGTGTGACATCCAAACATCGAATAAGCCATGGATTGTTTTGGTTTCCTTGAGTAGCCATAAGAACGCCAGTAGATATGGCAGGAGGAAGATTTCGAGCAAAATAAACGATAACGCAAACTTCGCTTTCTTTGACAAAGGTTACATCCCCCTTTCCTTGCTTCGTTTTCTCTTTCTTTCGTTTTTCCGCTGTTTCCACGCAGCCTTCGCTTCAGCTTTGTCCCGCTCAGACTGAATAGTGTGGAAGATGTTACTAAATACCAATTGAGCAACTGACAATTGCACCAGTTGCCGATCTTGTGTCTCTTTTACCTCCCTCCACTCTCCCCGTTTTAAATCAGATGCTGCCCGTAATAAGACCTGGCTGATTCGTTTCTGCAAGTCTTCATAAGCCCTTGCTTTTGCTTCCTCCACTTTGTCCGGTTGGAGAACATGGATTTTGGTTAGCTCCTCATGGGCCTCCAAGTATTTTCGCAAGTGAATTTTTAAACCTGGTTGCTGCAGTGCCCAATCTGCTATTTCCAAGACCCTTTGTTTTACGTCTTCCGGCATAAATTTAAACACAATCCTGCCGGACTTTGGCATCTGATCAGCCAACGCTTGTAGTTTGTCAAGTAAGTCATTCACCATGACTTTCGGAACCGTTGGCGAAATTCCCCTTGTTCCCTGCCCCGCCAACTTTAGTTCCAAATTCACGAGTTCCCTTTCGTTTGCCAACTCCTTTCTTAACTTCACGACAGCATTCACATCGTCTTTCACAAAATCGCGTATCAGATCACGTTCGACTGTCTTAAGTCTTGACAGTTGTAACCTGCGCTCTCCGTAAAGTTCCCTTGCAAAGGCTCGGCGTGTGTCCATCATCTCCTTCCGTGAAAGTTTGCCTTTCGTACGATTTGGTTTCTTTTCCCAGACCATAATGTGGACATGTGGATTCTCTGTATTTCTGTGATATGCTGCTGCCCAACGCAGATTGGTTATGGGAATGCCCATGGACTTTGCTACATCAGCCATGGAAGCCCTCACCTTTTGCTCCCACGCTTTGCGAGTCATCATGTCGAGTGTCTTGGCATCGTCGCCATTTAGACTAACAATGACCCGCCAAACAACACCCTGATGTCGTATGAGCTCGCTCTTTATTCTTTCTGTGCTAACAGGGCCATTCTCATCAAAAAGACCTTCGCTACCTGGCCTCTCAGCTGCATACTTCAGGTGTCCAGCAGCGGTTCCCAACAATTCGTTTTCGTGGTACCACTCTTGTTCATGAATGAACTCCGCCTCTATAGCCCCTGGACGAGTGATGTAATCCACATGAGCCGCATTTTTCAGTGCATTGATTTCGCTGGGTTTATAGAACCCTATCTTTACAACGAGTGGGCTATTGAGTCCGACAGACGTATAACGGATGCTCAAACTTAGTCGCCACCTTCTTTTTCAGCCAGATAAGCAGCCGCTTTCTTTCGGGCTTGTTGGTAAACACTGTGAGAATCATATCCAGCCTCTTCAATAACCTGCATAGCCATAAACATGGCCGTTCCAGAAGTGATGGCCGTTTTCGCATTGATTTTCGCCAGCCGTTCCTCAACAGGTCTCAAGATGTCTCTCATGGTTTGGCGTAGGACTGTTGACACATAATCTATACCGTCCTGAGAAGCTTCTTTGGCGATAGCCTCACTCAGGATACTCCTGATCACATCATTCAATGCTTCCCCTCTCCGGTTTGCGATGGCCTTTAAACCATTGTGTATCTCATGGTTGACAGTTAACCGAATCTCCGGCTTCTTCGTGGTTTTCGGCACTTCTTTCCCTCCTTCACATAAGTTTTCGGATGCTAAAAAACGCACAGTGACCTATCTTTTTGTTAAAACTCCGGAGGGATTATCCTTGTTGATCGGAGTTTATCCGACATTTTTCGGATGGTTTAAAACCAGAATCTGACGGGCTTTGCCCGTCATGTGTGGACGGGCGTTCGGACGCCCCTTATCCTGCCTTAAAAAAACGACATGGGGAGGCCCTCGCATTTGGAAATATCCACCTTGTTGCTGCACCTGCCTGACCAGCAGTTTTTTACCTTCCTTGGCTTGCATAAAATACTCATCTTCCCCCTCTCCCCTACTTGGTTTCTACGAAACGGATCTGGACAATTCTTTTCGCACCTCGTTTTGTAAACAGTCATAAAGTAGTTGGGGACATGAGCAACCTTCGCTTTGGAGGTACACTCAAGGGTTTTTACAAGCGCTTCCCCCAAGGTGTTATACGAGAGAGGGAAGTTTACCCCATGAAGCATCTGACATATGTCCCTCACGAAATCCGCGTTCAATCCCCGACTCTCCGCATAGGGGCCAAATTCGTCTATGATTCGCTTGTTTTGTTCAGCTTGTACAGGGGAGAGCTCTGCTTTTATTTTTAAATCCTCATCAAATTCATTATTAGTTAAATAATTATTAGTTTTATTATTATTAGTAGGCGCGGATTTTCCGTTTACGGATTTCCCGCTGACGGATTTTCCGTCTACGGTTTTTCCGTCTGCGGTACTCCCATCAGCTGATTGTTTTACCGTGAACGGATTTTCCGTCTGCGGTAACTCGAACACATGGTACTCCATGGGCCCGAACTCCCCTGAATCATTTCGTCCTTGTTTCCGTTTGAGATAGCCGTTCTGTTCAAGTTCTGAGAGACCGGCCTTTACCGAATCACGACCGTCTTTGGCATGCTTCACCAGGTCATCTATCATGATCGTCCAGTCATCAGGTTTGCTAAGAAGGTAAAGAAGCAATCCCTTGGCCTTCCAACTCAACCGTGAATCGTTGATTGGAGTTTTGTCGATCTGAACAAAATGATTCTCTCGTTTCATCACACGAACGAGAGTTTTGTGCTTCCTCTGCACCTTAACGCCTCCTTTCCACATCGTATCGGCGGGCCAGGAAAAATTTGCTGCCGTTAGTTCATCTATTTCCAGCAATCTACGTATGACACTTGTCAGACACTGTGTCAGACATTTGTCTGACTCGCTCACCCCCGCGCCGTTTCTCGCTTCTCGCCAGGTCATGAAAAAAGTCTGCCCCAAGTTCCCTTATTTCCAGCTATCTCCGTATGACAAATGTCAGACATTCTGTCAGACATTTGTCTGACATGCTCAAAACCGCGCCGTTGCTCGTTTCTTGGCGGGTCAGGGAAAAAAGCCTGCCGCTAGATCTCCTATTTCCATCTTTTTACGTATGACATTTGTCAGACATCATGTCAGACATTTGTCTGACTCGATCAATTGCCATGACACTGTAACGAGGGAAGGGAAGTCCGGCTGTTGTATAATCAGAAATTCAAAATTCCTTTGGCCAAATCTCGAAAACGAGATTCTTCGTCCGGAGTTGGTTGCTGATTTGCTTCATGTTGTGAGCTATACGGATATCGTAAATCAGTTGGATCCATCTGAGTTTGTACCACTCTGGCCTCAATTTTGCTCTCCAATTGCACAACAGTATCCTGCACTTGTTGGATCATCTGCTGTAGTTCCCTTGCCCACTTAGGTGGGTCACTTGAAGGTGGCGAACCTTGATCGTATTTATGGTGAAGCTCTTCCCCAAAAAGAAACTGGTTTAATGCGTCCAATATTGCTTCATTTTTGTTCTCATGTTGGTCTATCCAAGCTGCCAGTTTCTCGTCTGATGATCGTAATCGCAACGTCACTCGATACACCATGAACCATCACGTCCCGTCACAAGCAGGCCAAAAGGTAAAAGGCAATGGCATTTTCAAAGATCGCCTCTTCAGGATCCTGATCCAGCCAGACAAACTCGCTGTACGTTCTCTCCTGCAACTCCATTAAGTAGGGTTTGTAAGCGATCGAACCACCCCCGAAGATGAAAAAGCGAGCAATCGTGGCTCCTTTTGGATGCCCCAGAATTTCGGTTATGGCCTGAGCAATCTGTCCAGAATAGGGCCGGAAATGTTCCTGAATGATATCTTGAATATCGATTTCCCTTACCCCTAGCTGCATCTTTCCGTTTTCTGTTGTGACGATTTCGTCGATCATGTGCCTGGTGAAATTCACTCGATATTCTTTGTTGACGGTCTCCCGAATGCTCTCCAGCGCACTCGCTGTACCAATCTGCAGCCCCTGACACAATTCCGGAATTGGCTCCAGATCGCGATCCAGAACCGAAATGTCCGTCGAAAACGCACCAATATCAATGGCGCCCATCGCCTGCCGTTTCCATCTTCCCATGTTCTTTTGAATCTGCCGCAGCGTAACGGCCATGCCCTCCGGTTTGATCTCGATGTTTAGGTACAGCTGCACTCTCCACCCCTCTCGCCCTGCTGTAGAGATGAATTCCACCTGAAACCTACCATTGATCCTCTGCCTGTATTCTTCTTTCAGGGCTCCAATCAGATACTCATCCATAGGCAGACCAGCAAACCCACTTACCTGCATCTCTTCGTATTCCGACTCAGCTTGCGTCGCTAGTCCCGTTAAAAATGGAACCAAGACCAGGGGGTTCCTTGCTTTTTTGGTTTGTGGATCAATCTCTTGTTCGCCGTTCCCGATGGCCAGATTGCCAACAAAAAAACGCTTCCCGTCAAGTTCTGGAACATGCGGGCAGCGTAGAAGAACATCAAACGTGTTTTCCATCTTTTCATTACTGCTGATTCGTTTTCGTTCTGTCGTAAGGGGAACTTCTCTGACCACATTGGGAATTTTCATCCTTGTCCCTTCCAAAACCATCTTAAAGGCGTTATTGCCCAAGTCGAATCCGCCTCGAACCCGTTTCATGAACCAAACTCCCTCCTCTCCATCAGCGAAAAGTACCGATTCTTCGTAACAAGTATGAAATCCTTAACCTCAATTCCCAAAACGATCCCAGCTTTTTTCAACCGATTCCCCAATTCTTGCTCGTCTTGGCATGGGGTCATTTCAGAGGGGCAATATCGGCACACCATAATGGCACGAGCTTTCCGAAGGATTGCACCAGCAAATACATCCGACGCGCGCAATTGGCTGCTCCGTTCAGCAGGAATCACTTCCACTCCCAGGATCCGCCCTTCTTGGTCCAGGTTCATGACCAGCCAGATGTTTGGTTGTCCATCATGAAACACTTCCGCGAACGTGCGGAAAAGATATATCGCCTCAACTGTGTCCTTAATGGAACCATGTTTCGTCGAAAATCTATCGACTTCCACCATCTCAGCCCGATAAAGACTCATGCTTTCCATTGCTTCTTTCCTCCTTTGTTATCGCTCCATACTTTGTACAAGCGGATTTCTTCTGAATCCGTCGTATCTTTCGGTTTCCTGGCTTTCCCACACCCATTCTCCCTTAGATTGGGTCTGCTCCATGTAGCCCTTTTCTTTTAGCGAAAGAAATTGGTTGTGGCCCAGGATAATATGATCCAATACGGGGATGTCCAATACCTCCCCAGCCTGCTGAAGAGATGACGTAATCTGGATGTCTTCCCGACTCGGAGAGGGGTTTCCACTCGGGTGATTGTGACAAAGAATAACCGATGCTGCTTTATGCAAGACAGCTTCGGTAAACACTTCTCTCGGATTGATTAGACTGACATTTAAAGATCCAGTGTGGATGGTGGACATCCCTACCACCTGATTTTTGGTATTTAAATACATGCCGATAATGTTCTCCCGGTCAGTGTGACAATGTTGCTCCAAATAGGCTTGAAAGATGGCGGCAGCGTCTGCGGGTTTATAAATGGACCTGGTTGCGACCGGCAAACTACCGACTTTTTGCAGCTTTACTTGGTAAATCGAGATAGTGTCCATGAACGCGTTCTGTCCTTTCCCTACGAGTTAAATTCACAGGGCAGGGAAAAATCTGTACGAGCTGACTGCTCATACAAAAACCCTTGTCCCATCTTTCCTCCGAATTGCATCGCTTGTTTTTCCATCTCAAGTGTTTCAATACGTTCCACAACAACCGGTTTCCCAACCGCTTGTACCTCGCAGAAAAAATCAGGTTGCCGCAAAACATACCGAATGTCTACCTTGTACCCATCGACATGTTTCCTTTTCCAAAACTCCCACGTATCGGGCGAAAGATCATCAATCCAGATTTGCAACCCTCTATCTCGCAGCTGTTCGGCGTAATATTCAAAAGAAGAGAGATAGGCAATACCCCACTCGACGATTTCCACACCGCCTTCCCACTTCAAAGAGGTTTGCAAGAAGAAAGGCAACGAAGAGAGGGTCAGATTCATCATTCGCGGCATACGACTATCCATCTCCAGTGCCGTCCTGATGCAAATTTCTTCCCGCTGCCATAAGGTTTCCGGATCTTCCGCAGAAAAAAATTCTTGGACGGATTGTTGCAGGGGGCGGCATAACCATTCTTGCATGACGAGTTCTTTTGTCTCCAAATCGACAATGGCCTGCGGAATCATTTTTACCGTTGTGAGCATGAGCTGCACCTCAAGATCCAATATGTCTCTTTCCGTCTGTCTTCCAGAATGGCACCCGTTTTAATATCGACCCGTAGCATGGATTGAAACTCCTCTTCAGATGGGATTCTTTCCCGACCGTGTAGATCTTCCATCCGTTCTCTCGGTGCCACTCTGTTGCTTTCTTTGGTTATGTTGATCATTCAGTCACCTTCCTTATTAAACAAGAAGGGCCGTCAGGAAGATCCCAACAGCCCTTATGTCTTATTGATAAATGGTTCTGTATGCTTGCCATTCCGCAGCGTTTCCCACAATGTAAACAGGGAGATTGTAATCCCCTTCATTGTGACCTTTTACAGCGTTCTTGTTGTACGTATCATATCCTTTGTTTACCCCAAACTGGAACGACACGTTAAAATAGACGTGATAAGGAGTTTGACTATAATAATTCGTATAGTCTCCAAATGGGGAAGCTGTACGCTGTAAACCACGGTGTACTTCTCCGAAATCAGTAAGGCTTTTATACCCACCTCCTGTTTTCTTGTGTGTCGTAACGCTAGCTTCTCGACTCCCTGCTTTCCCAACTGTTACTAGCGGACCAGCCCATACCTCCCTCGTTTCGGTTTTATATAGCAAGTTTTTCTTTTGCAAGATCGGCATGATCGATTGTTGCACGTATTCGCTCGTGTAATCCACCATATACATCGGGGCTTGAATATATTGCGTATTCCGAATCTCATGTGTTTTTACCGTACGTCTTTGCAGATCAAGCGTATTTTGTAAGTCTCTGTAATAATTAGACTTCCATCCACCCCGTTCTTTCATCCAGACAGACGCTGTCGTGATAACCGGATACTTGCCGCTGACGGGGTGTTTGTGCCTCTCTTCAAAGACGACATGAGTTAGGATCGCCTCGCCAGCATAAAAGTGATGGTTCCCGTTCTTGTACCGATCTTTGGCGTGTCTTTCCACCCATTCCGGTGTGTGAAGCAATAACCCTTTGGCATTGGGTTCAAACACCTCAAATTGTGTCTGATCGCCAGTTACAACGACCGTAAAGCTACCGTCGATGGTCTCGGTATCAGAACCAGGAGTACACACTTTTTCTTCCCCATCCGATTCGTCGTCAGCTTCACATTTTTGGTACGTAACATTCAAATCAACTAGATATGGTACCTGGATCTCGTATCCGTCTGCCTTCACAACGTAATGACCTGGGGCTAGTGTCTGCCTCCACGTTGTCTGCGTTGGAACTGTAGTTCCATCATAAACATGAGATTGGATTTGTTTTTTGGGATCCAAGTTGTAAGATTTATCAACCCCCGGTCCATTGACCGTCATCGTAACCGAACTGGGCCACTTCGTCATAGGATTGGTTTTGGATTCCCAGTTTGGTGGTGTCACCGTGATCTGTACGTCTTCATACTCATCTCCTGCGTATTTTTCCTCCCATTCTTCCTTCTTCTGATTAATGGCCTGCATAATCTGAGAATCAATCTGTCCAAATGCTGCCTGGATCTTCGCTTGATCAATTGTCACCTCGATTCGTGCAGGTTCTCGTTCCCACACCCCGTCTGTTGGCCCCGCGAGCAGTCGTCCCTCTGAATCGTAAATCCTGATCTTCATCGAGCCGCCGTCCACCGGGCCTCCAGGGTCTGGC
>JACDOF010000007.1 GCA_017656235.1 Brevibacillus sp.
TTGTTTGAGCCGTAGTATGGAACAAGGGCGAGTTAACGCCATCCCCGTTTTTATTTTCAGTCATCTGTGGATCTCCACCGCCAGACAAATAAAAAACAGCCCCTATGTTCAGATAAGGCTGACCTTGTACACGATATGCGTAAAGTTTGTTAGATGAGTTTGGGTCGTTTTCGTTCAAAGACACCCACATTTTGGGGCTGGCTTCCGCTTGGGCGTACAAGCCGCTGATCCTTCCCCAAACATAGTCTGGATTTCCGTTTGCTTTAGAAGCAAGATCCTTGATAAGTGTTTCATTCAGTGGAACCACATGATAACCACTAACATCACTAAACTTGTACGGCGGTTCATCAGCATTGGGTTGGATGTCGTATTGTACCGTCTGTAGGTATTCGTTCTCCCCTGGCGTGTATTGCCCTGTGTTGACATTATAGAAACGCAGATCGTGGCGATATTTGATTGAGTATCTCCCATCGACACCTGACAAACCAGATTTTTCCAAATTACCGTAGAATCTTATGTTTCCTTCACCAAAGTCAAATTGACCATAAGGATAGAGTGTGGAAGCATAAGCCACCACACTCATTAAGAGGAAAAGGAGACCAATTGTTAGTGATAATACCCGTTTCGTCATTATCTTCTAGCCCCCCATTCTGCTGTCATTGCAGGAACCATTACATTAACATCATTTCGAATTGAGCCACTATCATCAGACAAACTGAATGAAAGTTGACCGCCCACTCCTTCAAATGGAATGGTAAAACTATCACCACTCCTTAACTCTGTGTATTGTACATGATTATCTGAATTTCCCCACTTACCGTTTAGGTCGGTATATTGAACCACATACCTGTACCCATCAGGAATCTTTGGAATCTTCCCGGTCACTACGCCATCACCGAGTTTCAAGCTAGCCAAGAATTCTTCTACTGCCGGTTGAGTTTCCGGGCTGGGGGGAAGTAACCAATTTTCGTTATCCGGATTTTTGACGATGACCTCCCCGATCTTTTCTCCATCTACAGGATTGGTTGGATTGCCACCAGCTGCCGGAGGTTGGTTTGTTCCCGGTTGACCTGTTCCTGGTGTGGGTGTTGTTCCTGTTCCACCAGTACCGGGAACATTCCCTGTTCCAGCCCCATTTCCGGTTGTGATCGTCACCAGTCTTTGGGCCTCATCCCAAGTCACTGTTGCCCCAAAGGACTCCGAAACAAACCGCAACGGCACAAAAGTACGATCATTCTTGATGACAGCTTTTGCGTCGAAAGTAATCTGTTTGCCATCCACTTCTGCTTTGTTTTCCCCTTCTTTGAGGGTGACAATGAATCCCTTGCCATTGATCGTCTTTGTGATGATCACTTTCCTGGTAGCTTCGTTCCAGAATACTTGGTAACCTAGTGCTTCTGAAACAAAACGAGCTGGAACCATCGTTCGGCTGTTGGATGGGTCGATGTATGGCTTGGCATCAGGGAAGTTGACCAAACTACCATCGACTTTCACCTTGACTTCCGCAGGGTTGGCAAGGGCAACTATTGGCGCACTGATGGCTGCCAACATGCTCAAAGCCACTAACCCTTTGACCATGTCTGATTTATAGTTGCGAATCATAGTAATCCCTCCTGTTCTTAGTCTTTGCATAAAAGATCTGGGGAAGCCCCCTTGACTCTTCTATCTCAGCATGTATGTAGCAACTTTGCGAAAATCCAAATGGGTGTACTTTCGGCATTCTTGCCGAGATCAGCGATCTATACGCACGCTTTGCCGAAAGCGGCGAAGAGCTGGTTTCGCTGATCTACAATGCTTCCCGGCTCGATCTCATCATGGGCAGTATCCTCACCATTCTGAAAGAACTTGGGCAGGAAGAAGAGCATGAGTTGCGGCAGGCATGGGGAGAAGAATTTAAACGAAGCATTCTGCATCACCTGTATTTTATCGAGCAAGACTTTCAAATCGGTGTGACCATTCCCCGAATCAATCCAGGGATGGTTCTGGCGGGCCGTGGAAAGACCGTGAGAAGGCCGGCGTTTTTCCAAACGGATTCGAATGCGCACGGACCTGCTGGCTGCCGCGATGGAGGATGTCTCACGCAAGCTATGGGCGAGACAAAAAGGGATCATGTTTTAGCCTACCTTTGAGGACTTGAACTTCTTGAAAAGGCGTATTGCAGTGAAGAGTAAACCGTACATTCCCATTCCAACAAGTAGATGAAAGAGAATGGCCATTTCAAAATTGGGTCCAATCATGACACCAAAAGCAACTTCATTTTGTAGAACGTTTACTTCGTCATAAGCCTCGGTGATGTCAGGTACGTAGAAATGAGTCAGGTACAAACCAGAAAGGATAGGGAGAAGAAAATAATATAGGAGGTTTACCGAGACGGAAAAGATGATGGCTCTTGTAAGATGACGGATCAAATGTGGTCCCTCCATTCTTTACCCAACATTTTTATAAATTTTACCAAAACTTTTCATCAAAGAAAACCGAACTGTGAATGTCGGTTTTTTTATTTTGGCCCTGAAAGGAGGCGAGGTCGATGTGATCAAGATTCAGGCGCGCATGAAAAGCGGGGAGATGCAGATACATGCAGTTGGTCACGCGGAATATGCCGAGCACGGCAAGGACATCGTCTGTGCGGCCATCTCCACGATCATGCAAACCGCACTGCTCGGAATCCAGGCAGTCGCGGAACAGTATCCCAATCATGTTTCGTTAGCATTCATCTCTGAGGAAGGAGAAAGCGGTCATGAAGAAGTTCCGGATCTACGTGCAATTGTTTAATGACGGCGGCGGTGCAGCTGCAGGAGGAGGTGAAGGTGCAAATGGAGTCGGTCAAAGAGGCCAGGCTGGGAGTGACGGAAATGGTGGTGCCACCGGAGCTGCTGGTGCCAATGGTGTAGCCGGTCAGGCAACTGGCGGCGATAAAGGGGAGGAAGGAAGTAAACCGGCAGTGTCGTTTGCATCCCAGCGAGAATACGAGGCTGCGCTGCAGGGAGCGGTCAGTGATTTTCTGAAAGGACTGGGCATCGATAAGGCCGACGATCTGAAGCGATTGTTGATTCCCACAAGCAGTGGCAGGAGGCGGAGAAGAGCGCTGAGCAAAAGCTTGCCGAACGGGAAACGAAATTGAAGGCAGCCAATACCACGATTCGAACCCTTCGCGTGGAAAATGCCTTTATTGTTGAGGCGATGAAGCAGGGGATTGACCCGGACAAGATGTCTGATGCGATCCGCCTGGCCGATCTGGAAAAAGTTGTAGGTAACGGACGGGGGCAAAATCAAAAACATCGACAAGCATGTCTCCGACCTGATCACGGCAAAGCCATGGTTGAAAAGCGACGGGACACCGCGCGGCAGCACTCCCGCCTCGCAGGTCACATACCATTTCGGTTGCGGACGGGAAACCTCTTTCTCTTGCTGAGCAGGACATGGTTGCACTGAAAGCGACGTTCCAAGTCGCATTCCTGGTAGTCAAGGAAACGCGTTTGGTACTTCACCCGACCGGCTATACGCCGTAGGCACCTTACTCAATGAGAGGGGAGGATTACCGTATGATACCAAATGACATGCTGGTGATCAGCAAGGGGAAAGAAAAGCTGAAAGTGTCCAATGAATGGCAGGCCATGACCAACGAAATGAAGCTTGCTTTTGAACCGGTCGGGAATGCTGTTCTGGACGTGGCCAAGCCGATCGTTTCCTTCATTGCAGACATGACAAGGGGGATCGGTGAGTTTGCCCAGGAACATCCTCTAATCACCAAATAGCCATCCCGGAGACAATGGCGATCGGGGTGGAGGCGGCAGGTGATTCATTGGCAGCGGCAGTGGACAGTGCTTTCAGCCAGGTGCCAAGCTATACACCATCTCTTGCGAACAGTGGAATCGCTCAAGCTGCAGTTGGTGGGTCTGGTTCAAGTTCAACATACGTTGACTTTCGCCCAACCATTCAGGTCACCTTGCAGACCAACAGCGTAAATGGCAAGGAAGATTTGGAGAAGTTAGCCGAGCAGTTGGCAGACGCTCTTGCCGAAAAGTTACGCCACGTTTTTGCTGGGACGGGAGCGATGGTTCTCGAATAAATCGGAATGGAGGCTCTTTCATGCGGTAAAGTCGAAAAAATGCACGAAAGGTTTAACGAAAACCTCAACGAAAATATACGAGTAGATACGTGTACAACAAAACGGTTTGTGGTAATATTGGATGTAAGATGAGTATGCGTTATCGCATATCGAATATGGAATATACTAATAAAGACCGCCGGTGCTGCAACACCGACGGCCTGTACAATAGACGTTCCCCACAAGGGGGCGGCTCATAACAGTGGAGAGTAGATCACCCAGCCTGTCAAGCTCAAGGGTGATCTACGTTTTTCTGCCGATGTTCAGCAGTGTGACAACCAGCGCAACCAATGCAACAACGAAAGTTCCAAATTGGATCATTAGATTTATTGCATCGTGTGCTGACATCATGGCTTCTCACCCCCCTCCCTCATGGGATAGAGAGTGAGCCGACCACCCTTGAGGAGCCGATTCTATTGTACATGGAAGATTATAACACGGGCACATCGGATGGATTTGATCTTGCGTTCACCCTGACACTGAAAGAATATCGATTCGTGACATTAGAAAGCACCACCGTCAATATCCAGTTTCAAGCGACAGGCAAAGGAACACGGCCAGATACAAGAATGGCAAAAGTGTCGTCCACCCGGCAAAAAGAGAGCGACAGCAAGGAGAGCTTGGTTGATAAGTATCTCTGGGGACCAACAAAGGGCGGGACAGGTTCTGGCCGGATGTCAATGTAGAAGAAGGCGAATGGATCGGCGCCGCACTGAAGAGAAGCTTCCTTCTGATCACAGACGAGGACGCCATCCCGCAGGAGGTGATCGCTGAATGATTCAAATCCCCACGAAAGAAGAGATTTTTACCAGGCTTGTCAGCAGGTATCTCACGATTGCCGGTCCCATGAATGTTGACGAGGGCAGCATCCCTTATGGTGTGTACGTTCTCCTCGATGGACTCAACATACGCATCACCCGATTGGAAGCCTACCTCGACATCGACAGCCGGGGTGTATCTGGAGCACAAGCACGGTTCGCAGACACCTACGACGGCAGACCGATCCAGTGCTGCAGATCGATGAGACCAAAACCTACTCACTGGCGAGGTCGCTGCGAGTGCAATCTAATGGTCAGTATCATTCAAGTAGTACAATATTTAGCTTTTTTCAATGGAGGCTATGGAAATGAAAATAAGCAAAGACATCGCTGAACATTACTTATGGGGAGATAATTGTGATGGATGGCTTTTGGTAAATAATCAAGATTTAAGTGTCATTCATGAACGCATGCCAGCTAATACTTCGGAAGTAAGGCATTATCATCAACATGCACGCCAATTTTTCTTTGTTTTATCAGGTATTGCGACAATTGAGATAGATGGTAAGGAGTTCATGTTAACTCCACAAGAGGGAATAGAAGTCCCACCTTTAACGCCACATCAAATGTTTAACAAGACAAATGATGAAATCGAGTTTTTAGTAATTTCCCAACCAACAAGTAAAGGGGACAGGGTAATAGTCGACTAAATGAAAGGCTCTGTTAAATTTTATTATTGATTTTATTGCAGGAAAATGCACCTATTTTCAAACGATAGGTGCATTAGGAAATAAATGTTATTTAACAATAGCATCAACTTCGATTTCGACTAATAAGCGAGGGTCGATAAGTGCCTTGACCTCAACCATAGTCGCCACAGGTTGTATATCTCTAAAGAATTCACCATGTGCTTTTCCGATTTCTTCCCATTTCGATATATCTGTTACAAACATTCTTGTTCTTGCAACATGGGATAAATCAGCACCTAATTCATATAGAGCCTTCTCAATCGTTTGAAGAATGAACTTGGTTTGCTCATACGGATTTCCTACTCCAACCACTTCTCCATCTTTCATTGCGGTTGTTCCTGCAACTTCAATTCTGTCTCCAATGCGAATGGCTCGGCAATAGCCAACAATCTGTTCCCAAGGTGAACCCGTAAATACCTGTTTTCTGTTCAAAATATCCTCTCCCTTTCAACTGTATTTAACTTGATTATACATAATGACATTTGGTATTAGAGGAAAATTTTGAAACAGATGAAAAAGCAATCTTAATCGTTGGTTTTTTTAAGAAAGAGCAATGAACCTCATCGTGTTATTGGTGAGGTTTTTTAACGAAAGGCATTTGGAATTTTTGGTGGTAAAATAAAAAAAGAGGTGATGTTGAATGCTCGGGGATAACTTTCATTGGATTGGACTAATCATGTGGACACTTGTTTTTATATCTGTTCTTTGTTTAGTCCTTGGAATTAATAAAAAATCTGGATGGCTGATGTTTTTTAGTGCCTTAATGGTTTTCCCGATGTCATTTTATTTGTTTGGAGCGGAAAACTGGATCAAAATAGCAATCGTGGTGCCTGTAGCTGAAGTGATTTTAGCCTTTGTTTTTTGGTTTCGACCAAACAGTATTAAAGGAATTGAATCGTGAGCATCAAAATTTTTGTGCTAACGGGGATCGTTAGTTGCAGAACAGGCGACAAAAGATGCACAATAAACAACCTCATCATTTAATTGGTGAGGTTTATTATTTTGATTGGGAGGAAGTTTCTAGTCAGGCAGTGGTAGATTGTATTTTTGTGGATTGCGGTAATAATCCTTGTAGTTGTATTGTCCAATGAACTTAAAGGTCTTACCTTTTTCATCAAACTCAAAAACTAGAATTTGACCATGCATACCTGAATTAGTATTTGTCTTTACCACTGCTATTCTATTTTCGGACAGACGAACAACGCTTTCACCAATTGAATCATTTGAAACTGATACTGGTGGGAATTGGAAACTGTATGACGGAAGGGGTTTCCTCCTTTTCTTCTCTTGAAAATTATAGCTGAATCCAGAGTGACATGGAATTGTCAAAAATCCCTTCTAATCTCACTTTGGAACAGGAAAACAAGTGGCTTCGAGCTCAAAATGCATTTTTAAAAAAGTTATTGAAAACCGAAAAGAGGGATGCTCCAGACACGGAAAATACGCCGTTATTTGAGCACTAAGCAGCCCATTCCTCGTATCTTTGCTGTGCGCTGCCGCAGGAATTGCCAGGAGCAGCTATTATAAATGGCTTAAAGCTGGGATAAAGCAAAAAGATGCTGCTGTTTGTGAAATCTCATACCGCTTAAGTGACAGTCTTGACGTCCAGTTTGTGCTGGATACGGTACAAGAGGCCGTCCAAAACCGTTCGACGCATCAACTGCTGATTCACAGTGCGATTGAACGGCATGTCGCCAAGCGAATTCCGAAACCTTTTCCTCCAAAGTGCCTGACGGGTCAAATTCAATCCGTCTACAAAATGGGGGTCAGATCAACGAACCTGGGTCAATTATATCCCGGCGGTGACACGAACTTATGGTTGAGTTCGTGGAAGAACGACAATAATGATAGAGGATACCCTCTTTTCTTCGTTCCCTTGTTACGGCGGGGGATTACATGTACTCTCTCCATAAAATGTAAAATTTTTGTGAAAGACAAATTACGACAAACAATCCATTGCAAACCTATTATTATCTATATTTGAAAGTATTATCCAAATAAGGAGAGGAGAACTATGAAGCTTTTCAAAAGGAACTGGTTCAACAAAGTACTGGCACCTATTTTGGCTATGGCTGTTATGGTAGCAGCAGCGCCTACTAATGTTTTTGCCGCAGAGACAAAACCGGTGTCACAAGTCAACCCTTCTGCGGCGAAGGTCAGCACAGTTTCACCAGAGGTAGAAACCAGGGGTATAAAAACTGCAGCTATCAAGAAAGCAGTATTGACGTTAGCAGACATGCTGGAATCGCAAGCCATGAAAAAATTGCTCGACTTTGTTGAGGAATACGGCAGTAAAAAAGTAGCAGATACGATCAGGAAATATGCCGATGATATTGCTGATACCCTACGAAGCATAGCTTCTTGGAAAGACCTCTCTATCAAAATCATTCAAGAACAAGTTAGCGGGGCGTTATATGATCTGGGAGTACCTTTAAGTACAGCGAGAGAGGTTGGTTGGGTCATTTCAAAATTTGTAGACTGGGTATTACTATAATAGAAGGAGAGGGCCATGATCGAGGAAAGAATTAAGGATCTTGAAGCAAAATTGGGTCTAGCCACCGACGCAATTACTATTCTCTTAGATATGGTGAACAAGGAGCACAAAAGTTTTGCGATTCTGGCCTTAGCCACTGGCTTTACTGCCGACGAGTTGGAACGTCTAGAAAAGCTGTTTTATAACGCTGGAAAATCAAAGTGGGACAAGGACACATTTGTGGCAGAATTCAAGAAACAACTTCCCAAAAGAAGTGTAATGTTGAGAAGCATTTTGGAAGGGTTAAAGTCGGACGGAAAGTTCGTCTCATTATGTGAGAAATATTTGGATTGATAGCAAAAAACCCGCCTAGCGCCATGCCGAGGCGGGTTTGCTTTTCGTCAAAACATCCCTGCTTAGATGATGAAAACAATCTATATGTTCTTTATAACTACGGGAATAGCAGCAACTACTACTACAGTGTTGACAGGTTTGTACCAAATGTAGACCAAACGAGTTGGGAACGAGATAAACACCAACGTATTTGGTGGTCAAACAATATCGGCGGGGGAGATATCGTAGTTGTAAAAGATCAGATAACAGGAGATAAGTTTGTCATAATACACGGGGATTATTATGGTGGTGGTGGCGGATGGGGGTTTTGTGTTTATCTAGTAAACGAAACAAATCTTTCGCAGGTTCGGTTGTGGACTTCAAGCGGAACGATAGGAACTGCGGGTTGGTCAGCCGTTGCCTCCGATAGCGCATTAAATGTATATGGTGGTTTTCGTAATGGGACTCATTCGACTGCGATAAGAAAAATACCTTATAGGGCTGGGTCATACGGAAATGGAGCGACCGTAGTGAGTTTTCCCTCGCCGTACAGTAGTTACAATGTTGTTGGTATAGCTGTTATAGTGGACTTTCATCAAACCTCTTTACACGGAGTTAAGACCAAGGATAACTTTGTGTAAAGGGGTTGTTTTTCTATGGTGCGTAAAAAGTATCACAAAGCCTTCAAGATAGCTGCCGTGATGCAGATCATGGATGAAGGAAAGAAGGTCTCCCATGTTGCGAAGGCTTTAGGCATTCTTCCTACGATGCTTAGCCGATGGGTGTATGAATATCAAACCCACGGTGATGAAGCATTTACAGGTAACGGGAAGCCAATCGCCAACAAGGAACTTGAAATCAAACGGCTACAAAAGCGCTTGGCGTTCTTCCTTGTAAAACCTTCATCGCCAGCTTCATCTATATATACATTAAAGACTCTTTGGTCTATCACGAATATTTTCACCTCTAAGTATTTTCCAAATCATACTTAATATGCTATAGATTGAATAGATAGGAAAATAGACCCTATTTATTATTCGTATCTTCATTTTTTTAAAACTAGTTAAAATTGAGCCACAAATCATTTAGGGGTGCGACTACTATGTTGAAGCAACGCTATGTAGCCTTTATGGATGTATTAGGATTCAGAACTATTGTTAGTGTTAAGGGAGAAGAATTCGTAGGACAGCAACTTTCAAGTTTGTTTAATCATGCACTAGTAGCTGCCTTAAATAACGAGACAACTACTGTCGAAGATAGACTCGTAAATCCACAAATAAAGAGTAATATTGAATTTGTTCTTTTTTCTGATTCAGTTCTTCTATATACTCCGGACGACAGCCCTGAATACCTCGAAGAAATGATTTATATCCTTAATCGCTTTATGACTAGAACAATATTTCACGGTTTCCCATTACGTGGTGGATTAGTTAAAGGTAATCTTTATGTCGATCCGCCAAACTTTGTTGGACAAGCTCAAATTAAAGCATATGATTTGGAGCAGGTCCAAGAATGGTCTGGAATCATTGTACATGAGTCATGCTTCGAAACATCAGCTGAAATGCAAGTAAGAGACAAGCTCTTAGTTAGTAAGGATATTATTGAAACACTTGTGCCCGAGAAGGGGTTTATTACCAAAAGGAAGAGGATTAAAGAACGAGTGAGATTAAAGAGAAGAGTTGTCATCAACTGGCCTGAATATGCGGGTGTTTGGTTTAGTGGTAAAGAAGACTTTAAGAGAAGGTTTTCTGAAAACACGGGTGAACCAACAAACATTAAAGCTAAACGAAAGCGTGATTACACAGTCAAATTTTTGATGGAGAACCTAGGTGCTTCTAAAAAACCTCCTGCTTTACAGTTTAAAGCCGAAATTCCGGCTAGCTTAACTATCCCTCCAAGCAAATAAAACAAAAGCCTTTCGTCTTTTGAAAAGAACTTTCAAGCCTTTAAAACCCCCGCCTGATGACGGGGGACTTTCTGGCACTATTTGCTCAACTTGTAGAGCATATATTGGTTCAAACTTACGCCTTCCAATTGTGCCTCGACAGCAAGCTGCCGATGTAGTGACTTCGGCATACGCAGATTGATCTTGCCGCTGTACTCCTCTTGCGGTTCCGGGATCGGATCGCCATGTTCCAGCTTAACCTCTAACCAACCGCGCTTTGCTTCTTCCAGGTTACGAAGCAGTTCCTCAACCGTCTCGCCATGTGACTGGCAGCCGTCCAATTCCAGGTAAAGCGCTGAATTATATCGGAGCAAGTAGGGTTCAATTATTTGAGTTAATGGAGCCCGTATTTGCCACAGTATTTGCTTTTCTGTTCCTTCAGGAATTGATTAAGGGATCGCAGTGGTTAGGGTGTGGACTGATATTGCTTGCAATCTATATCGCTGAATATCAACCTGACACAAGGCAACAAGAGGTCGTAAACCAGGGGTAAACACAGGGGATTCATATCACGACTGCCCTATGTGGGTCATGCAACAGATGATCCGGAAAAGGTTTCTTCCCTTCATCAGAGGTTCTTTTTCGAAAGGACTGCCGTCAAAGGGCGTACATCCAATGAAGATGCGAACCATTTGACGGCAGTGGAGAAGAGAAAGATCGATTCATTCGGGGGGATGAAGCCTGCTTTTTTATGGATGAAAAATTATAGCCATTCCCCAGTCGCGATTAAAAATACCTTCCCCCCCACTTGAATACGAAATGTTTCGTTTATCTTTTCAGCTTTGATTTTAAGCAACGATTGTCGTCCTATTTCATATCCTTGCCGAACTCGATAATGCAATTTGTTTTTTTGAAAGAAGTTATGTTGTAACAAGTATCCTGCCAAGTTTCCATTGGCGCTCCCAGTGGCGGGATCTTCAAAGGATCCGGTATCATCAGTATATACTCGCACCCTAAGTTCATGATCCTCACCATCGGACTGGGGAGCAAACACGAGTAAATTGGCTTTTACAGTATTATCAATGAAATGTTGGAATCTGTCGTGATGTAAGGAACAACGTCTGACAGAGTCAACGGTTTTGAGAGGTACAATGAACGAAGGCAACCCTGTAGAGACCACTTGAATGGGGTAACGTGTGTCAATGTCGAACTCATCAATTTGAAGAACCTGCGCAACCTGGCCGACGTCACCAATGATCTCCCCGAAGGAGGGCTGTTTTTGTTCCATGGTCAATTCATCCTCTTGGAATTTGACCGGGATCTGCCCTACTTTGAGATTCAAGAGGATTTGCTCGCTCATCCCTTGTTCAATAAATTTCTCGATGACAAAAGCGGTCCCAAGGGTAGGGTGTCCGGCAAAGGGAACCTCTACATCGGGAGTAAAGATACGAACATCGTACCCGCCATTGGGCTGTTTGTCCGACATGATGAAGGCGGTTTCGGAGAAGTTGATCTCCCTGGCAATTTGTTGCATCTCTGTCGTAGAAATCTCCTGATCGGGAATGAGCACGGCAAGTTGGTTACCTTGATATTTTCGTTCCGCGAATACATCCACAAGATAGAACTTCATCCGGAAACTCCTTTTTCCCACACTATACCTCATCCAGTATTGGAAAACAATCGAATAATCCCGTATTAAAGACAGCGCTTGCCAGCATTTTTTCATACCGCTGTTTGTGGCCTGACGATGGAAGCGAAGGAAAAGCGTTTGGTACAGCGAAACACTGGGAAATGTGAACAAGGAATGCGGAAATGGGGATGGCCGCCCATTCTAACTTGAAGAAGCACCTTCTCATTCTCCTTATTGCATCGAGGGCTTTTTCTTGAAGTCCAATGGATAAATCCGGTGCTGTCCGGCCAAAATATGTTCCGTTACAAAATTTAAAGTGAGGTCGAATGTCGTGCAGCACCAGAAGTTTTTACAGGGCTAATTGAAGCCAGCAGCAGGAGAAGGGGAAGGGATGAAAAATCATTGGAGGAATTATTCAAACGGCCAATTCTTCATCGGCAAATAAATGGCGACGAGGTGTATGTACCTTTAGACTTGGTGCGGTTAGGGTGGAAAGTTGAAGATAAACAGGCATAATTCCGCGCGCCGCCGCAAACGCTGTATTGCGCGCAGGCGCGACAGCGAATGAGGGATTACTGTGGCCTCCTGCCCGGATGGGTGGGAGGCCATCTTCAGTGGTTCGGGACCTGCCCGGCGTTCCGTTTGCCGACGCCAAGTGGGTGTTTTAATCAGGGTGAGTGTAAAACATTGGTACTCTACACCAGCGTCCAACCTCCAAATCTCTATACACCCTCTTCCTGATGGATTTCTGGATCGCGATTGCAGTTTTCATACAAAGCGGGCCGTGTGGTGGGTACTAGCGGCAGAATGTTCGACGCCTCGTCCATTCACTGAGCTTTTTAGTAAGGGTGGACAATGAGCCGACCTGCGCTGCTCATGTCGGCGATCGCCAGGTACACGTTGGGTGGATGTTCGGCGAGACGGTGGCACAAGTATAAGTACCACTCGGTTCCGTACGTCAGGTAAACTCTTGTTTTTACCCCTTGTTCCCGCAGCTTGCGACTGAGGTCTGGGCGCACGCCGTACAACATTTCAACCTCGACAAAAGGAAGGGAGACATACCCTCGTTCTTCCACTGCCGCGATCAATTTCTCATCGTGTGTCGCGATGGAAACCGGGTGCCGGGACTGGACGAGTCTGTCCAGCATGTCCAAATAGCGCTGGTTTAGTTCTTCCGAACGTTCAAGAGCGATTGAGGGAGCTTCCTTGTACGCCCCCTTGACAAGGCGGACCTTACCGGGGAGGGAAAGCAGTCTTTCCAAATCGTCCATTGACCGGTGAAGATTGGCTTGAATCGTGATTCCCACGTTCGCGTAAAGTTCGGCGGTTTTCTCATAAATGTTCAAAATTCCCGTCGTCTTTTCCGACTCTTCCATGCTGATCATCAGCGTCAGATTGTGCGAATTCGCTTCGTGAGCCAATTCCATTACCTGTTGAAACGCAAAGTCGGGATTGATCAATAGTCCAAGATGAGACAAGTCGAAACAGATCTCCGCCTCCAATCCGCTTGCTGCCGTGTCGCGGATCAACGCCGCGAATTCCTCCTTGGCCAGCCAGCACTCTTCTTCTGTGGCCGTATTTTCGCCGATATACTCTAGGGAAAGAGCATACCCTTTGCCGTAAAGAAAATCCGCCATCTGAAGCGCTTCTTCTCTGGTCTCACCGGACACAAACCGTTTTGCCGCCGCCAATAACAACGGGTATAGGTCGGCAGATTCCTGTACGTAACGCTTGATCTCCTTGTTTCGTGCAATTGTTTTGAGAACATCGGCCGCAACCAGCTGTTCATTGTCGTACATTCTTGTCTCCTCCTTGCCTGCTTTCATCATGTCCTGTCTTGAACTTAGCATGGTAAACTGGTTTTGATCAGAGCCACTTATCCACCGTTTCAAGAGTACCATTTCCTTATCCAGGGAGAGTGGTAAGAGTGCTATGGATCTCGATAGATCGCGAATCATCAGTTCCACTGACCAGGCAAATCTACGACCAGATTCGCACCTTCATCCTCAGGGGAGATATTGGGGCGGGAGAAAAGCTTCCTTCTACTCGGCTGTTAGCCGCTGAACTGGGTGTTTCGCGCAATCTGATCGTGGAAGTGTACGAGCAACTGGCCGCAGAAGGCTTCCTAGAGGGGCGGCAAGGGTCGGGAAATTACGTGGCACCGGGAGCTTTCCTTGAGCGAGCGAACAAGTTCTCCCAGACAGTTTCCAGCCAAACCGAAAGTCAGCCTGAACGTGATGTAGACTTGATCGATTTTCGCTCCGGAATACCCGCCTTGGACTTGTTTCCACGAAAAACCTGGGCCAAGGTCATGCAGCGCGTTTGCAGCGAAGTTCACAGCTCCGCGCTAAGTTACGGCGAGCCGGAAGGAAGAGAGGAATTACGAGAGGTGTTATGCCGGTACTTGTTTCGCTTGCGGGGAGTGGAATGCCGTCCGGATCAGGTCCTGATCACGTCCGGAGCCACCCAAGCGCTGACGTTAATCGCCAGGGTGCTGGTTTCAGAAGGGGACGAGGTCTTCATAGAGGACCCGGTAACACGCGACATCCAGACCATCTTTGCTGCCGCCGGCGCCACCCTGTGCCCGATACCCGTTGACGAACTGGGGATGCAGACAGAACTGCTTCTTTCGGACAGCCATCCCCGTTTTGTATTCGTCACACCGTCACACCAGTTTCCGCTTGGAGGCACGCTTCCGATTCAACGGCGCATCCAGCTCATCCAGTTCGCTCGCGAGGCTGACTGTTACATCGTAGAGGATGACTATGACAGCGAATTCCGTCATGTAGGCCCACCGGTCAGTTCCCTTCAGGGCCTTTTTCCGGAGCGGGTGATTTACGTTGGCTCATTCAGCAAAACCCTTTCTCCTGCCTTACGGCTCGGCTACCTGGTGCTGCCGGATGCGCTGGTAGAACGGTATCGGACAGCAAAGTGGTTTACCGATCTGCATAGCCCCGCGTTGGAACAGCTGGCCCTCAGTCGATTCATCGAAGAGGGACACTTCGAAAGACACATTGCCAGAATGAAAAAAGTGTACAGACGGAGGCGTAACTGTCTGATCGATTCGCTCCACGCAAGTTTTGCCGGCCGCGTCCTGATTACCGGTAGTTCCACGGGGATGCATCTAGTGGCCGAGTTTGCGGACGTCATCTTCACGCAGCCGGTTGTTGATGCGGCGTTGGCGGCCGGAGTACGCATTTACCCGGTGGAAGCTCACGCCATCACGAAATACAGACACCAGCACAAACTGATCATGGGCTACGGTCATTTGGAAGAAGCTACGATAGCGGAGGGGGTAAAACGGTTGAAAAGCGTTATTGACAAGCTTCTTTGAGCGGGTTGCGGCTACTAGTCTAGCTCTGAAAAAACATGTACGATTGTCCGACAATACCGAGATCATTTGCGGAAAGCGTCTCATTCGGATCGTGCTAAAATGCGGTGAGCTGATCAGGATTACCGGCCTGTACGACACATGGACGGCTCCCGACGGCCGAAAAGTCTCCACCTTCACCATCATCACGACGACCCCGAATGAGGTTGTGAAGGACATCCACGACCGCATGCCCGTGATCCTTCGGAAGGAAGACGAAGATCTCTTGCTTGACAGCGAGCGATTTGACCCCGACCTGTTGCGGTCGCTGCTGGTTCCATACGACACCGCCGAGATGCGATCGTATCCGGTACCGGCACTGGTCGAGAACCTGAAGAACGACGTGCCGGAGTGCATTGAGGAAATACCATGGCAGTGATGAAACCCGTCTCTTATGCGGAGGCGGGTTTTCATTTCGGCAAAACCGCCCTCACTTCGCTAAAGGATTTGACAGCCCAGGTTGTACAGAGGGAAACTAACCCCTTCTCAGGCATATGGGGCTCCCTTGTCGAACAGTGTTGTTGCTTGTTGAAAATTGCATTCAAAATCTGCTTGTAGATGTAACTGTAACCGTTAAAGATCAATACGGTGCCATTAAGTGGCGCAGATGTTTATGTGATTTCCCCACAAGATGCTGATGGTAACGATTTGTTTGATGTAACTGCTAGTCCAGAAACTACAAATGCAAATGAAGAAGCTGAATTTACAGTTTCTGCAAATGCAAATTCTGTAGCAGGTGACCATACATTTATTATCTCCACTACCGCGGACGAAACTGGCAAAATCGGTGAATTCACGGTAAGCTATGATGAAGCTGGAGAAATCGCATTATAGTTTCCATTCTCTTGGTGACAAAGAAGTACCTTTGGCCGCACATTCTCCAGGTAATCCCGAAGAATCGGCGCCAGTTCGTGATGCAGCGGAATGATCCGGTATTTGTCTCCTTTTCCGTGCCACACGGTGATCGACGCTTCCTCAAAGTTGACATCCTCTGTCTTTGTTTTGATCAATGACGGACAAAAGCCGTTTGATTTCTTCTTTGCTGAGGTACTTCGGGATACTCTCCGGCTTTTTGGGTGCCTGGAGGCGGTTGCGTCATGTAAAAAGACAAAGGGCCACCCAAAGTCTAGGGTAGCCGTCTTGAAAATCTTTATACATGAGCAGGTTCAGGTGTTTGTAAATGTAGTGGTGGCGGAACTAACCAACCTTTCTCTTTGTTAATTCTTAACAGTCTAACACCATATTGGGCTTTTGTAATATGAAATTGACCAAACATCATCCCAATATCTTCACGAATTGACTGTCCCATAATTTGACTGCATGATACTAATCCAGCAGCAATATCTAAAGTTACGCGAGCTGCAATTTCTGGATCATTGAACCTTGCACCAACAGGGATGCTTTCTAAAGTTGCCGTTGGACGTTCTGGTGGAGAAGGCGGTAAACCAATTCCGTTGTTTTTAAGTAAATTTTCAGTTTGCTCGATTTCCTGCTTCATATTTTGCGTTAAGTCTTCAAGAAATGTTCTCAAATCTTTGTCGCCAGTGTGGTTAATGAATGTTTGATAACCTGCCAGCAATCCTTTGGTTACCGTAAGGTAACTCCAAACACCAAAGACTTCACCGTAATGCATTGGCTCGTTTTGTGGGTTTTCACTTAAAATTCCCATAACCGTCCTCCCGGTATTGATAAGAGTTGTAAGATCCATATGGGGCCTCCTAATATTTGCGATTTGACCCGAGATTATATTTTGCAATTGGGATTGGAATTATCATGGAAACTTTAAACAATGTAAAAATCTACAGTTACCACAAAGAGCGCGGCGTCGAGGTAGTTTATCCATATCACGGGCAGAAAGTTGACCGGCTGTACATTTCAACGATCTTCTCGATCTCATCCCCGTCTCTTGGGTCAAGGTCTCAATGGTTCGGTGCGATGGGAATTGATCCCGTCATGGGCTAAGGGCGAAAACAGGCAAAGGAACGGTTTGAGCCGTTCCTTTGCCCAAGAGGGTCAATCGTTGTATAAAATCACTTTCATCGCTTTTTCTTTGGCAGCATTTTGAAACACTTCGTACGCCTGCATGATCTGGTCCAATGGAAAGCGGTGGGTGATCAACTGTTTTGGTTTGATCTTCTCAGACTGCACTGACTTTAACAGCATCGGTGTCGTGCTCGTGCTTACCAGCCCGGTCGTGATCTTGACATTGCGCAGCCACAATTTTTCCAGGCGTAGATTGACAGGCTTACCGTGCACACCGACGTTGGCCAGTCGTCCGCCGGGCTTCAGGATTTGCTGACAGATGTCAAAGGTCACTGGGAACCCGACGGCCTCAATCGCTACATCGACACCCTTCCCATCTGTTAATTCCATCACTTGCTCAACCGCATTTCCCTCGGAGCTGTTAACTGTCTTGGTAGCCCCGAACTTTTTGGACTGTTCCAAGCGATTATCGTCAAGGTCGATCATGATGATCTCCGCCGGCGAATAAAGTTGTGCTGCCAAGAGTGCCGATATCCCGACCGGCCCGGCCCCGACGATCGCGACCACATCCCCCGGCTGAACGCCGCCATTAATCACCCCGATTTCCAAACCCGTCGGCAAAATGTCGCTCAACATGACAAGTGCTTCCTCATCACTTCCCGGAGGAATGTGATACATACTCGTATCGGCATAAGGGATACGAACGTATTCCGCCTGGGTACCGTCGATCAGGTGCCCCAAAATCCAACCACCGTTTTCACAGTGTGCGTACATCGCTTTTTTACAATAATCGCACCTTCCACAGGAAGTGACGCAAGATATCAGCACTCTGTCTCCGGGCTTGAAATTGTTGACAACCGATCCGACTTCTTCAACAACTCCCACACCTTCGTGTCCCAGGGTTCGGCCATCGGTTACCGCTGGTACATCACCGCCCAGGATATGCAAATCCGTTCCGCAAATCGTCGTTTTGGTAATTCTTACGATAGCATCCGTCGGTTTCTGAATTGTCGGCTTCTCCTTCTCTACCCACTCGATCTTTCCCGGCCCACGGAATATAAGCGCTTTCATAAATATACCTCCTAAGTTCTCGATTGGTTTCCATTTTAAGTATGGTTTAACCCCGGACATATGATGCTATACACAAAAACCGGATTCATTCTGCACTTTAGACACAAGAGTAATTCCGCATAGATAATTGGTCTTGTAGTTCTTCTCTTCGGACAAGTAGCGGAGAAACGTAGCAGACCGACAGTGTAAATAGCAAGGGGGATTTGGAGAATGTAGCCGAGCAGTTGGGACGCGTTTTGGTTAGGGCTGCCGGGTGGTTGGCTCATCCCCTGCAGAAAGGGGGTGAGATCGTGACAGGGTACGAAGCACTTTCGTTAACGCTTACTTTCGGTCTGCTAATCGTAGCCGTGCTGTCGTTCCACAAAAAAAGTAGACCGCCCTTGAGTTTTTGGGAACGAGGCGGTCTATTCGCTGAAACCTGTTGAGCCGCCCCCTTGTGGGGGAACGTCTATTGTACAGGCCGTCGGTGTTGCAGCACCGGCGGTCTTTATTAGTATATTCAGTATTCGATATGCGATAACGCCTCCTCTCCTTACACCCAATATAACCACAACTGATCATAAATAAAAATATAAAATGGACGCTCTTCATGCGGAGAACGTCTATTGTCTTACTTGAACTCTCACTGTGGTGCCGAATGCTACAAGGACAGCGCCACTGGATGGACATCCCGAAACAGAGCCACATCAACTCAAGGAGTCGTTACCTCTCTAATCGAAATCAACTGCTCCCGTCCCAGCTTAAACGTGGCGTACCTTTTCGGGAAAAAGGGAGCAAAATCAATGTCCTCATCGAAGTGCCAGCCAATTAGGAACACATAGGGAATCCTTCCTAACGACAGGCAGGATAGCTCAAATAGTTGTCAAATAGGTATTTGAATGAAATCGGTCAACAAATGTCAATTCATTGATCTAGCTTTGCTGATAGTGGGGTTTGCCCTTCTACTTCAGATAACGGCCATTGTCGTTAGAAACACATAAGAAATCCTTAATTAACTAACGAAAAATAAGGATTTAACAAAACAAGCCCCAATCTATTTGATTAAATCGAGTCAAATGAGCTAGGTTCTGTCATCGATGGTCTGGGGGCGCCACCTGTTAAAGCTGCCTCGAATGCATCCAGAATTTCAAGGAAGCGCGACGCTTCTCTAAATACGTGGTCAGCGAGTAGAGGCGGAATAAGGCTCTTTATCCGACAAGCTTCAATCAGATCGCGCGCTGTCTTTTTAAAGTCCCGTAGTTGTTTTACGGATATTCTGTTCTGATCAACGAATTGATTAAGAAGCGGGCGTGTTTGTGATTGAGGGCGCATCGAGTCAAGGTCGATTGCTTGGAACAGGAGTTGGTCAAAATCATGGCTAAATTCCCGAGCCTGCTCAACCAGTTTGCGCTCGGACGGGTCAAGCAAATGGCCGATAAATTTCGCGTGATCAGCCATAATGCGAAGGAAAAAGACGTTTTCGTTTATGATCGCGTCCGGCAATGGGTCTAATGTTCCGGTGTTGAGCTGTTCCAGGCGATTCATAAAGTAAGCAGCTTCCCTGCTGATGTGGTCAACCAGAAGAGGGAAGTTAAATCCACCAATTTGGCACGATAAAATCAAACCCAATACCTTTCTCTTAAAAGCCCATATGTGGGAGACGGCCGCGTGGACATCGGTGTTAAACCGAGCAATTAATTGCGGATCAATATCAGTTGGTAAAGAATTGGCTTGGTTTTCAATTCCTTCAAAAAGGGAATAATAGCGATCTGCTTCCCGGATTAATTGGGTATCGTCACAGTTAAAACCTAATTTGAGAAATAGGGAGTGCTCTTTCATGATTCTCGACCAAAATCGAATCTCATCAAGCGATCTTGTTATAAATCCATCCGACATATTTTCTCCTCCAGTTTTATCTATTTTCGCTGTATGCTATGCGTTTATCTAGATCAAGGACTGGTTATTTGCCTAGATGGATCATTTTGGAAGAGCCTAATTCTTAATTGCAAGTTTATTCAAGCGTTCAACTTCAGATAACGGCCCATTATTTTAAGAAACAGGCGCGAATGTATGAAACTATCTTAAAAGAAAAAACGTCCGAATTTACTAATTCGGGCGTTTAATCTGTGATGGTGCCTATTTACCATTTTTTGAAAATTACAATATTTACTTATAATGATCTCTACATTACGTATTTTTTCATTTTCATCTCATGCATATCCAAATCGCCTCATAGCTACATTAGTTTTCAGCCACACCAACAATCACCAACAGTATGAAAAGTACGAGAATTAAAGCAAATTCATCAAATTTGTCGAAAATACCCCCCATTTTTATCACCCCTTTCGATTTTTGAAGTTAACTACGTAATAACATATGACGAACATTAACAACACTCTATGGGTATTTACCTTATTTTTCAAAAAAAGCATTGGTTGACCATAATTTTATCACTTGATACATGACAAAATTAGGGAGTTAGGGATTGGCTAATATTCTTTCGATGATCTGTTGACATGACATAACATATGTAATAAATTTATTACATATTAACACATGAAAGAAAAACATTACATGTATAATGAAAAAATAAAGGGAGGAAATATTGGGGTTCCATTTATTAAAGCTTCAGTTGTTTATTTTATTATTGGTGTGTCCATGGGAATGTATATGGGAATCACAAACCATTTTTCATTTACATCAGCACATGCCCACATCAATCTGTTGGGTTGGGTTTCGCTAGCCCTTGCGGGGCTGATTTACAAACTAAACCCGGCGGCTGGGACAAGCAAAATGGCTTTAGTACATTTTTGGCTTCATATGATTGGGATTCCCCTATTAACCTTTGCAATGGTCCTTTTTGGCATGGGGCAGTTTGAAATTGGAGGACCAATCAGTGGTATTGGTGGAATACTGGTCATCAGTGGAGTGGTTGTCTTTGCTGTTAATGTTTTTAAACATGTCAAACGGTAATATTAAGGCTGTAATTCTTCAAGAGGTTGAATAAAAGAGGTAGACGAAGACATGATACATGATGACTCTAAATGGTCCGGAGATGATCTGCTAAGGATATTTGAAGCTCTGTCTAACCCGCATCGTCTAAAAATCATTTCCATATTAACTGGAGAACGGAAATATGTCAGTCAACTGGCCCGTGAAGTCAAGATGAGTCGCCCGTTGCTTTATATGCATTTGCAGCGTTTGGAAGAAGCTGGATTGGTATCTAGTGAATTGGAACTTTCAGACGATGGGAAGGCGATGAAATATTATGAGATCATTCCCTTTGATCTTCATCTATCCCACGTTGTAATCGCCAAGGCTGCTGACACGCTTACAATAAAAAAGAAATCAAATACCGCGAAATCAGATATCGATAATGAGGAGGATTGAAAATGAATACACAAACGTGGATGGCTCTTTTTAAAATGGGATTTGTCATTCTCATCTTGTCTCTAGCAGTGGTGATCATTGTGACTCTCATTAAAACATGGCAAACAAAAATGCAGTCAGGAAAAGAAAAGGTCTATCAACAGCTTGCCGAGGAAGCGATTGAATTACAGAAGCAAACCGTCGAGAACCAGAAGAAATTGGCCGAGGAATTGCATGAGTTGAAGAAGCGTGTGGCTTCTATAGAGAAAATTCTTCGAGAGGTGGAGTAAATAAGCTTTCTGATTCTTCAGCAAGTCTTTGTTTCCAAGAAAGAAGAGTCAGATGTGTAGCGCACCTTTCCAAGGTTGTGTGTGTCAAAGAAATCAATATTCCAGCGATGTTTGATACGAACGCATAAATCCCTTCTCGATTGAGAAGGGTCAGACTGAAGACAAACCCGTTTTCCAGGGAAGGGTGCCAATTGTCCGTAACGAGCGCCTTTGCCTGGCCAACCGAGCTTAAGAAACGTGGACGCGGGGAGAAGCGAGGGCAACTCGGCGCTGCGCTGAGTTGCTGAGCCGGTTTGCCCTCGCCCCCGCGGATCGTTTCGCAGCGGGCATTTGTACATCTTTGCTGGGCAGGCAACAGCGCGAGCAGGACAATAGGCCCCTTATCTTGCTGTTTGGGAAATTGAGTATATCCATAGCTCTAGTTGAGTGTCGCGGCAAGTACGTCGAGCATCTTGGTCCAAGCAGCCTTGGTGCGGTCCGCGTAGTCCGCCCAGTCCGGATGCAATTCATGGGTCAAGGTGAGCTCACAACCGTTATCAAGCGGTAGGATGTCGATGATCACGCGGCTGCTTCCCTCTTCATCCGCTACCCCCCAGGTGAACACGAGACGGCGCGGCCGGTCGATCTCAAGATACTCCCCTACGTGGTCAATTTCTTGGCCTTGTCGACGCACGACGAAAGAGAACGAGCCTCCCACGCGCGGGTCAAGGGAAATACGCACCACTTCTTCCTCACGGAGAGCGGGGCCGAACATCCATTTGCCGATCGCAACAGGATCCAGCCAGGCGTCGAAAACTTGCTCCGGCGATGCGCTAAAGCGACGGGGGATGCGTACATTCACATGAGACTCAGAGTTCATTAAAATCATCCTTTCTTCTCAGGCTTCCGCTGATTCTGTTGTCTGTTTGTCCTCGTAGATGTTTTTCACGAGCCTCCAGCTTGTCGGACCAGAACTGTCAATACGACTCAAGCCGGTTGGGTTCCGCCATTACTTCAAAGATCGAACTCGCCGTGCCTCATCCGGCCGGAACTGGGGATGAGTGAGGGGCAATTAAAATAATATCAAGTATATTTGGTAATAGGTGTATAAGGCCCCGCACAAGAGGATCCAAGGAACGAGCACGAGTACATGGCGAAAATGGTAAAGAAACGGGTACTTATAAGCTGTCACATCGAAAAACCTGGGTGTTTCCTCTTTTGCGACCAAAAAAGCGTAAACCGTTAATGGAATCACTAGAAAAACTACGATCCCCAAAAACAAGTATTTGTCAAATGGGGTAATACCGGATATGCTACTCGTTTCTTTGAATACTTCACGGAGTGCAATGATCCATATCACGAATAGCATTGCGTGGTCGACGAATATATCAGTCAGTGTTTTACCCTGGTTTCGACTACGAAGAACGGAATAGGCAAGGAAAACTGGCAGCAAGATTGATATGGCACTATAAAACCAAAGTTCATTCAACACAATGCTCTATTCCAGTTTGATAATCTTTACAAGCCTGGCGGTGTCAGCAATTTCTTTGTGCAGATGGTTGATGCGATAATCGCTGATGACAATCGTTGCTTTTCCTTTTGCACCGGGTTTGGGATTGCCAAACAATGCGGGCAGACTCTCGTCATCTTCATGAACAAATATAAACCATTTCTTATCACGTTCATCGGTTGCTAGAACGGGGAGCTGAGGTATCGAGATGGAGTCAACTTCAAAGGATACTCCGGAAAAAAATTCATGATCTTCGGGTATAAGCTCGTATGTCCCTGTTATGGTAGCTTCCCCTGTAAACTGAGCTGTTACATCATTCGTCTCAAGATTATAGTCTAGGGAAGTCAGTGTCATTCCTGCATAAACATCCCCAATCTTTGCTCTATCAGCATAAAATACATTGGTTGTTGTGCCGGTATCACCAGGTGATGGAAGCGCTTGATGGCTGGTCATGGAGGGAACGAGGCAGAATAAAGCAAGCAGTACAGAAACAAAATTCATAACTGCTCAAACCTTTCCAATTGGATTCACTACACTCATCATATCCGAAAAACGGGATAACGAACAAATAAGATTGGGGAAGACAAGGTAATATTGACGACTCACGTATTAACTTGGTACGATCTTTAACGCTAGTGCTTTTTTACTATTTCATAAAGATGACAACGATAAGCCTAAGACGTGCGTCCGCTATTAACCGGAGGGGTACAATTCATGAAATGGACGATTGGCAAAAAATTAATTGTTGGATTTTTATCAGTTGCTCTACTACTGGTCATGGTGAGTGGAATCTCTTATTACTCTCTCCAGAAACTAGATCGCTCGTATTCTGATTTAGTGAACCGAAGGGCCAATATACTCGTTAACGCGAAGGATATTCAGGTCCAGGCTACTCAATTGAATAACAGTTTGAGGGACTACATACTTACACAAAGTTCTGAAGCCGTGAAAAAAATGGAGGACGCCAGCAAACAACTGTCCATATTGGCATCCACAACGATGGGATTGGCCGAATCTCAAGAAATCAAAGATTCATTGAGCAAGATCGAACAATTAAACCAGCAATTTAATGAATCCAAAAATCAATTTCTCTCGGCACATAAAGAGCAAGGACTATCCACTGCCAATACCACTTTGTTTCCGATCTCCAGGGAGATTCGAACGATAGCTGACCAAATAAGCGAGCGGCAGCAAAAACTAATGACTCAAGCCTCACAGGAAAACTCCGCATTGGTAAACGGAGTAGTGACAACCGTTTTACTCGTCAGTGTAATTGCAGTTATTTTTGCGATTTGCATTGGATATTTTGTTTCACGATTGATTTCGAAACCAGTGGTTTTGATCTCATCCTCTGCGGAAAAAATTGCTTCAGGAGATCTGACTGTTGAAGATATTCATGTAAAGAACAGAGATGAGATTGGGGAGCTGGCTTATTCCTTTAATGTCATGAAAACCAATCTGCGCAGCCTTGTTCAGCAAGTTGGAATCAATGCCGAACAGGTTGCGGCATCTGCTGAGGAGCTAACAGCAAGTGCTGAACAAACAAGTAAAGCCACGGAGCAAATTGCTTCCACCATACAGGAAATAGCATCAGGCTCCGAGCAACAAGCCTCCAGCGTAAGCCAAAGTGCCCAGACTGTTAATGAGATGGCGCAAGGAATTCAAGAAATCGCGGCCAACGCCCAAAAGGTATCCACCTCCGCCATACAAGCATCTCAAGTGGCAGAGGAAGGCAATCAATCGATCCAAACCGCTAACGAACAAATGGGTTCGATTCACACCAAGGTTAATGACCTGGCAGATGTAATCAAAGAATTAGGCGATCGTTCACAGGAAATCGGTCAAATTGTTCAAGTGATCACTGACATTGCTTCTCAAACGAATTTATTGGCATTGAACGCAGCTATTGAAGCGGCAAGAGCAGGTGAACATGGCAGGGGATTTGCTGTCGTAGCAGAGGAAGTAAGAAAACTTGCGGAGCAGTCGGCTGGGTCTGCAAATCAAATCTACGATATCATTTCAATGATCCAAGGGCAGATGGAAAAAGCTGTCGCTTCCATGGATCAGGTGAAACACGAAGTGAGCGAAGGTATGGCAGTAGTAACCCGTGCGGGAACGTCTTTCGAGCATATTAAACGTTCCGTGGACGGTGTTGCTGTTCAGATTCAAGAGGTATCAGCCGGTGCGCAACAAATGGCAGCGTCTATGGACGAAATCGTGCAATCGATAACATTCATACGGGAAGTAGCAAAAGAAACAGCTGCAGGTACTCAGAATGTTTCTGCGTCTACTGAAGAACAATTGGCCTCTATGGAAGAAATCTCTTCGTCAGCCTTGGCGCTGTCCAAGATGTCTGAAGAACTTCAGAAGATCATTGCGAAATTTCGGGTGTAATCTGACACTCTGGCTTCAGGTGGCTGGGATGTGTACGGAAGTCCCTGGTCGATTTACAGCAGGACTCCGCTCACATCTCCTTTTTTATGGCTGCCTTTGAGGGTTTGCATATTACCCTTTTGTTCGCATATAATACAAACAAACGTTCGCTAAGGAGGACAGCATGAAAATCAGCAAGAAAGACAACCTGTTTGCAGCGAGTCGGTTTGTATTGCCCGAACATCGGGAGCTGTATTTGGAACTGAAGCGAGATCAGGAGTTGATCCCGCAGCCGATCCTGGAAGAGGACGAACTCATGGAGATTCAGTACCGAATTCAGGACAGCATGCAGTATGATTATACCGTGACGCTCCGGTGGTGGGAGCCGGTGAAGAACGGGCAGGGTCGCATCTGTGAGATGTGGGGATGGGTGAAAGCGGTTGACAACCCCTACAGGGTTTTGAAGCTAGTGAACGATAAGGATTCACAGTGGATCGACATGGATAGAATCATCGAGGTACGGAGAGACTAGCATGGTGTACCATGACCTCCCTTTAGCAACCCCCGCTGCAGCGGGGGTTTAAACGTTCTTCCTCTAGGCATGGTGCGTTCATTGACCCCATATGTACATGAGGACACGATTTATTACGACTACCACCCCATAGATCCAGGCCAAATCTTGTTTCCCGGAAGCGTAAAGTGCGATTGCCGGTATGCCAAAGACAACCAATTCCAAAAGCAGGTGTAAAGGTGCAGACAACTTCAGCGGAGCACTGGGTGATCCAAGTATCGCCCAGACAATCGCAATGAGGAGTGGTGCACCTATTCCCAAGACCATTTTCAGAAGAAGTCCCTTACCAGTTTGAAATCCCCAATAACCCAGTGCAGCAAGGGCGCATAGTTCTAGGAAGAACCTTAAAGCCAGGTTGGCTGATTGTAACATGTGATCCTCCTTGGAAAAAAGCCCCCACGCGGGAGCTCGAATAGATGTTGGACCGTACCAGTATAACACGGGTTATGCGATTGTCCAATCTCGAAAGGTGCGTGCGCTACAATGCTGCCAGCACCCCGTTCCACAGTTCGATGCGTGCGCGGAGCGACTGTTCGGCGGTGCGCTCTGCCTCAGCCTGTTTCTCGGGGGAGTTTTCACACAAGGCCGTGAGCAGCCTTTCTGCCAGTGGGCCGTGTTCGTCGCCATCCAGTTCGATATGTCGCTTCAGGTAGTAGGTCCCGCCATGTTGTGCCAGTTCCAGCGTATGGTGGACGAAGCGAAAGACCGATTCCGGTACTTCCGCAGCTCGCAGCGCTGCAAGGGGGTCGCGTCCGGCTTGCAGTTCAGCCAGGAACCGCTCGATCGGAACCGTATCCGCTCCGCACTCTTTCATCGCTTCCACGTAAAGTTCGAAGTGGCTGGCATAGCCGCCTTGACCGTCCTCATCGGTCTCCTCGCCCAGCACAATTTCGTTGATGAAGCGGGCGTAGTGGGCGTGTCGGGCAGGAACCCAGGGCACGTCGGTGCAGGTCAGGTCGCGCTGCAGCCGTTTCAAAAGGCTCATAAAATCCCACACGGCAAACACATGGTACTGCATAAAGATTCGGACACGCTCGGGCGTGTTGACCGCCCGGTAAACGGGGTGCTGTAACAGTTCGTCGCGAATCCTGCGTATGTTGTTCATCATGCTCATTTCCTTTCCTGGCGGGGGCGGCCCACGAAGTTTCGTTCCCATTATGGCACAGGCGGCGGAGTGACGTCCATAACGGAGACCCTTTCATGAGATCGGGAATTCACCCAGCCTAGCCCATGTGAGTACCTTGTGTTTGAAGAGACATTCTTAATCGGAGGATTTCAAATGGGTTATTATGTTAGGGTAGAACGGGACGTAAAAATATATATAGAAGATGTTGACCCAGGGGGCGGGAAGCCAATCTTGTTTATACATGGTTGGCCGGCAAGTCATAAGCTGTTTGAATATCAGTTTGATCAACTGCCCAAACTGGGTTATCGATGCATCGGAATGGATATGAGAGGATTCGGTAATTCCGATAAGCCTTGGAGAGGGTACAACTACGATCGATTGGCAGATGACGTTCGCGGTGTGGTTGAAGCACTTCGGCTACAAAACTTCACGCTTGGGGGCCACTCCTTGGGTGGGGCGGTTGCCATTCGATACATGTCTCGCCACAATGGATATGGAGTATCCAAACTTGGTTTGTTCGCTGCTGCAGCCCCCAGTTTCACCAGACGTCCCGATTTTCCATATGGATTACCGAAGGAAGAGGTAAGCAAACTCATTCAGGAGACGTATAATGACCGTCCTCAAATGCTTAAGGGATTTGGAGACATGTTTTTCTTCCAGTATGTAACGGAGCCTTTCTCCGATTGGTTCTTCCAATTGGGACTGCAGGCAGCAGGTTGGTCCACCGCGAAGGCTGCTGTCTCGCTTAGAGATGAAAGCTTGTTTTCTGATCTTGGCGACATACGCGTTCCAACGTTAATTCTTCACGGTATTCATGACAGGGTTTGTCTATTCGAATTGGCTGAAGCACAGGAAAAAGGAATTGAAAACGCCAAGCTGGTCCCGTTTTTATACAGCGGTCACGGATTGTTTTGGGAAGAGCGTGATAAGTTTAACAAGGAGTTGGTACAATTTATCGAAGAGTAATGGTTTGCTGCAGCTGGAATTCTCCAAATCCGACGGTCCATTTTCTTTTGCTCTCGCTACTTTCGAACGTTGTCTGGCATTTTACATGTTGGTAAAGATTTCACGCGCAACGCTCTTTCGAGAATACATCGTTTGACAATCAATTTGACGAATACTTTTGTTTCATGAATTGAAACCAACAACTGCAAATAACGGCCATTATCAATAGAAATCCACAGTTTCTAGTTAGCGTATTTTTGTGGATTGCGAAAATAATCCGCATAGTTGTATTGTCCAATCAATCTAAAGGTTTTACCTTGCTCATCAAACTCAAAGACCAGGATTTGACCATGCATGCCAGAATTAGCATTCGTCTCCACTACTGCTATTTTCGGATAGCTGGACAATGCTTTCACCATTTGAATCATTAGGAACTCACACTGGCGATTGAAAGAATGACGGAACCGGTTTTAAGGCAATTACAACTAAACAAATGAGAATACCAATCATGACGAGATCCTTGATTTCCTGCGACATTTGGAATCCTCCTTAGTGGTACTCAACCTTTTTCCTCGTCAGCCCCTGCTTGTCAACCAGGATCAAACGCATGTTGGTGAAGAGGAACATGTCCCGGATCAACTTATAGGCCATATCGACAAACTCACCGTTTGCCAAGATGTTCGCGTATTCCCTTTGCGCTTCTGCGGCGCTGACCTCCGAAGCATTGCCTATGAAGCCAACAAAAATCCCCATGTGAAGCCCCTCCTTTTTGGATAAGACGAGGTGGAGGGCCTACAAGATTTTTGTTACCGTACCAGATGAGTAGTGTTCGACATATTTTTTTATGCCAGTATCAATCAGGTTTCTTCCCTTGCAATCATCATTTGGACATTTGTCAGGTTTTTCAGGCAGCCAGTAATCTGTTGAGCACATCGAGCAGTAATATTTTTTGGCGGCAATGTTATGGTCGTGAATCCGTTTGTAGTGCTTGTGGCGCTCCCAATTGTTGTAGTTGGAAATGAGGATAGACATGTGCGCACCTCCTGATTTAGGGTTTCGACACCTATCGCCGCTCCCCTTCCGTCTGGGTAAAAAAACGTTATCCACAAATCCTGTGGAAAACTCTGTGGAAAAGATACCGGGAGAATATCCGGTTTTCCTCCTCCGGCTTAACGCCTCGCCTCCACTTTGGTATGATGTAGGTATCGACCAAAGTTCATATTCGACACCTCATGAAAGGAACACCTGAACGTCTATCTCGTTTCGCAAGGAAAGGAAGTTGATGATCATGGGACTCCTCCATCATGACGTGACGTTGTTGAACTTTGACGACGTGTATCCTCGTCAGCCGGAGCTGTCAGACTGTGCCGACGAGTGGGTAGAGCTTGCGGATATCACGGAGGCCAACATGTTTTGTGCCCACAAGGCACTGACAGAAATCAGCCGCAGGCTGTCCACCCGAACCGGGCGCGGCATTACGTTTATCGGAAACGGCAATTATCACTATGTTACCTATCTCCTGCTCGGCGAAATCACCCGGCCGTTTACCCTCGTCTTGTTCGACAATCATACGGATGCGAAACCTGCAAACGACATGTCCGGGCTGTTGTCGTGTGGATCGTGGGTAGCGGAAGCGGCAGCCAGTTTGCCTCATCTGCAGCAAGTGGTGATCGTCGGGGTTTCCGCCGAACCGCATGTTTTCCCTCCTCATCTGCAGAAGAAAATCATCCTTTTGCCCGCAACAAGTGAGCGGCAGACCGTGCTCTCCTCCATTCCGACCAAAGATGTTTACATCAGTATTGATAAAGACGTGCTGCACCCTGCGTTTGCCGTAACCAACTGGGATCACGGAAACATGCAGCTGCGGGAACTGATCGCGGCACTGCAAATGCTCGTCCAGCGGAAAAACGTCCTTGGCATCGACATCTGCGGGGAACTGCCGGTGACGCCTGCTGAAGTCTGGTGCCATGCTGGTCAGCTCCGGCGAAACGAGCAGACCAATCTGGCCATCCTCAAAACCGTATTACATGCCTAGTCTGTGATATTCGGGAATAAAACAGGATCAAAGCGAATGTGATAAAATAGAGTGGCGACGGCTGCCCACATATAGAAAACGTTCACGGGAGGGATCAAAGATGAAGTACCGTCGTCTTGGAAACTCCGGAGTTAAAGTGAGCGAAATCAGTTTGGGAAGCTGGCTGACGTACGGGGGGTACGTTGGCAAGGAACAGGCGATGGCCACGATTGACAAGGCGTATGAGCTGGGCATCAACTTCTTCGACACGGCCAATATTTACATGAATGGCGAAGCGGAGAAGGTGGTGGGAGAGGCGCTCAGGAAGTACCCACGCGAGTCGTACGTGCTGGCGACAAAAGTATGGGGACCCATGGGCGAACGCCCCAACGACCGGGGATTGTCCCGCAAGCACATCATGGAACAATGTGAAGCAAGCTTGAAGCGTTTGGGTGTCGATTACATCGACCTGTATTACTGCCACGCTTTTGATCACGACACACCCATGGAAGAGACGCTTCGTGCGATGGACGATCTGGTTCGGCAGGGCAAAGTATTGTACATCGGTATCAGCAACTGGACAGCGGCCCAGATCGCAGAGGCGTTGGCCATTGTTGACAAATACCTGCTGCATCGGATCGTGGCCAACCAACCCCTGTACAACATGTTTGCAAGGGAGATTGAACAGGAAGTCATTCCGCTGTGTGAGCGAAACGGTATCGGACAGGTCGTGTACTCCCCGCTGGCGCAGGGCGTGCTTGCCGGCAAGTACAAGACTGTCAGCGACGAGCCCGCAGGCAGCAGGGCGTCCGACAAACACGGCGCGAAGACGGTGAAGTCGTGGCTGAAAGAAGAAAACTTGCGCAAGGTGGAACGTTTGCGTCCCATCGCCGAAGAACTGGGGCTCTCCCTGGCTCAATTGGCACTGGCCTGGACGCTTCGCCAACCAAACGTCTCCAGCGCCATTATTGGGGCAAGTGTCCCCGAGCAAGTGGAAGACAATGTGAAAGCCTCGGGTGTCTCCATTCCGGATGAAGCACTGGCACAAATCAGCGAAGCACTGCAGGCATCCTGAGTGAAAAATACGGAATTCTTGCCCAAACATACCACAAACCGGTTTCCGCTTGGCAGAGGAAACCGGTTTGTTCATTTGTTTAAACCGCTGCTTAAACCGACAATGGGCGGGGGTGCATGCGAAGCTTCGATTCACTCAATATCAATCACACTAAAGTCAGAGACAAGATCACTAGGATGAATGACGCCGCCTTCACTCCCATCTTCTTTCATAACGGTGTAGCCGTCCTTGTCAAAGTAACTGGGGGTGAGCTGATGGAGAGCATCAAACAACGAACCTGCTTCAATCAGCTCCAGAATACTTGCACCTCGATGGTCATCGTGTACGTATACGGTATGGTCAAATCCGGCTTCAACGATTTCTTGCAAAGCCTGTTCAGAGTTCATGATAAACGATGTGACTGTATAATAGTGATCTACTGCTCCTCCAATGTAAATACCTGATTCAACAACTGCCAGAGCCGGGCTTGCTGCACTCCCCAAAAGGGCCGCCGTACAAATGGAAACCACCCACTTCCTCAACGGTTTCATTTTTTATCCCCTTCCACACGTGTAAACGTTGATTGGACTACGGACGAATCGTAAATGTCATCCGAATCGCCTGTTTAAGCTGTTTTCCCGAAGACGATCTGACTGCGTCGGTGATAATCAGATCGTATTGCTGACCCTTGAGATAATTTCCTGCCGGGGCGTATACCAAAACTGACTGTCCGTCTGATCCGACCGTAACAGCTTGATCAATCGTATTGCCTGACGTGTCAACGACGTACACGTTTTTGTTTGTCACGCTGGCCAGGTCTAACTTTTGGTTAAAGCGAATCGTCCAGGTTTTGGTGGCTGGGACGTTGGTTTTGGCTGGCCATTCCAGATAGTCATCCCCATTGGTAACGGTCACGGCTGCAGAGACAGATTTTCCTTTGTACGCGGCCGTCACCACTGCTGTTCCTTCGCTGATAGCCGTCACGAAGCCGTCGTCAACCATGACGATTTTCTCATCACTGGAGGTCCAGGAAGCAAGGCTGGTTACGTTCTCTTCCGAATCGTCGGTATAGATCGCGGCAGCGTCAAGCTGCTTGGACTGGCCGATCTGCATCACCAGATTCTCCTGAGACAGCCGCAGATCAGATACGGTCTTGTCCGCGTCGTCGGCAAACGTGCCGCTGGTCGCAAGCGCGTACGGCTGCGGTCCCTCCGGGATGTTGAAGCCGGTCACCGTGACGGTGTAGATACCGGGTTCGGGGCTTAGGATATAGGTTCGTTCCACGTTGTTCAAGTGATCCACTTCATCGTCAGGTGCACCGTTGAGGTCGTTGCCGTTGTAGGTTTTGCCGCTTGGCGACTTGACGACGAGGTTCAGGTCGTTGACCAGTGTTCGGGCTGCGATCGGCGTGCTGGGATAATCCGTCCAGACCAGCGTGGCGACAAACGGCTGGTTCGTGTCGGTTACGTGGATATAGTACGTTCGGCTGTCGCCGGTCTTTAGTGCATCTGTCTCATCAATGAAATCCGTTTCAATCGCGGCCTGCAGGTTGGCGCGGCCAAATCCCTGCTGTGCGACGGGCAGCGACAAATCTTCCGCGCCAGTAAGCAGCATCGCTTTGATCAGGGCGCCGGACGGGTCGGCGTGCCCACGTTCGGCCAGGAACTGGCGAATCTGAGCCACGCCGCCGGCCAGAACCGGGGCGGCCATGCTGGTGCCGCTCATGTAGGCGTAGTGCTCGTTGTAAGGAAGATCGAACGCATTATCACTGGCCAGAGAAGAGCGAGTCGACAGGATCATGCTTCCGGGTGCGACGATGTCCGGTTTGATCCGTCCGTCTGCCGTTGGACCTTGGCTGCTGAAGTCGGCAACGTCGTCCGCGTCGTCGGCATACTTGCTGGTACCGGTCGCCTGTTGGCTGACGGTCGGCCGTATGTTCTCCGATGCGCCAACGGCGATCACATTCTTGGCTGTGGCAGGGGTGCCGACCGTGGTTGGTCCTTCATCGCCGAGGTTTCCGGCCGCGACCAGGATGGTCATGTCCTTGTTTTCCCAAAGGAACTGATCCATGATCGCAGAGTAACTGCCGTACTCTCCGAAATCATCGACGCCCCATGAGTCGGAGTGGATGCGGGCGCCGTCGTCGTAGGCTTCCTGCAGAATCTGCGTGACGTCACCGGCCAAGCCGCCATCTTCCGTCAGCATGGAGTGAAACACCAGTTTGGCATCGGGAGCCATCCCCTTGATCTGACCGTTGGAAGCCGCACCCGTTCCCAGTACTGAACCGGCTACATGGGTACCGTGTCCATGTGGGTCGCTGGTGTCGCCGGGGCGGCCGATGGCGTACAATCGCAAAATTCTTCCCGCAAAATCGGGGTGGATTGCGTTTGGCTTCCCGGTGTCAAGGCCCGTGTCGGCTACCCCGATGATTTGACCGGCACCGGTATACCCAGTTTCGGCAAGCTCGTCTGACTGAATGATGCCGGCAGCCACATCATTGCGCAATTTTCGCTCCTGTACCGGTTCAATGGCTATCACATCATCGGAAAAGAGCAGTTCTTTAAGCGATTCCGCGTTTACGGAAACATGAGATATGTGGGGAACTTCCGATTTGTCAAGCGACTCAGCCTGCGGAGCCAGTTTTCGTATGGTGCGGGAGACATCCTGGTCTTGGTTAAAGCCGAATACGGCAACTTTTACTTCCTTTTCATCGTCTAACTGCTTGAGCAGTTCCGGTGACAGTTTGTAGGCAGGATCAAAGGGGCGTACGGAATGGACGAAAGGGAGTTCGGTCAGCTGCTCTCTGTCCTCGCTCTCACTCAGCTTGGCAATGTAGGCGAAATCAGGTATGTAGTAAGCCAGTTCGACGTCTAACGTTTCCAACTCTTCTTTCCATTCCTCCTGAATCGGGCCGTCAAACTGGACGATCATCAGGTTGGAGCGGTACTCGGTGCTGCGCCAGCTTTTTGGCAGCGGTGCAGGCGTAAGCGACAGCTCGTGTTCGCTCCTGATTGTGCCCGCAGCTTCTGGATGTGCGGGTGCGGCATCAACCGGCAGGGAGAGAGAGCCCGCCACAAACGAAAGCGAGAGAATACCAGTTAGGGCAAAGCGAGGCAGTTTCTTCAAAACAGATCACCTTTTCTACCGACAGTTCTGCTGTGGGCTGCCATCTTGTCAAGAAAGCAATATCCCATTTAAATATACTTCTGAAAGTCACGCTAAACAAGGAAAAATTCTAAATAGATGCAATTTTTTAGTTATATCTACATTTTATTGGAATTATTCTCATCCGGACGCCCGTTTCTCTCAAAGCGAACGGCTGCATCCTTCTTTTCCTTGCATCGTATGATATGGTGTGAAAGCAAGATTCCGGACAAAAAGGAGAGGGCGATAGATGCGATCTTTGGTGGCCATTCTTGGTATTTCAATCGTGCTGGCCGGTTGTGCCGAGTTTACCCAGTCGGTGCAGGAAGCCCAACAGGCCGTAGAAGCAGGCAAACAGGCGCTTGAGACGGGGAAAGAGGCGGTCGAACTGGGAAAACAGGTGGTAGAATCAGGGAAGCAGCTCGCCGAATCCGAGATTGCCCAACAGCTGCAGGCCTATCTGCAGGAAAAATACGAAGCTTCGCAAGCGCTGCGCGATGCCATGTTTTCTGGTGATGGGGAGCTTTTGGCAGAGGAATTGCAAAAAACGGAGCTGGCCGGCTTCAGCTTTTATCGATCAGACCTGCTGGGAGTGGAGTACAAGGGAAAGCTGACTGCGGACGGGACGTTTCGCGTGCTTCGTTACAGTTTGGACGATCCGCAGGCTGAACCGAAGGTTGTCAAGGAGTTTCATGTCATCCTCGATTCGGCCGGGCAAATTCAGGTACAGTAAGGTGAGCGGCAGCGAGGTGCGGCCCTGATTCGCGCTGCCAGACGATCTGCTTGACGTTGGGACGCTGATCGGGGAAACAGCTTGACAAATTTCTCCGATCGGTTCATAATGCAAGTAATTGAACAGTGGTCAATTGCTTGGTTATTACAATGGAACCGACAGCTGGAGGAGGTGAATGACGGATGGCAGCACGAAAAGCGGCGGAACAGGAACTGAGCAGGGAGCAGATACTGGAAGCGGCACGCAGCCTGTTTGCCCAAAAGGGCTATCGGGCCGTCTCCATGCGCGGCATCGCCAGTCAGCTTGGCTGCAGCCACGGGGCGATCTACTACCACTTTCGGGACAAGGCGGAACTGTTTTGTGCACTGGTGGAGCAGGGGTTCCAGATGCTGCGTGCCGCGATCGAAACAGCTCTGTCTGAAAAGGCGGGAAATGCGGATAAGCTGCGGGGGCTGGAACGGGTGATGATGGCATTTGTGCGGTTCGGGATGGAGCATCCGCACCACTACGAGATCATGTTTCTTGTAAACGACCCTGAGATCATGCGCTATTCCCAGCCGGGGCAGGTACAATGCTATGAACGGTTTGCCGAGATTGTCCGCAGTGCAGTTGAGGGGCGCTGGCCGGTGTCCGGGGGAATGTTTACCGTGCCCTGGTCGCTGTTTTTGTCGCTGCACGGTTTTGTCACCCACTACATTTTGACCGGTCAGGCATACGGCGATATTGTCGGCTTGGCAGAAACGCATATTCGGCTGCTCGTGCGCAGTATCTCGTCGTAATCATTTTCTCGACAAATGACTTCTCCCTCCATTGGTGCGGACAGGCAGCAGAAGCTGCCAAATATCAGCACAGGTCCATCGAAAGACCAGGTTTTTTTTTGCAAGTAATTGACCGATGGTTAATAGAAGAGTCATAACGAGGAGGAATGTGAGATGAACAAAGCGGTTGTCTTGGGAGCAACTGGCGGAATGGGCAGTGCTCTGGTGCATGAGCTGCACAAGCGGGGGATTGAGGTTGTGGCGTTTGCCCGTTCGCGGGAGAAGCTGAAGGGGTACTTTTCCGGGCTTCCTCAGGTGAAGCAGGCGGCAGGTGATGCGTACGTGACGGAGCACATCGTGACAGCGGCCCAGGGTGCGGATGTCATCTTTCACTGTGTCAGCGTCCCTTATCCGGAGTGGGCCGAGAAGCATCCCCGGCTGATGAAAACCGTACTGGAAGCGGCACGCCAGGTACAGGCCAGGGTGGTCGTCATTGACAACATCTATCCGTACGGGTACAGCCGGACGGAGCGCGTAAGCGAAGATCATCCCAAACAACCCCACACCAGGAAAGGACAGATTCGCTGTCAAGTGGAAGAGATCGCGCTGGCGTCCCATCGGGCGGGTACACCTGTGATGATCGTCAGACTGCCCGATTTCTACGGCCCATACGCGCAGAATACGGCGCTTCATTTTACACTCAAGGCGATCGCGACAGGAAAGGCCGGTATCTTTGTGGGAAGTTTGGATGTGCCGCGGGAGTATATCTACATGCCGGATGCAGCCCAGGCGGTGGTGACCGCTGCCGAGTATACCGACGGCTATGGCGAGAACTGGAACATCCCGGGGGCAGGCGTCATTACGGGCCGTGAGATCCTGCAGATCTGCCAACAGGCAGCAGGCAAAGCTGCCCGGATCATTTCCGTTGGCAGAAGCTTCTTCGCCATAGCCGGGCTGTTTGATCGAGGCATGCGGGAAGTAAAGGAAATGTTGTATCTCATGGAACAACCTGTTGTATTGAGCGGGGAAAAATACGAACGGCGAATCGGTCCAATCCCCAAGACACCGTACAGGGAAGGGCTGACACAGACGATCCGGGAATTGGCCAGACGATACACCCCCCGGTCTTGAGCGAAGAAAATCTCCCGGAAACAGCTTTTTCCTGTAACAAAATGAATGGGCAATCCGTCATGTATAAGTAGAGAGAAAGGGGGAAGCGGAGGATGACGCGACGGATCTGGCTGGGACTCTGGGCTGGTATGATATGGAGCTGTACGACACTGCTCGCTGGTTGTGTCCTGCAGCAAGACGGGCTGGCCGAGGACGTGCCGCTGTCAACACTGCCAGTTACTGCCGGGAATGTCAGTCCATCCGCTTCCCCGACGGAGGAACCGCGAACGGAGACACGGCCGAAACAGCAGCCGCTGCCGCCGGAGTCGGAGAAGACCGTCCAGACGACGACCTACCGCGTGCAGATTCCCGCGGGATTACAAGTACAGCATGCCCCGGGGGATGTGGTTTATCTCCAACGAGACGGCAAAACGATTGGCGGCATCAACGTATACAGCTTTTACAAGGAGCATCAGGATATTACGGTGCTGATGCCGAAGTACAGCAGGACGGTCAAATCTGAGGCACTGGAGGGCCTTTCCACGGAAGCCATCCGCTTTCTTCTGGAACGCACACCGACAGACGAGACCAGCCTGTCAACGGTACGAGAAGTGCATACCTACTTTTTGCAAAGCCCGCTCGCCTATGATGTGTGGGTGAAAGATGGTGTATTGTCCCAGGAAGAGTACCGCGCCATGCTGAACAGTTTCCACCTGTTTCATGCGGGCGGAAACGAAAGGGAAGGTGGATAGGCTGGCCGCGATTACACTCCTGACAGCCCAACATATTAAGGAAGCAACAGTCTGTGGAAAGGTCGTCTGCAGGCTGTTTTTGTCTTTTGGAAAATAACCAATCTTGTGTTATAGTTGAGTTCAGTAGTGGCAGATAGGCAAGTGACGTGAATGGATGGGAGCGGAGTGGGATGATAAGTTTTTTGAAGAACTGGTTAACAAAAGGGACAGGTGCCGTACAGGAAGCAGTGGAAGCAAGAGAGGAATCCGTGTTGTCGGAGGACGAAGTGCTTCCCGTGTCAGGTCAGGCGGACAACGCGGAGCAAGGGACCAGCACGAAGGGGCCTGATCTCGTTGAGACACCGCTCTCCTTGCATCCCGACTGGGAGCGACAAATGGATGCCAACCAAAAGTACTCCCTTATGTTTATGGCCAGCGAACTGCCGCCGATTGCCAGCGGCAGCGTATCACTCGTCGGGATCAAGATCTTTCCGAACGACGAGGGAGTGGAAGTGACGGCGTTTATTCGCAACGGTCTGTCTCGTCCGGTGCGTTTTGAACAGATGAATCTGCTCCTGTTGTTTGACGACAACAAGTTGTTTGCCCGGCAAACCTTTGATCTGTCGGAAGTTGGGGAAATTCCGGCTCATCATGCCCGGCCATGGAGTTTTGTGTTTCAAAGGGAAAATTTCCTGGTTACGGATGTGGTGCTTTCCAACTGGAAGCTGGCGTTTGAACTCTCCCAGAAAAAGCTGGTACTCCCACAGCAGTTGGAACTGGAAGAGTCCTGGATCAAGGCGCTCAACGACGAACAGAAGCAGTCGCTGATCCAGTTGGCCAAGCGGCTGCCGCCGCTGAAACCAGGCGAAGTGAACGTGCAGGCTGTTACGCTCACCAAGAGTGAAGACGGGGCGTTGCGGGCGCTGCTGTTGATTCGAAATGGTTCACGGAAGTCGCTTTCTTTTGAAAAGCTGCCGCTGATGTTGATGGACGCAAAAGGAGACAAGGTGGCAGAGGGGTTGTTTGAACTGAACGGTCTCACGGTTCGACCGGAGACGAGCAAGCCGTGGTTGTTTATCTTCCCTGAACAGAGTTTGTGCAAGAAGGAGCCCGATTTGTCCCGCTGGAAGGTGGTTGTTCCGACCAAAGCATGACTTGACAGCTCTGTATTGGCTGAATCTTTGAAAACAGACTGGTTAGGAGGATACGATGTTCTCATTCATAAAAAACTGGTTGACAAAAGATCAGAACCGACAACGTTCCCTTGATGAATTAAAGCAGGATATACAGGAGAGCACGACGATACCAGCCGAGGCGGCTGAAGAGGAGAGGGAACAGGTGGATGCGGCGAGCAGGCCGACTGCCGCAGCGGTGCGGAAAGTACGTACCGAGCTCTCGCTGCACCCGTCCTGGGAAGCGGCTCTCGATGCAGAGAAGAAGTATACGCTGCGCTTTTTACAGGCGGAACTGCCGGAAATGGACGAAGGAACGCTCGGCATCACCGGGTTCAGCTTGATTCCCAACGAGGTGGGCATGACTGCTGCCGTCTTCTTCCGCAATGGTACCGGGCAGCCGATCCGTCTCAAAAATCTAACGCTGCTGATTATGTTTGACGACGAAGTATTTGCCCGCCAGTCGTTTGACTTGAGCGAGTTGGGCCAGATTCCGCCCTACAGCAGCCGACCGTGGGAAATCGTCTTCCCGCGAACCAGCTTTCTCACGGATGACATTCAGTTTGAGCGCTGGAAAGTGGCGATTCAGTTGAGGCGCGTATGGCCGAAACAGCTTGATCTGGACCCGCAGATGGAAGCGCGCATGAGTGAGGAACAAAAAGACCGCCTGCACAAGATGGTTCGCATCCTGCCGCCGCTGTCTCCCAATGAAGTGGGAGCGACCGGGTTTGACATCACAATGGCGAAGGACGGCCGATTGGTGGTCGGCGTGTTGTTCCGCAACGGGATGTCCAGCCCGTTCAACCCCAAGAAACTGAAGATCGAGGTTCGGGACAAATCGGGCGACCTTGTCGCTGGCGGTACGGTTGACGCCAGTCGGGTAGAGGTGAAGCCGGGTACGAGTCGTCCGTGGATTATCGTTTTCCCGCCCAATGCGGTAAGGAAGCCAAACGCCGATCTGGAGAAGTGGACATTGAACGTAAAGTAAACGAGTAATCGGAGGTTTATGTTGATATGAGCTGGTTATTGGAAAATTGGTTTGGCGGTAAAGAAAGCCTGGAACAGGCTCGCGAAGAGATACAGCGTTACGCGCAAAAAGAGGTGTATCTGGGGGTATCCGGTTTGGAAAACCCGGAGCAGTCATCGACACGCATGGCACCGCAAGATTTGTTTCTTAGCTTGTATGGTCCGTGGGATAACAAACTGGAGGAAAACGAGGCGGAATTTCTGCGTTTTGTCCACGACGAATTGCCGCCTGTCGTACGGGACGAGGTGGGCATCATTCCGTTTTTTTCCACACCTACGACCAAGGGTTACCTCGTTCTGACCTTTATCCGCAATGCCAGCAAGCGCGATATCGCCTTCTACAAGCTGCCGCTTTCGCTGGTCGACGAAAAGGGGGAAGTGGTGGCCAAGAAGACGTTTGACATGCTCAAGTACGGCAGTGTCGGTGACAAATCGAGCCGCCCCGCAGAGTTTTTGTTCTCGTGGGACGCGTTTGCCCGGATGCCTGAACAAGATGAACAACTGTTCCTCCGTTTCGACGCGCCGCTGCGCAAGAAAAGAACCGTCAGCAAGCAGCCGACGACACTGACGCCGGTTGAGCAGGCCCATTACGAAAACATGGCTGCCCGGCAGCAGTTGACCGTCCAGCCTGGAGAAGTCAAACTGGATCCGCTGGACATCCTCCCGGCTGACGAAGGAGCGCTGAAAGTCATTGTCCTGTTCCGCAACGGTCTTGACAAACGGGTGGAGTTCACGGAAGTGCCGATTTTACTCCGTGACCGCGACGGTGCGGAAGTGGCCCGCGTCCGGTTCGGGCTGAAAAATTTGCACGTTGACGCGAACAGCAGTCTGATCTGGGGCTTTACCATACCAAATGAATCCATCACCAAGCCGTACGTCAAGGCCGAGGAGTGCTCGGCGTATATTCCGGACCCCAAACCGGAGAAGATTCGCCGAGTCAGACGCACGCCGCGCGGTGGGATCGTACAGTAATAACCGAGCGCAGCGATCAATATCCCCCGTTGTTTTTGGACGGGGGATTCTTATCCTTTTTTAGCGGCGAAAAGAAGGATTTACCTGCATCTTGCAAACTGGCAGGCAGCAGTCCGAAGACGAAGTGAAGTTTTTTTCCGGTCCCTAACGTTGCTTGTCCAATCTATGGTAAACTGTAGATATTACCAGCAATGAAAAGGAGCGACACAATGATGAAGAAACAGACACTTCTCATTGGCTTGGCCAGCTTGTTGTCGATAAGTATCACTGCTGCCGTTTGGGCCGCTGGAGCAAGTCCCTTCGGGCAGTTGGGCAGCTATGACAAGGTGGAAGTGATTGTCGATCGCACACCCGTAAAAGAAAAGGGCCTCTTGATCGAAGGCGAGCTGTACATACCGGTTGAGGCCCTGCGAGCGCAGAACAAGCTTGCGTACGTGTACGATGCGCAAACGTATCAGGCGTATCTTTTCTTTGGAGGAGGGACGCAGCAGCAAGGAACATCTTCTGCCGGGAGTCAGCCAGGCACGCCGACCCGCGACGAAGTCATCCTGGGATTCATGTCAGGCATTCCTTACGAAGCTGACGGGTACCATTCCGGAATGATGCGCCAGGATATTATCAACATTGCGACACTGGCCAAAGCACTGCTTGCTACCTCGAAAGACTGGGAAAAAGTTGTCTATTCCAAACTGACCTTCAATCGCAACCCTGATGTGGGTCTGCTGCGCCAGCAATTGTCTTATCGCACCATTCCGTTTGACATCCTTGAGGAGCGCATGGAGGCATTGGCCGAAGAGCTGGGCGATCAGATCTCCCGAAGCTATGAACGGAAGATGGAAGACGTGATCGACGAACTGGAGGAAGCGGTCGAGAAAAAAGAAAAGGCACTGGAAACACTTGAAGACTGGCTGCAGACATCAGACGAGGACGATTTGGAGGATTTCCGCGATTACGATGAAGATGCCAAAGAAAGCATTTATGACGCAATCAGGAAGCTGACCGGAGAAGATCTGGAAGATCCAACTGACCACTATTCCAACAACATCAAGGCAGAAGTGGAAGAGTGGCTGCTGGAACAACAGGAACTGGATTGATCCCTCTTGCACGAAGCATGAAATGGCTTGGTGCATTGACTTCTCTTTCGCTTCCAACTTTTCTTAAAGTTGTGACTTGAAAGAAAGAGAGGACGCTGTTGTGATGGAGAGGCAACTGCGAAAATGGCTGATCGGCTGGATCGTCTGTGCGCTGCTCGTCACCTGCTGGCCAATCCATGATCAGGTGTGGGCTGCTTCCGTCACGCCCAACGATCCGTATTTCAAAAGCCAGCCCCATTTGAAGCAGATCAAGGCGGACAGGGCATGGAGCTACGTCACCGGCAATACCGCGATCAAGATCGCTGTACTTGATTCCGGTGTGGATCGCGATCACCCCGATTTAAAGAACAATTTACTGCCTGGCATCAACCTGCTTTCACCGGGACGGCCTCCGGAAGACGACAACGGCCACGGTACGGCGGTCGCGGGGATTTTGGCTGCCCAGGGAAACAATCGCATCGGAATCACCGGGGTGATGTGGAATGCGCAGATCATTCCGATCAAGGTGTTGGATCGCCACGGCAAAGCGCTGGTTCAGCACTTGACAGAGGGAATCAACAGGGCGGTGGATCTGGGGGCCAAGGTGATCCTGATGTCCGTCAGTTCCATCCATCACTCACCGGAATTGGAACAGGCGGTCAAGCGAGCGGAGGCACACGGTGTGGTTCTGGTTGCGGCAGCCGGAAACGAATCCAGCCGGGTGGCCTACCCGGCCGGGTACCCGACGGTGATCGCTGTCGGAGCCGTCGATCAGAACAACAAGGTGATTTATCAGTCCAATACAGGACCGGAATTGAATCTGGTTGCCCCTGGCTGGAGCATCTATACCACCAAGATGGGCGGCAGTTACTGGTCGTTTAAAGGAACGTCAGCCGCCGCGCCTCAGGTAGCTGCAGCGGCGGCGTTGATTTTGGCCCGTCACCCCAACATGACTCCGCTGGAAGTGCGGCAGCTGCTGTATCATACGGCTGTCGACCTGGGCCCCAAGGGTTGGGACAGGCAGACCGGGTACGGGCTGCTTAATGTGGAAGATGCCATGCGGAAAAAACTTCCTGCTGACATCAACGAACCAAACAACAGCCAGTCCAAGGCCGCTGCCTTTCCGATTGAAGCACAGGTCCGCGGCGCCCTCAACGATTCCGACCCGGTAGATTGGTTCTACACCGATGTCCCGTATAGCGGAAAGCTTTCCGTATCCGTCTGGGTCACACCGCAGACCATCGCGCCGATCGCCGTTACCTTTTTTAGCGGCGGCCGCCCGGTCACGTATTACCCGAACAGCGGCCATGTGTTGAATGTTCCGGTACAAGCGGGCAGAGTGTACGTAAAAGTGGAGCGGGGAAGCGGTGCCGGTTCCTTTTCCTATCTCCTGACCAGTCAGTTCACGATTGCACCGGACCGCTACGAAAACAACGACAACATCGACGCGGCCCGTCCCCTGCCGCCTGGCAACCGTGTCAGCGTGCTGGGCAACTTTCACAAACCGGGGGATGTGGATTGGTTTTCCTACTACGTGCGCGATCCGGGAAAGCTGGATGTGACCGTGACTGCCGACACGTACCGGATGGACCCGATCCTGTACATTGCCAAAGAAAAGGAAAAAGGGGTGCCGATTGACAACAACAGCAGCAATCCCAATATTGAACGGGCCAACCTGGACGTCACCCCTGGCAAGTACTATCTCAGGTTAACCGACTACTGGAACAACCAGGTGAACGGTGAGTACCAGCTGGAAGTGGTCTACACGCCGGAGCGGCGGGACGAGAATGAGCCGAACGATACGTACCATCGGGCCACCCGGTTGGGGAAAAATGATACGCTCATGACGGGAACCCTCCCTTCCGAACACGACTATGACTGGTTCCAGTTTGAGATGACCGAGGATACGTATGTGACGATTCGCGCTCCGTACATTCCGGTTCAGTCGGGCGTGCGCTTTGCTCTCTACAAGGCGGGAGCGGATCGAAACTACCTGTTGGCCTCCGCAACCAACGTGGCCGAATTGTCACGGGCCGGCAGCTACATCTATGCGTACAAAATGACACCCGGGACCTATTATGTACGCCTGCAGAGTGTGGTACCCTTCCGGTATGACGTGTACCGGCTGACGATCAGCAGGGAGCGGTTGGTGGACGGGTATCGCGACATCAGCACGCACTGGGCACGCAAAGAGATCGCCAATCTCACCCGACAGGGGATCGTGCGGGGCTTTGAAGACTCCACCTTCCGCCCCAACCAAACTGTGACCCGCGCCGAGTTTGCGACCATGTTGATTCGGGCAATGGCCAGGAAGGGATTGTACACGGGGTCGTCCAACGTGAAAAATCCGTACCGCGATATCACCCGCTCACACTGGGCCTATCAGGACCTGATGAAAGCTTACAGTATCGGCATCCTGTCCGGTTACCCGGACGGAACGCTTCGCCCCAACCGGCCGGTTACCCGCGCGGAAATGGCGGTAATGGTGGCACGGGCCAAAGGATTGTATACCTACAAGCGTACCCGCAGTTCGTACGATGACGTATCGGTCAACCATTGGGCATCTCCGGCCATCGAGACGCTGAGCAGCGTGGGCTACGTCAGGGGAACCAGCTACCGGACGTATCAACCGCAGGCGAATACCCGCCGGGCCGAAGTGGTCGTACTGTTGACGAAAGCCTTTAACCTGTAGGAGGGGGAAACACATGAACAAGCACATCAAGGGAATGATCGCTCTTACCGCAGCAGGAGCCATGATTTTTGCCGGACAAGCCTGGGCTGACTACGCCGGTTCCGCAGGAATTCCCGGTTCGGCTGACGATCCGATTGTCACCAAGAGTTACGTCGACGAGAAGATTCAGCAGGCCCTGGCCGGTGTTCAGCCGCAGCAGCCCCAGCAGGTTCAATCGCCGCAAGACGGGGGTCTGGTTGTGGAAGAGCTGACACCGGGTGAGACGCTGTACGGCTTTGCCGGGACGGAATTTATCGTCCGGACCGGTCGTGTGGTGGCCGTACCTGGGCAAAACGGTGACGGATTAACGGATCTTACCGCAGGAGCTGATTTGCAGGGGGGGACACTTGTCGAGCTGAATCATTTGCTCTTGATTCCTCGTTCCGATTCGCGCGGTTTGCGGTTGGCCCCTGATTACAACGGCAAGGCGTACGTCATCGTCCGCGGAAAATACGAATCGCGCAGCCAGTAGCATTGACACAGCTGGAAAAAGCGGTTATTCTATTATCCGTAATGGATACTCTTATCCAGAGCAGGTGGAGGGACTGGCCCGATGAAACCCGGCAACCGTCCTGTACGGTGCTAACCAGCAGAATGGTTTCCATTCTGGCCGATAAGAGGTTAGGGAACGCATACAGAGCACCTTTTCCTCAGCAGATGGAAAAGGTTTTCTTTTTGGACGTGAGAGAAACCCGATTCGGCTAGCCACACTATGTAGTATCAGAAGGAGGTTGGATTATGGCACTGCAAGAAGGTCGTCGACTGTTTACATCCGAATCTGTTACCGAAGGGCACCCCGACAAAATCTGTGACCAGATCTCCGACGCGATTCTCGACGCGATTTTGTCCAGGGATCCAAACGCACGGGTGGCATGTGAAACAGCCGTCACTACCGGATTGGTGTTGGTGGCAGGAGAGATTACGACCAATACCTATGTTGACATTCAGAAGCTGGTTCGTGACACGATTCGCGAGATCGGGTACGACCGTGCCAAGTTCGGTTTTGACGCCGATACGTGCGGCGTCATTACGGCGATCGGCGAACAGTCGGCCGATATTGCGCTCGGCGTGGACAAGGCGCTGGAAGCGCGCGAAGGAAAAATGACGGATGAAGAGATTGAAGCAATCGGAGCCGGTGATCAGGGCCTGATGTTCGGGTTTGCCTGCAATGAAACACCGGAATTGATGCCCCTGCCGATCAGCATGGCCCATCAGCTGGCCCGTCGACTGACCGCTGTGCGCAAGGACGGTACGCTTTCCTACCTGCGTCCCGACGGGAAAACTCAGGTGACGGTTGAATACGAGGGAGACAAGCCGGTTCGGATCGACACGATTGTCATTTCCACTCAGCACGCACCGGAGGCGACGCTGGAGCAGATCAAGGCAGATCTGATGGAACACGTCATCAAACCGGTGGTACCCGCCCACTTCCTGGATAGCGAGACCAAGTATTTCATCAATCCAACCGGACGCTTTGTCATTGGCGGACCGCAAGGGGATGCTGGATTGACCGGCCGCAAAATCATCGTCGATACATACGGCGGTTATGCCCGTCACGGCGGCGGCGCTTTCTCCGGAAAAGACCCGACGAAAGTGGACCGTTCCGGCGCATATGCGGCGCGTTATGTGGCTAAAAACATCGTCGCTGCCGGACTCGCTGACAAGTGCGAGGTACAGGTGGCCTATGCGATCGGGGTGGCCCAGCCGGTATCGATTTCCATTGATACGTTTGGGACTGGAAAGCTGGCTGAATCGGATCTGGTTCAATTGGTACGCAAACATTTTGACCTGCGTCCGGCAGGCATCATCAAGCAGTTGGATCTGCGTCGTCCGATCTACAAACAAACGGCGGCATACGGTCACTTCGGGCGCAACGATCTGAACGTGCCGTGGGAAAAAACGGACAAGGCAGAAGTACTGAAGCAAGATGCGGCTCAATTGAGAAAGTAGGGAATGAACCGTCTTACTCACAGCAGGCGCTTGGCTGATCAGCCGGGCGCTTTTTGTTTTTCTGTATAATTACTTTTATGGATGATTGTGGATAAAGGAATCCAGTCCGTTGTGTCGAAGGAATATACGAATCAACCTGAGCCCCCTGTGGGGTTAACCAGCTCTGGTCCTGTACAGAAAGAAAGCGGGTACCGGCGCGAAGGGGGAAGCTGATTGGCAAAGCGAAACGTTCTTTTCTTCACGAGTGTCTTGGCTGTTATGATTGCCGCGGCGGGATTCTTGTTGCTGCTCAATACAGAAGCGGCAAAACCTGTGGACAATATGCAACATTTTCCCCCGCTCCATACGTCTAATGAACACAGGCAGAACGACCCAGGGCCTGACGTTTCTCCAGAACCGGCTGACAAGCCGGAGAAAAAGCCGGTAAAAGAGCAGACGTGGTACCGCGATCAAGTCGTGGTCCTCATGTACCATCATATTGCTGACAATCCGCATACCCGGTACGTGATTCGTCCCGAACAATTCGCGTCCCATATGGCTTTTTTGCACGAGAACGACCTGCGCCCCATTTCGCTGGACGAGTTTTTGCGGTTTGTCGATACGGGTGTTTTACTGACGAAAAACGCTGTATTGATTACCTTTGACGATGGATACGAAAGTTATTACACGGAAGCGTACCCGGTTTTGAAAGAATACGGCTATCCATCGGTCAACTTTGTCATCGCCGGGAATCTGCGTGACTCCCGCGATCGGAAGCGTGAAAACATGATTACCCCGCTTTCTTACGCACAAATCGCCGAGATGCTGCAAAGCGGGCTGGTGGATATAGGATCTCACACCTACAGCCTGCACGCGATGGAGACAGCAAGCGAATGGGGGGATCTGGGCCCGAGGACCGCTCCTGTCTACCTGGAAGATGTGCATCGCCTTGAGAAGGAGCAGGAGTATCGTGACCGATTGTTCGTGGACTTCAAGATATCGCGTGCTGCTCTCACTGATCTGGTGAACGAGCAGGTGGTGAGCCTCTCGCTTCCCTACGGTTTTTTTAATGAAACCGTGTTGGAGACGGCCAGACAAGCCGGATACCGCTACACGTTCACTTCTCTCCCTGGTCTGGTCAGGCGGGATGTCAACCCGCTGCAAATCCCACGCTATGATGCCGGTCTCAAGGAGATGGACGAGAACGGACTGAAGCAGCTGTTCCAGGCGGTCAGGACGAAATGAGGAGAGGAGTCCCCGGACCATGGGTATAGACGTGAGTGTGCTGGACAAAGTGATCCAGAAAACGGTGAAAGCAGTGGAGTCCAGCAAGGAGCAGATTTTTGAGATTGCGGAGAGCGCCCGGAAGGAATACGAGGCGATGAAGCGGGAAGTGCACGATGTGCGGGAGGCGATTGGGGAAGTCATCCGCCAGGTTGACGCCCTGGATCTGAAATACCGCAAGGCACGCAGCCGATTGATGATGGTAAGCAAAAACTTTCACGAATACACGGAGGACGATATTCGTGCGGCCTATGAAGAGGCGCACGATGTCCAGGTTGAACTGCTGTTGGCCCGCGAGCGGGAAACCAACCTTAGAAAACGGCGCGACGATTTGGACATGCGGCTGCGCAACCTGGAGCATACCATTCAGAAAGCGGAAAATCTGATGTCGCAGATGGGCGTCGTGCTGAGCTACTTGATGGGAGACCTCGGTCAGGTAGAGGAGATGTTGGCGACGGCCAAGCAGCATCAATTGATGGGACTGCGGATTATTCAGGCACAGGAAGAGGAGCGGAAACGGGTTGCCCGAGAAATCCACGATGGTCCGGCGCAGTCGATGGCCAATGTTGTGCTGCGTGCCGACCTCGTCGAGCGCATGCTGAAGAACGAGCAGGTGACAGAGGCGCTTAAGGAACTGCAGGGCTTGAAAGAAATGGTCCGGCTCAGCTTGGCGGACGTGCGGCGGATCATATTCGATCTGCGGCCGATGGCCTTGGACGATCTGGGACTGGTCCCGACGCTGCAAAAGTATATCCAGACGTTCGAAGAGCAGTCAAGACTGCAGGTGGAACTGATTGTGTTTGGCAAGGAGCAGTCACTGGACAGTTCCTTCAAGGCCGGGATCTTTCGGCTGGTGCAGGAGTGCCTGAACAATGTGGCAAAACACGCCTCTGCCCGATTTGTGCAGGTGAAGCTGGAGTTTCAGCCGGAGACATTGTTTCTTGTCGTCAAAGATGACGGTGTCGGCTTTTCCGTCGAGCAGACCAAGCGAAGCGGCAATTCGTTTGGTATCCTTGGCATGAGAGAGCGTACACAGCTTTTGCAGGGGAAGATGGAGATTACGTCAGCGCTGCAGCAGGGAACGAAAGTGTTTTTCCAGATACCACTAAAGGGCGATTGAGCAGGTGCGAGGAGGTATGGTTGTAATGGAGAACCACGTAGCAGGGATCAGCATCGTTTTGATAGATGACCACAAATTGTTTCGGGAAGGGATCAAGCGTATTCTGGAGATGGAACCGGATATGCGCGTGGTCGGGGAAGGGGCCGACGGTGAAGATGCCGTCCGCCTTGCGGAACAGTGCAGCCCCGATGTCATCCTGATGGATATCAACATGCCCAACGTGAACGGTGTATCGGCGACGGAGAGCGTCATGGAAGCCAGTCCCAGGTCGCGGATCATCATATTGTCGATTCACGATGATGAAGGGTATGTCTACCGCACCCTCCGCTCGGGAGCGTCAGGGTATTTGCTCAAGGAGATGGAAGCGGACGATCTGGTGGAAGCGGTGCGCGTCGTGGCCAACGGCGGAGCGTATATTCACCCCAAAGTGACCGGCAAGCTCATTGAAGAGTTCCGCCGGTTGTCGGATCAGGAAGAGAAAAGCGACCGTCCTTTTTACATGGACGGCGGACAAAACGGCAGCGACAAAGTGATCGAGTCGCTGACCCGGCGTGAACGGGAAGTGCTCCAGTTGATGGCGGAAGGAAAGAGCAACCGGGTCATCGGAGAGTCCCTCTTTATCAGTGAAAAGACGGTGAAAAACCACGTCAGCAGCATTTTGCAAAAATTGGACGTACAGGATCGTACGCAGGCGGTCGTCATTTCGATCAAAAACGGCTGGGTGAAGCTATCGTAGCAGCAGCCGGAGCAGCGGCAGATTCTGTGACCAAAGACGAGGAGCAGGCACCCCGGCCAAGCTCCGCGGCATACCCTGAAACAGGAGGGGATGACCGTGTGGGAGGATTTGCTGGTATGGTTGATGGCGGTGTATGGCTGCTCCTCTCTTTTGGCTTCGCTTTTGGAACGATGGGCGGTTCGGCCTGAGTCAGACGAAAGCCAGCCAATCATCCACTACCGTTTGTTACTGGCCAATTCGGAACAATGGTTGGAAGGCGTTGTGCGCCGTTTGCTGCTTGCTTCCCGAATGGGCGGCACGCCGATTCGCATCTCGTTTGTCGACTGTGGCTCAACCGACGACACGGCCAGAATCGCGGCTGTATTTGCGCGAAGAGAAGCGTATGTGGTCACCGATTCGCACCTGTCTGCTGACGAACACGAACGATTGGTGTGCATTGATTTGCGTAAACCGGTTCATCAGGAGCAGGGGATATAGATGGAAAACAGACGGGAATCGGCAGGCGCTTCCGGCATGCTTGGCATGAACGGGAGCGTTTTGGTTGTTGCAGGGAGAAGGATCATCTTTTCTTGCGCGCTCCACTGTCTTTTACCAAAGTAGTGGTAAGAACAGGGAAGGAGCGAACTCATGCGCGAGTATCTGCTGTATGTGAAAAGAGGATGCGGGGGCCGGTCGTGGGATACTTATGTGACCCCCTGTTTTGATGCAGACAGACTCTACTGGCAGGAACGGGACGGAGAACAGCTGTATATCGTCGGAAAAAGCCGGTCCCTTGCTCTGGTGTTTGCCTTGCGAGCGGAGATTGATCAGCTGCTTGCCAGCCATTCCGCCATGCAGCCGCCGCTCGAGCAGATTCATCACTCAACGGCTGCCTGCGTACAGAAGGTAAACCGCGCTTATGTCCGCATGGTACGGGACTCAGGCGAGGATGACGCATATACATCCGCGATGGTACCTGACGGACAAGCGGTTCATTGGGTGAGTTCGTCTGCGCAGAGGGAAGATCGGCCAGCATGTACACTGCCAACGCCAGACCTGATTACGGCGGACATGGCAGAGCAAAGCGCCGATCACCTGCTCCCCCTGCTCACCGGCCGCGCGCTGCTTTGGGAGGAAGTAGAGGTATTGCTGCGCAGCCGTAACCACACACCTTCTGTCCCGCTAGCTGTTGGCTTGCAGTGGCTGGTGCTCAGACGGCAGCTGGAGTGGGTGCCGGCAGTCCGGGTTCGGCTGGTTCGGCATGTCCTGCGGCACAGATGCAGCTGGATCTGTGAGCGATGCGGCGCAGGCGACGCAGACGGTTCGGTCCGATTGGCGTTCTGTTATTCTTGTCAGCAGGGTTGTGCCTACTGCCTGAGATGTCTGCAGATGGGGCGCAGTCGATGCTGTACCCCTTACATCCGGGCGGAACAGCAGATGAGCGAAGAGTCCAATCTGCCTGGCCGTTCGCTTTCCCGCTTGCAGTGGAGCGGCCGATATTCTCCGCTGCAGGAGCAGGCAGCAGAGCAGGCGCGGCGGTTTGCTGCCCGTCCGCCGGAGGAGGCGAAAGGCGGAACTGCTGGTTTCTGTCCGGCATTTTTAATCTGGGCGGTTTGCGGGGCAGGCAAGACCGAACTGATCTTTCCGGCAGTTGATGAGATGCTGAAGAGGGGAGGGCGTGTGCTGATTGCCACGCCGCGCAAGGATGTGGTGCTGGAACTTGCCCCCCGCCTGAGCGCCGTTTTTCCATCGGTTAACGTGATTGCCGTGCACGGAGCCAGTGAGCAGAAGTGGGAAGATGCCGGGATTACGGTTGCCACCACCCATCAAGTGCTCCGCTTTTACCGCCGCTTTGATCTGGTCGTCGTCGACGAGGTGGACGCGTTTCCCTACCATGGCGATCCTGTACTGCATCGGGCTGTAGAGCGTGCCGTCTCATCCCGAGGAAAACTGCTCTATCTGACCGCCACGCCCCCCGCCAGTTTGCGGCGCAAACTGATACCGACCAAGCGGTGTCTGGCCTGGCTGCGGCCGAGTCAAACCGCCCTCGTGTCTCCTACACACGTCATGGTCCCGCAGCGCTATCACGGTCGGCCCTTGCCGGTTCCGCGCATCGTGTTCGTTTCCCGGTTGAACGAAAAACTGCAGGCAGGGCAATCCATTCCACCGCTGCTCGATACGGCTGCCCGGTCATTGGAGATGGAGCGGCAGGTGTTCGTGTTCGTTCCCCGTATCGCCCTCATAAACCATGTGCTTGGCTATCTTCGCACCCGACTGCCCCATCACAGGGACTTGATGGCCGGTGTCTCGGCGTCTGACCCACAGCGAGAGCAAAAGGTGCGCAAGTTCCGCGAGAGGGCACTGCGCTTGCTGGTTACCACCACCATTCTGGAGCGGGGGGTGACGATTCCGCGAAGTGACGTGATCGTGTTGGGAGCAGATGATCCTGTTTTTGACGAGGCTTCGCTGGTCCAGATCGCTGGCCGTGTCGGACGTTCTGCGGACGATCCGGACGGCACGGCGCTTTTTCTGCTCAATCGGCGCAGCGACGCGCCCTGCGCTGCCCGGCGGCAGATTCGCGCGATGAACCGCTTGGCAGAAGAGGTGGCCGTGACGAGGCGGGAATGCCAAAGCAGCGGCGGGGACAAGGGAATATTGGCGGACGTAAAGAGGGGGGCTTTCAACAGATGACCAGGGCGGATTCCTGCCTTTCCTGCCGGAAGCCGGTGCGTTCACCTGCCCGTCAAGCCGCGATCAGATCGTTCCTGCTCTCCAACGTGGCAGCGCGTTTTTACCCCAGGTTGTTTGTGTTCTTTCACCAGATACCTCTGTGTGTGTCGTGCATCGAGCGGCTGCCGCTGCTGGAGGGATCGCTCTGCCAGCGCTGCGGACAGCCGGCGGCGAGGAAGCCGACGACGTTGACGCCCGCTCCCAACCCATCCGCGCAACCTGCCCTGCCACTTTGCCACGACTGTATCCGTTTTGCTCCAGATGACCCGCTTTCTGCCAACCGCTCTTGCCTTCGTTACAATCAGTGGGGGAAAGAGATGATTTACCTGTTCAAATACCGGGGGGACCAGCGAGTGGCCGATCTGCTGGCGGGACTGCTGCTGTTGGCCTATTACCGTCACTATTCGGGGATGTCGTTTCAACTGGTCTGCTGCGTACCTCTTCACCGACACAGGCTGCAGCAGAGAGGGTTTAATCAGAGCGAACTGCTGGTGCGGCGTTTTGCGCATCACACCAAACTGCCGGTTGTCCCGCTTCTTGTGCGTACCAAAGATACGGCGAAACAGAGCAAGCAGCACAGCAGACGAGCCAGACTGTCAGGCATGGAGGACGCCTTCTGTCTTCAGCATGACGTGCTGCACGCCCTGCCGCCTCTCTTACGCTCGGCTTCGCGCTCCTGTAAGACGGCTTCCGCCGTACCCATCCTGACGCGGATCCTGCTGATCGATGACATCTTTACCACCGGCGCCACGGTACGCTCTTGCGCCCGCACGATTCGCAATCATCCTCTGCTGGAACATGCGGAAGTCTGCAGTCTTACGGTCTTCCGATAAAACATATAGGCAGCAATTGGCTGTTGAGGTATAATGAAAAAGTATAGGCAAAAAGTTGGATGACAACCTTCACCATGAGGGAGAAGAGAGGTGCTGCCCATGCCTTTAGGGAAGTTGGCCAACTGCTCTCGCTGCGATGCGCTGTTTGTGCAGACTGTCCGGGATGTTTGTCCGAAATGCTACCAGGAAATAGAGCACGAATATGAAAAATGTGCAAAATTTTTGCGCAAACGGGAGAACCGCGGTGCGACCATCTACCAGTTGAGTGACGCGACCGGGGTAAGTGTGAAGCAAATCACCAGGTTTATCCGCGAAGGGCGGATTTCGGTACTGGAGAATCCCAATCTGGGTTATCCGTGTGACAATTGCGGAACAATGATCCAGTCGGGGAATTACTGCAACACCTGCGCGAAAAGTTTGAAGCGGTTGATTGAACAGCAGCTTGAGGTGGACAAGCGTCTGGAAGAAGAGCATCGAAGCAAGGATGTGGTGTACCGCAGCCGCAAGGAACAGGACGAATGAGCATTTCTGAGAAAAAACTAATTGTTTTTCAAAAAGTTGCCGATGATACTACTGAAGAGTGTCATCGGTTTTTACGTTTCCATGACAAGAGGGTGAAACAGTGAAGATAAATGAACCGAATCGTACAAACATCATAAACGCTTACAACAAGAACAACCAGCTGCCCGTTTCCAACAAGTCCAAGGTTGTCAGGATGGGGCGGGATGAAGTAAAGATTTCCGATGAGGCACTGGAACTGCTTCGTTCCTGCGGGGATATTGACCTGAGGCCGACCAGCAAAGCCAGGCTCCAGGAATTGAACCAACAGGTTCAGCAGGGGACCTACCACGTGCCAAGCGAAAAAATAGCCGAAAAGTTTATCTCGTTTTGGCTCAAGGGATGACACCTTTCGTCTTCCGTTTTTCCGTGCGAGTTTTTAATAGAAACGGGTGAGAAAAGATGACGGAGATCGCCCCCCTCTTCGGTGTTCTGGATCAGTTGGTCAACCTGCACAAGGAGCTCTATACGCTGGCAGCGCAGAAAAAAGAGGTGCTGATTAAAGGGGACGCCGACGCGCTGCTCGGCATTACCAAGCAGGAGACGAAACTGCTGCGGGCCGTGGAACAGGTCGAGGCCTCCCGCATGGAGATGGTGGACCAGATTTGTGCGGCAAAAGGGCTGCCCTTGAAAGGAGCGACCCTGCAGGAACTGATCAAGAGTGTCACATCGGCGGAAGAGAAGAGTCGTTTACAACAGTATCGTGGGGAACTCATCAGGATTGTGTCCGAACTGCGCCAGGCGAATGAATTGAATCAGCAGTTGCTGGAACAATCCCTTTCTTTTATCAATCACAATCTGGAACTGCTGACAGACGCGCCGGAAGAAGATTACATCTACAAACATCCGGCAGGATACGGCGCAGGAACGCCTGTCAACCGTTCGTTCATCAACAAAAAAGCGTAAAAGAGGTGCTGTTATGCGCTCAACCTTTCATCTGCTTGAAGTAAGCAAACGCGGTCTGTTTGCCCAGCAGAATGCCCTCAATACGACCGGGCACAATATCGCCAACGCCAATACCGTCGGCTACTCCCGCCAGCGTGCCAACATGCAGGCGACCCGCGGGATTCCGGTGCCGGGAATGAATGCCGACCGGGCCCCCGGCCAGCTTGGAACCGGTGTGCAAGTGACAGACTTGCAGCGCTTGCGCGAAGATTTTCTCGACGTGCAGTACCGCAATGAAAACAAACGTTTGGGATACTGGGAGACAAGGCTTGACGCCGTGCAAAAAATTGAAGACATCATGCAGGAGCCTTCCGAGACCGGACTGCAAAAAGTGCTGGATCAGATGTGGCAGTCGTGGCAGGATCTGACCCAGGACCCGCGCGATACGTCTGCCCGCTCCGTTGTACGGGAACGGGCGATTGCCGTAGCCGAGACGTTTGCCAGTCTGTACAACCATCTTGACGAAGTGCAGAAGGATTTGGATAACGTACTGGGCGTCAAAGTGATGGAGGCAAACTCCCTCGCCCGCCAAATCGCTGAATTGAATGCGCAGATCGCCAATGTCGTGCCGCATGGCTATCAGCCAAACGACCTCTACGACCAGCGCGACGTGCTGCTGGACCAGTTGTCCAAACTGGCGGCGATCAATGTGACATATGGTGAGCACGGCATGGTGAATGTGACCATGGAAGGGCAGGAACTGGTAACCGGCAGAACCTCGGTGCCGATTGAAACGGTGCGCAACGAGGTCACCGGATTTTTGGACATTACGCTGGGAGGGGCGGAGTTCGTGCCGACGGACGGCAGCCTGGCTGCCCTGGTCCAGTCAAGAGGGATCGCCACAGTGGAGACGGTCGAGGTGGATGGGCAGCAGCAGCAGGTCGTCACGTACTCGGGCTTGCTGCCCGACTATAAAAAAGCGCTGGACACGCTGGCCATCAATCTGGCCAGGGAGATTAACGATTTGCATCGTACGGGCCTCAGCCTGACGGATATCCACAACCAACAGAACAATCCCGGTGCGCCGCTGCAGGACCTGCCCTTTTTCGTCGATGCCGATGCGCTGAAAGCGGATCCGAACACGAAAGAATATCCGACCAGTGCGGGCAAAATGGTCATCAATCCAGCCATCCTGGCCAGCCTGGACAACATCGCCGCCGCCCAGCCGGAAGCTGGTGGCACGCCGGAAGGAAACAACCAAAACGCACTGGCTATCGCCAACCTCAAGTACAAGGTGATCCCGGCCGGCACTGGCCCCTACGACTTCATGGAATCTTCGACCATTGACGACTACTACCGGGGCATTATCGGTGAACTGGGCGTCACCGGGCAGGAGGCCACCCGTAATACGATGAACGCGGAGACAATCCTCGGAACTGTGGAAGACCGCCGCCAATCCGTATCGGGGGTCTCGATCGACGAGGAGATGGCCAATCTGGTGAAGTTTCAGCACGCCTACAATGCGTCCGCTCGCGTGATGACCAGCATGGATGAGATTCTGGACAAAGTGATCAACGGCATGGGCCGGGTCGGACTCTAACACAATCAGCTAACGGAGCGAACAGGAGGGATTAAAGATGGGGCTGCGCGTCACGCAAAATATGCTTAACAGCAACATGCTGCGAAATTTGAACAAATCGATGATCAACCTGGATAAGCTTCAGCAGCAGCTTTCTTCCGGCAAAAAAGTATCCCGTCCGTCGGAAGATCCGGTCATCGCCACCCGCGGCATGTTTTACCGCACCTCGCTGATCGAGAATGAACAGTACCTGCGAAACGCCAACATTGGTCATTCCTGGATGGAGATGTCGGACAAGGTCATGGATGAAGTGGGGAACATCATGAAGCGGGTCAGTGAGCTCCTGATCTACTCCGGCAACGGCGGTGTTTCCCCTCAAGACCTGCAGGCGATGGGGGAAGAGGTGGCCCAGTTGAAGAAACAGCTTGGCAATCTGGCCAACCAGACGGTCAACGGACGCTACATCTTCAACGGTACGGATACCACCACCCCGCCGTATGACGATACGGTCGGCGATTTTACCAGCACCAACGGCAGCGAGATCAAACTGGAAGTGAGCCAGGGGGTGCAGGTAACGATTAACGCCAACGGCCAGCGTATCTTTAACTACCCGGACAACGCCAACAATATCTTCAAGCTGCTTGACAACATCATCAACGACTTGAGCAGCGGCAATGATGCCACCCAGTACGAAGATGCGCTAAATCAGCAGTACGACAACCTGCTGGCGGAGCGGGCATCGCTCGGTGCGCGGGTCAACCGGATGGAACTGGTGATGGAGCGCCTGAAAGATGAGGAAGTGAATGTGACGGAACTGCTGTCGAAAAACGAGGATGCCGATGAAGCGGAGGTCATTACCAGGTTGAAGACACAGGAAAACATTCATCGGGCCGCCCTTGGGGCGGGAGCCCGAATCATTCAGCCGTCCCTATTGGATTTCCTGCGCTAATCCATAAGGGAAACTACACGTGGTAAGGAGAGACCGCCATGCCAACGGCTCGACTCGTCATCGATCAGACCTACGCCCAACATGGCCTCAGGACGCATAAGCCCGTGCAGCGGATCGAACAGCCAAAAGCGGAGCTGAATCTGCGGCAGGAACCGGCACGGATGGAGATCAACCAGCCTGCCGCCATCCTGACGATCGACTCAACCAGGGCAAGAGAAGGCTTCGGACTGAAACCCTGGCTGTCGTTCAGCAATGATCAGGCATCGTTCGGCCGCCAGCAGCTGCTCGAGGCGATCGCGGAGATCAGTCAGGATGGCGATCGCCTCGCTGCCATTGAAAGCAAGGCCAATGCGATTGCCGACATTGCCTTTGAACAAGCCTTCCGCCGAGCCGATTACTTCCCGGCGGTGCCAGCGGTTGACGAAGGGGTGGACGTCCGCGTCGAAGCCCGCCGCCCGGTCATTCACGTGGAGCGAAGGGGGATGCGGATGGACCCGGTGATCAAAGCGCCAATCCGCGAGTACACCCCCGGCAAGGTAGAAGGATACATGCTGCAGTGGCCGCGTGTGACCATTGATGTCGTCGGGCTGCACGTCGACCGGACCCTGTAGGCCCTGATTGATCCTGATACGTATTCAAGGAAAAGGGAGTTGGCTTTATGAACAACGGTATCCAGGCAGGCAAGCTCTTTTTTGAAGAAGGGATACCCGGCTTCCCGCATCTGCAGTTTTACCAACTGACGCAGCATGAGCCGGGCAGCCCTTTTTTTTCGCTCGACTCCATGGAAGAAGAGCAGATCGGATTTTGGGTCGTTGACCCGTTTTGCTTCTTTAAGGACTATCAATTCACCTTGTCCGAAGCGGCGAAGGCCAGTCTGCGCATTGATGAGGACACGCCGGTCGGTGTGTTAAACATCGTCACCATCCGCGGCAGCGACCAGGTAACGGTCAACCTGAAAGCCCCGCTGGTGCTCAACCTCGCCAACCGGATGGCCAAGCAGGTGATCCTGAACGACGACCGCTATCCGGTGCGCCAGCCGCTCGTTCAGGCCAATCAGCAGCAGGTAGGCGGGTGACATCATGCTGGTACTTTCGCGGAAGAAAAACGAGTCGATCATGATCGGGGACGCCATTGAGATCAAGGTGATTGCCGTCGAGGGCGATACGGTGCGGATCGGCATTGAGGCCCCGCGCGATGTGGAGGTGCACCGCAAAGAGGTGTACGTGACGATTAAAGAGGAGAACAAGCTGGCATCGGAGGCAAAAGTGGATTGGTCCGTGGTGAAGGGTTTGGTTTCGCCGGCAAATGGGGAGGAATGATCTCTGGGAAGGGTGCCAATTGCCCCCGTGACGAGCGCCTTTGCCTGACCAACCTAGCGTAAGAAACGTGGACGTGGGGAAAAGCGAGGGCAACTCGGTGCTACACTGAGATGCTGAGCCGGTTTGCCCTCGCCCCCACGGATCGTTTCGCAGCGGGCAGTTGTACATCTTTGCTGGTCAGGCAACAACGCGAGCAGGACGATTGGTCCCTTCGGGACACTTTTCTCCAGTCTGCGATCTGATGATTCTTTTCATCAGATCTTTTTTTGCAAAAAATCGTAAAAAAGTCCTAAACCTCTATCACCTTCTGTCCGATAAATGAAATGGAAGGGAATTCGGCGCAAGGCGCGCGATTGTGCCGGTTCCACACCAATCCAGCGGTCACAGGGACGTGACCGGAAAAATCAAGGAGGATGAATAAGCATGATTATCCAACACAATATTTCAGCCATGAACACCCATCGCAATCTGGGCATCAATAGCCTGAACCTGTCCAAAAACGTGGAGAAGCTGTCGTCCGGTTACCGCATCAACCGTGCGGCTGACGACGCTGCCGGTCTTTCCATCTCCGAGCGCATGCGTGCACAAATCCGCGGTATGGAGCAAGCTGCTCGCAACTCGCAAGACGGGATCTCCCTGATCCAGGTTGCTGAAGGTGCGCTGCAAACCGTTAACAACATGCTGGTGCGCATCAAGGAACTGGCTACCCAGTCTGCGAACGGTACCTACCAAGATGCTACGGACCGCGCTCGTTTGCAAGAAGAGGTCACTGAGTTAAATAATGAAATCCTCAACATTGCGAACAATACCAAGTTCAACGGAATTAACCTTCTTAATGGTACTGCAGCGGGTGGTGCTATCGAGTTGCAAATTGGTCAGGAAGCGACTCAAGTGCTGAGCTTGGACGCTACGAAATTTAATTTGACTGCATCTGTAACAGGTGCTGTAGGCAGCTGGAATATCGGTACTCAAGCTGGCGCATCCAGTGTATTGGTCAGCATTGAAGATATTATCAACTCGGTAAGTGCAATGCGCTCTTATCTGGGTGCCAACCAAAACCGTCTGGAAAATACCATCAACAACCTGAACATCACCGCAGAAAACCTGACGGCTGCCGAATCCCGCATCCGCGACGTGGATATGGCGAAAGAACAGATGCAGTTCACCAAAAACAATATCCTTACGCAAGCATCGCAGGCGATGTTGGCGCAAGCGAACCAATTGCCGCAGGGCGTACTGCAACTGCTTCGCTAATTGGAGAAAAGCATGGATTCCCAAATCGGGGTCCATGCTTTTTTACTATATATGTAGGACATTCGTAGTTAACTGTCTTTCCATGCCGCCCTATAAGAAAATAAGGGCGTCTTTTTATATCAAAATTTATTGTAATTCAAAGAAGGAAATCATCCGAAAAAGATAAAGAAAGAATTGTTAGGGGAGGCGGCCAACCATGCATGTTACCATCAAGGATCAGGAATACTTCTTCGACAACAATTTGCAAGCAGTCCAACAGATCGTAGAACAAATCAATACCACTATCTTGAATACCGGCCTTCTCTTGAGTCATGTGGTTGTGGATGGGGTGGAAGTGTTCGGAGATCCTGAACAATATATTCGGGATAACCTGGGCAAGATCGAGCGTATCCATGTGCAATTGGTGACGCCCACACAATTTTTACTTGATGTCCTTCATACCGGGCAGGAGTACCTTGCAGGTGCCATTCCTCAACTGTCACCGCTGATTGACGAGTTTTATGCAATTCCCACCAGCGATTCCTGGCACAAATTAAGCCAATTGGCGGAGGGAATCCAATGGTTTCAACAAACGGAATCGTTTATTCGTGAGACGAAGTCGCTTCCCGAATGGACGAACAGCCTGCGGGATGCCGTTCAATTTAAGCCAATCTTGTCACAATTGGAAGAAGCGGTTACACAAGCTGACGCTACGATGATTGGAGACATTATACAATACGAGATCCTGCCACGCTTTGAAAATCTGTCCCAACTGCTCAGAGAAATCCTAACAGACGGGGTTGAACCATCATGTTAATAGAAAACATCAATTATCTGAAAACAAAGTTTCCAACTGCGTGGAAAGTTTTTCAAGCTGCGGAGATTGCAGGTGATCAGCACATAACACTGGAAATGGCCAAAAATCAGCAACATACAGTAACTGTTCACATAGAGGGACGTATTAATTATCTGCACAGCAGTTACGATCCACAAGCGGAAGCTGCCAGATTTATTACCCAGCAATCGGAGATCGGGAAGTACAAGCATGTGTTTTTCTATGGTGTGGGACTTGGATATCACATCGCTGAATTTGTTAAGCGTTATCCAGACACACCATTTTCGATCTATGAACCAGAAGCTGCTATCTTTAGGCATCTATTATCTGCGTTTGATTTACAGCAATGGAAAAATAACTTAAAAAATATCTACCTGGAAGATAAACCTGGAGCCAGTTATTACAACCTCAAACATTTCACGCAAACGATCAAAGAAGATGTTGGGATCGTGATACTCCCCAGCTATGAGAGAATCTTTCGGGATAAGACCAGCCAGTTCATCGCACAATTTCGGGAAGCAGTTTTCGCAAAAAAATCGTATATTCAGGCAAGCAGAGTATTCGCAAAACGTATTACCATAAACAATGTTATCAACCTTTCCAAGGTGGTTCATTCACCAGACATCCTAATGGAGGGGAGGGATTCTTTTCAGGGAAAGCCAGCGATCGTGGTAGCGGCCGGTCCATCGCTTGATCAAGAATACGAAAATCTCCGGTTTATTAAAGAAAACGGACTCGCCTATATCTTTTCAGTAGGTTCTGCAGTGAATTCTCTTATCAAACAGGGGATCTATCCGGACGCCGCCTGTACATACGATGGTAGTGTAAAGAACGCAACGGTGTTCCAAAAGATCGTAGACGAGAACATAACGGATATCCCCCTCTTTTTTGGAACGACGGTTGGCTTTGAAACATTGCAAAACTATCCGGGCAAGATGTTTCATTTTCTGGTTAACCGTGATACGATTTCTCCTTTCTTCTTGCGCAGGAAGGACAATCGGGAGCTGGAGATGGTCAAGGGGTATAAGACGATTGCTACGATTACTCTTCAACTTTTGTCGAAATTAGGGTGCAATCCGATTATCCTCGTGGGTCAAAACTTTGCCTACACCCAGACACAACGGTATGCGCAGGGGATTGATTATATCAGCCCCGAGCTGAAAAAGGATACGATGAAAGATCTTACAACTGTTATCGACGTTTATGGGAATGAAACCCTGACCAGCCGAACGTTTGACATGATGAGATTGGAGATGCAGGAGCTTATCTCTTCATTGGACACTACAGAGGTAATCAACACGACCAAAGGTGGCGCCCGCATTGAAGGAACAACGTTTATCCCTCTGGAGGAAGTAATTCAAAACAAGCTGAACACAAAACAAATCGTTTCCCGCCAATGGTTAGAGATGAAACCAACAGAGTATGATCTGGAATTTTTCAAGAAACAGGCAGAACAAATGGAAACAATTCGCGTTAAATTCGAACAGATTGTCAACAAGTTTGATGAACTTTTCGCTGAGATGAACCACTACATTCAGAGCCGGAACTACAAGCAATTAGAGAAATGCTTTACCAAATTTGACAAGCTCTTTACCCGGCTGCAGAGGAGCGAGTTCAATTCCCGAGTCATATTCCCAATGAACAACCTGATGTTTGAGCAGATCATGAAAATGTTTGAAGAAGTTCGTTTCTCCAAAGACGTGGTAGCAAAAGCAAAGCGCGTCATGGATGAATTCGGGATGTATCTGGACAACTGCCGGACAGACATGAAGGTAATCAAGTATCTCCTGGAAGAAATGCAGCAAGAAGTGCTGGGGGAAATCGTCACGGCATAAATGGAGGAGAAAGATATGAACCTCAGCGGGAAGAAAATATTGGTTACGGGTGCCGACGGATTTATCGGTTCCCACCTAACGGAAGAACTGGTACGACGCGGACATGACGTCCGCGCATTTGTCTATTACAATTCGTTCAATTCCTGGGGGTGGCTGGATCAGTCGCCTCTTGAAATCCGGGATTCGCTCGACGTGTTCGCTGGAGACATCCGTGATCCGTATGGTGTGAAAAAAGCCATGCAGGGGTGTGATGTCGTCCTGCACCTGGCGGCATTGATCGCCATCCCTTACTCCTATCACTCGCCAGACACATATGTGGATACCAATGTAAAGGGGACACTAAACGTCCTGCAGGCTGCCCGTGAGCTGGGCTTGGAAAAAGTTGTCCATACTTCGACCAGCGAAGTGTACGGTACGGCACAGTTTGTTCCCATTACCGAAGAGCATCCGCTGCAAGGACAGTCTCCCTACTCGGCGAGCAAGATTGGGGCGGACCAGATGGCGATTGCGTTTTACCGCTCATTTGACATGCCCGTTTCCATTATAAGACCGTTTAACACCTACGGCCCTCGTCAGTCGGCCCGTGCGGTAATTCCCACGATCATCACCCAGATTGCCAGCGGAGCCAAGACGATTAAACTGGGCACACTGCATCCGACCCGTGATTTCAACTACGTGAAGGACACGGTGGAAGGGTTCATCAAGGTGGCGGAATCGGACGAGGCGATTGGGGAAGTGATCAACATCGGCAGCAACTACGAGGTCTCCATTGGTGATACGGTCCGACTGATTGCCGAATTGATGGAAGCGGATATTAAGGTGGAGACGGAAGATGTACGGGTTCGCCCGGCAAAAAGTGAAGTCGAGCGGTTGTGGGCGGACAACAGCAAGGCCAAACGCCTGCTTGGCTGGACCCCGCAGTACGGAGGATTGGAAGGGTTCAAGCGAGGGTTGTCTGAAACGATTGCCTGGTTTACCGACAAGAGCAATCTGAAACATTACAAGACGGGAATGTACAACATATGACAAAGGAGTTTAGCGTCCAAACCATCGTCACCATATTAAAACGTGTGCTTCCGGCAGACAGCGGTACCTTGGCCCTGCACGAACCGTCGTTTGAGGGCAATGAATGGCTTTATGTCATGGAATGTCTGGATAGTGGGTGGGTCTCATCAGCGGGCAAGTATGTTGACCGCTTTGAACAGATGCTGCGGGAATATACGGGCGTAAAGCATGCTGTTGCCGTGGTGAATGGGACGGCTGCTTTGCATATCTGCTTAAAACTGGTGGATGTCCAACCTGGTGATGAGGTGCTCATTCCGGCACTGACGTTTGTGGCAACGGCCAATGCCGTGCATTACTGTGGGGCGATCCCTCACTTTATAGACAGCAGCCGGCAGACACTGGGCCTTGACCCGGTAAAACTGGAAGAATATCTGCAAGAGATCGCAGATGTCCGAAAAGATGGCTGTTGGAACAGGCGGACAGGCCGTCGGATAAAAGCAGCTGTCCCGATGCATACGTTCGGCCATCCGGTTGATCTTGATGCATTGGCAGCGGTATGTCAGCGATTCCGCCTGGAGTTGGTAGAGGATGCCGCTGAGTCGCTCGGCTCCTTCTACAAAGGGAAGCATACAGGGCATTGGGGGAAGGTATCCGCGCTCAGCTTCAACGGAAACAAAATCGTCACAACTGGCGGAGGCGGCGCGATTCTAACCAATGACGAAGCACTGGGTCGGTTGGCCAAGCATCTTACCACCACGGCCAAAGTGCCGCACGCCTGGGCCTATTACCACGACATGGTTGGCTACAACTACCGCCTGCCCAACATCAATGCGGCCCTGGGGTGTGCACAATTGGAGAAGCTTCCACAGTTTATTGAGCGAAAGCGGGCGCTCGTTGAAGTCTATCGGCAGGCTTTTGCCGATGTCGAAAGTGTTCAGGTTTTTACCGAACCTCCCTTTGCCAAAAGCAATTATTGGCTGCAGACCTTGCTGCTGGACGAGAGGTGTGCCGATTACCGGGATGAACTGTTGGACGCAACCAATCTTGCAGGTATTCAGACACGCCCGGCGTGGACACTTCTGCACCGCCTGCCAATGTATGAGGAGTGTCCCCGGATGGACCTGGAAGTGGCGACAATGTTAGAAAAAAGAATCGTCAATATCCCAAGCAGCCAAAAATTAACGATTACTTCTATTTTTTAATATGTGACAGGTTACTGTAATGGTTTGGTAATGAATCCGATAATGAAATATGAGACAAAAAATATTTTTTGCAGGGGAACCCTTCGATGAAGACGGTTTTATTCTTTAGTTGTGAACCCGGTGGCGCAGAAGTCCTTGTCCCTGTTATACACCTCTTACAAGGTCAAGATGAATACAATGTAGTGGTTGTATCTTATGGACAAGGCGCACCTATTTTTGAAAAGCATGGGATCGAGTACATTCCGGGTAGAGCATATGATCGGAACGATTATACACTTTTTGAACGTCATAAACCTGATGCAATCATAACATCTGCCAGCAGTTTTCCGAGAAAAGACATGACGGAAAGGTATTTGTGGTATAACGCGAAACAATTAGGTATCCCCAGTATTGCTTTTTTAGATGTACTACAAGGATATGAATTAAGATTCTGTGACGAGTTGGACTTTGGAAAACTCATTTATTTTCCAGACTATATCAACTGTATTAATGAGACCGGGAAGCAAGAGTTAATAAGTTTAGGGATTAGCACAGATCGATTAAAGGTCTTCGGGCATCCGTTTCAATCTGAAATGAAGCTGCGTTTCCGGCATTTTGATCCGGCTCCCCTGCGAAAGCGGTATGGATATAAACAGGATGACAAGGTGCTGTTGTTCGTTTCCCAACCCATTTATGAGTATTATGGTGATGGCCTAGGGTTCACGCAATATACCGTATTAAAGTATTTTTTGGAAATGGTGTGTAAACAGAAAGCAAATGAAAGAATCATTATTAAGTTACACCCAAAAGAGCGGAAGGAAGAGTTCCATGGATTACTTGCCTGCTATCCTCATTTGCAAGCTACAATTGTGCAAAACGAAATCCCTTCGATTGACTGCATTCTGATTGCCGACTTTGTATTTGGGATGTATTCCACCATGTTGACCCAAGCGTATGTATTGGATAAATCAGTGGTATCTTTTCTACCGGGAAGGAAAGTTGAATATTTTATGACAAAATATGACTATATTCACTGTATTGAGTCATTTGAAGAAGGATATGATTACGACAATCATTGTAGTTACCTGAAAAATTGCAAACCCTTTGAGTATTTCTTTGACAAACATGAGTTTTTGGAGTTTCTCAAGAATATAGCATTATGATCCTGCAGTGGTGATAACTGAGGAGGGGAACTAGTTGAAAACAGCGGTTGTTGTTGGAGGAGGAATTGCAGGTCTTGTATCATCTATTCTACTCTCTAAAAGCGGAGTAGAGACTGTGTTAATTGAAAAAGAAAAGACATGCGGGGGATTATTGCGCTCCTTTCGGAATAATGACGGTGTTTTCTTTGATTACGGTACTCATATATTAAGTGAAACCATGATTAAAGAGCTGGACGATATTTTGTTTGAAAGGATGAATGAAAGAGGATGGGAAGAATTTGATATCTTAAAACCGGGGAACATAATATGCGGTAAATTATATGATAAGAACCAAATGATTTATACTCCTTACTTACCAAAAGAGATCTACTATCAGGGTTTGGTGGAGCTGTTACATACGAAGCCGTTCGAAAAACCGGTTGAAAATCTAAAAGAATATACTGAAAAACAGTTCGGAAAAACATTTTCTCAACACGTTTTTGCTCCATTAATGAAAAAATTATTGGGCTGTAAACTGGAAGATCTTCATCAAGATGCCCATCTACTTTTTGGTTACAACCGATTAGTTGTTGCGGACGGTCATACAAGTCGTGAACTGAAAAAATCCCCTTTTTTTGAATCGAAGATCTCATTTGAAACCTTCTATGAAGGTGTATCGCCTATGAAAAAATATTACCCGAGTGATCGCGGCGGTGTGGGGAAGTGGCCAAAACAATTGCAAGAACAGGCGGAAGCATTAGGTGTTAAGATCCTGACTGGTCAAACAGTGAGGAAAATAAATGTTCAGGGAGAACAGGTAACATCAGTTGAAATAGACAACGGTGATGTATTGTTTTGTGATCAATTAATCTGGACTCTTTCGCCTTATTTGCTTTTGAAGGCAGCCAATATCGCTTTCGATGGAAAACCGCCCCAGTTTCGAACGATGACCCTGCATCATTTCGTTTTTGACAGACCTTTTTCTGTTAATAACTTTTTTGTTTATTGTAATGACGCTAACTATCTAAGCTTCCGAATAACGTTATACCCTAACATAACAAATTCAGATGAACGGAAACCTCCCTATAATTGTACAGTAGAGGTCTTATCCGATCCTGTTGATAATTTAGAGCGACTGAACTGTGCAATTCATCGCGAATTGATTGATCTGAAAATTATTGAAGAAAAAGCAAACGTGCTGTACAGAAATACACAAAAGGTAGAAGCTGGGTTCCCAGTTTACACAAATGAATTTGTTAAGCAAAATGAACTACAAAGAAAGCTTGTAAAAGAAAACTTCTCAAATGTATCGCTCCTTGGGAAAGGTAACGGGGTATCCTTCTTTATGAACGAAGTCCTTGTGGAAACATACAAAGAGATGAAGAAATTAATTGAAACCATTTCACATCAATACAATTGACGGGGGTTTTAACGTGGAACCAGTTAGTCATAGCTTTCCCAGTTTTGATAATTCATGTATTAAAGCTGCTACACAATCTCTTTATGATGGTGACTTTTCGGGGATTGTAAGTAAAGAACAGGCCGAACATTCGTTGTCTTGTTTTATGGGGACAGATTATGCCCGATTAACTAGCTCAGGGTTCCACGCTTTACAAGCTGCGTTGATTGCAATTGGTGTCAAACTTGGAAGCAAGGTAATTATCCCTACTGTTACTTGCCCGTCGGTTTACCATGCTGTCGTTTCCGTTGGTGCAATACCCGTTGTCGTTGATGTTGGGAGTGATGTGCCATTAATTGCTGAAGAAAATGTACGCGATCTATCTTTGCCACCGGATGAAAAATATACGTTTATTATCCCGCAGATGTTCGGCCTTTCAAGAAATTTAGAAGAATTTCCTTCTCACTTCAACATCATCGAGGATCTGGCCCAGAGATTTACGCCATATATAAGTTCTTCTGCTGAAATGGGAGTAGTCTCTTTTTCCCCAACAAAATTGCTAACAATGGGGTACGGTGGGGCAGTTGTTTCAAATAATCGCTCCTTAATGGAGAGGGTATCACATTTTCTTGATCCTGATCACACTGAATATACATTGTTTGACCCTGGCACCGTACCATTCAGAGTCCATTCATCGGTTTCCGGTTTTCAATGTGCCATCCTCCTGGCACAACTAAAACGATATAAGCAAGTGATTAAAGCAAGGGCGAAATTAGTTGAAGCTTATGATATGGCTTTGGGTGATCCTGAACGATTACAACCGGAAGTACCATTTCGTTACCAACTGATTTTAAGGAATGGATCAGCACCAATTATTGCAGAGCGTCTCAGAGAAAGGGGTATCATGGCCTATCCCTTAGGTTCGCAGTTGCTTCATAATGTATTTTCACTAGATGGTAAGTTTGACAATGCCGAAAAGTGGTATCAAACGATATTATCGCTTCCTTTACATGAGAACCTAACGATTGACATCATTCAGGATATTTGTTTTATAGTCAGGAGGCTTCTGTTATGAAAGTTGCCATTCATCAGAGCCAGTATTTGCCGTGGCCTCCGTACTTTAAAAAGATTGCTAATGTGGATATCTTTGTTGTAATGGATTGTGTGCAATTCCAAAAGAACGGATTGCAAAACAGAAACAAGATCCGCAATTACCAAAAAGATTATTGGCTGACCATCCCGGTATCAGGAAAGCTAGAAGATCTGATCTCGGAAAAAAAAATAGCTAGCCCTCATTGGAAAAAAAAACACTGGAACTCTATTCATGCATCTTATAGTCATGCTCCGATGTGGACAAAGTATGGAGAAGAGTTAGCTTTTCTTTACAATCAGGGTTCCTATGAAAGACTAATTGACATTAATCGGGCCATTTTGGATTTTATTGTCCGACATTTGCAGATACAGACGAAAATTATCTACTTATCTCAGTTAGAGGGTGTTACTGGGGAAAAATCTGAATTGGTGCTCAATATCTGCAAACGTCTAAATGCAAGAACATATGTGAGTGGTATGGGTGCACGAGCTTATCTGAATGAAGATATGTTTGCTAAGGATGACATACAGATTTGTTATCTGGAATCCACTCCACCAACATATAAACAGTTTCATGGGGACTTTATCCCGGGTCTGTCAATGCTCGATATGATGATGAATGTAGAAAGGGAAGATATTGAACGCTATTTATTTGAGTTTAAGTAGAGGAGCTGCATGAAATGAACACAGCACGGGAACGTAACGTACAGCTATGGGAAAACCTTTATAGTCGAGGAAGCGGATTTTTAATGTACCCAAATGATGTACTGGTAAGGATAGCGCATAAATTATTGAGTTCGGAGAAGCACAAAAAAATTCTAGACTATGGTTTCGGTGGAGGAGCGAACTATTTGCATTTCTGTAAAAGAGGCTTTGAAGTCCATGGAGTAGAGGTTAGTCAGAGTGCAATTAATGTATTGCAAGAAAAACTACGGGAACTTGATATACCGGGCCAGTTAAAGTTCATTGAGGACGGAAAAATACCGTATCCTGATTCATTTTTTGATGTGGTCGTTGCTTGGCAAGTGCTCTATTACAATGATTGGGATGGGCTACATTTTGCTGTAGAAGAAATTAATCGCGTACTGCGGGCTGGCGGGTTGTTTATTGGTACGATGGGAGCAGTGGGGGATTGCTCCCAAATCCATGGAATCCCATTAGGAGATAGCTTATACAAATCGACTTTACCAGGGCAAGAGGGAGCGATTGTACTCATATTAGAAGAAGAACAGTTGCAAAGGTGTTTCCCGAAGCAAAGCTTAACAATTGGTCATTTCGGTCACAGTTATGGAGATGTTAGCTCAAGACATTGGATTATTACATACGAAAAAGGGGTGTATTAGTTGTCCACAAGTGGTCGAATAAAAGTCCTGGCTCTTACCGGGATTAGATCAGAATACGACTTGATGTACCCCTTGCTTAAGAAATTGCATTGTACTCCAGAGTTTGATCTGGGAGTAGTGGTTTCCGGTGCTCATATGACGCACCTACATGGTTATTCAATAAGGCAAATTGAAGAAGACGGTTTTAAAATTGTTGATAGAATTGAAAACTTGCTCAACTCTAATACTTTTTTAGGAAAGGCTAAATCTTCTGCCATTCTGATGCAGGATTTAGCACAAACTTTAAATCGTGAACAACCCGATCTGTTTCTTATACTTGGTGATCGAGAAGAAGCGATAATTGGTGCCTTGACAGCATCCTATATGAATATTCCGGTCGTACACTTAGCCGGGGGCGACAATACTAATCCCGAAGGTGGAAACGTTGATGAGCAAGTGCGACATGCCACGACTAAGTTAAGCCATATTCATCTCACCATGATGGAGGAACACTCCAAAAGAATTATAAAGATGGGGGAGGAGCCTTGGAGGGTATTCACTGTTGGCAGCGCCGGGATTGATCGGTTAAGAGAAGAAGCCTATATGAACAGGGAAGAACTCGCCAATCATTTTGGGGAAAGTGTTTTACATGACTACATCATTTTAATCTATCATCCAATTAATTCACACTTGGAACAAGCTGTTTATGAGGTAAAAACTTGTTTTGAGGTTTGTCTTTCTACAGGAATGCATTTGTTCGTCGGTGCTCCCAACAGTGATCCTGGCTCACAGGACATACTCTCCGTCATAGAGCAGTATCAAAATCATCCTTTCGTTCACGTTTATAAAAATTTAAAACGCAAATTGTTTGTTAACTTGCTGAGACATAGCAAGTGTCTAATCGGTAACTCTTCCCTCGCAATTCATGAGGCTCCTTATCTTTGCTTGCCGGCTATTAACGTTGGTGAAAGACAACGTGGTCGGGTGTCGGGAAGGAATGTACAGTTTGTACCCGCAAAAGCAGAGGCAATTCGGGATGCCCTAAAAAAAGCACTTTATGATTCCTCCTATAGAAAAGAGGTAGAAGAAGACCGTTTCATTTACGGAGACGGTTATATGGTTGAGAAGAGCTTGAAGATATTAAAGGGTCTTCCACCAAAAGAAAAATTACTTGCAAAAAAAATTACTTACTAATTCTATAGGAAAGGAAAGGATATAGTAATGAAAAAAATTCTGGTGGTTGCGCCACACCCGGACGATGAGACACTGGGATGCGGTGGAACCATTTTAAAACATAAACACCAAGGGGATCAGATACATTGGTTAATCGTGACCGGGATGAAAAAAGAGTACGGCTATTCACTTGATCAGATCCAGAAGAGAAAAAACGAGATTCGAGAGGTGGCCGATGCCTATTCATTCAGTTCTGTCCACCTACTCGAATACCCTCCGGCCCAGTTAGATAGTATGCCACTTCATGAGTTAATCCAAAGGATTCATGCTGTTTTTGAAGAGATACAACCTGAAGTGCTCTACCTTCCATACCCAGGAGATGCCCATACCGATCATCGAGTGGTTTTTGAAGCGGCAATAGCGTGTGCGAAATGGTTTCGAAACCCGTACGTAAAACGAGTATTGGTTTATGAAACGCTGTCAGAAACTGATTTCAGCATACAGCCTGACCGTCAACGTTTTCATCCTAACTATTATGTGGACATTACTCCTTTCTTGGAATCAAAGATTCAGATCATGAGAGTTTATGCTTCTGAAATGTCGGACTTTCCTTTTCCGCGCAGTGAACAGGCGATCCGAGGATTATCTTATGTTCGTGGAGCGGCCTCCGGCTGTATAGCGGCCGAAGCATTTATGTTGATAAAGGAGATCGAAAGATGAGGCATGTTTTCATAATAGCGGAAGCAGGGGTCAATCATAATGGCTCACTTGACATGGCCTTACAACTTATCGATGCTGCTTCATTGGCAGGTGCGGATGCTGTCAAGTTTCAAACCTTTTTTGCAGATAGTCTGGCCATAAAAAAGGCAGAAAAAGCCGAATACCAAAAACGAGAGACAGGAAACAACGAGAGTCAATGGGAGATGTTAAAAAGACTTGAAATCAGCCCGAGGGACCATTATATTCTCTTGGAGCATTGTCGTAAGCGCGGCATTCAGTTCTTATCGACTCCTTTTGATATAGAGAGCGCAAAATTGTTGGCAGAGAACATGGACCTTCCTATGATAAAGATTTCTTCAGGGGATTTAACGAATGCGCCGCTTTTAATGAAAGTAGCTGAGTCTGGAAAACCAATTATTCTTTCTACTGGCATGTCCGTACTGGGAGAAATAGAGTCGGCGTTAGGTGTTTTGGCTTTTGGGTATACCCAGCCAAATAGAGTCCCCTCCGCAGAAGCGTTTAGAGAAGCTTACCAGTCTGTTGAGGGGCAACAGGCGTTGAAAGAAAAAGTTACCTTACTTCATTGCACGACAGAATATCCTACTGCGTTTTCGGATGTCAATCTACGGGTTATGGATACACTGAAACATGCATTTCAGTTACCTGTTGGCTTATCGGACCATACAGAAGGGATTGTCGTACCTATAGCTGCAGTAGCACGTGGGGCTGTAATAATAGAAAAGCACTTTACATTAGATCGAAATCTTCCAGGACCGGATCATAAAGCTTCATTGGAACCAGACGAATTAAAAAAAATGGTACAAGCGATTAGACAAGTAGAAAAAGCTTTAGGAAATCCGCAGAAGATTCCTACTCAAGCCGAACAAAAAAATATGCAGGTTGCAAGAAAGAGCTTGGTTGCTGCCAAGACTATTAAAAAAGGAGAGCCCTTCACTCCAGATAATCTCACGATAAAGCGTCCAGGGAATGGTGTTTCCCCCTTTTGTTATTGGGATTTGTTGGGAAAACAAGCAAGGCGCGATTACGAAAAAGATGAAGTGGTGAAGGAATGACCCCCACTGTCATCGTCATTGGCGGCGGAGGACACGCCAAGGTAGTCACCGAGTCCTTGAAATTACAACTGGCTGACATCATCGGTTTTACCGATATCAAAAATAAGCAGGGAGACACGGTATTGGGAGTACCCTATCTCGGTTCCGACGAACAGATTTACCGGTACCCACCTGATCGAGTGATGTTGGTTAACGGATTGGGATCGGTGGCCGATGCGACAAACCGCCGTACCTTGTTTGAGATGTTTAAACGGGCCGGTTATCGGTTTGCCACGGTGGTACATCCCGCTGCGGTTGTATCACCCCACGCCGAATTGGGCGAGGGTGTGCAAGTGATGGCCGGCGCTGTCATTCAAGCGGGCACGGTTGTTGGCCCCAACACCATCGTGAATACCAACGCCACGCTGGATCACGACTGCCGGGTGGGAGCGCACGTTCACCTTGCGCCGGGGGCGACCGTTTGCGGGGGCGTGTCCGTCGGAGATTGCGCCCACGTCGGGGCAGGGGCTACCGTTTTGCAAGGATTGTCCATTGGGACAGGCAGTGTCGTCGGAGCGGGAGCCGTGGTTACCCGATCCGTTCCGCCGGGTAAAGTCGTTGTCGGGGTACCCGCACGAGAATGGTCAAAGGGGTGAGAAAACGTGAACTGGCGAGAAATGATGGTTTCACCGGAAACCCCGATCATTAGGACATTGGAAATCATTGATGCCAGCGCCAGGCAGATCGCCCTGGTTGTCGATCACGCCGAGCGGCTCTTGGGTACGGTAACGGATGGTGATGTCCGCCGAGGGCTGCTGCGAGGGAAGTCGCTCAATGACCCGGTGTCTCAGGTGATGAATGCTTATCCAACTGTAGCTTCGCCTTACGATTCCAAGGAGAACATCCTCGCCTTGATGAAGCTGAAACAACTGCAGCAGATCCCGGTTGTCGATGAGGACGGACGGGTCCTGCACGTAGAGACATTGGGGGAGCTTTTGCGCCCATCCAAAAAGGAGAACGCCGTGGTGTTGATGGCTGGCGGACTGGGAACCCGCCTTCGCCCCTTAACCCATGAATGTCCGAAGCCGCTGTTGAAGGTGGGTGACAGGCCGATTTTGGAAACCATTCTGCTCAATTTCATCGACCACGGCTTTTATCGCTTCTACATATCCGTCCATTACAAGGCCGAGATGATCAAATCCTATTTTGGCGATGGGTCCCGCTGGAATGTGGAGATCCACTACCTGCACGAAGATGATTCACTGGGTACGGCGGGTGCGTTAAGCCTGCTGCCGGAGACGCCATCCTCTCCGTTTTTTGTGATGAACGGAGATCTTTTGACCAAAGTGAACTTTGAACAACTCTTGGATTTTCATCTGGCGCACAAGGCCAAAGCAACCATGTGCGTGAGGAAATACGACCATCAGGTGCCATACGGTGTTGTGAAGCTGAACCGGCATGAGTTGTTGGGGATTGAAGAGAAGCCGGTGCAGCGCTTTTTTGTCAATGCCGGTATCTATGTGCTTGACCCGTCGGTAATCCCGCTGATTCCACGCAACAGCTACTACGACATGCCCAGTTTGTTTGACCTGTTGGTAAAACAGCAGGAGCGGGCGATCGCTTTTCCGATTCGGGAGTATTGGCTGGACATCGGGCGGTTCGCCGACTTTGAGCGAGCCAATCTGGAGTTTGCGGAGGTGTTCGGGTGATTCAGGGAAAAAGCGTGCTTGCCGTGATTCCGGCCCGCGGAGGATCGAAAGGGGTACCGCGGAAAAACATCAAACCGCTGTCAGGGAAGCCGCTGCTGGCCTGGACGATTGAAGCCGCCAAGCAGTCCTCCTTATTGGATCGCATCGTGGTATCTACCGAGGATGAAGAAATCGCCAAAATGGCCAGGGAATTTGGCGCAGAGGTCCCCTTTATGCGGCCTCAAGAGTTGGCCCAAGACGATACGCCCGGCATCGATCCCGTCTTGCATGCACTGGAACAGCTCCCTTCCTTTGATTATGTGGTCGTGTTGCAGCCCACTTCACCGTTGCGGGAGGCAGTGGACATCGACTCCTGCATTCGGATGTGCGTGGAGAGGAATAAACCGGCCTGTGTATCGGTGACGTTGGCGGACAAGCCTCCGCATTGGATGTATCAATTGGACGAGCAATCCCACCTGCATCCGATCGTACCCCAGGAGCGTGCCATTGCCAGAAGACAGGAGGCACCGCCAGTTTTCCTGCTGAATGGGGCTGTCTATGTCGCCCAAACGGAGTGGGTACAAAACAGTCGCACCTTTTTGACAAATGAAACAGTGGCCTACGCCATGCCCAAAGAGCGGTCGCTTGACATTGATACGGACATTGATTTCGTCATTGCCGAGGAATGGCTTAAAAAAGTGTGGAGATAAGGCCATAGTAAAACTTTCCTCTTCTTTTACCGATAAATATGGTAAAGAGCCTGTAGGGAGGAAATAGTGGCATGAGTATCCAAGCAACCGGTTCTGTTGGTGGTGTATCTCCGCAATATGCGGAAAAGGGACTGGCAGGCGGCACACCGCATGAGTCTCAACCAGCTCGGGAGCGGGGAGCGGAGGCGGCTTCCGAGAAGCGGTTCAGTAAGGCTGAGATGGAGCGAGAGATTGAGGGCCTCAACAAATGGCTCCAATCCCGCGGCACCCACATCAAGTTTACCCTGCACGAGAAACTGAACGAATACTACGTTCAGATTGTCAGTGACGAGACGAACGAAGTGATTCGTGAGATTCCCTCCAAGAAAATCATGGATATTTCGGCAAAGCTGCAGGAGATGATCGGCCTGCTTATCGACGAGAAGGCGTAAAGAGGAGGAGAACACATGGTTAGTCCGATTCGCTTTGGCGGTATCGCATCCGGCCTGGATACGGAAAAGATCATCAAGGAACTGATGAAAGTAGAGCGGATGCCCGTAGACAGGCTGCAGAAGAAGAAGCAGTTGGAAGAGTGGAAGCGCGATGCGTACCGGGAGATGAATTCGCTGCTGCTGGAATTGCAGCAGACAGTGGATAAGCTGCGCTTTTCCGGCACCTTCAACAAAAAGATCGCTACCTCAGAGAATACCGATTACGTATCGGCGAAGGCAACCGGCAAACCCGGTCTGTCCAGTTATGCCATCGAAGTGATTTCGCTGGCTGAACCGTCCACTCCGCCAACGGTCGAGTTTACACCAAATCCGACGCCTGCTGACAGCAAGACGGCGCTGGGGGCCTCGTTTACGTTCAGCATTGACAAAACCATCGACGGCACCCCGACGACCGTCAACATTACGGTTGATCCGAGCGATACGATTGACAGCGTCATCCAAAAGGTGAACGATGCCAATATTGGCGTCAAGGCCACGTACTTCAACGGCAAGCTGGTCTTCAGCTCGACCGATTCGACTGACTTTACCGTCACGGCTCCCACCGATGGCAGCGGCGATCCGCTGGGCATGAACGGCACCGTTACGGCCACAGGCACCGCCGGAACCCCGGGACAGGTGAAGATCAACGGCGTGGTTCACGATATCACCAGCAACACCTTTACCTATGACGGCATGGAGATTACGGTCAAGCAGACGACCACTTCGCCTGTCGTGATCAATGTCAAGACGGATGAGGACGCGGTGTTTGAGCAGATCAAGTCGTTTGTGGACAAGTACAACGAAGTGATCGACAAGATTAACGCCAAGCTCTCCGAACCGAAGTACAAAGGATATGAGCCGCTGCTTGACGAGGAGCGGGAAGCGCTGCCGGAGAAGACGGCGGACAAGCTGGAAGCGATGGCCAAGAGCGGGATTTTGCAGCGCGACTGGATCTTGCAGAGCGGCCTCGACCGGATGCGTTATGCCATCAGTGCCCCGTTGGAAGGAGTCGGCGTTGACACCGCGTTTGACACATTTGCAGAAATCGGCATCGGCGGTCCGCCTACGGGCAAGACAGCCTACCTGGAAAAAGGGAAACTGTACATCGACGAAGATAAACTGCGCCAGGCGATCAGGGACAACGGCGAGGACGTCATCAAGCTGTTTGTCAACTACAGCAGCGACCCCGACCCGGCGACGAAATACAAGGAAACCGGGATCGCCCAGCGTCTGTACGACGAGCTGAAAAAGACGATGGACGAAGTGACCAAGAAGGCTGGCAGCAGTACGTCCATCTATGATGACAGCGTGATCGGACGCAACATCCAGCAGATTGACGAAGAAATCGACCGCTGGGAAGACCGGCTCCAGGTGATCGAAGACCGCTACTGGAAGCAGTTTACCGCAATGGAGCAGGCGATTGCCCGCACCAGCCAACAGGGAACGTGGTTCACGCAGTTCCTCGGCGCGCAGTACTAAGGAGTGATTGAGGTGTTACACAGCGCGGCACAAGCCTACCAGAACAACCAGGTGACCACTGCTACTCCTGCCGAACTGACGCTGATGCTGTACAACGGTGCGCTCAGGTTCATCAAACAGGCCAAAGCGGCGATGGATGGACGGCAAGTGGAACAGGCACACCAGTACTGCATCCGGGTGCAGGAGATCTTGTACGAACTGATGTCTACCCTGAACCGGGACTACCCCATCGCAGACGATTTTCTCAAGATGTACGAGTACATGCTGCGCCGGACGATTGAGGCCAATGTCAAAAAGGACGCCTCTATCCTTGCCGAAGTGGAGGATTTGTTTGTCCAGTTTCGGGATACGTGGAAAGAAGCAATGACACTGGCCAAACAGCAAGGGTGAACAGAGATGTCGGCCTTACCGTCATTGTGTAAACGCCTGCTGGAGACGACGCTGGAACTGGAGGCGGTCGTTGGTCGTCCGGACTCGGATGCCGAGTCGTGGGATGCTCTCCTGGAGGAACGGGAGCGCATCATGGAACAAATCTCGGCCTTGGTGGCAGGAGGAGAAGTCCTGCCGCAGACGCTGCGAGAAGAGTATCTGGAGAAAGCCGAAACCGCCAACCGGCGGCTTTTGACCCGGATGGAAGCGCGGAAAGATGCCGTATACGAGCAGATTGGCCAGCTCAAACGAACCAAACAGGCGCGCCGGCAGTATGCCGATACCGGCCCGAACCCGTACGGGGCTTTCTTTGACCAGCGCAAATAGGACAGACAAAAAAACGGTCGCGTAGGTGCGACCGTTTTGCCCGTAAGGAGAGGGTTATACCCTCACGTCGAGATGCTTGCCCAACGTCGGATGGGGAGCACTGGCTGCTTGCTGAATGTTCTGCTGGGTTTTGGCGAAGTCAGCGAGCATGGTTGACGCCTGTGCGGCGGCAGTATCCTGGACCTGTTTCATCAGGCTGATGTTGATCGCCTGCTTCAGCTGGACCATGTTCATGGAGCGAGCCTCCTTTCGCTTGGGACTTTTTATCTGTATCTATATTCTTTTTATCGGACAGGCGTCTCATGATTGTTACCCGGTTGACAGATAGGGACGCGCTGCGATAAAGAGAAGAAGACAAAATCAGCATAGGAGACTATGCACGGACGAGGACAGGTGATTGCGATGCGCTGGCGAAACAAACGTTCACTGCTTTTCCTGGGGATTGTCCTGTTTATCCTCATTCATGTCGTGTACCTGCACGGCAGCGTGGCTGATCTGATCAACGTCACGGCGTTTGAGCTGGTTGGCCTGTCTGTCATCATTTCGTACGCGATCAAGCGGAAACACATCCAGATGAGGCGGCTGGTGCGCCTGTTGATCCACGGACGGGAGAGCAATGTGGAAGAGACGATCAAGCGCTTCTACTACTATGCGCTCGTACAAAAGGAGCAGGGCTATCTGCAGTTGGAAAAAGAACTGCAGAAGGAACCGGATTCCTTTGTCCGGCGTGGAAGCATGCTGGCCATCGAGGGTGTGCCGGAAGACGAGCTGAGGCTGATCCTGGAAAACGAATTGAAGGGGGAACAATACCGCTACCAGCAGGCTGGCGGAATGTTTCGCCTGATTGCGCTGCTGGCGCCGGGGATGGGCCTCGTCGGGACACTGCTGGGGATGACCGGGGTGCTTGAGACGTTATCCGACTTTACCAAAACCGGACACAGTTTGAGTGCGGCCGTGGTGGCCACCCTCTACGGGGCGCTGCTGGCCAATCTGCTCGCACTGCCCTGTTACTACCGTTTGATGGATATACACGACCAGGAGATGTTTGAGAAACGCCTCTACATTGAAGGCTGTATTGGTCTGCAGCGGATGGAATCGCCGCGCGTCTTGTTCGAGAAACTGAATTCGTTCCTGCCGGGTGACCAGAAACTGGTTCTGATCAAGCAGCCGGGAAGCGTGAGGGGAACGATTGAAAGGCAGGCCGAGTATGCTGGATGAACGTTTGTACGATGAAAAAGAACTGGAGAAGAGCTGGCTGCTCAGCTACAGCGACCTGATCTCCCTTTTGTTCGTTATCATCGTCATCATTGCCGCAACCTCGTCGTCGCAGATCGACAGCAAACTGCGGGAGGTGCAGCAGGCTGAATGGAAGCAGCAGGAGGAGCTTGAGGAGACGATCAAAAGCAAAGAGATCCTGGAACTGGAGAAACTGCACCTGCAGCGGGAAATCGCTTTGCTGGAGCTTCGGCATAGACAGCTTGCAGCGGCAGTGGAGGCGGTGCAGACGGAAGCGGAAAATGGCAGCAAACGGTTGGACATCGTCCGGTCACAGTTGGCCGCGGCCCTGCAGGAAATGAATATTCAGTTTGAAGAGACACCGGAAGGGCTGATGATCCGTTTTCCCGAAAACGTGCTGTTTGCCAGCGGCTCGGCGGAACTGCAGGAAGAAGGGCAGCGCGTGATCGCTTCCGTGGCCGAGGTGCTTCGCCGTTTTCCCCATCTGGTGCGGATTGAGGGGTATACCGACAACGTCCCGATCACAAGCGGCCGGTATCGAACCAACTGGGAGCTGTCGGCGGCGCGGGCGCTTTCCGTGATGCGGGAAATGGTGGATATACACGGCCTGCCGGCTTCGCGTTTTATTGTGGCCGGGCTGGGGGAACTGAACCCGATCGCAGACAATACGACGGCGGAAAACCGGGCCCGCAACCGCAGGGTGGAAATGGTGGTACTGGCTGATTTGGAGCAGCCCGATCAATAAAAAAAATTTACCAAAGAGGATTTTCTCCACTGAACGCGAATCTTTAGAGTGCTGCATACATGGTGACAGCGCTGTGCACAAGTGCTTGTGGATAATGTGGACAACTCTGTGGAGAACGCTTCCTGCAAGGAATCGCGTTGTGCACAGTTGGGAAAATGACACTCGAGCCTGAGCACCAATGAGCACAAACGAAAGAGAGAAGGACAGAAGGGGGTTCAAATCATGAAGAACGGGTTGAAAAGAAGTTGGTTCGTCATGCTGGCAGCCCTGCTCAGTTTTGCGCTGCTGGCAGCCGGATGCGGCAGCAGCCAGACCGACACAGGCAGTCAGCAGCAAAACGCCAGCGGCAGTGAACAGGCCAATACGGGCGGCACAGACAGTCAGTCCGGCGAAGGTGCTGCCGAAAAGACTTATGTGGTCGGTACGGACGCCATATATCCGCCTTTTGAGAAAATGGAAGCCGACAAAATTACCGGTTTTGACATCGATGTCATCCATGCTGTAGCAGAAGCGGCCGGCATGAAGATCGAGATCAAACACACCGGTTGGGATCCGCTGTTTAACGGAATTGACAACGGAACGGTTGACCTCGGGATTTCAGCGATCACCATTACGGACGACCGCAAGAAAAAGTACGACTTTACCGAACCGTACTTTGAGGCCAACCAGCTGATCATGGTAGCGGAAGATTCGCCGGTGACCAAACTGGATGACCTGAAAGGAATGACCATCGGGGTGCAGGGCGGTACGACCGGTGCGATCGCCGTGAAAAAAGCGTTTGGCGATACCTATGAAGGCTTGCGCGAGTATGAAGACACGCCGTCCGCCGTCGATGACTTCTTCAATGGTCGCGTCCAGGCGGTCGTTGCCGACAACGGTGTGCTCTCCCTTTACACCAAGAAGACCACCGGCAAAAAGTTCAAACTGGTGAAAGACGATTCGTTTGAAAAGGAATACTACGGAATCATGGTGAAAAAAGGGAACACCGAACTGCTGGAAAAGCTGAACGCAGGTCTGAAGACGATCAAGGACAACGGGACGCTGGATAACATTTACAAGCAGTACTTTGAAGAGTAGTGAACAAGACGGGATTGGAAACAGAGGGCGTTTTACAAGCATGCTGACTGGTGGGCAGTTGTTCCTTCTGCGGAATGGTGACGGGCACGTCTGGCGGCGTGCCCGTTTTGCAATCTCATCGGAGAAAGGAGGAGCTTATGGATTGGAGCGTTGTCTGGGAGTACCGGGAATGGTTTATTAGAGGAATCATGTATACGATTTTGCTTACCACCGTTGCCACAACCCTTGGCACCGTAATGGGGCTGTTTATCGGACTGGCCAAAATGTCGTCCAGCAAACTCCTGCGTATCCCCGCTGCCATTTATGTCGAAGTGTTTCGGGGAACGCCTTTGTTTGTACAGATCTTTCTGTTTCACTTCGCCGTGATTCCTTCGTTCTGGGAAACCTTCTTTCCGGGAGAACCGTCCCCGGAGCCGTTGTTTACCGGATTTGTCGCACTTACCCTTAATGCAGCCGCTTATATTGCCGAGATTTTCCGGGCGGGCATTCAATCGATTGACCCTGGCCAGATGGAAGCCGCCCGTTCGTTGGGAATGACCAAGGGCATGGCGATGCGGCTGGTCATTATACCGCAGGCGTTTGTCCGGATGCTGCCTCCGCTGGGCAACGAGTTTATCACCCTGTTGAAGGATTCATCGCTGCTTGCGGCCATCTCGGTGACGGAACTGGCTTACGCGGGAATCAATATAGCGAAGAGTACCTTTGAACGCTATCCGCCGTACTTGACGATCGCTGCCATCTATCTGATCATGACACTCTTCCTGTCCCGTGTTGTGGTCCGGGGGCTGGAGAAAAGGTACACCCCGCGCTAACATCCACAATTTGACTTTCGGATTGGCGGAGTGATATATTCGAGTCGTGGGACATATTGCCCACAGTTTCCAAACAGAAAGGAATGTATTTTGCATGCTGGGAAAAGTAAAATGGTTCAATGCTGAAAAGGGTTACGGTTTTATCGAGCGCGAGGACGGAGGAGATGTATTTGTTCACTACTCCGCCATCCAAACAGACGGATTTAAAACCTTGGACGAAGGTCAGTCTGTCGAGTTTGACATTGTCGAAGGCGACCGCGGCCCGCAAGCGGCAAACGTTGTGAAGCTGTAAATCTCCCTGTGTGCAGCAGGTGGTAGATAAAGCGGCGAACCTCCTGAAAACGGTTTCGGGAGGTTTCTCTTTTTTTCGTTTAAAATGATCATGTTCGGGGAGCGCTTGCTCCCGCGTGTAAAGAAATTGTAAAAAAATGATGAAGAAATGGAGAAGGATTTTTCCCGTCCGCACGGAATAAAGTATGCATAGACGGAAGGAGGTCAAAGGCCATGAAATTACAGGTTCGTGGTGAAAACATTCAGGTTACTGCAGCCCTTCGCGACTATGTGCAGAAGAAGCTTGGCCGTCTCGAACGCTATTTCGACAACGGTCAGGTGAAAGAGATCAACGTAACCTTGCGAGTCCTCCGGGGGGACGGGATCATTGAGGTCACCATCCCCATGACAGGCGTGTTGATCCGCGCCGAAGAAACACATGAAGACATGTACGCAGCCATTGATCTGGTAGTTGAGAAACTGGAGCGTCAAATCCGCAAATATAAAACCAAAATCAACCGCAAACAGCGGTACGATTCGTCGAGAAAAGTGGTCCATCGTCAGGCAGATACGGTCGCCGTCCTTGCAGATGACGAGGAAGAGGATGACGAGATCAGCATCGTACGTACCAAACGCTTCGACCTGAAACCGATGGATGCGGAAGAAGCGGTCCTGCAGATGGATCTTTTGGGACACAACTTCTTTGTATTCCAAAACAGCGCCACCAATGAGGTCAATGTCGTATACCGGAGAAATGACGGAAAATTCGGATTAATCGAACCGAAATAAGCAAATAATGGTGAAGGTGGGAGTTGTCGTGCGACAGCTCCCTTTACTTGTGCGCGATTGTCATCATTTGCTACAATACTCTTTTAGATGGGTTTTATCATCACGGGTTGTGACGAGATGAATTCCATCGGCGGGTGTGAACCGTGAAAGGGGTGTCCCTATGCTAGGACTGGTAAAAAAGATTTTTGGTGATGCAAACGAACGTGAAGTCAAAAAGATGTTTAAACGCGTGGAGAAAATCAACGCGTTGGAACCGCAGATTGCTGCATTGACCGACGATCAGCTGCGGCAGAAGACGGAAGAGTTCAAGGCGCGTCTGGCGCAGGGGGCGACTCTCGACGATATCTTAAACGAGGCCTTTGCCGTGGTGCGGGAAGCCTCCAAGCGAGTGCTGGGCATGCGCCACTTTGATGTGCAGTTAATCGGCGGGATGGTGCTGCAGGAAGGCCGGATCGCCGAGATGAAGACAGGGGAAGGGAAAACCCTGGTGGCAACGCTGGCTACCTATCTCAACGCCCTGCAGGGAAAAGGCGTCCACGTGGTCACGGTCAACGAGTACCTGGCCGAGCGTGACGCGACCACAATGGGCAAGCTGTACAACTTTTTGGGGCTGACCGTCGGCCTTAACAAACACGGTCTCAGCAGTGAGGAGAAGCGAGCCGCATATAACTGCGACATTACCTACGGTACGAACAACGAGTTCGGCTTTGACTACCTGCGGGACAACATGGTGCTCTACAAAGAGCAAATGGTGCAAAGACCGCTCTATTACGCGATAATCGACGAGGTGGACAGCATCCTGATCGACGAGGCGAGGACGCCGCTGATCATTTCGGGAGCTGCCAACAGATCGACGGAATTGTATCATATCTGTGCTCATTTTGTGAAACGTCTGCAGGAAGACGTCGATTATACGGTGGATGAGAAACTGCGCATCGTCGCCCTGACAGACGAGGGCGTAGCCAAGGTGGAAAAGGCGTTCAACATCGACAACCTGTACGATACCAAGCACATCACGCTCAACCACCACATCACCTCGGCGCTGAAAGCAAAAGCGCTGTTCAAGCGTGATGTCGACTACGTGGTGCAAGACGGCGAAGTGGTCATCGTAGACGAGTTTACCGGCCGCCTGATGGTGGGACGCCGCTATGGTGACGGCCTGCACCAGGCCATTGAGGCCAAGGAAGGTCTGCGGGTGCAGAGCGAAAGCATGACCCTGGCCACCATCACCCTGCAAAACTACTTCCGCATGTACCAGAAGCTGGCCGGGATGACCGGTACAGCCAAAACCGAAGAAGAAGAGTTCAAGAAAATCTACGGACTGGACGTGGTCGTCATCCCGACGAACCGGCCGGTCATCCGCAAAGACCTGCCCGATGTGATCTACAAGACGGAAGAAGCGAAGTATAAGGCAGTCGTCAACGAAATCATCGAACGTCATAAAAAAGGACAACCTGTGCTGGTGGGAACGATATCCATCGAGAATTCGGAACGGCTGTCAAAAATGCTGCGGCAAAAAGGCGTGCCCCACAATGTGCTCAACGCCAAGCACCACGCCCGTGAGGCGGAAATCATCGCTCGCGCCGGACAGTTCGGTGCCGTTACCATTGCCACCAACATGGCTGGCCGAGGAACCGACATCCAGCTTGGCGAAGGTGTTGCGGAAGTGGGCGGGCTGCACATCATCGGAACGGAACGGCACGAAAGCCGGCGGATTGACAATCAGCTCCGCGGACGGGCCGGCCGTCAGGGGGACCCGGGTTCATCCCAGTTCTTCCTCTCGCTGCAGGACGATCTGATGCGTCGCTTCGGAGCGGAAAACATCATGAGCATGATGGATCGTCTGGGGATGGAAGAAGACGTGCCGATCGAAAGCCGCCTCGTATCGCGCGCCGTCGAATCGGCGCAGAAGCGGGTGGAAGGCAGCAACTTCGATGCCCGTAAAGTGGTTCTGCAGTACGATGACGTGATGAACCAGCAGCGTGAAGTGATTTACAAACAGCGCCGCGACATCCTGGAAAAAGAAGATTTGCGCGATGTCGTACTGGGCATGATTTACAGCGTGATCGAGCGGACAGTGGAAGCCTACTGCCCGAAAGAACAGGTGCCGGAAGAATGGGATCTCAAGGGGCTGCTGGATTCCGCCAACAACGGCTTTTTGCGTGAAGAAACGATAACGCTGAGCGATCTCAAAGGCAAGGAAGCGGAAGAGATTGTGGACCTGCTCAAGCGTGAGGTGGAGAAGCAGTACGCCAAGCGCGAGGCAGAGATTGGCGAGATGATGCCGGAGTTTCAGAAAGTGGTTGTGCTGCGTGCGGTGGACAGCAAGTGGATGGACCACATCGACGCCATGGAACAGCTCCGCCAGGGCATTCACCTGCGCGCCTACGGGCAGACGGACCCGCTGCGCGAATACCAGTTTGAAGGGTATGAAATGTTCCAGGCGATGATCGCCAGCATAGAAGAAGAAGTGGCTCTCTACATCATGAAGGCGGAAGTAAGCCAAAACCTGGAGCGCCAGGAGGTTGTCAAAGGGCAGTCGGCCAATCGGGGCCAGCTCAAAACCTCCGGCCCCTCGGAACGGCCAACCAGTGCCACCTCCGGCGATGCCGAATTTAAAAACCGGGCACAGCGCCGCGCAGAGGAACAGGAACGGCGACGCCAACAGAAGCGCATGCGATAACGCACAAACGGGTACGGTGACTTTCCTGCAGCAGCCGACACCATTCTCCCTTTTTCTTTGCGATGGGGGGAGAATGGTGTTTTTCTACAAGAGAGGGGAATGAAATGCGGAGACTGTCCTTGACCGAGCGTGCCATCATCCTGCACATCGTCCTGCTGGTAACCCTTTCCGCGGTAATTTTCGATCAATTGTCACAAATCAAACAAATAAGCGAGCGTCCCCAGGCTCCGGCATTCAATCCGCTTCATCACTTTGCCTTCGTCTACCAAGACGAAAAGAATCCCTACTGGGACGCCGTCAAGGAAGGAATCAGCCAGGCGGCGGACAATAGCCAGGTTTATTTCGAGTACCTTGGCCCGGAAGCGTCGGACATGGTGGAACAGCTTGATTTGCTGAATCAGGCCATCGCCAGCAAAGTGGACGGCATTATCGTCCAGGCGATGAGCGAGGAAGCGTTTACTCCGATCATTGATAAAGCGGTGGAACAGGGGATACCGGTCGTCACCATCGACAGTGATGCACCGCGCAGCGGACGAATCGGGTACGTAGGATCAGACAACTACCATGCAGGTGTGTTGGCTGGCAGATATATTGCCGAGACGCTTAAGGGACAGGGTGAGGTAGGGATTATCATCGGCAGTTTTCACGCCACCAGTCAGCGAGAGCGGCTGAAGGGGATGCAGGACGTGCTCAGGGAGTACCCCGCGATTCGCATCGCAGCCGCCGTCGATTCCAACGCAAACCGGTTCCTGGCCAACAGCCTTGCCGCCCAACTGATCCGGCAGCACCCGTCGATGACGATGATCGTCGGGACGTCAGCCTCCGACGGACCGGGGATTGCCGAGGCGATTACCCGTCAGGGCAAAGAGGAAGCAATCCACTCCCTTGCCTTCTCCTTCGGCGAAATGCCTGGGCTTGCTCCCCATATCCCGACCGGGGCCATCGATGCGGTGATTCTGGAAGATCCCTATCAGATGGGCGCGAAGGCGGTGGAAATGATGCTTCACGTCAAGGAAGGACTGCCGGTTCCCCCTTCTGTTCATACGCAGGTGCGGCTGCTGACAGGAGACCAACTTGAACGAACGGAAAGCAGGTGAAGCGGTGCGAACAATACGCGGCAAACTGCTGTTCTCTTTTTTGGTGATCATTGTAACGATGACACAGGTCTCTTACTTTCTTTATCATTCCAGCCAATTGTACATAAACAATTACGACGAGATTTTGCGGCGGTTTTTGCTGCTCAATGAGATTACCCAAACCGTGCGCGGGATCAGCAAGACGCTGTCGCTGCAGTTGGTTGATCCCAGTGAGGCGTATCTGAACGAGTACAGACTGTTAAAGCAAAAGTTGCTTGCTGATCGCGATCGTCTGCACCTGTACTTTACCGATCCGAACAACCAGCTTGCTGTCCGCAACTACGCCAATATCATCAAAAGTTATCTGGAAGCGGCGGATGAAATGCTGGTGGCCAAAGCGAAGGATGACACCGCCCTCTACGCGGACTTGTATCCCGACCTGGAGAGCATGCGGCGCTACTCCCAGGAGTATGCCCAAAGCCTGTACGATATCGAGCTGACCCACTACCATCAGTTTTACGCGGAGACGGTGAGCAAAAACGAGTCGCTAAAGCAGTTGAGCATCCTGATGATCATCTGCACGACGGGGCTAAGCATCCTGCTCGTCATCTGGTTTTCCACCGGGATTACCCGACCCATTACGCGTTTGGCCCAAGCGGCCAAGCGGTCTTACCTGCACAACGGTGCCTTTCACTTTCAGCCGGTCGAGGTCAACAGTCGGGATGAGGTAGAGATTTTGGCCCATGCCTTTAACTCGATGGGGCGCAACATCCAGCAGATGGTGAGCGAGATGAACCGCAAAACCGAACTGGAGATGAAACTGCAAAAACAGGAGTTGGAGAACCTGGAAGTGAATCATTTATTAAAGGAAATGGAATTGAAAGCGCTGCAAAACCAGATTCATCCCCATTTTTTGTTTAATACGCTCAACGTGATCTCCGGCCTCGCCTATCTGGAAGGAGCAGAGCGTTCCAGCGAGTTGATGGTCTCGCTGTCCAACCTGCTGCGGTACAACCTGCGCCGCCTTGATCATCCGGTCACCATCGCTGAAGAGGTAGATCACGTGCGTGAGTACTGCCGCATCCAGCAAACGCGCTTCGGCGAACGCGTGCAGTTTTCCATTGATGCAGACCCGTCGCTGGCACAGGTATCCATCCCCTGCCTGACGATCCAACCCCTTGTCGAAAATGCGTTTATCCACGGCATCGAAGGATATGAGGAAGGGGCTGTGATCCGGATTGCGGTCTATCGCGGGATGAGGAAGGGCAGGGAGACGGCCGTCGTCGAGATTGGCGACAACGGGATGGGGATGTCGGAGGAGACGATCCAGCGCCTTTTTCGCTTTGAACAGATTCCCGCAAAGGAGAAGCACTCGACAGGCGGTCACTCGACAGGGATCGGCCTGCGCAACGTGATGAAACGGCTGATGCTGTTTGAAAAAACGGATGATGTGGCCGATGTGATCGAAATGGAAAGCGTTCCGGGGAAGGGGACGACGATTCGTCTCTTCATCTCCATGGACAAGCCTGTACTGTTGGCAAACGGGCAAGGAGGTGAGCGTCGTGAGCTACAAGCTGATCATCGCTGACGACGAGCAGATTGAACGGGACAAACTGAAGCTGGTCATTCAGCGTGAACTGCCTGATGTCGCTGTCGTGGCAGAGGCGAAGAACGGTCGGCAGGCGGTGCAGTTGGGCATACAGTGGCAGCCGGATATGATGATGGTGGATATCAAAATGCCGGGGTTGGACGGTCTGCAGGTTGTCCGCGAGCTGTCACAATCGCTGCCCCATACCAAATTCGTGCTGATCTCGGCCTACGATTACTTTGACTACGCTCAGGAAGCCGTTTCGCTGGGAGTCAAAGAGTACCTGCTCAAACCCGCGAGCAAACAACAGATTACGGAGACCATCCAGCGCTTAACAAGCGAGATTGAGCAGGAGCGGACGCGCAGGCGTGAAGAGGCCCAACTGCGGGAAAAGGTGGCCCAGCTGCTGCCGGTCGTGGAGAAAGAGCTGGCTCTGCTGCTCATGCTGGATGAGGAGACCGGCAGGTTTGACACCTATGCGCAGCTGCTGCAGCTGAAGGAAGTAAAAGGCTTTGCCATAGCGGTCACCTTTCACCCTGAAACCGCAGCGGAGGATGATTCGCTTGCCTTCAATGTGAACAAACACCGCTGGTATGAAAAGCTGCGCAGCAAAGTGAAGGAATGGTCAAACTCGCTGGTCAGTCCCCTCCTGTGGCGGCAGATGGCCATCTTCGTCCTGCGGGGGAGCCAGGCGGAGGAAGCGTACTCGTCGCGTGTGCAGGCGATCAAACTGGCCCGTCGTCTGTGCGGTCTGTTTGCCCAGGAGCCCATCCGCCTCCAGTTCGGAATCGGCAACGTCTACGCTGGCTTTGACGGTCTGCGCCGTTCCTATCAAGAGGCAATGCTGGCTGTCAAGGATCCCTCCGTACCCGCATCCGTACATCACTACGGCGATCTGCCGCTGTGTGAGAAGTCGTTCGCCTATTCACTGGAACAGGAGAAGGCTTTGCTGGAAAAAGTCAGATTGGGCAAGGTGGAGGAGAGCGTGCAGCTCTTTCACTGTATGCTGGACGAAGTGGTTCGCTCTGCCCGGGGGGATATGCGCTATGTCCGACGCTTTTTGCTGGAATGCGTAACCGTCGTGTCCCGGGTTGCCTTTGAATATCAGCTTCTTTTGGAGGATTTCTCGCGGTTTTGCGTGGAAGACCTGCATTCGCCGGCTGAAGTGAGGCAGGAGGGAGAGTTCTGGATCGGGCGGATCGCCAGGCTGATGCAGGAAGAGCGGCATCGCAGGACGGCCTCCGTACTGGAACAGGTGAAACAGTATCTTCAGCAGCACTTTGCCGAAGAGATCAAACTGGAAGAGGTGGCCGAAAAGTTTGGCATCAGCCCGTATTACCTGAGCAAGCTGTTCAGCCAACAAGGCCAGATCACGTTCATCGACTACTTGACGGAACTTCGCCTGGAAGCGGCGAAACGGCTGCTCGCCGACCCCGGCAAGGGACTGAAGGAGATCGCTTACGATGTGGGCTATTGCAATCCCAACTACTTCAGCCGGGTTTTCAAAAAGAAGACGGGGCTCACGCCGAGTGAATACCGGAAGGCACTGCTTGAATAAAGCCGGGCGGAAAGATGAAGCGTCAGTACAAAATAGTGCAGAAGATTGCAAGATTAGACAGAAGAATGCTTCCCTGTAAGCGTTCTTTTTCTTGTATGGTAAAGGTGTAAGCGATTTCGGAAAGACGCATGGAAAAAGGGGGAAATTACACATGAACCGCAAACGAACCAAGATTTTGTCGATGACGATGACGACCGCGCTGGCGCTCATGCTCGCCGCTTGCGGCCAGGGAGCGGCACCGGAGCAAAAGCCTGCGGACAGCGGCAGTTCTGCATCGGCTCCGGCTGGGAAACAGGACGACGGCAAGATTGTTGTGGGCTTTTCGATGGATACGCTGAAGGAAGAACGCTGGCAGAAAGACCGCGAGCTGTTTGAAGCGAAAGTAAGAGAACTGGGGGCGGAAGTGCTGACGCAGGCAGCCAACAGCGATGATGCCAAACAGCTGTCACAGGCGGAAAACCTGATTTCGCAGGGGGTTGACGTACTCGTTGTCGTACCGCACAACGCGGAAGCAACCGCTGCGATTGTGGAGAAAGCGCACGAAGCCGGCATCAAAGTGCTGTCATACGATCGTTTGATTAAAAATTCCGATGTTGATCTGTACGTTTCATTTGATAACGAAAAAGTGGGAGAAATGCAGGCCCAAGAGATCGTGAAGCGTGTGCCAAAAGGGAACTACGTATACATTGGCGGCGCTGACACGGACAACAATGCGGTGCTGTTCCGCCAGGGGGCGATGAATATCCTGAAGCCCCTGGAAGAAAAGGGCGACATCAAGATCGTCTTCGATCAGTACTCCAAAGACTGGAAGCCGGAAGAGGCGCTGAAAAACATGGAAAACGCCCTGACTGCCAATAACAACGACATCCAGGCCGTCGTCGCGGCCAACGACGGAACGGCTGGCGGCGTGATCCAGGCACTGGCCGCACAGGGATTGGCCGGCAAGGTTCCGGTCTCCGGGCAGGATGCGGAACTGGCCGCCCTCCAGCGCATCGTGGAAGGCAAACAGACAATGACCGTATACAAACCGATTCACAAAGAAGCGGCCATTGCGGCGGAGCTGGCGGTGAAGCTGGCAAAGGGAGAAAGCATCGAGACGAACAGCACGGTGAACAACGGCAAGATTGACGTGCCTTCCGTTCTGCTGGAACCGGTGGTCGTCACCAAGGAGAACATTGTGGACACCGTGATTGCGGACGGCTTCCAGAAGCTGGAGGATGTCTACAAGAACGTCCCGAAAGATCAATGGCCAAAACAGTAGCCGCTTAAGCAGAGCACAGAGAGGAAGCCAAATGCGCGAGCCTTTGGCTTCCTTCTTTCCATCCAGAGGGAGGGGAGCGCAAAAAGATGGACAGCTATGCGCTGGAAATGGAAGAGATTACGAAAGAGTTTCCCGGTGTAAAAGCACTCAACCGCGTCAGTTTTCAGGTGAAAAAGGGGGAAATCCACGCCCTGTGCGGGGAAAACGGGGCGGGAAAGTCAACGCTGATGAAAGTGCTGAGCGGCTTGTATCCCGCAGGTACCTACGAGGGCACGATCAAAGTCAATGGTGAAATAAAGCGTTTTACCGGCATCAAGGACGCGGAGGAAGCGGGCATCGCCATCATCTATCAGGAGCTGGCTTTGGTCAAGCAGTTAACAATCGGCGAAAACATTTTTCTCGGCCGCGAACCGCGAAAAGGACTGGGGATCGACTGGGATACCCTGCACTTCGAAGCGAAAAAGTGGCTGGAACAAGTGGGGCTGCCCTTTTCGCCGGAAACCAGGATTGATGCGCTGGGGATCGGCCAGCAGCAGCTCGTGGAAATTGCCAAAGCTCTTTCCAAAAATGCGCAAATCCTTATCCTTGACGAGCCGACTGCTGCACTGACCGAAAGTGAAGTGGCGACATTGATGAACATCTTGCATGAGCTGCGTCGGCGCGGCGTCACCTGCATCTACATTTCCCACAAGCTGAACGAAGTGTTTGCGATCGCTGATTCGATTACGGTGCTGCGAGATGGTCAGAGTATCGGCACTCGTCCGGCTGCCGAGCTTGATGAGGCCAGCGTGATTTCGCTCATGGTCGGCCGCACATTGACTGATCTGTTCCCTCGCCAGCAGCATACGCCGGGGGAAGTCGTACTGGAGTTGAACGATTTCTGCGTATACGACCGTGAACAGCCGTCCAAACGAATCCTGCACAACATTCATTTGCAGCTTCGCAAAGGGGAGATCGTCGGGATTGCCGGCTTGATGGGAGCGGGTCGGACCGAATTGGCGACAGCGATCTTCGGCGGGTACCCGGGGAAGATAACGGGTGATATGCGCCTGAACGGCAAACCGGTGCGGATTACGACGCCAATGGAGGGGATTCGTAACGGCATCGCTCTCGTCTCGGAGGATCGCAAACGGTACGGGTTGGTGCTGGAACAGTCGATCAAAAACAACATCAGCCTGGCCAGTCTGTCCAGGCTGTCCAAGGGGTTGGTCGTTGACGAGAACGAAGAGATTCGTCAGAGCAATCACTATGTAAAAGAATTGATGATCAAGACTCCTTCCATTGAGACGGCTGTCGGCACATTGTCGGGTGGCAACCAGCAGAAGGTAGTAATCGGCAAGTGGCTGTTGGCACAGCCGCAAGTACTGATCTTGGACGAGCCGACGCGGGGGATCGATGTAGGGGCCAAATACGAGATCTACAACCTGATGAACCGTTTGGTTGAGCAGGGAATGGCCATCCTGATGATCTCGTCCGAGCTGCCGGAAGTGCTTGGGATGAGCGACCGGATTTACGTGATGCGCGAAGGTGCGCTGGCCGCCGAGTTTGATTGGCGGGAGGCCACACAAGAAAAAATCATGCAAGCCGCCACAGGGGGGAGATAGCAATGAAAGCGGAAGTGACAAGTGAAAAAATCATTCGCAGAAAATGGCAGTTATTCGGAAATCTAAACGTTCGCACGTATACGATGATTTTTGCCCTGCTGGCGATCTGGATTTTTTTCAGTCTGCTGACAGATACATTCCTGACGCCGCGGAACTTGTCCAATCTGTTTATCCAGATGTCAGTGACCGCCATCCTGGCGATTGGCATGGTTCTGATCATCGTAGCCGGTCACATTGACTTGTCGGTAGGCTCCATCGTCGGTGTGACAGGCGGCGTGGCAGCAATCTTACAAGTGTGGTACGGGATGGACACCGTTCCGGTGCTGATCTTGACCCTGGCCCTTGGCGCGTTGATCGGCCTGCTGCAGGGATGGATCGTTGCGTACCACGCAGTGCCCGCTTTTATTGTCACGCTGGGCGGGATGATGGTGTTTCGCGGAATCTTGATGGGGATCACCAAAGGGACCACCGTGGCACCGATGGAAGAGAGCTTTAAGCTGATCGGCAACGCCTATTTGCCGTTTGCGGTCGGGTACGGACTGGCCGCCCTTGCGATCGTGTGGATGATTGTCACTGCACTGCGCAGGCGCAAAGCCCGCATCCAATACGGCTTTACCGTGCCCTCCATGGCGGCGGAAGCTGGCAAACTTGCGCTGTTTGCCGTGTTGATTGGTCTGTTCAGCTTTGTGATGAATTACTACAAAGGAATCCCCTTTCCGATTCTGATCGTCGTCTTGCTCGGCCTGTTGTTTACGTTCATTGCCAACAAAACGCCGTTTGGCCGCTCCATCTACGCGATCGGAGGGAACAGTGAGGCGGCGCGTTTGTCCGGAATCAACATCCGCCGAAATACCCTCATGATCTTCGTGTTAAGCGGTCTGATGTCGGCGGTGGCGGCAATCGTGCTGACATCTCGACTCGATTCGGCGACCATCAGCGCAGGTCAAAACTACGAACTCGATGCGATCGCGGCCTGCGTAATTGGCGGGACCAGCCTGATGGGCGGTTCGGGGACGATTTTTGGCGCCATCATCGGTGCGCTGGTCATGGCCAGTCTCGACAACGGCATGAGCCTGATGAACCTCGATTCGTTTTGGCAGTACATCGTCAAAGGATCGATTCTGGTGCTGGCTGTCTGGGTGGATATTCGCAGCCGCCAGCGCAGAGCCTAAGACCGCGAGAAGGTGATAAACATGTCTTTTCTGCGCAGGTTGGCTTCCTTCGTTCGGGGAAAGGACAAACATCCCCGGGTCGGTCAAGGTGTTTTTGGCAAAGCGGGCATTCGGGTCAAGATCGGATTGGTCTTTCTGGTTCTGTTCTTGTTTACGCTGAGCCTGGGGGGGAACGGGCTTTATCAGATGAGCGAACTGAATCGGGAGACAGAGGAGCTGTACCAAAACAGTTTGCAGGTCATCAACGAATTGGGCGAGGTACGTTCGCTCGTCATCGAACTCCGGCTGATCGTGGCCAAACAGTTGGTTCATGGCGACATGGCCCAGCTCGCCCTTGCCCGGCAGGATGCTGACGACAAGATGAAACGAGTGGAACAGTTTTTGGAGCAGTACCATCAACGAACAACCACGCCGTACGAGCAGGAAAAACTGCAGCAGATGGATCGGGTTTTCAGTACGTACGCCGGATTTATCCAGACCGTTTTCAACCGCATTGAATCAGGAAATGATGCCGCCGACATGTTTGTTTCACTGGAACGGGACGGTTCCAGCCTGCTTGCTGCCATTCGCGACCTTGTCGCCTTTCATGCGGAGCGGGCCGCTCAGCAGCAGAATGCGGCACAGGAGCGTTACGACAGCTCCCTGCTGTTGACGATCATCCTCAGTGCATTGGGGCTTGGCGCCTGTGCGGTCGGTTTGGGCGTGATCCGCTTCACGCTCGTTACTCCATTGCAGGTGTTGGAGCGGGCCGTGACGGCCATGGCGAGGGGAGATCTGCGAATGCGCGTGAGCATCCGTGCGATGGACGAAATCGGACGCCTCAGCCAGGCCTTCAATCAACTGGCTCAACAGTGGTCTGTGATTGTCGGGGAGCTGCAGGAGTCTTCCCGCCTGCTGCGGGTCACCGCAGAGGAATTGGCGGAAAGCAGTAATGGAGCCGCCGAGACGACCGGGCAGGTAGCGGCGGCGACCGAACGCACCGCAGAAAACGCCTCCAACCAGGCGGAATTCGCTCAACTGGTGATGGCGTGCGTCCGGCAGGGAATGGCTGACCTGAACGAGGTGTGCGCTGAGGCTGAAAAGACGAACCAGCTGGCACAGGCCACAAGTCTGGTGGCCAACAGCGGACAGGAAGCTGTGCAATCGGCGGTTCACCAAACAGAAGTGCTGACTCGGACTGTTCAATCGGCGCGTCAGTCGATTGCGCAGTTGGCGGCAAACTCAAACGCCATCTCCCGGATGACCACAATGATTGGAGAGATCGCAGCCCAGACAAACCTGCTGGCGCTGAATGCGGCCATTGAGGCTGCCCGTGTTGGAGTACACGGCAAGGGGTTTGCCGTAGTGGCGACAGAAGTGCAGAAGCTGGCAGAACAGTCCAGGGCAGCTGCCTCCGACATTGAACAGATCGTGTGCGGCATGCAGCAGGAGACGGCATCGTTCCTGAAGTTGATGGAAGAGACGGCGGTGCAGGTAGAGGCACAAAGTCAGCAGATCGGCAGAGGGGGACTGGCACTCCAGGAAATCGTGCAGCAGGCAGAGGGGACCAGCGCGCAGGTGGCGGCCATGCAGGACCGCCTGGATCGTTTGGTTCGATCGTTCCAAGAGGTGGAGCAGCGGATGGAACAAATGAGTGAGCGGATTCGAGAGACTGCGGCCATTGCAGAAGAAGTGACGGCTGCCTCGGAGGAGATTACGGCGGCGGTGCAGGATATGGCGCACAGTGCAAGCGCGTTGTCCGGGCAGGCCGAATCCTTGAAAGAGAAAGCGCTGCAGTTTCAGGCATAGGCCCGAACTCTTCTTTACCTTCAATTTCTTCTTTGGGTTGCATACCCAGCTTTTTTTCTCTTATAATTTAGTATCAGCTACTAATACTATATCATAAAATCTAGTTATAAGAAGAAGTCGAATTGCGAATGAAAGGAAGGAAGCCAATGATGAACGAGGAGCGTGTTGGATTGCAATCAAGAGCGCGGATCACCGCTGTCGGCAGCTATGTACCGGAGAAGGTCTTGACCAACCACGATCTGGAGCAGATGGTGGAGACGACTGATGAGTGGATTGTCCAGCGTACGGGAATCCGGGAAAGGAGAATTGCCGCGTCCGACCAGTTTACCAGCGACTTGTGTGTGGCGGCCGCCCGCGATCTGGCTGAGCGGTACGGAAAATCGCTTGAAGATGTGGAGGTCATCATCGTCAGCACCTCCACGCCGGATTACTCGTTTCCCAGCGTCTCCAGCCAGGTGCAGGCGCGCCTTGGCATCAAGGAAGCGGGGGCGATTGACCTGCAGGCGGCGTGTGCCGGATTTGCCTACGGCCTTCACTTGGCCAACTCGCTGGTTACAGCGGGGATGCACCGGAAGGTATTGGTAATCGGCGCGGAGACATTGTCCAAGATTACCGACTACACTGATCGCACAACCTGCATCCTGTTTGGGGACGGTGCAGGGGCGGTGCTGGTCGAGCGGGACGATCAGCACCCCGGGTTCCTTTCCTACCATCTCGGTTCGCAGGGGGAAGGGGGCATTCATCTGTACTGCACGGGACTGTCAAGCCGGATGGGCGATCAGGAACTGGTTGCGAAGAATCGGATCATCCAGAACGGTCGGGAAGTGTACAAATGGGCTGTAACGACAGTTCCCAAAGGCATGCAGCGGGTGGTGGAAAAAGCGGGCATGGATTTGAAAGAGGTTGATTGGTTTGTTCCGCACAGCGCCAATTTGCGCATGATTGAATCAATCTGTGAAAAGACAGGCTTCCCCCTTGCGCGTACGCTGTACAGTCTGGAGTACTTCGGCAACACGTCGGCAGCGACGATTCCCCTCTCCCTGGACCTGGCGGTTAAGGAGGGAAAAATCAAGGCGGGAGACACGATCTTGATGTACGGTTTTGGCGGCGGATTGGTCCATGCCGGTTTGCTTGTCCGCTGGGGCGAGATGTAGGACGGCCGACGGTTCAACACCGTTTGTCCGGTACAGGGGGGCGGTTGCACTCTCGCCAAAATCAGCTACAATATGTATCAACACGGAAAAAAACTTGCATGAAGGTGGTTCAAATCATGGCGTTAATCGACGTGTCAAACGTCAAGCAGGAATTGAACAATATGGCTAAGCGATTAGCGGATATCAGGGGGTCTCTTTGACCTGCCTGCCAAGAAGGAGCGAATCGGTGAGCTGGAGGAACGGATGCTGGCTCCCGATTTCTGGGACGACAATGACGCAGCCCAGAAAACAATCAGCGAACTGAACGCACTAAAAAATCTGGTTGACTCGATGGACAAACTGGATTCTGCCCTCGAAGATTTGCAAGTGATGCTGGAGCTGGCAGTGGATGAGGGGGACGAATCGATTGTTCCGGAGCTGTACGACAGCGTGCAGGCGATGAAGCAGGAAGTGGAGCAGTTTGAACTGCAGCTTCTGCTCAGTGGTCCATACGACAAGAACAACGCGATCCTTGAACTTCATCCGGGTGCCGGCGGTACGGAATCACAGGATTGGGCGGAGATGCTCTTGAGGATGTACACGCGGTGGGCGGATTCCAAGGGGTTCAAGGTAGAGACACTCGATTACCTGCCCGGTGACGAGGCGGGAATCAAAAGCGTCACCTTGTTGATCAAGGGACATAACGCGTATGGATACCTCAAGGCGGAAAAAGGAGTGCACCGGCTGGTGCGAATCTCGCCATTTGACGCTTCCGGCCGCCGCCACACCTCGTTCGTTTCCTGCAACGTATTGCCGGAGATTGAGGCAGACACGGAGGTAGATATCCGGCCCGAGGATTTGAAGATTGACACCTACCGTTCCAGCGGCGCCGGGGGGCAGCATGTCAATACGACAGATTCGGCGGTACGGATTACACACCTGCCGACAGGTATCGTTGTCACCTGCCAGTCGGAGCGGTCCCAGATCAAAAACCGGGAGCGGGCCATGACCATGCTGGCGGCCAAGTTGTTTGAGCGCAAACGGGAGGAACAGCAGAAAGAGTTGGCCGAGATCCAGGGCGAGCAAAAAGATATCGCCTGGGGCAGCCAAATCCGTTCCTATGTGTTTCACCCCTACAGTCTGGTGAAAGATCACCGCACCAATGTGGAAGTGGGCAACGTCCAGGCCGTAATGGACGGGGAACTGGACACGTTCATCAATGCTTACCTTCGTTCTCAACTTCATCAATCCTGACAGCTTCCATTCCGAGCAGATTTGTGCACCGCAGGGGCAGCGTCCAAACAACGTCCCGCAGCCGTCGTCATGCTGCTGACGCTGTGATTTCCCTGCGGTTGCCTGCTTTCGCCGGCTGTTTGGCCAAACCGCTCGCTGGCGAACAATCGTCCGCACGGTTCAGTCAAATGTACATTCCTTGCCGGGGTCCCGCAAATACTGGAAAAGCAGATGAATCTGGGATTTCGTGTTTCGCCGCTCGGACAGCCGGGGCAGCTCCTGTTCGTCGAAAAAGTCGACGTCACTCACCTCGACCCGATCAGGGGAAGGAGCTCCGCCGACGATCTCACATTGGATGAATAGTTTGTAAAAGTGATACGGCTGCGGCAGTTGCGAATGACGCCTCATGTCCAAAACGGCCAAAAGCTTGACGGGTTTCACGTCGTACCCGGCTTCCTCCTTGATCTCCTTGACCGCGATCTCTCCCGGAGAATAGCCGATGTCAGCATACCCTCCCGGCAAAGCCCAGCAGCCATCAGACTTCTCTTTCACCATCAGGATTTTGCCGTCCTGAAAAACAACACCCCGAATGTCCACTTTGGGGGTAGGGTAGCCTGTCTCGTTGGCAAACAGGTTGGCAATTCGGCTCATCTCGGTCTGGGTGTACTCTGCCATGATCTCCACACTGATCCTTCTCAGTTCGGAATAGCGCTCACGGTCGTATACGTCCTTGGAAAACGTAAGGCCTGCCTGGGCGATTGCCTGCAGGCGGCTGGCCCACTCCAACCACTTGTGTGACATGTTCCCAACTCCCGCTGTCTCAATCATGTTTTCTCCATTGTACCGTACCTGCTCGTCATACTCCAGAAAGCGGATTGCCCAAATCTGCCGGATGCCGGCAGTCAAACTGATTGACGGCAGGAATTGCGATCGATAAAATGGAGACAACATCATGAGGTCATCAGATCACCATAAGACCAACAATGCCGGTGAGGAACGGGAATGAAACCAAAATCACAGTTCAAAATTCGCAAAACGTATGAAGAAGTAGCCGAATACATGAAACAGCAAATCTTGTCAGGAGTCTTCCAGCCGGGAGACCGTCTTCCTTCCCTGCGGGAACTGGGGGACATGCTGGGGGTCGGCCAGTCGACGGTGCGGGAAGCGATCAGTGCGCTCAAAACCATGGGACTGGTCAGCATCCGGCAGGGGGAAGGGACGTTTGTCACCCCTTTTCAGCCGGAAGAAGTCCTGTCCGCCTTTGAGGCAATCCGCCCGATGACCGAACAGGATATACTGGCCCTGCTGGAAGTGCGCAAGATTATCGAGTCCGGTACGGTTCGCCTGGCCGCCGAACGGCGTACGGAGGACGATCTGAAGCCGCTGGGCAGGGCGATGGAGGACATGGAAGCAGCACTGGCAAAAGGCAGGTTGGGAGAAAAGGCGGACTGGAATTTCCACTACTCGATAGCGCTTGCCTCGCACAATCCCATCCTTGTGTCCGTCGTGCAGTCGATTGCAGAGACAATGGAGAAACACGTCAAGGAAAACAGAGTGCGCCTCTTTCGCAAACCAGGCAATCAAGAGCGGCTGCTGGAGGAACACCGGCGTATCTATGAAGCAATTGTCAAACGAGACCCCGAGCAGGCGGAAGCGGCCATGTTGGCACATCTGACGGGAGTGGAACAGGATATGCTGTCCGAGTGATTCGTTTCACCGGCTTCTCTTTTGGGAAATCATCTGATGACCTGATGCGAGGATCGCTGCAGCCAGGAGGTAATCCATGTTAAGCAAAGAAGTGCGAAAACAACTGATCAGCGTTGTGGGCGAGAAGTGGTTTCTTGATTCGCCAAACGAATTGTACGTCTATTCCTACGATGCGACACCGTTGTATCAGGCCATGCCTGATGCGGTGGTCATTCCGGGCAGTGTGGAAGAACTGTCCGCCGTTCTCTGTATCGCCAATGAGCAGCGGATCAATATCGTGCCGCGCGGTTCCGGCACCAATCTGTGCGGCGGTACCGTACCGCTGGAAGGCGGTATCGTGCTAAACATCAATCGCCTCAACAAGATCAAGGAGATCGATCAGGAGAACCTGACCGCCACGTTTGGACCGGGTGTGATTACCGCCGACCTGCACAAGGCGGTGGAAGCGGTCGGGCTGTTTTACCCGCCCGATCCTGGCAGTATGCGCATCTCCACGATGGGCGGTAATGTGGCCGAATGTGCAGGAGGAATGCGCGGGCTGAAGTACGGTGTCACCAAGGATTACATCATCGGCCTGGAAATGGTGCTGCCGTCGGGAGAGGTGTTGAAGGTAGGCGGGAAGAACGCCAAGGATGTCGCCGGCTATGATTTGACGAAATTGTTAGTCGGTTCGGAAGGGACGCTGGCCGTCGTAACCGAGATCACCGCCAAACTGCTGCCGCTGCCGGAAGCGAAGCAGACCATGGTCGCCTACTACCGCAGCCTGACAGATGCCGCTCGGACTGTTCAACGCGTGATAGCCGACAGAATCATTCCGGCGACGATGGAATTTCTGGACAACGGGACGATGCGGGTGGTGGAGGACTTTGCCCGCATTGGATTGCCACTGGACATGGAAGCGATGCTCCTGATCGAGCAGGACGGCACAGAGGCGCAGGTGGAGCGCGACATGGCCCGGATTGCCGAGATCTGTCGGCAGGAGCGGGCGGCAGAGGTGCGGATGGCTCAAACGTCAGCAGAAGCAGCCGGGTTGATGGCTGCCCGCCGCTCGGCACTGTCTGCACTGGCTCGCATGCGGCCGACGACGATTCTGGAAGACGCCACCGTCCCTCGCTCCCGCTTGGCCGAGATGGTGGAGCAGGTAAACCGGATCGCCAAAAAGTACAATGTCCATATCTGCACCTTTGGCCACGCCGGAGACGGCAATCTGCATCCGACCTGTATGACCGACGAACGGGACAAGGAAGAGATTCACCGCGTGGAACAGGCGTTTGAAGAAATCTTTCTGGCCGCATTGAAGTTGGGCGGCACCATAACCGGTGAACACGGTGTAGGCGTAGCCAAGGCGAAATACCTCGACTTAAAAGTAGGCACCGCCGGTGTGGAGTTGATGAAACGAATTAAACAGGCGTTTGATCCCAACGGCATCATGAATCCTGGCAAAATGTTCGCCAAGGATACGCGGAGAAGAGTGGTGGTGAAAAGCTGTGCGTGCGGACACGAACATGAAGCAAACACAGAACATCATGACTGAAAAATCAGGGAAGCAATCGATGCAGCCCGGTTGTGACACGATGAGCCTGCTCGGCAAGTTTGACATGGATGAAATCATGAACTGCATGCAGTGCGGTTTTTGTCTGCCGGCTTGTCCGACGTACCGGCAGACCGGGAAAGAATCAGCCAGCCCGCGCGGCCGGATCGCCCTGATGAAAGGGGTAGCCGAGCAAAAACTGCCGGTAGAAGCCGAATTTGAACATAATATGTACCTCTGCCTCGGCTGCCGTGCTTGTGAAACGGCATGCCCGGCAGGTGTCCCGTACGGCAGTTTGGTGGAGACGGCGCGGGAAGTGGTGGAATCGACAAAGAAACAGAGCGGCAGCCAATCGTTTCTGCGCAAACTGATCTTTGAAAAAGTATTCCCCCACCCCTCCCGTCTGCATGCACTGGGCACCATTCTGTGGGGAGCACAGGCTGCCGGTTTGCAGCGCCTGGCCCTGAAGACGGGGTTGATCAACATCCTGCCGCGTCCGCTGGCCGAAATGCAGCAGGCTGTGGGGCGTGTGGCTTCACCGTGGGAACGGCGGAAGCGGGAGCGGGTGATGAAACCGGAAACGGCCCAACCCATCGCCAGAATAGGACTGTTTACCGGCTGTATCATGGACGTCATGTTTTACGAGATTAACCAGGCGACTGCTCGCGTACTGGTCAAAGCAGGGTGTGAAGTCGTGTTTGTTGACAATCAAGTCTGCTGCGGCGCGCTGCACGCCCATGCCGGAGAGAAGGAAGGAGCCGTGGAACTGGCCAAGCGGAACATCGAAGCCTTTGAACAGGCCGGTGTCGACTATGTTGTCAACAACGCCGGCGGCTGTGGGGCAGCGCTGAAGGAATACCATCACTGGTTCCATGACGATCCCGTGTGGAAGGAGCGGGCGATGAGCTTCGTGGCCGCTGTGCGGGATGTCAACGAACTGCTGGCCGAGCTGCCGGAGCTGACATTTGCCAAATCGCTTCCAATTCGGGTGACCTATCAGGATTCGTGCCATTTGGCCCACGGGCAGGGGATTCGCAACCAGCCGCGCCAACTCCTGCGCAGCATTCCGGGAGTAGAGTACGTGGAGCTGCACAATGCGGATAGCTGCTGTGGCTCGGCCGGGATTTACAATATCACCAACTACGAGATGTCGATGCAGATTCTGGACCAGAAGATGCAGGATGTGGAGGAGACCAAAGCCAACGTCATCGTCACGTCCAATCCGGGATGTCTGCTGCAAATGAAGCATGGTGTGAACCGGGCCGGACTGGCCGGCCGGATGGAGGCGCTCCACATCATGGAATTGTTGGATCGGGCATTGTAAGGCTCCGGAAAATGTTCACCAATTCGTTGCTATCGGCTGCTTCCGGGAGGATGCTATAATCTGGATGAATGAAATGAAAGTAAGGGAACTTGGGGGGAAAAGGATGTTGTATGCAGCTATCTTGACGATTGTTGACCCGGACTTGAATGCCAAAATACGTCCGGCGCATCTTGATTATATCAACCAACTTTTCCTCCAGGACAAAGTTGTGATGGCTGGACCGTTTACCGATAAGCGCGGCGGCATGGTCATCTACCGGGCAAACAGCCTGGAAGAAGCCAGACAGATGGCGGAGGCCGACCCGGTCGTCGCCCAGGGAGCCCGCACGCTGGAGCTCAGGGAATGGAATCCGCTTTCCTTTCCTCTCGGTTGATCGGTTGATCCGTCACACTTTGTGGCAGACTAACCTTACACGATGCAAAGGAGGAAATCTGGATGAAGCGTTTTTCCATTATGTGGATGGGAGCAGCCATCGCACTCCTGGTGAGTGCCTGTGGCGGGCAGCAAGCAGAACCGGCTCCAGAACAACCATTGGCGGAACAACCGGCTGAAACCGCCCCTTCGGGTGAAGGCGGAGAGGTTGACGAGGCCGCGGCGCTGGCATTGTACAAGCAAAAATGTGCAAGCTGCCATGGTCAGGAATTGGAAGGAGCGATGGGGCCGAGTCTGACCGATGTCGGAGCCAGGCACTCCAAAGAAGAGATTTTGGAAATCCTGAAAAACGGCAAAGGAGTCATGCCGGGCAACCTCGTAAGCGGAGACGATGCCGACACGCTGGCAGCGTGGCTGGCAGCGAAGCAATAACCAACATCGCGATGGGACTATCACAATAAGACGACCATCTTCTTCTTAAAGGGGAAGGTGGTTGTTTTTTTGTTGAATTTTTATTATTATTCATGTATAAAAATGCAGAAAGAGGAGAGAAACATGATCCGTGTAGGTATCGTCGGGGCCACCGGGTACAGCGGCGTGGAGCTGATTCGGCTGCTGTCCGGTCACCCTCAGGTACGTATCGAGCGGCTGTATTCCAGTTCCGCAGAAGGGACGGAACTGGCTTCCGTTTTTCCCCATCTTGAGCAGATTGCGCTGCCGACGCTGATGTCCATTGATCCGGCAGCGATGGCCCAAGAGACGGATGTCGTTTTTCTTGCCGCTCCAGCCGGCGTAAGCAAAGAACTGACGCCACAGCTGTTGGCAGCAGGTGGCAGGGTAATTGACTTGTCGGGCGACTTCCGTTTGCTGTCGGGTGAGCTGTACCGCGCCTGGTACGGGAAAGAGCCCGCTGCCGACGAACATCTGGCCCAGGCTGTCTACGGCCTGAACGAGTGGAATCAGGAGCAGGTGAAACGAGCACGCCTGGTGGCCAACCCGGGTTGTTACCCGACTGCGGCCCTGCTCGGTTTGCTGCCGCTGGCCAAAAGTGGTTGGGTGGCGCCGAACAGCTGGATCATCGACGCCAAGTCAGGCGTATCCGGAGCCGGACGCGGCGTTGCCTTGGGCGTGCACTACAGCGAAGTAAACGAGAACGTATCGGCGTACAAAGTGGGACGGCATCAGCATACGCCAGAGATCGAACAGGAACTGTCCAGACAGACCGGAATCGAGACCATCATCCAGTTTACGCCTCATCTGATTCCCATGACGCGAGGCATTCTGGTGACAGCATACGGCCAGTTGACAAAACCGGTTGATATGTCCGAATTGCAGCACCTGTATGAATCCACATACGCCGACAAGCCGTTCGTCCGTGTGCGGCAGCCGGGGAGCCATCCGCGGACAAAAGAGGTCTACGGTTCCAACTATTGCGACATTGCCCTGCACCTGGATGAGCGGACGGGTCGGGTGATCGTCCTGTCCGTGATTGACAATGTGGTCAAGGGAGCGGCAGGTCAGGCAGTGCAAAACATGAACACCATGTTTGGTTTGGAGGAGACAGCCGGGCTTTCCCTGACACCTGTCTATCCATAAATAAAAGGAGGGAGAGGGATGCGGGTGGTCATCAAATGCGGCGGCAGTACGATGGAACAGCTGCCGGCCGCCTTTTTTGAAACCATTGCGGAATTGCATCGGTCCGGCCAGGAGATCGTCATCGTCCACGGGGGCGGCCCGATGATTACGGACATGTTGGGCAAGATGGAGATCCCGCCCCGCTTTATCGATGGATTGCGCTATACCTGTGAAGCGACAATGGATGTGGTCGAGATGGTTCTGGGCGGCTCGATCAACAAACGGCTGGTACGGCGGCTGCTTCAGGCGGGGAGCCGGGCATGGGGGCTGAGCGGCGTCGACGGCGGACTGATCAAGGCCCGGCAGACGGACAAACCGCTGGGACTGGTCGGGGAGATTGAAGATATTGAGACCTCTCTGCTGCTTCATTTGCTGCAACAGGGATACCTGCCCGTCGTGGCGCCGCTGGGAGTAGAGCCAGACGGATCGCTCGTCTACAATATCAACGCCGATGTTGCAGCCGGCGCGGTGGCTGCCAGTCTCTCAGCAGACAAACTGCTGATGGTTACGGACGTACCGGGGATTCTCGTCCCTGACGGAGATACGTTGGTCACGAAGAGGACGGCCAGTCCGCAGGAGGTTGACGAGCTGATTGCAAGCGGCGTTATTTCCGGCGGCATGATTCCCAAGGTACGCGCTGCGCTGGCCGCACTCAAACAGGGGGTGCAGGAAGTGGTGATCTGCCGGGGAACCGTGGAAGACCTGCGCGGCGTTTTTGACGGCCAGGCGGTGGGGACCTCGCTGAAACACGATGCGAACCATGTCTTTACAACCGATAAAGGGGTGAGCGTATGAGTGCGGTTACGCAGTCTTGCAGTCTGATGAATAATTATTCAAGGTGGCCGATCCGGCTGGTCAGGGGGCAGGGCAACACGGTCTGGGACGAGCAGGGGAACGCCTATCTCGATTGCACCTCCGGAATTGCGGTCACTTCGTTGGGCCACGTCCCCCCACAGGTGAGTCAGCGGCTGCATCAACAACTTGATCAACTTTGGCACACGTCCAACCTGTTCGAACACCCGCTGCAGGAGCAGTTGGCCTCCAAACTGGCCTCCTTGTCCGGTCTCGATCGCGCCTTTTTCTGCAACAGCGGGGCGGAGGCCAACGAGGCCGCAATCAAACTGGCACGGCGATACCAGCAAAAAGTAAAAGAAGAGTGGCGCTATGAGATCATCACCTTTCAGCAGTCGTTCCACGGCAGAACGCTGGCTACGCTGACGGCAACCGGACAAGAAAAGGTGAAGGACGGCTTTTTGCCGCTGCCGGAAGGATTTAAAACGGTTCCCTACAACGATTTGGATGCCCTTGCCGCAGCAATTACTCCCCAGACCTGCGCCGTACTGCTGGAACTGGTGCAGGGTGAAGGAGGGGTGATCCCTGCCGACCGCGATTGGGTGAAGGCGTTGGTGCGGCTGTGTGCCGAGACGGGCGTGCTGGTGATTGTTGACGAAATCCAGACCGGAATCGGCCGCACCGGGACCTGGTTTGCCTGCCAGCAGTACGGATTCACGCCGGACATTATCTCGCTGGCAAAGGGATTGGGCAGCGGGTTTCCCATCGGCGCCATCCTGGCCAGGGAAGAAGTGGCAGAAGGGTTTTCGCCCGGTTCACACGGGTCCACCTTTGGCGGCAACCCGCTGGCGATGGCCGCCGGTCTGGCTACCCTGGAGACAATCGAGCAGGAACAGCTGCTGAACCGGGTGGGGGAACTTCACCACAAGCTGTTTGCCCGCCTGGAACAGATCAAGCAGGCTCATCCCGGCAAAGTGGCGGCGGTCCGCGGCATGGGGCTTTTGCTCGGTGTCGAACTGACACAACCTGCCGCCGATGTGATTGCCTATGCTCGGGAAAAGGGAGTATTGATTCTGCAGGCCGGCCCGCAGGTGATTCGCATCCTGCCCTCCTTCGTCACAACGGAAGCAGAGCTGGATCGGTTGGCAGCCGTTTTGGACCAGGCGATTGCGGAACTGTGACGATCTGTCCGTTTCAATAAGGCAGACATTGGCGCACATGCACTTATCGTGAGGGTTGAAAAGTCATGCAACGGGTTGTTGGCAAGCCTCGGCTGTACAAAAATCCGTTGCATTTTTATAAATCAAAACGTATAATAATTCACAGTTGCGCATATGTATACGGCAGAAACAGATGAGCCTGCGAGTTTTGTGGAGAGGAGATGACCACGCGTGAATCAGCATGCAAACGCCCACGGAACCGGTTATTTGTCACTGGAAAGCGGCCAGGTGTTTGCCGGACAGCTTTATGGTGCACCGCTGACGGCGCCCGGTGAAGTGGTTTTTCATACAGGTATGACAGGATATCAGGAAGTGATGACCGATCTGTCGTTTGCCGGACAGATTGTTACGTTTACCTACCCGCTGATCGGAAATTACGGGATCAACGAGCAGGATAACGAAACCCTGCAGCCGGCTTTGGCCGGGATGATTGTCAGCGAGCTGTGCGAGCAGCCGAGTCACTACCGCAGTCGGGCGTCGCTGGCCGAAACCGCGGCACGGTACGGATTCCCGATTCTGGCCGGGATTGATACGCGAGCGATCACCAAACTGGTACGTTCTCAGGGACACTTGTCCGGCGTGATTGCCGACAAGCCGCTGTCAGCAGAGGAAGTAACGGCACTTTGTGCGAAGCGGGACAAAAAAACGCTCGTCGCCCAGGTTTCCAGCCGTCAGATGGTCTCTTATCCAGGAGACGGAGAACACGTCGTACTGGTTGATTTGGGAATGAAGCGCTCGATACTGGATTCTCTGTTGGCCAAAGGGTGCCGGGTTACAGTCGTTCCCTTTGACACGACAAGCGAGCAGATCGAGGCGCTCAAGCCGGATGGCCTGGTTTTTTCCAACGGCCCCGGTGATCCGCAGGATCTGCTTCCCTACTGCGCGGAATGGCGCAAGGTGGTGGAGCGTTACCCGACGTTTGGGATCTGTCTTGGTCATCAAGTCATCGCCTTGATGTACGGAGCCAAGACCGGCCGCCTGCCCTACGGACACCGCGGCAGCAATCACCCGGTAAAGGAACTCTTGAGCGGAAAGGTCTATTTGACCTCGCAAAACCATGGTTACGTCGTGTTGGAAGAGACAATCGACAAACGGCAAATGACCATAACCTATCGGAACGTGAATGACGGTTCCGTCGAAGGGCTGCGTCATCTCTACCTGCCCATTCATACCGTCCAGTTTCATCCGGAGGCGCATCCGGGACCAGACGACACCTCGCATCTCTTTGATCAGTTTATCCAGTCACTGCGCATGATAGGAGCGAAGCATTATGCCTAAACTGCCTCACATCAAGAAGGTGCTTGTGATCGGCTCAGGGCCGATCGTGATCGGGCAGGCGGCCGAGTTTGATTACGCCGGGGCGCAGGCCTGCCTCTCGCTTAAAGAGGAAGGCGTGGAAGTCGTCCTGGTCAACAACAACCCGGCGACGATCATGACCGACGAGCAGATGGCGGACAAAGTCTACCTGGAGCCGCTTACCGTCGATTCCCTTGCCCGCATCATCGAAAAAGAGCGGCCGGACGGCCTGCTGCCGACGCTGGGCGGTCAGACTGGTCTCAATCTGGCGGTAGCCCTCTCCGAAGCGGGCGTGCTGGCCAGGTATAACGTCACGCTGTTGGGCACACCGCTGGAAGCGATCAAAAACGGCGAGGATCGCGAACTGTTCAAAAAGATGATGGAAAAGATCGGCGAACCGATTCCGGAGAGCGACACGGTGGAATCGGTAGAGGAAGCCCTCGCTTTTGCCGACCGTATCGGCTACCCGGTGATCGTTCGACCTGCCTATACCTTGGGCGGGGCTGGCGGCGGCATCGCAGCCAACGAAGCGATGTTGAGAGATATAGCGGCCCGCGGGATTGCAGCCAGTCCGATTGGACAGGTGCTGATCGAGCGCAGTGTGAAGGGATGGAAAGAGATTGAGTATGAAGTGATGCGCGATGCCAGTGATACCTGCATCATCGTCTGCAATATGGAAAATCTCGATCCGGTCGGCATCCATACCGGCGACAGTATCGTTGTTGCCCCTTCCCAGACTCTGACCGACCAGCAGTACCACATGCTGCGCAGCGTGTCGACCAAAGTGATCCGCGCTCTGGGCGTGGTCGGCGGGTGCAACATTCAGTTTGCACTTGATCCCGCTTCCGACCGCTATTACCTGATCGAGGTCAACCCGCGCGTAAGCCGCTCCAGTGCGCTGGCCTCCAAAGCGACCGGATATCCGATTGCACGTATTGCGGCAAAACTGGCACTTGGCTATCGCCTGGACGAAGTGATCAACCCGATTACCGGTTATACGTATGCCAGCTTTGAGCCGGCTCTGGATTACGTCGTGGTCAAGATACCGCGCTGGCCGTTTGACAAGTTTCCGCAGGCGGACCGGCAGTTGGGCACACAGATGAAAGCAACCGGCGAAGTGATGTCCATTGCCCGCAATCTGGAGGCTGGTTTGTTAAAGGCCGTCCGCTCGCTGGAAATTGGCTGCACTCACGTGACGCGCCCCGACGTGGCGGCAATGTCCCGCGAAGAACTGGAAAGAGCACTGACAGAAGCGACCGATCTGCGCCTGTTCGTATTGTTTGAAGCGGTGCGCCGCGGCTTTTCCGAAGTCGACCTTCATGCCGCCACCGGAATTGACCCGTTCTTCCTGCGCAGCATCCAGCGGATTGTCCGGTTGGAACAGGAACTCACTGCCGCCGGAATGGACGGAATGACGCGTGAACTGCTGCAGGAGGTCAAACATCGCGGTTTTGCCGACAAGACCATCGCCGAGCTGACTGGTACCACGCCGGATCGCATCCGGCAGCTGCGCAAGGAGTGGGGCATCACACCGCGGTACAAGATCGTGGACACCTGCGCGGCGGAGTTTGATGCGGTCACGCCGTACTATTACTCCACCTGGCAGGGGATTGATGAGGTGGCTGAGCTTTCGCGGAGAAAAGTGCTGGTACTGGGCTCCGGGCCGATCCGCATTGGTCAGGGGATTGAGTTTGACTACTGTTCCGTACACGCCGCCAAAGCGCTTCAGTCCATGGGAATTGCGGCGATCGTCGTCAACAACAACCCGGAGACAGTCAGCACCGACTACGAGACGGCTGATCACCTTTACTTCGAGCCGTTGACCGTGGAAGATGTGCTGCATGTGGCGGAGCGCGAAGGGGCGGAGGGCGTGATGGTCCAATTTGGCGGCCAGACGGCGATCAACCTGGCCGCCCCGCTGGCTGAAGCCGGCCTGCCGGTGCTGGGCACGTCGCTGGCTTCCGTTGATCGGGTGGAGGACCGGGAACTGTTTTACCAGATGCTGAGGACGCTTAAGATTCCGCACATTCCCGGCAGGGGAGTGGATTCACTGGGCGAAGCGCTGCAGGTGGCAGAGGACATCGGTTACCCGGTGCTGCTGCGCCCGTCGTACGTCATTGGCGGCCAGGGGATGACACTGGTGCAAACGCCTGAGGAGCTGCAGGCCGCTGTAGAGAGCTGGCTTGCCGACAAGCAGGACGACAGTTTCTTTCCCCTGCTGGTTGACAAGTACATCCCCGGCATGGAGGTAGAGGTGGACGCCGTCTGCGATGGAGAGAGCGTCTTGATCCCCGGTATCTTCCAACATGTCGAAAAGGCGGGCATCCACTCCGGAGACAGCATGGCACTTTTTCCCGCCCCTGATCTGACGGTTGAACAGAAAGAGCGGCTGGTCCGCTACACGGAGCAGATTGCCGCAGAGATGAAAGCGGTAGGTCTGATCAACATCCAGTTTGTCATCAGCGACGACGTGGTGTACGTGCTGGAGGTAAATCCGCGCGCTTCCCGCACTGTTCCGATCGTCAGCAAGGTGACACGTGTGCCGATGGTGGAGTTGGCGGTTCGGGCCCAGTTGGGTGAAAAGCTGCCGCAGATGGGCTTCGGGACGGGACTGCTGCCGGAGATTCCGTTTGTGGTGGTGAAGGCCCCGGTCTTTTCCACGGTGAAATTGATGGGGGTTGATCCGGTGCTGGGACCAGAAATGAAGTCGACCGGCGAGATACTCGGGCTGGGGCGCAGCGTGGAGGAAGCGGCGGCCAAGGCGTTTGGCTACAAAGAGGGGCAGTTGTTGGAACCGAGGCCTGACGATCTGATGTTTGTCTCGCTGTGCGATGCCGATAAATCGGCTTTTCTCGGCATGGCGGACGACTTGCATAAACAGGGAGTTCGCTTTGCTGCCACGGCCGGAACGGCAGAACTGCTGAACAGCCGCGGGCTGGAGGCGGCAGTGGTCAGCAATGAGGGAGAGCTGCATCAGCTCATCCAGGACGGGAAAGTGGCGCTGGCTCTGATTACCGCCACCAAGGGAAATCAGCACAATCGGCTGGGATTTGCCCTGCGCAGTCTGGCCGTTCAAAAAGGCGTTCCGCTGTTTACGGCAATGGAGACCTTTTCCTTGTATCTAAAAGCATTGAGGGGGAGTGACAGGGATGGAACCTGCGAAGACATTGGAAGCTTGTCAGGAACTGAAACCGTCCGCACTTAAAGGGAGAGATGTCCTGCGGATCGACGAGTTTCGTCCGGACGAATTGCAGGGACTGCTTCAATTGGCGCTGAGGCTGAAACAGTGGCAGAAGAGCGGAGAGGCGTATCAGCCGCTTAAAGGAAAGACGCTTGGCATGATCTTTGACAAAGCGTCCACCCGTACCCGTGTTTCGTTTGAAGTGGGGATGTACCAGTTGGGCGGTACGGCCATGTATTTAAACGGCAAGGAACTGCAATTGGGACGCGGCGAGCCGATCAGGGATACGGCCCGGGTGCTGTCGCGCTACCTGGATGCGATCATGATTCGCACCTTTTCGCACCAAGATGTGGAGGAACTGGCTGCATACGCCGACATCCCCATCATCAACGGATTGACCGACCTGTTTCATCCCTGTCAGGCGCTCGCCGATATGCTGACGATCCTGGAACACAGGGGGAAACTGAAAGGGGTCAAACTGGCGTACATCGGAGATGGCAACAATGTGGCCAACTCCCTGGTGCTGGCGGCGGCACTGCTTGGTGTGGATGTGCGTGTCGCTGCGCCTGCTGGCTATGAACTGGACGAGGCTATTGTCAAACAAGCGGAGTCCTACGCGTCGGAAAGCGGCTCCCGGCTGCTCTTCACCCGCGATCCCGAGCAAGCGGTGCACGGAGCTGAGGCGATCTACACCGATGTCTGGACCAGCATGGGCTTTGAAGCGGAAAACGAGCAGCGGCTGAAGGATTTTGCCGACTACCAGGTGAACGAACGGCTGACCAGACTGGCCGATCCTTCCTACATCTTCCTTCACTGCCTGCCTGCACATCGCGGCGAAGAAGTTACCTCTGAAGTGATCGACGGGGCGAATTCTGTCGTTTTTGATCAGGCAGAGAACCGCTTGCACGTCCAAAAAGCGATTTTGACAGCCGTACTATAACCACGGTACTAGCTCCCCCTGCGGATGGCAGGGGGCTTTTTGCGCGGTCTATTGGACGTGCTGGATTCATTTGGTAGGTACATAGTCACATTTGGTGGGAATCTATGTAATATTCATGATTCTACTATTGCCGAAAATTGTAAAAAGCCTGTAATATATTTGTATAAGGAGGGGTGATGAATTATAGACCGTATGTTGGTCGCTTGGTCTATATGGAGCCAGTAGCGAACCCACCCTCCCTCTGTACAGAAAGGGGGGATAGCAATGAAGAAATGGTTCGTAGCAGTTCTCCTCGTAGCAGGTATCGTAGCCGCCACTTCTGCGCACTTCAATGTAACCTAGAATGGCAGACGGCAAGTCTAAAGGAAAAACACCGCTACTATAGTGGTGTTTTTCGCTAGATAAGGAGGTGCGTAGATGTCTATTGATATCATTTTGCTTTCGTTTCTCATCGCATTTTTACGCGGAGGGCGAATACGGGAGATACCCAGATTTAACAGGCTGTATTTTTTGCTCGCAAGTATTTTGCTGCAAGTATGTTCAGCGCTAATGCCAAGGCTGGGGGGGATTTTGGTCTCCATCGCCTACGTTTTTACACTGCTGTTTTTCTTTAGCAACCGCGAACACGAAGACATTCGGGTCTTTATGATCGGCTGGTTTTTAAATGCGATTACGATTTGGTCCAATTCCGGGAAGATGCCTATTGACCTGGAGCAGGCAAAAAAGCTACCGTATTCATTGGAGCCTATTGTGAATGGAACGGATTTTAAGCACACAGTGCTGACCGAGGATTCGAACCTCCCGTTTTTGGCCGATATTGTGTACATGCCCTTTCCCATTGAACGGGTGATCAGTATCGGGGATATATTTATCATGCTGGGTGCTTTCCTGCTTGTACAGCGCATTATGAACAAACCAATATCCTTAATTCAACTTCGAGAAGGTAAAGGTTATGCGGCGAAGAACTGAGATTTTACATACTTTGCAAGGATTCGTAGTAAGATATTGCTATCCATTGTTGGCTTTCTTTATTGTGGCCTTCGCCGTCCCTGCATGGGAATCTCGGGAAAATTGGGATGTATTGATCGTTTACACTCTCTTGTCGATATTTGTCTCGTTTACAGCCATCCGTACCGCTAACTTTGTCATCACGTTGAACAATGCTGTTACATTTTCCGCAGTTCTTTTATACGGAACCTGGACGGCCATATGGTGTGCGGTAATAGAAATATTAATTATTGCATTTTTGTTCAGGTCAGCCATTCCTAAATTTTTAGCCAATGCAGGACAAATGTTGTCAACCGTCTGGATTGTCGGCATGGTGCATCAATGGCTTGCATCCTTGCAGCTTCCTTCCATGTTGACAGATACTGCGCTGGTATTTGTGTACTTTCTGATCAATACAGCATTATGCTCATTTGCAATATCCTACTTCTCTGGAGTCAAAACCATTCACGTCGCCAAGAGTCTCGTTCAAGATGGTACGTTAACCTATGTCCTGGTAATGGTGTTGGGTGGTATCGGGGCAAGGTTGATAGAAGTGTTCGGAGCACCCGCGTTGTTTCCGATACTCGTTACCTTTGTCATTATGAGTATCGTCTTCCACCAATACTTCAACAACCTGAACAGCCTGCAGCAAAAGATGGAAGAAATCAAGCATCTGAATGATTCGATCCTGTTGGCGATGGCTTCTTCGATTGACGCCCGCGACCCGTATACGCACGGTCATTCGTATCGGGTCGCCTATTGGGGGCGCCAGCTCGCCCGAGCTATCGGACTGTCCAGGACAGAAGCAGAACAGGTGTACTACGGCGGCATTCTGCACGACATCGGCAAAATCGGGATCGAAGATGGTATTTTAAACAAGGAAGGAAAATTATCCAAGGAAGAATACCACAGAATTAAACAGCATCCGGTCATTGGTTATCATATAGTGAAACAAGCCGGCGTTTTTGAGGAACTTTTGCCGGCTATTCGTCATCACCACGAAAGGGTGGATGGCAAAGGATACCCGGACGGGTTGAGCGGGACAGAGATTCCGCTGATCGCACGCATTATTGCGGTAACGGACGCGTTTGACGCGATGGTTTCAAACCGGCCATACCGCAAGGGGGTTCCGGTGGAGCAGGCCTTGCAAATCATCAAAGAAAACGCGGGGACCCAGTTCGACGCCGATTTGGCTGATACGTTTATACGATTGGTAAAACGATACTCGAAAGAAGAACTGGAAGAAGTGTTTCGGAACAGCGGCCAAAACAATATCAAGATCACAGAGGGGGCATCGTAACCGAACCCAAGCCGCACGATGAGAAAATCTATTGTATTTTTATGAATCAGATTGTATAATTACACACATAGAACAGGAACGAATGGAGAGAGGATTCATGGCAAGAGAAAAAATCGTGCTGGCTTATTCGGGTGGTTTGGATACATCCGTTGCGATTAAATGGCTGCAGGAAACCTACAATTACGATGTGATTGCAGTTGCTCTGGACGTCGGAGAAGGAAAAGATCTCGACTTTGTACAGAAAAAAGCGCTGCAGGTAGGAGCGCTTAAATCGATCGTCGTCGATGCGAAAGAGACATTTGCCAACGACTTTGTACTGCCCGCTCTGCAGGCAAACGCCATGTATGAGGGAAAGTACCCGCTCGTTTCCGCGCTTTCACGCTACCTCATCTCACGCGTGCTGGTGGAGATTGCCGAGAAGGAGGGAGCGGTGGCCGTCGCCCACGGCTGCACCGGCAAAGGAAACGACCAGGTGCGCTTCGATGTCTCTTTTACGGCATTGAACCCCGATCTGAAGATTGTTGCTCCTGTGCGTGAATGGGGCTGGACGCGTGAAGAAGAGATTGAATACGCCAAAAAGCACAACATCCCGATTCCGATTGATCTCGACAATCCGTACAGCATCGATCAAAACCTGTGGGGCAGGAGCTGTGAGTGCGGTGTGCTGGAAGATCCGTGGGCGGCACCGCCGGAAGGCGCTTACGAATTGACCAAATCAATCGCTGAAGCGCCGGATCAACCGGAGGAAATCGAAATCACGTTTGAAAAAGGAGTACCGGTGGCCCTTAACGGAGAGAAAATGTCGCTGGCGCAGTTGATCCTGAAACTGAACAAAATTGCCGGGGAACACGGTGTTGGGCGGATCGACCACGTGGAAAACCGCCTTGTCGGCATCAAGTCCCGCGAAGTGTATGAGACGCCGGCAGCGACCACGCTGATTCTGGCGCACCGGGAACTGGAATTTTTGACCCAGCCGCGTGAAGTGGCTCAGTTTAAGCCGATCATTGAGCAAAAGATGGCGCAGGTCATCTACGAAGGGCTCTGGTATTCGCCGCTGCAAAACGCGCTGCAGGCGTTCATCCGCGAGACGCAGCAGTACGTGAGCGGTGTCGTCCGCGTCAAGCTGCATAAGGGTCACGCGATTGTTGTGGGCCGCAAATCTGCTTCTTCGCTGTACAGCCATGAGCTGGCCACGTACGCGGCCGGAGATCAGTTCGATCACAAGGCGGCACTCGGCTTTATCAAACTGTGGGGGCTCCCGACCAAAGTGCATGCCCAGGTGAATGAAGGGGCATTGAAACAAACCTACACCACGCCAATCACCATCGTCGATGAAAAGGATGCGGTAACACAATGAAACTGTGGGGAGGGCGCTTCACCAAGCCTACTAATCAGCTCGTGGAAGAATATACGGCCTCTATCTCCTTTGATCAGCAGATGTGGCGGCAGGATATCGTCGGCAGCCTGGCCCATGTGGCGATGCTTGGCAAGTGCGGCATCCTGCCGATGGAGGAAGTGAAGCAGATCATTGCCGGGCTGAAAAAGGTAAAGGAGAAGATCGAGCGCGGTCAGGTAACGTTTCTGGTTGCACACGAAGATATCCACATGAACATCGAAAAGCTGCTAATCGAAGAAATCGGTCCGGTAGGGGGCAAGCTGCACACCGGACGCAGCCGCAATGACCAGGTTGCGCTTGACATGCACCTCTATCTGCGGGAAAAGATGCTGGAACTGATCCAGTTGGCGATGTACCTGCAAACCGCTTTGCTGGAGCAGGCGTCACAGCATCTGGATACGGTAATGCCCGGTTACACACACCTGCAGCGGGCGCAGCCGGTGCTGTTCGGTTACCATCTGATGGCCTACGTGTCGATGCTGCAGCGCGACATTGAGCGTCTGCAGGATGCCTGGAAGCGGGTGAACATACTGCCGCTCGGCGCAGGCGCGCTGGCCGGCACGACGTTTCCGATCGACCGCGAGTTTGTCGCCGAACTGCTGCAGTTTGACGGAATCTACTTGAACAGCATGGACGCGGTCAGCGACCGTGACTTTATTGTCGAGTTTCTCTCCGCTGCTTCCCTCTTGATGGCCCACCTCTCCCGCCTGTGCGAAGAGTTGGTGATGTGGAGCAGCCAGGAGTTCTCGTTTATTGAGCTGGATGATGCTTTTTGCACTGGATCGAGCATTATGCCGCAAAAGAAAAATCCTGATGTGGCGGAACTGGTCAGGGGGAAAACGGGCCGCGTCTACGGCAACCTGGTCGGGATGCTGACCGTGTTGAAAGGACTGCCGCTGGCTTACAACAAAGACATGCAGGAAGACAAAGAGGGCATGTTTGACACAGTGGCTACCCTGCACGGAGCGCTGGCACTGCTGACGCCGATGATCGAGACCATGAAGGTGAACAAGGAGCGCATGAGGAAAGCGGTTACCGAAGATTTTTCCAATGCGACCGACCTGGCCGACTACCTGGTGACCAAAAACCTGCCGTTCCGTCAGGCGCACGAAGTCGTAGGCAAAGCAGTCCTTTACTGCATCGAGCAAAACAAATACCTGCTTGACCTCACCTTGGAGGAGTTCCAGCAGTTTTCCCCGCTGATCGGGCCTGATGTCTATCAGGCGCTGCAAGCAGAGACGGTGGTAAATGCCCGCAAAGCGATGGGAGGTACGGCACGGGAACAGGTCGAAAAACAAATTGCAGCCTATCGCGGGCTGTTGGAACAAACCAAGGAGTGGATTGACAAAACCAGCCAGAAAGTATCGATTGAGTCGTTGATCGACGTTGGTTCACCCATGTGACGGCCGCTTCAACCTTGCGGGACAAGGGGCCGACGAATGGAAAAACCCGTTTGTTACACACGCTTCTATGCCCAAACGGCAGGTCCTGCCGGGCCATAGAGGCTTTTTTTTGTGATGATTGTGACAAATCCTGGGTACAATCCGTCAAAAAGGGTGAAGGTTGATTACATGACATGTTCAAAAGAGAGGGGATATTGATGAAACAGTTGCATCAATCGGTGCTGACGGTGATCGCGGCAAGTCTGCTGTCCAGTACGCCGGTCTGGGCCAGTGCCCAGGAAGCGGTCACTGTACAGCCAACTCCGGCTGCAGAACAGAAGATGAATAGCGAAGTGGAGCTGACGCTGGATCGTCTGTATAAACTGGTGCCGGAGATCAAGCAGTTGAGGCTGGAGAGTGAGAACTACCGCCCCGCCAATGAGCGGCAGCAAGCGGCCTGGTTTTTCCATTTCACTTCCCGGCCGGACGAGAGTGAGCCAGGTGACAATACCGTTTATGCCGATGCGTTTGTGGAGATCGCTGCTGAAACGGGTGATCTGCTCCATTTCAACCTGCAGTACCCGGACTGGTCTTCAGAACAGATACCAACGAAGGAGTTGGCCAAGGAAAAGGCAAAGGCATTTATGCAGCAGATCTTGGGTGACAGTCTGGAAGATTATCAGTTGAGCGAGCGGATCCTGTACGGCCAATCCGCCACACAGGATGCAGAGGGCAAGCGGACAGTGTGGACCCATGTCGGTGTACAGTTCGAACGCCTGATAAACGGTATTCCGCTGCTTGGACACGGCTATCAGGTGGAAGTGGACTCGTTTGGTCACGTTACCAGCGTGTACCGGGTTGGTGAAGAAACCGATCCGGCTGTCCTTGAGAGCGAGGCGTTTCCTGACCCGGCCCAGGCGATAAGCCGACAGGAGGCGGAAGAAGCGTATCGCAAACTGCTCAATCTGGAATTGGCGTACAAGGCCTACCATCCGGTTGAAGCGCAGATGTTTGGCCAATCAGGGGAGACCAAACCGATTTTGGAATACGTACCGCGGATGGATGGGGTACTGGATGCCGTCACGGGAAAAGAAGCCGACCTTGGCTGGCGGCGTACCACGAAGCAGCAGTCAGAGATAGTTCGGTTGAAGCCGGCTGGCCGGAAGCTGATTGCAAAATCACCGGAAGAAGCGGCCAAACTGCTCACCGCCGAGTTTGGTTTCGACATGAGCAACATGGACGTTGACGAGCGGGAAGAAAAGGACTCGCCTACCAGAAATAAATACCTCCATTATTCCTGGCACAGCAAGCCTGCTCTGGATGGGGAAGGACGGCGAAAGGCTGACGAGCATCGTTTTGTACACCTGGGTGTAGATGCCGCAACCGGTCAAATCTTTAATATTACTCTACAAGATGACAGCACACGCGGCCAACAGCCCAAGATTGATGAAAAAGAGGCTAAGGAAAAGGCAATCGCCTTATTGGAACAATTTGTTGATCCAAGCGTAAAGGAACTCGCTCTGCGCTATGTCCACACAAGCGGAGAGCATCACATCCCGGATTGGGTGGATGAGAGCAAGCTGGACATGGGCGACTACCAGCAACCGCCGCAAGTGAGCTTTATCTTCTCCGAAGTGCACCAGGGTGTGCCGATTCTTGACCGTTCCTACGCCGTAAGTATTGACACCGTTACCGGTGACGTGGTCGGTCTTACCCTGAGTCCGAAGCTGGAGGAAGAGATTGCGTTTCCGGACAGCAAAACGGCAGTCTCTGCGGAGGAAGCAGCCAATGCCCTGCTGAAGGAACATCCACTGCGGCTTGTCTACATCTGGCCGGAGTTCGCCGGTCAGCGGGCACCGAAACCATTCCTTGTCTACGAACTGTACTACACGGCAGGCTTGGGCGGCTACCTTGACGCAACTACGGGCAAGTGGGTGGAAGCCGATTCAGGGAACAGGTAAATGGGCGGTCAGAGATCAAGGCATGAAGCTTTGCTCGAGCATGGCGGAACAACCCTTGCGACCATCGCGCGGTCAGCGAGGGTTGTTCTCTTTTCATTCCCTGGAATCGTGGTTTTGCTTTGAGTCCGCAAGCAGCGGCTCATACATCATGAACGCCTGATTTGTGGTTACCAACTCTTCACGGACAAACCGCTCCCCTTCATAAACACGCCGATAAATCTCGTTGCAGCGAATGTATCCCCCATACATGTTGGGAATAAACTGATGGTTTTTTTCTATAATCTCATAGCGATACGGAACAGGGCGATCTGTACGCAGGCGGCCGATCAGGTGGGTCTCGTCCAGGGCAACTTCCAGACACCATGTGAAGTCGGTATTGTTTTGGATGACCAGATCGATGTAATTGTAATAACAGGTGGCTCCGCTGCCAAAGGGCTGCGTGCGTTTGGCGTCAGGGAAGACGTCGTAGCTGTGCCGCCACCGTTCGACAACCGTCAGCGGAGTGTGCAGCACCATCCAGTACAAGAGGTTGGAGAGCTGACAGAGACCACCGCCAATCCCGGTCTTGTAGCGGCCGTGGTCCAGCACCATTCCTTCCACATATCCCTTGGCTTTGGTGGGCCTTCCGATGGTGTACCAGTATGAAAATATTTGACCGGGATCAATCACCAGTCCGTTCAGCCGGTTGGCTGCCAGGCGCAAGTTGACGATTTTGTTGTACTGCAGGGCCATCTCCACACCCTGCAGGCGGCGCAAGAGCGGCGTCCTGTGCTCAAACACCACCTGCGGATAGGTCTCTGCATTCCTCTTGTCGCGTGCCAGACGTTTTTGCCATGCAAGCCATTGGCAGTACCGCAAGCATGTATATACACATTTGCCCGCCCAAATCCGGACGCGCCCTCGTTTTCTCCGTCTCTGCCAAATCATCGGGTATCCCTCTCCCAATCCATCCACAGTATTCTTCCTTCTTCGCATGGAAAGACACATTTTCCTGCCGAACTGCGGCAGAATCGACAAGAAATGAGAGATTTAGGGGATAACAGAACCCCACTGTCGATGGTATAATAGGGAAGACGTCGTTTGATGTCCATTTTGTCTAATCCTGCCAGGGGGAAGCACGCGTCGTTCTGGTCATGTCGAAACCATGACAGAGCACGATAGAGATAGAATGAATGGCAGAAGCGTATGATCAACAAAAAATCGTAAATACCGAACCGCAATGTTAGGATGTGACAGACTTGATCGAAATGTTTGACGTCTGGAAAACGTATCCGAACGGTACCCATGCGCTCAAGGGGATAAACGTGCGCATTGAAAAGAGCGAATTCGTCTACGTGGTCGGCCCGAGTGGAGCGGGTAAGTCGACGTTTATCAAGCTGATGTACCGTGAAGAGAAGCCGACCAAGGGACAGATTTTTCTCGGCGGGTTTAACGTAAGCCGGATCAAGGAAAGCCAGATTCCGCTCGTGCGGCGCAGCATCGGAGTGGTTTTCCAGGACTTCAAGCTGCTCCCGACGCTCACCGTGTATGAAAACGTGGCCTTCGCCATGGAAGTGATCGAGGCACCCAAGAAGCAGATCAAGCCGCGGGTGATGGATGTGCTGGGCCTGGTCAAGTTGAAGCACAAGGCCAAAATGCTGCCGAATGAATTGTCAGGCGGTGAACAGCAGCGGGTGGCCCTGGCACGGGCGTTGGTCAACAATCCGGGCATCATCATTGCCGACGAACCGACGGGAAACCTCGACCCCGACACGTCGTGGGAGATCATGAACCTGTTTGAGGAGATCAACCAGCGCGGCACCACCGTCGTGATGGCGACCCATAACCGGGAGATCGTCAACACGATGCGCAAACGGGTCATCGCGATTGAAAACGGTCAGATCGTGCGCGACGAGCAGAGGGGGGAATACGGCTATGAAGCTTAGAACCCTGGGGCGCCACATTCGTGAAGGGGTTAAAAACATCAGCCGCAACGGCTGGATGACGTTTGCTTCGGTCAGTGCCGTAACCATCACGCTGCTGATTCTCGGTGTCTTTCTCCTTTTGGCGATGAATGTCGACTATATCGCCAAGACGGTGGAAAGACAGGTGGAGATCAACGTCAGCCTCGATTTGCTGGCAGATGAGGATGCCATCAAGGAAGTGGAAGGGAAGCTCCGTTCCCTCTCCAATGTGGACAAGGTGACGTTTGTGCCGAAAGAAGAGGGCTTGGAGAAGCTGCGGGAGTCGTTCAAGGAGCAGGCCTACCTGCTGGACGGGCTGGAGGAAGAAAATCCGCTGCCCGACAAGTTTGTCGTCAAGGCCAAAAAACCGCAGGATACCGCCGCTATCGCCGCACAAATCAAAACCTTTGAACATGTGGAAAGTGTGGTCTACGGAGAAGGGCATGTCGAAAAGTTGTTTGTCATCACCGACATTATCCGCAATGTCGGGTTGGTGTTTATCATCCTGCTCTCGTTTACGGCAATGTTTTTGATTGCCAATACCATCAAGCTGACGATCGTCGCCCGCAGACGGGAAATCGAGATCATGAAACTGGTCGGGGCGACCAACTGGTTCATTCGCTGGCCCTTTTTCATCGAGGGCTTGATCATGGGCGTGTCCGGGGCATTGATCCCGATTATCCTGCTCAGTGTCGGGTACTACTTCCTGCTGGAAGCAGCGCGTACGACGCCGATTTTTGCCGATACCCTGCTGCCGCTGTTTCCTTTGGTCTACCAGGTGGCGCTGATCCTGGTGGCCATCGGCGCGTTCATCGGCATCTGGGGCAGTTTGGTCTCTGTGCGCCGTTTCTTGCGCGTGTAGCCGAGTGACATCGGCGTAAGCTTTGACCGGGGGAGGAGACGTATGAAAAAGAAAATCGTTTTTCCGATCATCCTGACCAGCCTGCTGACATGGTCGATCATTCCGGCGGCAAGCTGGGCCAACACTTCATCGTTGGAAAAGATCAACCGGGAAATCGAACAAATCCGCGCCAAGATGAGCCAGCAGAGAAAGAATATTGCCGCACTCGAAAAAGAGATCAGCACGATTAAGGATCAGCAGGAGAAGCTGGAAGACCAACTGTTGGTCATTGACATGCGCCGCAACGAAACCCAGAATAAAATCAACAAGTTGGACAAGCAGATCGAGGAAACGACGGCGGAAGCCGTCAAGGCGCAGGAGCAGTTGGACGAAGCGATTGAACGGGTCGCCAAGCGGGACTCGCTGTTAAAGACGCGTCTGAAAGCGATGTACGAGCGGGGATCCGTCTCTTATCTGGAAGTGCTGCTCGGGTCCACCGACTTCAGCGACTTTCTCAACCGTTTCAGCGCTCTGCAGACGATTTTTGAACAGGACAAGCGGATTCTTGAAGACAACATCCGGGACAAGGAAACGATTGAAGCCAAGAAAAAAGAGGTGAATCAGCACCTGGCCAAGCTGGAGCAGATGTATGCCGAGGCAGAAGCGCTCAAAGCCGAGCTGGATCGCCAGTACAAACAAAGCGTAGCGGTAAAGGCGGAACTGAAGAAAAAAGAGGAAGACCTGCATGAGAGTCTGCAGGAACACGAGGCGGCTCTGCTGGCTTCGGCCAAGCTGGAGAAGGAAAAGCAGGCCGAGAAAATCCGGCTCTTGGGCGCCGATCAGTACAAAACCGGCGGCCAGCTCGCGCTCCCGCTGCCGCCAGGTTCGTTTCGGATTACCTCCGGATTTGGTCTGCGCACCGACCCGTTTACCGGCCGCACAGCGGGTCACAACGGACTGGACATGGCCGCTCCCAAGGGGACGCCGATTTACGCTGCCGAGAAGGGCGTCGTCATATTGGCCGGTCTCTACAGCGGTTACGGCAATGCGGTGATCATCCAGCACAATGACGAGATCAGCACGCTGTACGCACATATCCGCGAGGGCGGCATCATGGTAAAGGTGGGACAAGTTGTCGAGCGCGGCCAAAAGATTGCAGAAGTCGGGTCAACCGGCCGCTCCACCGGCAACCACCTCCACTTTACTGTTTACAAGAACGACAAGGCGATTGATCCTGCTCCCCTGATCCGCTGACGTCCGCAGGCAAATATTGTGTGCCCGGATTGCATACACTAGCGGCATGACATTTTTCCGGGAGTGCATAAGGATGGTGAGTGATCAATGAAATGGAACGGGCGCATGGTGTTTGTACTGGTTGCATTCAGCATGGTACTCAGCAGTTTGATTACAGTTACCGTAATCAAAGGCAGCCTGAATACTCCCAACACGTCGGGAGCGGTAGCGGCGCTGGGGGACGCTTTTCTGCCGGGCGACAGCCAAAACCAGTACCCCAAAGAGTTTGCCAAACTGCGTGATGCCTATCACGTCATCAAACAGCAATACGTTCACGATGTACCAGCCGAAAAGTTGGTTGAAGGGGCGATTGAGGGAATGATCCAGTCCCTGGATGACCCCTATTCCGACTACATGGACCCTGAGTCGGCAGAGCAGTACCAGTCGACACTGCACTCCTCATTCGAGGGGATTGGTGCGGAAGTGACCATGAAAAATGGTCGAGTAACCATCGTGTCTCCCTACAAGGATTCACCGGCGGAAAAGGCGGGGCTGAGGCCCAACGATCAGATTATCAGCGTCAACGGGGAACCGCTGGAAGGGATGAGCCTGCACGAGGCGGTGCAGAAAATCCGCGGTCCCAAAGGGACCAAGGTGACGCTGCAGGTGATTCGGGAAGGCACGTCTCAACCGCTGACCATTGTCGTCGTGCGGGACAACATCCCGGTCGAGACCGTTTACAGCGAACTCATTGAAAGAGGCTCCACTGTCTTCGGGAAGATTCAGATTGCCCAGTTTTCCACCGAGACGGCAAAGCGGTTTGGAGAAGAGCTGGCTCAAATGGAGCAAAAGGGCATCGATGGCCTGATCATTGATGTTCGCGGCAATCCCGGCGGATACCTGAAGGCGGTGCTGGACATAGCGAAGACATTGCTTCAGGAGAATAAGCCGATTGTAAAGGTGGAGTACGGCAGCAGCAGCTCCAGGAAAGAGGATGTGTACTACGCGGAGGCGGCGGAGACGAAGCCATACCCGATTGTCGTCCTGATTGACAACGGCAGTGCCAGCGCGTCCGAAATCCTCGCAGCCGCCATGCGGGAAAACGGCGGTTACAAACTGGTCGGGGAGAAGACCTTTGGCAAAGGAACGGTGCAAAGTACCGTCCAGATGCAGGACAACAGCCAGATCAAGCTGACCATTGCCAAGTGGCTGACCCCGAACGGGACGTGGATTCACAACCAGGGCATTGAACCGGATGTGGCGGTAACACAGCCTGCCTTCTTCCAGGCAACCAGACTGCCGGAAGACCGCGTGCTGGCCTTCGACATGGCTGGACCTGAAGTGAAGAATCTGCAGTTGATTCTCCAGGGACTGGAATTGACAACTGGTCGGGAGGACGGTTACTTTGACAAGCAGACCGAAGAGGCAGTAAAACGATTCCAGGCCGAGAAGAAACTGGCGGTTACGGGAAAAGTGGACAAAACGACAGTGGAAGCACTCCACGAAGCGCTGTTGGAAAAGATCAGAGATCCACGCAATGATCGGCAGCTGCAGAAAGCAATCGACGTGCTGCTGCAGGAAACAAAATAGACGGGCGGCAGGGAAACACCCTTGGCTTGTAGAAGTAAGAGACCACGACAGATTTGCCGTGGTCTTTTTGTATGGAGGGATCCAGATGCTGAACGGCTGGGGAGAACTGCCCGATGTGCTGTATGGCTTCGTGCAGGTGCTAGTCAACCCGCTTTTGTACCTGTTCGCTTTGTTTATATATCTGCAGTACCGGAAACAAATGGTGATTGAGCGGCAGTTGTTTTCCGTACGGCTTAGCGCACCCTTGGTCCAGACGATCCGTGCGGTTGGATGGGGGCTGTTTGGCGGCGTGCTGGTCTCACTGGCGGCCGCACTGTTGGGTGTGGTCGTTCAGGCGGCAGACATCTGGTTGACCGCGTTCCTGGCGATTATCTTGGCTTTTTTCAGATTGCGTTTTCTCTGTCTGGCCTATGCCGCAGGCGTGCTGACCATGCTGCATCTGCTGGCGCTTGCGCTGCCCGTGCCTGAGGGAATTCCGGGAGCGGGAATCGTCTGGCAGTGGGTGAGAGAGGTTGAGCCAGCCCCCTTGTTGGCACTCGTCGCTTTGCTTCATCTGGCCGAAGCCCTGTTGGTCCGAGTCAGCGGGGGACGTGATGCGTCTCCATTGTTTATTGGCGGCAAGAGGGGACGGATCATCGGCGCTTATCAGCTGCAGTCGTTCTGGTTGACTCCGCTCTTTCTGTTTGTTCCCGGTTCGGCACCAGCCGGCTGGATGGACGCGTTTTACGATGGCTGGCCCTTGTTTGCACCCGATTGGAGCAGTGCCGGATTCGGATTGCTGCTGCTGCCGGCTGTTACGGGATTCTCCGACCTGACGCAGGCCATGACGCCGCGGCGGAAGGTGCGCGAAAGTTCACGTTTGCTTGGGCTGTACGGCATAATTCTGTTCATGCTGGCTTACGCCGCCGTATGGCTGCCGCCTCTCCTTCTGCTGGCCGCACTGTTTGCGGTCGCCGGGCACGAAGGAGTGGTCTGGTACAGCCGCAGACGGGAGCAGGAACTGCCGCCGTACTTTGTTCCCGCATCCAATGGTGTCAAAGTGCTGGCGGTCATTCCCGGTTCGCCGGCTGATGAATTGGGGATTTTGCCGGGTGAAGTGATTGTTAAGGTGAACGGCATTCCGGTGCGCGAAAAGGAACAGCTTTATCCGGCCCTGCAGGCCAACCCGGCTTTTTGCAAGATGGAAGTATTGACACATCAGCAGGAAGTGAAGTTTTTGCAGTGCGCGATTTATGCCGGCCACCATCATCAACTGGGGGTGATTGTCGTCCCCGACCATTCCACGCAGTACTTTGTGGATGTGCGCAGACTGAGTCTGATCCAACTGCTCGGCAGAAAGATGGAGAAGTTGAAGATGGGCGCGTAGAAAAAAGGAGTTCAGGATGACAAAAGGGGCTGCTCCGCGGTTGAACTGCACCCCTCACAGTAGCAGGCTTTTTTATTTCCCTGTCTACTACAAGGGGAGCAAATCAACTTTGGGACAGCCCCTTTGATTTATTGGCTTACTTCAAAACCAATGATGTCGCTTAATGAAATCTTTTTGTCATCTTCCAGCAGGAACTCGACCAATCCATTTTTCATGCTGACGGCCTTGATCGTGCCGGTATTTTCTACCGTTTGCTTGGAACCGTCATCCTGGGTCAGCTCTTCCAGATAGGTGACGGTGTAGCCGATCAACTGGGTGTATTTCAGCGTATTGTCCATGGGAATGTTGTCCGGGTTAACCTCAATTCCCTCGATTTCGGACAGAGCCAGTTTCCTGCCGTTGTCCAGCGTGAACTGGACTTCTCCGTCTTTCATGGCAAAGCCGGTGATGGTGGCCTGTTTGGTTACGTCGACCTCGGTAATGTCATCCGTTGTATTCGGATCGCCGTCTGCATCCACCTTCTCCGTTTCCGTGTAGGTGACCAGCCTGCCAAGCAGTTGGGTGTACTTGAGCGCGTTGTCAAGCAGATTGTCGTTGCTCAACCCTTCGGACTGAAGGCCGTGGATGTTTTCGCGCGGGACCACGTCTTCGCCGATCAGGAACATGATTTTATTGTCAACCATCTTGACGTCGGTAATCGTACCCGTTTTCACTTCGACCGACTTTTCACCGGTTACGTCGTCAACGGTAACCATGTCGTATGTTGCCGTCATCCCGATCAGGCTTTCATACACGCGAATGTTGAGCAGGCTGCTGTTTGCTTCTTCCATCAGGGTTTGCATGCGCGTCAGCCGTTCTACCATCGTCATCATCGTCGTCTGCTGGATAAACTGCTGGTTGTCCATCGGGGATAACGGGTCCTGCTGCTTCAACTGTTCGATCAACAGCTTCATAAAGGCATTTTGGTCCAGCTCGCTGCTGAACTCCTTTTTGTTATTGTAGCTGTAGCTGGGTGGAACATAATAGATATCGTTGACGCTGTTTGGCATCGCGATCCTCCCCGTCGCTTCGTCATCTCTTTCACTTATCGGCAAACGGAGGTCCGGACAACAGACAAACAAATGTTCGAATTTTGTGCTTAACGTTTTGCTTTTTGTGCTATAATGGGGGATAGTATGACGAGGAAGGATGAACGGTGCGATGGATCGCTTCCAATTGGTTTCCGATTATCAACCGTCCGGCGATCAGCCGCAGGCGATCAGTCAGCTGGTGGCCGGGATCAAGGCGGGTAAGCGTTACCAGACGCTGCTTGGTGCGACCGGGACGGGGAAGACGTTTACAGCCGCGCATGTGATCGCCCAGGTAAACAAACCGACGCTGGTGATGGCGCACAACAAGACGCTTGCGGCCCAGTTGGCGGCCGAGTTTAAAGAGTTTTTTCCGCACAATGCGGTGGAGTACTTCGTCAGCTACTACGATTACTATCAACCGGAAGCCTATATTCCACAGACGGATACCTATATAGAAAAGGACGCGAGCATCAACGACGAGATTGACAAGCTGCGCCACTCGGCGACCAGTGCACTGTTTGAGCGGCGGGACGTGATCATCGTGGCTTCCGTCTCCTGCATCTACGGTTTGGGGTCCCCGGAGGAGTACCGTGAGCTTTTGCTCTCGCTTCGTGTCGGCATGGAGAAGAGCCGCGACGAAGTGCTGCACCGGCTGGTAGACATCCAATACAACCGCAACGACATTAACTTCACGCGAGGCACGTTCCGGGTGCGCGGCGACGTGCTGGAGATTTTTCCCGCTTCGCACAGCGAACAGGCGATCCGGGTCGAGTTTTTTGGCGACGAGATTGAGCGAATTACCGAGATCGATGTGCTGACGGGAGAAATTCTGGGGATGCGTGAACACGTGGCTATCTTTCCGGCGTCCCACTATGTTACTCGTGAGGAGAAAATGAAGCGGGCCATTGCCAGCATCGAGCAGGAGCTGGAGGAACGTCTGGCCGAACTGCGGGCGGCTGGCAAACTGCTGGAGGCCCAGCGTCTGGAGCAGCGGACACGGTACGACATTGAAATGATGGCAGAGATGGGCTTCTGTTCCGGCATTGAAAACTATTCCCGTCATTTGACGGGACTGCCGCCGGGCCATCCACCGTACACGCTGCTGGATTACTTCCCGGACGACTTTCTGGTGATGGTTGACGAGTCTCACATGACGCTGCCGCAGGTGCGCGGCATGTACAATGGTGACCGGGCGCGCAAAGACGTTCTCGTGGAGCACGGTTTCCGGCTTCCTTCGGCTCGCGACAACCGACCGCTGACGTTCGAGGAGTTTGAACGGAAGGTGCCGCAGTTTGTCTTTATTTCGGCGACACCGGGGCCGTTTGAACTGGAGCACTGTCCGGAGGTGGTGGAACAGGTGATCCGCCCGACCGGACTGGTTGACCCGACGGTCGAAGTGCGCCCGGTCAAAGGGCAGATTGACGATCTGATCGGTGAAATCCAGGCCACGATCGCCAAGGATGAGCGCGTGCTGGTGACGACGCTGACCAAAAAGATGGCCGAAGATTTGACAGACTACCTCAAGGAAATAGGGATCAAGGTGCGTTACCTGCACTCCGACATCAAGACGATTGAGCGGATGCAGATTCTGCGCTCGCTCAGACTGGGCGAGTTTGACGTGTTGGTCGGCATCAACCTGCTGCGGGAAGGGCTGGATCTGCCGGAAGTGTCGCTGGTGGCCATCCTCGATGCCGACAAGGAAGGATTCCTTCGCAACGAGCGGTCGCTGATCCAGACCATCGGGCGGGCTGCACGCAACGCGGAGGGGCGCGTCATCATGTACGCCGACACCATCACCGAGTCGATGGCCGCCGCCATACGGGAAACGGAGCGGCGCCGCTCGATCCAGATCGCGTACAACGAACGGCATGGCATCACGCCGCAGACGGTCAAGAAAGCGGTACGGGAAGTGATTGAAGCGACCAAGGTGGCAGAAGAGAAGGCGGACTACTTGCCTCAGGCAAATTTTGGAAAAATGTCGAAGAAAGACCGGCTGCAGGTAATCGAGCGGATGGAAGAAGAGATGAAAGAAGCGGCTCGCAATCTGATGTTTGAAAGGGCTGCCGAGCTGCGCGATCTTATCCTGGAGCTGAAAGCAGAGTTGTGAGGAGGGAACCTCGTAGATGCCGCTTGAACACATTGTCGTGAAAGGAGCGCGGGCGCACAATCTGAAGAATATTGACGTCGTCATCCCGCGCGACAAGTTTGTGGTGCTGACCGGCCTGTCCGGTTCCGGCAAGTCGTCGTTGGCCTTTGACACGATTTATGCCGAAGGACAGCGGCGGTACGTCGAGTCGCTGTCCGCCTATGCCCGGCAGTTCCTCGGCCAAATGGACAAGCCGGATGTTGATTCCATAGAGGGACTCTCCCCGGCCATCTCCATCGACCAGAAGACGACCAGCCGCAACCCCCGCTCCACCGTAGGGACGGTGACGGAGATATACGACTACCTGCGCCTGTTGTTTGCCCGCATCGGAAAGCCGATCTGTCCCGAGCACGGGATCGAGATCACCTCGCAGACAATCGAGCAGATGGTGGACCGGGTAATGGAGTATCCCGAGCGTACCCGGTTGCAGATTCTCGCGCCGCTTGTTCAGGGGCGCAAAGGAGAGCATGTCAAACTGCTGGAAGAGATTCGCAAGCAGGGGTACGTTCGCGTCCGCGTTGACGGCGAAGTCCGCGATTTGTCAGAAGAGATCAAGCTGGAGAAGAACAAGAAGCACACGATTGAAGTGGTGGTTGACCGGATCGTGATCAAACCGGACGTGCAGGCCCGGCTGGCCGACTCATTGGAGACTGCGCTGAGGCTGGCCGACGGCAAGGTGATCGTGGACGTGATCGATAAGGAAGAGCTGTTGTTCAGCGAAAAGCACGCCTGTCCGGTTTGCGGATTTTCCATTGGCGAGTTGGAGCCCCGTATCTTTTCATTTAACAGTCCGTATGGGGCCTGCCCGGAGTGTGACGGATTGGGAGTCAAGCTGGAAGTGGACCCTGATCTGGTTATTCCCGATCCTCGCAAAAGCCTGAATGAAGGCGCAATCGAGGCCTGGGAACCGAAGTCCTCAACCTACTACCAGCAGCTGCTGGAATCGGCCTGCCGCCATTTTGGCATTGACATGGATACGCCGGTTGCCGAACTGCCGGAGGAGCAGCTGCACATCATCATGTACGGCAGCCGGGGCGAAAAAATCCACTTCCGCTATGAAAACGAGTTCGGACAAGTGCGTGAAGCGGTCGTGCCGTTTGAAGGCGTGGTGCCAAACCTGCAGCGGCGCCACCTGGAAACCAGCTCCGACTATATACGCGAGCAAATAGAAGGTTTTATGAGCCAGAAAAACTGCCACGTCTGCAAAGGGCAGCGGCTGCGCCAGGAGAGTCTGGCCGTGCTGATCGGCGGCAAAAACATCTCACAGCTGACCGAACTGTCGATCTCCGATGCCTATGCGTTTGTCGACCAGCTCGAGTTGAACGAAAAAGAAGCCAAGATCGCCCATCTCGTTTTGAAAGAGATAAAATCGCGGCTCAGCTTTTTAATTGACGTCGGCCTTGATTACCTGACCCTGAGCCGGGCGGCGGGTACACTCTCCGGCGGGGAGGCGCAGCGGATTCGTCTGGCCACCCAAATCGGCTCCAGCCTGATGGGTGTGCTGTACATCCTCGACGAACCGAGCATCGGGCTGCATCAGCGCGACAACGCGCGCTTGATCAAGACCTTGGAGCACATGACCAGACTGGGGAACACGCTGATTGTTGTGGAGCACGATGAAGATACCATGCTGGCTTGTGACTACATCATCGACATTGGTCCGGGCGCGGGCATACACGGCGGCCGGGTAGTGGCAGCCGGCACGCCGCAGGAAGTGATGGCCAACCCCGATTCGCTAACGGGTGCGTACTTGAGCGGCCGCAAGTTTATCCCGGTACCTCCTGAGCGGCGCAGGCCAGGCGATAAGTGGATCACGGTCGAAGGAGCAAAGGAAAACAACCTGAAAGACGTAACCGTCAAGATTCCGCTGGGAGTTTTTGTCGCGGTGACCGGTGTGTCGGGTTCAGGGAAAAGTACATTGATCAACGAGATCCTGCACAAAGCGCTGGCTCGGGAACTGAACGGGGCCAAGGTCAAGCCGGGGGAACACCGCCGCATCACCGGGCTGGAACACCTGGACAAAGTGGTTGACATTGACCAGTCGCCAATCGGCCGCACCCCGCGCTCCAACCCGGCCACTTATACCGGCGTCTTTGACGACATCCGCGATCTGTTTGCCCAGACCAACGAAGCCAAGGTGCGCGGCTACAAAAAGGGACGGTTCAGCTTCAACGTAAAAGGGGGCCGCTGCGAAGCGTGCAGTGGAGACGGGATCATCAAAATCGAGATGCACTTCCTGCCGGACGTCTATGTTCCGTGCGAAGTCTGTCACGGCAAGCGCTACAACCGGGAGACGCTGGAAGTGAAATACAAGGGCAAGAGCATCTCGGACGTACTGGAGATGACGATCGAGGACGCACTGGATTTCTTCCGCAACATTCCGCGGATTGAGCGGAAGCTGAAGACGCTGTACGATGTGGGACTTGGCTACATGAAGCTGGGACAGCCGGCGACGACGCTATCCGGAGGAGAAGCCCAGCGGGTCAAGCTGGCTTCTGAACTGTACCGCCGCAGCAACGGGCGCACACTGTATATTTTGGACGAACCGACAACCGGTCTGCACACCGATGATATCGACCGTCTGCTGAAAGTGCTGCAGCGATTGGTGGAAAACGGAGATACCGTGCTCGTAATCGAGCACAATCTGGATGTGATCAAGACGGCTGACTACATCATCGACCTGGGGCCGGAAGGGGGAACCCGCGGCGGGCAGGTGATCGCTGTCGGAACTCCGGAAGAAGTCGTCAAACAGGAGATATCCTACACCGGCCAGTTCCTGGGGCCGATCCTGGAACGGGACCGAAAACGGGCACAGGAGCGATTGGAGCAGTTGGTGGCGAAGTAGCGGCCAGCGCGTCGGGGAGAGGGTGATGACAGATGGACTTTACGGCTTTGATACTGGAGGCACTGCCACCGCGGTTGGTGAAACGGGCCGAGCAGTACTTTGACGGCCAGGACCCGGCGCATGATTGGAGCCACAACCTGCGGGTGATGGCACTGTGTGAGCGCATCGGACGGGAAGAGGGAGCCGATATGACCGTGCTCCGACTGGCTGCTCTGCTCCACGATATTGGCCGGGCTGAGGAGCGGCGGACAAAGGAGTGTCACGCCGAAATCAGCGCGCGACAATGTGTGCCGCTGCTGGTGGAGGAGGGCTATGATCAACCGCTGATTGCTGCGGTACAAAAAGCGATTCTGGCCCACCGCTGGCGCAAGCAGAATCCGCCGGCGACGCTTGAAGAGAAGATTCTGTTTGATGCTGACAAGCTGGATTCAATTGGTGCCATCGGCATTGGACGGGCGTTTGCCTATTCCGGTGCCATCGGTCAGGTACTGCAAAGTGATAATCCCGAGCAGCATACACCGCAGCGGGAGTTTGAACAAAAACTGGTCAAGTTGAAAGATCGCTTGTTTACGCGAACGGCGAAAGAGATCGCAGAGCAGCGTCACGCTTTCATGCTCCAGTTTTTTGAGCGGTGGGAGCGGGAACTGCGCGGTGTCTCATGAGGAGGGGAGAAGGATGCTGAGATGGCTGGCGCGACTGCTGTTGAACGGGGGGGCCTTGATTCTGGTCAGCTACCTGTTTGACGAGGTGAAAGTAAGCGGTTTTGGCGTGGCGGTTCTCGCCGCCTTCATTCTGGGCCTGGTTAACACCATGGTCCGGCCGATCCTCGTCATGCTGACGATGCCGCTCAATTTCCTCACTCTGGGGTTGTTCTGGTTCTTTGTCAATGCCGTAACGTTTGCCCTGACTGCTTACCTGATCGACGGGTTTGAGATTGGGCCGTGGCCGGACTCGCTGTGGACAACAATCCTGGCTGCGGCAACGATGAGTTTGTTTGGCACGGTAATTCACTGGGTCACACGCAAGTCAAAAGCCGTATCGTGAGCAGCATGCTGCGATGCGGCTTTTTTGTCTTGGTACTGGCAGGTTGGCCAAAAACCCGTTCGCTGGCGAAAAACCGCCCGCACTCGTTCCCGGCGAGAGTTTTGGCACTCAACGAGCACCGTACGATTCCCTGTTCGCCCCAAAGCGAGTTCTGAGAGGAGAGCGGCCATATTCCGCACGAACGACTTTGCCAACCATCAAGCGGAGCAAGCCCGAGGCGGGGCATGCGGACGCAACCTGGACAAACGGCGAAGCAGCGCTGCTTTTGCGCCCGCCCGCTGCGGGATGGCGAAGCGGACAGTCCAACCCCATTGATGGTTGGCACGGAGTGAGGAAGGGAAATGGCCGCCTCCTCTATCCAGACACCTTTGGCTGTACACTTGGGAGGACGATCCGCTGGGGCAGCCAGAAAAAGGCCCGGAGCTTCTCGCTCCGGGTTTTACCAGACTTATTGCTCCTCTCTCAGGTGAGGCGGTTTTGGCTCATGCAGGTGTGTCGTGCAGCATTTTCCGGACAAGTTGAGGGCGGATACGGAGGCAAAAAAGTCGTTGACACGATCTACCAGGTTTTTCAACAATGATATCAACCCCTTTGAAAAAATGTATTTTCGACACTCTCAACCAATCGGAAGGCGACTGGATGGAGCAGTATCGACTGAAGCAGGACAGCGGTTGTATACGCATAAGCCCAATTGCTATAGGACAAGTATACTAAGAGATTGGCAAAAACACAACCAAATATTAGGAATCTTGTGACAATTAATCGATTCTTCCTGATGATCTGTTCATCGTATTCCACATAGGTGTGCCTTGCTGGAGCATAGCGGGCATTCAGCAAATAGGCCAAAAGGAAAATGGAACAGATCGCAAGGTAAGACGATAGGTCAGCTGTGGATGACAGGTGTTTTACCAGGAACGCTGCACCGATCATCATCGCGTTTCCGATGTAAAAACAGGCCGCCTGGCTTTTAAAGTGAACGCCTCCGGTAAAATTTCGGTGCAGCGTATAGACCACTGAGATCACCAACGCTTCAGCGAAGCAGTTCAAGAGATAGGATACAAGCAGCAGTAAAACGAAATTGAGCAGCATGAGGAGGAAGATCTCAATTCCGTGCGAGATCTGCCCTCTCGTGTAAGGACTTCCTTCTGTGACCAGCTTTTTTGCCAGCCAGTTCGACACCTTCTCCGTCCAGCTCATGAGGATCCCTCCACAGCATATTGGGATTTACGATGGAAACGAAATGCGGAAGTTCGTCACGCCATCTCCCGATGATACCGTAATTCTGCCGCCGTAGGATTTGATTACCTTCTGTACCACTGCCAGCCCAACTCCCCCTTCGTTGTCTTTTTTGGTCGTGTAGCCAAGGCTGAATATCTGCTCCAGTTTATCGGCGGGAATGGTCGGGCCGCTGTTTTCGATATAGAGGTAACGTTCCTTGTCCGAATCTTCCCAGTGCAGAATGATGTAGCGCTTCTCTTCCGGTTCCTGCAGGGTGGCGGTGATGGCGTTGTCCAGGAGATTGCCCAGTACCTTGATCAGATCGTAGGTTTTGATAAACGAAAACTGCGTGTCGGAGTTGATGTGCACGGTAAAATGAATCCGCTCCGCCATGCAGACGGCCATCTTGGAATGGAGCAGCGCCGAGACAGCCGGGCTTTTTACGCCATCGACAGCCTGAACCACATTGGTGGTTTCGCGGATGAGCTGCTTTACGTAGTCGGAAGCCAGGTCGTACATGCCAACTTTGAGGAAACCCTCGATTGCCGTATAGTGATTGACGGCATCATGTTTGATGGAGCGAATCGCCGTGACCAATTCATTGATGTTTTGCAGATACGGGGCCTCCGTTTCTGTTTCCACACGATCAATGGTTAAGCTTAAATACACCCAGAACAGGTAGCTGATCACGATGAACAATACCAGGATCACCCAATTAAGGATCGGAATGTTCTCCCAATACAGAGAAGGGAGAACATTCTTTTTTGACAGATATAGATGGGTACTGGTAAACAAAATCAAAAAGAACTCGACACTTCCCACCAGAATCAGCAAGGTTAAATAGCGATTTAGTTTTGCTTTCGGCATTAACCGTCGAATGTCGAAGCGCAGCCACCGCAAGATGAGAGTAATAAGCAGCAGCAGCAGGAAGTAGAGCCATACAGCCGAGTAGAGATAAAACTTGTTTTCCATGATTTCACTCATGCTGATGGACAAGGTATCGAACAGCATAATAATAAAGAACTCTGAGAGAAACAAAAAAGAAAAAGAACTTGCGCTGATCATCAGCGCCAGCCAGATTTTTCGGATGATTAACCAGTAAGCGAGGGATACCATCCAAAACAGCAGCAATATGGCTTTGACGTCAACGGATAATCCCAAATATGTAAGAAAAAAACTGCCGCTGCCGTACAGGAAGCTGAACAATAAGGCCTGTTTCCATACTGGGCGGATCGAAAGATTGAAGACGGCCAATCCTACCATCAGGACGACGAATGCTTCGGGAACGTTGAGCAGAACAAATTCTAGCAGGGTATTCATCAGCCGCCCTCCTTTATAGAAAGCCTGTATCCAATCTGATCAAAGCGAACATATGTCTCCGACAATTCACTACTATCTTATGAAAAAAGTCGCAGAATGTAAACGTTAAGGACTGACAGCCCTGCCTGAGACAGACTGTTGTCGTCACCCGCACTGTTTGGCTACAATGGGGGTATCATGAGGAACCAATCTGGTTCCCCGCCAAAGGAGAATCGTATGCGAAAGACCAGAGTAAGCCATATCGTAGAGCGGTTTCAAATGAAAGTGCTGAGCGGTGGCGACGGATTAGGACGGGAAATCACGGTTACCGACCTCAGTCGGCCAGGTTTGCAGTTGGCCGGCTACTACTCGCATTATCCGGCGGAGCGGATTCAACTGCTGGGCCTGACTGAGATGGGATTCCTGCGTACGTTGAGTGAGCAAGAAAGACGAGAGCGTATCGGATTTTTGATGGATGAGCGGACCCCCTGCTTTTGCGTCACCCGTAATCAGGAAGTGACGCAGGAGATGCTCGAACTTTCCAACGAACGCAATGTGCCGATATTGCAATCCCCGCTGGCGACCACCAATCTGGTCAGCAAGCTGACGAACTTTTTGGAAAACCGGCTGGCGCCGACGACAACCATGCATGGAGTCCTGACCGACATCTACGGCGTCGGTGTGCTGATCCTGGGAGCGAGCGGCATCGGCAAGAGCGAGACGGCACTGGAGTTGGTCAAGCGGGGGCACCGTCTGGTCGCCGACGATGCCGTGGAGATTCGGCAGACACAGGAGGGACAGTTGATCGGCAGTGCTCCCGAATTGATTCAGCATTTGCTGGAAATCCGCGGTGTGGGTATTATCAACGTGATGACGATGTTTGGCGCCGGGGCCGTGCGCAATTTTAAAAATATCGCGATGGTGGTAAAACTGGAGCTGTGGGATCAGCATAAGCAGTACGAGCGGCTGGGACTGGACGAAGAAAAAATGAAGATCATGGATACAGAAATACCCGTCCTCACCATCCCGGTCCGTCCCGGACGAAACCTGGCCGTCATCATTGAGGTGGCGGCGATGAATTTCCGATTGAAGCGGATGGGCTACAATGCCGCCGTTCACTTTTCCAAGCGCTTGACGGACACGATCGAGGAAAGTGAAGCAGAAATCTGAGCAGCCCCCTCAAAAGCAAACCCATTCCAAACAAGGAGTTATCAACCGCATGCGAGACACCAAACGATACCGGGTACATGGAGCCAACCCGCTGTGGCAGCTCTACCGGACGGTCAGTTTTTGGAAGGTCATCAAAAACTTTATTGTCATTCAACTCTCTCGTTATACGCCGTTTTTGTCGTGGAAGAACTGGATGTACCGCAGGCTGTTGGGGATGGAAGTGGGAGAGCAGACCGCGTTTGCGCTGATGGTCATGGTCGACATCATGTTTCCCGAGTTGATCAAGGTGGGGAAAAACTGCGTGATTGGCTACAACACAACCATCCTGGCCCATGAATATCTGGTCGATGAGTACCGGTTGGGTGAAGTACGAATTGGCAATGGCGTGTTGATTGGTGCCAACAGTACAATCCTGCCGGGTGTGACCATTGGCGACGGAGCGGTTGTTGCCGCCGGAACACTGGTGCACAAGGACGTTCCGGCCGGCAGTTTCGTCGGCGGCAATCCGATGCAGGTCATTCGTGAAGCGGAGTGAATCCGCTTAGCGTGTGAAGACAAAGGGTGTCTGGATAGAGGAGGCGGCCATTTCCCTTCCTCACTCCGTTGCCAACCATCAATGGGGTTGGATTGTCCGCTTCGCCATCCCGCAGCGGGCGGGCGCAAAAGCAGCGCTGCTTCGCCGTTTGTCCAGGTTGTGCCCGTAACATCGTTTTGCCGCTGCCCCTGCGGATCGTTGTGGAGCGATCCTGGACTGCTTCTTCGCTGGTTGGCCACCTTACGTGAGCGCGAAAAACGCCCCACTCGTATTCACGACACTTTGTCTGCAGGCTGGAGCGGAGTGAATCCGCTTCTTTATTTTTCTTCGCCGTTTTGCCCGGCTTTCTGCTCCTCAATCTTGCTGGATAAAACCTTCTCTTGTCTTAATTATCAAACTATTTTCTCTCCTGTTGACCATTTTGCCGGTTAGTGGTACAGTTCTACTAACCTGATGTACTTTAGTTCATTAGCAGAGTAAAGCGAGTGGAGGGAGAGTCGATGGCTAAGCCGTTGGGTTTTGAGAAACCGCTGGGCATGCGGGATATTCTGCCGGAGTCGCTGGCCCGGCAGCGCTATTTGGAAGCACTGCTGCGGGAGCAGATTGAACAGTGGGGCTACGAGGAAATTGCCACCCCTTCGCTGGAGTATCATGATACCGTTGGGGAGGCAAGCGTGACGACGACGGAACGCATGTTCAAGCTGCTCGACAAACAGGGGCATACGGTGGTGCTCCGCCCGGACATGACGGCGCCCATTGCCCGGGTGGTTTCGTCTCTCTACAAGCAGATTCCTTTTCCGATACGACTGTACTACCAGGCCAATGTGTTTCGTGCCCAGGAGAAAGAGGCGGGCCGAAATGCCGAGTTTTTTCAGACCGGAGTGGAATTGATCGGTGACGGCTCGGTAGACGCCGATGCCGAGGTGATTGCACTGGCCGTAGCTTGTCTGAAAACGGCAGGGATCCGGTCATTTCAGATTGCGATTGGGCACGCCGATTTTATGGCCGGGCTGCTGGAGGAAACGGTAGATGCGCAGGAGGATCGCAATAGACTCCGGGAGCGCCTTACTGACCGCGACTACGTTGGCTATCGGCAGCTTGTCGACGCTCTTCCCCTAGACACGGATCGTCGGGCGCGCCTGTATGCCTTGCTTCGTCTGCGCGGGGGCAAAGGGAAGATCGACGAAGCGCGCGAGCTCACGGTGAATGGCAAAGCGCGCCGAGCCGTACAGACGGTGGCCTCCCTTTGGGAAGCACTGGAGGCGTATGGTGTGACGGAGCACGTTCTGCTTGATTTTAATCTGGTCCTTCACCTCAATTACTACACGGGCATCGTGTTTGAAGGATATGCGGCCAACCTTGGTTCGCCGCTCGTCGGCGGCGGGCGCTACGACCGGCTGTTGGCCCAGTTTGGCCGACCGGCTCCGGCTACCGGTTTTGCCATCAAGATGGATCGGCTGCTGCAGGCTACGGACGCCAAACCGCCGAAAAAAAGAAACCGGCTGCTGATCCTGTATACGGAAGCAAACCGCAGCCGTGCACTTCAAGAAGCCCAAAAACAGCGGCAAAACGGCCGTGTTGTCATCACCCGGCTGATTTCAGAAAGCGGGCAGGAGCCGCCTCATGCGGACGATCTGGACGTGATCAGGATAACGGGAGAGGAGGACGTCGGATGAGTGGTTCGGACCGAATGCAGAAGCTGACGATCGCCATGCCCAAAGGGCGCATCTTTGAAGAATCACTGGTCTTTCTCAAGGAAGCGGGATTGACGGTGACCGCTGATTTGCAGGAGTCCAGAAAGCTGATCATCCCTGTTGCCAACAGTCATCTGCAGTTTATCCTGGCCAAGCCAACCGACGTGCCGACTTACGTCGAGTACGGTGTGGCTGATGTCGGGGTCGTCGGCAAGGATGTGCTGCTGGAGGAAGAGCGGGACGTCTACGAACTGCTTGATTTAAAGATCGGCTACTGTCGGATGATGGTCGCTGGTCTCCCTGATTGGCAGCCCACTGAAACGCCGCGCGTTGCGACCAAGTATCCGCGCATCGCTTCCCGCTACTTCCGCGAACAGGGGCAGCAGGTGGAAGTGATCAAACTGAACGGATCGGTGGAATTGGCGCCGCTGATCGGGTTGGCCGACCGGATTGTCGATATCGTCTCAACCGGACAGACGCTGCGGGAAAACGGGTTGGTCGAATTGGAGCATATCTGCGAGATTACCACCCGATTGATTGCCAATCGGGCCAGCTATCGGATGAAAAGTGAAGCCGTTGATGAAATCGCGGACAAGTTTTTGTCGGTCATTCCCCGGCGCTAGCAGGAACCCGCAATCAAGTGAGCACACGGATTGATGTGCGTGATGGGAAGGAGTGGAGAGTTTTGATCAGGCTCGTAGATTCCACCAACTTTGACACCAGACGCAGTGTGGACAACGGGACACGCGAACAGCAGGAAGCGGTCCGGCAGATTCTGAACAGGGTCAAAGCGGAAGGAGACGAGGCGCTTCGCTATTATACGGAGAAGTTTGACGGTGTACGGCTTACGGACTTTGCGGTAAGCGAGGCGGAGTGGGAGGAGGCGGAACGCTGTGTCGATCCGGCTGTGCTGCAGGCGTTAAGGGAAGCGGCTGAGAATATCCGTGCCTATCATCTGCGGCAACTTCGCCAGTCGTGGTTTGCAACGCAAGAGAGCGGCACCCTGCTTGGCCAACTGATTCGACCGCTGCAGCGGGTCGGGTTGTACGTACCGGGCGGTTTGGCTGCCTATCCTTCTTCGGTGCTGATGACAGCGGTGACCGCCCAGGTAGCCGGAGTCAAAGAGATCGTCATGGTGTCACCTCCCGGACGGGACGGCAGGCTGAACCCGGCAATTCTCGCTGCTGCGCGTATCGCGGGGGTGACGGAGATCTACAAAGTGGGCGGTGCACAGGCAATCGGTGCGCTTACGTACGGGACGGCGCAAATCGCGCCGGTGGACAAGATCGTCGGTCCAGGCAACATTTACGTTGCGCTGGCCAAGCGGGAAGTGTTCGGATTGGTGGATATCGACATGGTGGCCGGCCCGAGTGAGATTGTCGTACTTGCTGACGACAAGGCCAATCCGCGCTATGTTGCTGCCGATCTATTGTCACAGGCGGAGCACGATCCGCTTGCCGCTGCCGTGCTGGTTACCCCCTCTCGCTTGTTGGCCGAAGCCGTGCAGAAAGAGGTTGCCCGCCAGTTGGCGGAGCTGCCGCGTCGGGAGATTGCCGAAGCGTCCTTGGCCAATCACGGGGCAATCTGTCTGGTCAAGGATTTGGAAGAGGGGTTTGCGGTAGTGAATCGCCTGGCGCCGGAACACCTGGAACTGTTGATTGAGGACCCCTTTGATCACCTGGGTAAAGTGGAGAATGCGGGAGCGATCTTTCTCGGTCCGTACAGTTCGGAACCGGTTGGCGACTACTTTGCCGGACCCAACCACGTCCTGCCGACCAACGGCACGGCTCGCTTTTCCTCGCCATTATCGGTAGACGACTTTGTCAAAAAATCAAGTGTCATTTCCTACAGCAAGCGAGATCTGGCGGCCAACGGAGCCAAGATTATCGCCATCGCCGAACAGGAAGGCTTGACGGCTCACGCGCGTGCGATCAGGGAGCGGCTGATTGATTTGGAGCTTGGCGACGAGCAGGCAGGAAAATCATGATTCAGACGGGGTGAACGGGATGGAAGGAAAAGAACGGATCGGACGCGTGGAGCGGAAAACGGGTGAGACAGATATCGCCCTGTCCTTTGCACTGGACGGACAGGGCGAGGTATCCCTGCAAACAGACGTCCATTTTCTCAATCACATGCTGGATTTGTTTGCCCGGCACGGGCATTTTGACCTGACCGTCAGGGCGAAAGGCGATATTGAAGTTGACTACCATCACACGGTGGAGGATATCGGCATCTGTCTCGGCCAGGCGCTGCGTCAGGCGTTGGGCGACAAGAAAGGGATCAGGCGTTACGGCAACGCCTTTGTGCCGATGGACGATGCACTGGCCCAGGTGGTCATTGACCTCAGCAATCGTCCGCACCTGGAATACAGGGCGGCGTATCCCTCCTCTCAAGTTGGGCAGTTTCCAACTGAACTGGTGCATGAATTCCTCTGGAAACTGGCGTTGGAGGCGCGGATGAACCTGCACGTCATCCTGCACTATGGCCACAATACGCATCACATGATTGAAGCGATTTTTAAAGCGCTGGGCCGGGCGCTGGATGAAGCGGCATCGATTGATCCGCGGGTCAAGGGAGTACCGTCTACAAAGGGGTTGTTGTAAGATGCTCGGCATCATCGATTATGGCATGGGAAATCTCTACAGCTTGCGAAAGGCGCTGGAGCGGCTTGAGGTGCGCTGTCAGATTGTCTCGGACGCCGATCGCCTGGCGGATTGTCACGGACTGATCCTGCCAGGTGTCGGTGCGTTTGGCGATGCGATGAAGAACATCCGCCAGGCTGGACTGGATCAGGCTCTAAAGGAGTACACGGAAAATGGTGGGCCGCTGTTGGGGATCTGTCTCGGCATGCAGCTCCTGTTCGACCATAGTGAGGAGCACGGCAGCCACCAGGGGCTCGGCCTTTTGCCGGGGAATGTGATCCGTTTTTCCGGCGATTATAAAATCCCGCACATGGGCTGGAACCAGCTGCTGCTGAAGACGGACGATCACCCGCTGTTAAACGGGGTGAAGAACGGTGACTACGTTTACTTTGTTCACTCCTATCACGTCAAACCGGCGAACCCTGCCAATCTATTGGCCGTAACCGACTACCATCAGGAAGTGACGGCGGTTGTTGGAGGCGGCCAGGTATTTGGCACGCAGTTTCACCCGGAAAAGAGCGGTCAGGCAGGCATGCGCATGTTGGCCAACTTTGTCCGCTTGTGCGAGGGGGTCTTGACATGAGTTTTACCATTTATCCGGCTATTGATATACGCGGCGGCAAATGTGTCCGCTTGTTTCAGGGAGATTACGCCCAGGAGACCGTATACGGCGAATCGCCGCTGGACGTGGCACTCGAATGGGTGAGGCAGGGAGCTTCCTGGCTGCATCTGGTTGATCTGGACGGCGCCAAACAGGGAAGGCCGGTGCATACGGAACTGATCTGCACCATTGCCCGCAAGGCGGGCGTGCCCGTACAGGTGGGCGGAGGCATCCGCACGGAACGGGACGTCGCCGCGTATTTGGACGGCGGTGTGAGTCGTGTGATCCTGGGGACGGCTGCGATTGAAGATCGTCCATTTGTGGAGGCGGTGCTCTCCCGCCACGGGAAGCAGGCAGCGATCGGGCTGGACTGCCGCAACGGCATGGTCGCCACACGCGGGTGGCTGAACACCACAGACGTCAAGGCGGAACAATTGGCTGCGGAATTGGTTCAGTTGGGTGCAGAGACGTTTATCTACACGGACATCTCGCGTGACGGTACGCTGCGCGGTCCCAACGTGGAGGAAATTGTTTCGCTCGCCCGCGCTACCGGCAAGCAGGTGATCGCTTCTGGCGGCGTAAGCAGCGAAGAGGATCTGCTCTCCCTCTCTCGCTTTGCGGGAGAAGGCGTGAGCGGAGCGATTGTCGGCAAAGCGCTCTACACCAAGGCCATCACGCTGTCCGCTGCGCTCAAGCTGATTGGGGAGGGGGCGTAACATGCTGGCAAAACGAATCATACCCTGCCTTGATGTGAAAGACGGACGTGTGGTAAAAGGGGTACAGTTCGTCGGACTGCGCGATGCCGGCGACCCGGTTGAACTGGCCAAAACCTACAGCGAACAAGGGGCGGACGAGCTGGTCTTTCTCGATATTTCGGCTTCCCACGAAGGGCGCAAAACGATGGTGGATGTCATCGAACAGACGGCTGCCCATGTGGCGATTCCCTTTACCGTGGGGGGCGGGATTAACAGTATCGAGGATATGAAGCGAATTCTCCGCGCCGGTGCGGACAAGATCTCCCTCAATACGGCTGCTGTGCTGCGGCCGGAGTTGATCAGGGAGGGCGCTGCTACCTTCGGGACGCAGTGTATTGTGGTAGCGATCGACGCGCGCCGTACCGATGCAGGCAGCTGGGAAGTATACACGCACGGTGGACGCAATGCCACCGGGCGTGACGTGGTGGAGTGGGCGATCGAAGCGGAGCGGCTCGGTGCCGGTGAGATCTTGCTGACCAGCATGGATCACGATGGAGAAAAGAACGGTTTTGGACTGGAGCTGACACGTGCCGTCTCCGAAGCTGTCAGCATCCCGGTAATCGCCTCCGGCGGAGCAGGGCGCCTTGATCATTTTTACGAGGTGTTGACGGAAGGCAAGGCGGATGCGGCACTGGCCGCTTCCATTTTTCACTACGAAGAGACTTCACTTGCCGCCGTCAAACGCTACTTGAGCGAGAAAGGAGTGGCCGTGCGACCATGACCTATTCCATTCCCTGGGAGAAGCTGCGCTTTTCGGAAGATGGTTTGATTCCGGCAATCGTACAGGACGCGATTAGCAAAGAAGTGCTGACGCTGGCCTACATGAACCGCATGTCGCTGGAAAAGACAGTGGAGACAGGTGAAACCTGGTTTTGGAGCCGTTCCCGTCAGGAGTTGTGGCACAAAGGGGCGACTTCCGGCAATACCCAGCGGGTAAAGGCGATTCGCTACGACTGCGACGGAGATGCCCTGCTCGTCGAGGTGCTGCCCAACGGGCCGGCTTGTCACAAAGGGGTATACACCTGTTTTGCCGAAACGCTGGAATCCACTTCGGCCAGTGAAACAGCGGGACGAAGTGAAAGCGAACGCTTTGCTATTCTGAATGAACTGGAAGCCCTGATCGCAGCCCGTGAGGCGGAACGCCCGGAAGGGTCCTATACCACTTACTTGTTTGACAAAGGAATTGACAAGATTCTCAAAAAAGTGGGCGAAGAGGCGGCGGAGGTCATTATCGCCGCCAAAAACCGCAGCCCGGAGGAATTGCGCTACGAGACTGCCGATTTGTTGTTCCACCTGCTGGTGCTGCTGCGCGAACAAAAACTGCCGCTGGATGCGGTGTTGACGGAGCTTGCGAACCGGCGCTGACGGGAAACAGACACCATTCTTCAAGTTTTGTGTATGAGATTTCCGCAAACGGAAAATCATACAGAAAAAAAGGGTGGTGTCTATGCGCAATTGGTTGAAGTCGCTTCTGGCCGGACAGGTTGTACTGGCGCTGTTGTCAGCAATGTTGGCCATGCCTGCCGCTCTGGTTTCGGCCATGCCGGATCAGGGAGGGAATCCGTCTGTGGGTCACGGCCAGAAAGCGGGGAATTCCTACCGGCTGAACCTGGCTCACTCACCGGCCGTGCAAAAACTGCTCAAACTGGATCATCAGGCTCTTCGCGAAGAGCTGCGGCGGGACAAATCGCTGGCGGAGATCGCGGAAGAACGGGGAGTAAGTCTGGAAGCCCTCACGGAAGCGGTGTGCAAGGAAAGAAGCGAGCGGCTTGACCGCGCTGTGGCCGAAGGCAGGCTGTCCGCGGATGATGCCAAGGTGATGAAGCAAAAACAGGCCAACGGAATCAAAAAAAGGCTGATGGCCAAGCGCTCGGATCACAAGCTGTACAAGCGGAACCGGTTGGAAAAGCTGGCCAATCTATTAAAAATGACGCCGGATGAGCTGAACCGGCAGCTGCAAAGCGGGAAATCGTTGGCCGAAGTCGCAGCAGAGCGTAACGTTCCGACCGAACAAGTGAAGCAGGTGATGCGCACCTCTCTGCTTCAGATGATCGACCAGAAGGTGGAGGACGGGTTGATCCCTCCCAGTAAAGCGGACAAGTGGAAGCAAAAGGTAGAGGGACATCTGGAACGGATGCTAGAAGCCAGACGCATGTCACACAAACATGCCGGTTAATGGGTACGCCCGGGTTTTAACCCGGGTGTTTTTCTTTAGACGTGTAAGCATTTATCGGTTTGGGGAAACTGGAGGGTTCCTCAGCTCTTGATAGGAAAATGAGATGCTGAGCCGGTTTGCCCTCGCCCCCGCGGATCGTTTCACAGCGGTCAGTCGTGCATCATTGCTGGCCAGGCAACAGCGCGAGCAGGACATTTGGCCACTTCGGGACACTATGTCTACACGCTCCAGGGAAAAACCTGTCGTTGGCACCTGTCCCTGTATACTATACTGAATAAGGAAAGCGCTCTCATCACCGGTTATGAAGAGGAGGTTCTGATGTGATCCGGGTACTGTCACTGCTGTTGGGGATCGTGCTGGCCGGCCATTTTTGGTCGACTGCGGTTCACGCCGGTTCGCTGACCAACCGTGTGATACGCGTCGCCTACGACCATTCGCTGCCGCCGTTTTCCTATGTGGACGACAGCGGTGATGCCGGCGGCTTTTCGGTTGATTTGATCCGCGGCATCGCCAGGATGCGCGGCCTGACGCTGGAATACGTGCCGCTGGACTGGGACGAGGCCGTCGCCCGCCTGGCCGAGGGAAAAGTAGACGTCATTCTGGGCATGAAGTACACCAGTGCGCGGGACAAGCTGTTCGACTTCAGTGAATCGTTTTTTACCATGTCGGAGGTGCTGCTCGTCTCCAGACAAAATCAGACGATTCATCACCTGAACGATCTGAAGGAAAAAGTCGTGGCCGTCCAGCGGGAAAGCGTGGGGGTTGATCTGCTGGAAAGTGTCAGAAGAGTGAAAATGCTTGTCGCCTTTAGTCAGCAGGATGCGCTTGACTATCTGCGGATCGGCAGGGCAGAGGCGTTCCTCGGAAATCCCTGGACGGCGCAGTACCTTCTGGAGAAGCGGGGTGAGCAGGATTTGTACGAGACCCGTTCGGGGCTGATCAATCCTGCCGATTACGCTTTTGCCGTACGCGAGGGGAACTACCAACTGCTGCGTGAACTAAACAGCGGACTCAACCAGTTGCTTCAGGACGGAACCTACGGCCGGTTGTACAGCCACTACTTTGAGCCGTATTCTTCGCACATCGCCGACTGGTGGCGAAAGGTGGTTACATTGCTGCTGACGATCACCGGCTTGATTGTGTTGGTGCTGGTTCTGGGGGTTTTCTGGAACAAACGGCTGCAGTATGAAGTGCAAAGGCAGACCACCGCCTTGGCTGACAGCCTCGCTTTTCAGTCGCAGGTACTAAATAGCGTGGACAGTGCCATTTTTGCGTTCAATCTCGAAGGACGGATAACGCTGCGAAACGAGATCGCCAGACATCTGCTGGGTATGGGGGAGGATGCTTTGGGCAGACGGGTGGACGAGTTCCTGCCGGAATTGCCGCTTCAGGAGGCGATTGAGCAGAAGCAGCAGCTTTTTCAAGGAGAGTTGGTACGGCAGGAGAGGGGATCGAGATTTTTCCACTACCATATTGCTCCCCTTTACAGCGGTGTTGGCGAAATGATCGGCGGAATCGTCAGTTTGCAGGATCGGACAGTGCAAAAACACCTTCAGGCCCGGTTGGTCGATCAGGAGAAAATGCGGGCCCTCGGTCAACTGGTGGCGGGAATCGCCCATGAGCTGCGCAACCCTTTGACTGCCATAAAAACGTTCATCGAACTGCTGCCCCGCAGACTGAACGATCCCCGCTTTCGGGCCGAGCTGATCCGACATGTGCCGGAAGAAGTGGAGCGGTTGAATCAGATTGTCGAAGATCTGCTGGATTACGCGAGGAGCCAACCGATGGAGATGCGGATGGAAAGACTGGGCGATATCGTCGATTCCGTTCTTGGACTGTTTGCCAGACGACTGCATCAAGAACAGACACAGCTCTTGGTGGAAGTGCCGCCACAGGTGATGGTTTGCTGTGACCGTGCCCGAATCAAGCAAGTGCTGATCAATCTCGTGTTGAATGGATTGGAAGCGATGGAGCGGGCTGAAGATAAACGGCTCACGATTCGCGCCGAACAGGGGCCGGACGCAGTCATACTCTCGATTTCTGACACGGGTGAGGGGATTGATGACGCCCACCTGTCCCGTTTGTTCCAACCATTCTTCACCACCAAAAGGGAGGGGATTGGACTAGGCCTGTACCTCTCGCAAAAAATCATGCGCGAGCATGGTGGTGAACTGACGGTAGAGAGCAGCGTGGGGGCAGGGACGACATTCCGGCTGCGCTTTCCGGCGTAACGCCATACCTGTTCACTGGAGTGGTCACGTACCGGGGTGCGATTCCATCGACAGAAAGTTGAAGGAGGAAGCAGATGAAACACAAGCTGCTGATTGTTGACGATGAGCAGGCAATTTGCTCTTCGCTTTCGTTTGCCCTTGATGACCAGTACCAAATCTGGACCGCTCGCGACGAGCAAACCTGCATGCACATCCTTGATCAGGAGGCGATTGATCTGGTGCTGCTCGACCTCAACCTGGGGCGAATGAGCGGGCTGGATCTTTTGCCGCAGATTATGAAGCGCCGCCCGGAAGCGGCGGTGATCATGATGACCGCCTACGGCACGATTGAATCCTCGGTCAAGGCGATCAAAGCGGGCGCCTATCATTACATAACCAAACCGATCAACCTGGAAGAAGTGCGGCTGCTGCTGTCCAAGGCAGCGGAGTACAAGCAGCTTCATCGGCAGGTGAAGCTGTTTGGTGACGCCGTCCGACAACAACACGCCTACGCCGGTTTGATTGGAAAAAGCCAGCCAATGCAGCGGCTGTTTCAACTGATCGAGCGGCTCAAGCGGATCAATTCCAACATCCTGATTACCGGGGAAAGCGGCACCGGCAAAGAACTTGTCGCACGGGCCATCCACTTCCAGGGAGAACGGCAGAGCCAACCGTTTGCTGTCATCAATTGCGCGGCCATCCCGGAAAATCTCCTGGAAAGTGAGCTGTTCGGGTACGAAAAAGGAGCCTTTTCCGGTGCCTACCAGCGCAAAGAGGGGCTGCTGATGTCCACGCATGGGGGGACATTGTTTCTGGACGAAATCGGGGAAATGCCGCTTTCTCTTCAGGCGAAGATTTTGCGGGTAATAGAGGATCGGCACGTTACCCCGCTCGGTTCCGTCCACCCAAGAGAAGTAGACATCCGCTTTATTGCCGCAACCAACCGCAACTTGTTGGAGGAGGTGCGGAAAGGAACATTTCGGGAGGATTTGTACTACCGGCTCAACGTCATTCCGCTGCACGTTCCGCCGCTTCGGGAAAGACGGGAGGACATTCCCCTGTTGATCGAGCACTTTCTGTCGTTGTATGCGGCCAACATGAACAAACCTCCGAAAACAATGGATGTCGAGGTCAAGAAGCTGTTATATGCGTACAGCTATCCCGGAAATGTGCGGGAGCTGGCCAACATTGTCGAGTACGCGGTCGTCATGTCCCTCTCCGAGCGGATCACGATGGAAGATCTGCCGCCAGCGTTTCCGGCGGCGATGGAGGAACAGGACGGGAGGCTCAGCAAGCAAGACGGCATTTTCCTTCCCGCGGACCTGCCGCTCAATGAAGTGGAACGGCGCTATCTTTTGTACATGCTGGAGCGGCACGGTTTTCATCGCAAAAAAACGGCGGAGCTGCTGCAAATCAGTGAGCGGGGATTGCGGCAAAAGGTAAAGCAGTACCTTGGTCAGCGGCGGCAAACAATTCCGGAATAGAGCGGCATTTTTTGCCGCTTCCCACCAGGGCTGTCACACCAAGATGTTGATAGCGCTTGCTTGTACTTTCCCTCAACGCCTGGCATCTTACTTGCTTGGTCTGCAGGATGAATCGAAACCATCACTTTTTCAAAGGGGGAAATTGCATGAAAAAATGGGTTTCATTTCTGTTATCCGTTTTATTGCTGCTGGCGCTGTTCGGCTGCGGCAGTCCGGTCGGAACACAGGGCGGAAACGGAAGCAGCGGTGGAGCGAGCGAGCAAATGTTTTTGACCATCGCGACCGGCGGCAGTTCCGGGCCCTATTACACGATCGGGGGAGCACTGGCCAAGGTCTACAAAGATAAACTGGGGTACAACGCTTCCGTACAGTCGACCGGTGCCTCTGTGGAAAACGTCAATCTGCTGAAAGCAAAGAAAGTTGATATGGCTTTTGCCATGTCCGACGTCGTGACCTTTGCCTACAATGGTCAGGAAAGCTTCAAGGAGAGTGGAGCGATCAAGGACTTGCGGGCAATGGCGGGACTTTATCTCAACTACGTACAGATTATCACCCTGAAAGACCGCAACATCAAATCGGTAACGGATTTGCGGGGGAAACGTGTCGGAGTGGGGGCGCCGAACAGCGGGGTCGAGGTAAACGCGCGAATGGTATTGGCCGGGCACGGTCTAACCTATGATGACATTACGCCGGATTACCTGTCTTATGCGGAAGCGGTCGAGCAGTTAAAAAACAATGCGATCGACGCGGCATTCGTCACTTCGGGTCTGCCCAATGCCACCGTACTGGATCTGATGACGACAGCTGACGTGGAGATCGTTCCCATTCAACCTGCCGATGTGGACAAACTGGCCGCCGAGTATCCGTTTTTCGTAAAGGCAGAAATACCGGCCGGCCTCTACAATAACGATCAGCCCGTGCCGACGGCGGCAATCCGCAACATCATGCTGGTTCGCTCCGATCTGTCGGAAGAGCAGGTGTACAAGCTGACCAAAACGTTCTTTGAAAATTTAGAGACCCTGCAAGAAGCCCATAACGCGGCAAAGAAAATCTCATTGGAAGAAGCGGGTAAAAATCTGGTGATTCCGCTGCACGCGGGGGCAGAGAAATATTACAAGGAAATGCTTGGAAACTAATATGCTAACGAAACGGTGAGATCAGGAGGGGGAGGAAATGAAGAAACAGATCGCAGTCTACTTTCTGGCCTTCACCCTCCTCTTCGCCAACTGGCCTGTTCGGTCTTTGCTGCTCATGGATGAGCGTGAACAAAAACTGTTGGTCGCTGTGCCCTTTTCCCATAACGATCGCGTTACGGTCGAATGGGTTCACTCGGTGGAACGAACTCCGTGGCGGGAGACCTATGCGCTTGACGATGAGGGGGATTTGAGACTGGTCGAAACCTCATTTCGCTCTTTTGGTGCCGGGGTCCCCGCCGCATTTGAACAGCCGGTCCAGGTTGAAGAGGGCTGGATTACCGTAAAAGGGCTGAATCTCCCAAGAGATTCGGTCAGCTATCTGATCTCACGTGATGACTTTACGTTGACGATGGGAACACACACATGGCAGGCAACCCGGATTGTGCCAAAAGACCACTCTCTGCAGCTTACGGTTGGCCTTCTGCCGTGGTGGGTTACCCTCATCTACGATTTGCCGGGAGAGGATGTGAAAGCAGATGAATCAACCCGCCAGGCCGCTTTCGGAACAGGAGACGAACAACGAGAGTAGGATCAAGGCCGTATTGGAAGCGTACGACCGCGAGTCGGCGTATCGTGTCTTTGCCAACAGATGGCTGCGCTTGCTGATCTCCCTGTTGGCGGTTTCGTTTGCGCTGTATCACATGTATGCGGCCTATTCACCGATTGTCACGCTGAAGCACCGTGCTTTGCACGTGGCGATTGTGCTGTGTTTGATTTTTTTGCTCTATCCTGGATGGAAACGTGCCTCAAGGGAAAAGCTGTCGCCAGGGGATACACTTCTGGCGGTTCTCTCGTTGTCAACGGCCGGTTATATCTTTCTTTTTTATCTGGATATCGTGAATCGAGGCGGATTGCCTTCGCTCTGGGACGTTGTATTCGGCACACTCCTTTGCTCGCTGGTGTTGGAGGCATCCCGACGGGTAGCCGGATGGGAATTGACGGCGATGGCAGCCATCGCGATTGCCTACGCGTACCTTGGGCCTTATCTGCCGGGCGACTTCGCCCATCGCGGCTACACGTTTGCCGACATCTTTAACTATATGTACGTAACAACGGAGGGAGTCTATGGAACGGCAATTGCCGTTTCCGCTTCCTACATCATCTTGTTTATCATCTTCGGCGCGTTTTTATCCAAGTCAGGGATGGGCACGCTGTTTAATGATCTGTCGCTTGCCGTCGCCGGAAGCAGCAAGGGAGGGCCTGCCAAGGTAGGCGTCATTGCCAGTGCGGTACACGGTTCCATCAACGGTTCCGCAGTGGCCAGCGTAGTGACGACCGGATCGTTTACGATTCCGATGATGAAACGAGTGGGCTACAAGCCCGACTTTGCTGCGGGGGTTGAGGCTACGGCAGCTGTCGGTGGACAGATTTTACCTCCGATCATGGGAGCGGCTGCGTTTATCATGGCTGAGACGCTGGGAATGTCGTACCTCACGATTGCGATTGCCGCTTTTATTCCGGCGCTGCTGTATTACTTTGGGCTTCTGGTTCAGGTTCATCTGCGTGCCGACAAGGAAAAACTGGAAGGGCTGCGAAAGGATGAGCTGCCCCGTGTCATCGATGTATTGAAGGAACGAGGACACCTTCTGCTGCCGCTGATCATTCTGATCGTGCTGCTTGCGATGGGCTATACCCCGACGTTGGTAGCGGTCTTTACCATCGGGGCAACCATTCTCATTGCTTCCCTTCGGCCCGCCAGTCGAATGGGGATGCGTGACATCCTGCAGGCGCTTGAAAATGGTGTGCGCGACACGCTCAGCGTTGCGGCTGCCTGCGCTGCCGTGGGGATTACCGTGGGTGTATTCAGTCTGACCGGATTTGGGTTGAAGTTGGCCAACATCATTCTGGTGTTTGGACAGGGCAGTCTGTTTCTGACCCTGATCTTTACAATGCTGGCATCGATCATCTTGGGGCTGGGGCTGCCGTCGATTCCCTGCTACATCATCACCGCGACGATGGCAGCGCCAGCGTTGGCCACGTTTGGCGTTGATCCGCTGTCAGCGCACCTGTTTGTCTTTTATTTCGGTGTGATTGCCAACCTGACTCCGCCCATCGCTTTGGCTGCTTTTGCCGGTGCCGGCATTGCCGGTTCCGATCCGCAGCGGACCGGCTGGATCTCGTGCAAGTTGGCGCTGGCCGGCTTTATTGTTCCGTTCATTTTTGTTTACAAACCGGCCATGCTGATTCATCAGGCCACTGTCAGCGAGATTTTGGAGGTGGCGGTCACGTCTATACTCGCGATTATCGCTCTTGCTGCAGCTACAGAAGGATATTTGTTTGTCAAACTGGGCTGGATCAATCGCTGTCTGCTGATTGCAGCAGGAGTGGTAATGATGTTTCCGGAGGTGTGGGCGGTGAGCATGTCTCTGGCAGTATTGGGGTTCGTTTTCCTTTATCAATGGATCCGGAAGAAACGTTCCACCGCCCTGTCCACATGAAGGGAGACGGCAAATTGACCGTTTCCAAACAGCCTTTTCTCCGGGCCGATGGCTCTAGAGAAAAGGCTGTTGAATTTTCCACAATTTATTATTGACTTTGAACGAGATAGTGTGTTAGATTATCTCTTGTCGCCGCTGAACGGCGGCAGCAACACAAAGTCAGTCAAGCTTCGAATAGCAGTGATCTCAACGAAAAACCTGCTAAAAAAATGCTTGACTCTCTGCTGAATGGCATGATATATTAGCTAGCGTTCGGTTCAAAAAGCGAACGTGGCAATAGCCGGGTGAAAACCGGATATGCTCCTTGAAAACTGAACAGCGAAGCGTCTGAAGCGAAGCAATATGCTTGAATGACCTTG
>JACDOF010000008.1 GCA_017656235.1 Brevibacillus sp.
TCCTTTAGGTTTACTTTACCAGTTTGGTTGTTCGTAGAGAAGCCTAACAGTACACAAAATGTCACCAAAAAAACCATTTTTCCTACTCATCTCAGCAAGTAAAAGCACTGGCAGTTTTTTGAGAACAGCAAAAAACCCTTGATTTCTCAAGGGTTCTGGCGTTCGTTGTGTGGTGGAGCATAGCGGGTTCGAACCGCTGACCTCTACACTGCCAGTGTAGCGCTCTCCCAGCTGAGCTAATGCCCCGTGTTGTCCAACTTGTTCTTGCGGTGCCGACAAGGGTCATTTTAGCACATGTGTGAGGACAAATGCAAGAGCAAATTTTAAAGAAACAGCAGAAAAAATTCCTCAATCATATATGCCCATGCCGACTTGCCCGCTGGGCGTCGGCGTCTGTGCAAGGACTAGGAGCGGGAGAAAGAAGGCTGCCCCCATCCATGTTCTCCCACATTACTGACCCTTCCGGTACAGGCAGCCGCATCACTCCTCGGTCCCAGGCCAGCCCGCGTTCTACCCAAACAAAATGTCCATCACACTGCCCAACTGTCCCGCCTTTTTCCCGCTGAGGACATCAGGATTGTACACTTCCACATAGCCGCAGTTGGTGCAGGATACAAACAAGTAGTGGTTGTGCTGGATGTCAAACAGCTTGCTCAAACCAGTTCCGGTCATGGCGACTTCCTTGGTGTGGCAATGTGTTCCGCGGCATTTTGAACACGTAAAGTGCTTTTGAATCATGCTTTCGATGTCCATTCTGTAACCCTCCTTGAAATCATCTCCTTCTTTTCATACGGATGGAAAGCGAAAACGTTTCAATGATCACCAGCATGTGCCATGTGCGCCTGGATCTTCACGACTCCCCAAACAAAAAACACCAGCCTTGTCCCCGTTTGGCGACAACGGCTGGTGTTTGGGAAACGCTGTACGTTACGCCTGCTTCCGGTTTGCCATCACGTACAGAATCGCTGCCACGGCCAGGAAAGCGACCAGCGAGGCACCAGGCCCCATCCAGGTGCTTTCAGGCGGAGTAATGCCGACGGATACGGCGAGCGCGATGACGATTCCCATCAAGGCTTCCCCGGCAATGAAACCGGAGGCGAGCAGAATGCCGCGCTCCACTTTTTGGCTGCGCAGCGATTCGTTTTGTTCGCGCCGTTCGATGAGACCGCGCAGAATTCCCCCCAGCATGATCGGTGTGCTCAAGTGGATTGGCAGGTACAGACCGACGGCAAACGGCAGTGAACCGATGCCCATCAGTTCGACCAGGGCGGACATGGCCATGCCGATGAAGATGAGAGACCACGGCAGGTCGCCGTTCATGATTCCCTCGACCACCATCATCATCAGGGTAGCCTGTGGCGCCGGCAGGTCCTTTGTGCCGAAGCCGTACACCTGATCCAACAACGAGAGAATCAGGCCGATGGTCAAACTGGATACGATCACACCGTAAATCAAGGCGTACTGCTGGTACTTGGGTGTGGCCCCAACGAGGAAGGCCGTCTTCAGGTCCTGCGAAGTGTCACCAGCCATTGCGGCTGCGATGCAGATGACCGCGCCGATGGTGATGGCGGCGATCATACCGGTTTCTCCGCTGTAGGCCAGCATCTTCAAGACAAGCGAGATGATAATCAAGGCGGCGATGGTCATGCCTGACACCGGGTTGGAGGAACTGCCGACGATCCCGACAATTCGGGATGACACCGTGACGAAGAAAAAGCCAAACAGCATCACCAGGAGCGCTCCGGGTATCCCGATGTTGATCGTGGGAACGAACGCCAGGACGGAGATCAGGATCAGCACCAAGGCGATGATATACGGCGTGGGCATGTCCTGATCGGTACGCAGTACGGTTTGCCCGGCCTTCCCTCCGGTCGAGCGAAACCCTTTCAGCGCAATCGTAAACGAGGACATGATCGTCGACGACGCCTTAAACAGGCTGACGATTCCCCCGAAGGCGACGGCGCCGGCGCCGATGTAGCGCAGGTAGTTGCTCCAGATATCCCAAAAGCCCAGCTCGCTGATGGGAGCGGTCGCCGGGAAGATGGGTTCAGGAGCGAATGAACCGAAGTAGCTGATCAGCGGAATCAGCCCCAACCAGCCCAACACGGCCCCGGCCAACATAAACCCGGCAATGCGCGGACCGATGATGAAGCCGACCCCCAGCAGGGAGGGCAGGGTATCCATCCCGACGGCTGCATTTTTAAAGCCGCGGATCGCGGTCTCGATTTCGGACGGGAAAGCTTTCAGACCGTCGGCAATGATCTTGAACAAGGCGCCGATTCCCAGACCGCTGAATACCATCTTGGCCAGATTGCCGCCTTTTTCCCCGGCGATCAGTACCTCGGCACAGGCTGTCCCTTCCGGATAGGGCAGTGTCTTGTGTTCCTTGACGATCAGGGCCTTGCGAAGCGGAATCATCATGATGACGCCCAGGATACCACCGGACAGAGCAATTACGGCAATGGTGGACAGACTGGGATTCATCTGCCAGATAAACAAGGCCGGAATGGTAAAGATGACGCCAGCGGCCAGTGATTCTCCGACAGAGGTGATCGTCTGTACGGTGTTGTTTTCCAGAATCGAGTTGCGGCGCAGGATTCCCCTCAGGATCGCCATGGAGATGACGGCAGCGGGAATGGAGGCGCTGACGGTCATGCCGACGATCAGGCCCAGATAGGCGTTGGCCGCACCAAACAGAATGGCCAGGACTCCCCCCAGGATGATTGCCGTCCAGGTGATTTCCGGCCGGTGTTCATGCGGTGGAACGTACGGTATGAACTCCTGTTGCTGTTTTCCGTTGTGACTGACTTGCTGTTGATCTGACATAACATCCCTACTTTATTCATAATGTAATGTTGCTAAAAAGAAGAAGGAAGGTGTGCGCGTGCCTGGTTTATTTTCCCCACCCATAGCAAGGTATAACATAGGTTATTGTAAAAGAAAAATAAGAAAAATGTTAGCGAAAAATCTTTATTCGCAAAAGGAATAACTTTCGCAATCATGCGAGATTGGACAAGAATGACAAAACACAAAACAGGCGCTCTTTTCTAACGGGACCTTGATGGCAAAAAAAAACGGTGAAAACGGATCAGGTAAAGAAGTCTTTATCTGACCGTTCTCCCGGTTGGATGGATTTCTCATGAACCAGGTGTTTATCCTGAGCGCGAGAGGATGGCTGTGCAGGTTGAAAGCGCCCGCTGATCAGCGAATCGACACATTCCTCCAGTTCCATCGAAATGTAGAGGTTCAGCTCCGGCACCCGGACGACAAACTTCCCTGTCAGGTATTTATACATAAGTTCTCCCGATGGCTGCAGCGGGTAAAGAACGAGGTCTCTCGTTTGTTTGGCAGCCAGTTGTTTGAACCGTCGCAGCACAAAAAACAGCTCGCCCCAGACCGGCAGATACGGTTTTCGCCGATACTGTTCCAGTACGTCCATCAGTTGTCTTGTCAATACAGCTTCTTCTTGTGAATCATAGCGGTTCACCACGGATCACCATGGGGTTTTTACCCCGAAAAGGAGGTGGGTAAACATGGAATGTGCTGGGGCCGCTTTCAGAAGATTGCCAGCTGTGATAGACTCGAAAGTGTTTGCAAAAAAGGAAGAATATTCAACACCGACGCGGGACCGGAGGAGGGAATGGGCGCCGAGGTGGGAGAGCCGCGAAGGGACAGAAGGAGGAAAGACAAATGGGAGAAAAATGGTCGGAACAACTGCCGGTTGTACAGTTTCGGGTGGCTCGTCCGACAAATCAACTGGACAAGGTGATACAATTTTACCGTGATGGACTGGGACTTCGGCAAGTTGCGGCCTTTGAAGGGCATGACGGGTATGACGGTGTCATGTTTGGGCTGCCAGGCGTGGATTATCATCTGGAGTTTACCCAACACGTGGAAGGAAGTCCGTGCCCTGCTCCGACTCGTGACAATCTGCTGGTTTTTTACATTCCGGATCGGGAAAAGAGGGATGCGATTGTCGCCCGCCTGCAGGAAATGGGGTATGGTCCGGTAGAACCGGAAAACCCGTACTGGCGTGAGCGCGGGGTGACGATCGAAGATCCCGACGGATGGCGGGTCGTTCTGATGAATACGTCCGGCTTGTCCGGAAAATAGCAATGAGGCGGGTACAAACGGGAGGGAGTGGTATGGGGCAGATGAGTGAAAATATCCGGCTGCACCGGCTTGTGTAAAAAGAACGTGACCGCCCCCCGCATTTGCGGGAGTCGGTCTTTTTTCCTTGCAGATTTTTCACACCGGTCAAAAACGTTCATTAACCAGCGTCACCTTGCCAATCGCCTTTCCTGATTCCAGATGACGGTGGGCTTCTGCCACCTGATCAAAGGTGAAGGTGTACGGATCGAGCAGGGGACGCAGCTTCCCTTCTTCCACAATCCGGCTTGCCTGGGCCAAAATCTGGCCGTGACGGTGGCGGTTGACCTGATGCAGAAGCGGGATCAGCATAAAGACGACGTGCAGACTGAGTCCTTTGGCGTGCAGCGGGCTTAAATCGTGTGTCGAGCGGGCCGCAATGGTGACGACCCTTCCGTTTATTTTGGCTGCGGCAAAGGAACGATCCAGGTTGTCGCCGCCAACTGTGTCAAAGACAAGGTCAAACCCCTTTCCTCCGGTTAGCGCCTCCACGTATTCCGCTACTTCCTGCTCCCGATAAGGAATCACATGGTCTGCTCCCATATCGCGGGCGACAGCCAGTTTCTCCTCTGTCGACCCCGTTACCGAAACAGTCGCCCCTGCCCATTTGGCAAGCTGGAGCGCGACATGGCCAACCCCTCCGGCAGCGCCGTGCACCAGGACGTGCTCCCCTGGACTTACCTTGGCGCGCTCGAACAGACCTTCCCAGGCGGTGATGGTCACCAGCGGCAGCGCTGCCGCTTCCTGCATGGTGAGTCCGCGGGGTTTGTGCGCAACCAATCGGGCATCAGCCAACATGTAGTCAGCCAGTGCCCCACCTGTACCCTTGACTCCGCCGGCGCAGGCGTAGACTTCATCACCCGGTTGAAAAGCGGTTACGCCTTCGCCCACTTCTTCCACGACACCGGCCACGTCACCGTGCAGGACGGCAGGAAGCTCAGGGGCTATCCCGGCCAGGACACCCTTGCGGATTTTGGTGTCCACCGGGTTGACGCTAGTGGCCGCCACGCGAATCAAGACATGTCCGGGAATCACCCGAGGTCGCGGCAGGTCGGCAGGTTCAAAGACTGAGGGGTCTCCAAATGAATGGATCACGTGAGCTTTCACAATTCGTTCCTCCTTGCTTCCATCGTTCCCTTTCTTCAGTCCCTATTGTAGAGTATCCTGGCCCAGAGCGAAAAGGACTGTGTGTGCCTTGTGCAGAAAACGCTGTCATGATGGGGAATGCAGACGACGTGTCTATTGATTATTCTACCATTTTCTTCCTTAGCGAATTTTACGATTTTTTTATCATGAAAGCCTTGGGTCGAAAATATGGATATATCGTATGATAAAAAGAGGCAGACCAATTCGGTCTGCCGCAGGCGGCGCTGTGGGACGGAAGCAATTGGGCCGTGCTGTTCCATCGCTTTTCGGCACCGGCGATGGGGGGACGGGTGGGTTACGGACGTTTTTTTACCCGTGTCCAGCTTTTCATCAGGCGCTTTTTTATCCGGTTGTACAGTTGGCTCCCATTTTTCTGTACAGCGGGATAGTGAATGAGCAGCGTGATGAGGAGAATCAGAAACTCATAGAGTCTCATGTTGCTCACCTCCTGGCTTCTTGCCCACAGCATCCCGTCAGTACATCTTATTCGTTTACATAAATTCACATTCGTAACTTTTTTGTCGAGCAGAAAGAAAGTCGTGAAGAATTTTCATCACAACCGACGAAATGTACATAATACAGGCATGATCATGGAGGACATGTCCCTATCTGTCGATAAAACGTGATACAATCAGGGAGGGAACAGCCTAAACAACAAGAGCAGGGGAAAAGAGAGGGTTTACGAACTGATGAGAATCGTACTGTATCTGTTGGTTATCGTGGCGGCCAACGTGATCACGGCCGCTTTTCCGCCGATACAGGTCTGGTGGTTTTTGGTGCCGACCGGTTCGTTTTTAATCGGTGTTACGTTTATACTGCGCGATTTGGTCCAAATGCGTTATGGAAAAAAGACAGCGTATCTGGCGATAGGCTCCGCTTTGATCGTGTCTGCGTTCAGCTCGTACGCACTGGGCGATCCGCTGGCGATCACGTTTGCTTCGGCCGTTTCATTCCTCGTTTCGGAAGCGGCGGATACAGAAATCTACTCCCGGTTGAAGCGTTCGCTGGCCAAGCGGGTATTTTGGAGCGGTACAATCGGTGGATCACTGGACAGCGTGATCTTTGTGGTTTTGGGCATTTCGCCAATCGGGGCCGGGTTTGTTCCATGGGAGGCGGTGCCGCTGACGGTGGCGGGTCAGATCATGGTCAAGGTGCTGATGCAAAGCTGCGGCGCACTGGTGCTCAGTCAGTTGGGCTCGCTTCGTGTGAGGGGGAATGAAACATAGCGGAGGAAGAGGTTTCCCCCGCTCAACTGCCGGGTCTTGTCCCTGTCAGGGATGACCCGGCAGTTTTTGTGCAGAGTTCGGGGGGTATTGGGGTGTATTAATGCAGGGATTGCTGTACAATCTCTACCTGTCCTTTCAGGTTGATCGGTTTGTCTATGCGGTGGTCGATCTGAATGTTGGTGACCACGCGGTTTACCCCATTGGCCAGAGCGTTTTGATGAATCTGTTTGGCAGCTTCCATCAATTGATCCAGCTCTCCTTCCATAATGGTCGCTGTCGGGGTAATCTGATACTTCAGTCCTTGCTGCTCAAGGAAACGTACAGCCTCGGTAACAGCCGAACTAAAACTGGCTGTGTTGGTCCCGACGGGTACAACACTGATTTCCAGCAACGGCAATGTGGATCACTCTCCTGATCAATCATATTGGTTGGCAGTTTCCCCTGATAGCTTCCCCCACATGCCATTCTTTATGCCCGACTCGACGTACCTGCTGCCGCTTCTCCCGCGTTTGCCGTGTTATGAAGGGTTTCCGCTGATGCGGATACTTTTTGTGTTGCACTTCCAATCTCCTCAATTACTTTGACCAACTCGCTCATCTGCTGCTCCACTCCCTGAATGTTGGCCAGACTGCTTTCCATCGATTCAGCGATGTGGTCAAACGCTTCCCGTGCGGTTTGCGACTCTTCCCGTGCGGTTTGGACGTTTTCCTGTACGCTCAGAATCGCTTTTACCACTTCGGCCGTGAAGTGTGAAGAAAGTGAGATCAAATCGGTGATTTGCTTCACCGAGTCTTTGGTTTGTTCCGAAAGTTTGCGCACTTCGTCGGAGACAACGGCAAACCCTCGTCCGTATTCTCCCGCTCTCGCTGCTTCGATGGCGGAGTTGAGTGCCAGCAGATTGGTCTGCTCGGCGATGTCCTTTACGATATCAATGACCTGCTTGATTTTATTGGAAGAATCAGCAAGCCTGTTTGCCGTTTCCTCCATCCGTACCATCTTTTCGTGGATGGAAGAAATGCGCTGTTCCAACTCGATTACCCGTGTTTGGCTGTTTCTTGCCAAAACCTGTGCCCCTCGTGACTTTTCAGAACTGTCGCGAACGGCCTTGTTTACTTCGACGCTGCTGGCGACCAGTTCCTGTACAGAAGCGTTGGTCTGTTCCGTCAGAGCGACCAGGTCTTCGCTGAACGCTGCGATTTTTGCCTGCAGTTCCTCTTTGGCCCGGTACTGTTCTTCTCGCCACCGGATGTTTTCATTTTCATAGAGCTCCAGCACGATTTGCTGCTCGAAGTTGATCACCTTGGCTACCATGGCCGTGAGTTGAAACAGTTCTTCCTTGCTGGAAAAGTGGGTGTACAACACTTTCAGGATGGCGAGCTGCAGGTTTTGAAAGGCGCCCAGGTACCATTTCGGTTCCAGGCCGATACGCACGTGGATATGGGCCACGTTGATTCGTTTTTGCAGGTACTTTTCGTCATAAGTGCCTCCAAACATTTCGATCAAATGGGTGGAGAGGGTCTGTTTCAGCCGCTCGACGGTGCTGTGATCCTCAATCATCTTTTTGAGTGCGTCAACAGCTAGTACTTTATCGTAGAAAAACGAGACGATTTCGGCGATGTGCTGGATCAACAAGGGCTGAAGCTTTTTGGAGAGCTGGAGTTCCTCTTTGGTCAGCTCGATCATGGACATCTGTTTTGCGATGTCGCCGTAACCATCCAGGTCGATTGTCACCTGTTCTTCTTTTGCGCTGCGAAGAAAATCGGACAGATCGTCGGACGACTTCCTGGGAGTACGAATGAATCCGGCCAGTTTGCGAAAGGGACATGCTGCCATCTGTTCCAATCTCCTTTTATCTGTGATGTGTTGTACGTGATGAATGGATGACTGCCTTACATTCGATCACTCTACCCTATTACCCTCATAACAGGCGTGACCAAACTCGTTTCCTGTGGATGGCACCCTGAACCGTATGTTAGCGTTAACGGGCAGGCCGGAACTTGACAAGAGGCAGCACTGAATTTTACTATTTATATGTATATGAGCATATGTTCATACAAACTAATATAAAAAACTGTACAGTGACAAACGATTGGATGTGGGGAACACGATGAAGAATACGAACGAACATGCGGGCCTGCCGCCGGAAACGGTGCAGGAAGTGGCCTTGATTTTCAAGGCGCTGGCTGATCCCACCCGGATCAGGATTTTGTACCTGTTGTCCCAGAAAGCATGCACGGTTACGCACATCACAGAGGTCCTGGGACTGTCCCAGTCCGCTGTCTCTCATCAACTGAGCTTCCTGCGCAACCTCCGTCTCGTCACCTACCGGAGAGTGGGAAACACCTTTGTCTACACGTGTGACGATGACCACGTGATTACCCTGCTCCGTCAGACGATTGATCACGTCCAGCATTCATAAGGAGGATTGGCATGCATCACCACCACGATCACTCCCATCATGCTCACCATCACCATGCTCACGACCACGATGCCGCAAGAAAAGGGAACAAACGGGCCCTGACCATTTCGCTGATCATCACCGGCGGTATCATGCTGCTGGAGTTCTTCGGCGGTCTGTTTACCAACAGTCTGGCACTCTTGTCTGACTCGGGCCACATGCTGAGTGACGTGAGTGCACTTGCGCTGAGCCTGGCGGCTGTCTGGTTTGCGGCCCGACCGCCTTCGCCGCGCAAGACGTACGGCTTTTACCGCTTTGAGATTCTGGCGGCGCTGTTTAACGGCATCACACTCTTTTTCATCGTCGGCTTTATCGTTTGGGAAGCGTACGAGCGGTTCATCCATCCCCCCGCTGTGGCTGGCGGCGCCATGGTGCTGATCGCCGCTGTCGGTCTGGCGGCCAACCTGCTCAGCGCCTGGGTCCTGCTGCGAAAAGGGGATGTCAGGCATAACGTCAATCTGCGCAGCGCCTATCTGCATGTCATCGGGGATGCGCTTGGTTCGGTAGGGGCGCTGCTGGCGGGGCTGCTGATGCACTTCTTTTCCTGGTACCTGGCTGATCCGCTCATCAGTGTGCTGGTTGCCCTGCTAATCTTGAAAGGGGCATGGGGGGTTATCAAGCATACGGTTCACATTTTAATGGAAGGAACACCCATCACGATTGACCAGGATGAGGTAAAAAGCACGCTGGAAGCGATTGACGGCGTGATCAACGTCCACGATCTGCACATCTGGACGATCACCTCCGGATTGGATTCGCTCAGCTGTCATCTGCTGATCGAAGACAATCGCGACAGTCAGCAAATCCTGCAGCAGGCGATTGACCGGATCAGACAAAAGTTCCAGATCGAGCATACCACGATTCAGGTGGAAAAGTCGCAGCTGACCCATGCAGAGATGCGGGTGTAGGCGATGGACAATGAATGAGGAGGGGACAGCATGATCCAGGAATGGCTGCGGGAGTCGAAGCACACCGTCGTGTTTACCGGAGCGGGGATGTCCACGGAAAGCGGCCTGCCCGACTTCCGTTCCGCTTCGCAGGGGATTTGGCGCGGGATCGATCCGGCCGCCTGTGCCAGCACCTACGCCCTGCACCACAATCGGGACGTTTTTGTCGACTTTTACCGCATGCGCATCAAAGGTATGCTGGCCTGCCAGCCGCACGTCGGCCACAGGATCATTGCCGACTGGCAGCGGCGCGGCTTGGTGCAAGCCGTTGTCACCCAAAATGTCGACGGTTACCACCAACAAGCTGGCAGCGACAACGTCATCGAACTGCACGGCAGTCTGCACACCCTGCGCTGTCTGCGTTGTGAACAGCGATACCCGGCGGAGCGGTACCTGCTCGAAGGGGGGACGCAATGTGAATGCGGCGGTTTTTTGCGCCCGGAGGTCGTCCTGTTTGGCGAAAGCTTGCCGGAAGCGGCACTCCTGCGGGCAGAACAAGAGATGGCCCAGGCAGAACTTTGTCTCGTTCTGGGGTCCTCCCTGCAGGTAAGCCCGGCCAATCTCTATCCGCGGATGGCCAAAGAAAACGGAGCCAAACTGGTGATTGTCAATATGGAAGCGACTGAGCTGGATTACCTGGCTGATCAGGTGATCTGTGACCGCAAGATCGGTGAATGGCTATTGGAGACAGACAAAGCTCTGTAAGGTGTCGAGAGCAGCAGTACGCAAACTTTTGACAGATACGTGAACAGGTACCATCTCTCAACTTATTTCATGTAAGTAACCTCAACATTGTGATACAATAGGTTCACAAAGAAATTGGTGCAATCCCGTTATCAGCAATCGAGGCGGGAGAAAAGGAGTCTCTATGACCAATCGTGAAAAGCGGCTGGAGCAAACCCTGTTTGCTTCTTGGGCCATCGCGGTCGTCGCCACCTTGGGAAGTCTCTACTTTTCCGAGGTGCTGATGTTTGTCCCGTGCGAGTTGTGTTGGTACCAGCGCATTCTGATGTATCCGCTGACGATTCACCTGGGAATCGCGGTCGTGCGCAGGGATTACAATCAGTCTCTGTACGCCGGGGTCATGGCCGTCATCGGGGCGGGCATCTCCACCTATCATTACCTGATTCAGAAGATATCGACGCTGCACGAACTGGGGGCCGCATGCGGGGTCATTCCGTGTACGACCCAATACATCAACTGGTTTGGGTTTGTCACCATCCCCTTTTTGGCGCTTGCGGCGTTTGTATCCATCGCCCTGATGCAGCTCTATATTTGGCGAAATCGAAAGGATAGATGAACAAATGAAAAAAATCATCATCTTTCTCGTGATTGTGGTCGGATTGTTTGCCGCGTTGGGGATCGTCACCCACTATTCCAATAAAGAGGCGGCCAAGGGCAACCCATTTGGCAAAGAGACGCTCCATCCGGCCACGGTGGCACAGTTGGACGATCCGCTGTACGGCAACCAAATCCTGCCGGACGAGCTTGAGGCAAAACTTGCGAACAAAGAGGAACTGTACGTCTACTTCTACAGCCCAATCTGCGAACATTGCAAAAATACGACGCCAAAACTGGTGCCGGTGGCTGAGGCGCTGCAGGTGGACGTCAAGAAGCACAATGTGCTGGAGTTTGAAGAGGCATGGGAGAAGTACAAGATTACCGGTACGCCGACATTGATCCACTTTAAGGAGGGACAGGAAGTGGCCCGTCTGGTTGGCGGACAGGACACGGACTCCCTGAAGAAATGGTTTGAAGAACAGAAGTCATTTTGATTTTAAAATTTTTGAATTCGAGGGAAATAACGGCAAGGATTAAAGAACTAGTTTATTTGTCCTGTAAAAATGATACTGTCGTGCGGGAGAGAGAAAAAGACCTACTTTCGAAGTGGGTCTTTTTCTTTATTTTGGAAAAATGACCAAAAAAGCGTCGTATTTCGACAGATTTCTCGCTGTGAATTCTGTACAATCGCATCGACAAGATGTGGAAATATACGGCAAACGTCCCGGTTATCGCGCATCTGGCAGCCCTGGGACGGAAGCGACATCGTTGTAAAGAGAGGGAAGTTCCTGATGCTGGAATCGAAGCGAAGAGCAATCATTTTCTTTACTCTGTCTTTTTTACTAGCTCTGCTGGCCGGCTTCCTGTTTTTGAAAAAGATTCAGGAGATCAACGCGGAATTGGGGGAAATGGTGGAGATTTACGTGGCCGGAACCGACATCGCATCCCGTGCGCTGATCCAGCCCGACCAGGTCACCACCAGGCAAATCCCCAAAAAATACGCAGATGACTCCTATATCACGGATCGGCGCACCCTGCAAAACAAGGTAACCGTCATTCCTTTGTCTGAGGGGGATATCATTACCAAAAACATGATTAAACCGGCATCCATTGTCCGGGACCAAAACAACCGTCTGGTCACCGTGTACGCATCAGGCAAGATCATCTTTGACCAGCAGTTGGAAGCCTTGGACCGTGTGGACGTCATCGTGTCGCACAACGTAGACGGCAAACCTGTCACCGAGGTGTTTATGAAAGATGTGCCCGTCGCGATGGTGGCCAAGGCAGACGACCAGTTTAAAGGCGTGGCGCTGGAGCTGCCGTTTGAGCAGGTGCCGGCCTTTATCCACCAGCAGCACTACGCCGACATTATCCGGATTCTGAAGGCCAATGTCGGAAAAGGGGAACTGGGAATCGCTGAACCTTTTCAACAGCCGGCGTCGGAACAGCCGACCGCGGAACAAACCGGCGAAACCAAGACAGAAGCCGGGAGTCAACCGGTAACCCAAGAGGAACAGACGAACGGAGCGGTCACCGTGCCGCTTTCAGGCCAGCACGCGCCACCCAATGCAGACACGAAACCGGAGGGGCAGCGATGAATACAGGCATCAAACTTCTTGTCGTGGCTGATTACGATTCGGTAAAAGATCTGCTTAAGGAAGCACTGGCCCACTACGAGCAGGTGGAGTACACCACACCCCGCGAGGTGAAGAAAGAGATCGACCGGATCGGGCCGCAGGTCGTGCTGCTCGTTCAGCCGGAGGATGGTTCCGGTGTCGAACTGGTGCAGTACATACAGAGTGAGCTGCCGGAAGGGATTATCATCTTTCTTACCGAGAAGCAGGATTTTGTCTTGTTGCGAGATATCGTCCGCGCAGGTGCGGTTGAATACATCCTGATGCCGGATGAACTGTCCCTGCTGACGGATCGCCTGGAAAAAATCTCTGAACTGACCCAGCAGCAGCAGAGAAAAAGGGGAGCATCCGTTTCGGGACAGGCGTTTGTCCGGGGGCGGGGAAAAGTGTATGCCTTTTACAGCGGCAAAGGGGGAAGCGGCCGCACCCAGTTGGCCACCGGCTTCGCCCAGTCCCTCAAACTGGAGTCGACGGCCCGCGTGCTGCTGATCGACCTGAATCTGCAGTACGGAGGGGTGGAAACGTTCTTGTCGCTGGACAGCAGCCGTACGTTGGCCGATCTGATCCCGGTCATGCACGAAATGAACGAGAACCACATCCGCAACGTGTCGCAGCGGGAGGCCCACTCCAAGCTGGAGGTACTGCTCAGTCCCCGCGACGCGGAGACGGCAGAGAACGTGTCCGAAGAGTTTGTCAGCCGATTGATCCGGGCCAGCCGCCGCAGCTACGACTTTGTGATCATTGATCTGCCGGCCAACATGAACGAACTGACCTATACGGCGCTGGAAGAGTCAGACATGATCTACTATGTGATGAATCTGGACACTCCTTCGATCCAAATCTTTCGCTTGGTTGAGGATTTGTTCAGACGGCTTCGGATCGATACGGCCGGCAGGATGGAATTGGTGGTAAATCAGGTGGGCAGGGATAACGAACTGACCATCTCCGACCTGAAGGGACTGATCAACGCCCCGATTGCCGCGGAGATTCGCCGGGATCACCGCGGCGTTCAGGCAGCGGTGAATCAGGGGCTGCCGCTGCAAAAAGAGGCAAACGAGAAGAAGCTGGTTCCGGCAGCGAAAGACATTCGCAAATGGGTGCTGAAGAAGCTGTCGTAGGAGGGGAAAAGAGGATGGCGTTATTTCAACGAAAGCGAGACAAACCATTAGAAAGCGAGCAAGCCCCACGTACCCGGGCGGCGTCTTCCTACCACAATCCCTATCTCGATGAACTGGCCGATCACTACAAGGCCCGGCTGCTGCGGGAAACCAACCTGGAGCGGTTGACCAGCCTCTCAGCCGGAGAAATGCGGCTGGCAATCGAACGGCTGGTTTCGCAGTACATGTCTGAGGAGAAGGTGGTGATCCCCAGGAATGAGAAAGAACTGCTGTTGACCCGGCTGATCAACGAGTCGGTTGGCTTTGGGCCGCTGGAACCGCTGCTCACCGACCCGGAGATTACGGAAATCTCCATCAACGGACATCAGGAAGTGTACATCGAGAAAAACGGCCGCCTCGAACGGACCGATCTGAAGTTCCGCGATGAGGAACACCTGCGGCACATCGTGGACCGGATTGTCGCGCCGCTTGGCCGGCGCATCGACGAAAGCTCCCCGATGGTGGACGCCCGCTTAAAAGACGGCAGCCGTGTCAACGTGGTGATCCCGCCGATCAGCCTCAATGGAACCCTGATCTCGATCCGCAAGTTTCGCAAAGACCCGTACTCCATGGAGGACCTGGTAGGGTTCAATTCCTTTAGCGAAGCGATGTCCCGCTTCCTGCAGGCGATCGTCGAAGCCAAGCTGAACGTGCTGATCTCCGGCGGAACCGGCAGCGGGAAGACGACCCTGCTCAATGCCGTCGCCCGGGCGATTCCGTCTTACGAGCGGGTGATCACGATCGAGGACTCGGCCGAGCTGAAACTGGATCGCCCCAACTGCGTCGGCATGGAAGCCCGCCCGCCCAACATGGAGGGCAAAGGGGAGATCACCATCCGTCAGTTGGTGAAGAACTCGCTTCGGATGCGGCCCGACCGGATCATCGTCGGGGAGGTGCGCGGCGCGGAAGCATTCGACATGCTGCAGGCGATGAACACCGGTCACGAAGGTTCGCTGACGACCGTGCACGCCAACTCACCGCAGGACGCTATTAACCGGCTGGAGGGGATGGTCATCATGGCCGGGTTGGACCTGCCCTCCTCTGTCATACGCGAATACATCGTCAGCGCGCTCGACTTCATCGTCCAGGTAATGCGCCTCTCCGACGGGACGAGGAAAATCGTCTCGATCTCGGAAGTGGTCACCAGGCCGAACAAACGAGTGGAGGTAAACGAGATCTTCCGCTTCCATCGGATCGGGATGGGCAAAAAAGGCGAGGTCATCGGCTGCTTTACGCCGACCGGGGTGATCCCGCACTGCCTGGAACGGCTCAGGGTGTTCGGGATCGAGCTTGACGAATCGATCTTTCAAGTGGAAGAGGTGAAAATCCGTGACCATCTCTATCCTGTTTAGTCTCTCGGTACTGCTCGGCATCTGGGGCCTGTACGACTATCTCGGCTACCGGGCGAAGAAGAACGAGTGGAAAAAGAAAGCGGAAGAGTGGTATGACGTCAAGTCATCCCGGAAGAGCTTCATCATCGTCTGGGGCGACAGGTTTGACCAAACCCCTCATGCCAAAGAGGTGCAGAAGAAGCTGAAAAAAGCCAATCTGCCGCTCGCTCCTTCCGAGTTTTACGGGATTCTGCTGGTCGGAGCGATGGCTATCGCCTTTTTCCTCAACACCGTGGTGGGCATCACCTTTCCCTACAACATCCTGGGCGGCATTGCCATCATGTACGTCATCCAAAGCGTGCTGTTTTTCGTCCGGCGCAACAAGTACCAGGAGCGGCTCAACGACCAGTTGCCTGAAATCTGCCGTCTTTTGTCCAACTCGCTTCGCGCCGGCATGACCCTGACACAAGGGATTGCGCTGGTGGCCAGGGAGCTGAGCTATCCGGCCGGTGACGAATTCAGCCGGATGTCCCGCGAACTGCAGCTTGGCGTCAGTTTTGAGCGAGCCTTGTCCGACATGGAGAAGCGCATCCCGTCCCGCGACTTCCGCATCTTCGCCGCCACGCTCCTGATCCAGCGGCGGGCCGGCGGCAACCTCAGCCAGGTTCTGCAGGAGATGGCGGAGACGATGGAGGATCGGCGGATCGTCAACCAGGAGATCAAGACGATGACCGCCGAACAGCGCTATGTCTCGATCCTTGTACCGATCATGCCGATCGCGCTGGTGCTGATGATGAACACGATGAACAAGGGCTTTATCGATCCGCTGTTTAAAGGTGTGGGACTGATTTTACTGGGACTGTTTACGATCGGCACGATCCTCTCCTACATCCTGGTCAAGAAAGTAACCAACATAAAGGTGTGAAATCATGGATGCTTTCCTTATCACCAGCGTGTTTTTGTTTGTGCTGTTCTTTGCCATCTTCCTCAAGGAATGGTACCGGTACACGGTTGAGCGGCAAAAGCTGATTCACCATGTTCACGACCTCACCGGCCGCAGAACGTACGATATCCGCAAGCCGGAAACCGCTTCACAGCGGATGCTCAAGCGCCTGCTCCGCTACGGAGACGATTACGCCGCATTGGGCCAGCGATTCAACTTTTTCAGTGAATCGCACGAGGTAGAAGACTGGCTGCTGAAGGCGGGCCGACCGCTTGACCTGCCCGTCGCCCGCTTTCAGGGAGTAAAGATCGTGCTCACACTGTTTGGCTTCATTGCCGGGATCTTCTTCTTCCTGCTCGGCTTTCCCCTGTCCCAGTTCGGCTTGGTGGTCTGGCCGTTGCTTGGCTACTTTCTGCCGATCATCTGGATCAAGAAAAAGGCGATAGAGCGGCAGAATCAACTGCGCTACGACCTGCCGGAGTTTTTGGACACGGTCAGCGTCACCCTGCAGGCCGGTGTCAGCCTCGACCAGTCGCTGCGGGAGGTGATCAAGTATTTCGACGGCCCGATCCGCGAAGAATTCTCCCGCTTCAATCAGGAGCTGGACCTGGGCGTACCGAGGGAAAAGGCGTATGAGCAGCTGCTGCGGCGCAACGACAACCCGGAGTTTCAAATGTTGATCAAAGCGCTGATTCAAGGGATGAGACTGGGCGTCCCGATTGCCGTCACTTTCAAAGCCCAGTCGGAAAACATGCGCCGCATCCGCAAGGAGCTGGTCAAGGAAAAGGCGGCCAAGGCATCGCCGAAGGTTACCCTGATCACCACCTTCGTGGTCGCCCCGACTGCGATCATGTTGATCGGCGGGCTGATGGTGCTCAACATCCTGGAGAACGTCAGCGTATTTAAAGACCTGTTTCGCTAGAGAGGGATTACCCGGTAAGGAGGTGATGGCTGTCCGGAAGTGGGCGAGCGGTTGACGGTTGGCAGCGGTGTCACCAGTTATGAGGGGAAGGTTTATGAAAGGAGAGGGAAGAGCATGAAAAAATGGGTGCAAAAGGCTTATGTGAAGTGCATGAGTGCGCTGCAAAATCAGAATGGTGCGCAGGCGATTGAGTGGATTGCGCTGGCGGGCGTGGTGTTGGCGATTTTTAGTGCGATAATAGCTTATTTTCAGGGCAATAGTGAAGCCGACATTACTGATGCAATTGATACCACAATAAGTAATATCATTAAGAGCATATCTGGTAAGGAAGAATAATCTTTTGTGTTTTACAGTTTCAGTGTACATGTTGGTGGTGTGATCTTCCCACCACCAACATGTTTCTTTTTAAGCAGCGTGGATCCTGATCATGTCGGAAACGGGGGTAAACAGAATGAAGAAACTGGTCAAAACGATCGCTGTCATTTTTCTTCTCATCACTTTGCAAAGTGGTTGTTCCGAACAAGACAAGACGAACGAGGAGTCGAAAGAGACAACTGAAACGATAGACAACGAAAAGAAGCAAACTCCCAATCAGGATCAACAAAAGGAGAAAACAGATCCACAAACTGAACCGACCAGAGAAGAAAAAATAGCCGCACTGCAAGAATTGATTCCAGATGGGATCACAAGCATACCTGAGACAATCGACGATTTTGCCGCCTTTCCGCCAGGCCGCTTGATCGGGCTTTCATCCAGGGATGACAAACAAGAAATCGTAGAACACTTAGAAAAGTTACCAGACATTGAAGAGGCAGACGAGGAGATTATCGAGCTGTACTACCTCGCCCTGTTGGGGTTATTTGCCGAGGATTTTCCTGATCCACAAACGCTGATTGAAGAGATCAAAATGGCCTCCTACGGAGATCCGGAGATGGATGACCCTCGTTTTCAGTTTAAAGAACAGTACAATGTGGAGATCATCCTGGACGCCAGCGGCAGCATGGCGGAAAAAGTGGGCGGCAAGACGAAGATGGAAGCGGCCAAAGAAGCGATCCAATCGTTCGCTGATGCGTTACCGGAACAAGCCCATGTGGCCCTGCGGGTGTATGGACATAAGGGGAGCAGTAAAGAGTCCGACAAAGAACTCTCTTGTGGAAGCAGTGAGTTGGTGTATAACCTGCAACCCTATGACGCAGGAAAGTTGCAAACTGCCCTGAATCAATTCCAGCCAACCGGATATACGCCGATTGCCCGTTCTTTGCAAGAAGCACAGAAGGATTTGAGCGGACTGTCCGGAGAGAAGAACACCAATATCATCTACCTGGTCAGTGACGGGATCGAGACGTGCGATGGCAACCCGGTAGAGGTTGCGAAACAGCTGGCTGACTCTGACATCACCCCGATTGTCAATGTGATCGGGTTTGGCGTAGATGGAGAGGGACAACAGCAGTTACAAGCAGTGGCGAAGGCTGCCGGTGGAAGGTATGTGTCCATCACGAATCAAAAGGAGTTGGAGGAAGAATTTGATCGCTCGGAAGAGATGGCGAAAAAGTGGGAACGGTGGAAAACGCATTCTTCCTTAGATGCTTCTTATACCCACACGAGGCGAATGATCAGTATCGACAAATTTGTTCTTAGATGGAAAAATATTGCCGGTCATCAACATTCCAGATTATTTTCAGCTATTACGACATTATACGTTAAAGATATCGTTGCCGAGAAAACCATCAACGCACTGAAAAAAATGAGTTGGGATCATTATTACTTAGCTGAAAAAAAGGCGGATGAACTAGGGGATTTTTTACACTCCCTAAACGACAAAACCTACAAAGAAACAATTGAAGCGATCAAGCAAAAATACAACGAGAATGTCAATTCAGACTGAATAGCATGAATCCCTCATGATGTTTGCCGAATGGTACTTAAATAACCAAAGGGAGGTTAACTGGTGCGAACCTCATTAAGAAGGCCGATATGCGCAGGAACATTTGCCTTTCTGATTATCTTGATGAACGTTTTTCCTCTTGTTGCGTTCGCAGAAGTGAACCTGGAAGCACCACAGTACCAGGTTCCGGATTTGAAAGCACCAGAGTGGAACGTTCCGGAGATAAATGGATTGGAATGGGAAACACCTGACTTGCAGGCTCCTGAGTGGGATATTCCAGAGCTAAACGCACCCCAGGCGGATCAGCCTCAGTTACTAGTACCAGACTGGGATACGCCGCACTTTGAAACACCAAAGTCGCAACTTCCAGAGCTGCAGGTTCCCCATATACTGCCCCCAAACCTTGAAGCACCTACGTATGGAGCCGTCCCAAACTCACGAAATCCGGAGCTGAAAATACCGGATAACCAATTCCCGGAGTTGAACGCTCCAGCGTTAGATCACTCATACGATGCGAACAAAAAAGGGCCAACAACGCTGGACGCGCTAAAAGCGACCGCCGGTATTCTAAACCATACGGTCGCATTTACCGAAACGCTAAGTGCGCCTGACTTTGATCCAAGTACATTAAAAAATAATTTATTGAACCTGAAAGGCCGCCAGTTTCTGGAGATTTATAAACTGGCCTCAAAAGGAAACGAGCCCTTCGAATTCTCCGCCGATCTTGCCGATACAGGGTTGAAAATTTATGACGCATTTGACGCAAGCAGGTATTTTAACAACGCAAGAGACGCTGTTGGTTCGGGTTATCAACGATTTGGTCAGGGGACAAACAACTTAAAAATCTGGTTTTCGAAAAGTAGCAGCCTCAATCTGGATGTACCCAAGGCGAATCCCTACCTGGGTGCAGTAGGCTTGGGCTTGTCTGTGTACGAAACGGCTCAACATATAGATGCCTACCACAGCGCAAAAAATGACCAGGAAAAAACAGAGGCAGTCATTAATACGGTCGGCAGCGTAGGAGATTCGATGACAAACGTAGGAATGATGATTTCCCGGGTTCCGATTCCCGCCGTCCAGGCAGCAGCAGGAGTGCTAATCATAGCCGGTACCGTGTTAAGTGTGGGCAGTATGGTGGCAAGATGGGCCAATTCGAAGACTGGAAGAAAAGTGATCAAAGGAACCGTGGATACGGTCAAAAAAGGTTTCAGGAAGGTAAAATCCTGGTTCGGATTTTAACGTGCTGCTAATGGAGGATACAAGATGAAAGTGCAAGAAACACCGGAAATTAAGACACAAATAAAAAAGTACAAAAAATGGTTGGAAAAAGCCGAGTTGTTTCCTTACACGTTTAAGTGGAACGACAAAGAATACTGCTATGTCTTTTACAAACGGGTAGGGGGTAGAGCAGGGATTTTAATTCTGGATTTGCACGCTCAGGTGGTATCACGTGAAGAAGCAGAGGTAGTTGCTGTAAAGGTTGGAAACTACAACAGTATTGTGGTAGAGGGGAACCGAAAGCTAAGCCGTGACAAGAATCGACCGATCTGGCCAATTCAAAACATGATCGCAATTCTTGATCAACTGGAACCTGTTTGTTCGTCTTTCGCTGATTTTCATGAGATTCAAGACGATTGGCATGGTTTTCGGCAAACCTTGCAAACCATCTTTACCGGTCAACAACGTTTACAGGAAATATACGATGAGATGCAAAAAGTAGATGATACCGTGCATGAGAAAAGAAATTATACCTTGATACCGGAAGATGTTGAAGAAATGCGCAAATTAATCAGAGAGTGGCAGCGAATCATGTATACAGAGGGAAGATTGCAATTGGAGTCCATTCCTGCGGTGAGGCGAATCCAAGCGTTTTTAAAGCAGTACCGCAACCGAGTAAACCTGCAAACAAGGCCCGCTGTAGAAAAGCTGCTGCATCTCATCAAAAAGTACCTTGATCCTGATTCCTTGAAAATTTTGCATCGTTCATTGAGTGGGTTTGAAAAAGATGAGCATGGCCGTCCCGTAACCTTTGCGCCGGGCGAACGTGGAATTGAGCAGATGATGGAAATGTACGAACGAAGGTCAAAGTTTGATTTGCAACGGGTGTTTATAGACGGTTTGAGAAACTAATTATGATTGATGTCAACTTACACCAAGAAACCTACGGATTTTATCAATAGATGATATCACGATTGAAAACAGGTGAGGTTCATGCATCCATTCAGAGAAAGCGTACGGTTTTACGCGAGGAACATCGAATATCTGCTGTTGTTGGCTTTTGCCATATGCTTGCCCTTTTCCCTGCTTCACGCCTTTGTTACGAATTACGTCTACTTCTGGACGGCTTTCACACAAACAAACGCCTTTGGCGATTTTGTCAATACGTTTTACATGTTGCTGTTTTTCATCGTGGCCCAGCTGCCGTTTATCCAATATGTGCAGAGTGAAGTCGAGGGAGAAGAAAAAGGAATTCGTAGAGCGTTCCACACATTTTTTGTGCATGGTTTCTCCGTCTTTTTGTTTGGGGTGCTATATGTGCTTCTGGTACTGGCCGGTTCGCTCCTGTTTATCATTCCTGGTCTGATCGTGCTAACGCTTTTTTTCCTCACCCCCTACATGATTGTAATAAGAAACCAGTCTGCGTGGAAAAGCTGGCAGGCAGCTTTTCAACTGGGTAAGCGGTATTTTTTTCCGCTCTCCGGACTCCTGCTGCTGATCAGTGTAGTAGAATGGCTGATTGGCTTCGCCGGTTTGTTCGGTGTCGCCATGATCACAAGTAATTATGCGGCCTTTCTGTTTAGTCAAATCATGCTGAATCTGATCCTCTTTCCGTTTATGGTCGTCTTGATGACGTTTTATGTGCGAAAATGGCGGATTGAATCGTCAGGGGAGAATCGCTCTGAGCTGTTGACAAAGTAAGAGGCTATCTCTGTGGGAGATGAATGGGTAATGCTTTCAAAACAGGATTTCTTTAACAGCCAAAAAGGTTCGGTCACCATCGAATTCATCGGCATCCTGCCTGCAGTTTTCATCGCGATGCTGGTGCTGTGGCAGTTTTTGCTGGGAGTCTATGCGGTGATTGTCACCCAGTCGGCAGCCAATGAGGCAGCGAAGGTGTATGCGATAACCGGAGACGAGAGTGAGGCAGAGCAGGCAGCGGAGAACATCGTGGAAACCGCAGGCGAAACACTGACCTTTGGACATGTTTCGATCACACATACGGCGTCTGACGGGTATTTTACGGTACATGTGGATGTTTCGTTCAACCTTACTTTCCTTCCCGAAATACTTACGAAAAACTTGTTGGACGAAGATGAGAAATACCTTGCCATTCCCATCCAGCAAGAGCTGCACAGTCGGATGATTTACTGAATGCTCAACCGACGACATGTACCGTCTGCCCTAGGAACCAAGAAATCAGGTGATTGGTTTGAAAAAGCGTTTGATTGGTCTGTTACGAGAAGAACGTGGGAACATCACGCTTTTTACCCTGACGATTTTCTACTTCATGATTTTCGCGCTGTTTGTTGCGCTGTTTAATTTTTCAACCGTTTTCGTAGACAAGCAGCAGGCGGCCAACACCGCCCAGCAGGCCAGTCTGGCGGCGACCAAAGCGGTGTATGAAGAGATTGAAGAAGCGATTGCAGACTACGATGAATCGATCATGCTGCTGGAAGACCCGGTATTCATTTGGACCTTGATAGGAATAGAGAAAAGCGACCTGCGATCTCTCCATCCAGACTGGGCAGAGAGTGAGATTCATTACACAGCCATCGATAACGTGTTATCCACGATGCTGCCCGGCAATCACGAATTACAAGCATTTATTCACAATGGGTTGCAAGACTCCAGAGGAAAGGTGGAACAGGCTGTGCGAACCATCATTCAGGAGAACGGGGCGGCACAGTCCGGCTCTACCATCAAAATGTTTACCAGTGATGATCGCATTGAAGTAAGAACCTCGGTTAAGTATGAGTCGGTCACGTTTGGACAGGATTACATGCCGTACTTTGAAGAACAGGTGTATCAGACTGCACAAAGCAGGCGATTCGGCTTTTTGGATGCCGTCGGATTCTGGAGCAACGCTGCATTCTCTCCGTAGTACGAGATCCCTCCTGATGCGCATCGACATAAGAACATCCCAGGCATATCCACAGATACATCCATCGTAAGAAGGCGGTGAGGCAGATGAACTGCACACAACGATTGCTGTCATTCCTGGCGCCCAGCTGCCTGCTTCTGGTCCTGATCAGCGGCTGTTCATCAGGTGCATCTCCGTCAGGTTCCTCTGTTGAGAAACCTCAACTGCCCCAAACGACCCAGGACTTGATCGCCCGGCAGCCGGGGCCGCTGGCAGGGACGCATTTTTATCTGCCGGACTCCCCCCATAACCAGACGTTTAGACAAGTGCTCGACCAACTTCCCACCCTGCCGGACGGCCTGGATCCAGAGATGCTGTCAATGTATTGGGTCAAGCTGATCTCGCTGTTTACGGAGGACTATCTCAGTCCGCAGTCGGTGGTGGATCGCTGGAGAATGGCTTCATTCGGCAGCCCCGACCTGGATGATGCCCGCTTTCACTTCAAGGAGAATTTCAACGTCGAGATCATTCTCGATGCCAGCGGCAGCATGGCAGGCAAGATCGGAGAAAAAACCAAGATGCAGTTGGCCAAAGAAGCGATTAAAGAGTTTGCCCAATCGCTTCCGGAGGGAGCCAACGTCTCTCTGCGCGTCTACGGCCACAAGGGCAGCAATGCCGATGAGCACAAAGAACTCTCCTGCAGCAGCAGTGAGTTGGTCTATCCGCTGCAGCCTTACCATGCAGAGAAGATCGAGGCGGCCCTGGAGCAGTTTGAGCCGACCGGTTGGACGTCCATTGCCGGCTCCTTGCGGCTGGCCCAATATGACATGGCAGGATTAAAGGCGGACCAGAATACCAATGTGATCTATCTGGTCAGCGACGGGATTGAGACCTGTGACGGCGATCCGGTCGCTATGGCAAAAGAGCTTTCCCAGTCAGAGATTATGCCCCTGCTCAATGTGATCGGGTTTGACGTCAATGCCGATGGTCAGAAGCAGCTAAAGGCGATTGCTCAGGCGGCAGAAGGACTGTACGCCAACGTGACCAACCAGGAACAGTTCAAGGAAGAGTTGGAGCGGGCCAGGGAGATCGCCGAGAGATGGGAGAGGTGGAAGCAGGACGCCCTCTCGGAAGCGGAGGCGGTACGCATCGACCGGCGCAAGTGGATCGAGCGGTTCGACAAGGACTGGTATGAGAAAAACTGGCGGGAAAGCCTCAATCTGGGGGCGGCGATTGATTATCTGTATGCCACGCGAAAAATCGGCAGCGAGGCAAAGACTTATTTTACCGAACAAAGAGAGGCGCGGGAAGCCTTTGTGACCCGGTCGAAAGAAGAACTGATCGATTATTTGCTGAACCTTACGGAGAAGTCCTACGAAGAGATGAAAGCAGAGATTGAGCAGAAGTATCGTGGTACGGTGGGCGAGTGAGGTGTTGGCCCTTTACCAACGCGGTGAAAAAGGGCACAGGTGCTGGCTTGATGGAGTTTGACTCTTTCCCCCACCCTCACAAAAACTTGCTCATCAGCACCTCATCCACGTACTCGCCATTGAGGATAAACTGCTTTTTGCGCGTCCCTTCCACCACAAACCCGTACCGCTTGTACATCTCAACGGCCCGTTGATTGTTGGAAAACACATCAAGTGAAATCTTTTCCAGACCGTGCGCTTCTGCCCAGTCGATGGCATAGCGCATCAACTCCTTGCCGATCCCCAGACCGCGATAGTTGGGGCCAACCCAGATGCGCAGGGTGGCGACGTGCGCGTTCATTTGCAATTGCCCACGTTTCAGTTGGGCTGCTCCGACCACCTCGTCATCCAGCACAGCCACGGTGTACATGCTGCCCTCTTCTTTCATCTCCAGGATCGTCTGCACTTCCTGCCGCGCAGTGGCCAGTGAGTCCGGTTCTTCTTCCAGGTATCCTCCCTCGTTTACCACCCGTTTCATCCGCTTGATGATGGACTCGGCATCGTCCGGTTGCGCCGGGCGGAGGGTGATCTGTTTACCGTTCTTTGCGCTGTAGCTGCGTTCGTACGAAAAGGTCGCAGCACGTGGTTTTTCCATCACGGCCATCGTCTGTCAGCTCCTTTGCATCTGTTCTAGTCCTTATTGTGTGCGGAGCGGGGCAGGGTCATCAGCGAGAGCAGATTCCTCCAGCTCAAGCAAATCTGTTCGTCCCTCCAACTGAGCGACTCCCCGTTCTTCGGCGGGAATGCGCACTTTGAGCAGCAGCCAAAGGTTGGCCAAGCTGAACACAAGAGCGGTCAAGTAGGCGGAAAAGACCAGCGGCAGGGTGAGCAGTTCCACCCCGACGATGAGGTAGTTGGGATGGCGCAGGAAGCGGTATGGACCTCGCCGGACCAGGTCTGAACCGGGCAGGATCATAATCCGCGTGTTCCAGAGTTTTCCAAGGCTGCTGATGCACCAGTACCGTCCGACTTGAGCCAGCAGAAATAGGGAAAAAGGCAGATACCAATACGGAGACAGGGGACGGTTCAGCCACCAGACTTCGCACAGAAGGCTGAGCAAAAAGGCCGTGTGCAGGGCGACGATGTACTTGTAGTGTTCGGCCCCCACTTCATAGCCGCCGTGTGCCCGCACATAGGCGGCGTTGCGGGCAGCGATTTTCAACTCCACGACACGCTGCAGCAGAACCGCTGCCATCACCCATTCAAACAGCGGGTTCATCTGGCTCCCCTCCTGCCCGCAGGATGACGACCTCTGAACTAAAGCCGGGTCCCAGTGCGGTCAGCAAACCGTATTCGCCCGCATTCCACGGCCGCATCAGGCTTCTCTCCAGCACGTACAGGACCGTGGCCGAGGACATGTTGCCGCACTTTGCCAGCACCTCTTCCGCCTCTCGTGTGGCATCGGCGGGGAGGTCAAGCGTTTCCCGGTAGGCGCTGATTACCTTGGCGCCTCCCGGATGGGGGATGTAACGGCTGATCTGCGTCAAGGAGAGCTGATGGCGTGCCAAGGCCTGCTCGATCGTTTGCCGCATCCGCTGTTTTACCAGGGTGGGAATGTCGCGGGAAAAGATGACGCGCAGCCCGTCGTCCGTCACATCCCAGCCCATTACGTCAAGCGATTCTTTCCAGGTGGTGGTGACACCGCCAATAACGGCGGGGGCATTGGCCAGATCCGGTTGACGGCGTACATAGGCATCGCCGGCAATCAGGACGGCGGCAGCCCCGTCGGCAAACAGCGAGGTGGCGACAAAATTGCTTTTGGACACATCGCTTTTGACAAAAGTAAGACCGCACAATTCCACCGCCAGCAGAACGACTCGTGCATCAGGATGGGCTTTGGCATAGTCGCTGGCTCGAGAAATGCCCATCGCTCCAGCGGCACAGCCAAGCCCCCAGATCGGGATGCGCGTCGTATCTTCCCGCATGTCGAGCAGATTGAGAATGCGCGCGTCGATGCTGGGGGTGGAGATGCCGGTGCTGGAGACGTAAATGAGACAGTCGATGTCATGGGGGGTTAGGCCCCGTTTTTGCACGCATCGAACAACTGCCTCCGCCCCCAGCTGTGTGGCGGCTTCGATGTATTGATCGTTTTTCTCCGAGAACCGGTGTTCCTCGCGAAACCAGTCAGCGGGGACGCAAAACCGCCGCGAGCGGATTTCGGTATGATCAAAGATTTTCATCAGCCGCTCGATGTGCGGAAAACGGTCGCGAAACATCTCATAAGCCAGTTCCATCGAGTCTTTCTGGGAAATCTCATAGGGCGGTTCAGCCGTGCCGACGGATAAAATGTACGGCATGAGGACATCACTCCGCATCAGCATGGAAATCAGTTAGAGTGTGCCCTATCCGCTGCCAGATCATGCGCGTGCCGGCCTCGATGGTAAGTGAGCTGAGGGATGCGGGTAGTCAGAACTGACCAGGGATGGGAGGAGCGATGTATTCGATTGGTTCGTCAAAGGTGATGTAATCAAGATTGACCATAAGCAGAATATAGCGTTTGCCTGTTTCCGGATCGCTGATAATGATGTGGTCGCGTCCGGCTGTCTCGATGATTCCGCGAAATATTTGGGCGTTCCACTCCTGATTGTTCTCAAACGTCATGTAGATGGTTGCCATTTTCCCCCGGTTTAATCGCAGGATATTTTCAACGTAAGATTCTTCGATGAATTCAGGTGTACCCGGGATTTCGGCCCCACTTGGCGGCATGGGCCAAGGCTGCGTTTGCAGCGGCTGTGTCATTTGCAGGTTCATCATCATTTGGCCCATGTCAAAGCATGCATAGGGAGGCATCATGTACATGTGATAAGGGTTTCCACACTGCACGGGCTTGTTCACTCCTCTTTCTTATTTTTCGTTGGCTGCTCACGCTTCACAACGCACCGTAGACCTTTGGACAGTCCTGACCGCTTGGGACAAAAAAACAATGTGCTTTGTAACGTCCCGCACTGCGCTGGTTGTACCATTGGACAGGACAGCCGCCGGTCGGTCGGAAAAACCAGAGGGCAAAACTGGCGGGATGGTACCGTTTTCCAGCGATCACTTTTTTGGCCAGCCGTTTATCCCTCTCTCTTGCCCGCTGGTAAAAATACGGTTTTCGTACTGCTTCAAACCCACCCGGTGACTGAAAGACCATGTCGCGGATGGAGCGGATATTGATAAAGTCGAGACAATCGGAGCGCACTCGGTTTACCCCGACGTTGCCGACCATCAGCATGCCCAGTTTGCCTTCCCCCTCCGCTTCCGCCCGAATCAGCCGGGCCAACAAGCCAATTCCTTTTCCTGTCGCCTTGATAACGGCCAAGCACAACACCTCACTTCTGGTATCTACACCTACAATATATGGGCACAGATGAGATAGGTGATTGCCGAGTCAAAGTAAAAAAGGCGTATGGCTTTATGCCATCGCCCGTCGGATATCGGAGATCCGTTCTTTTTCGCCGCTGATCAACAGCGTATCGCCCAGCTTGATCTGTGTGTGACCGTGTGGAATCAACAGATCGTTGCCGCGGAAGATGCGAATGACCAGTGCGTCTCCCAGGAAGGAGAGATCGCGGATCAAGGTGTTGTGCAGGCGGTCGTTGCCCACGGTAACTTCGTACATCGAATGGTCCTTCTCCAGCATCTTCAACAAGGACGGATACTCGATCAGGACTTGCAGCAGCAGCCGGTTGGAGAGGAAAGTGGAGAAAAGCTGGACTCCTTCAGCCAACTCGTCATCCCGCTGTTCACTGTCCATCCGGCAGATGACGTTTTCGACCCCGCCCAGCTTTGCCCAGTTGGCGATACGTACGTTGAGCGGTTCATCGCTGGTAAATGCGACCACGTAGTCACTCTCCAATACATCGTGGGCAGCCAAGTGTTCCGGTTCCAGAGCAGGCAGGGTCACGGTCGGAAACGGATAGTTTCGTTCCTGCTCGGACGCGGCCGGATCAGAGGTGTAGATAGCCACTTCATAACCATCCTGGTGAAGCTGTTTGGCCAGTGCCAGATTGATCGTGTTTGCGCCAATCAGGGAGATCTTTTTGCGGGCCGTCTCTGTTTGATCCGGCACGATTCGCTGAAACAGGATCGGGGAGATGACGCAGGAAAGGACGGCGCCGACGATCAGTGCAGCCTGCAGGGTTTCGTCGATCGCGCCCAACTCCAGACCTACTGCCGTCCCGGCAATAATCAGACTGAGTGTGGAGGGCAGCAGCAGCCCCGCACCCATCGTCTCCTTCCACCCGTACCAGCGGCGCCACAGCAAAGCGGGCAGCACCTTGGAGAGGTAGAAGCTGCCGATGATCAAGGGCAAAAGCAGCAGGACGTTGGCGTCGCCAAACAGATTTTGCAGTTCCATCGTGGCTCCGACCATGAAGAAGAAGATCGGGATCAAAAAGCCGAAGCCAAACGAGGTCAACTGGTGAACAAACTCTTTTTTTGGCGAGAGCAGCGAGACGATCACGCCTGCCAGAAACGCCCCGAGAATACTTTCCGCCCCAACCTCTTCCGACAGAACGACGAAGAACAGGATCAGCGCGAACACACCGCGTGTGCCCAGCTGCACGCTCTCGCGGGAGATCCGTTCGATCAACCGGTTGGTCGCAAACCGAATGGTGAACCGATAGACAAAAAAGACGACCACGAACAGGATCAGCAGGAGAAATGGCTTGGTCAGATTGTTGGCTGAAAAAGCGACGTACAAGGACAGCAGGATCATCGTGGCGAAGTCGGAGATAACCGCCGTCAGCAAGATCGCCTGTCCGTACGGCGTGTTGATGATCCCTTTATCCTTCAAAGTCGGTACGACGATGCTGAGTGAGATGGTGGAGATTAACAACGTCATGAACCATGGGGCGTCAACCAACCCCAAACGCTGCATCAGCAGAGCCAAGCCGCAGGAGACCAGCAAGATCAGGACAAACGTGATCGAGGAGAGTACCAGCGGATTCGCTTGTGCAGTCGGTTTTCGCTTCACCCGAAACGACTCGAAATCAATCTCCAAGCCGCTTAAAAACATCAGATAGATCAGACCGAGCGAGGAAAGCAGGGAAAGCCACTGATCGTCGTGGATCAGGCCCAGACCGCTCTTGCCCAGCAGCAGCCCCGCGGCGATTTCCACCACGACAACCGGCAGAAACCGCCAGCGAAGCCGATGAAGGACAATCGGGATGAGAAACGACAGGGTAACGACGATCGTCAAGGATAACACCGAATGATTTTCTTCCATTGGAACCTCCAGGTGAGACAGCCTCTGGGCATCTATTTTACCGGAGGAGAGACAAATGGAAAAGCCACAATATGCCCTTGGCCGATCGCGTGACGCAGATGGCGGAGATAACCACGTTTTCTTTATTGACGTTTACGTTAACGTAAACTAAAATGTAAGTATATTCTGACGTTTTGGTGATTGGAGGTTCAATGGCAGAAAGCACATGAGCAAGGGAACAGACTGGTTTTCCATCTCAGACCTGGCACAGGAACTGGACATCAGCACGCGCACCATTCGCTATTACGAAGAAGTAGGCTTGATACGTCCTGCCCGCACCAAAGGAGGGATGCGCATGTACACGCGCGGCGACCGTGCCCGACTCCGTCTGATTCTGCGCGGCAAGCGGTTTGGATTTTCCCTGGAGCAGATCAAGGAGATGATTGACCTGTTTCAGGAAGATAGAACCGGGCGCAAACAACTGGAGCGGACGATCGCGTACGGCCGCGAAAAACTGCAGGAGATCGAGCAGCGTATGGAGGAGTTGAAGCTGCTGCGTGATGAGATCGTTGCGTACATGAAAAATTTTGAACAAAGGCTGCGAGAAGAGAGCACAGTGAAACCGGTCGAGGATCAGCCGACCACATCGGAACCGAATGGAGGGGATCAAGCGTGAATCTGTCGGCCTTGTTGGCGGCAAATGGGCGAAAACACGGGGAAAAAGAAGCACTGGTTGCCGGGGAAAGGCGCCTTAGCTATCGCGAGTGGAACGAACAGGCCAACTTCTGGGCGGTTCAACTGCGCAAGCTGGGCGTCGGCAGGGGAGACAAAGTGGTGCTGATGATGCCCAACTGTCTGGAATTTGCCGTCATGTTCTTTGCCATTATGCGCAGTGGCGCCATTGTCATCCCCATTCATGCACGCTCCACGGCGGAGGATGTGCTGTACATCTGTCACCGGGTGCAGGCCCGCGGCCTTGTCGTCCATGACCAGCTTTTCCCCACTGTCGAGTCACTGCCCAAAAAGACCGGTCTGGCCGCTCTGGTGAAGACAGGCGGAAGCAGCGGAGAATGGCTGGGAATGGATGAGCGTACGCCACAACAATGTTGGGATGAAATGAAAGCGCTTTCTGTCGATCCGGACCTCCCGGAGGTGGGGGAAGACGATGAAGTGAGCATCCTGTTCACCTCGGGTACGACTGGACGGCCGAAAGGGGTGCAGTTCACCCATCGAAATCTGTTAACGGTGGCCAAAATGATGGTCATCGAAATGCAGATGAACCACCAGAGCCGGATTTTGCAGTTAATGCCGCTCAGTCACTCCGCCCCGCTTCATCTGTTCTTTGTCAGCGGCATGATGGTGGCAGCGACCCAGGTATTGGCTCCTTCCTTTTCGCCGGAACTGCTTCTCCAGCTGACGCAAAAGGAGCGAATCACCCATTTTTTCGGGGCGCCAGTTGCCTACCTGCTGACCATGAAGCACCCCGACTTTGCCCGCTCAGATCTCACGTCCGTCCGCTGCTGGATATACGGCGGCGCTCCGCTGTCCAAAGCGATGGCCGAACTGGTCGAACAGGCTTACGGACGTGAAAAACTGGTATGTGTTTACGGGCTGACCGAGGCGGGGCCGACCGGCACCTGCCTGCGCCATGCCGAACATCCCGAAAAGGCGGGGAGCATCGGCAGGCCAGTCCTGTTTACGGAGGTAGAAGTCGTAGACGAAGAGGGCAAACCGGTTCCCGTCGGCCAACCGGGGGAACTGCGCATCAAAAGCGAAGGGTCGATGAAAGGGTACGTCGATGACTGGCAGGCAACGCAGGAGACCCTGCGCGACGGATGGGTCTTAAGCGGAGACATCGGTTTCGTCGATGAAGACGGATTTTTCTGGGTGATTGACCGCAAAAAAAATGTGATCATCAGCGGCGGTGTCAACGTTTACCCCAAAGAGGTGGAAATGGAGCTGGAGCGTCATCCTGCTGTGCGGGAGGCAGCTGTGGTTGGCGTCCCCCATCCGGAATGGGGAGAGACGGTCAAGGCCTACCTGGTGCTCACCGAGGAGGCCAGGCAGTCCGGCGAGACCGATTGGCTGGATGAAGTCCGCCGTTTTCTCAGCGGCAAAGTCGCTGATTACAAGCTGCCCAGGTTGGTCGAGTGTCTGGATGCCCTGCCGCGGAATGCAAGCGGAAAAGTGCTGAAACAGGCGCTTCGCCAACCGGTGGGCGAATCAGGAGGAGAAAGGAAATGACGAACGTGCAAGCGCTGATTGACAGCGGAAACTATTCCAATAACATTCCGCGGCCGCGTCGGCGGCAGGAAGAGAACTTTTACACGGCCGACCCCAACCTCGACTACCTGATGCGCCGCTACTTGCCCGGGCATATGCAGGACTGGGCGAGGAAACGGCTGACCTGGTTTGGCGGACATGTGGCCGGCCCCATTGATGAGCGGGCAGCCTACACAGACGGCGAAGGAAAGCCCCGCCTGAAAAAGTACAACCGGCTGGGGGAAGACATCTCCGAGATCGTTACCAACGAAGGGTACCGGCAAACCGTGGCCGAGGTGTACGGAAGCGGGATCGTCAGCTATCTCTACCGCCCGGTGCCGGAATTGGGTCAAACGGTTCCTTATTTGTATTCCTACCTGATGGGCTATCTGCTCAGCCAGTCCGAGCCCGGCTTATACTGTCCCGTCACGTTGACCATGGCTGCTGCCTACCTGGTGGATCGCTACGGCAGCGAGGAGCAAAAGCAACGGTACCTGAGCGGTCTTACCTCCCGGGATTACGCGACGTTGTACGAGGGGGCCACTTGGCTGACGGAGCGTCAGGGCGGTTCCGACGTCGGGGCCAATCTGACCGTGGCGGAGCCAATAGCAGGTCGGCCGGGCGTTTACCGGTTGACCGGAGAAAAGTTCTTCGCCAGCAATGCCGGGGCGATGGTGGCGACCGTGATGGCGCGCATTGACGCAAACAAGCCGGGAACAAAAGGGCTGGGATTGTTTCTCGTTCCCTGGGTGACGCCGGATGGGCGGCGCAACCGGATTACGGTCAGGAGGCTGAAGGAAAAACTGGGGGTCAACGCAGTGCCATCGGCAGAAGTGCTGCTGGAAGGAGCCGAAGGATATCTGATCGGGCAGCCGGAGATGGGCTTCAAATACATGGCGGAGGCGCTGAACATCTCCCGCATCTGCAACGCCGTCGCTTCCTTGGGAATCATGCGGCGCGCCTTTTATGAAGCAAGGTACTACGCGGCAGAACGCCGCGCCTTTGGAGCATCCATCAATACGTATCCGATGGTCCGGGAAATGCTGGTATCGCTTCTGGTTGACCTGGAGGTCAGTACCGGAGCGGTATTCGAGATGATTCACTATTTTGATCAGGCTTACACGTATGGGAACGCGGATCAGTCCGTGCGCGTAATGGCCCGGTTGTTGATTCCGCTGCTCAAGTACCGTACCGGTGAGGAAGCGGTTGCGGCGGCACACACCGCAATCGAAATCCACGGGGGCAACGGCTATATTGAGGAGTATGTCACGCCGCGCCTGCTGCGGGATGCCCAGGTCACCACCGTTTGGGAAGGGACATCCAACATTTTGGCCCTTGACCTGCTGCGCGTCATGCAAAAAGAGCGGGCCCATGTGCAGTTTTGCCATGCCATGCGGGAGCGGGCGGAGAAGATGACGCATGCCTTGTCCCAACCATTTGCCCGGCGGATTGTTCAACAAATCGGGCTCCTGGAGCAAAATCTGGACTACCTGCTCAAGCAGCCCCACGATTACATCACGTACAAACTAAAAGCGATTGCCAATCACATGACCGACCTGTTCTGTCTAAGCTGCATCGTGCTGGAAGCGCAGCAGCAGTTGGAAGAAACGGGCAACGCTCGCAAGTACCTTTTGGCGCACCTTTATTGGAACAAACACTTTGCCGTCAGCGCTGACCGCGGGGTCAAGGATGACCCGATGCTGGACGTTCGCTTCTTTGGGCCGCTTGTGGACCATCAATCAGTCAGCGAGACCGAATATCAGGCTGCGTCAGGATTTGCGGCGCTTCAACAGGAGCCATCCTAACGTAAGAACGGCGGCCAACGCCAACAAGGTGACTTCCAGATACTGATCAAGCAGCTCTTTGGCGTGTTTGCCGTAGAGGAAAAACAGGACGCCGATCAGGTAAAACTTGATGCCGCGGCCAAAGATGGAGTAAATCAGAAGCTTCAGCAGGGAAAAGCCGAATACCCCGGAGAGTATGGTGAATACTTTGTACGGGATCGGCGTAAACGAGCCGATGAGGACGGCGGCATCGCCGTCCTTGGTAAACTTTTCTGTCGCGGCTTCCGACCAGCGCGCCGGCACCACCTTGTGCATCAGCGGCTTCCCCAGGATTTTCCCCAGCAGGTAGCCCATCGGAGCACCCAGCACCGAGCCAAGAAAGGCCACTGTTGCATAGTACAAGGCGTCGGCGGGTGAAAGCAGGCTCATCGCAATCTGCAAAAAGAACGGCGGTACCGGCAGAATAAACGAATCGAGAAAAGCGAGGGCAAACAGTCCCAATTGCCCGTACTGCATGAACATTTCGGTAATCGTTTCAAACATTGCGCTCTCCTTTTTGTACCAGATGGCACATTTCACATCCATTATACCGTACAAGTGTATGTAATGTGGTATGAAAATAGGACAGGTTTGGTGGAAGGGCGCACGTTGCAGGTGTCTGGATAGGGGAGGCGGCCTTTTTCCTCTTCACTCCGCTGCCAACCACCCATGGAGCCGGACTGTCCGCGTCGCCATCCCGAAGCGGGCGGGCGCAAAAGCAGCGCTGCTCCGCTGTTTGTCCAAGTTGCGCCCGTATCCCCCCGCTTCGGGCCTGCTCCGCTCGGATGGTTGGCAAAGTCGTTCATTCGGAAAATGGCCGCTCTCCTATCAGAACTCGCTTTGTATTTGGCCAACCTGCCAGCGAAACGACTACCGGAAGCCAGCGCGAAAAGCCGCCCGCACTCGCTGAAGCGAGAGTTTCTAGAGCGCGAGCAGGACATTTGGCCCTTCGGGGCATGATAACTGGAATCTGAACCAGCCGCATTTTTCCGGTTGGTTTTCTTTTTTTAGGGAAAAACCAGCCCGCTTATGGGACATACTGGAAGGTGAGGGAAAACTACTGGACAGGAGGCAAGCATGATGAATCATGACCAGTACGGGGCACACGAGATTATGGAACTGCAAGAGGTGCTCACTTTCTCGATCGATGCCCTCAACCTGTTTCGGCTGTACCTTTCGTACGCGCAGGATCCGGAATTGCAGCAGTTGGTCAGCCGCCAGATGAAGTTTATGACGGATGAATACAACAGCTTGGTTCATCTGATCAACGGACGCGGTTTGACTGCGGGGATGTCTTACCGCCCGCTTGATGGAACCAGGCTCTCCGCTTCCACGATACAGGCTGAGACCCGGACACGGATGCAGGCACAGCCGGTCCCCCAGCAACCCAATCGGCCAGAGGAGATGCTGGATGACCGGGACGTGTCCTCCACGGTGCTGGGCTTCCACAAAGCGAGTGCCAAAATGCGCATGGAAGCTGCACTGGAGTGTGCGGATGAAGAGATCAGAAGCGCGCTCATCCAGGGAGCCATCAACTGTGCGCAGGCTGCGTACGAGATTTGGCAGTACATGGCCAGACGTGGTTATTATCACATGCCGACGATGCAGGCACTGTCATCGACGCAGATTTTGCGCGGCTACCAGCCGACGACAACATCCGTGCCGCCGGTTTATCATCAACATCCTGCCGGCATGCAGCATTCGTCGGTCGGCCCCGTCTACCGGTCCACTTCCTCTCTCTCCAGCAGTGCTGCTGACGGTTATCAACCGTCTGTTGGCGTTGGAACAGCCGGCATCGAGGAAGGAGCTTCGCTTAACGCTGCTCAGACCGCATCCGGTTTTTCGGCAGCAATGGATCAGCCCGAGGTACAGGCATTCGGCGAGCCGGATGAGCCTGCATCCCGCCATTGATCGGACACATACCGCGCAAGCCGGCTCTGTCGATAGGCAGGGACGGCTTTTTGTGTTAGGATGGAAGTGGAGAGAGTAGAGGAGGTTCCTTTTTTATGATAGACAAGATACTGGAAAGGGCCATCGCCGGCGAGCGGTTGGGGTTTGAAGACGGTTTGGCGCTGTTTGAGAGCGACGAAATCGAAAAGATCGGCCATGCCGCCGATCAGGTGATGCGCAAATGGCATCCGGAGCCGATTACCACCTTCGTGATCGGTCGCAACATCAACTACACCAACATCTGTGACAAATACTGCCGTTTCTGTGCCTTTTACCGACCGCCCGGTTCGCCGGAAGGGTATGTTCTGCCCACGGAGACCATCCTTCAGAAGATACAGGAAACTGTGGACGTGGGCGGTACGGAGATATTGATGCAGGGTGGGACCAATCCCGACCTGCCGCTGGAGTATTACGAAAACCTGCTGCGCACAATCAAACAGCACTTTCCGCAGATTACGATGCACTCGTTTTCCACGACGGAAGTGGAAAAAATGGCAGAACTGTCTGGTTTGTCGATCGAGGAAGTGCTGATCCGCCTGAAAAATGCGGGTCTTGATTCGCTGCCGGGGGCGGGGGGAGAAATTCTCGACGACCGTACCCGCAAACGGATTGCCCGTTTGAAAGGCTCATGGAAACAATGGATTGACGTGCAGCGGACGGCTCACCGTGTCGGTTTGCCCGGTACGGCGACGATGGTGATCGGGTTTGGCGAGGAGCTGGAGGAGCGGGTGCTCTCCCTCCTCAGGATTCGCGAACTGCAGGATGAAACGCGCGGATTTACCGCTTTCATCACCTGGACCTTCCAGCCGGATAACACCAACTTGAAAGCAGTCAACAACACGCCCGAAGAGTACCTGAAGACGCTGGCCATCAGCCGCTTGATGCTGGACAACATCCCCAACTTTCAGTCGTCGTGGGTAACGGTGGGTCCGGAATACGGCAAGCTCTCCCTTTCGTATGGAGCCAATGACTTCGGCTCCACCATGATTGAGGAAAATGTGGTATCCGCGGCCAAGTGCACCCACAAGGTAAACACCAACCTGATCCTGCAGCTGATTCGGGAAGCGGGGAAAATCCCGGCGCAGCGCAACACGAGGTACGAAATATTGCGCGTCTTCCGCGAAGGGGAGATGGCGGAAAACGACTTTGTGATGCAGAACTAGTGCATACGTGCGAAGATGGCGCCCCTCTCCGTTTCGGCAGCGAAACGGTGTCAGGGGCGTTCAGCTTTTACATGCGTGCAGGCTGCAGAAGTCGTCATTTACCAACCGTTTGAAAGTATATCGCCACCGACGGGTCATATACTGAGAGTACAATACGGTTGGGGGTGAGGAAAGTGCAGAAACTGTCCGTGCTTCTCCAGGCAGACAAGCCTTCGCACTGCGACTTGTTTCGAGCAGCAATCCGCACGATCGAAAGCAAGGTGCAGACAGGACCGGTGACGATTCAGTACCAAGAGGAGCAGTGTGGGCCGTATCATGCGTTTCACTTCGTCAGTTGGTCGTCGCAGGAATATACGCTGGAGACTCGTGATCTGGTTCGCTCTTTCATCGCCCTGGTCGCCATCGAATGGATTATCCGTGCCGTTGAACCGGACGTGATTCAGGCCATTCTCGCCAGGGAGTACGGGCCCGGGTTGGCACGGGAGTGTAAAGCGGTCCTGCCCCATGTGCAACAAGTGCTGATTCCCTCGGAGGCAGGAAATCTTCGCGCTGCGGGCGCGGCCCGCAGAGCCAAAATATACCGCCATATTTTCGACTACCTGCAGGAGCACAGCGAAGTGGTGTTGGACGGATTCGTCCGTTTTCGACTCAAGGAATATTGGGACGAGCTGGCGGAAGCGGTCGAACTCGGCACGGAAGAATACCTGCGGGAAAAAGAATACCGGGAATTCGTGGAACTGCTCCGTTACTTTATTTCACTACAGGAAGCGAGATACGGCCTGATCCATGTCGTGCCCAGGAGCGAGGGAACGTACGGCCTCTTTGATGAGAAAGGGGAGGCAATTTACCTGGAGCAGCTTGACGCGATGATCAGGTACAGTGAGCAGGAGTTTCGCGAAGAGGATTACCTGCTTAGTGCCTTGGTGACATTGGCTCCGTTGAAAATCGTCCTGCACCGCTCGGAGGAGAAACCGGCCTTGACGGAAACGCTGCGAAACATCTTTCCCGAGCGCCTGTTCTGCTGCAAGGGCTGCGCCTACTGTTTCAATCGGCGGCGCATCCGCCTTGACTTCCGCAAGCCAACTCACTATAATACATAAAGAAATGAGTTGACCTTGCGTTTGAACAATGAATGAACCAAACAAATACGATGAGAAGGACATGGACGTTTTCATCGCCATGAAAGAGAGGCGGGCCGTCGGCTGGAAGCCTGCTATGTGCGAAAAAGCGCTCTACCCCCTTCGAGTAGCTGCCGGGAACCGTCAAGGAGACGAAGTATCGGCAAGCCGGGTGCAAGCCCGTTATCCGTAACGAGGGAGGACATAAGCCGGTTGTGGTTTATGTTCGTCCGAATGAGGGTGGTACCACGAGCACGACGCGCTCGTCCCTTTTGGGGATGGGCGCTTTTTTTATTTGACAGGCATAAGGAGGAGTTTTGACGTGGCAAACGTAAATGTAACCCTGCCCGACGGTGCAGTGCGCCAGTACGAAGCGGGCGTCACCATCGAGGATGTGGCTGCTTCCATCAGCCCGGGCCTGAAGAAAAAAGCGGTGGCCGGCAAATTGAACGGCAAAGTGGTTGATCTGTACACGCCGATCAACGAAGACGCCAAGGTGGAAGTGCTCACTCTCGATTCGCCGGAAGGTCTCGAAGTATACCGGCACAGCACCGCCCACCTGCTGGCCCAGGCGGTCAAACGCCTGTACGGACAGGAAGTGAAACTGGGCATTGGTCCCGTCATCGAGAACGGTTTTTACTACGACATGGACATTCCGGTCAGCCTGACGCCGGAGGATCTGGGCAAGATCGAGGCGGAGATGGAGAAGATCGTCAAGGAGAACCTGCCGATTCGCCGCAAGGTGGTCAGCAGGGAAGAAGCGCTCAAGATTTACGAAGAAATTGGCGACCACCTCAAACAGGAACTGATTCGCGACCTGCCGGAAGATGCCGAGATCACCATCTACGAACAGGGCGAGTTCTTTGACCTGTGTCGGGGGCCGCATCTTCCGTCCACCGGCTTAATCAAGTCGTTCAAGCTGATGAGCGTAGCCGGCGCTTACTGGCGCGGCGATTCTGACCGGCAGATGCTGCAGCGGGTATACGGTACCGCCTGGCCGAAAAAGGCGGATCTGGACGAGTACCTGCATTTTCTCGAAGAAGCCAAAAAGCGCGATCACCGCAAACTGGGGAAAGAGCTGGAGCTGTACATGTTTTCCGAAGAAGCGCCCGGCATGCCGTTCTACCTGCCCAAAGGATTTACGGTCCGCAACGAACTGGAGCAGTTTTCCCGCCGCCTGCAGGAGCTGGCTGGTTATACCGAGGTGCGTACCCCGTTTATCATGAACCAGCGCCTGTGGCAGCAGTCGGGCCACTGGGATCACTACCACGAAAACATGTACTTCTCCGAGGTGGACAATACGACGTACGCGCTGAAACCGATGAACTGTCCGGGACACATGCTGATTTACAAAAACAAGATCCACTCCTACCGCGATTTGCCGATCCGCTATTCGGAGTTTGGCCAGGTGCACCGGCACGAGTTCTCCGGGGCGCTCAACGGAATGCTGCGCGTGCGCACCTTCTGTCAGGATGACGCCCACGTCTTTGTCCGTCCGGATCAGATCGAGGACGAGATCAAGCGGATGATGGATTTGATCGGCCGCATATACAAAGTGTTTGGTTTCGATTATACCGTTGCCCTTTCCACACGGCCGGAAGACTCGATGGGCTCCGATGAGCTGTGGGAAATTGCAGAGCGTTCCCTGAGGAAGGTGTTGGACGAATCCGGCGTGAACTACCAGATCAAAGAAGGGGACGGCGCGTTTTACGGGCCCAAAATCGATTTCCAGATCACCGACGCCCTGAAGCGAAGCCATCAGTGCGGAACCATCCAGCTGGACTTCCAAATGCCGGAGAAGTTCGATCTCAGCTATGTCGGGCAGGATAACGAAAAGCATCGTCCCGTCCTTCTGCACCGCGCCATGTACGGCTCCATGGAGCGTTTCATCGGCATACTCGTCGAACATTACGGCGGTGCCTTCCCAACCTGGCTTGCACCGGTTCAGGCACGCGTGATGACGATCAACGAAGCGCATGCTGCATATGCTGAAGAAGTGTGGGGACAATTGCGCCAGGCGGGGATTCGGGCCGAGCTGGACACGCGGAATGAGAAGATCGGCTATAAAATCCGCGAAGCCCAGGTAAGCAAGGTGCCTTACATGCTGGTCATCGGAGAGAAAGAAGTGGCCGATCGCACGCTCTCCGTCCGCAAGCGTGGTGCCGGCGATCTGGGGGCCCAGAAAGTGGAGGAGTTTATCGCCAACATTCGCACCGAAATCGATCAAAAGCTTAACTCTTGACAAGCGTATGATCAACAGGTAATATTGTATAGGTATAAACTTCATTCGAGAACAAGCAGAAGCGCCCAGCTTCTCACCTGCATCGACGTCCCGTGCGGACAGTTGACGGGTCTTATGATGACGAAGCTTCGTTGTAGTTGCTAGGTGAGATCAGTGTGGGCGTCAACCGCCCACGCTTTTCTTTATTTCCGTTTTTGCTCTCGAAAATTAACGGAGGTGGCAAATTATTAGCAAGGATCAGATGTTAGTGAATGAGGCGATTCGAGCTCGTGAAGTCCGTCTGATTGGGCCTGACGGCAACCAGATGGGTGTCGTTCCGTTCAGGGAAGCCTTGCGCATCGCGCAGGACGCCAATCTGGACCTCGTCAATGTGGCGCCAACGGCGAAACCTCCCGTTTGCCGGATCATGGACTACGGGAAGTACAAGTACGAGCAGGCGAAGAAGGAGAAAGAAGCCCGCCGCAACCAGAAAATTATCGAGTTAAAAGAAGTTCGCTTCTCATCCAACATCGAAGAACACGACTTCCAGACGAAGCTTCGCAACGTGCGGAAGTTTCTTCAGGATGAAGACAAGGTAAAGTGCAGCATTCGCTTCCGTGGACGTGAGATCACACACGCCGAAATCGGTCAGCAAGTGTTGGAACGCCTGGCATCACTATGCGAAGACATTGCTGTGGTTGAACGCAAGCCGAAGATTGACGGCCGCAGCATGATCATGATTCTGGCTCCCAAGTCGGACAACAAATAGATTGGAGGATCTTTTCATGCCAAAAATGAAAACCCATCGCGGGGCAGCAAAACGCTTTAAAAAGACGGGAACCGGCAAACTGAAACGGGATTCCGCATACACAAGCCATCTGTTTGCAAACAAATCGACCAAGGCAAAACGCCATCTGCGCAAAGGTGGCTATGTGTCCAAAGGAGATCAACAGCGCATTGCCCAGTTGATCACCTACCTGTAAACAGCTTTCTTCTTTACCCACTACTATCATGTGAGCATGTGCCGCAAAGTGTCCTCGGGCAGGACCGCCATGCTTGAAATACCAGGAGGAATCGATTATGCCAAGAGTAAAAGGTGGTACGGTAACACGCCGTCGTCATAAAAAAATCCTGAAACTGGCGAAGGGTTACTTCGGCTCCAAGCACCGCCTGTTTAAATCGGCCAATGCACAGGTCATGAAGTCCCTGCTCTACGCCTACCGTGACCGTCGCCAGAAGAAGCGCGACTTCCGCAAGCTGTGGATCACGCGGATCAACGCGCAGGCACGCGCCAATGGCCTCTCCTACAGCCGTTTGATGCACGGCTTGAAGGTGGCTGGCGTAGAAGTAAACCGCAAAATGCTGGCTGATTTGGCTGTCAACGACAAACCGGCCTTTAACGAACTGGCTGCACTGGCAAAAGGCAAACTGAATGCCTAAGCGCCATCTCTGCTGCCGCAAGTGAACAAGAGCTCATCCCGTATCAGGATGAGCTCTTTTCGATTGCCTATTCCTCCTCCACCGCGAGAATTCGCCAGCGATCCAACAGGGAGAGTCTGCCCACGTGAAACACCCAGTTTACCTGCCGGGGCCCACTGCCCTTCTCCACGAGTGAAACGGTTACCGGAATCTCCGCCACAAGCATCTTTGTCAATCGATTATTCCCCTGTTCGCTGCTTCGCTCCATGACCTGGTTAAGGTACAGGATTCTGTCCGTCTCCAGCGGGAGCGTGACACCGTCGGCGAGCAGCCGCAGGCTGGCGAAATCGTGTTCCCGCAGGAACAGCAGGAAGTAGTCCACGAGTTGTTCCGCTTCCGCCTCCATCAACGCCTGTGTCAGCTTACCGGACGCCTTGAGAATCATCAGGTTATGGCTGGGGTCCGGCTTTTGGCGGCGGTGCGTGACGCTGTCTTGAAAGTGAATACAGAAGTGCCCCGGGAAGTTGTTGCCGACAATCGCGCCCGCACCGTGCGGCATACCGTGCATCGAAGCCGCGTAGTTCACACCGTCAATCGTGACCAGAATCGCCCGCCGGCGCCAACTCCACTTCCCGTTGTAGATTCGTTTCATGGTCTCGGTATCGGCACGTGTCAGGGGCTGTACGTCGGCATGGCGGCTGCCGGCGCGGCGCTGAACGGCAAACTGCTCTCCCGTCTCCAGATCGGTGACAATCGCCTTGGCCATACGGGGAAACGCTTTAGTAACTTTTTTCCATGACAGCGGTTTCCCAAAATGAGCTGATTCCAGACAGGACACCCATTGTTCCAATTCACGGCTGACATTGCCGGGAAGCAGGATTTGCCGCCCGGTGTTCTGGTCGTAGAGGCGTGACATGGCATCGAAGGTAAACGCACGCTGGCCGATGCTGACGTAGGCGCGGGGAAACTCGGGTGAAGAGCTGCGCAGCGCTGTTTTGCACGTAAGGATTTGTCTCGCCAGTCCCTGCTTGTCACGGATGGTAAGTGTGGAGAAAAAAGAAGAGTGCGACGACGTTTTAACGACAATGTTCCACTCCTCCGCCGTTTCAGCCTGGGCGGACGAGGACAGCAACAACAAAAAAAGCAGGAGCAGAACGGTTCTCTTCACGCAGGATTTCCCCCTTGCGTCCAAAAATGTCGCATGTTCGTATTATGCACGGAAGACGAGTCATTACTCTTTCGTCGTTGTGCAGGCAGTTTTCTCAAGGGCGGAGACATCGAACAATTGAGTTTTGCACATAAATAGTCCGCGATGCATGAAATCAGCACAGCTACTTCATAATAGTGCTGAAACTATCGCGTAGGTGGGCTGTAGCATCATGTTTAGACAAACCGTGATTGGGACCATGTTGGCTACGTGCCTTCTGTTCGCGTTGTTCTTGGGGGTTCAGCCGAGGACAGCGGCTGAAGGAATGGACGATAAGGTGTATCTGTATATCAATCTGTGGCATAACAGAATTTACCTGAAAGATGAGGAAGACAACATCCTGTATTCCTACCGGATTGCGCCAGGTGCCAAAGATACGCCCTCTCCAGTCGGCGTGTTCCGTGTCATCCACAAGTCCAAGAACTGGGGTGGCGGGTTTGGTTCCCGCTGGCTTGGCCTAAACGTGTCCTGGGGAACATACGGCATCCACGGCACCAACAAGCCGGAGTCCATTGGCCGCTATGCCAGCCACGGCTGCTTTCGCATGCGCAACAAGGATATCGAGAAGCTGTATGAAATGGTTCCGCTTGGCGCAACCGTCGTGATCGACGGCCCGATTATGGGGCACGAAGATTTGACCTACCGCATTCTCGTTCCCGGTTCCAAAGGCGCTCTCGTCCAACTGGTGCAGAACAGGCTGCGGGCAGCTGGTTACTACCACGGAAAAACACACGGAATCTTTGACAGGCAAACGGAACAGGCGGTCATCCGCTTCCAGAAGAAAGAGAAACTTGAGGTCACCGGGCAAATTCATCCTGTTGACCTTACGCATCTGGGCATTATCGAATGAGTTGTGATCCGTTGAGCAGCGAGAAGGGAGGAGTTGGCTTGCTCAGGTGCATCGTCATGGCAGCAAGTGTTTGGTTGACGATCTCGGTTTCGTTCTCCTCTCCCGTTAAGGCCAGTCCCATCTTGCCTCCAGTGGACGTGATCATCGACGCCGGACATGGCGGAGTGGACAGCGGTGCTTTTTACGATACCCTGTATGAAAAGGACATCAACCTGCAGGTGGCCAAGCGGCTGTATGACGAACTGGCAGGGCGGGGGCTGAATGTCATCTTGAACCGCATCGGCGATTATGCCTTAAGTGACGAGAATCAGTGGTTGCAGATTCGCTCGCGCCACCGCAAAGATCTGGCACAACGGGCCCAACTGGCCCAACAAATGTCCCCCAGACTGATGATCAGTTTGCATGTAAACTGGGCTCGCCATTCTGCCGCACGCGGTCCTCTGGTCATTTACCCGGACAACCAGCAGGCGCAGATCCTGGCCCGGCTCCTTCAGCATCAACTGAACGAGCTGTACAAGACGCACAGACAGCCGGTTCATGCCGATACCTATTACCTCTTGAAGCATAGCGGCTGCCCTGTTGTGATCGTGGAGATGGGATACATCACAAATCGGCAGGATCGGAAGTTGATGACAAGACCTGCACACCAGACGCGCATCGGCCGGGAGATTGCGGCAGCAGTTGAAGAATATCTGCTGGTGTTCGGCTTTTTGCAGATGAAAGGAACGGCAGATTCCTCTTATTGACAACGGGGTGTCTTTGCGCTACGATAGGTACAACATAACTGCATAAGTGTTTTAACTTCTTATCAAGAGCGGCTGAGGGACTGGCCCGATGACGCCCGGCAACCGACCTTCCGTCCATGACGGCGGAAGAGTACGGTGCTAATTCCTGCAGAGATTTACTCTGAGAGATGAGAAGGAATGCTTACGGACACGTATCAATTGCCTTCTTCGCTCAGAAGAAGGCTTTTTTTATTCTGAAGAACCGCAAGCAGCAGACTGCAGCCGCAAGGAGAGAGGAGAGAAAAGGAATGCAGATGGAGACGAGACTGGTACAGATTGGTGTGGGGAGAGACAAAACGACGGGGGCGCTCAGCTTTCCAGTGTATCAATCAACGGCTTATCGCCACCCGGCGCTGGGGGAGAGTACGGGGTACGACTATACCAGGACGGCGAATCCCACTCGCGATGTGCTTGAGCAGGCGATTGCATCCCTCGAAGGAGGGGATGGCGGATTTGCCTGTGCTTCCGGGATGGCGGCCATTCAGACGATAATGGGCCTCTTTTCGCAGGGTGACCACCTGATTGTATCGCTCGATTTGTACGGCGGAACGTACCGCCTGTTTGAACAAGTGATGAAACGGTTTGGCTTGTCGTTTGATTACGTCGATCTGCGTGATCCGGCGCTGGTCCGGGCGGCGATTCGCAGCAGCACCAGGGCGATTTTGGCGGAGACGCCGACCAACCCGCTGATGCAGGTGACCGACCTGGCGCAAATGGTGCAGATCGCACGGGAGCATGATCTGCTGCTGATTGTCGACAATACGTTCTTGTCTCCCTACTATCAACGACCGCTGGAGCTTGGTGCAGACATCGTCTTTCACAGTGCGACCAAGTACCTGGGGGGACACAACGATGTGCTTGCGGGGCTGATCGTCACCAAAGGCTCCGAATTGACCGAACGGATGCGCTTTTTGCACAACTCGATCGGCGCCGTGCTCGGACCGCAGGACTGCTGGCTGTTGATGCGGGGAATGAAGACGCTGGCACTGCGGATGGAGCGGCATCAGGCAAATGCTTTTCAGATTGCGCGGTTTTTGACGACTCACCCGGCTGTGACCGAGGTTTTTTATACCGGACTGCCAGAACACGAGGGACATGAGGTGCAGCGCCGGCAGGCCAGCGGGTTTGGCGGCATGGTTTCCTTCCGTATCCGACATTCCTCCATGGTCGCGCCGTTTTTGGAGTCACTGCAGCTCATTTCGTTTGCGGAAAGCCTGGGCGGCGTGGAATCGCTTTGTACCTACCCGGCGACGCAGACCCATGCCGATGTTCCGCCTGACATCCGCCAAGCCGTGGGTGTGTGTGACCGGCTGCTTCGCCTGTCGATTGGCATCGAGCACGCCGACGACCTCACTGCCGATTTGCGGCAGGCTCTGGATAAAGCACTGGAAAAGGGAGGGGAGCTATCATGAACTTTGCGACAAGGCTGCTGCACGGAACCGACAGCTTTGACCGGAAGACAGGAGCGTCCAGCATTCCGATTTATCAGGCTTCCACGTTCCACCAGTTTGATATCGATCAGCCCGGCGAATACGACTACGCTCGTTCCGGCAATCCCACCCGTTACGCCCTGGAAGAAATGATCGCTCACCTGGAGGGAGGAAAGCGGGGCTTTGCTTTCTCCTCGGGGATGGCGGCCATCTCCAGCGTCTTTCTGCTCTTCTCCGCCGGCGATCATCTGATCGTGGCCGAGGACGTGTACGGCGGTACCTACCGCGTGCTGACCAACATTCTTTCGCGGCTGGGCGTGGAGGTCAGCTTCGTGGATACAACCCAGCCGGAGGCGGTGCAAGCGTCGATCCGCCCCAATACGCGCGGCATCTACCTGGAGACCCCGTCCAATCCCACCTTGAAAGTGACCGATCTGGCCCTTCTGTGCGGCATGGCGCGGGAGCGCGGACTGTTGACCATCGTGGACAATACCTTCCTGACCCCGTACTACCAGCGGCCGCTGGAGTTGGGCGCCGACATCGTGATTCACAGTGCGACCAAGTTTATCAGCGGCCACAGCGATGTGGTTGCCGGTCTGGTGGTGACCAGAGATGAGCAGTTGGGCGAACAGCTATACACGGTGCAAAACGGGTTTGGTGCCATTCTGGGAGTGCAGGACTGCTGGCTGGTGATGCGCGGGCTGAAAACCTTGAAGACGCGGCTTGACACCAGTTCGGCGAGCGCGGCCAAACTGGCCCGCTGGCTGAAAGACCATCCGCAGGTGGAGCGCGTCTACTACACGGGACTGCCTGAGCATGAGGGGCATGCGCTGCAAGAGCGACAGTCCTCTGGACATGGTGCCGTCCTCTCCTTTGACGTGGGCAGCCGGGAGCGGGTAAAAGCGCTGCTGGATGCCGTAAAGCTGCCGCTTGTCGCCGTCAGTCTGGGAGCGGTGGAAAGCATTCTCTCTTATCCGGCTCAGATGTCGCACGCGGCGATGCCTCCGGACGAGCGGAGGCGGCGGGGCATCACGGACGGCTTGTTGCGCCTCTCGGTCGGGCTGGAGGATGTGAACGATCTGATCGCTGATCTGGAGCAGGCGCTGGCCGCCACGGCTCGATTCGCAGCGGTGAAGGAATTTACTTGAACAATTGCTACTGACCCGGAGCGAAGCTCCGGGTTTCATCGTGCAGACAAAGGGGCGTGGCGAGGGAAGGCGGCCCTTTTCCTTCATTCCGTTGAGTGCCAACCTGCAGTGATGTGAAGTTGTCAGGGAAGGAATTTGTCGAAACAGCTCAAAATAAATCTAAATTTTTAATTCATGCCGCAGTTGGAGCTGACCATCCCTGCACGTTTTGATGGTGTTGCCGTGATTTGGCAGTTGCCACAGCTATCCATCGCCGCTTTGACCATACAGGAAGCCGCTTTCGGAGAGCATCCTGCCTTTCCTAGCTTGGAAAGTCTTGTAAGAGAGCGCGGTTTGGCTTATCGTATTGTACAGAGCATCTGTCTACAAGATAGAACCCCTTACATTTACTGGGGGGTTCAAACCCCGCCTCAACAGATAACGTCATTTGTGGAGACGGTCCACGAGTGGCTGATGCTAACGCTTGCGAATGCGGAGCGGATCGAAGCGTGGTTTGCCGAGATGTGGGCAGCTTGTCATCCGGGCAGGCACCGCTCGGTAGCCCAATTGATTCGTGACGTCGATCGCACGGCCGCCTATCTGGGTAGCGATGAGCAGGTAGCGTCTGCGTCACTGCGTGACTACATCCGGCAGATGCGTGAGCTGCCATGCGGCACGGTCCGATTTGTCGGGAGTGAAGGCTTGTAACCGGGAGGAGGAGTTAGGTGAATCGCAATATTCGGTTACTGTGGCTTGGTGACGCCACATCCATTTTCGGATCTGCCGTCTACACCATGGCGTTGACACTCATTTCGCTGAAGTACAGCGAGAGCGTGTTTCAAGCGGGGGCAATCTTGTTCTCCTCGGTTATTCCCTACTTTTTTCTGGGGATTGTCGCCGGAGTGATGAGCGACCGCTGGGATCGCAAACGCCTGATGATCACGTGTGATATCGCACGGGGCGTGCTGGTCTTGTCCATTCCGCTTGCCGAGACACTGGGTGTGCTGACCATCCAGCAGATTGTAATTGTCAGCTTTCTCATCACTTGTTTTCGTGCCTTCTTTTTTCCGGCCAATCAGGCCAGTATCCCCCTGCTGATCAGCGACCGCAACGAAATGAACAAAGTGAATTCGTACTTTGGCTTTACGCAGAGCCTCAGCGTGATGATGGGGCCGTCGCTGGGTGGGATTCTACTGGTGTTTGAGATCGATGTCACCCAGCTTTTATACATTGATTCTCTTTCCTACTTCATCTCGGCTATCTGCATCTCGTTGATCACGTTTCCAGAGCGAGACAGCCAGACGGGCGGCGAAAAAAAACAAACCATCCTGCACGATGCCTGGCAGGGGATCAAGTTTATAAGTGTTGGGGAAAAGGGTATTGCCGTCCTGCTGATGGCGTTTGCCGCGCAATTGTTAATCGGCATTGGCGTAACGCAGCTTGGGATCCCTAAACTCCTGGAGTCGTTGCAACTTTCTGGCGAACGTATGTTTGGGTTCATTCTGACTGTGATCGCACTATCGTCCGCCTTATCGTCGCTCTGGTTGGCCAGGATGAAGGTACGCACGCCGGTCGTGTGGATTTTTGCCGGGTATGCCGTGCGCGGTTTTGCATTTTTGTTGCTCGGGCTAGCTGAGAACTTGGTGGGCATGATCCTGGCGGCGGTTATCATCGGCTTTGCCAACACCGTGTCCGGCACCGTCCTGACCACGTTGTTGCAACTGAAGACACCAAACGAGATGCTGGGCAGGGTGCTGGCCGTCCGCTCCAGTATCGGGAACATGGCCGATGCGTTCGCCTATTTGATCGTCGGGGGGGTGTTAACTGCGCTTACTCTTAAGCAGGCATTGGTCAGCTGTGCGCTGTACGTGTTTGCCACGACGGGGTTGTTTTCATTCTTGTGGGTTCGCTTTGACCGTAAGCGGGCGGCAAGCAAAAACGTTTTAAGTGGATAAATCTGGATAAAAAGGGGGAGTGAGTCAATCATGATTCGCGTGTTGTTGCTTTCCGGCAGTGTGGCCACGCCTGCGCATACGCATGCGCTGATCGAAGCTGTTGCCGCTTTATTGAAACAAACAGGCTGTGAACCAATCATCTGGGACTTGCGGGAGCGTCCCTTGCCGATCGCTGATCCAGATTATCACTACGAGCCTGAGCGTCATCCCGAGCAAGTCGTGCAGGAATTGGTAAGCCTGGCCAAAGCGGCGGACGCCTTTGTCCTGGGATCGCCTAACTACCATAACTCGTACTCCGGGGTGTTGAAAAATGCACTGGATACACTCAACATGGATCACTTTCGCGACAAACCCGTTGGCCTTGTGGGGAACGGCGGCGGTCTCCGAAGCACCCAGCCGCTAGATCATCTGCGGATTGTCGTTCGCGGCTTGCTTGGGGTGGCGATTCCGATCCAGGTGGCTTCCTGCCGACATGATTTTGAACGCCAGGCAGATAAGTACGTCATCACTGCGGACGATCTGAAGCAGCGAATTGCTGCCTTTACACAGCAACTGGTTACCTATGCCGTCAAGTTGAAGGCTTAAGGAATCAGTTGGAAAAAAACAAACGAACAAAGGCTACCAGGACCTGACATGCCCCCTCATAGTAGACAGGTTAAATAATAAAACCTGCTACTGTGAGGGGAGTTTTCTTATGCCTAAAGGACAATATAGTGCGTCAGGAAAATTCGCCATCCTAAAAGAAATAGAAAGGGGTCAGAAGTGTGCAGTTCCAACCTGTTGACGGCCCGGTAGCCTTTGGGTACAAGGGGGCTCATCTACGGCAAACAGCCGTCACAAGGATGCTGTTTCGATGATGTAGCCCTTCCCTTTCTGCAGATACTTTTTTTCCACCAGCGAAATCTCGTGGATCTTCGGCGGGACGAGATATTCCCGGTTTAGTTGACTCTCCGCGTATGCGAAGGCCTTTTCGTCGGATTCGCCAATCACTACGGCAACGTACGAGCCGGCAGACTCGGTGATCACTTCCAGTTTGTAGAGAAACATCGCGCTCTTCCTTTCGCTGCTCTCGCTTTGGACTAGGCTGTCGTAGCCAGAATCTGATCCAACTGGTTTTGCAGGGCATCGTGCCCGACCCGCCGGACGAACTGATGGAATTTCTCTTTCGGCTCCCGGTTGGCTTTGTAGTACTCGATCAAATGGGCGATGACCGGGGCCACCCGTTCGGCTGGAACCCGTCCTTTCAGCCGTTTGTTGAAGGCGGCATCAGGGCCCAGACTGCCCCCGACGTGGATGTCAAAGGCGTCGATCATCCCGTTTTCCGTCTTCACCTTCGCTCCCTGCAGACCGATGTCGGCGATCTGCTGCTGTCCGCAGGAGTTGGGGCAGCCGTTGATGTGCAGGCGGATCGGCGTATCCAGCTCCACGTTTTCGTCCAGCCAGTGGGCGATGGAGAGCATGCGCGCCTTGGTTTCCACGATCGCCAGGTTGCAGTACTCGATGCCGGTGCAGGAGACAGCGTGGCCGATAAACGTGCGGGGGAACGGCGTCAATTTGGACAGCAGCGGTTCAGCCAAAAGAGCGTCCAGCTTCTCGTCCGGTACGTTTGGGATCAGGATGTTCTGCGAGTTACAGGTGCGCAGTTCGCCGTTGCCGTACTGGTCGGCAAGACGGGCCAGTTCATCCAGGTCATCCGCCGTCATCCGGCCGACAGGAAGGAGCAAGCCGACATAGTTCAGGCCAGGCTGCTTCTGTTTGTGGACGCCGGTAAAGTAGCCGGCGTTCCAGCCGACGGTCCGGTCCGTGCCGCGGCCGGGCATCGGTCCGATCAACTCGAGCAGTTTGGCCAGGAACTTCTCCGCTCCCCAATCGGCGACGAGGAACTTGAGCCGGGCGTGGTGCCGCTTTTCCCGGTAGCCGTAGTCGCGGAAAATGCGGGTGACACCGGACGCAACCTTGACCACTTCTTCCGGCCGAACAAACAGATCAAGCTGTCGGGCCAGATACGGTTTCGCCGACAATCCGCCACCGACCCAGACGTGAAAACCAATCACTTCTTCCCCGTCAATTTCCTTGGAGGCCGGTGTAAACGCCAGGTCATTGATTTCGGCATGGCCGGTATTGTAGATGTTGGCTGAGATGGAAGTCTTGTACTTGCGCGGCAGGTTGGAGTATTCGGGATTGAGCAGGAAATGACGCTCCAACTCCTCCACGATCGGACGGGTGTCGATGAGCTCGTGCGGATCGATTCCAGCCAGCGGATTGCCGACAATCGTCCGCGGCACGTCGCCGCAGGCCTGATAGGAAAACAATCCGACAGACTCCAGGCGGTCAAACACGTCCGGCAGGCACTCGGTGCAGAGCCAGTGAAACTGTACCGCCTGGCGAGTTGTCACGTCCACCAGGTCACGACCGTAATCGCGGCTGATGGCAGCAAGGGTACGGGCCTGTTCGCTGCTGAGGACACCGGAAGGAATCCGCACCCGCATCATGAACAAGCCATTTCCTTTGGGCCTTTGTTCGTAGATGCCTGCCCACTTGAAAAATGTCAGGTCGTCCTCGCTGAACGCTGTATAACCCTGCCTGGCCACCTGTTTGATCTTCTCGATAATCTCCAAACCATCGCGTTCCAGTTTCAACAGTTCCAGTTTGTTCAACTTGTCGCGCTGTTTTTCCCACGGACGAGTCAACTGCTCAGACATGTCCCAGCCTCCTTCATAAAACCAATTATTTTTGTCGGAATAATTAGGTTTAAGTATACGTCTCACCTCGATGCTGGTCAATACCCAGTTTTTTAGCAAGCCAAAACAATTGGATTTCTTGTTGACAAGGTTAGAGAGGGGGACTAATATGAGAGACAAATGTCATTAATCCGATTGGATATATAGGTTTAGTTGGTGGTGGGTCGAAGGATGCGGGAGTGTCTTTCGCTGGGCTGCACACATAAGATGGTTAGCGAGGTCTCACAAGGAGGGGAAGTTGGGATGAGTCATGCAAGTACACTATCCAAAGAAGAAATCACCCTTTGGGCGTACCGCCTGGAAGGCAGGCGTCCTGAGGAAATCTTGATGTGGGCCGTGGAGCGCTTTGGCAAGCAGATTGTCCTGGCCTCAAGCTTTGGTGCGGAAGATGTGGTGCTGATTGACATGTTAGACAAGGTGGCGCCAGAGACACCGGTGTTTTACCTGGACACCAACAAACATTTTCCGGAAACCTACGAGACGAGAGATCGGCTGGTCGAGCGATACGGTAAGCAGTTTATTCAGGTTCTGCCCAAGCTGACACTTGAAGAACAGGCAGAGCGCTACGGTGACGAGCTGTGGGCTTCAGATCCCAACCTGTGCTGCCAGATCCGCAAGGTGGAGCCGCTCACGGAGATTCTTTCCCGCTATCAGGCGTGGATTACCGGAATCCGCCGGGATCAGGCGCCAACGCGGGCCAACGCGCAAAAGATCGAATGGGATGAAAAGTTTCAACTGGTCAAGTTCAACCCGCTTGCCTCCTGGACGTCTGACGATGTCTGGTCCTACATCCGGGCTCACAACGTACCGTATAACCCTCTGCACGATCAAAACTATCCCAGCATCGGCTGTGACGTGTGCACCCGTCCTGTCAAGCCCGGCGAAGATCCTCGCGCTGGCCGGTGGGCAGGGTTTGCCAAGACGGAGTGCGGCTTGCACAAATAAACCAGAGGAGTGGAGGAGAAGGGATGAGATATGCAAACCAGCCTCACGGGGGAGTTCTCGTCAATCGCTTGCTTTCCGGCGAGGCTCTGACGGAAGCAAACCAAAAAGCTCAGGCACTGCCGGCGATTACGGTTGACCAGTGGGTGCTGTCCGACATCGACTGTATCGCGGTTGGTGCGTTTTCCCCGCTGACAGGGTTTCTCAACGAACAGGATTACCGCGCGGTCGTGGAAACGATGCGGCTGGCCGACGGGACGGTCTGGACGATCCCTGTGACACTTGCAGTCGACGAGCGTTACGCAAACCTAAAGCCTGGTACCAAAGTACGTTTGCGCGGCGAGGATGGGCTCGACTACGCCATCCTGACTGTGGAAAGCGTCTACCGTCCGGACAAACAAAAAGAGGCACTGCACGTCTACCGCACGGATGATGAAGCGCATCCCGGCGTGAAAAAGCTGTTCGAGCGTCCTCCCATCTACCTGGGCGGACCCGTTGACGTGCTGCGCCGCCCCGCTCCACAGCTGTTCCCGGAATACTACTTTACTCCGGCCGAAACACGTGAGATTTTCCGCCAGCGCGGTTGGCGCACGGTCGTCGGATTTCAGACGCGCAACCCGATTCACCGCGCCCACGAGTACATTCAAAAGGCGGCTCTTGAAGTCGTTGACGGGCTGTTCCTCAATCCGCTTGTCGGCCAAACCAAATCGGATGACGTACCGGCCCAAATACGGATGGAAAGCTACCTCGTGCTGCTTGAGAACTACTATCCGCAGGACCGTGTCTTTCTCGGAGCCTTTCCGGCGGCGATGCGCTATGCCGGGCCGCGGGAAGCGGTTTTTCATGCGATGGTTCGCAAAAATTACGGCTGCACCCATTTCATCGTCGGTCGTGACCATGCTGGTGTCGGGGATTACTATGGTACTTATGACGCCCAGCATATCTTTTCCGAATTCAGTAAAGAAGAACTGGGCATAGAGCTGTTTTTCTTTGAACACAGTTTCTACTGCCAAAAGTGCGGCGGGATGGCGACAAGCAAAACGTGTCCGCACGACAAGGAGGATCACCTGACCCTTTCTGGAACCAAGGTGCGCAGTATGCTCAGAGAAGGACAGACACCACCGCCGGAATTTACCCGTCCGGAAGTGGCCCGTGTCCTGATTCGCGGCTTGTCCCAAAAGATGCCGGTCAGCTCGTAGTTGACTCGGCGTGCAGACAAAGGTGTTTTGAGAGGGGAGGCGGCCATTTTCCGCCTCCTTCTTCGTTGACGGCACCCCAAAATGCGTGATCGGATAATCAATTTTTACATCATAATGACAACGCTTACATTCAGTCGGCAGTTTGGATAGAGCGTTCTGGCTGAACATATGATCGGCCAAAAGTTTAGTAAAAATATTTTGAAGTGATTGACACCCTAATTCCACGTGGCTATAATCAGTCATAACCTGTTGATTTATTTTCTGACTACAATACAAGATTATTAATTTTCAGACATATTCAAGATCAGATATCCTTAAAACGTGACCGGCGTTGATGAGGACAACGGCGTACGCCTCTTCTTTCACAGAGAGCCCGGGTTGATGAGAACGGGTAGGAATGCGTACGACAGCTCACCTCTGAGCCGCCTGCTGAAATCCCCTGCGCCGAGCGAGGGAGAGTAGGTAAGGCCGCTTGACACCCGTTAGCGTGTCGCAATCGTCATGCAACAGACGACTGCAACGAGGTCGGTGACCGCAAGGCGCCGATGAAGTTGGGTGGTACCGCGAATCCTTTCGCCCCAAACAGACACGGATCATCGTGTCGGGGTGAAAGGGTTTTCACTTTTTAACAGGATGATTTCAGGAGATGGAGGAGGAAGAAACATGAGTGTTGAAGCCGCCGAGTTGACCAACAGCAAGACCGTGCCGGACATCGGTTTTGGCGAAGAACTGACCGGTGCGGAGGCACTGCTGCGCTGTTTGATCCTGGAGCAGGTGGAATACGTGTTTGGCTATCCGGGCGGTGCGGTTTTACCGATCTACGACTCGCTCTACGGCAGCTATCTGCGGCATATTCTCACCCGCCACGAACAGGGAGCCATCCATGCCGCTGACGGATACGCCCGCGCCACGGGCAAACCGGGTGTGGTGATCGCCACCTCCGGTCCAGGAGCGACCAACCTGGTGACCGGCATTGCCACGGCGCAGATGGACTCGGTTCCCCTGGTATGCATCACCGGAAATGTCCCCCAAAACCTGATCGGTACGGATGCGTTCCAGGAAGCCAACATTACCGGCATCACGCTGCCGATCACCAAGCACAATTACTTTGTGCGCGATGTCCGCGACCTGCCGCGGATTGTGAAAGAAGCGTTTTACATCGCCACAACCGGCCGTCCCGGACCGGTGCTGATTGACATTCCGAAAGACGTCAGCAACCAGAAAGCTCCGTTCTACTACCCGGACCGTGTGGAGATTCGCGGCTATCAACCGACCATCGTGCCGACAGACGAAGAAATCCAGCGCTTCCTGGAAGAAATCAAGACCGCCAAAAAGCCGGTAATCCTTGCCGGGGGCGGTATCATCGCCGCCAATGCGGATCAGGAACTGCTCGCCTTTGCGGAGAAGACCCGCATCCCGGTGATCAATACGTTTATGGGACTGGGCAGCTTCCCGGGCGTACACGAACTGGCACTCAACATGCCCGGCATGCACGGAAGCTACACCGCCAACCAGGCACTGCTGCAAGCCGACTGTGTGATTGGACTGGGAGTTCGTTTCGATGACCGCATTACGATGGGGCGAACAAAGGAATTTGCTCCGAATGCCAAAATCATTCACGTCGACATCGATCCAGCCGAACTGGGCAAAAACGTTTCGACCCTGGTTACGGTGGCCGGAGACGTGAAGAGCACGCTGGCCAAAGCACTGCCGCACGCAAGCGCGTGTGACACGGAAGAATGGCTGGCCCAGTTGAAAGCCTGGCAGGCGGCTTATCCGTACCGTTACAAGAAGGAAGACGGAGCGTTGAAGCCGCAGGAAGTAATCGAGCTATTGTACGAAACGACAAGGGGAGAGGCGATTGTCACCACCGACGTCGGGCAGCATCAGATGTGGGTGGCCCAGTACTACAAGTTCAGCAGATCCCGTTCCTTGATCTCCTCTGGCGGTTTGGGTACAATGGGCTTCGGTTTCCCGGCGGCAATTGGCGCGCAGTTGGCCCACCCCGACCGCACGGTGATCTCCGTTGTCGGCGACGGCGGTTTTCAGATGACCAACCAGGAGCTGGCCATTCTCGGTCAGTACAACATCCCGGTGAAAGTAGTGATCATCAACAACAAGTGCCTGGGTATGGTACGTCAGTGGCAGGAAATCTTCTATGACAACCGCTACAGCCAGGTTGACCTGAGCTGCAGCCCTGACTTTGTCAAACTGGCCGAAGCTTACGGTGTCAAGGGCTTGCGGGCAACGACTTCAGAGGAAGCGAGGGCCGTCTGGAGCGAAGCGCTCGCCCACAAGGGGCCGGTCGTGATCGACTTCCAGGTTGTCCCGGAAGAGAATGTCTACCCGATGGTGGCACCTGGTCATACCTTGGATCAAATGGTAATGGGGGAGGAATAGTCGATGGAACGTCACACGATAGCCGCACTTGTCAATGACGAACCAGGCGTGCTCACCCGTGTCGCCAACTTGTTCGGACAGCGCGGCTTCAACATTGACAGTATCACAGTGGGGTCCTCGGAAGAACCAGGGCTGTCGCGGATGATCATTACCACCAGTGGCGATCAGCAGCAGCTGGATCAACTGATGAAGCAGCTCGGCAAGCTGATTGACGTGATCTCGGTCACTCACTTGAGCAAAGACCCCATGGTGTCGCGGGAGCTGGCGCTGATCAAGGTGAACGCGACACCGAATCAGCTGACCGAGTTGAACGGGATTGTGGAGCCGTTCCGCGCCTCGATTGTCGATATTGGCCCCAACTCCCTGATCATTCAGGTGACAGGCGATTCCGAAAAGATCGACGCCCTGCTGGTGCTGCTGGAACCGTACGGGATTCGCGAACTGACCCGCACGGGTTCGATTGCGATGTCCCGCAGCATCGTTCCCGCTCCGGCAGCAGTATAGCTCATGAATTCGCTAACGAACCGGGACAGTAAGGCGTCCGGGACATCGACAACCGCCTCGGTGCAAGCAGATTGAGCAGGCGGTCAAACAGCAAGTTTTTCCTTACATTATATATGCAAATACCATCTCAATCGTCTTTGAAGGAGGATTCATCATGGTAAAAATGTACTACGAAGCTGATGTAAACAAAGAGGTCCTGCAAGGCAAAACCATTGCTGTCATTGGATACGGAAGCCAGGGGCATGCCCAGGCGCAAAACCTGCGAGACAGCGGCTACCAGGTGATTATCGGTGTGCGCCGCGGAAAATCGTGGGAGCAGGCAGAGAAAGACGGCTTTGCCGTATACACCGTCGCCGAAGCGACCAAGCGTGCTGACATCATTCAGATTCTGATGCCCGACGAGCGGCAGGCACAGGTATATAATGAAGAAATTGCACCCAATCTGAAGTCGGGAGCAGCCCTCTTCTTCTCGCACGGCTTCAACATCCACTTTGGTCAAATCGTCCCCCCGGATGATGTGGACGTGGTCATGGTAGCTCCGAAAGGACCGGGGCACCTCGTTCGCCGTGTCTATACCGAAGGGTTCGGCGTACCGGGGCTGCTTGCGGTTCATCAGGACAAAACCGGCAATGCCAAGGCACTCGGCCTCGCCTATGCCAGCGGTATCGGCGCTACGCGTGCAGGCGTGATTGAGACGACCTTCCGCGAAGAAACCGAAACAGACTTGTTTGGCGAGCAGGCTGTGCTTTGCGGCGGTGTCTCCGAACTGGTGAAAGCGGGATTTGACACACTGGTCGAAGCGGGCTATCGTCCGGAAATCGCCTACTTCGAATGCCTGCACGAACTGAAACTGATCGTGGACTTGATGTATGAAGGCGGATTGGCCCGCATGCGCTACTCGATCAGTGATACCGCAGAGTTTGGCGATTACAGCACCGGAAAGCGGATCATCACCGAAGAAACACGCAAGGAAATGAAAAAAGTGTTGGCCGAAATCCAGGATGGGACCTTTGCCCGCAACTGGATCCTGGAAAACCAATCCAACCGCGCTGCCTTTAACGCGCGCCGCCGCATTGAAGCGGAACACGGCATCGAGCAGGTGGGCAAAAAGCTGCGTGAGATGATGTCTTGGTTGAACAAGTAAGGAACGGGATGGGCAGGCCTCTGCCCGTACCCGACCAAAACGATCACAGAGGAGGAAAGCGGGATGCGCACAATTGAGATTTTTGACACCACTCTGCGCGATGGTGAGCAAACGCCTGGTGTCAACTTGAGCATGAACGAGAAGGTGGAAATCGCGCTGCAACTGGAAAAGTTGGGTGTGTCGCGGCTTGAGGCCGGCTTTGCGGCTGCCTCCCCTGGTGATCTGCAGTCCGTGGCGGAAGTGGCTCGCCGGATCAAGAATGCGACCGTCGTCAGTTTGGCACGGTCAACCCCGAACGACATCGACAAGGCGTACGAAGCGCTGCGCCACGCCGTCAATCCATGTATCCACGTATTTATCGCCACTTCTCCGATCCACCGCGAGTATAAATTGCGGATGAGCAAGGAACAAGTGATCGAGAGAGCGGTTGCCGCTGTCAAGCACGCCAAGAAGTACGTGCATGAAGTGGAGTTTTCCGCCGAGGATGCGGGGCGTACCGAAATCCCGTTCCTTGCGGAAGTGGTGCAGGCTGCCATTGAAGCGGGGGCCACGATCATCAACATTCCGGACACGGTTGGCTACATGACACCGCGCGAATACGGAAACATCTTCCGCGAGCTGTTTTTGCGCGTACCCGGAATCGACAAAGTGAAGCTGAGCTGCCACTGCCACGATGACCTGGGCATGGCTGTAGCCAACAGCCTGGCAGCAATCGAAGCGGGCGTAACGCAGGTAGAAGGCACCATTAACGGTATCGGCGAACGCGCTGGAAATGCAGCCATCGAAGAAGTAGCGCTGGCGTTGGAGACGAGAAAAGACGTCTATCAGGCCAAGACCAACCTCAACCTGAAGGAGATCGCCCGCACCAGTCAATTGGTCAGCCGACTGACCGGGATGATCGTCCCGGGCAACAAGGCGGTCGTCGGAGCCAACGCGTTTGCCCATGAATCCGGTATTCACCAGGATGGCGTGCTGAAGGAAAAAAGCACCTACGAGATCATCCGTCCCGAAACGGTCGGTTTCAAGTCGAACCGACTGGTTCTGGGGAAACACTCCGGCCGCCACGCCTTCAAGGACAAACTGGCCGAATTGGGCTATCACCTGCAGCCGGAGGAGATTGATGCTGCCTTTGCGGCCTTTAAGGAACTGTGTGACAAGAAGAAAGAAGTAAGCGAAGACGACATTATTGCACTGGTGGATACCAAGATGGTGGCCGTGGCCGAAGCGTTCAAGCTGGAGTCGGTACAGCTCTCGTACGGCAACTTGTCCGTGCCGACAGCAAGTGTGCGCCTGGTGCGCCAGGATGGAACAGTTTTGGAGGAAGCGGCGTGCGGCAACGGATCGGTCGACTCGATCTACAAGGCGATCGACCGGGCAACCGGCGAAGAAGTGACGCTGACCGACTACAAGATTGTCTCCGTCACACACGGCAAGGACGCGCTGGGAGAAGTATTTGTACGACTGCAGCAGGGCGAGATCACGGTACAGGGACGCGGCGTCAGCACCGACGTGCTGGAGGCCAGTGCACTCGCGTATGTGCGAGCCATCAACAAAATCGTTGAAAGACGCAACGAGATGCTGGTAACCAGCGGTCAAGAATAACAGCGGCACGGAGCATCCTGTCCGGCAAGATGCTCCGTTCCCTTCGTACACATCAATCACATCAGGCGCTTGATGATCGGAAGAGATCATTTGCCAATCGTGTACAGAAATATGGAAGAGCGGGGAACGTATACCTATGAAGAAATCGTATAACATTGCAGTACTGCCAGGTGACGGCATTGGACCGGAGATTGTCGACGCCGCGGTCAAGGTAATGACGCGCGTGTCAGAATTCACTGGAGTCGCTTTCACCTATGCTTACGGACGAATTGGCGGGTGTGCGATTGACGAAGATGGCACCCCGCTGCCGGATGAAACCCTTAGAATCGCCAAGGAGGCGGACGCTGTCCTGTTGGGAGCGGTAGGCGGTCCCAAATGGGATCAAAATCCGGGCCACCTGCGTCCTGAAGCGGGCCTCCTGGGCATCCGCAAGGAACTTGGCCTGTTTGCCAACCTGCGTCCGGCTACCATGCACCCCAGCCTGGTGGAAGCATCGTCGCTGAAGCCGGAAGTGGTAGCCGGTGTCGACCTGATGGTGGTTCGCGAGCTGACCGGCGGCATCTACTTCGGCGAGAAGAAGCGATATACCGCCGACGGTCAGGAAGTAGCCGAGGACCAATTGATCTATCAAGAGGCGGAAATCGAGCGGATTTTGCGGATGGCGTTTGAGATTGCCCGCAAACGGCGCAAACAGCTTTGCTCCGTTGACAAAGCCAACGTGCTGGAAAGTTCCCGCCTCTGGCGCAGCGTTGCCGAACGGGTAGCCAAGGATTACCCGGACGTCGAGCTGACCCACATGCTGGTCGATGCTTGCGCGATGCAGCTGGTTCGGGCACCGAAGCAGTTTGATGTCATTGTGACGGAAAACATGTTTGGCGATATTTTGAGCGATGAGGCAGCAATGCTGACCGGTTCGATCGGTATGCTGGCCTCGGCCAGCCTGGCTGAGGGTCGCTTTGGCCTGTACGAACCCGTCCACGGTTCGGCACCGGACATCGCCGGCCAGGGAGTGGCCAACCCGTTGGCTACCTTCTTGTCCGTTGCTTTGATGCTGCGCCACTCTCTCGCCATGGATGACGCGGCTGATGCGTTGGAGCGCGCTGTCTGGGCCGTGCTGGAGGCGGGGCATCGCACGGCAGACATTGCCGTCGACAAGAGCCGGGCGATTGGCACAGCCGAAATGACGGAGCACGTATTGGCAGCGCTGTCCCAACAATTCACAAATGCCCGCTAGCCAGCCCTCAACATCCTTCCCGAAGCTTGTCAAAAAGCCGCGGGAAGGATGTTTTTTTGTCGCCATGTCTGGCAGGTACTGCTGGAGGCTTGGGTGTTTTTCTCTCAAGCCTAGCAAAAATGATGCAGAACAACTAGTTTATGAGTCGCTGCGCAAGAAACAAGCTCATCATATCATGTAGTAACTACTGCAAAGGAGGGGATTACGGATGGCCTTTAAAAAGTTTAAGCGCAAATTCAAGAAAGACAAGTTCTGGGTAGAATTCGATCAAAAAGCCGAAGCCGAAGCTGATGTAGGGAACGCAGCGGCTTTTAACCAAGCCACGGCATTTGACGGAGACGACAGGGACAAGAAAAAGAGGTTTTAATGGATGAAAAAAGTCCTGCTGTGCCAAGCGTACAGCGGGACTTTTTGTGCTTCCAAAGATCTCAGCTGTGGAAAGAACCGGCAAAAAATAAACGAATTACCCTGTGCATCCGTCGTTACAGAAATACCTACTCCATCACTATAATGGTACATACATGTATAGGGGAGGTGCACGGATGGACCGCAACCTGGTAAAAACCAAAAAGTACAAAGTAGGCAAAAACACCTTTATCGTGATCAAGATTTTTCAACGGTCTGTGGCGAAAACAGAAGAAGGAAATGCCCTTGCGACCAACCAGGCCAATGTAAAAATCTTTAAGCACAAGATGAAAAGAGACGTCAAAGACTAGAAGCGGGGGGCACTTCGGACGACGGCGGCAATCACGCCGTCGTTTTTTACGTAAAAACGTAGATTGACCTTCCAAACCAAACAGAAGCCGTCGTACCGTTTTTGTGGATCAGCGAGACAACAACCCCGTCGGCAATCTTGTAACTGGATTGATTCTTCTTTTATACTTGAACTATTCATTACAGCATCAGCAGTAGGGGGAAGGTTGGTTTGAGCGGAGGCGGGCTCGTTCTTTCATTTGTGGCAGTATTGGCCGTTACGGCAGCAATCGGAGTGGCTGCCAAGCAAGGTGTCCGGACGGCAAAGGATTTCACCAACGCGGGCAGCCGATTAAGTGCGGCCATGGTGGCAGGGGCACTGGTCGGGGGATTCGTCGGCGGCACATCCGTAATTGGGACAGCGGAACTGGCTTACCGGCACGGGCTTACGGCACTCTGGTTCACGCTGGGCGGTGCGATCGCGCTGTTTCTGCTCGGCTGCTTCGCTGGCAGGTTTCGAAGCGTCGGAGTGGAAACACTGCCAGCCGTGGTCGGCAGCTTATACGGCGATGGGGCGCGGCTGGGGGCCAGCTTGTTCTTATCGGTTGGGGTCTTTATCCAGGTGATTGCCCAGCTTCTGGCGGCCCAACCGCTGCTTTCTGTATTATGGCCTGCACCGCTGGCCGCTGCGGCGGCGATTCCGGCGGTGCTGATCCTGGCCTATGTCTTTTTTGGCGGATTCATGGGAGCCAGTCTGGTTGGGTCCCTAAAGACCGCGTTGCTGGTCGCGCTGCTGGCTGTGGCGGGGGGATGGCTGTACAGCCATCTGTCGCCAAACACATACCAGGGCTGGTGGGAGGCGGGACGGCTCTCTTTGTTCGCTGATGGTCTGTCTGCCGGATGGGCACAAGGATTGGCCATGGTGATCGGGATGTTTTCCACGCAAGCCTATCTGCAGCCGATCTTTGCCGGTCGCGATGTGAAAGCAGCCCGCCGCGGTTCGTTTCTGGCGGCAGTCATTGTCCTGGTGATCGGGCTCACCAGTGCCTGGATCGGCCTGTTTATGAGGGACGCCCATCCCGGGATTGTGCCGCGTGAAGCGATTCCGCAGTTCTTCCTGCAGCATGCCCCCGCTTGGCTGGCGGGCGGAGCGCTGGCCGTCATTCTGCTGTCGGTGGTAATGACAGGTGCCGCCCTCGTCCTCAGCATCGGGACCATTCTCAACCAGGACGTGATTCAACGCTTTCGAGCCCGCACATTCACTGACAAACAGCAGCTACTGCTCTCCCGTCTGCTGATTGTCACCTTGATTGGAACGGCCTATCTGATCGTGCTGTCCAACGCCAACTCGCTGATTCTTGAGTGGGCCTTTCTTTCGATGACGCTGCGCGGAGTAACCGTGTTCTTCCCGGTCTTTTTCTACCTGCTCGGATTTCGACCGGCAAGTCGTCGGTTGGCGCTGCTCGCCATCTGGGGCGGGCCGATTGCCGCATTGTTGTGGGCCGTGCTTGCCTTTACCCGGACAGGCATTGACCCGCTTTATGTAGGGGGAGCGTTTAGTCTCTTGGCCATGACGGCGGACCGGTGGCGGGTAAAAACAAAAGCCCCCTCCCTGAAGCAGGATGCACAGGGATGAGGCTTCCCTCAACCAATCAAAATCTTTCCTTTGGGATAACGATAGTATTCTTTTTGCTTTCGCTGGGCGAGACCAATGGCGATGGTCAATGGTCCGATCCGGCCAATAAACATGGTCAGCGCGACAATCACCCGGCCAACCGGTGACAACTCAGGCGTCAGGCCCAGCGAAAGACCGACCGTACCAAAGGCGGACGTTGCCTCAAACAAGATCACGATAAAGTCCACGTTTTTTTCCGTCAGGGAAAGGGCGATTGAGACGACGATGACAAAAAACAACCCGCTCAACGTGACGGTCAGCGATTTGTAAATGAAAACGGGCTGGATGCGCTGCCGGAAGAAGACGACATCCTCCCGCCCTTTTACCTGTGACCAGACGGCACCGATCAAGGTGGCGAAGGTGGTTACCTTGATCCCGCCGCCTGCTGAACCGGGTGAAGCGCCGATAAACATCATCACTATGATCAAAAAGATCGTCGCCTGTTGAAAGTCGGCTACATTTAACGTGGTGGCCCCACCTGAACGCGGCGTAATGGCCTGGAAAAAGGAAGCGAAAACCTTGCCCAGTGTGGACAGCGGACCAAGCGATTTGGGATTGTTGTATTCGATCAAAAGAATGATCATCATGGTAGCCAGCGTCAAGATGGTGGTGGTCACGAGCACCACCTTGGTATGCAGCGACAGGCGGCGCGTATGGCGGTATTCGTACAATTCGCTCATCACCAGAAACCCGATTCCGCCCACGAAGATCAACAGGCCGATGACGAGCGAGACGACGGGATCTTCAGTATAGTTGGTAAAACTGGTGAAACCGCCCATCAAGTCGAATCCGGCGTTGTTAAAGTTGGAAATCGCGTGGAACATGCCGTAGTAAAAGGCTTGTCCCAACGGCATCTCCCATGCAAAGCGGGTGGTCAGGATTAACCCGGCCACCAGTTCAATCACTACCGTGAAGAGCAGGATCCGCAGGACGAGGCGGACGATGCCTTCGATCGAATTCTGATTCAGTGCCTGCTGCAGCACCAGGCGATCACTCAGTGAGATTCGCTTCCCCAGAAGAAAGGCAAAGAAGGTGGCAAACGTCATGAAGCCGACACCGCCGATCTGGATCAGTGTCAGGATGACGACCTGGCCAAACGTTGAGAACGTCGTACCAGTATCCACGACAACCAAACCGGTCACACAAACAGCGGAAGTGGCCGTAAACAGGGCATCAATCCAGGAAATTCCCTCTCCGTCCAGCGTGGCCAGCGGAAGCCGCAGCAGAGCGGTTCCGCTCAGGATAATGGAGAGAATACCCAGCACCAGTACTTTTGGTGGGTTCACCTGCTCTTGTCGTTTTCTTGTTTTGGTTGGCATCGTACCGCATCCTTTTGCTATCTGAAACTTACGTGACTTACCCACTCATGTTAGTATATCGGATGAGAGGAAAAAATAAAACTATTCCATCCCATTCCGAAAAGGAGAGAATCGATGAGTACAGTAGCGCACAAGGCTGAAGCGCCGAAAGCAGTCGGCTGTATGGTGATCACCGTATCCGACACGCGTACGGAAGCAACCGACAAGAGCGGCCGACTCATGAAGCAGTATCTGGAAGAAGCGGGTCATCGAACCGTATTGTACCAGATCGTCAAAGACGAGCGGAAAGAGATTGTGGAAGCAATACAGACTGGAGCGTCTCACCCGGAAGTGGACGTTATCCTGTTAAATGGCGGAACCGGCATCGCTGTACGAGACACTACCTATGAAGCGGTGAGAGAGCTGCTGGAAAAAGAGATGCCAGGTTTCGGAGAACTGTTCCGCTATTTGAGTTTTACCGAAGATATCGGGTCGGCTGCGATCTTGAGCAGGGCAGTGGCAGGAACCTACCGCGGCAGGGCGATTTTTTCCACACCAGGGTCATCAGGAGCGGTTCGCCTGGCGATGAGCCGACTCATCGTGCCGGAGTTGGGCCATGTGGTGCGGGAACTGCGAAAGTGATGAGAGGGAAGGTGGAACGGCTGATGAACATCGTATTATGCACGCTGAACGCCAAATACATTCATTCCTCGTTGGCCCTGCGCTATTTGCGCAGCTACGTCCGACCGTTCTTCCCTGATGTGGATCTGGTGGAATACACGATTAACGACGTGACGATGAACATCGTGGGCGACATCTTCAAGCGCAAACCGGATCTCGTCGCGTTTTCCTGCTATATCTGGAATATTCGCGAGACATTGGACGTCATCAGCAATGTCAAAAAAGTGCTGCCCAAGGTGCCGATCGTGCTGGGCGGTCCGGAAGTGACGTACGACGCAGACCATTGGCTGGGGCAGTATCCGGCGATCGACGTGATTGTGCTGGGGGAAGGGGAGCAGACCTTCCTGGAGCTGTGCCAGCAGTACAGCGAGGCGAAGCGTGCGGGTGCCCTACCCGATCTGAAAACAGTCAACGGGATTGCTTATCGGGACGGCGAAGGACGCGTGCGCTATACCATGCCCCGCGAGCAGTTGAAGGATCTGGACGCGATTCCCTCCCCGTATGAGGATCATCTGGATGAACTGGACAACCGGGTGGTTTACTTTGAAGCCTCTCGCGGCTGTCCCTTCAAGTGCCAGTACTGCCTTTCCTCGATAGAAGACGGCGTCCGTTACTTTTCGCTGGAGCGGGTCAAGCGGGATTTGAAGCGGTTGATCGACCACGGTGTCAAGACGATCAAGTTCGTAGACCGAACGTTTAACATCCACAAGAAATACGCGTTGGAAATTTTTCAGTTTTTGATCGACAACCACAACGGCACCGTTTTCCAGTTTGAGATTACTGCCGACATCTTAAAGCCGGACGTGGTCGACTTTCTGGCCGAAAACGCGCCCCCGGGAATCTTCCGCTTTGAGATCGGCGTCCAATCGACCAACGATGAAACCAACAGGCTGGTACAGCGGATTCAAAACTTTTCCAAGCTGAGCCATACTGTCAAACGGATTAAGGAATCGGGCAAGATCACCCAGCATCTTGATTTGATTGCCGGTCTGCCAGAGGAGGATTACGCTTCGTTTCGCAAAACGTTTAACGACGTGTTCGCCCTGCGGCCGGAGGAGCTGCAGCTGGGCTTCCTGAAAATGCTCCGCGGAACCGGGGTGCGAGCCCGCGCCGCCAATCACGGCTATGTTTTCATGGACGGAGCGCCGTATGAAATCCTCTGCAACAACTCCCTTTCCTTTGAAGAGATGCTTCGGATCAAACGGGTGGAGGACGTACTGGAGAAGTACTGGAATGCGCACCGCATGGACCGGACACTGGAATGGATACTGGCCCATCACTTTGCGACACCGTTTGACTTCTTTCAGGAGTTCGGCGATTACTGGGAAGAACAGGGGTGGAGCCGCCTGGGCCACCAGCTTGAGGACTTGTTTGTCCGTCTCTACCAGTTCTTGCAAGACCGTAAGACCGATGGCCTGGAGCATGTGCTTAGCTTGATGAAGTTCGATTTCCTCTACACGCAGAAACACCGGCCGCGCAAGCTGTGGTGGCCGGATGTGGTGGAGAAGGGGGAGCTGCAGCAGGTCTACCAGCATTTGCAGCGGGAATGGTCGGCAGGAACAGGGCGAGACGACTGGTGTGGTGACTTTTTGGCTCGTCTTTCCTCGGAAAAAGAGTATTTTAAACACACCGTGGTCACAGGGGTTTCTTTTGACATCGGTCGCTGGTTGGAGCAGGGGCAGTTTGTTCCGGGGGAGTTCACGCTGGTCGTTTATTACCCCTATCAAGCGGATATGAGCAATGAGTATGTGGTTGTAGAGCGTCCGCAGCCGGTGGCCTGACTGAACATGGCCGCATCCCCCTGTCAACTTATTCGGCATTTTTCCCGCTCAGGGTATAACCCGTGAGAGCGGGACGTTTAAACCAGAAAGCGGGCCTATTGCTGTTCGTTGATCAGTTTTTCCAATTCATCCAGCGTCTCCTTAAACACATCCATCGCCTGCTGGATTGGTTCAGCCGTGGACATGTCCACGCCTGCTGCTTTCAGCACGTCAATCGGCGGCGCGGAATTGCCGGCTGCGAGGACGTTGTCGCGGATGCGCGCAACCGCGGTTTCGCCTTCGTCCAGCACTTGCTTGGCCAGCGCGACGGAAGCGGCAAAGCTGGTGGAGTACTGGTAGACGTAGAAGTTGTAGTAGAAGTGGGGAATCCGTGCCCACTCCATGGCAATCTCATCGTCCGATACCATTGCCGGGCCGTAGTATTTTTTGTTGATCTCCAGATAAAGTTTTTTCAGCGCTTCGGCATTCAGTGCTTCCCCGGCTGCTTCTTTCTCGTGGATCGCTTTCTCAAACTCGGCAAACTGGGTCTGCCTGAACAAGGTGCCGCGGAAGTTCTCCAGGTACTGATTGAGCAGGTACATCTTTTCCTCTTTGGTTTTGGCCTTGGCGTACAGGCTCTTGAACAGCAGTGTTTCGTTCATGGTAGAGGCCACTTCAGCAGTAAAGGTCGGGTAGTTGGAAGAGATGTACGGCTGTTTTTGATTGGTGTAGTAGGACTGCATCGCATGACCCATTTCATGAGCGATGGTAAACACGTCGTCAAGTGTGCCCTGATAGTTTAACAGGACGTATGGATGGGTGTCGTAGGTTCCCCACTGGTATGCACCCGAACGCTTGTCGTCGGTGGAATAAACGTCCACCCAGCCGCCGGCAAAGCCTTCAGCCAGCTTGTTGACGTACTCTTCACCAAGCGGGCTCAGCCCTTCCAGTACAATCTGCTTTGCCTCCTCATAAGGAATGTAGCGGTCGTCAGAGGAAACAACCGGCGTGTAGATGTCGTACATGTGCAGTTCATCCACGCCCAGCATTTTCTTCTTCAGTTCCATGTAACGGTGCAGCAGAGGCAGATTGGCATTGACGGTTTCGATCAACTGATCGTAGACCTCTGTTGGAACGTGGTTGGGGTGAAGGCTGGCTTCCAGGGCGGAGTCATACTTTCTTGCTCCCGCGTAGAAGTTGTTCGCCTTCACTTCGGCGGCCAGCGTCTGGGCAAAGGTGTCCTGAAACCTGGCCAGTGTGTGGTAGTAGGCTTCAAAGGCCGCTTTGCGCACAGAGCGGTCTTTGCTGTCCATGTAGGAGATGAAGTTGGCACGGGTGAGCTGTACCTCTTTGCCGTTCTCATCCTTGATCTTGGGGAAGGTGACGTCCTTGGCCAGCATGCCGTAAATGTTTTCCCCCGCCCCGCCGACCGGTGTCGACTTGGCCAGCAGTTCTTCCATTTCGATCGTCAGGCTGTGCGGTTTTGCCCGCAGCGCATCTTCCAGAAATGTCTTGTATGCGGTCAGTTCTTCGGAGGCCAGGAACTGTTTCATCCTGGCATCCGGCACAGCAACGATTTCCGGCACCAGCCAGGACGTTTTTTCGCGGACCAGCGTACTCATCTTTTCAGCGCGATCTGCCAGTTCTTGCAGTTCGGGATTGGCCATATTGACATCCATGGCCATGTTGGCGTAAACATACGCTTTGTCGTGCAGACGGCTTAATGTGCTGTAATCCTCCAGCGCTTCAAGCAGATTGGCCTGGGAGGTACCCAGTTTGCCCTGATGCTTGACGAATTCGCCGGCAAGCTGCTCCACCTTTTTTACATCGGCTTCCCAAGCCGCTCTGTCGGGATAGATGTGTTCCAGCTTCCACTTGTACATGTCGGGAATCTCGGTGCGGTTCTTGTACGCTGGCGGCTGCTGTTCCGCAAAAGCGACAGCATGCGGTGACAGCGGCACAACCGGGATGACGTTTGTGCCAAGCGTCAGGGCGACTGCTGTCAGCGTAGGCAGAAAAGGTTTTTTCTTCATTGGACTGCCCCCTTTATAAACAAGTATTTTTATTTATAAAAAGATATTAATCAAAAAGGATGGTTTTTCTTTCTTTTTTTCAAAATATGGATGAGAGTCATTTTGTAATAGCTTTGGCTGATCGCGTTTTTTCTATGATTAGTGATGATAACCTTGTATGACGGTTTCATTTTGTTTACCATGGGGTTGTGCATAAAAACAGTCGGGTAGGGGCGGTTATGAAACCATATCGCGAAAAAATTGGCTTTACGTTTAACCCACCCCAGGTTCTGGTCATCGGGTTTGCGGTCATCATCGTCATTGGCGCCGTACTGCTCCGCCTGCCCATCGCCACTCAAGATGGACAAGGGCTCGCCTGGTTGGACGCTTTCTTTACCGCCACCTCGGCCACCTGTGTAACCGGATTGGTGGTGGTCGATACCGGCACCACGTTTAGTCTGTTTGGTCAACTGGTGATCCTCAGCCTGATCCAGGTGGGCGGGCTGGGCTTCATGACCTTCGCCACGCTGTACGCCCTGGTCATCGGGAAGCGGGTGTCGCTGAAGGAACGTCTGCTCCTGCAGGAATCGCTTAATCAGGTTTCCATCGAAGGCGTAGTGCGATTGGTCAAGCTGCTGATTGTCTTCACGGCCATTATCGAGCTGGCTGGCGGACTGCTGCTGGCTGTCCGTTTCTCGTACGACATGCCGCTGGCACAGGCGATCTATTACGGCTTGTTCCATTCCATATCCAACTTCAACAATGCCGGGTTTGACCTGATGGGTGAGTTTCGCAGCTTTACGGCATACGTGGATGATCCCCTTATCAACATCGTGTTGTATTTGCTGATCGTATCGGGCGGATTGGGATTTATTGTCATGGCCGAACTGTACGATTACCGCTTTCGCCGCCGCTTGTCGATGCACACCAAGGTGGTGCTGACGACGACGGCCAGCTTGCTTGCGCTTGGCACCGTTGTCATCTTTTTGCTGGAGTACCACAATCCCAAGACTCTGCAGCCGCTGTCGATGTCGGGGAAGCTGCTGGCGTCGTTGTATCAGTCGGTGACACCGCGGACGGCAGGCTCCAATACGCTTAACATCGCCGATATGCACCACTCCACGATTTTTTTCATCATGTTCTTGATGTTTATCGGGGCTTCTCCCGGTTCCACCGGCGGCGGTATCAAGACGACCACGTTTGCCACTTTGATGGGGGCAGTGTGGTCACAGGTGAAGGGCAGGGAAGATGTTGTCTTTTTCCGCCAGCGCATCATGCCGCATATGGTGGCCAAATCGCTTACGGTGATTGTCAGCAGCTTGTTTCTGCTTGCCGTTACCACCATGGTTTTGACAATTACGGAAGGACAAAAAGACTTTCTGATGATCCTGTTTGAAGCCACGTCGGCTACCTCGACGGTGGGGCTGTCGTTGGGGCTGACGCCGGAGCTGACGCCTTGGGGGCGGATGATGCTCATTGTGACGATGTTTGCAGGCCGGGTTGGCCCGCTGACGATTGCTTTCGCGTTGGCCCAGCGGAAGCGGAAAGAGTATTTCCGCTACCCGCAGGGAAAAATCATGATTGGGTAAGACGTAACCTTTATTGCGCTTTGTACGTATACCTGAGTAATTGTGTTGTGGGCCGCTGCCGCAGTAGGCGAAACATTGGCCCTGCCAGGGGGCGTACAGACAGATCGCCAGAGAACGGGGACGGCAGGTGAGTCCAAGGCAGGGCTGGTGCCGCCGGTGGACCGCTTTGCCTGCCCGTCCTTCAGTTAGGAGAATCCCGCGATGGAAATCAGCATTGCTTCTCTTTTGCACTTTATTGAACAATACGGATACCTCGCTTTGTTTTTTTTGCTGTGGCTGGGAATCGTCGGCCTGCCGATTCCTGACGAATTGGTGGTGGCGACTGGCGGGTTTGTCGCCTCGCTTGGTTACCTCGATCCGTTTTATGCCTTTTTGTTTGATTATTTGGGCGTTGTGTCCGGACTGACGGTTGGCTACTTGTTGGGGAGATGGTTCGGCAAGCCAATTCTCCGCTGGTTGTCAAGGAAAAAGAAGATAGCTCGTTCCATCTCCCGCGCCACTGCCCTGATCGAGAAGTACGGCCCGTATGCGCTCTGCCTCAGCTATCTGTTTCCGGTGGTTCGCCACATCGTTCCCTACATTGTGGCCATCGGCGGGATGAAGTTTCGCCGCTACGCGCTGTTTTCCTACTCGACCGGTTTGGTTTGGACGTTTGCCTTTTACATGGTCGGCTTCCTGTTTGGACAAAACATGGATGTGATCATCGAGGTGTCGCGCCGGTACGGCTATTATGCATTGGGGCTCATGGCGGTACTGGCAGTGGGCGGATTCCTCGTTCGCCGGCTGGTCATCGCCAACCGCTCCTATCATCCGGAGAGGGATTAGCGGCCGTGCATGTACACAAAAGGCTCGTCAGTCACCGCCGGTTCAGGAACGGAGTGCTTTTCCTAAGCTGGCTTTTGGTGCTGCTTTCGTGGTACTGCCGAGAGCCCATCGCGTTTGCTGCCGGTGGGCTGCTGATAAATGGCTACGCCTTTGGGCTGATGGTAAAAGACAAATGGTCTGCACGACGCTCCCGGTTTCGCATTCCCGAATACAGTCTTTTCTGTCTGGCTGTCCTGGGTGGAGCGATCGGGGTAGGGGCAGCCATGCTTGTTGTGCGGCACAAGACCAGACATCTCTCTTTTTGGGCGGTCGTGTTCTGCTCCATCCTGATTCATTTGTCATTATTATTCTGGTTGTTTGGCAGAGATTGAGCAGGCATCGGGGATCTCCGCTTGGGAAGTGTCTGCCTGGCTTTTGATTCGGATTCAATCTGGTACACGTCACCTGTTTTTAGCGGATACGATTTGTCCACAAAAACAGATGACGTGTACTTTTTTGTGCCGGAACATCGTTTTTCTTCAAATGGGCAAACTAGCCAGTACAGACATGGTTGCAAACGGGGGCTGTCCATGAGTTACCTCGATCAATGGAAACAGAAGAAAAACGCAAAACGGCAAAAATTCTACACCAATCACTTTCACCAGACGATGGAATCCGTACCCGACTCCCCTCTTTCCACGAATCTCAGCGAGAATCTTGACACGATCAGTCACCAACTCGGTTCTACCGATGATCTCGTCGTTCGCACACTCCCCTTGCCAGAGAGGGGGACAAGTGCTGCCGTTCTCCACCTTAACGGGATGGTAGAGAAGGAAGCGATCAGCGAGTTTATCGTCAAATATTTGACCACGACCATAAACGAAAGCGAACAGCCAGCCATTCACGAACTGGAAATGTCCCGCACATTGCGCCAGGTTATCCGGAGTATTCTCTCCGGCAATACGATTCTGTTGGTGGACGGCAAAGCGGAGGCGTATGTTGCCAGCACGCCCGGCTGGGAGCGGCGGGGGGTGGAAGAACCGCGAGTGGAGTCGGTTGTGCGAGGGCCGCGCGACGGATTTACGGAGACACTCAGCGTCAACACCGCCCTGGTTCGGTTCCGGCTGCGCGACCCCAACCTGCGCGTTCGCCATCTGTTGATTGGGGAACGGACACAGACAGGTGTCAACGTCCTGTATCTGGACGGCGTGGTCGATCCGGAGATATTGAACGAAGTGATGCGACGGCTTCAGGCAATCAGAATTGACGGCGTCCTGGAGAGCGGCTATCTTGAACAGTTTATTGAAGATAACCACTGGTCTCCGTTTCCCCAGCTTCAAAACACGGAGCGGCCGGACAAGGTGGCAGCCAATCTGCTGGAAGGGAAAGTGGCCATTCTGGTGGAGGGAACCCCGTTTGCGCTGATCGCACCCGCTGTGTTCGCCCAGTTTTATCAAAGTCCCGAGGATTATTACGAACGGTTTTACATCAGTGTGTTTATTCGCTTGATCCGGCTGATCAGCATGTTCATCTCCCTGCTGCTGCCCTCGCTCTATATCGCTTTTAGCTCGTTTCATCCGGAGATGATCCCGTCGCGGCTGGTCATTGCCATGACGGCTGGCCGCTCCACCGTGCCCTTTCCTTCGATCGTGGAGGCCTTGATCATGGAGGTGGCCATTGAAATTCTGCGCGAGGCGAGCGTACGGCTGCCCGGCCCGATCGGGCCAACGATCGGGATCGTGGGGGCCCTGGTCGTCGGGGAAGCAGCGGTGACGGCCGGGCTGGTCAGTCCGGTCATGGTCATCATCGTTTCCCTGACGACGATTGGCTCTTTTGCCTCGCCCAGTTACAGTACGGCCATCTCGCTCAGGATGCTGCGCTTTCCGATGATGTTGATGGCCGGCATCTTCGGCTTGTACGGGATCATGCTGTTTTTGATCCTGATTCTGATACACCTCGCTGCGCTCAAGTCGTTCGGGGTCCCCTACATGTCCCCTATCTCACCCATCAAGATCAGGGATATGCGTGATTTGTTCGTCCGCCTGCCGCTGGTGAAGATGCGCAATCGGCCATCCATTTACGATCCATCGGACAAGACGAGAATCGAGGGAGGGCAGCGTCCGTGAACAAAGGATTCCGCCCTTCGGGTAACGCGTATTCCACCTGGCAGTTGACGACAATTATCACCAGCACGCTGATTGGCGTCGGCGTGCTCACCTTGCCGCGGAGTGCATCGATTGCATTGGGTGAGGCCGGATGGATCTCCACCATAGCAGGCGGCTTGATTTCGATGGGGAGCTGCTGGCTGATGGCGCGGCTGAGCCGCCTGTTTCCCGGCCGTTCACTGGTGGAGTACAGCCCGCTGGTGCTGGGTTCATCCAGCCTGAAATGGTTGGGCAAGGTGATCAGTTTTCCACTCGTACTCTGCTATCTTGCTTATCTGTACATCATAGCAGCCTTTGCCTCCCGTCTATTCGGGGAAGTGGTGGTTACCGCCGTCTTGATGGAGACACCGCTGGAAGCGACAATCATCGCCATGTTTTTGCTGGCAGCGGTGCTCTGTCAGCATGATCCACAGGTGGTGGCGCGGATCAACGAATTGTTGTTTCCGCTTATTATCCTGCCGCTTCTCCTGCTGGCGGTAGCTTCGTTTCAGAAAGCGGAGTGGAACAATCTGCTCCCAATATTTACATTTTCCTGGAAAGACCTGTTCAATGGGGTCATGGAAACGACGTTCTCGTTTGAGGGGTATGAGGTCATGTTTATCTTCTTTGCCTTTGCCCAGGGGGGAGCGGGAAAGGGGACAGCCAGCGTGGCCGGCCTTGGCATTGCCATGCTGGTCTACACGCTGATCGTCATTGCCGGCATTGCCGTGTTTGACATTGATGAACTGCAGCTCTTGATGTGGCCGACGCTGGAATTGGTAAAAACCACGCAGGTGCCGGGATTGATTCTGGAGCGGCTGGAGTCTGCCTTTTTGGCTGTTTGGGTCGTCGCGGTATTTACGACGATCGGAAATGTTTACTACGCCTTTATCTACGGACTGCGCCAACTGCTGGGAAAGGGGATTGTCTTTCAGCGTATTTCGTCTGTTCTGCTGCTGATCCCGTTGTTTTGGCTGGCGCTTCAACCGCAAAATCTGCTCGAACTGTCCCGTTTCAACAGTATTATTGGTTATGCGGGTGCTGTATTCTTTGGGTTCTATCCGATTTTTTACCTGTTTCTCTCCTTGCTCCGCGGCCGCAAGCTCCATCGCCAAGCAGGTGAGCAGGATGACTAGGGGATGGTGCAAAAAGGCGGTGCTGCTGTTCATGATCGTTTGTTTGGCGATGATGACCGGCTGTTGGGATCGGCGGGAGCTGGAAGAGAGGACTTTCGTTTTGGCAGTCGGCATTGATCGATTGGAAGGGAAAAAAGAGATGTACAAAATCACGGCCCAGATCCCGATTCCGATCAAAATCGCCGGCAGCGGCGGACAGGGTGGGGGCAGCAGCGGTGATGCGGTCAGAGTGATGACGACGACAGGCAGAACGGTTCTCGATGCGATGAACAACCTGCAAAAGCGTTTGAATCAGCGTGTCTTTCTGGGGCATACACGGATTCTGGCGATCAGCGAGGAGGTCGCGCGAAGGGGGACAAAACCGCTCTTTGACGCCTATCGCCGCGATCCGACGATGCGCCGGCTGCTCTGGCCGGTCGTGGTCAAGGGGGAGGCGCAAACCCTCCTTATGACCAACCCCAAACTAGCACAAATCCCGGTCGTGTACATCATGGACCTGATTGAGAGCGGGGCCAAATCAGGCAGCATTCCGGATCAGACGCTTGGTGATTTCTACATCCAGACATCCAGTAAGGGGATACAGCCGTTCATGAACTACGTGGAAGCGAGCCGGGTAGATGTAAGCTGGAAAGGGATTGCCGTGTTTCGCGAGGACCGGATGGTTGGAGCGCTTGACGACAAGCTCTCCTGGGTGTTAATGCAGCTTCGCGATAACCAGCGCGGCGGCGATATCGTCGTCCCGCTCCCCGGTAAAAAGGGGGAATATCTCACCTTTCGTCCCCATTTTGCAGAAACGCAGATCGAGGTGAAGCACAACGGTGGACACATGGCCCACTACACCTGCGTATTGCAGGGCGATCTGATCGAAATCACGACGGAACCGGATTTTATGGAAAAGCAGAACGTGGAAGCGTACCAGAAGATCATCAGGCAGGAAATGGAGAAGCGGGCGCAAAAGCTGATAGGGAAGCTGCAAAAAGAGTACCGAAGCGACATCCTCAAGCTGGGATTATGGGAAAAAGCCAATCACTGGGATTACTGGCGAAAACACGACTGGCAGCAGGTTTTCTCCGACTTTCCCATTCGCGTCACCTACGACATCCGGATTCGCAGGTTTGGCATGGAAGTACCCTGAACATGACAACAGCGGCACCCGGGGAGAGTGCCGCTCGTTTGCTTGTGCCCGCTAAACCGGGGCGCCGACCTGATTGGGCAGGTTGGCGGCGATGGTTTGGGCCATCTGCTGCTGCTGGGAGGGGTCGCTGTTTTTCCACAACACTTCAAACAGCACGCCCAGTCCGGGCAGTGTCTTTTCCTGGCCGGTATGGATCGCGTCCGAAATGGTTTCATGGACCGCCGATGCGTCGGACCCCTGCATTTTGTACATGATTGCCTGGCGCAGATTCAACTGGTTGATGTCCACGTTTGGCAGCTCCTTTCCTGAAAAATGCTTCGTCACTTGGCATAGTATTTGTTAGAGCCGGACAGCCGATACGTTTTGGTGGCAGTTGGGTCTGTGTGGTATAATGCCTAGTAACGTTCTGATGGAATTGATTATCGTGCCGGCCGGTTTGTCCGACCATGGAGCCGAGCCGTGTGATGGATCGACGAAAAAGGAGAAGAGAGACATGTCGAAACAGTTTGCAGTTATCGGCATGGGCCGATTTGGTTCCAGTGTGGCCCGCACTTTGTACGAGATGGATTACGAAGTGATGGGGATCGACGAGGATGAGGAGAAGATCAATGAAAACATCCAGTACGTCACCCATGCCGTCGCCGCCGATTCAACGGACGAGATGGCGCTCAAGGAAATCGGCATCCGCAACTTTGACGTGGTCGTCGTAGCCATTGGTGCTGACATCCAGGCCAGTATCCTGACGACGCTGATCCTCAAGGAGATGGGCGTGAAAAAAATCGTGGCCAAGGCGCAAAACGAACGGCACGGCCAGGTGCTGTACAAGGTGGGAGCGGACCGCGTGGTGTTCCCTGAGCGCGACATGGGCATTCGCGTCGCCCACAACCTGATATCCGCCAACGTGCTTGACTTCATCGAACTGGCCGAAGACTACAGTGTCGCCGAAGTGGTCGTCTCGCCGGGGATGGTCGGCAAAACGCTCCGCCAGCTGGATGTGCGGGCCCGCTACGGCGTCAACGTGATCGCCATCAAGAGCGGCGAACAGTTTAACATCTCGCCCCGCCCGGATGAAGTGATTCAGCAGCATGACGTGCTGGTCGTGATCGGTCACAACCGCGACTTGAAACAGTTTGAGGAGCATGCCTGACCCATGAGGCGGAGCGTGATTCAGTCTGTTCACAATCAAGAGGTCAAGCGGTTGGCCAAGCTGTTGAGCCGCAAAGGGAGGACGGAGTCGGGCCGTTTTCTGGTGGAAGGAGTCCATCTGGTTCAGGAGGCGCTTGGCTCAACTGCCGAGGTGATTACGGTCATCTACGATGTGGAGCGGGGGATTCCCGCTGAGGTGGCCCCACTGTTGGAACGCCGGCCGGACGTGAACCTGCTGGCGGTGTCGCAAGCGGTGGCCGGGAAGCTGTCGGAAACCAAGACGCCGCAGGGAATACTGGCAGAAGTAAAACAGGTGCAGCAGGATTGGCAGGCGTGGTGGCCGAATCACAGAGACCGGGATCTGCTAATGCTCTTTCTCGACGAGATCCAGGACCCCGGCAACCTGGGCACGATTCTTCGAACGGCTGAGGCAGCCGGTGTAGACGCGGTTGTCATCGGCGGCGGAAGCGTCGATCTTTACAACGGAAAAGTGGTCAGGGGGACAATGGGAGCCCTCTTTCGGCTGGCTGTGTTCACCGGTGATCTCGCTGCGATCATGGATCAAACCGCACAAGCCGGGGGTAAACTGCTGGTCACATCGCTGGATGGCAGCAGTCAGCCGTACGATGCACCGTTGTATGGGGGTAAACTGGCCATCGTCATCGGCAATGAAGGCAGGGGAGTATCACCTGAGCTGCTGAGCCGGGCCACCGAGCGCGTCCATATCCCGCTGTACGGACAGGCGGAGTCACTCAACGCGGCGGTGGCGGCGGGCATCGTGCTGTACGAAGCCAGACGTCAGCGCAAGGGACAGGCTTAGCGGGGAACCTCCCGTGGCTGGTCTGGGCAGACAGGACATGGCGATTGACCTCTTCAGGAACCGACCCGCTGTTTCTGCTGCTGTGCGTAGGTTTCGCGGGCCAGCGACCACTGTTCGTGCGCCATTTGGATGATGCCCGTTTCGATGGTTTGCCCTTTTAGGGAAATGGCTTTGGAAAAGTAACGAATCGCCTGATCAAACTCGCCGATTCTCCTGTTCAGCTCACCAATCAGATAGAGCAGGCGAACTTCCGACATCTCCTTATCGCCTACCCGGTAGTCAGAGTGGACGTAGGATTGTTCGTACTGTTCGACCGCCAGCCGCAGAAAGCGGAGCTCTTCCGCGTTGTCTTTCAGGTAACGGTACAACCAGCCGAGACGCAAACAAAGCCCCGCCTTCACGCTGTAAGGCTGATCGGTCAGCTGGGAAGCGTATATGGCCAGTTTGTATGCGGCGATTGCGGTCCTGAGGGAGCGTACGGATCCAAACTCTTTTGCCGTCCATTTGGCGGTGATCTTCACTTGCACGTGCTTTCGGGCCTGAGCGGAAAGCGGCGACGAGAACTGTTCCGTGAAGGAGAATCCGCACCGGGGGCATACGCATACCGTGTACAGCACCGGATTGCCCGCCTGTTCCTTGTAGTAGGTACAAAAGTCGGCATCGCGGCTGGCAACTGCCTGGGTGCCCTGCCGAACTTTCTTTGTGACAAAGGTATGTTCACAATTCAAACAGATGATCGATTTGTCGTACAAGAAATCGAATTTGTTCATGCTGTCATCCTCCTTGGTGTCCGGGTGAGTGAGCCAGGCGGGGATTTGCAAGGCGAGGCGGATTACAGTATAATATTTGACGAGATTTCGGGATTATCGACATGGTTGAATAACGACAAGGCGATGAAGGAGTCCAGTACATGGAAGCGTAGCCTTTCAGGGAGGAAATGCCGCAGACTGAGAGCATTTCCAGTGCTACATCTATGGAATTCCCTCCAGAGCCGCCCTCTGAAACCACTTTTCACGGCGAAGTAGGAGGTGTCCGGGTCATCCCGTTAGCGATGATGAGAGGGAGACAGCCTGAGGCTGTCTAAATTGGGTGGTACCGCGAGCAGTGGCTCGTCCCTTTGGGGCGGGCCTTTTTATTTTTTCCATGGCAAAGGAGCGATTGAGTGTGCAAGAACGTCTTCAACAATTGAAGCAGGCCGCCCTGTCGCGGCTGAGTGAAGTGACGGACATGCAGCAATTGCAGGAATTAAGGGTCAAGTACCTGGGCAAGAAAGGAGAGTTGACCGAGATTTTGCGCGGAATGGGCAGCTTGTCCGCAGAGGAGCGGCCCGTAGTCGGCCAGCTTGTCAACGAAGTGCGTTCTGCACTGGAGAGCGCCATCGCCGATAAGCAGGCTTCGCTGGAGCAGGCTGCCCTGGAAGCCAGATTGGCCTCTGAAGCGCTGGACGTCACACTGCCGGGACGTCCGCTGCCGGCGGGGACGATGCATCCGCTGGCGCGAATCATCGAACAGACGGAAGACATTTTCATCGGTTTGGGCTTTGAGGTGGCGGAAGGGCCGGAGGTAGAGACGGACCTGTTCAACTTTGAAATGCTCAATCTGCCCAAAAACCATCCGGCGCGCGACATGCAGGACTCTTTTTACATTACCGAAGAAATCCTGCTGCGCACCCAAACCTCTCCGGTCCAGGCGCGTACCATGCTGGACAAGGGAGGAAAGACACCGATCAAAATCATCTGTCCGGGCAAAGTGTACCGGCGCGATGACGATGACGCCACACACTCCCATCAATTTATGCAGATCGAGGGACTGGTTGTGGACAAAGGGGTCCGGATGAGCGACCTAAAAGGCACGCTGCTTACGTTTGCACGGCAGATGTTTGGTGAAAACCAGCAAATCCGGCTCCGGCCCAGTTTCTTCCCCTTCACCGAACCGAGTGTGGAAGTGGACATTCAATGCATCTTTTGCGGCGGCAAGGGATGCCGCACATGCAAGCAGACGGGGTGGATCGAAATCCTGGGTGCCGGGATGGTCCACCCGCGGGTGCTGGAGATGGGCGGCTACGATCCGAAAGAGGTAAGCGGCTTTGCCTTTGGCATGGGCGTGGAGCGCATCGCCATGCTCAAGTACGGCATCGAAGACATCCGTCACTTTTATACCAATGACGTGCGATTCTTGCGACAGTTCAACCGAGTGTAGGGAGGAGACGAGAAATGAGGGTTTCGTATCAGTGGCTGTCTGAATACGTCGATCTGACTGGAATCAGCCCGCAGGATCTGGCCGATCTGATGACCAGGAGCGGGATTGAAGTGGAAGCGGTAGAGCCGCGCAACGCCGGGGTATCCAACGTGGTTGTGGGCTACGTCAAGGAGCGGAACCAACACCCCGATGCTGACCGGTTGAGTGTTTGTCTGGTCGATGTCGGCCAGGGCGAAGACTTGCAGATTGTCTGTGGGGCCAAAAACGTAGCGGCCGGCCAGAAGGTGCCGGTTGCGCTGCCGGGAGCCAAACTGCCGGGAGGAATCAAAATCAAGCGCTCCAAATTGCGCGGGGTGGAGTCGCAGGGCATGATTTGCTCGGCAAAAGAGCTGGGGTTAAACGACAAACTGCTGGCCAAGGATCAACAGGAAGGCATCATGGTACTGCCGGAAGACGCACCAGTGGGAGCTGATGCCGTCACGTTCCTTGGCCTGGACGATTACGTGCTGGAATTGGGGCTCACCCCGAATCGCTCAGACTGCTTGAGCATGCTTGGTGTCGCCTATGAAGTGGCGGCGATACTCGGCCGCGAGGTGAAGTGGCCGCAGGTGGAAGTGGTCGAGGATGGCGGGGAGAATCCCGTCACGGTTCAGATTGAGGCTGTTGATCACTGCTACCAGTACCACGGACGCCATTTTACCAATGTCTCCATCGGGTCGTCGCCGCAATGGCTGAAGAACCGGCTGATGGCGGCAGGCGTTCGGCCGATCAACAACGTGGTCGACATCACCAACTACGTCATGCTGGAGTACGGTCAACCGCTGCATGCCTTTGACGCGGAGAAAGTGCATGAGCGGAAGATACGGGTTCGTCTGGCCCAGCCGGGTGAAAAACTGGTTACACTGGACGATCAGGAACGCGCATTGGACGAGCAAACCCTGGTGATCGCTGATCCGCAAAAAGGGCTGGCCATCGCTGGTATCATGGGGGGAGCCAACTCGGAAATCACGGAGGACACCAGCGAGATCATTCTCGAATCGGCTTACTTTACACCGCAGTCGATACGCCGTTCGGCACGGCGGCTGGAGATGCGGACAGAGGGATGTGTCCGTTGGGAAAAAGGCGTTGATCCCCAGCGTGTCGCACCCGCCGCCGATCGCGCTGCCCAGTTGATTCAACAATTGGCGAAAGCGACGGTATCCAAAGGGGTTGCGGGTGAAGCAATCCAGCAGCGCGAACCGGTTGAGGTATCGCTTACGCTGGACAAGCTGAACGGGCATCTGGGGATGGCGCTGCCAGCGGAGGACGTGTCTGCTATTTTCAGACGACTCCAGTTTCCCTTCACCTATGCCGACGGAACCTGGCACGTAACGATCCCGACTCGTCGCAGCGACATCACCCTGCCGGAAGACTTGATCGAGGAAGTGGCTCGTCTGCACGGCTACGACAACATTCCAACGACTCTGATGCATGGTGAAACCACACAGGGCAAGCTGAATCGGGAGCAGTCGCTTCGCCGAATTGTGCGTCACCACCTGATCGGGCTGGGTTTGTCCGAAGCCATTTCCTACTCTCTCCTTCATCCCGAGCGTCTGCACGACGTAGCCGGACTGCACGATCACCAAAAGTACCACGGCCTGCGGCTGGCGATGCCGATGAGTGAGGAGCACAGCGTCCTGCGCATGAGCCTGCTGCCGGGACTACTGCAGGTAGCCCAGTACAACAAAAACCGGCAGAACCACGATCTGGCCCTTTTTGAACTGGGCCGTGTCTTTCTCAGCGAAGAAAGCAGTCCGACAGCGCTGCCGGAGGAACGGCTGTACCTGGCGGGTGTCGTTGCCGGACAGTGGCAGTCTCAGCACTGGAACGCTGCCAAGCAGCCGGCCGATTTTTATCTTGTTAAAGGCATTGTGGAGTCGCTCCTTGCCCGCCTTGGTGTCCGCGATGTCAGCTTCCGGCCGACGGCGGAGCGCAGCGGCATGCATCCCGGACGCACGGCTGACATCTTGGCTGATGGCGAGGTGCTGGGCTATCTCGGACAGCTTCATCCTGCCACCGAAAAGGTGTACGATCTGGATGAAACGTTCGTCTTCCAGTTCGATACACACAAGCTGTTTGCCCATGCTTTAGACCTGGGGCTCTACCGCATGCTGCCCAAGTTTCCGGCCATCAGCCGCGATCTGGCCTTTGTCGTCGATCGAACCGTACCGGCGGAGCGCTTGTCCGCACTGATCAGGCAGGCAGCAGGAGATTGGCTGGAGTCGGTAGCGCTGTTTGACGTCTACACGGGCGAACACGTGGCCGCCGATAAAAAAAGCGTGGCGTTCTCCCTCGTCTATCGCCATCCTGAGCGGACACTTTTGGATGAAGAGGTGCAGGAGAGCGTCAGCCGGGTGGTCCAAACGCTGGCCGACGAGGTGGGAGCGGAGCTGCGCGGATAAGGATGGCAGCGGGTAAATCTTGACGAAGGTTGTCAGTTTCAGTAAAATCACATCAAGAGTTTGTGTCATCTTTGTCCGAACAGTTAGTGTGGATCAACCATGCAGTGCGATACACTACTTGTACGGCGCGTATCAAGGAGGAGGCCTTTGTGCAAGATGACGGGAAAAATCGCTTGACCGTGGATATTTTTGGACAGCAGTACCGACTCACTGGGAAGGCTAGCGTCAATCACATGCGCATGGTCGCTGGATACGTCGACGACAAGATGAACGAAATCAGCCGGGGCAACAGTCGTCTAGACACGACAAAAATCGCTGTTTTGGCAGCCGTCAACATTTCGGATGAGTATTTCCGCTTGCGAAAAGAATACGAAGAACTGCTGCGCATTCTGGAGGAAGATGCACGTCGGCAGGTGAACAGCAGAGGTTGAGAAATCGGAAAAAAGGGGCAACGTGCCCCTTTTTTGTTGCGTATACCGATGTGCCGCGATGCTTCCTCCAGAGGTGCGTTCCCCACAGGGGAAGAGTATAATAAGGGATGTGACAAGACGAACAGGTGCGGCAGCAGAGCGATCGAGACACGGAGCAGGAGGGTTCGACAGATGAGCACACGGAGTAAGGAAGAACTGATGGAAGCGGCCAAACGGATGACCATTCGCGAAAAAGACGAGAGACTGGGGCAGCTTCTGCGTGAGATGGGTACGGTTCTGGTTGCTTTTTCGGGCGGAGTGGACAGCACGTTTCTGTTGGCTCGCGCTGTCCAGGAATTGGGGGATCAGGCGATTGCCGTCACGGCTGCATCAGAGACCTTTCCAACCAGGGAATTTGAAGCGGCAAAACAGTTGGCTGCCCGCCTTGGCGCTCGGTTTGTGACGACGGAAATCCGCGAGATGGAAAATCCCAACTTTGTCGCAAACCCGACCAATCGCTGCTTTTACTGCAAAGATGGCTTGTACGAACACCTGGGGCGGTTGGCGGAACAGAACGAATGGAATGCTGTCATCTGCGACGGGGCCAACATGGACGACCTTGGCGATTACCGGCCTGGGCGGATTGCAGCCGCTCGGCGCGGCGTACGCAGCCCGCTGCAGGAAGCCGGTTTCTATAAGGAAGAACTGCGGCAGTTATCCAAGGAAATGGGGCTGCCCACCTGGAACAAGCCATCATTTGCCTGTTTGTCTTCACGGATTCCCTATGGCTCGAAGATCACGCTGGAGAAGATTGATCAGATTGACCGGGCCGAAGGATTTCTACTTAGTCTCGGCTTTCATCAGGTGAGGGTACGGCATCACGATGAGATTGCACGGATTGAGGTGATGCCCGCCGACTTCGCCAAACTGCTGCAGCACCATCAGGAGATTTGGGCCAAGCTGAAGGAAATCGGCTTTCACTACGTCACTCTCGATTTGGGCGGCTACCAAACGGGCAGTATGAATGCGGTGCTCAGTGTGGATGTGAAAGCCCAGCATGGTTGATCTGGATCAGATTCTAAACGCAGTGCGGGATGGACGGTTAAGCGTGGCAGAGGCCAAAGAGCGCCTGACCTCAGTTGGTGATCTCGGCTACGCCCAACTTGACCTGGCGCGGAAGGAGCGGACCGGGTTCCCCGAGGTCATCTTCGCCGAGGGGAAAACAAGCGACCAGTTGTTGGGGATTTTTCGTAAGCTGGCAGAAACACAGGAAATCGTCCTGGCCACGCGTGTCTCCGCCGAACAGGCCGAGCAGCTGCTGCGCTCCTTTCCGCAGGTTACCTACGATGCGCTGGCCAGAGTTGCCGTGTGGAGCCGATCGCCCCTCGTGCCGACCCGGCCCGGCTACGTGGCTGTCGTCGCCGCTGGCACCTCCGACCTGCCGGTGGCGCAGGAAGCCGTCTGGACGGCACGTTGTTTCGGAAGCGAGGTGCGGCTGATTGCCGATGTCGGTGTGGCCGGTATTCACCGCCTGTTCCAGCGGCTGGACGAAATCAGGAATGCAGTGGCGATAGTCTGTGCAGCCGGGATGGAAGGAGCGCTGGCCAGTGTCGTTGCCGGGCTGGTAGACAAACCGGTGATCGCCGTACCGACCAGCGTTGGCTACGGAGCTTCCTTCGGCGGCTTGTCCGCTTTACTGACGATGCTCAACTCCTGTGCCAACGGTGTAGCCGTTGTCAACATCGACAACGGATTTGGGGCAGGCTATCTGGCGGGCTTGATTCACCGGCTGACGGCCCCGTCCTGCTAACGTAGAAAAGGGGGACAGCCAATCCCCCTTTTGTTGTCTGGAAAAAGCAGTTCGGCGCCAATAATCGCTGCACTAGGTCTTTTGCCTTTGGCCGTCGTTGCCGTCGCCAAGGTTCAGCCGCGACTTGATCGGGATGAACAGGTCGACGACGCCAATCAAAAGTGCCGCTATAAGTGCGCCCAGGATCGTGACGCGAAACCCGGCGACCAAAAACTGGGTAAAATAGATAACGGCTACGCTGACCAAAAAGCCGATGATGCCCCGGTTATAGGGGGAAATGCGGTTTCCAAAAAGTGCTTCGATTCCCCAACCGATGGCAGCAATCACAACTGCTGCAAACAGAGCGGTCCAAAAGCCGCTGATGCTGAAACCGGGTACCAGAAAGCCAATAAACATTAAGACAAGCGCGGCGACGATAAAGCGAATCACGTGACGCAAGATGGTCATGCCAATTCCTCCATTCAACTGGATTCATCTTCATTATGAGCAGGACACGGGCAAACTATGTAACAGAGATTCAAAATAAATGGACCCACAACCGGGCCAGGACCATATTCCCGGCTTCTTAGCAGAGCCGGGGCTGTCGTGGTATAATGAAACAATGAATGTTTGGAGGAGGGCCTTCGTGGATCAGCGGGTGCTTAATACGTTGGAATACGATAAAGTTATCTCGCGTTTGGTGGAGAAAGCAAGCTCGACGTTGGGCAAGGAGCGGGCGAGCAGGCTGGTCCCGTATACGACGATGGAGGAAGTTCTTCAAGCCCAGCGGTCGACGGAAGAAGCCGCAGCTGTGCTGAGGATGAAAGGAAGCGTGCCGCTGGGCGGGATTCGCGACATCCGTCAACCGCTTCAGCGGGCAAGGTTGAGGTCCGTGCTTTCACCAGCCGAGTTGTTGGACGTAGCCAGTACGGTATACGCTGGCAGACGTCTGAAAACCTTTCTGCTGCAGGCAGCGGAAGAATGTCAGCTGAGCATGCTGGCCTCGTTTGCCCAGCAGATTGACGGCCTGCGTGAACTGGAAGAAGAGATCAGGAAGTGCATTGACGAACATGGAGAGGTCGTGGACAGTGCCAGTGCCGAACTGCGCCGGGTCCGTCAGGAGATTCGCGTGCTGGAGTCGCGGATTCGCGAACGGTTGGAAACGATACTCCGCTCCGCTTCATACCAGAAAATGTTGATGGAAACAATCATCACCATACGTGGAGATCGCTATGTCATCCCGGTCAAGCAGGAGTATCGCCATGTGTTTGGCGGCATTGTCCACGATCAATCCGCCTCTGGCGCCACCCTGTTTATCGAACCGGAGGCAGTTGTCTCCATGAACAATACATTGCGCGAAGCACGTCTGAAAGAAGAAAGGGAAGTGGAGCGGATTCTGCTCCGTCTGACCGAGAAAGTGGCGGAAGCGGTTGATCCGCTTACCGTGAATGTAGAAATGCTGGCCGAACTGGACTTCGCCTTCGCCAAGGCCGAGTTCGGCAGCAGTCTGAAAGCGACGATTCCGCGACTAAACGACCAAGGCGTGATTCGCTTGAAAAAGGCGCGTCACCCGCTGATTGCGGACGAGCAGGTAGTGCCGATTGACGTCGAGTTGGGGAAAGAGTACCGGGCGATCATCATAACCGGTCCCAACACAGGCGGCAAAACGGTTTCCATCAAGACGATCGGTCTGCTCACGTTGATGGCAATGGCCGGGCTGCCCATCCCCGCAGAAGAGGAGAGCGAAGCAGCGGTCTTTTCTTCTGTCTTTGCCGATATCGGCGACGAGCAGTCCATTGAGCAGAGCTTGTCCACTTTTTCCAGCCATATGACCAACATCATCCGCATCCTGGAGTCGATGGACGAGCGGAGTTTGGTGATATTCGACGAGTTGGGAGCAGGCACTGATCCGACCGAAGGAGCAGCGTTGGCCATGGCCATTCTGGATCACGTCGTACAGCGCGGCGCCCGGCTGGTGGCGACCACCCATTACAGCGAGCTGAAGGCATACGCTTATGACCGGCCGGAAGTGATCAACGCCAGTGTGGAGTTTGATGTTGAAACGCTGCGGCCGACCTACCGCCTGCTGATCGGCGTACCAGGCAGGTCCAACGCATTTGCGATTGCCGCTAGGCTTGGTTTGGCGGAGGAGATTATTGCCGCTGCCCGCCGCTCCATCAGCGAGGAGGACAGTCAGGTGGAAACCATGATCGCATCGCTGGAGCGCAATACCCTGACGGCACAGCGGGAACGCCTGGAGGCAGAAGCACTCAGACGGGAAGCAGAAGAGCTGCGTCGTCAACTGGAAGAGGAGCGGGCCCGGTTCGCCGAAGAGAAGAACCGCCTGTTGGAAAAAGCGGAAGAAGAAGCGCGGATTGCCGTCCAACTGGCCAAGGAAGAAGCGAACGCCATCATTCGCGAACTGCGCGAGTTACAAGCGGAAGGTGTCGAGATCAAGGAACATAAACTGATCGAGGCGAAGAAGCGGTTGGACGACGCTGTGCTGGAATTGGACAAGGAAACGGTCAAAAAGCCTCCCAAGGCTGTGCGCGCGGTAAGGCCGAAAGCGGGCGACGAAGTGATGGTGCACAGCTTCGGCCAGCGCGGTGTCGTGCTGGAACAGGCTTCTGAAGACGAATACCTGGTACAGATCGGCATCATGAAGATGAAAGTGAAACAGAGCGACCTGAGTGTACTCAAACAGTCCCAGAACCAGCCGACGTCCCGGTTTACAGCGGTAAAAGCGAGAAAGGGCAGCGTCAAAATGGAGCTGGATTTGCGAGGGTACCGCGTGGAGGAAGGGTTGGCGGAAGTAGACCGCTATCTGGATGAAGTGCTGCTGGCCGGCCTCCAAACCGTGTCGATCATTCATGGTCATGGCACGGGAGCGCTGCGCAAGGCGGTACACGATTTTTTGCGCGGCCACCGCAGCGTGAAGTCGTTTCGCCTGGGCGGCCAGGGAGAAGGCGGGGTCGGCGCGACCATTGTCGAGCTGAAATGAACGGCATGCCAGGACGCTGCTTCCCTGGCCCGGCACAGGAAGGATGACGATCTGTTCTCTGGTTGGAGGGGAGAGAATGCAAGTTCTGTTGAGCAACCCGTATATTGCGACTGCGGCCTATTACGCTGTCACCGGTCTGGCGATGATCCTGTTTTTGATCCTGTTTGAGCTGGTGACGCGCTACCGGGTATGGGAAGAGATGAAAAAAGGGAACGTCGCTGTAGCCATGGCCACCGGCGGCAAAGTGTTCGGGATTGCCAATGTCTTCCGCTTTTCAATCGAACAGCATGACAGCATTGGACAGGCCCTGATCTGGGGATCGTTTGGCTACCTGCTGCTGCTGATCAGCTACTTTATCTTTGAGTTTATGACGCCCAGCTTTCAGGTAGATGCAGAGATTGGGAGGGACAACAGAGCCGTCGGCTTTTTGGCGCTGGTGATTTCCGTCGGCTTTTCGTATGTCATTGGTGCCAGCCTGACATTGTAACACCTGGAATGGAAAAGGGTGGGTGGTCCTGCAGCTTTCTGCCCTATTCATTCTTTGGCAGCACAGGTTATAATAGCGTCTGGCGGCATTCGTTTCCGGACAGGGGAACCTTGGCGCAATGAAGGAGGATTTCACCTTGGAAACACTGTACAAGGTGCTGTTCGCAGTCTGTTTGTTGTTTCTCGTCGCGGGGATCATCTACGTCGTGTTCTACCTGCCGCAGGTTCCGGCGGCGTCGGCTGTTGAAGCCGCTATAGGAAATCTGGAACAGACTGGAATGCATCAATAGACAGGGGAAAAGAGGAGATTTGTGATGAGCACTAATCCCATGCGTGTAGCGGTAGTCGGACTGGGATTTGTCGGCCTGCCGCTGGCGCTTACTTATGCGATGAAAGGGGCCAGGGTCATCGGGGTTGACGCTCTGCCAAACGTGGTGGAGGAGATCAATGCCGGCCGCTCACATCATCTGGAGTCCTACGAGGGCAAGACGCTCCCGGAGATTTTGCGTGAGCAGCTGGCGGCTGGCCGCTTTTTTGCCACTACTTCGTATGAAGAAGCGGCCGCTCACGCCGATTCGTACATCGTAACGGTTGGTTTGCCTGTATACAACGGAGACCCCGATCTGGGGCCGTTGAAAAGCTGTGCCCATTCCCTGGGGGGCGTGTTGAAACCGGGGGATACGGTGATGATACGCAGCACCGTCGTGCCGGGAACGACAGAGGAAGTGATCCTGCCCATTCTGGAAGAACGAAGCGGCTTGACTGCCGGGAAAGATTTTTATTTGACCTACTGTTCCGAAAGGATTGCCGAGGGACGCGCGTTTGAAGAGTTCATCCACATGCCGCTGGTGTTGGGCGGAGTAAATGAGGAAAGTGCGGAAAAAGGGCGGGAACTGCTTGCCTTTATCAGCGAGGCGGAGGTGACGCTCTCCGATATTCGCGTCGTGGAGACGTCCAAAGTGATCGAAAACATCCAGCGTGACGTGAACATCGCCATGGTACAGGAGTTTGCCCGCTTTGCGGAGGCGTTCGGGATCGACACGTTCGAGCTGATCAAGGTGGCCAACACACACAAGCGGGTCCAACTGCTGACCCCGGGGCCCGGTGTTGGTGGATACTGTCTGCCCAATGCGCTTTACTACCTTTTGCCCAAGGCAAAAGAACTGGGCGTACCGCTCACGCTTTTGCAAAATGCTCGCCAAATCAATGACGGCGTTCCACAGGTGCTGACCGAAATGCTGGAGCGTGCCCTGGCGGAAGTGGGCAAAACGATGGCGGGAAGCCGCATTGCCGTACTGGGACTGGCCATGAAAGACTTCTCCAACGACGACAGGGTCAGCCCCGTTCACCAGCTGATCGGCCTGTTAACCGCTCGTGGGGCAGAGGTGTCTTCGTACGATCCGGCGGTTCCCGGTCATTACGAGCACAAGGCGGAATCGCTGTCACAGGCGGTACGGGGAGCCGATGCCGTGCTGCTGACTGCCGTACAGCAGGCGTTTACCGCGATTGATTGGCAGGAGGTCGTTTCGCAAATGGCAGACCAGCCCATTTTGTTTGATACGAAAAATCGCATCCCGCGCGAACTGGATAAGCTGGTTCGAGTTTTGCGGGTGTAGGGCCAGATTGAATACAGCGAGTGTGACAGGAGAGCGGCATTTTCCGCTCGAACGACTTTGCCAACCATCCAAGCGGAGCAAGCCCGAAGCGGGGAATACGGGCGCAACTTGACCAACGGTTGCAGGAGCGCTGCTTTTGCGCCCGCCCGCTTCGGGTTTGCGAAGCGGACAGTCCGGCTTCACTGGTGGTTGGCAACGGAGTGAGGAGAGGAAAATGGCCGTCTCCTCACGTCAAAAGGACAATTCTGCCCCGGCGGAATGGACTGGTACCGAGCTCATCTGATTCGCGGAAAAGAGACCAACTGCAAGAGATTGATTTTTGACTTCTTTCCCGTTTCCCGGACGTGCCCGAAAAAGGTGCCGAGAAAGGTTTCCCACTTGCTTCCGATTTCACGCTTGGCAGCTTGATCCTCCGACACCTTGCGCACGCTCATGTTCAGCGCCGACTTCAAGTGAAACATCGCTTTGTCCAAATGATAATCAATGGTTTGTTCATCCATCTGTCTACTGCTCCTTTTCCTGTGTATCACCGAACAACTGCAGCAAAAATTCCTCCCACAGCGGGGCGATCTCGCTTCTGGCCGATTCGTCATCCATGATTTGCTTGGTCGTCAGATAGGCACTCTGCAGATGGGAGGTGGCCTGCTTCAGATGATAGCCAACCACTTCAGGGTCCATGCAAACACCCCCTTGCGACTTGTTTACGAGGACTGTCAGACTGAATCCTCGCGTTCAACCATCGCCATCTCTCTGTTGATCTGTTTCTTCATCCGTTCAAACTGCGCTTCGGCAATGATGTCTTCCACTTCTTCGCGGGCGATTTGTGCGAAAGACCTGGTACGGTTGACCACTTCCGTCACTCCCCGCTTTCCGGTTACGGCCAGCGGCCGCAGCGTCGTTTTGGCAATGGGCAGCAGGGTGGACGCTGCCAATGCCAATGCGGCTCCCGTAATGATTTTCTCCATATTTTTGGCAATCATAACCTTCCTCCTGTCAGTTCTTGTTTATCTGTTACCGCACACAGACACGCGTCTATGCCGCGGTTATCCGGCCGCGGCACAGACAGGTGAGGCGGGGGATGCCGGTGTGTCCTGAACCGGTTTCTTTTCGGCTGCGGAAAGTACAAGATTGGAGAGGAACGAAACGGATCCGGCCAACGTCAAGATGGGAATCCAGTAGGCGAGCGGCAGTGGTACCGCATGGAAAAACCGTGCTACAGGCGGGATGTATACGGCAGCGGCCAAGGTCAGCCACGAAGCTGTCAGTGCTCCAACCAGGAAGCGATCGCTCGACCAATCGCGGACCGTTTCTGTTGTGCCTTCCTGTCGCCAGGAGAACGTCTGGATCAGCTGCCCTGCCACCAGGGTGGCAAATGCGACCGTTTGCGCGGTTGCCAAAGAAGCGCCAAAGGCCAGTGTAGAGGCAAACAAGCCCAGTGAAGCGGCTCCCAGCAGTACCCCTCTGGTGATTACTTTCCGGTACAGATCGCGGTCGACGATATCTGTCCGGCGGGTTTGTTTGGTTTTGTTTCCGGGATTGACGGCCAAAATCGTCGCCGGCAGAGCGTCGGTGATCAGGTTCATCAGCAGCACCTGGATCGGGATTAACGGAATCGGCAGTCCGACGATCACGGCAGCGCTGGTGACGATGATTTCCGCCAGATTGCCGGTCAGCAAACAGCCGATCGCTTTGCGGATGTTGCTGATAATGGTGCGGCCGTCCTTCACACCGTCGACGATGGAGCCGAAGTGATCCTCTTTCAGCACCATACCGGCCGTCTGCTTGGTCACTTCCGTGCCGGTCTGGCCCATGGCTATTCCCACGTCCGCCTGCTTGATGGCGAGCGAGTCGTTTACGCCGTCACCGGTCATGGCAACGGTGTGGCCGTGTCTCTGGAAGGCTTGGACGATCCGCAGTTTCTGTTCCGGCGCCACCCGCGCAAACACGGTAACGTCATCCACCACTGCCTCCAATTCTTCATCCGAGAGACGGTCCAGCTCATGGCCGGACAAGACCTTTTGCGTGCCGTCGTAGATGCCCAGTTGTTTGGCGATGGCAATTGCGGTGATCGGATGATCGCCGGTTATCATAACCGGTTTTATGCCAAGGGCATGCGCCTCGCGGATGCTTTTTTCCACCTCAGCTTTGGGGGGATCGATCATTCCCGCCAAGCCGACGAAAATCAGCTCTTGTTCCGCACACGGCTCCTGAGACGCAGCTTTGGGATCGACCGGCCGGTAAGCAAAGGCCAGAACGCGCAGGGCCTTCTCCGACATCCTTTGATTTTGCAGCAAGATCTGCTGTTTGGCCGCGTCCGTCAGCGGCAATACCTGTTCGGCCGCCTGATAATGGCTGCAATGACGGAGAATCGCCTCGACGGCTCCCTTGGAAAACAGGAAACATTCCTCACCGGAGCTTGTATCCCGGCAAACCACGCTCATTTTACCGCTCCTTGAATCGAACGGCACTTCAGCACCGCGCTGCCAGTGGTTCAAATCTTGCTGCCAGATTCCTGCTTTGGCGGCCAGAGTGAGCAAGGCTCCCTCTGTCGGATCACCGATTATGTTCCACTGTCCGTTTTCCAGCTCCAGCTTGCTGTTGTTGCACAGGACGCAAATCTGCAGCAGCCGCGCCAGCTCCGGATCAGCGGCAGCAGGCTGGACGTCGGCCGCAGTGTCCGCATCGGCGGCGGCAGCGGCAGCTTCCGGGATCGTCTCCATAAACGCACCGACCGGATCGTAACCGTTTCCGGTTACCTGCCAGGAGCGGCCCACGGTAGTCACTTCTTTGACGGTCATTTCGTTTTTGGTCAGCGTGCCGGTCTTGTCCGTGCACACCACCGTCGTCCGCCCCAGTGTCTCCACGGCAGACATTTTGCGAACCAGCGTGTTTTTCTTGGCCATGCGGAATATACCGGCGGTCAAGCCGATCGTGATCGTCACCGGCAGCCCTTCGGGGATGGCGGAAGCAGCCAGTGTTATCGATGTGGCGATCATCTGGGAGACGGGAATGCCGCGCAAAAGTCCCGTCAGAAACACGGCTGCGGCTGCAGCGAGAGCCCCTTTGACAAAGGTCTTGCTGACTGCGGTTACTCGTTCCTGCAGCGGCGTCGACTCCACGCCTTGCGCCTGCAGCACCGATGACAGCTGTCCGATCGCGGTGTCCATCCCCGTATGCACGACGATGCCGATCCCTTTTCCCCGACAGACATCCGTCCCCATGTACAGCATGTTTTTTCGCTCGGGCAGCGGACACTCTTCGTTTGCCAGCGTTGGGTCCTTTTCGACGGGCAGCGATTCACCGGTGAGTGCTGCTTCGTCGACCTGCAGATTCCAGGCCTGGATCAGCCGCAGATCGGCCGGAACCCGATCGCCTGCTTCGAGGCAGACGATGTCGCCGGGAACCAGCGCGGATGCCGAAAGCTCCACCTGCCGACCCTCGCGAAGTACCCTGCACATTGGTACCTGGTACTGGTTGATGGCGATGACTGCAGCTTCCGCCTTTCGTTCCTGGATTGTGCTGATCGCCGCATTGGCCAGGATGATCAAGCCCATCGCGATGCCGTCGATCCAACCGCCTGTAAAGGCGACGGCCAGTACGGAGGTGGCCAGCAGAAGCATGGTGGAAAACTCCTTGAACTGCCGGAGATACGTCACCAGCCACGGAGCTGGCTGTTTTGCCGCCAACTGGTTGCGGCCAAACAGCTCACTGAGTACGGTCGCGTGTTCGGCAGACAGTCCCCTGTCGGGGTCTACCTGATAGTGGGCAGTAATCTTTTCCCAGGGGACAGCGTGCCAGGGAATGGCAGGCCTGGAGAGGGCAGGAGCGGCCGCGGCTGCCACCTCCAACCGGCCGAGGTGCGGCGGTTCCATGGCTGCGGACTGCTGTTTGCCGATCTTCGTCGTCCTGGCCAGGAAAACCAGGGAGAGCGCATCGGCGATCAGGTTGGTGACGGGTGCCGTGAGCAGGCCCAGGGTGGCCAGCACGCTTCCAGCGGCATTCCAGCCTTTGGCTGCGCGTAAGTGGCGGTGTACGGTCTGGTTTACCTGGTCGGCGTAGGCGAACGTCTCTATCAGCCGGGGGAGATCGCCAATCCCGATTGAGGGGATTTCCACGGATTGCAGCTCGCGGGGCAGCGTAGACGGCTCGTCCCCTGTAACAAGCAGCACCTGCTCACCCTGCTGCCGCATGGAGGCAATTCGCTCCAGTACATTCCCCGGCTCCAGAAGCCAACTGGTGGTAAGGCCACAAGCTTCCAGCTTTCCCGCGCCGATACACAAAGAGTCATGCAGCAGGCCGATCCGACAGCCGCGCTGCCCAAGCATCGCCAGGATGTCGCTGTTTTTGACGGAAATGTCCTGCGGGCGCACCAACAGCCCCAGGCATGTGGTGCTGTTTTCCCCTTCTTTGGCCAGCCACAGCACATGATGGCCTTGTTTTTGCAGCCGCTTTGCGTCCAGCAGGTAGGGAGCAGGGTCCGTTCCCCGCTGCTGGATGTAGGTCAGTTCTCCAATGAAGTAACGGGAGTGGTTGATCTGTCCTTCGATCCCCGTCTCCTCCTCGATTACATGAAAGGCGGTTCGCATCGTGCGGTTTGTTTGGCTTGCTATTTGCAGCACGTCCTCCCGCCAGGGGTGGCTGCTCTTTCTCAGCAGCGACGCAGCCAGACAAATCAGCTTGTCAGGTTCCGCTTCGTTTGTTACACAGTGGACGGCTCCATCCCGCCTGTCAAAGAGCAGCGAACTGTCTTCGATCAGCACCGTTTTCGTCAGGGCAAGCTGCGACAGGGAGCCGTTCTTTGGCAAGCGGTAATTCCTGTCCCGTGACACCAGGTCGGCTTGATGCCAGGCCGTTTCCGCCGGCAGCGTGGCTACACGCGGATTGGCTGCCAACAGAACGGCCAGCGCCCTAAGCGGCTGGCGCGTAACCGCCAGCGTCGCGCCGGCAGCCACCATTCCCCACCTGCCGGCCGCATTGCTGTAACGTTGGATGTCCGGTGACAGCGTAACCTGTGACTTTGCCGACAATGCAGCCTGCTTGCGCTTCCATTCGACATACTGCAGGATGCTGATGCCGGCCAATACGAGCAGATTCTCGCGGACGAAGGCCAGAGCCAGCGCACTTGTTCCCAACAGCAGGTCTGCATTCCATTTTCGTTTCTGGCTGAACTGCTGCAAGCCCCGTTTCAGCATGGGATAGCCTGTGACGGCGGCAACAAGGGCTGACAGGTAAAACGGTGCGGGACTCCTGGCCAGCGCAGACGGGCCCATCCATACTTGCTTGATCCCGAGAACGGCCAAGCCGCCCATTGACAGGGCGAGCGGAAGCGGGACTTTTTCTTGGGCGGATGGTTTCGCTGACGACAGCCGCGGCATGTACCGGATGCTTTCCTCCACAGGAAGGCCGTCCTCAGCAAGCGGCTCCCCGTCTGTCTCTGTACCAGGCGAAAACGGGGAATATCCCTCTGCTCCCACCGGAAGAGCATCTGTCTCCATCGTGGCGGCCACTTCCCGGTTTATCTCGTCGCGGGGTGGCTTCTCGCAGGCAGAAAGGGGGTGGTCAGGGGGATTTGGTCCAGCGCTGTCTGCTTGCTGTGTCAGCCACTGCTGTTCTACCGCTTGCACGATTCCAAAGATGGCGCGCGGACCAGTGACGTTTGCGTCATAGGTGACGAGCAAACGGCCGGAGGTCGTGCAAGGTTGGACGCTGATTACCCCGTTGAGGGCAGCAAACCGGTTTCGCAGCAGCTCCGCCACGCCCTGATTGTGTAACAGCCCGCTCACCGCCAAGCGGATGCGGCCCGGCAGCATATGTATATATCTTTCTTTGATTTCTGTCGTGTACATCATGTTGCTCTCCTGTTCTGCCTGCATCGGGTTCGTAGTCAGGTATTGTGTACCTTTTGTCCTCCAAACATACCGGCCAGATTCACGTATAGATGCAACCTGTTGGGGCACACTTTTTTTAATTCATAGCAAAAGGAGGGGTACGGATGATTAGATCGCCGTTGGGCATGGCCATCGCCGCTTTCGCAGTCGTGCTTTCCGTCTCGCCCCAGGCGCGCAAGACAGTGCGCCGGGCAGCGGTGAGCGGAACCGCTTTGCTGTTGGATTTGACCGATCAAGTGCGGAATGTATTAACAGGTTCCGGTGAACAGGGTCAGGCGCAAGCAACGGATCAGCCGCGCAAGTGGAGAATCGGACGACACCCCCGCCTGAGGCTGCAATTGGCCCCGAAGATGTTCCGCTCAGTGTAGTGCACAATGTGCTGGACGACGATTTTGTCAAGAATCAGCTGGTTGCGCCGCAACCTGCAAAATAATACGGAAATGAGGAGAGTGCGCGATGTTTCAGGGAGGCTCGGTATGGGCTGGAGTCATTTCAGGAGGGATCAGTCAATTGCAGGATACGCAGTCGCTGATGAAAGGCCAGGTGAAAAGAAGTGATTACTACGTGCGGACCACAGGCAATCTGACCGGTGCGGTGGGCGTGATGGCCGGAGTCGAGTACGGCGGCATGTTGGGAACCGCAGTCTTTCCCGGTATCGGAACGGTTGTGGGAGCGGTCCTGGGAGCGATGGCCGGCGACCAGATAGGGCGGACGATTGGCCGCATGACGGCAAGTGCGCTGTTTCAGCCGGAAGCGGTCCAACCTGTACCCAGGTTGATGGAGCCGTTGGCGCAACCAGTGACGCAGCCTCTTATTACAAGCAAGTAAACATAAACACAATGGGGAAAACAGACTCACCGTGACAGCCCTCCCAGTGCAGGGAGGGTGCTGCCAGGGGCGTTACGCACTTCTCGCTGGCGGAGGGCTTAGTATGCGGACAAGCGACTCCAATCAGGCTGGACGAGAAGGGGCGCATTTCTTAAATTTTTCAGATTTTTAATTCAATTTACACTTGATCAAAAAAACAGTTTTATTTTATGATAGATAATACCAATTTCGAGTGATCACCCACTTTGTTTCTACACCATTTCCATCTTTTGCGTGTAACCCACCAAGAGTTCCTTCACCACGATCCGGCGGATGATGGTCGTCTGCCTGATTTCCACTATCATAGATGTTTCCCGAATCGGCAAGACAGCGTATTTTACCCCGGCGGCAGCGTGCGGCCGGAGCCGCGAGCCGTAAAGTTGGTCTAGCTGAACGAGCTGGACAATACATTGAGTAATAACGTTTCCTGAAACATAATGTGCACCAAAAACGGCAGCCTCCGACAGGCGACAGTTCCGTTGCCCGGATGAGCGAGGCGCGTTTTTTCATTGGCGTGAAGGAGTGATTGTGAAATGCTGCACATTGTCGCCTGCATCAAACAGGTGCCGGACACCAAAGTGATCAAGATGAACCCGAAGACCAATACGATGGACCGTTCCAGCGCACCCGCAATCTTGAATCCGTACGACGCCCATGCGGTGGAAGAAGCGGTTCGGTTAAAAAAGCGCTACGGCGGGACGGTATCCGTCTTGACAATGGGCCCTCCTCCGGCCGTCAAGGCGATTAAAAAGTGCATCGAAATCGGCGCCGACGAGGGCTACATGATTACAGACCGCGCCTTTGCCGGTGCTGACACTCTGGCTACCAGCTACGCCTTGACCAAAGCGCTTGAAAAGATCTCCGCCATCAAGCCGATCGACCTGATCATCTGCGGAAAGATGACCATTGACGGCGATACCGGCCAGGTGGGGCCAGGCATTGCCAGACGGCTGGACATCCCTCCGCTCACCTCTGTGAAGAAAGTGGTGGAGATCAACCGGGAAAGGGGATACGCCCTGATTCACCGCAAGCTGGAAGACGGCTACGAAGTGGTACAGTCTGCCCTGCCCTGTCTGTTATCGGTGGAAAAAGAGATTAACGAAGTGCCGTACTCCCCTCTGCCCAACATGATCAGGGCCGCCCGATACCAGCCGACGATCTGGTCCGTGGACGATCTGGAAGGGGTGGACCGCAGCCAGTTGGGACTGAAAGGCTCTCCCACCATCGTGGCCAAGGTATGGCCGCCGGAAAAACCAAAAGGGGGGGAGATGCTGGAGGGGGAACCTGCTGAACAGGTGGCGCGGTTGATGGATATTCTGCTTGCCAAACGAGAGTTGTTTCGGGTGAAAGGGGTGGAACGATGAACCTCGACGATTACTGCGGAGTATGGGTCTTTTTGGAGCACAAGGAAGGGAAAATCGTGCCCGTTTCGCTGGAACTGCTGGGAGCGGGACGGGCGCTGGCCGACAAGCGGGGGGTACCGCTGGCCGGTCTGTTGATTGGTGACGGGGTAAAGCCGCTTGCCGGTGAGGCCATCCGTTACGGAGCAGACATCGTTTACCTTTATGACGATCCGATCTTTCACGACTATCGGACGGAGTCGTACATGAAAGCAGTGATCGCCTGCTGCCAAAAGTACAAACCGGAGATCTTCCTTTACGGCGCCACATCGACCGGCAAAGATCTGGCCAGCGCTGTCGCTACCGATTTGGCCACCGGGCTGACCGCCGATACCACCATGTTGGATGTTGATATCGAGACAGGACTGCTGCTCGCGAGCAGGCCGGCATTTGGCGGCAATATCATGGCCACGATTCTTTGCAAAAAGCACAGGCCGCAAATGGCCACCGTTCGTCCCAAGGTGATGCGAGCGCTGGAACCCGACCCCGCCCGGCGCGGCCAGGTGATTGAAGAGTCGATCGCGATCAGGGAAGAAGAACTGCGAACCAAGGTGCTGAAAATTGTCCGTGAGACCACCAGCAAGCTCCGCCTCGACGAGGCTGACGTGATCGTGGCCGGCGGCAAAGGATTGGGCAGTCAGGAGGGCTTTCAACTGATTCACCGCTTTGCCGAACGGATCGGCGCGACAGTGGGGGCAAGCCGCGATGCCGTGGAAGCGGGCTGGATTGACCACCAGCATCAGGTGGGCCAGACCGGAGTAACGGTGACGCCCAAAATCTACTTTGCGATCGGGATTTCCGGCGCGATTCAGCACCTCGTCGGCATGCAAAACTCCGGTCTGATCATCGCCATAAACAAAGACCCTCATGCTCCCATCTTTCAGCATTGTCACTACGGCATTGTTGGGGACGCCTTTGAAATTGTGCCGCTCTTAATGGAGGCGTTTCAGAAACTTGTGCAGGAGGAGGTGCCACATGGCGGAAAAGTTTGATGTGATCGTTGTTGGAGCGGGTCCGGCCGGAACCTCCTGTGCATACACCTTGGCCAAGGCCGGTGTAAACGTGCTGCTGCTGGAGCGCGGCGAATACCCCGGTTCCAAAAACGTAATGGGGGGTGTCTTGTACCGCAAGATGATGGAAGACATCATCCCTGGGTTTTACAAGGAAGCACCCGTGGAACGGCCGATTGTGGAGCAGCGGTTCATGATGCTGGACAAAGAGTCGGCGCTCACCTTCAGCTACAAAGGGTTGGAATGGGGACGGGAACCGTACAACAACTTTACCGTGCTTCGGGCCAAGTTTGACCAGTGGTTTGCGGATCAGGCCGTCCGGCAGGGCGCACTCCTGGTCAACGAGACGGTTGTGCTGGAGTGTATCGTCGAGGACGGGCGCGTTGTCGGCGTACGCACGGACCGACCAGACGGGGACGTCTACGCGGATGTGGTCGTCCTGGCCGACGGGGTGAACTCGCTGTTGGCCAAATCGCTCGGCTTTCACAAGGAATTCCGCCCGGACGAAGTGGCACTGGCGGTCATGGAAGTACTGAAACTGGACAAAAAGACGATCGAGGACCGCTTCAATCTGGAGGCAGATCAAGGCTGCACGATTGAGATCTTTGGGGACGCCACCAAAGGCATTCTCGGCACCGCCTGGCTTTACACCAACAAAGACAGCCTGAACATCGGGGTGGGCACGATGCTCTCCGGGCTGATCAAGCACAAGCTCAAGCCGTACGAACTGCTGGAGTATGTCAAGCAGCATCCGCTGATTCGGCCGTACATTCAGGGCAGCGAACAGCAGGAATACCTGGCCCATCTCATCCCCGAAGGCGGCTATCGCTCCATGCCCAAGATCGTCGGCAGCGGTGTGCTGGTCGTCGGTGATGCTGCTCAACTGGTCAATGCCATCCACCGCGAAGGCTCCAACATGGCGATGACTTCCGGCGTACTGGCTGCGGAAGCGATTCTCGCCGCGAAGGAAGCAGGCGATTTCTCCGAAAAAGCGCTGGACAGCTACCGCGTCAACCTGATGAACAGCTTCGTCGGTCAGGATTTGCAAAAATACAAGGATGCGACCCACCATTTCGAGAAGTTTCCGCACTATTTTGAAGAGTACATTCCGCTGCTTACCCGGGCTGCCAGCCAGATGTTCACGGTTGACGGCAGTTCGAAGTGGGATAAGCAGAAAAAAATCTGGCGCGACCTCGGCTCGCCGGGGAAAAAGTTCAAGATTGCCCGCGATATCTACAACGCATGGAAGGTGATGAAGTGATGAATGAGCCTGCCAAGGGACAGACGATTGAAGAGAAACAGTACCTGGTTCGGTTTAAGGCAGATACCCGCTCCCATCTGCACGTGCTCGACGCCGACATCTGTGCCACCAAGTGTCCCGACAAGATCTGTACCATCTTCTGCCCCGCCGAAGTCTACAAGTGGGAAGGCATCCGCATGCATGTCGGTTATGAAGGCTGCCACGAGTGCGGCAGCTGCCGGATCGGCTGTCCCTATGAAAATATCAAATGGGAATATCCTAAAGGTGGTCACGGGATCATCTTTAGGTTGGCCTGACCGTGAGGCCGTCATGCTTGCTGTCGGGGATTGGGTGAAGTTCGCTTTGGATGGCGCACTGGGAGTCGTGCTGGACGTTCGTGATGATCGCTGCCAGGTGATGTGGGAAGATTACTTTGTGAGCTGGGAAAAACGAGAACTCCTGCTCAAGCTGGAACAGGATAAAGAGGAAAAGCTCGGATGGTGATCAAGTCTGTCAGGGTTTACTATCCTGACGGCAGACTGCCGACAAAGTGTCGTGAATAAACGAGGGGGCGTTTTCCGCGCTCACGTAAGGTGGCCGGCTGGCGAAAAACCGCCCACACTCGTCCCGTGCGTGAGCTTGAAACTTGATCACACCAGTTGGCAACGGAGTGAAGGGGAAAATGGCTGCTTCTCCCTATCCAGATACCCTTTGCCTACACGATGCCGTCAGGGTTTTCTTCCCTGACGGTTTTCTGATGAAACGCCGCCCACGTGGCGGCAAGACCTTCGCGCAGCGAGAAGCGCGGCTCCCAACCGAGTGCTGCTTTCATTTTTTCATTGGACAGGCAGCTGTGGCGAATGTCACCCGGCCGTGGCGGGCCGTACCGACGTTCAATCGGTCTGCCGGAAACGTACTCCAGTTCGTTGATCAACTGATTGATCGAAGTCGGCACCCCTGTACTCAGATTGAGCACGGTGTTGTCTCCCCGTTCAAAAGACGTGAGGATGGCTTCTGCCACGTCGCCGACGTAGATAAAGTCGCGGGTCTGCTCTCCGTCTCCGTTGATCGTGAGCGGTTTTCCCTGCAGGATTTGTTCCAGAAAGATGGCGACGACACCGCCATCCGCCTTGGCCAGTTGGCGCGGGCCGTACACGTTGGCAAAGCGGAATGCTGTAAAGGGGAGCCCGTACAAATGATGATAGACGGCCAGATATCCTTCGCCAGCGTACTTGCTGACGGCATAGGGGGAGAGCAGGCGGCCGGCCATCTCTTCGACGATGGGGACGCGGTCCGGTTCCCCGTAAACGGCGGCAGAGGAAGCGTAGATCACTTTTTGCACCTGCTCCTGTCTGGCCGCTTCCAACAGCCTGAGCAGCCCCAGGATGTTCACCCGGGCATCAAAGCCCGGGTCGCGGACAGAAACCGGTACGACGCTTTGCGCTGCGAGGTGAACGATAATGTCTGGCCGCTCCGCTTTGATGAGGTCATGCAATCCTTCGTCGCAAATGTCCAAACGGTAGAAGACCGCTCCTTCCGGTATCGACTGCTGCTGCCCGCTGCCCAAATTGTCGACCACAATGGCGCGATGGCCTTCAGCGAGCAGCCTCTCAACAAGATGGGAGCCGATAAAACCGGCTCCCCCCGTCACCAGCACGTTCATGGGTTCACACTCCTGTCAGGCAGGCGGCGCTTGGCGGTCAGGGAACGGTAGAGAGCGACCGTTTGCGCCGTCATCTGTTCAATCGTAAATGATTGTTTCAGCTTGTAAAATGCGGCGGCAGCCAGTTCGGCGCGCAGGTCAGCATCTTCGGCGATTCGCTGCATTGCCTGCGCCAACTGATCAGCGGAAGCGGACGGGACGAGCAAACCAGTCCGTTCCGGTTCAACGAATTCTTTAATGCCGCCGACTGCTGTGGCCACAATGGGTACCTCTGAAGCGACGGCCTCCAGGACTGTGTAGGCCAGCCCCTCGTGCAGCGACGACATCACAAACGCATCAAAAGTGTGCAGACATGCGGGAATGTCACTGCGAAACCCGGTAAAGACGACTTGTTCTCTTACTCCCAGTCGTTCAGCGGTTTCTTCCAACAGAGAGCGCTCCGGACCATCGCCGATCATGACCAGCCTTGCGGACAGCGGGGCAAGGCGCTTGGCGGCTTGGGCAAAGGCTTCGATCATGTAGGAAAGCCCCTTGACCGGTACGAAACGGGCGACTGTACCGTAGACGAAGGCATCTTCGGGGATGCCCCATTCACTGCGCAGCCGGGTCCGGTTCACTTCACGCTGCCCGGTGCAGCGAAACGGTTTGATATTGATGCCGTTGTAGATCAAACTGACCTTTTCCCGGGCAATCCCTTCTTTATGTAAAATGTCCTGTATTGCCGTGCTGACCGCGATGAAGTGATGGGATAAAGGGCGTGTCAGCTTCTCCATCAACGAGACGATCAGGTAGGCCAACGGCTGGACATAGTCGTAGCGCAGGTAGCTGTGCACGGTAGTCAGCACGGCAGAGCCGCTGCCGCGTGCGGCAAGACGGGCAAAGAAGTTGGCTTTTACCCCGTGCGAATGGACGATGTCCGGCTGGTAGCTGCGCATCACCTGCTTGAGTCCGCCCAGCAGGCGAATGTCAAAACGTCCGTACTGGTTCAGCACAACCACCGGGATGCCGGCGTCGCGCAGTTTGCCGGCAAAGACGGAATCGTAGAAACAGACTACCTGTGCCGCAAATTCGTCTTGCGGGATGGACGAGAGCAGGTTGAGAATATGCTGTTCGGCTCCTCCGAATTCTCCTCCACCAATCACATGGAGGACGCGCGTTTTGCTGTTCATCTGATCCACCCGAACCTTTCAACAGACCATTTTCACTATAGCAGATGGCAGAGGGATTCGCAATAAAACAAGAGATATGGTATGGTAATTACGGTACTTACACACGGATGAGGAAGAGCGGACGATGAGTGAAACCAAAAACGTACTGATTGTAGCTTACGGATTTCCGCCGATTGGCGGCGGCGGGGTACCGCGGCCGCTCAAGATGGCCAAGTACCTGGGTGAGTTCGGGTGGCGCGTGCACGTGCTGACGGTTGATCCGACTTACCATGCCACATTGGACCATTCGCTGCTGGCGGAGGTACCGTCTGAGGTAAACATCTACCGGGCCAGGGAACTGCCGCTGCTTCCCCGCCCGGCCCAGCCTGCAAAAATGCCGGCGGCCGGTTCGCAATCGGCTGGAGGCCTGTCATTTGCAGCCCGCTGCAAACAGCAGGTGATTTCTGTCTTGAAAAAAGCAAAACCGTACCTGTTGATTCCCGATGACAACATCCTCTGGTATCCGGCCGCTGTGAAGCTGGGACGGGAAATCATGCGCCGGGAGAAGATTGACGTGATTTTCTCCACATCGGGTCCTGCCACAGACCATTTGGTGGCGCGCAAGCTGGTGGAAGCCCATCCCTGCAAGTGGATCGTCGATTTTCGCGATCCCTGGACGCAGAATATGCACCGCTCAGGCATTGCCTGGCGCGACCGGCTGGAAGAGAGGATGGAAGCGGACGTGATCAGTCGCGCTGACGCGGTGACAACGGTTACGGCCAAGTTTGCCGAGAACTTCCGGCAAAAGTACGGGACCGCGATCAAACGGTTGGAGTTGATATACAACGGCTTTGACCGGGCCGACTTCGCCGACCTCCAGCCGGCCGAACGGAGCGACGGGAAGTTCCGCGCCGTTTATGCCGGGATTTTCTATCAGAAGCGAAATCCGCGCCTTCTGCTGGAAGCGGTAAAAGAGCTGATCGAGGAAGGACGCGTCAAGCGGGAAGAGATCCTGCTTTCGTTTGCCGGAGTGTTTGACTATCCCGGTTATTCCGAAAATGCGGATTGTGTCAATCGTCTGGGCTTGGCCGATGTCGTGGAAGTTTTGGGAAACCTGCCCCATAAAGAGGCGCTGCGCTTGATGAAAAGTGCTGACGTACTGCTCCTGGTGGGTGACGTTTCCGAAGATGCCGGCGCCTACATCCCCGGCAAGCTGTACGAGTACATGGGTGTGGGCAAACCCATCCTCGCTCTCAACATGGCGGGGGAAGCGACGGAAATCGTACAGCGCTTCCGGCTGGGTCAGGTGGCGGACCCAACTGACAAGGAGGCAGTCAAGCGGGCCTATCTGGAGATGTACGAGGATTGGCGCCGCAGGCGGGACCTGATTCAGACGGCGGAAGAGGGACAAACCGCCGATGACTTCTCCGAGCGGGTCAAGCCGTACGAACGAAGAGAGCAGGCGAGGCAGCTTGCCCGGTTGATGGACGAACTGACGGGCAGGGAGTAGGGGCAAAAAAGGTGGATGGAGAGGATGTGCCAGGCTGTACATCCTCTTTCGTCGTCTATTCCTTCACGGATGGCTGCTCTTTTGGAATTGTCGTCGGGTCGGATTTTCAATCGACGGCTGATATGGTATTGTAAACAAGTGAGTTTGCTGGAACTGTTGGGTATACGCGAAGTGTTCGGAAAAGGAGGAACCAAAAAGATGCGCCTGATTGACAACCAAGGCCGACTTTTCGGAAAAGTGAACCTGATCGATTTCCTGCTGATTCTTGTTGTCTTGGGGGCGGTGGCGTTTGGCGTCTACAAAATGACGCAAGGGGAAGTGGTGATTAACGCCCCGGAAAAAACCGTGACCGTGCAATTCTACGGTAATGCCCTCTATCCGTTTGTCGTCGAGAATATAAAAGAGGGCGATACCATCCGTTCCCTCGAGTCAAACGATGTGATCGGAAAAATTGTCAAGATTGACGAGGTTAAAGAAGCGATCAACCTTGTTTCCACCGCCGACGGACGAACCGTCATCAGCGAAATTCCCGATAAGTACAGTATCTACTTCACTGTGGAAGGAAAAGCGAGTCTGGTCAACAACATTTTGCAGGCGGGCAGCACGCCGCTGTTGGCCGGACATGAGCTGAAGATCAAAGGGACAAGCTTTACGATGTTCAGCGTCATTTCCAAGGTGCAAACAAAGTAACAAGAGGGAGAAAAGCCCATGCAAAAGTCTGTCCGAATCCGGCCCATCCGGCTGATCTGGCTCGTTTTGCTGCTGTCCGTGCTCGGCTGGTTGACGGCGGAGAAACTGGCGGTGCGCTCCCACTTGGGGGAAGGTCCCCGTCAGACCCTGATTACCGTCTCGGTCGAAAGTGTACCGAAGTTTGTGGCCGACGCGATTCTCGTCGGTGATCGTGTTCACAGGAAAAACGACCAGAACCAACTGTTCGGCACGATCGTTGATGTGCAGGTGAAACCGGCCAAGGTGCCCGCGGTCAACCAGACGACCGGCGAGACGAAGCTGGGGATTGCCCCCGAGCACTATGACGTGTTTGTGACCATTGAAGCAACCACGTCCCGTTCGCCGTATGGCAACACCCTGATTAACAACGCTGTGATCGAACTGAACCAATACCTTCCGCTGTGGACCAATCACGCTTCGATCAAGACGCGCGTGATCGGAATCGAGGACAAAAAGGAGGGGAGCGGTTGATGCTGGAATGGGTGGAACGCGTGATTCGCGCTTCCTGGCAGCAGCGCTTGAAAACGATGCTGACTGCCGATTCGTACTGGGTGTATGTGGCGGTAGTCGTGTTTGTGACCAGTCTGCTCCACCAGATCGTCCTGTACATGTTTCAAGCCTATGTGATCTCGCTCTTGTTCACACTTGCCTCGGTAGTGGTCGGTGCGATTTTGTTTGCCATCAGGTACGACAACAGGCGGGAATGGCTGGAGGGAAGCCTGCCAATCCGCACGTGTATCGAGCTTTGGAACCACGATGAAGACGAGGAGTAAAGGGTATGTATAACTGGAAAATCGCTTTGCCCGCTCTGCTGTTGATTGCCTTCGGCGTGGTGCAGGGAAAGGTGGAGTTCACTGTCGAGCTAACCCTGTACGCCGCCTTCTACCTGGCAGGGCTCTATAAAAAGGAATATGCGCTTTACCTGTTCGCGCTCTCGTTTCCCTTTATGACCTACCGTCCATTGATGTTCTTTCTCTTGGTGATGATCTTCTTGCTGCCGCTTGACGGCGTGGACAGACAGCGGTTGAAGCAGGTGCTGACCAGCAAGGTATTCCTCGCCTCCGCTTTCTTTATCCTGGCGGTCGGCATTACCGCCGTGACCTCCGTCGGGCTCAAGGAAAGCATTGGGCAGTTCGTCCTGTACTACATCCCCAGCCTCCTGCTGTTGGTGGTCATCATGCAGATGATCCACTCCCGGCAGGTGCTGTACCGCTTTATCCTGTGTTTTGTCATTTCCGGAGCGCTGATCTCCATCTACGGGCTGGCGCAGTATTTCGTGCTCGACTCCATGCCCGGCAAATGGGTGGATCGGGAAACCAATCCGCTTCTGGACAAGCGCATTTACGCTACATTCGGCAATCCCAACATCTTCTCGCAGTTTTTGCTGCTGGTGCTGCCGCTTTCGTTTGTCCTGCTCTATTATGTTCGGGATCTGAAGCAGAAATGTCTGGTTTTCATTCTGTTCGGTTTGACGGCTCTTGCGCTGCTGTTAACGTTCTCGCGCGGCGCCTGGGTGGCGGCTGCTGTTGCTTTCCTGCTATTGCTGTTGAAAGTGGACCGCAAACTGATCCTGACCGGGATCATCCTGCTCGGGATCGCGGTGCTGTTCGATCTGCTCCCGGAAGTGATCAAGCAGCGGATTGCCACAATTGCGCAGCCCATGGAGGATTCATCCTGGGAGTACAGGATCAACTCCTGGATGTCGGCGTTGGCGATTATACGCGACTATTGGCTGACCGGGATCGGCATGGATACCGAAACGTTTAACCGCGTATACAGCGACTACCAGATGCCGGAGGTACACGTCTTTCACTTCCACAACCTGTGGATCCAGTGGTTTGTCAACGGCGGTATCCTGGGCATCAGTTCGCTTTTGTATCTGTACTACCGGCTGGTGAAAACGAGTGTCACGATTGCCGCCAACCGGCTTCAGAAACGTCTTTCCCTTTTGGGGATGGGGCTGTTGGCCAGCATGACGGCGATTGCCGTAGCCGGACTGACGGAAGACGTCTTCCACGACTACCGGGTCATGATGGCCTTTTGGCTGATTGCCGCCGTCATCGGCACTATCGAGATCATTCTGCGACAGGAGCGTCAAGAGAATGAAACAGCGTAAAGTGGCCCAGATCGGTGTCTATCCGCCGCCGGTGGGCGGCATCTCCGTTCACATCCAGCGCCTCTGCCAGGCGCTGGAGGCACGGGGAATTCCCTTTGTCATTTACGACAATACCACCGGCGAAAAGGACCGGGACGTGATCTACACCGGGAAGATTGAGACGTGGGCGCTTCGGTACCTGTTTCGCTGCCGGGAGGAAGTGATTCACGTCCATTTTTTGCGCTGGCAGGTCCGTTTGCTGCTGGCGCTGCTCCGCATGCGCGGAAAACGGGTGATCTTTACCGTGCACAACATGCGCGGCGAGGAGCAGCCTGCTTCCTGGCTGAAGCGAGTGATCATCAGGCTGACCAGCCGGCTGGCAGCGGCCTTTATCGTGGTCAATCCCAACTTTGTCAAGAAGCTGGTGGAACTGGGCGTCCAGCCGGACAAGATCGTGTTTATTCCGCCCTTCATCCGCGGGACACAAGAGGAGGTGCCGCTCTCCCCGGAAGTAGCGGCCTTTCTCGGCGGCACGGAAAACAAACTGCTTTTGGCCAACGGCACGATCGGCACCTATCACAATGGCGTCGATCTTTACGGCGCCGACATGATCCTGGAGCTGGCCGAGCGGCTGGCCGCGACTCGCGATGACGTGCGCGTGATCTACTGCATCACCCACATTGTCGATCCGGTCTACTACGCGAAGTTGAAGGAGCAAGCTGCAAAGCGGGGACTGGAGCGGGTCTTTCGTTTTCTGCATGCGCCGCGAGAGTACATGACCCTGCTGAAACGCGCCTCCCTGTTTCTTAGACCGACCAACAGTGACAGCTACGGCATTTCGGTGTACGAAGCGCTGCAAGAAGGAGTACCGGTTGTAGCCAGCGATGCCGACATCCGTCCGCCCCAGGCCATCCTGTTCGCGGATCGCAGCGTCGACGACCTGCTGGTCAAGACGGTGGGGGTGCTGGACGGTTCAATTGCCGTCGATCTGAAGGCAGAGCCGCTCCCCGACTATGCCGAACAGATCATCGCCTTGTACGGTCTGTCGGGGGGTGCGAAATGAGCCGCTTCCACCGAATCGTTGCGATGGTTTTTGTGCTCTCACTGCTCGGTAGGATTCTTGGCTTCGTGCGCAATTTGTTCGTCTCTTCCACCTACGGAACAACCATTGAGGCCAGCGCCTATTACGCCGCCGTGGTCATCCCGATGACGCTCTGGATTATCTTTCCAACCGTGGTGAATTCACTGTATATCCCCACGATGAAAGGGCTCCTCACGGCTGGGGAGGAAGCGAGAGGGCGCGAGCTGTACAGCAAGCTGTTTACGCTGACCATCCTCGCCGGAGGCGGGATCAGTCTGTTTGGATGGCTTTTGACCGTCCCGGTCACCAACCTGCTCGTACCGGGCTTTTCCCCGCAAGCGAAGCAGATGGTAGCGGAACAACTGGCCTGGATGTGGCCGTCTGTTTTGTTTATTGCCCTGCTCAGCCTCTGGTCCAGCCTGCTGAACGCCCGCGACCGATTTTTTGCCTCGTCACTTAGTACCGTGGTTAACGCTGCGGTGACCATTCTATGCTTTTTCCTGCTGGTTCCCTTGCTGGGAGCGAGGGGGCTGGCCATCGCCACCACGATCGGTTTCGTGCTGGCGGCGATAACGCTGCTGCCGTCCATTCTGATGCTGAAAATGCCGTTTCGGCTCAACTTTCACTGGCGAGGCGATCCGTACCTGCACAGCATGGGGGAGCGCTTCGTTCCGATCCTGATCGCCCTGATTCTCGGTCAAATCACCGTCTTCTTTGAAAAAATCATCGGCTCCGGGCTGGGAGAAGAGAAGATTTCCGCCTTGGCGTACGCCATGACGATCGTGCAGCTGCCGATGATGGTCGTCGGAGCTGCTACCGTCCCCCTGTTTCCGCTGCTGTCGGAGTATGTAAAACAGCGGAATCTGCAGGAGATGAACCGGGTGCTCACCTTGGGGCTGCGCTACCTGCTCGTCCTGCTGATCCCGATCAGTGTCGGTTTCTTTTTGCTGGGCAAACCGCTGATTGAAATGCTTTATGAAAACAACAACTTCGGTCCCGATGATACCGCCATGACGTATTGGGCACTTATCTTCTACGGTGTCGGGCTGTTTGCGGTTGCTGCCCGGGACTTGTTCACCCGAGCCTTCTATGCGCTGGAAAACACGCGCACACCGGTGATCTTTGCCGCCGTTAACGTGGCGGTGTTTATTGTCCTGGGACTGCTGCTGGTTCCCTGGCTGGATCACGGCGGTATCGCGCTGGCGATGTCTCTGGCGGCCTTTCTCAACATCGCGCTTTTGGCAGCTGGACTAAAGAAGCGAGTCGGCCCGTTTGTTTCGGTCGAGCTGTACCGGACGGCTGCCAAGACGGTGTTGGCGGCTTCGGTCATGGCGGCAGTTGTGCTGCTGTGCCAATCGTGGCTGCCGCTTCCGTATGCGTGGCTTCGCTTTTTCCTGTACACCGGTGTTGGGGCGCTGGCCTACGGCTTCGTTCTCTACCTGACAAAAGAACCGCTGCTTGCCGAAATCCTGGGTAAAATACGGAGAAAAACGGCAGGGACAGCCCGCTAGACAGGTGCTCCCTTCCATCGGGGATCTCTCCTGTTTTTGTTTCTCAGCCGTCCTGTCCCGCTCCGCGTTTTCGTCCCGTGCGTGAGGGGATGGCGGTCTGTCTCCCGCTGCCCGGCCGATGAGCCGATTCGTGCCGCGACTTCCCGCCCTTGTCTTCCGGGAATGTTTGCGGTAGTATTGATTCGATATTTGTACGTGAAATGGTTTTGCCAAAGGAGCCGTTTCCATGCTTTCAAAAAGTCATTTTCTCAGTGGCGCCCTGATACTGGCGGTCGCCGGCGTGCTGTCCAAGGTAATCGGTATGTTTTACCGCATTCCGCTGCAGGAGATCGTGGGCAACAACGGCCTGGGCCTGTATCAGGAAGTGTACCCGCTTTATCTGACGTTTCTCATTCTGGCTACGGCGGGCGTGCCGGTCGCCTTGTCGCGCATGATTGCCGAAGCTCTGGCTGAGGGGCGGCCGGATGACGTGCATCAAATACTGGCCCGCAGCATGTTGATGATGGGTGTAATCGGCCTGCTGCTGTTTGTGGTGTTGTATCTCAGTTCACCGCTGATCGCCTTGTTGATGGGCAACCCGCATCTCACGCAGCCGATCCGCGCGATTTCCTCTTCCCTTCTGTTTGTGCCGCTGATTGCGGTACTGCGCGGATTTTTTTACGGTCATCAAAAGATGCTTTATGTCGGAATCTCTCAAGTTGTTGAACAGACGCTTCGCGTTGCGTTTATTTTGCTGGCTTCGATCTACCTTGTGTCGCTCGGCAAGGATACCGACACGGTGATCACCGGAGTCAACGTCGGGACGATGATCAGTACGGTGCTCAGCTTGGGGGTGCTGCTCGGGTTCCTCTGTTGGCACAGTCGGAAAGAGCAGCGGCGCGTCCGCTTTGTCTGGCGGCGGCTGGACTGGTGGGTCGACCGCCGGTTTTATCTGACGATGTGGCGGATTGCCTGGCCGATTTGCATCAGTGCGTTGGTGATCCCCATCTTCAGTCTGGTCGATTCCTTCTTTGCCATTAACATCTTTCGTTACGTGTGGCATGTGGACGGGTGGACTGCCGACAGCTGGTTCGGCATCTACAGTAGAGGGGGGCCGCTATTGCAGTTGGCCAGTCTGTTTGGCTCCTCGATTGCCCTCTCCATCGTGCCCGCGATCGCGGAAGCGAGGCGGCAGGGTGACGAAGCACGGGTGACCATGCTGATCCGCTTGTCCTATCGTTTTGCCTGGCTGATCGGTCTTCCGGCCGGACTGGGCATCACTGCCGTCGCGGAAGGGGCCAATCTGGCGCTGTATGGCGATACAGACGGGACGCGGGCGATGGCGATCCTGGGGGTGAGCGCCGTGCCGCTGTCGCTGCTTTTGGCGACAAACGGGATTTTGCAGGGGCTGGGCAGGGAAAAGCAGCCGGCTGTTCATCTGGCCTGGGGGATTTTGGCCAAAGCGATTGCCACCATCGCCTTTACTTCCTGGATGGGAATTGACGGCTTGGCTCTTTCCTGGTTGTTAACTACCGCATTTGTCTGCTATCTGAACCACCGGGCGGTCAGCAAGCTGGTGACGCTGGAGTTGAAGTGGCGTTTTGACATGGTGCTGCCGCTCGTTACCGCCAACGTGATGCTGCTGTTGGCCTGGGGAGCGACGGAGACAGCCGCCTACTTGCTTAAGTCAGCGGCTTTTGGGGCCCGGCTGCTGGGGGCGGTGGAGACGATTGCCGGGATTTCGGTGGGAGCGGTTGTTTACCTGGGCTTGCTGCTGACGCTGCCGCTGATTGAGCGCCGGGAACTGGAGTGGATTCCCGGCGGTGGGCGTCTGCAGCAGTGGCTGGACAGCATCGAGAAGCGGACGATCGGGCTGCGCCGCTAGTCCGCTATGCCCGTCCATACCTGTAACCAGCCGCGATAATGAAACCAGCCGCAGAGTGGAGTATCGGCGGCTGGTTTTTTGCGTTACGTTGTTGATTCCGTTTTGCGGTACACACAGACAACCATTTTGACAAAATACTCGCGCAAGCCGGGCAGTTTGGCCAGCCACGCTACCACGGAGCGAAGGGGAACTTCCCGCTGGTACACGATGGGATGAGAGATCCCTTGCTGGATGCGGCGGAAGCGGGCAATGGTCATCCGGTTGATGTAGGAGAAATACTCTTCCCCCCGTTCGTTGCGGCTGATGCGGAAAGCGATTCGCTCCTGTCCGTCCGGCAGCGGCGCGACCAGCCGCTTGTAGGCATCGATCATGGTCCGTTCGGAAAACAGCGAGTGTACCCAGGGAATGCCGATGGCGTCCGACAGGTGCGCGCCGTAGGGGTGATAGTACGGCGGAAAATTGATGTAGAGATGGCCGCCCGGTTTCAAAACACGGAAGCATTCGGCCAAGGTCGCCTCCGGATTGTCCACGTGCTCCATCGCGTCGTTCATGATGATCGTGTCAAAGCTATCGGCCTCGAATGGCATTGCCGAAGCATCGGCTGTCATGAACTGCGCGACGTCAGCCAGCCCTTTTTCCCGTGCAAACGCATTTCCTTCTTCCGCGTAATGGGGCACGATGTCGATCCCGATAATCTTCGTGGGCCCAAACGTGGCGTAATAACACGTCTTGCCGCCTCCTCCGCAGCCGATGTCAAGCACCGTCTTTCCCTTGAACATCTGCTGCTGCGAGTGAAAAGGCAGGAAAAACTGAATCGTTTGCTCCCCTTTTAAAAACTGCCATTCCGTGTAGGTCATTTTGCCGTCGTTTGCCAGATTGAAGGGATGGACCGGCAGGGGGAACAGTTTGTTAACCGCCAGCAAAAATGTGGAAGCAAAGGACAAGGTATCTACCTCCTTTTGTTTGCCGTACCTACCGGGCCTTGGACAGCGCCTGGAGAACCAGTTTGCTGCTTTTCAGCGCCTCTTCGGCCAACAGTTTGGATCGGTCGGCGACGATGCGCCGCTCCCGCTCCAGATGGGCCAGCCGATCAGCCAACAGCGGCAGCAGCCGCTCCGCCGTCAGGTCAGTGACATGGCCGGCCACCGGCATCCCGGCTCGTTCGACGAAGCGGTCGATTTTGGGATCGTATGAAATGCCGGTAAAGGGGATGTTCAGCACACAGGCCAGAATCAGCGAATGCAGCCGCATCCCGACAACATAGTCACACTGCTTCAGCACACTCATGATCTCCCGGAAGGAGACCGGCTGATCCAACAACCTGGCCCCCTGCTTTCGCATCATGGCCATGATCTGCCGGGATGGCTTCAGGTCGCTGGGATAGTGCATGGGTACAAACAGTACGCGCCAGCCCTGTTCTATGTAAAAATCGGCTGCCTGGGCGATGACCTGCTTAAACCGCTCTTCCTGCTTCCAGTCACGGACGGAGATCGCCACAAGCGGTCCCGTGCGCTCGCGAAACAGGCTGTCCACCAAATGTTTGCCCTGTTCGTCGTCAATGTCTTCAGGCCGAATCATCAGCGCGGGGTCGGCCGTTACGTGGATGGGGGCCTTGGTGACGCCGCACGCTTTAAAATCTTCCCCTGATTCAAAATCCCGCACCGTGATCACATCAACCCGGTTGACCACCTGTTTGATCAGGAAGCGGCTTGTCCAGCGCAGAATGGGACCAAACCCCTGGGCGTAGAAGACGACCGGTTTCCCCAGCATTTTGGCAAAACTGACGATTCCCAGGTAGTACAGGACGCTGCGCGGACTGGTCACGTCCTGCATGAGTGTGCCGCCGCCCATTACCAGCAGGTCGCATCGCTTCAATTCCCGCAGGATGGTGGCGAGCCGCCAGCGGTTGTAAGCCGGAATTCCGAACAACGACTTCGTACGCTCAGGCTGGTTGGACAGCACGGACAAAGAAATATGCGGTTGTTCCCGTCTGAGCGAGGTGATGATCCCGTATAGTACGACATCGTCCCCGGCATTGTTAAACCCGTAGTATCCGGAGATGAGAATTCGCGGCATGTAAGAACCTTCTTTCTGTATATAACATGCACGAAAGGGGCGAGCGCAGGCTGCCCCCGGATGATAGCAAATCATCCGATTTTGTCCAACGGCTGTGACATGCTCAAGTATAATAGAGACGAGAAATGGAGTAAAGCAATCTAGGTGAGGTAGGCAATCCCGCCGATCACCATCAGGATGGCCATCCCGATAAACAGGATGCTCAGCACCAGCATGCCCTTGTTTTTGCGGCGGCGGTAAAAGAATTCGTCAAACATGGCGGTACCCCCGTACATTCCGTTTTTGTCCCTCTTGTATGTTACCACGTAATTGAGTCAGGAGCCAGTTGCGGCTCTTGCCGGAATGACGAAAAGGAGTGAGCACCAATTGTCCGCAGTCTGGTTGAAATACACGGTACAGCTCGACGCTTCGCTGGAAGAAGCGTTTGGTGCTGCACTGGAAAGCGCCCCTTATGATCTGGGATGGATGGAACCGGGTATAGAGGTGATTCAAACAAACAATGGCTACGATTACCGGGAAAGTGCTGACCTGCCGCTGACCGCCTATCTGTTTGAGCCGTTGGCGGATGGAAAAGAGGCCCAGACAGAACGGCTCATCCGCTTTTTGCAGCGCTGGGAGAAGAAGGCCGTACTCGCCGCTGTGGAGGTGGTTCGGGAAGACGATGAAAGCTGGCGGGAAGCGTATCAGCCGGTTCAGGTGGGCAGTTGGCTGATTGCCCCGTCATGGATGAAGGAGGACGGGGATCTGCCTTCTGCCCGGGTGCTGTGGATCGACCCGGGAGCAGCTTTTGGCACGGGCTACCACGGCACCACCCAGGACATTCTGCGGCTTCTGCAGGAGATGCCGCTGGCCGGAAAGCGCGTGCTGGACATTGGGGCAGGATCCGGGATCTTGTCCATCTTTTGTGCCCGCAACGGGGCTGCCTGGCCGGTATGGGCGGTGGACGTCAATCCGTCGACTCGTTTTCAGGTGGCACACAACAGCATCCTCAACGGCCTGCCGGAAACAGCCATCGAGACCGTAATCGGTGACCCGCTGCATCCGGCTGTTATGAAAAATCTGCCGCACCAGGCAGACATGATTCTGATCAACATCGGCGCTGAAGAAGATGTGGCGATGCTGCCGGTCGTTCGCCGTCTTCTTGCCAAGCAAGGCACGGTGATTCTGTCCGGCATCGTGGAGTGGAACAGGCAGATGGTGGAGCAGGCCTATCGTGAGGCTGGATTTCAGCTTGTCGCCGAACGGGTTAGCGGAGAATGGGTGACGCTTGTTACCCGTCTGTGCGATAATGAAAAAAATGGATGAGGGGAGAGGGTAAGATGGAGTCCGTCGTGATTGTCGCTGCCGGACGCACACCGATTGGATCGTTCGGTGGCAGTCTGAAAGATGTAAGCGCTCGCAAACTGGCGGAAGTGGTGATTCGCGGCGTACTGGATCGGGCCGGACTTGATCCAGACCAGGTGGACGAAGTGATTCTCGGCAATTGTATCCAGCGTACCGATGAACCCAACATCGCCCGTACGGCGGCGCTTGATGCCGGATTGGGAAAGGAAGTGACCGCCTACACGGTGCAGCGGCAGTGTTCTTCGGGGATGCAGGCAATCGCCAGCGGAGTGGCGCAGATCCTGCTTGGCGACAGTGACGTGGTCATTGCCGGTGGGGTGGAAAGCATGAGCAATGCGCCTTACGTCTTGAAGAATGCCCGTTGGGGGAAGCGGATCATGCATGGCGAGATGACGGATGCGCTGTGGGAGCTTTTGACAGACCCCCATCACCAGATTCTGATGGGAGAGACAGCCGAACGATTGGCCGACAAGTACGGGATTACCCGTCAAGAACAGGACGAGATCGCCCTAAGGAGCCACCAGAACGCGATCCGCGCAATCGACAGCGGCGTTTTTCGCGAAGAGATCATCCCGGTTCCCGTACACAAGCGAAATGAGACAGTATGGGTGGATACCGACGAGCATCCCCGTAGAGACGTAAGCCTGGAGGGACTGGCCGCCCTGAAACCGGCGTTTCGCCCGGACGGGACGGTTACCGCAGGAAACGCCTCCGGCATCAACGATGGAGCGGCAGCGGTCATCCTGATGAAAGAGGGCCGGGCGCGCGAGTTGGGACTTACCCCGCTGGCCCGAATCGTTTCCTATGCCTGGGCCGGGGTGGAGCCGGATTTGATGGGCTACGGTCCGGTACCGGCTGTTCAAAAGGCGCTGGCCAAAGCACAGCTCTCCCTCGACCAAATGGAGCGGATCGAAGTAAACGAAGCGTTTGCCGCCCAGTACCTGGCTGTGGAAAAACTGCTGCGGTTGCCGCGTGAGATCACCAATGTAAACGGCAGCGGCATCTCGCTCGGCCATCCGGTCGGCTGTACCGGCTGCCGCATCGTCGTCTCACTTCTGTACGAACTTATGCGCAGCGGACGGAAACGCGGTTTGGCCACCCTTTGCGTTGGCGGCGGCATGGGGATGGCGATGGTGCTGGAACGGTAGACCCGACGCAGGCGGTATACGGTCCCCTATTCCGGGCGATACTAACAAGGAACCCCATCCAGGCTGACAGCTAGATGGGGTTTTTCATTCGTACAGGCTCGGCAAAAGGGGGTATGGTCTGTGGGTCACTGGTTGTATCGGAAAGCCAAGTGGATCATCGGCATCCTCATCCTGGGAGGTCTCCTTTCCGTTTTCGGCTATACGCTCTACATCACCAGCCGGTTTCATCACATGACCCAGGAATGGTATCAGCCTCTCCCCGACGAGAGGGCCACCTCCCTGGAGCACAAGGCAAAGTCGGCGGCACCGCCCACCGAACCGAAACCTTCCCCATTGTTGCCGCCGCCGAAACCGCTCAAGCCGTTCACCCTGCTGCTGGTCGGGGTTGACAGCAGAAAGGGAGAACGTGCCCGATCAGATACGGTGATGTTGGCTGCCGTTCATCCGGCCAAGCAGCGCGTTCATCTCTTGTCCATTCCCCGTGACACTTATTTGCTGCTGCCGGGCAGAGGGCATGACAAGGTAAACCATGCGATGGCTTATGGCGGCCCGGCTCTCCTCAAAAAAACGCTGGAACAATTTATTCACCTTTCCATTGACCGGTACATTGTCGTTGATTTTGAAGGCTTTCGTCAAATCATAGACCAGATGGGGGGAGTTCAACTTGCGGTCAGCAAGAGAATGAGATACACCGATCCGACAGATGGGACCCGCATCGACCTCAAACCGGGTTTGCAGGTGTTAAACGGCAAGCAGGCCCTGGACTACGCCCGCTACCGCAAAAGTGACACAGGACCGGAAGACAGCGACTACGAGCGCATTGCCCGTCAGCAGGAAATTCTGCACGCGCTTGCTGCCAAAGGAAGCTCCCTGCAAGGTATGGCCAGGGCAGTTCGTCTGATGGAGATACTTGGCGATCATGTAAAAACAGACCTGACCGAAGCAGAAATTGCTTCCCTTTTGCTGACGTATTCTGATTCGGAAGGAAACGTGCTGCTGACCGAGACGTTGAAGGGGCGCGATACGCGAATCTGGCGAAACGGGATTCTTGGCTGGTACTACCTGGTGTCGGAAGCGGAACAACAGCGTGTCCGGGAATGGTTCCTCCGGGAACTGGCGACAAATACGAGTCCATAAGCAAACGTCCCGTGCGGATGAGAAGCGCGGCACGGGACCTTTTCCCAATCGTGTACAGGTGGAAAAAATGTTGGAAAATACATTTGATTTCGACTACAATAGAGCCAGGAAGAGGTTATGGATGCGCTTTCACGGGAGATGTGCCATTCAAAGGACCGGAGGGATTTGCCGATGTCAAATGCCAAGCCTTGGATTGCCAGTTACCCCGTTGAAGTACCCGCGTCACTGGAATACCCCCGTGTTCCCCTGACGCACTTTTTGGAACAGTCCGCAAAGGACTTTCCCAACCACAATGCCCTGTACTTTATGGGCAGGCGAATGACCTACTCCCAATTGCTCTCCTATTCGTACCAGTTTGCCAACGCACTGCTCAAACGCGGCGTGAAAAAAGGCGACCGTGTGGCCATTATGCTGCCCAATTCTCCGCAAGCTGTCATTTCCTACTACGGCGCTCTGTTTGCCGGAGCCATCGTCGTGCAAACCAACCCGCTCTACACCGAACGAGAACTGCTTCACCAGCTGGGCGATTCGGGAGCGGAGGTAATCGTCACACTCGACCTGTTGTATGAGAGGGTGATGAACGTCAAATCGTCCACTGCGCTCAAACGCATCATCCTCACCAGCATGGGAGAGTTCCTGCCATTTATCAAAAAGCTTTTTTACCCGCTGGTCCAACGCAGGCAGGGACAAAAGCCGCGCGTTGAGTACGGCGGAGGAGTGGAAGCGTTATCCGCCCTGCTTGCCGAAAGCGAAGCCACCCCGGTGCAGGTCGAGGTGGACCCTGACGAAGATCTGGCCCTCCTGCAGTATACGGGCGGCACGACCGGCGTGGCCAAAGGGGTTATGCTGACCCATTCCAATCTGGTTGCCAATGCCGTCCAGACATTAGCGATCATCTACAAACTGAAGAAAGGGCAGGAACGGATTCTGGGCGCCCTGCCGTTTTTCCACGTCTACGGGATGACGACCGTGATGAATCTGGGCATTCAGTTGGCGGCTGAGATCATCCTTATCCCCCGCTTCGATGTCAAGGAGATCCTCAAGACGATTCACCGCGTCAAACCGACTGTCTTTCCGGGAGCACCGACGATGTACATCGCACTTATCAATCACCCTGACTTGAAGAAGTACGACTTGTCCTCGATTGAAGCTTGTGTAAGCGGTTCCGCTCCGCTGCCGGTTGAGGTGCAGCAGCGGTTTGAGGCCTTGACGGGAGGCAGATTGGTCGAAGGTTACGGGCTTACCGAAAGCTCCCCGGTCACTCACTCCAATCCGATCTGGGGCCACCGGATCAGCGGAAGCATCGGTTTGCCCTGGCCGGATACGGATTGCCGCATCGTTGATCCGGCCACCGGTGAGGACCTGCCGCAAGGGGAAGTGGGTGAGTTGGCTGTCAAAGGACCGCAGGTGATGCGCGGTTACTGGAACCGTCCGGAAGACACGGCGGCCGTGCTGCGGGATGGGTGGCTGCTAACGGGCGACATGGCTTACATGGATGAGAAAGGCTACTTCTACATCGTGGATCGCAAGAAAGACATGATCATCGCCGGAGGGTACAACATCTATCCGCGTGAAGTGGAGGAGGTTTTGTTTGAACACCCGGCTGTACTGGAGGCAGCCGTCGTCGGCGTCCCAGATCCCTACCGTGGTGAGACCGTGAAGGTGTTTATCGTTTTAAAGCCCGGTCATTCCGTCAGCGAGGAAGAACTGGACGCCTTTTGCCGCAAACGGCTGGCTGCTTACAAAGTGCCGCGAATCTACGAATACAGAAGCGAGCTGCCCAAGACGATGGTAGGAAAAGTTTTGCGCCGACAGCTTCAGGAAGAAAGCCGGAAACAGGCGCAAGGGGAAAAGCCGGCTCAAGAGATGACCCAGTAGCAACCTTGATTGCTTCAGAGACAAAGTATCCTGAAGGGGACAAAAGTCCTGCGGTGCTGCCTGGCCAGCAAAGAAGCGCGACTGCCCGCTGCGAACGATCCGCAGGGGAAACCACCGTTTTTCAGAAAAGACGGTGGTTTTTGCCGTTGGGGCGTGGGTATTTCCCCTTACCCAGCAAAACGATTCGGTCAAGGGATTGACAGTACCGGAAACATGTATTACACTGGCAGTATGAATGAATAGTCATTCATTACGCACAAACATCTTTGATTCAGAAAAGTGGAGGTTCAACATGGCAAAAAAAACGGGGGAAAAGTATCAAGCCATTATCGACGCAGCCGTTCGTGTAATCGCGAAGCAAGGATACCACAACGCCCAGGTGTCCCGTATCGCAAAAGAGGCGAAGGTGGCTGACGGTACCATCTACCTCTACTTTGAGAACAAAGATGACATCCTCATCTCTTTGTTTAACGAAAAGATGGGACAATTCATCGAGACGTGCCGTCATCGCATCGAACAGGCGGACTCGATCGAGGAGAAGGTGTACGTCCTGATTCATGCTCACCTGAGCCAGTTGGCACAGAACCCGGAGTTGGCGATTGTCACCCAGATTGAACTGCGCCAGTCCAACCCGCTGATTCGCGAAGGCATTGGCGAAGTGATGAAGCGTTACTTCAACCTGATTGACAGCGTGGTACAGGAGGGCATGCAGCAGGGAGTGTTCCGTCCCGAAATCGACGTCCGTTCTGCGCGGAGGATGATCTTTGGCACGTTGGACCAAGCGGCCACTGCCTGGATTATGAAGCAGTGCAAGTACGATCTCGTCTCTCAGGTGAAGCCGATTCATAACCTCTTCCTGCACGGGTTGTTGAAGAGCTGGCCGGAGAAAACGCTTTAATTGGCAATCGTACTTTGCTACAATTAGACATGGCAGCATCAAACAGGTCTTTCCTGAGCGATCGCTCAGGACCCATCTTTTGCAAGTGGGGGGAGAAGTCATGTCGTATCAGAATCTGAAAGTCGCGATCGAAAACCGTGTCGCCCTGCTGACCATCGATCACCCGCCGGCCAACGCCTTGAACCAGGCAACGCTGGCAGAACTGGAAGCTGCACTAAGTGCGCTGGAGCAGGATCAGGAGGTAAAAGTTATCGTGCTGAGCGGGGAAGGCCGTTTCTTCGTGGCGGGGGCAGACATCAAAGAGTTTACCGGTCTCAGCGGCGAAGATGCGGAAGCGATGGCGGTAAGAGGACAGCGTTTGTTTGATCGGATTGAATCGTTCGGCAAACCGGTGATTGCCGCCATCAACGGCGCCTGCCTGGGTGGCGGACTGGAGCTGGCGATGGCCTGTCACATCCGGTTGGCGGCGGCGGAAGCCAAGTTGGGCCTGCCGGAGTTAAACCTGGGGATTATTCCCGGTTACGGCGGGACGCAGCGGCTGCCGAGGCTGGTCGGTCGCGGCATGGCGACGAAGATGATTCTCACCTCGGACATGATTGGCGGCGAGGAAGCGCACCGGATTGGTCTGGTCGATGCGGTGCATCCACTGGAACAACTGCTGCCGGAAGCACGCAAACTGGCCGCGGCCATTTCTGAAAAGAGCGGCGTGGCACTGCGCTTGGCCCTGGCGGCGATTCAGGGCAGCACTCTGCCGCTGTCGGACGGACTTGCCCGCGAGGCGAAGCTGTTCCATGAAGCATTTTGCTCGGAAGACATGAAAGAAGGAGTTGCCGCGTTCCTCGAGAAGCGCAAGCCCCGGTTTAGCGATCGATAAGGGAGGCAGATCTGATGAACATTCTGGTGGTAATGAAAGAAACGTTCGATACAGAAGAAAAAATTGTCATACAAGACGGAAAAATCAGCGAGGATGGAGTCGAATTCATCATTAACCCGTACGACGAGTATGCGGTTGAAGAGGCGATCAAGCTGAAGGAGGAACACGGCGGTGAAGTGACCGTCATCTCACTCGGTCCCGACCGCGTGGAAAGCCGGCTGAGAACCGCACTGGCCATGGGGGCTGACAAAGCGATCCTGATTGACGACGAGTCGCTGTTCGGCGATGAGTATACCACTGCCAAGGTACTGGCTGCGGCTGCCAGAAGGGTAGGGTTCGACATCATCCTCGCCGGGCAGATGGCGGTAGACTCCGGCGCGGGGCAAGGCGGCCCAAGGATTGCGGAAGAATTGGGGATTAACCATGTCTCCACCGCCGTCAAACTGGAAGTGAACGGCACGGCTGTAAAAGTGGAGCGGGATGTGGAAGGCGACGTGGAAGTGGTGGAAACGTCGCTGCCCGTTCTGATTACGGCCCAGCAAGGGCTGAATGAACCGCGCTATCCCTCTTTGCCCGGCATCATGAAAGCCAAGAAGAAACCGCTGGAAAGACTGTCAGCAGCCGATCTCGGCCTGTCCGCCGATGAGGTGAAAGCGAAGACGGAAGTAATAGAGCGGCACCTGCCTCCGAAGAAACAGGCCGGCCGGATTCTTGAGGGAGAGATCAAGGATCAGGTGACAGAATTGGTGCAATTGCTGCGCAGCGAAGCGAAAGTGATCTGACGGAAGAGGGGATGAACGATGAAAAGAGTACTGGTTCTTGCAGAAGCGCGCGACGGTCAACTGCGCAACGTTTCCCTTGAAGCGCTTGCGGCTGCCCGACTGATCGCCGAGGGCGGTGAGGTCGTGGCCGCCTCGTTCGGTCCGGGGGCGGATGCTCACGCAGAGGTGTTGGGCCAGCACGGTGCCAGCAAGCTGTACACGGTGACGGACGACAAGCTCGCCCACTACACACCGGATGGCTACAGCCAGGCGCTGGTTGCGGTCGTTCGCGAGGTTGATCCTGATGCGGTTATCGCCGGCCACACTGCGATTGGTCGTGATCTGGCACCGAAAGTGGCGGCACGCCTCGGTTACGGCCTGATCTCCGACGTGACGGCAGTGGAAGCAGGTCCGCTGTTCGTCCGTCCGATCTACGCCGGTAAAGCGTTTGAAAAGCGGCGAGTGATTGAAGGCAAGACGTTCGTTACGATTCGTCCCAACAACATTCCGCCCGGTGAAGCGGAAGCAGGGAAGACGGCGGAAGTGGTTCCGCTCTCCGTGGAGATCAAAGACATCCGCTCGATCGTCAGGGAAGTGGTGCGCAAAACCTCCGGCAAAGTGGACCTGTCGGAAGCGAAGGTCATCGTTTCCGGCGGCCGCGGGGTAAAGAGCGCAGAAGGCTTCAAGCCGCTGGAAGAGTTGGCCGACGTGTTGGGTGCGGCGGTCGGCGCTTCGCGCGGAGCCTGCGATGCGGGGTACTGCGATTACGCCCTGCAGATCGGTCAGACCGGCAAAGTGGTAACGCCTGATCTGTACATCGCCTGCGGTATTTCCGGTGCCATCCAGCACTTGGCTGGCATGTCCAACTCGAAGGTGATTGTGGCGATCAACAAGGACCCGGAAGCACCGATCTTCCAGGTGTCAGATTACGGAATTGTCGGCGATTTGTTTGAGGTGGTGCCGCTGTTGACGGAAGAGTTTAAAAAAGTGCTGGCATAGAAAGAGGGGCTGTCCTGAGGACAACTCCTTCAGATTGCAGACAACGTGTCGTGAACACGAGTGAGGCGTTTTTCGCGCTCACGTAAGGTGGCCAACCTTGCCGCTGCGATTTCCCTGCGGATACGCCGTTTCGCTGGCAGGTTGGCCAAACCGTTCGCTGGCGAAAAACCGCCAAGTATGTTGATGAAAACACAAGATCATGCTCCGTAGGGGTAGGCGCGTATCTAATCATACAGTCAAAAATTGAAAACCACCATTCGTGGTTTTCATCCCCAAAGAGGATAACAGCTATCCTTATTGGACAACCCCGCTTTTTTCGCAACATGTAAGGCAGCAGGGCTACTCCCAGCGGGAAGCCCATTCTCCGATTGCATCTACCACCGCTTTTAAATCCTTCCCTTTTTCCGTCAGTTCGTACTCAATGCGAACGGGCGTCTCCGGATAAACATGGCGCACGACAATATTGCAGCTCTCCAGTTCCCTCATCCGCTCCGTCAGCATACGGTCGCTCATCTCCGGAATCTGTTCCTTTATTTCCTTGAAACGACGGGGGCCGCCCATCAACACACGCATGATCAGACCGGTCCAGCGTTTGCCGATCAACTCCATTGCCTTCTCAAACTTGGGACACATTTGAGAGTAATCTTGACTCATACACGATCACCCGATTACTGCATGCTGTGATGCTCATGCTTATAACATGATTATGCCATAAAATAAGAAGATGCGCCAAGGGCTTGCAGAGCAAGCAAAGCGGCGGCGGATCAGGGCAGCCACAAAACAGCCCCTTTCCTTCCCATATGATGTTACCGGCTTGGGCAGAATATGTGTTGTGAGCGAAGATGCGCATGCAGGAAGATGCATAGGCAAAGTGTCGCGAAGCGTGGTCAATCGAAAAAGAGAGTGGTATACTGTAGAACGTCAGGAACAGACGCTGCTTAAACAAAGGAGGTTTACTGAGATGGCAATTGTGAATGCAACCGATCAAACCTTTGCCCGGGAAGTGGAGCAAGGGGGTACGGTTCTGGTCGATTTCTGGGCTCCCTGGTGCGGTCCCTGCAAGATGATTGCACCTGTGCTGGAACAGATCGACGGAGAAGTGGGCGACAAACTGAAGATCGTGAAAGTGAACGTAGACGAAAACCCCGAGTCTTCGGGCCGTTTTGGCATCATGTCGATCCCCACGCTGTTGGTCTTCAAAGACGGACAACCGGTTGACAAAATCGTCGGCTACCAACCGAAGGAAGCCCTGATGGCCACCCTTGGCAAATACATCTGAGCTTGGCGTGGGCAAAGGCAGCATTTGTCGATAGACAATGCTGCTTTTCCCTTTGCCGTTGGGTTGCAGGCAGTATTGGTGATAGTACATAATTGTTTGCGTTTTCACAATCTTTGCATTACAATGTATGATACGTTCTGATATTTTTGGCTGTTTTCAAGGGGGTTACCATGAAAAAATCGTCTCGACTCTTACCATCATTGCTTTCCATCATACTGGGAGCATCACTTTTGGCTGGCTGCGGCGGAGGGTCCACCTCTGACTCCGGCGGTCAGGCGGGTGAGAGCGGCGGAAGCTCCGGCGGTGGAGAGATTGTGGCGAAGATCGGCGTCGTCAGCTTTCTGTCCGGTTCCGGCGCCGCTTACGGAGAAGCACAGAAGGCCGGTTTGGAGCTGGCCCAGGCCGAGTTGAACAAAGCGAACGAGGGCAAACTGAAGATCGAATTATTGTTCGAAGATTCTGGTGGAAAGAAAGAGAGCGCGATTAACGCTGTCAACAAATTGATCAATCAGGACAACGTGGTCGCGATTATCGGGCCCACCCTCTCCGGTGAGATGTTTGCGGCCGGGCCGATTGCCAACGAAGCGGAAACGCCCATCTTCGGCATCTCCAACACGGCCGAAGGCATTAACGACATCGGCGAGTACGTTTTCCGCAACTCACTGCCTGAATCTATCGCCATCCCCACCGCTATGAAGAAGGCGGTAGACAAGCTTGGTTTAAAGACGGCTGCTTTCATCTACGCAGCCAATGACGATTTCTCCGTCTCCGGCTTTCAGACGATGAAGAAAACGGCGGAGGAATTGGGGCTTGAGAACCTGGGAGAATCCACCTTCTCCATTGGGGATGTGGACTTTTCCGCGCAGCTGACCAAGGTCAAGGAATTGAATCCCGATGCCCTTCTGATTTCCGGCTTGTACAAAGAAGGGTCGATGATCGTCAAGAAGGCGCGTGAATTGGGAATCCAGTCCACGATTATCGGCGGCAACGGCTTTAACAACCCGAAAGTGTTTGAGATTGCAGGCGATGCAGCGGAAGGTTTGATTGTCGCGACACCGTTTAGCCCGGAAAAGCAGGACGAAAAAGTACAGGCGTTTGTCAAGGCTTTTGAAGAGAAGTACGGCAAAAAACCTGACCAGTTTGCCGCGCAGGCGTACGACGCCCTGTACATCATGAGTCAATCGCTGCTGCAAGCGGGTGAGGCCGACCGCAACAAACTGCGCGATGCACTGGCGCAGTTAAAGGACTTCAACGGCGTGTCCGGCAAACTGTCTTTTGACGAGAACCGCAATCCGATCGGCGAAGCGGTTGTCGTCGTGGCCAAAGGCGGAAAGTACGTACCGTTCGAGTAAACGCACGATCACGACAGATTTGAAATCGACGCAGGGTCATTGCCCGGGTGCTCCCGGGCAATTCCTTTGTCCGGTGACCCCGGGACGAACCTAATAACCTCTCAAGGAGGGAGACAACGTGTTTTGGCAGCAACTTGTCAACGGACTGACGGTTGGCAGCACGTATTCGCTGATCGCTATCGGATACACCCTGATCTTCGGGGTACTTGGCATCATCAATATGGCTCATGGACAGATCTTCATTTTCGGTTCCCTGGTAGGACTCGTCCTGATTACGGAAGCGGACATGCCGCTTGGCGTGGCCTTTCTGGCTGCCGTCGTCGTGTCTGCCATCCTCGGTCTGATCCTGGAATACACGGCGCTGCGGCCGCTGCGCAAAAAGAACGTTCCTCACTTGGCGTCTCTGATCAGCACGATCGGGTTTGCCATTCTGGTGGAGGAAGCCATGCACAAGCTGTTTGGCGCTGATTCACGGGCTGTCCCGGTGTCGCTTGGCAGCGAAATGTACGACTTGGGCATTGTCCAGGTACGGGGTGTCGACATCATCATTCTGGCCGTATCCGTGGTGTTGATGTTTGTCCTCCACTTCTGGATCAACCGGACCAAGATGGGAAAAGCGATCCGGGCAACGGCGGAAAACAACGAGACCGCCAGCATCCTGGGAATCAACACGAATATGGTGATCGTGACGACGGTGGTGATCGCTTCGGCGCTGGGCGGCGTGGCCGGCTGCCTGATCGGTCTGGCTTATTCCGCGCTGATTCCCACGATGGGCCTGAACCTCGGCTTCAAAGGGCTGGCCGTGCTCATTCTGGGCGGTGTGGGGAGCATCACCGGCGCGATGGTATGCGGCATCATCCTTGGCATTGCCGAAGTGTTTTCGGTCGCCTACGGTGATTCCTCATATCGTGACGCGGTAGCCTTCGGTTTGATCATTCTGATCCTGTTGATCAGACCACAGGGTTTATTCGGACGCAAGGTGTAGGGAGGTGGCAGACGATGGATCTATTCAACCCGTATAACTTGCAGGTCATCACGTTTATCGTGTTGAACGGCATCTTGGCAATCAGTATCTACATCACCCTGGCCACCGGTCAGCTTTCGCTCGGGCATGCCGGCTTTATGAGCATCGGCGCCTACGTGGCCAGCATCCTGACCAAACAGGCGGATGTGCCCCTCATTTTCGCCCTGCTCCTCGGCGGTTTGATTGCCGGTGTGATCGCATTGTTGATAGGTGCCCCGACGCTGAAACTGCATGGCCTTTATCTGGCCATCGCCACATTGGGTTTTGGCGAAGTGGTCCGGGTCATCTTTCTCAATATGGAAATAACCAACGGGGCACTGGGCATAACCGGTCTGAAATCAATCGGAAGCACGCTGTACGATTGGCTGAAGGTGACGGGGCTGACCGGAGATTCTTTCGGACTGTCCGTGCTGCAGATGAAAGCGGTGCTGACACTGCTGTTCCTGCTGTTGCTGTTTGGTCTGGTCCTGTTTTTGACCTTGCGCCTGCACCGGTCCCGAATCGGCCGCGCGTTTGAAGCGATCAAGGCGGACGAGACAGCGGCCAAAGCGATGGGACTGCCGGTGGCCTATTACAAAATGCTGGCCTTTATCATTGGGGCTGTGCTGGCTGGCTTTTGCGGCGGCTTGTTTGCCCATATCACCACGACGATCACACCTGACGACTTCAATTACCACAAAGTGGTGGAGATCCTCTCCTTTGCGGTAATCGGCGGCAGCGAAATCGTTTGGGGACCGTTGTTCGGGGCGTTCATTTTGACCACGCTGCCCGAAGTGCTGCGCGTGCTGGCCGAGTACAAGATGATCATGTACGGAGCGATTATGGTGCTGGTCATGGCTTTCAGACCACACGGCCTGATTGGTACCGATACGTTTGCCAAACTGTTTGATCGCCGCCGGAAACAGGCTGCGCGGCAGGCAGAGGAGGGAATGTAAGATGCTCTTGGAACTGAACAACGTGGGGAAGAGCTTCGGCGGCATTACCGCTTTGCGCGACGTGACGTTTGGCGTCGCCGAGGGAGAGATTGTCGGCTTGATCGGCCCCAACGGCGCGGGCAAGACGACGATCTTTAACATGGTGACCGGCATCTTTGAACCCAGCAACGGGCACATCAGCTTTGCCGGGCAGCCATTGGCCGGTATCCCGCCGCACAAGATCACGGCGCGGGGGATCGCCCGTACCTTTCAAAACATTCGCCTGTTTGGCCATCTGAGCGCTCTGGAAAACGTGAAGGTGGGCTGTCACACCTGGACCCGCGCCGGATTTTGGGCGTCGCTGCTCAAGACCCGCAGGCAGCGTGAGGAAGAGCGGGCAGTTGAACAGAAAGCGAGCGAACTGCTGGCGTTCGTCGGGCTGTCCGATGTGGCCGACCTGCGGGCGGACACACTGCCCTACGGCCAGCAGCGCCGTTTGGAGATCGCCCGGGCGTTGGCGACGCAGCCAAAGCTGCTGCTCCTGGACGAACCGGCAGCGGGCATGATCGAAAGCGAGACCAAAGAGCTGATGGAGCTGGTCCGCAAGATACGGGATAACGGGACTACCGTTCTTTTGGTTGAGCACGACATGGGATTGGTCATGAACCTGTGCGACAAAGTGGTGTGCATTAACTTTGGGGTGAAGATCGCCGAGGGCACGCCGGATGAGGTGCAGAATCACCCCGATGTGATCGAGGCCTATCTCGGCAAGGAGGAAGAGGCATGTTAGAGATTCGCGACGTAAGCACCTCCTACGGACAGATCAAGGCAATTCGCAGCATTTCGCTCGACGTGCCGCAGGGAAAGATCGTCGCGCTGATCGGCGCCAACGGAGCGGGGAAGACGACCACGATGAAAACGATCACCGGATTGCTTGTACCGGACAGTGGGACGATCCATTTCGAAGGGCGGCGCGTCGATGGACTAAAGCCGCACCAACTGGTAAAGGCTGGTCTGGCCCTTGTACCGGAAGGGCGGGCCATTCTCGGCCAGATGACGGTGCAGGAGAACCTGGAGATGGGCGCCTTCCAGCGCAACGATACGGCTGGGATTCGTGAGGATATGGAGAAGATGATGAGCTGGTTCCCCATCTTGAAGGAGAGGTTGAACCAATTGGGCGGCACGCTGTCAGGCGGGCAGCAGCAGATGCTGGCCATCGCCAGGGCATTGATGTCGCGGCCCAAACTTCTGCTGCTTGACGAGCCATCGATGGGCTTGGCACCGATCGTGGTCAGCGACATTTTCAAAACGATTCAAGAGATCAACCGGGAGGGAACGACCGTGTTGATCGTTGAGCAGAACGTCAAACAGGCACTCAAGATTGCCGACTACGGCTACGTGCTGGAAGCGGGACAGATTGTGCTGAGCGGGACAGGTCAGGAATTGTTGGCCAACGAGCGGGTAAAAGAAGCGTACCTCGGCGGGCGCAAGGTGCAGTAACGGTCCAAGTTCGGCGGCATAGCGGCACTGCTTTCATGGCATGGGCAGCGCCCTTTAAACGGATCAGACGACAAGAGAGCGGCAGGCAAGTTCACTTTGCCGCTCTTTTTTGCTTTGTTCCGCGCTGCTGCTTTTGTGTAGAATGGACATGAAAGGGAGGAAAACCATGAAACGTGTTATCACCATCTTCATCGTCTTGCTATTACTTGGCATGTCCTTGTCTGCCTGTACACAGACAGAGCCGGATCCGGCCCGACCTGCTCCGGGTGAGCAGCCGGCCTCTGAGGAGGGGGGCGTTCTTCTCATTCAACCGTTCAACCTGTTTGAAGGAGAAGGGACCCGGTTTAAACCGTTTTTCGACTGGGCAGGCGCTGTCAAGTTGAAGTACAGCGGCACGAAGCAGGAGATTCATGTCGCATGGGAATTGTGGGAAAACGGGGTCAGGCAGCAGACCCTGTCCTCTTCCGGTACAATCATGGATCAAAAAGATGATGGCACAACAGCCTATGAAGGCGAGCTGATCCTCTCCATCGACAGGTATGAACATGATGGAATGCCGCAGTACCTGACCAAAGCCGCCTTTGTCGATGAGAGTGGACATTCACTGATCGAAAACAGCACCGCCGGGCGGGAAGCATTCCAGGCACAAGCCACGATTGAGCTGCACGAGCCGCTTAAGATCACGGAGGGCCAGAGAGCGATCGTCTGGGGCGTTCAGGCGACCGATGAGAATGTGATCCGCTCCCATGGAACGGTGGAGGAGACCGTCAAGCAAGCGAAATGGGCGCTGGTTGCTGTCGTTTCCCTGGGTGATTGACACCGCCGGGGTGGTGGAGGAAGAATCAACAGCTCCGCCAACGAGAACATTTGTGCTATGATAGTGTTGCGGCTGAAGGAACAGCACGGACCCCGATTCATGCTGGTCGGTACCGGCTGCCCGGGAAAGGAGAGAACATTGTGAGCGGAATCAAGGAGAAGCTGGCCGTACTGCCTGACAAACCTGGATGCTACCTGATGAAGAATGCGGACGGCGAGATCATCTACGTGGGCAAGGCCAAAGTGTTGAAAAACCGCGTCCGCTCTTACTTCACCGGCAGTCATGACGGCAAGACGCAGTTGTTGGTCAGTGAGATCGCCGATTTTGAATACATCGTCACCTCTTCGCCGATTGAAGCGCTGCTTTTGGAGTGCAACCTGATCAAAAAGCACAATCCACGCTACAACGTGATGCTGAAGGACGACAAAACCTATCCGTACATCAAGATCACCAACGAGAAGCATCCGCGCCTGGAGATTACCCGCCAGATCAAGAAGGACAAGGGCAAATACTTCGGACCCTATGCCAATGCCGGAGCGGCCCAGGCGGTCAAGAAACTGCTGGACCGCCTCTACCCGCTGCGCAAGTGCAAGACCATGCCTAAACAGGTGTGCCTTTACTACCATCTTGGACAGTGCCTCGCGCCTTGTGTCTACGAGGTGGACCAGGCGGAAAACGAGCGGATTGTGGGAGAGATTTCCAAATTTCTGGACGGCGGCCATGAAGCCATGAAACAGCAGTTGACGGAAAAGATGATGGAAGCCGCCGAGAAGCTGGATTTCGAGCGGGCGAAAGAACTGCGCGACCAGATACGCCACATCGAAGCGGTCATGGAGCAGCAAAAAGTGACGCTTTCCGATACGGTCGACCGGGATGTCATTGGCTTTGCCGTGCAGAAAGGCTGGATGTGCGTGCAGGTTTTCTACATGCGGCAGGGAAAGCTGATCGAACGCGACACCACCACCTTTCCCTATTACGGTGAAGAACGGGAAGACTTTATGTCCTACCTGACCCAGTTTTACTACGATAAGCAGAATGCCCTGCCGCGGGAGATACTGCTGCCGGAAGCAAGTGAACCGGAACTGCTGGCCCAGTGGCTTGGGGTGAAGGTATTGACACCGAAGCGGGGGAAAAAAGCGGAGCTGGTCAAGATGGCCTGTGAAAACGCGCGAATCGCCCTGGACGAGAAGTTTGCCCTGATGTCAAAAGACGAGGCCCGCACCATCCAGGCCATCCACAACCTCGGCCACATCCTGGGGATCGGTACGCCTCACCGGATTGAGGCGTTTGACAACTCCAACATCCAGGGAACGGATCCTGTTTCGGCCATGGTTGTGTTTACGGATGGACGGCCTGACAAGAAAGAGTACCGGAAGTTCAAGATCAAGAGTGTGGAAGGCCCCGACGACTACGGTTCGATGCGCGAAGTGATTCGTCGGCGCTATACGCGGGTGCTGCGGGAAAATCTGCCGCTGCCTGATCTGATCGTGATCGACGGAGGAAAGGGTCAGATCAGCGCGGCAATGGATGTGCTGGAGAACGAGCTGGGACTGTTTATTCCGGTTTGCGGCCTGGCCAAGGACGAGAAACACAAGACAGCCCAGTTGTTGTTTGGCGATCCGCCACAGCCGGTGGAGCTGAAGCGGGACAGTTACGAATTTTACCTGCTGCAGCGCATTCAGGACGAAGTGCACCGTTTTGCCATCACGTATCACCGCCAGACGCGCAAGAAAACCCTTTTGTCGTCGCAGTTGGACGAAATCCCTGGCATCGGTGAACGGCGCCGCAAGAAGCTGTTTCAACATTTTGGATCAATTTCCAAAATGAAACAGGCAACCCTTGAAGACTTCCGTCAGTTGGGGATTGGCGACAAGCTGGCCAGGGAAATTATTGCCCATTTGCAAAAAATCAATTGAACCTCCTCACAGGTCATGTTATAATCCCACCTAAGTGAATAATCTAGTAGCCTCACTTCCCAAACGTGAAGTGAGGTAGAGGCGCGAAAACCATCAGTACCTTCCCTGAGAAGCGGGAGACGATGACGGGAGTGGGAAAGGGGAATTCGCCGAAGTGCAGGTGGCTTGCCCGAAAACACCTGTGCTGGGTCTGCGTCGAACAGGCGCAGAACTGTCACCTGCGCGCACCCACGCTGCAGGTGGAGAGCTATCTCACCGGGGATGGGCAGGGTTCTGTTCGTCTGCGTGAAGGGGAAGGGGGATCGGTGCATGTCTATTCAGGGCAGCGGCAGGTCATCTCCTTGTCGTTGCCTTTTTTGCAAATAGTCACAAACGTGTACGTACAAGCTGGACAAAAGCTGTTTTCAGAAGATACCATGAGAATGGGAGACAAAGGGGAGAGGAACCACAATGGGGTTGATCGTGCAGAAGTACGGGGGCACCTCCGTAGGAAGCATTGAGCGCATTCAGCGTGTGGCGGAGCGCATCGTCGAGTACAGGCAGGCCGGACACGATCTGGTGGTTGTCGTCTCGGCAATGGGAAAATCGACTGACGTGCTGGTGGATATGGCGAAGCAGATCGCGCCTTTTCCGTCCGAGCGTGAGATGGATATGCTCTTGACTACTGGTGAGCAGGTTTCGATTGCCCTGCTGACGATGGCGCTGCATCAAAGAGGCTGCGACGCCATCTCGCTGACCGGATGGCAGGCAGGCGTCCATACCGAATCGGTACACGGGCGGGCACGGATTCAGGAAATTGACAATCGGCGCATCCTGGCCGAACTGGAAAAAGGGCGTGTGGTTGTCGTGGCCGGCTTCCAGGGGATCTCCCGGGAAGGGGAGATTACCACACTGGGACGAGGCGGTTCGGACACGTCGGCCGTCGCGCTGGCCGCCAGTCTGAAAGCGGAGAAGTGCGAGATTTTTACCGATGTGGCCGGTGTTTTTACGGCGGACCCGCGCGTTGTTCCGTCGGCACAGAAGCTGCCCAGCATTTCTTACGACGAAATGCTGGAGTTGGCCAACCTGGGGGCGGGTGTGCTTCACCCCCGTTCGGTTGAGGCAGCGAAAAAATACAAGGTGGATCTGGTCGTCCGATCCAGTTTTACCAACGAAGAAGGGACGTATGTAAAGGAGGTTGCCGATATGGAAACAGGTAGAGTAGTGAGTGGCGTTGCACATGATGAGGATGTGGCAAAGATTACGGTCATCGGCATGCCGGCCAGCGGCGGCACTCTGTCCAAGTTGTTCAATACCCTTGCGGCACAACAGGTGAACGTAGACATCATCATCCAGGGTTCGTATGATTCCGAACTGACCAACATTTCGTTCACTGTCTCCGCAGATGATTTGCACAAGGCGCTTGAGACGCTTTCGGCCAATCAGGCTGCGTTGGGTTTTGAACGGGTGGAGCACGAGACCGGTTTGTCCAAAGTATCCATCGTAGGAGCGGGCATGATCAACAACCCCGGTGTGGCCGCGGAAATGTTCCGCCAACTGGCTGACCAGGATATTTCCATCAAAATGGTCTCCACTTCCGATATCAAGGTTTCCTGCGTCATCCCGGCTGAACATACGGGCCTGGCCGTACGTACGCTGCACACCGCGTTTGGTCTGGACGTGAAGGAACAGGCGGTCGTCCACGGCAGCTAGGTCTTTTCGCCAAGTGAGTGCATTTGGGTTGACAGTGCATCCCCTGCAAGCGTATGATGGTGACAAATGACAATTGAACAGACGATTCTTATCGAGAGTGGTGGAGGGACTGGCCCTATGAAGCCCGGCAACCCCGCTGTATGCGGAGAGGTGCTAATTCCAGCAGGTGCAGGCGTTGCGGCATCTGGAAGATAAGATCGGGAGCTGTTACCGTACGGTTGCCCCCTCTTCTCTTTCAGAAGAGGGGGCTTTTGCTTGAACGGTGTGACTTGCCGTCGCCATGTTTTTGCTGGCCGACTCGGGGGGGATGAACCAATGAAGAAACTGGCGATTGGGGACGTGGTGCTGGAATCGGGTGAAGTTCTCAAACAAGTGGAGGTAGGGTACCAAACCTACGGGACGTATGATCGGGAAAAAGGAAACGCTGTTCTCGTCTGCCACGCCCTGACGGGAGATGTCTACGCGGCTGGCGACGCATCAAGGGCTGGTTGGTGGGAAGGGTTGATCGGTCCGGGAATGCCGATCGATACCAACCAGTACTACGTCATTTGCAGCAACGTATTGGGCGGCTGTTACGGCACGACCGGACCAGCCAGTATCAATCCGGCGACCGGCAGGCCTTATGGTTCCGCTTTTCCGATGGTTACAATCCGGGACATGGTCCGCACGCAGTACCTTTTCCTTAAGCAACTGGGGATAGATCGGCTGTATGCGGTGATTGGCGGTTCCATGGGCGGCATGCAGGTGTACGAGTGGGCAATCAGTTACCCGGACTACATGAAACTGGCGGTGCCGATTGCGACCTGTACCCGCTTCTCGGCGATTGCCATCGCCTACAACGATGTGGGTCGGCAGGCGATCATGAACGATCCCGCCTGGCAGGGGGGGGACTATTACCCGGGGCCGGGGCCGACGCGCGGATTGTCGGTCGCCAGGATGCTGGGCATGATCACCTACCGGACGGCTGAACTGTTTGAAGAACGGTTTGGCCGCTCCCTGCAAGGCGAGCCGGACGGCCACTTGTTTGATACTCCTTTTCAAATTGAAAGCTATCTGCGCTACCAGGGAGAGAAGCTGGTGGAGCGGTTTGACGCCAACAGCTATCTCAGCTTGCTGAAGGCGATGGATACGCATGACGTCGGGCGGAACCGCGGGGGGATTGAGCAGGCCCTGTCACGGATCAAGACGCAGGTGGTAGGGATCGGAATCAGCAACGATCTGCTCTATCCGCTTGAGCACCAGCGGGAGATGGTCGATATCATGCGTTCCCACGGTGTTCGTGCAGAGTTTTATACGATTGACTCAAAATACGGACATGACGGGTTTCTGGTTGAGTTTCACAAGATGGCCCAAATTCTCTCCCCGTACTTTGCCTAAACAGGCTGCCCACCGCCATCATTCCGGACGGTAACACGTTCGGTACGCTACTCTGCCTTATCCAGCTGGACGGTAATGACCGCCTCCAGCCTTTTTTCTTTTCCATTCCGAATCCCCAGTGTGGCTTCTGCCCGCCTCGTCTGCCAGGCTCCGACCGCTCCAGCCAACAGCCCCGCTTCCAGGGAAAGGGTACGCACCAGCCTGTCCGGCGGGATGTAGTCATAGGCAGAGTGGCTGAGCCTAAAGCGCAGATGGCTGTCTGTTTGTTCCATGATCTCCAGCCTGCCCAGACCGAGCCGGATAAAGGTCATGACGAGATCTGCGGCAGAGCCAACGGCCATCTGCCTGCCCAGATCCTTGCCTGTCCAGTAGAGAATTGGTGCTTCACTCTCGCCGAGCAGTCGGATGCTCAGAGTTTCCCGAAGCAGGTGGTAGCCGAGGTACGGCATGTTCATCTGCTCAATGTGCGAAATCGTCGCAGAGGAAAGAAGGGGGGCTAACGGATCGCCGGTTCGGTTCATGGATCGCTCTCCTTTTTCTTAAAGGATTACACTAGTAACATATGATAGAAAGCAGAGAGACATGCCTGGTTGCTGCGTCGACTAAGTTGATTCCAACGTTGGATTAAGTCTACCGATCGGCTTGACGCTGTATGTTGACAGGAGTACAATGGTTTTGGTCACATACTGTACTTCATTTTGCCATACTTTTGACACAATTTGCCAACATTCCGCAGCACCGCAGGCTGACCTGGCGGCCGCCAACTTCGACGTCGAAAGCGCAGTTTTGGCCGGTGATCTGGCGGAATGGAGGCGAATGGTGTCTAACCGACTCTCCATTGGGACAGGATAGAGAAGAGCAAAGAGGGGTTACAGGGGGACAAGACTGGATCACAGACTATTAAAGGAGGGACCCATGCATGGCTAGCAACAGCCGGGATTTTTTCAACCACAAGCTTCATTCTCTATTAGGCTTGTTTCCGGTGGGCGTGTTCTTGTTGTTCCACCTGACGGCCAACTACCAGGCAACCAAGGGGCCGGAAGCGTACAATGAGACCGTAGCCTTCATCGAGAATTTTCCGTTTGTGCTCGTACTGGAGTTTGTCCTGATCTACATTCCGATTCTCTTTCATGCAATCTTCGGACTTTACATTGCCTTTCAGGCGAAGCATAACGTTGGCAACTTCGGCTACTTCCGCAATCACATGTTTTTGTGGCAGCGCATTACAGGGATTATCACCCTGATTTTTATTGCCTGGCATGTCTGGGAGACACGGATCCAAAAAGCGCTCGGTACGGCTGAAGTAAACTACGACATGATGGCCAACATCCTGAGCAATCCAGTCATGGTTGCATTTTACACGATTGGGATCTTGTCCGCCGTCTTTCACCTTTCCAATGGAATCTGGTCATTCCTCGTACACTGGGGCATAACGGTAGGTCCGCGTTCGCAGCGTGTCGCCACTTACTTCACGATGGGTGTGTTCGTGGTCGTATCGTTTATCGGCTTGCGGGCGATGGCAGCATTTATTCAATAGGGATAGGGGGCAGTTAACGTGGCAAAAGGGAAAATCATCGTTGTCGGCGGCGGCCTGGCAGGGCTGATGGCGACAATCAAAGCAGCAGAAAAAGGTGTGCCTGTCGATCTGTTCTCCCTTGTACCGGTGAAGCGTTCTCACTCCGTCTGTGCGCAGGGCGGCATCAACGGTGCCGTCAATACAAAAGGAGAAGGCGACTCGACGTGGGAACACTTTGACGATACGATTTACGGCGGGGATTTCCTGGCCAACCAGCCGCCGGTTAAAGCAATGTGCGACGCCGCTCCCGGCATTATCTACATGCTGGACCGGATGGGCGTCATGTTTAACCGCACGTCTGAAGGGCTGCTTGACTTCCGCCGCTTTGGGGGCACCAAGCATCACCGCACGGCGTTTGCCGGCGCGACGACTGGTCAGCAGCTCCTGTACGCGCTGGATGAGCAGGTCCGCCGCTATGAAGTGGAAGGTTTGGTCACCAAGTACGAATACTTTGACTTCCTCGGAGCCGTTCTTGACGATGCCGGTGTCTGCCGGGGAATTGTCGCGCAAAACATGCGTACCAGTGAGATCGCCGCATATGCCGCTGACGCGGTCATCCTGGCGACGGGCGGACCGGGTATTATCTTTGGCAAGTCGACCAACTCGATGATCAATACCGGTACGGCTGCTTCGGCAGCATATCAACAGGGCGTCATTTACGCCAACGGGGAGTTTATTCAGATTCACCCGACGGCCATTCCGGGTGACGACAAACTGCGGCTGATGTCCGAGTCGGCACGCGGGGAAGGCGGCCGCATCTGGACCTATCGCGACGGGAAACCGTGGTATTTCCTCGAAGAAAAGTACCCGGCGTACGGAAACCTGGTGCCGCGTGACATCGCGACACGGGAAATCTTCCATGTCTGCGTCGACCTGAAGCTGGGGATCAACGGCGAGAACATGGTTTACCTCGACCTGTCGCACAAGGATCCGAAAGAACTGGACGTCAAACTGGGCGGGATTATCGAAATCTATGAGAAGTTCATGGGGGACGACCCGCGCAAGGTGCCGATGAAGATCTTCCCGGCTGTACACTACTCGATGGGCGGCATGTGGGTCGACTACAATCAGATGACCAACATCCCCGGGCTGTTCGCTGCCGGTGAATGCGACTACTCGCAGCACGGCGCAAACCGTCTGGGAGCCAACTCGCTCCTCTCCTCGATCTACGGCGGAATGGTCGCCGGCCCGAAAGCGATCGAGTACATCAACGGTCTGGACAAATCGTCGGCAGACCTGCCGAGCACGCTGTTTGAAGGATACGTAAAGAAAGAGCAGGAGAAATTCGACAACATTCTCAAGATGGACGGTACGGAAAACGCCTACGTGCTCCATCGCGAACTGGGCGAGTGGATGACAGACAATGTCACCGTGGTGCGTTACAACGACCGTCTGAAGAAGACCGACGAAAAGATCCAGGAACTGATGGAGCGCTGGAAAAAGATCAACATCAACGATACGCAGCGCTGGAGCAACTCTGGTGCGCAGTTTACCCGCCACCTGTGGAACATGCTGATTCTCGCCCGGGTCATTACGATTGGGGCGCTGATGCGCAATGAAAGCCGCGGTGCCCACTACAAACCGGAGTTCCCGGAACGCGATGACGAGAACTTCCTGAAAACGACAATGGCCAGGTTTAATCCGGAAACACTGGCTCCTGACATTTACTACGAAGATGTGGATATTTCGCTGATTCCGCCGCGGAAGCGCGACTACAGCAAAAACAAATCGTAAAGGGGAGGGAATAGACGATGGCTGACAAGTATGTCCACCTGATTATCACCCGTCAGGACAGTCCTGACAGTACACCGTACAAGGAAGAGTTCAAGATTCCCTACCGTCCCAACATGAATGTGATTTCCGCGCTGATGGAGATTCAGCGAAATCCCGTCAACGCAGAAGGGCAAAAAACCAAACCGGTACAATGGGAGTCCAACTGTTTGGAAGAGGTGTGCGGTGCCTGCTCGATGGTCATCAACGGAAAACCGCGTCAGGCCTGTACCGCACTGATCGATAAACTGGAGCAGCCGATCCGGCTGGCGCCGATGAGCACCTTCCCGGTGATGCGCGACCTGTCGGTTGACCGCAGCCGCATGTTTGACGCACTGAAGCGTGTCAAGGCGTGGATTCCAATCGATGGTACCTACGATCTGGGACCGGGTCCGCGGATGCCGGAAGTGGATCGCCAGTGGGCGTATGAGCTTTCCAAGTGCATGACCTGTGGCGTATGCCTGGAAGCTTGCCCCAATGTAAACGAAAAATCTCCGTTTATCGGACCGTTTGCGATTTCGCAGGTTCGCCTGTTTAACGAACATCCAACCGGAAAGATGAACAAACACGAACGCCTGGAAGCGCTGATGGAGGAAGGCGGCATTGCCGACTGCGGCAACTCGCAAAACTGCGTGCAGTCCTGTCCGAAAGGCATCCCGCTGACAACTTCCATCGCCCACATGAACCGGGAGACGACCAGGCACGCGATCAAATCGTTTTTCTTCTCCTGATGGCAAACAGACAACTCCGATCGGTGCTGCTACCGATTGGAGTTTTTTTTGTTTTCGTATGCGCTGAATAGGGTCAACTCCTGGATGGAAAACTATTGTAGATGAAGATATGACCTGTGCAGGAGGAGACCAACATTGAAGAAGCATCTGGTTTGTTACGGACTGGCATTATCCGTATTTTTTTTTCCTTTCTCGCTTCAACTGAACAGCTATGTCGAACAAAAAGGGAAGGATGTGGCCGGAACCGGCCGTCAAGCGGAAGAGTGGCGGACGAGGGTGCTGAACGATCTCGTGCAGGCCGCATCCGCCGAGGAACCATTCCCGTCTGCTTCTCCCTTTGGTCAGGCGGGAGCAGAGCAGGGCAGAGGAAAGCACAGCGTATCTCCTGATGGAGCGGATGAATGGGCTGAAGTAAGCCAGGTGATTGTCGGTGAGAAGCTGCCGCAGGGGCCCGTCTCCACCCTTGAGATGATTGAAGCGACCAAGGCGTGGGAAGAAGCCGGAATCAAAGGAGAAGGAATGTTGATATCGATCATCGATACGGGGATTAATCCCGCGCATCCGGATCTGCCCAAGCCGCGCGACACGCAGGCTGCCCGGCGCAAAACCGGTTCCACCGCCAAAGTCATCCCCGGGTACAACTGGGCGGACCGGAACCAGGTGACAAAAGATGTCGGTGAGTCACAGCATGGGATGCATGTGGCGGGAATCGCTGCCGCCAACGGCAAAGTAAAGGGCGTGGCTCCGGAAGCGCAGTTGTTGAGCGAAAAAGTGTTCAGCAACTACCAGGGTGAGGTTTCCGGGCTAAGTGAATCGATTTTGTTCGCGATTAACGATTCGATCGAGAAGAAAGCGGACGTGATCAACCTAAGCCTCGGTTCCCCGGCAGGGTATGTCGACCAGCTCAGCGTGGAGCAGCAAGCGATCAAGCGGGCTGTTGACCACGGCGTCATCGTCGTGGCCGCCGCCGGGAATGACGGATACTTTGGCAGCGACAAGGTGAAACAGGAAAATCCTGATGTGGCGATGATCGGGTCACCGGGGGTGGCGCCAGATGCGCTGTCGGTTGCCTCGGTCAACGCCACGACAATGGCAGGGGTCAGTTTTCGTGTGTGGGGTGTTGCTGGACTGGAACGGGTTGTCTACCTGCCGGCTCGCCCTGCAGAAGGTGTGCCGGTAAACCCGGTACAGGCATTGGCTGCCCCCAAGGAACTTGTCTACGTAGGAAAGGGAACGAAAGAAGATTACCAGGTACAGGTGAAGAACAAGCTGGTGCTGATCGAGCGCGGGAGCATTTCTTTTGATGAAAAACTGCGGCTGGCTCGGGAAGCGGGCGCAGTGGGAGCAATCGTATACAACAACGAACCCGGTCCAATGCTGATGAGTGCCAATGAAGCGAGACAATTCCCCGCTGTGACCATCCTGAAGTCGACCGGCGAAGCGTTAGCCGCTCAATTGAAACAAGGGAAAACGATACAGGTTCAGTTTGATGGCGAGTATGCGCAAAACGGACTGCCGTATCCCAACGGCGGCACCATTTCTGCCTTTTCTTCCTGGGGACCTGCCCCGGATCTTCAGTTTAAACCGGAGATTGCTGCACCAGGGGGCGGGATATTGTCCACCGTGATGCAGCATGATTACGCTGTCAAAAGCGGTACCTCGATGGCTACTCCCCATGTGGCCGGGGGGATGGCACTGCTGAAACAAGCATATCAGAAGATGGGGCGCAGGCTGGAAGGGAGGGACTTGGTGGAAACACTAAAAGCGGTGGTGATGAACACGGCCCAGCCCATTCTCGATCCGCGGGATATCGCAGCCACTTCCAGCGAAGGAAGGAAAGGTCCCTATCCTTATTCTCCGCGTGTACAGGGAGCAGGATTGATGCAGGTGGCCAAAGCGATCAGAACGCCGGTTCTGATCACCGATGCCAAGGGGAAAGCAGGCGTTTCGCTGGGGGAAATCGGACGCAGTACAACTTTTTCTCTCTACGTGGACAACCGTTTTGGCCAAGAACCGCTTACCTACAAGATGAAGGACGCCTATGGCGTCCTGACCGACTTCTGTCGGGACGGGATCAATTATCTGACTTCTGTTCCGCTGCAGGGAGCCAAGCTCAGCTTTTCACCGGACAAGGTGACGGTTGCTCCAGGCAAGCGGCAGGAAGTCAAAGTGACGTTGAGTATTCCGGAAAGCGCGCCGCGCAACATCTTCAGCGAAGGATTCATTGCCTTTGTGCCGGAGGATGAGGCATTGCCGGTTCTCCACGTGCCCTTTTTCGGCTTTTACGGGGATTGGGAGGAACCGCGGGTCATGGACGCACCGATGTGGCAGGCAGAAAGCCAGGAGAAGCGCACAGGGGTCAAGACCACGTGGTACCATGACAAGCAGAACGACAAAAAGAAATACCGCGATTACCTTGGTGTCACCGGGGTGGATGAAAACGGTCGGGTAAAGGTCGATCCGGACAAGATCGCTTTCTCACCCAATGGTGACGGACATTATGATGTCGCTTCCCCGTCGGTTACGTTTTTGCGGCATGCCCGGCAAGTCTCGATTGATGTGGTCGATTCCTCAGGGAAAGTCGTCCGTTCGCTTGTGCGCGACGAGAAGGTGAGCAAATACGATCAGTCCAAACTGGGCATTCCCTACTACTACACCGAGAAGGAGGAGTGGGCTTGGGACGGCACTGCTTATTCAGCTCAGACAGGCACGTACGTGCAGGTTCCGGATGGCGCCTATCGTTTTGTCGTCAGGGCCAAGAGTGGGGGAAAGAATGCCCACTGGCAGACGATCAGTCTTCCTGTTCGGGTGGACAGGCAGGCACCTCGGGTACAGGCATCTCTTGACGGCAGCCGCCTGCGGTGGAACAGCCGCGACGGCGATGTGCAGGGCTATTTGTTATATGTGGAGGGCAAAAAAACAGGCGGTCCGTTTTCCGCCTCTGTCACCAGCACGATGATCTCCCAGCCGCATCGCGCGGTGACGCTGGTCGCCTACGATTACGCGGGCAACATTACGGTTGTTCCGGTAAACGGGCAGAGCGATACGGTGCCGCCGTACATCCAGTTTCCCGACGATTTGTTTGAACAGGTGGTGGTACGCAATCAGCCATATGTGGCCATACGCGGACGGATTGGCGGCGAGGATATGGTGGATCGGGTAAAGCTGTCCATCCACGGACAGCCGGTGCCAGTGCAGGTGGACGGCAGCTTTGAGACCATTCTGCACCTTGGGGAAGGACTCCATTACGTTACCTACAGCGCAACCGACGTGTACGGCAACAACCGGCAGTTTACGCAGCGGATCATCATCGATCAGACACCGCCGGAACTGACGATCACCAACGACGGCACGGAACAGGCCTGGATTGACCCTGCGACCCGCAGAGCGGTGCTGCCCATTCGCTTCCGATACCGCGACCAGACGTTTAAGGGCAGTGTCAGCATCAACGGTCAGATGATTGCCAACTGGGAGGAAGAGCAGCTGGACGTTCCCGTAGAGCGCAGCTTTTCCCATCTGGTGACACTGCCCCAGGGAGAGAACCGGATATTGGTGGAAGGATGGGATGAAGCCGGCAATCTGACGGTGAAACGATTGACTGTCACGCTGGATGTGTCAGCCGACAGCCTGGTTCTCAAGCAGGATGAACAGCGAGTGGTTTATACAGCCAAGCAGGCTCCTCCACTGTCCATCAGGTTGGCGCAGGAGGAGTTTCAAGCAGCAGCTGGAGAAGCGGTTACCGTAACCGGCCTGGTCAGCGGAATCGGTCCGTTCAAGGTGCAGGTCGGATACACTGGACAGCAGTTGGAAGCGGATGTGAACGATCTCGGACAGTTTCGCTGTGCTCTCCCCAACGTCGCGGCAGGCAAAGGGAAACTGAGCGTGGTTGTCACCGATGCTTTGGGGCGAGAAAACAAAATCGAGACACGAGTGATCGGCAGGTAAAGGGAAAGGTGAGGGATGGAGTAAAAAGCATGTTTTATCACGGGATCAACCGGGAATATGTATACAAGTATTTTCCCGTCTTGTCGGCACGCAGAAGCGTTTCTCAGAAAAACGACACACAGTTGGCGGATCGACGCCATCTGCTGGAGCTGATTGGGCTTGAGCCGATTCATCTCCTTGAGGCCGATGCCGATTTTCCGCCGCAGCGCTGTATTAAGGAATGCTTGGCGTATGGAGACACTGTCTTCGCTTTTCAGACGTTGGATCTCCCTTTCTGGCAGTTGAGCCGCAGGGAAATTGGCATACCCGTACTTGATTTGCGCCGTGCTGCTGCTGTTTACACCAGATGTGCCGATCAAAGTCTGCGTGACTTGTTTCAAGGCGTCCCGATCTATATGCTCTGAGGTGAAGGCAGGAGGAGGTCGTCAGCGCTCAAAAAACGCGACGAAGGAGTTTTGGAACCAATGAAGACTGAGTACATCACACCCTTTCTCGAATCAGCGGTGACCGTGATCGAACAGACATGCAATGTCGCCCCGCTGCGAGGAGATGTGGAAATGACGGAAGTCACCCTTCGCGACGAACACATCTGGATTGTAATCGGACTGGCCGGTCAGTTAACCGGCGATGTCCTGTTCGGCATTCACAAGCAGGTGGCGTTGAAGATCGTTTCGGCGATGATGGGTGGCTTTCCGGTAACGTCGCTGGACGAGATGGGCAAGAGCGCCATCTCCGAATTGGGCAACATGATTTCCGGCAATGCCAGCATGCTGCTCTACAACCAGGGAATTCAGATTGACATTTCCCCGCCGCGATTGTATGACGAATCAGAGTTGCTGCCAATAAAAGGAAAGGCTATCAGCGTTCCGCTCGCACTGGGCGAGCTGGGGAGGCTGGATGTGCAGGTGAAGATTAGCGGGTAAGCATGGTCTCTGCCGCTCAATTGCCCACAAATATTGGACCTCCTGATGTCCGGGGTATCCCGTGGACAAGAAGGGGGTCTTTTGGTGTTATCGTCCCGCTGTACAAAAAGAAGTGGGGAAAGCGCTGGAACCCTACGCCCATTTTCTGAATAGGATGTAAGGCAATAGCCTAAAATCCTTGTCACTCCGGCACCACCACTACCCCTTGAACATAGGATAAGGTGACTGTAATCCCTCAACCTTGTTCCTGTAGAGCCCACAAGGAGGGGTGGCACGATTGAAGGGTAGCGACCAAACCAAACCATTGTTGACGAATCGCGAAAGAGAAGTGTTTGAGCTTTTGGTCCAAGACAAGACGACAAAAGAGATAGCCGGACAACTCTTCATTAGCGAAAAGACAGTACGAAATCACATAAGCAATGTGATGCATACCATTCGCGTATTAAAAAGAGGAGCGCACTCACGCTCCTGCCTTTTTTATTGATCGTTTTCGTCTGCGACTCCAAACAAAATTCCCAATCCTTCAGTTGCAGTAAAGTGATACCTTAACCCATTTCTCGTAGTGTTTGTGTTCAGTCCCATCAAGTCTTCCCCGCTGGTCAACCCAAGATCATCTAGTATGCCGCCGCGCTCTTCGACTGCCAGATCGGGGTTGGTTGCTACGATGAGGACACCCATTGCAATAATGATGTCTGCCCCTGACTTGAACGTACCATCACCTGTCGCCATGATCATAACATCTCGCACGCTGCCGTCAGCCTTATTAACTGTTCCGACCAATGCAATATTATCGGTCAGCATGTATTGGAACGTATCTTGTGCCTCGCCTTCCTGAACGGTTATCTTGTCGATCGTGAAGCCCGCAGAGACTTCTTGTGATGCCTTGTTGAAGGCTGCTCTAAACTCTTCTGGATTAATGCCAATCGTGCCAGGAATCTTACTATCTTCTGGCTTCGTCTCAGTATCCGCTGGCTTCGTTTCACTCTCCGCAGCACTCTGTTGCGGTTCGGTTTTTTCCTCTTTTTGGGTTGGTTGTGGATTTGAAACCGACTCCTGTTTGGTCTCAGATTCTGGAGCACTTGCAACTTGTTCTGGCTGTACTGGACTCGTTGATGCTGGTTGAGTATCCGTTTTCTGGCCGGTTACTGCAACGGCCAGTATGATTGCTGCCCATACAACACCCGCAGTTCTTCTTGGGTTGTCTAACTTCTTCCACTGAAATAGGATCATTATGTACGGGATGATCAACCACCCGATCACTTTCAGTACCTTCATCATTCTACCCCCATCCTATATTGGTATACCTATCATTATATAGCAATCACATGAAATATTTGGTCGGTTTTTCCGTCTTATTCTGACATTATTCGACATGGTATGATCGCCGTATGCAAGACTACAACATGAATCAGGCAGCAAGGAGACTGGGTAGAACGATTCGGCAGGCAAGGAGAAATAAACGTCTGTCGCAACAAGCAGCGAGTTCGTTGGCTGGTATCAGCCTCAGCCACTATAAAAATATTGAAGCTGGGCGTTCGATCCCAGGGTTATCGGTGCTTGACGCGATCATCGGGGCCGTATCCGCAAATAGAGGGTGTCTATATTCTCTATACCTCCCCTTGCTAGTGACACCAGGACAGTGTTTGGAGTATTTGCTTTGGTGTTGGGAACAAGGGCTGATCCGACAGGCTTACGCCGCCGCTGACAAGCTATACCACTTGACTAAAGAAGGAAAAATTTCTACGCGATCAGTTGACATAATTATTGTATTTTTCGACAAATAGCGAGATTCATAGTCGTTGCTTGTCGAAGTCTTGTCGAAATGGCTACTCCCTATGGAATCGTGTGTGACAATTCATGGCTATGAGACGCGACAGTGACAGAAATATCTGTTATTTTTCTAGTATGACCTGTCAGTATTTGTCTTGCGGTAGGCGTATCGATGAGGGATAATAAGAACAAGTGTTCCTGTATCGGGGAGGGGTCACATTGGAGGGTAAAGAAAAGTTGGTGTCTACAGTTCAGGATGGGCGTTCAATGGTGGCCGTCATCACAAAGGAAGAAGTTGCACTGGTGGAGAGAGCGTTGGTAGTCGGTTTGACGACCAGTGATGTTGACAAGATCATAAGAAGTATTAAAGAAAACCGATCACCCATTATTGGATGATCGGTTTTGTGCTTCATACCCGGCGATTGTAACTTTCATCTGTTCAAAGAACAATCTTTGTTGCTCAGGAGTAAGTGTAGCAACTTTATCAAGGATTTTTTTTGCTTCATCGGATATTTCGGGATCCTTTCTGTAGTCGTAGGGAGCCTTTGGGTCGTCAGTTCTGCCGAGTAAGTAATCAATGGAGACACCAAAAAAATCAGCCAGTTTTTGGAGAGTTTCGTTATCCGGCTCGCGCTTTTGTGCTTCGTAGTTTGCGTAGGTGCCCCTGTGGATTCCAAGCAGTTTTGAAATGCTTGCTTGCGTTTGTTTCCGTGCCTTTCTTAGTTCGGCGAGACGTTTTCCTAACACGAAACCACCCCCTTTGACTTGATTATATCGTTTCAAAATGAAGCAAAAAATATATGCTTCAATTCGACGATTTTTGTATTGACATGCGTCGTAACGAAGCATATAATGAAATCAAAAGATGCTTCGATTCGACGCAAAAAAGGAGGTGTAACAGATGAGGAAATGGCTCGTGGAAATGCGTGGCGAACTAACACAAGAGCAGGTCGCAAAACAAATCGGGATTAGTCGCGGCGCATATTCCAATATCGAAAACGGAAAAAGAGACCCAAGCGTTTCTATGGCAAAGCGTATTGCTTCGGTGTTGGGCTTCGATTGGATGCTTTTTTTTCAAGACGATTGCGTCGAAACGAAACAAAAACCCGCATAGGAGGTGGCCATGATGTCAGGGCAGTCCACCCGTCCAACCCACATATGGTCACTACATGGGGGTGGTGACATGGCACGTAAGAAGACAACTCTGCAGGTCGGGAAGGTCACCTACGGTGACAAGGACCCGCAAGAGGCATTTACGGAAGCATTCGCCCCATACTTTGCACAGGCTGCCGAGCAAAAGCAAGAATCCAAGAAGGTGGTCGGCAGCTAAGCAGGCCGGGGGAACCCGGCAGATTGGACAACCCTACAAACATCATTCCCACTATTACGAATCGTTATACATGCCTGAAAGGAGCGATAGCGTGACCCAACTACAAAGCATCTTCCACTATGACGGCGCAAAGCTACGAGTCGTCACCAAGAATGGCGAACCGTGGTTCGTAGCCAGAGACGTATGCGACATCTTGGAGATCAACAACCCAAGCCAAGCATTGGCGAGGCTGGACGATGACGAGAGGGGTCTCATTTCAACTGACACCCCTGGAGGCAAGCAAGAAATGGCGGCTGTCAACGAGCCTGGGCTATACTCACTGATCCTCGGCAGCAGGAAGCCAGAAGCCAAAGCATTCAAACGGTGGATCACACACGAAGTCATACCATCCATTCGCAAGCACGGTGCCTACATGACACCAGAAACTATCGAGAAAACGCTGAGCGATCCAGATTTCATCATCGGACTAGCCTCAAGGTTGAAAGAGGAGAAGGAAGCCCGGATGAAGCTGGAGGCCAAGGTGGAAGCAGACCGACCGAAAGTCATCTTTGCCGAAGCGCTGGAGGTATCAGAGACCAGCATCCTGGTTGGTGAGTTGGCCAAGCTGTTGCGGCAAAACGGCATCCAGATCGGACAAAACAGACTATTCCACTGGCTTCGCACCAACGGATACCTCGGAAACAAGGGTGACTATTACAACCTGCCGACTCAGAAGGCGATGGAGATGGGCCTCTTCGAGATCAAGACCAGAACCATCACCAACCCGGACGGCAGTGTGAGAACAACCAGAACAGCGAAAGTGACCGGCAAAGGCCAGATATATTTCATCAACAAGTTTATGTCTCTCCAGAAAAAGCCCCCGGCATAACCAGGGGGTGGAAGATGAGCACAACTTTATCTTACATCGAAAACCAAATAACGCCAGTAAAGGAGGAACGAACACATGAGCGCAAATGACTACAGCTACCAGCTTGGGCAAGCGCTCATGGAGAAAGGAATGACGCAGCTTAGTTTCAGCTTCGAGGCACATGTCAGCCCGGAATCCGTGAGCGCATACAAAAACGGGAGGGCAATTGCTCCGCCGGATGTGAAATCGAAGTCGATCATCGCAACTGACAATCCGTTTCTGGCTATGGCGGCAGCGCATGAGTCTACAGCAGGGACAAGCCCGCCGATTCTGGACGGCGAGAATGTCGAACTGAACAGACATACAGCGGTCGCTAAAACGGTGGAGGAGATCGAGGAGCTACTGGCGGCGATCAAGCGAGCGCAGCCTATCCTGATCAAACCGCCCCGTACACTATCACCACTGGAAAGACAGCAGATTGAGCATCTTGTCCAAGAGACCTTAGACGTGGCTACCTCTACGACGAACATGGCGGCTGTTGTATGCCGGGAAGCCAAGATGTCATGGACATGCCAGTGGAGCCTACATAAAGCGAAGCTGGTCAAGAACGGCTTCCTCAAGATGATGAAGGAGGTGACAAAAGGGTGAAACAGTGCTGGAACCAACGCCTGCTAGAGGTGCTGGAGAAGACCTACCAGTATGATGCTGAACTGATGACCCCGCAATGCAAGCAGGCAGTAGATGACTACCGGGCACGACTGGACGAGTACAGAAGGAAGATCGAAGGGAGGGAATAGCGTGAAGCTCTACACGACCAAGCAGAAGCCCACAACGGGTGTATGGATCGGAATGGCCGGTAAGGTTCGGGAGATTCGGGAGTACCTGAAAAAAGAAAAAACCGCCCGCAGTGAACGGACGGCATAACTTCAACCATCATCTAAAGCATACCAAACCAAACGGGGGAGGGCAAGAGCATGACCAAGTGGGAACTGAAACGACAATTGGAACGTTGTGAGGAGCATAGATTGGAAGCCGAAAAGATATTGGCCGCGCTGCATGAAGAGCGACGCCGTTTGGACAAAGAGATCATCAAGGCACAGGATAACGTGAACCACTGGAGCATGATGGTGGACGACACGATCAACGATATACGGAAGTTGGAGGAGGGAGAACGCCATGCAGCCAGCGCCTAACCTGGACAGGTTTTCGCGGCGAATGGCATGGGAACCACGACCACCTGATCCCATGCTGATGAAGGTGTATGCGGCACTGAACAGGGGCAGGCAGAACGAACTGGGCGAGATCAGAGGCGACCTGCCTTGCCCGCCATATCTGATGGAGGAGGATGGTCGATGACCAAACGCGATGCTGCTGCCGACTTGGCCATGTGTGAGGCGGCAACTCCGGGGCCTTGGAAATGGGTAGGGCTACAACACCCAACATGCGGATCAATGTATTCACCGCCTGAGCCGTATTATCCCGCAGAAGTCTACGTCGAGCTAGATGATGATCGATTGCTGAGCGACGACATGGTTGCTATCGCCAGATTGGATGACCCCGTGTATCTGGTTGAGACAGACGAAGAAGGAGACACAGGGGAACGTTACCTTGGGACGGCTAACGATAACGCCCGTTTCTTCGCTGAAGCTCGCGAAGCCCTGCCGTACTGGATTCGGCGAGCGGTAGAGGCAGAGAAAGAGAACAATTCACATCGTGCGGTGATGGAAGAGGCTGTCGCAAGGTTGATGTGGGGAGATCCCGAGAACGCCATAGATGTAGTGGTGGACATACTGAAGCGTCATCTTGCAATGAAAGATTAACGCGGGTTCCTTCCCGCGCCGGGGACGCAGAAATAAAAAATCAGGCTTCCTCTCTCATCTGCGTCTTCGGCGGAGGAATGAACCTCCCGGGGCGGTGGCGGAAGGGTAGACGCACCCCGGAAGTTTGATGCCTGGCTGTACAGCGGGCTGAGACACCTAACCCATGTGAAAAGGCGCGATCAGCATGGGGAGGTCCGGGGCGGGGAGCGCCGTGCAGGTTCGAGTCCTGCCCGCCCTGCAACTACATACGAGAGGGGGGGATAGTGTGAAGGAGTGTGTCAACTGCGGTGACAGCTTTGTTGCGGGCGAAGGCTACCCTGAGGAGCAAGAACACAAGTGGGAGTGCTGCTGTTCGGAAGAGTGCTGGAAACGGTTCTGCGGTGTAGGCGATGACGAAGACCTGGTGTTCGTGGAAATGAAATGACCCCGCGCGGCAACGCGGGGCCTCGGTGAAACGCTTCGAGAAAAACTATCACCTTCATCGTAGCGGAGTAGCCAGAAAAACGCAAGAGGGAGCGAGCATCCATGCATCTATACGAGTTAGCCGAGAAGTACGCTGAATTGCAACGGCTGGCGGAAGAAGGGGATAGCGAAGCGATCATTTCCACGCTGCAAGCACTGGAGGACGCAATCGAAGAGAAGGCAGAGAACATCGCCAAGTGGATGCGAAGTCTGAAAGTGGAAAACGAGGCGATCCGCGCAGAGGAAAAGCGACTGGAGCAGCGTCGCCGAGCCAACGAAAAGCTACACGACAAGCTGGAGAAGTACCTCCAAGAGCAGATGCAGAAGGCAGGGAAGCAGAAGATCAAGTTACCGACGTTTACGGTGTATCTCCAAAGGAACCAGCCTGCCGTCCAAGTGCTGGACGAGCTTGAGATACCGCCAGTGTTCTGGATATACCCTCAGCCGAGGTTGGACAAGGCAACGTTGGCGGAACGCCTCAAGGCAGGCGAGCAGATACCGGGTGTGTGTCTCACACAAGAGACCACACTACGGATACGTTAGGGGGGGACGATGATGAGTGAAACAAAATCGCTGGTGAAGAAGCTGGCGCTTGTGATGAAGGAAGTTAAGTACATCCAAAAGCGTGGTTACAACTCATTCCACAAGTACAAGTACGCGACAGAAGCTGATGTAGCGGAAAAAGTTAGAGAAATCCTTGCGGAGCAAAATGTTATCCTGATCCCCAATATGACAAGCCACAGCGTGAGAGAACATACCACCAGCAAAGGAAACAGGGAATATATCGTTACGGTGAGTATGGAGTTTCGGTTCATCGACGGAGATACCGGTGAAACGATCACCTTCAACATGACAGGAGAGGGACAGGATAGCGGTGACAAAGGCACCTACAAAGCGATCACAGGCGCACAGAAATACGCACTGATGAAAGCCTTCCTGATACCCACCGGGGACGATCCAGAGGCAGACGAAGGCGCAGACGAACGCAACGCAGCACAAAAAACGAACGGAAAAAAAGAACAAGAACCGTCGCCAGCCCTGAAAGCCAAGTGGGAGATGCTGGCTGGCACCGTAGACGGGTTCGATGAATGGTACCAAAAACAACGGCAAAACGGCGCGAGCGAAAAAGACATGAACAACT
>JACDOF010000009.1 GCA_017656235.1 Brevibacillus sp.
TTCATTGTACCCTATTTTGAAGGTTAGGAGTTTACACAAAATAGTTTATAGACTCTTGGAAAGGAGAAATTCCAATTGAAGATTCGTAAAGCAAACATCCATGAGGCCAGTTTCTTAAGTGACCTTTCATTTCGTTCAAAAGCCTATTGGGGTTATAGCGACGAATTTATGGAAGCCTGTCGTGACGATTTAACCGTTTCTCCTGAGTATATTGCATCTTCTCTGGTATTTGTTATAGAAAATGGCGGCATGATAAAAGGTTTTATGGGTCTGGAACTAGAAAACGACCGTTGCTTACTAAAAGATTTATTTATTGAGCCTGAAGCTATTGGAAAAGGATACGGTAGAGCGTTGTGGAAGCATATGATTGAGGTAGCTCAGGATTTAGGCGCTCGTACAGTTACAATCCATAGCGACCCTAACGCAGAGAATTTTTACTTATACATAGGAGCTAAACGGATTGGAGAAATAGAGTCAACTGTTTTCCAAGGAAGAAAATTACCCTTGTTGGAGGTTGAAATCAGTAAAAGTTCGTAGCAGCCTCAACGAGTGACCAACATACAACACGGCTCATCGACCGTGTAGAAGTGTCGGCTGAGGACAAATCAACATTCATTACCATTTCAAAAACCCAATACAAAAGGGAGCTTAACCTTCGGCTCCCCTCTCTAACCATCAATATTACGTACAAATAAGCATTATCAAATATTGAAGGATTTTAAAATAACGGAAAATTCAGTTTATATATATTAAGACCTATTATTTATGACCAAACATATGAGTAATTGGTTTCACTGCTGTTGCGTTTCCTTAAAATAGAAGGCGCGCGAACGCCGGATGGAGCCGTGTCATAGCGATTATAGAACACGAGCTGCCATGGCATGGTCAGCTGGAAGCTGAACTTGAAGAATAAATTAGTCGGCATTTTACCAAAAGAATGTCATTCTGCTAGAGGTGGCGCAGCTTATCCGGATTCCGCACAATATAAAGGTTTTTAACAGAGCCGCGCTTGACATGCATAAGCAGCGCGGCCTGGATAACGCCGTTCGAACGAATGATGACCCCGGTTTGTCTGTTCAACGACGTAAACTCCATATCAACTCCACCGTAATGAGGTGTTTTTCGAATCAGACCAAGCAGGAAACGGGCCACACGGTCGCGCGTTGTGACCGGATGGGCTGCCGCGGTCACCTTGCCGCCGCCGTCCGAAACGAGGACGACATCTTCGGCTAGCAGAGACAGGATTGTGTCGACCCTTTCTTGTTCAAGTGCCGCGAGGAACCGTCGTACCCATTCCTCTCTGGCCGATTCGACGCTGATCGGTCCCTCTTCGGTGATTCCCATTTTTTGTCTCGCACGGCTCATCAGTTTGCGGCAGTTCTCTACGCTCTTGCCGGTGAGTTCGGCGATAGCCGGATATTCGAAACCAAGCGCCTCGCGAAGGACGAATACCGCCCGCTCCGCCGGAGACAACCACTCCAGCAGAACGAGCATGGCGTACGACAGCAGATCGCTGCGGACGACGGATTCGAATGAATCTCCATCCGGAGTCCTGATCGGCTCGGGAAGCCATGGCCCGAAATACTGTTCCCGCCGCTTCCGCGCCGATTTGAGCAGATCGAGACAGCGATTCGTCACCATTTTACACAAATACGCTTTCGGTTCTTTCAGGCGTTCCCGGTCTATGTCGTAAACTTTCACGAACACATCCTGTACGACATCCTCCGCGTCAGTGGCCGAACCGGTCAGTTGATAAGCAAGCGTAAACAGCAGCACTTTATATTTCTCATGTCACATCTTTCCGTCCTTCCCGTGGCAAGCTTTGTTTTTTATCTTATCAAACTTGCGCTATCCCAGGTAAATTTGCGGATTTTCCATCCGAGTTTTCCCGTTAGGATAAAATCCAATCCCCATTGACGGATCCATACCATTCCCCGTTCGGGACCCAATCCGAAACAAAAGAGGTCCATATGCGCCTGATGGGAGGGGGCAGGTCTGCCGCTCAAATCCGCCGCGATGATTTTTCCCAGCCTCGCCGCTTGTGCGATGCTTTCCTTGCAGGTCATCCGGTCCGCTTGACCGCTTATCGGATCGACGATGCGTGCACAGTCTCCGATACTGTAAACGCCCGGTACTCCCTTGACCCGGTAGCTGGCGTCCACGATGATTTGACCTTCGGCCGTTAGCGGCAAACCTAAGCCGCGAGAACCTGCGGAAAGCCGCCAAAGAAACTGACGCGGTTGAACGCAAAAGGCTGCTGACCGTCGCTGTATCGGGAGCGGGCATCACCGGTATCGAGACGTCTGCAGAATTAGCGCAAGCCATGCATCAAGAAGCTGCAGCGTTGAACATTGATCCGGTAGACGTCCGAGTTTTCCTCGTAAACGCACAGGAGAGGCTGTTCCAGGAAGGACCGGCAAAGGTGGGGCGAAAACTGGAGCGTCTGCTTAACAACTATGGAGTGACCGTCCTTCACCGATGCAAAGCATTACACGAAAAGGACAGGCGTTCTTGGCCTTCGGCGTCTTGATACCGAAGCCGTTTCTCTCTGCTTTCGATCGTTGTCACCGTACCTTGAACGAAAGTGATGCCGTCAGGAAACAGGTTCGTCCAAGGAATGGTAATGTCAACGTCTTTAACGACTGGCTTGAACAATAACACCTTTCGGAGATGATACGGTTGCTTGTCAACTAGGATCAAACGAAACCGTTTCGCGTTTGACGTCTCCCGCAAAGCTTTCTGAATGGCCTTAATCGCATGAATGCCGGCATATCCTCCGCCGATAACAACGCATGTCAATTCACTCATCGTCACCAACCCCTCTTTGCTCGGTTTGCATATGTAACGATATACGGGTTCGTTTTGTGACACTCTGGGCGGTACAAATAGAAATATGTGTCCAGATTACACGGGCACGAGGTCTCTCTGACGTTCATCTCCCACGTCACCAACAAGCTCGTCAACTTGATCAAAGAGTGGCAAAACCGTTCCTTGCAAGCGGTATACGCAGTTGTGTTCATGGATGCCATTTTCACTATAAAGTGAAACCAGACGGTGCCATCGTCAACAAAGCTGCCTACATGGCCATTGGCATTGACTTGGAAGGCCATAAATCGGAAGGGTCCAAAACTGGTGGAAGTAACAATCGGGGTTTATGTGACACCCGAGGGGATTTAAACAGAGAAAAATTAGTGAGTACAATTCAAACCCTTTAGCCCTTCAATTTCACACTTGAAGACAGTTATTATAATAAGCAAGTTACATTTAAAAAAGGAGAACTCAAGATGAAAAAACATTTTGGAATCTTTCTTGGTGGCCTTCTGGCGGGGGTTTTGTTAACATATGCACTCGCATTTAATACAAAGGAAAGGCAAGAACCACCAGTTTTGGCTTCAGAACCAACCACTAATACCCAAATAGGTAACATAGATGATAATGCTAATACTGCTAAGGATAATCAACCTCCTGTTCAAAACAAGGATCTGTTGACAAAATACGACGAACTGCTGAAGGAATACGGAAGGATAAACAGCTATCTCCTTCCTGAAGACCTTCCTTTAAAAATTGTTTCTAAAAAAGCAGGTTCAAGGAATGAAATAGTGGTTTATACCACTTTGTCGCCAAGGGAAAAAGATCTCGAAAGGAAAATGTATGTTTTGCGCCTGGTAAATCAAGTGGTAAGAGACAATAGGGATGTAGAAAGAATCAGTATCTGGGAGAATGAAACATTTGCTCAAAGATACGTAAAGGGTGATTATGATAACAGCAAGACAATTACGGGTTGGGAAGGATTCGATCACAGAGCAGCTTTTGTTGTGAAGGATCAGAACGGAATCAATGTTAATTATGCATTAGGAAGAGATGACTTCGTGAACATCTCGTTTGGAATGCGTATACCCGAATTTTGACAAATTCCCCCATCAAACCTGAAGCAATAATGATTGTTACCAACACCAAGCGGTGAGCGTCAGCAAATCAGTTGAGGTTTGTACCTCAAAAATGGAACGTATGTCCAAGTTCGGTCGGTCAGATTGTACTGTTAGGATTCTTCTCCCTTTGGTTTACTTTACCATTTTCGTTGTTCGTGGAGAAGCCTAACAGTACACGTTTGACTGTCTTTATTAATTACTCCACACATGTGGAGTGCGTAGCGTTTTTAGTAATTTAGAGACTTGTTTTTCAAAGGCATGGATTTGGCTCTCCATGTCTTTTTCTTTTCCTATGAGGGATTGAAGCTCTAACTTTCTAACGGATAGCTTGGTTACTTCTTCTCGGATAAGTTCATTCTTACACCTCAGGACACTTGCCCATTTTGCTTACCGATTAATAGGCAACTGCATAGGATAAAAGGTGAATTATTACATCATGAGAGGAGAATGAATATGTACCGTAATTCATGCTATCACTATCAATGGCATAATCCAATGCATTACAACTGGAATAACAACAATTGGTGTTATTATTGGAATCCTTATTACTACCATTGGAACAATAATAATTGGAATAACAACTGCAATCCTTATTATGGAAACATCGAATTAAAAGATTATGGATCAAAACCATTTGTAGTGAATATTGATCAAGCTACTAGGCAAAACAATACTTTCCGTACCGCTTTATGGACAGGGAAATACTTGCAAGTGACTCTGATGAGTATTGATGTTGGGGATGACATCGGTTTAGAAGTCCATCCGAGAACGGATCAATTCATACGAGTTGAAGAAGGTCAAGGACTTGTTCTGATGGGGGATTGCAAAGATAAATTGGATTTTGAACAAAGAGTCTATGATGACTACGCCATTATGATCCCGGCTGGAAAATGGCACAATGTAATCAATACGGGTAGTAAACCACTTAAAGTTTACGCGATCTATGCCCCGCCTGAGCATCCATTTGGCACAATTCATGAAACGAAAGCCATTGCCATGGCTTCTGAAGAAAACCACCATTACTAAACGTTTTATCCAACGAAACCACTCCATTGTTAGGAATGCCCAACGTGCAGACAAAGGGTGTCTGGATAGGGAGAAGCAGCCATTTTCCTCTTCATTCCGTTGCCAACCACCAATGGAGCAGGACTGTCCACGTCGCTCTCCCGACGCGGGCGGGCGCAAAAAGCAGCCACTGCTGCGCCGTTTGTCCAAGCTGCGCCCGTATGCCTCCGCTTCGGTCTTGCTCCGCTTGGAAGGTTGACCAAGTTGTTCATTCGGAAAATGGCCGCTCTCCTGTCTGAACTCGCTTTGTATTCAATCTGAAGGATGTCGAGCGCATTTTTGGGGTGAACAGGACACCACTTTTTCAATCTTTTTTATGGTAACTGCATTTGTTCTTTCTGAAGAAGTCTTAGTTATTATTAGTTGAATATAATGATTTCCCTTTTTTGAATGATATAATTTTCCCTGACTCAAACTCATAGGTTAACCAATGGTTTTGTGCCAAGGCTTGTAAGTAATACAGCTTTAGTTTGTTAAAATCAGATTCTACATTTAATTGGACGCGGTGAACAGATTCTTCCATTACTACGTAATTTTTAGGTACGGGAAATTTATGAAATTTATCCATGTAGGAAAACTGAATACTTTGCTCGACATCTGTTTGACACGCGACCAGGCTAAGTAGTGTACATATTAGCAGTATTACTTTGGAGGTGTTAATTCCCGTTACGTCAATCCTCCTGTACAATTTCATGATATTTAATAGTATAAAGGGGTTCGGTCTGGAAAGGAGCCGAATCCTTTTATACTATTTCCTCACTGCTTTCCTTAGACTTATCTTCTAACGTAGAAGTGCTTGTTTTTGTTGTTGGCATTAAATTATACAACGCCGCTAATTCGGTATCAGACACATCCACCACGCTTAGCCCAATAGGTGGCTGCTCGTTTGTTCGATAATCATGAAATAATAATCAAGACGCAGCAGGCATGAGCCCCTTCTACAAGTGTGGAAGGGTTTTTCCTTGGGGCGTCCGCTCATTTTAAGAATCTGTTTTTTTAAGAATCTGTTTTTTTGTGCTGTTTACTAGACATTTTCATTACGTGGAAATTTTTTTTATGCATATTAAGAATTAAGGCGAATGAAAGGGAGAGGTGCAGGTTATGCGGTTTATGTATCCACGTTGGTCCAAGCTGCCTTATGCCGGTGAAAAAAGGCCGCCAACCAATCCAGTTGATCCATTAGCCGGTTCCTGGTCGACGTATTTTATCAGATTGGATCGCAGAGGGGGAATAAGAGACCGGAACGGAAGAAGAGTGAAACTGTTCATCCGAGACCCCAACTCTATCAGGTGGGATGAACAACTAAAGATTGTTCAGAAAACTTTAAAAAATTTAACAAAGCAGCAGATCAGAGCTGCCAAGTATTGGGGGACAGGTGCTCCGACAAAACAGTTTACCCCGATCATTGACCGTTTAATCGACACATACGGTATATCCCCAGCAAGGACAGCACGAATGTTAGCGGCAGTACAGGCTGGAATTAACGACGCGCTTGTGGTCACCTGGTTTTACAAATATCGTTGGGACGTTGCCCGTCCCAATCAGATCGACCCAAAGCTGACAACCATCCTTTGCACGCCTCGTTTCCCCGCATACGTATCCGGTCACTCAGCGGTTGCTGGATGCGCACAAGTCATCTTAAGTTATTTCTTCCCTGGTGAATCAAAGCGATTGAAACAACTAGCAGAAGAATGTGCGGTTTCACGCTTGTATGCCGGTGTACATTTCCCCGTAGACAATGAAGAAGGATTACGTGTCGGACGACAAATTGGCAAAATAGTTGTAGATCAACTAAGGAAGGAAAGGAACGCCAAGTCCCAACTGATTGATGCTCCCATTCGCGCAAACCGCAATGCAAAACTGCCGCCTCCTCCGTACAGACAAGTAATTCCATTTCGTTTTAACGAACGCTGTCAGTCTAAGGTCAGGAAGAGTCATACAAGAAAGAACTCCAAACGTACTAGAAGCAAAGGAAGTTCCTACAGAATCAGAGCAAGGGCTGGATGACCACAAGTGCTACGATGGTCATCCAAGGCCAGATGATATTAAGCATATTGAACGCTTTGCTGCTCATTTTGCCTCCCGTTGCGTAAGGAGCCAAGGTGGCGAAACGGCATTGTCCCTGGCACTCAAGCAAGCCAACCATAACGTTGCCGAACTTCTTCGCCAAAGTGGAGCACGGCTCTAATCCTGTCGGCCTTTCATCAGCTCGTGCACATGAAAAAAGAACCCACTCCTTGACCAGTCCTTTCACAGCGGACAGAAATCATGGCAAGGAGTGGGGAAAATATCGTTTCATTCCACAAAAGTCATACCACATAAGGGCAAAGGCTCCGATAGTAGGCGTTTACTGAGGGGCACAGCCCTTTTTTTGCTTGAAAGGGATTTTCGGTGACAGCGCTGGTTACGCTCTGTACCCCAGCTGTTCCGACATCGCTTTGGTTGTGGCCAGCAGGTGGGTGCGAATGACCTCAAGTTGTGGTGCGACGCGGTCCGTAGGGCCGATGACGCTGATGGCGGCCACGGCTTCACCGGTTGCGTCAAAAACCGGGGCAGCCAGTCCTGTTACGCCTTGATTGCGGCGATTGGCGCTGATTTCATAGCCGCGCTCTTTGATTGTTTTCAGGTTTTCCTTGATCTCCTCCACACTGGTGAAGGAATAAGGGGTGTACGTCTTCAGTTCCACATTGGAGAGCACTTTCTCCTGAAACTCCTCTGACTGGTAGGCCAGAAGAACGCGGGAGCCGCTGGTCGCATAAGGCGGAAACCGACGGTAGATTTCCACCGTAAAGCGGATGGGGTGCGGCGAGTCCATCTTGGCGACATAAATGGCATCCCGTTTGTCCAAGACACAGAGCACCACCAGTTCCTTGGTCTCGTCCAGCAGTTGACGGAGATAAGGAGTGGAGAAATCGACAATGTCGTGATTTTTGATTACCTTGTTGCCCAATTCCAGCAGCGTGTAGCCGAGTGTGTACTGCTTCGTTGTTTCGTTTTGGCGAATGAAGCCTTCCGCCTCCAGGGTAGCCAGCAGCTTGTGAACGGCTCCTTTGGAAAGCTGCAGGCGCCTGCTTAATTCGGTAACCCCCAGTTCCTTGGGAGAATCCAGAAAAACTTTTAACAGTTTGCAGCTGTTGCGAACGGAAGACAGGTAATTATCCATACTCGTAAGCCCCTTCAGTAAATAGTAGGAAAATCAAGACGAGTCTACCACAATTCAAGCAAAAAAGAGAAATAGCGGCAATCCTCTCTTTTCTCAGATTTAGTTGAATTGTCAGTCCCTTTATGCTAGTATAGCATAGTAGTTTCCGTATTGGAAACAGTGTTCATACATAGTGAACACAATAAATCAATCATGAAGGGGTTGACGATCGTGAAAAAGAAGGCATTATCCATCTTATCCGTCATCGCGCTGCTCGGGTCGTTGTTGGCCGGCTGTGGAGGGCAGGAACCACAGCAGGCGGCTGCTCCAACGGCTGGTGGAGAAGGCGGCAGCAGCCAGGTCCAGATGGAAAGCGAACTGGTGATTGCCGGGAATGGCTCCACGGTGGAAAAGTTGATGAAAGACAAGATTTTCAAGAAGTTTAACGAGAAGTATCCCGACGTAAAGCTCACCTACGTATCGGGTGTGTCCACCGAGATTGTCGCCAAGATAAAGGCGCAGAAAAACGCGCCGCAGATTGACGTGGCCGTGATCGAAGGCGGCGAGCAGGAGAAAGGGCGAATAGACGGCTTGTGGGAGTCGATTACGGAACAAGACGTTCCCAGCATGAGCAAGGTGCCAAAAGAATTCCAAGTGATTGAAAACAGCGGCATTACTGTCAACGTGACGCCGATGGGGATCTCGTACAATGCCGAAATGGTCAAAGAGAAAAATCTGCCCATTCCGAAATCGTGGAATGACCTGGCCAGACCGGAGATGAAGGGGTACATCACCATGGCCGGGATTACCAGCAACTTTGGCCGTTCACCGCTGATCATGCTGTCCTATGCAAACGGCGGTTCGGAGAAAGACATGGACCCAGGTTTTGAAAAGCTGAAAACGATTGCAGGTTACATGCCCACCTTTGCCAAAAGCTCGGCTCAACTGATGCAGAACCTGCAGAACAAGAGCGCGGCCTACACCACCTGGACGATGGCCAGAAGCCTGGTCTTGAAGGAATCCGGCTTGCCGCTTGAGTTCGTCTTTCCGGAAGAGGGAGGCAACGTGGTCCTCACCGTCGCTTCGTTGGTCAAAGGAGCAAAACATCCGGTCGCAGCCAAGGCGTTTATTGAATTTTTGCTGAGTGACGAAGTACAGACGATGTATGCGACCGATCTTTACTACAGCCCGGCCGTTCCCGTTGAGCTCCCTGAAGAGGTGGCCAAAATGCTGGAGTTTGACCGCAGCAAGGTAGTAACCTTTGACAATCAAGTCGTGGCCGAAAAAACCGCAGAGTGGATTGATCGTTTCAACAAGGAAGTAGCGCCGTTGGCAGGAAAGTAGAGGTGTCATCTTTGAACAGCATGATCGACGTGGAACTGCGCAACATCCAGAAAAGGTTTCAGCAAAATGTGGTCGTAAAGGATTTTTCTCTTCAGGTCGAGAGAGGAGAGTTTGTCTCCTTTCTCGGCCCTTCCGGCTGCGGCAAGACGACGACGCTGAACATGATCGCGGGCTTTCTTGAACCGGATGAGGGGGACCTGTTTATCAAGGGGAAACGGATGAATGGTGTTCCCCCCTACAAACGAGAGTTGGGAATGGTCTTTCAGACGTATTCGCTGTTCCCGCACATGACCGTCGCCGAAAACGTGGCTTACGGGCTGAAACTGCGCAAAGTGGGCAGGGCGGAGATTGAGGAGCGGGTCAAGCGGGTACTGGATCTGGTAAAACTGCCCCATGTCCGGGACCGCTATCCCAAACAGCTCTCCGGCGGCCAGCGGCAGCGGATTGCGATCGCTCGCGCCCTGGTGATTGAACCGTCGCTGCTGCTTTTGGATGAGCCGCTTAGCAACCTGGATGCCAAACTGCGAGAGGAACTGCGCGACGAATTGAAGCGGCTGCATCAGGAGATCGGCGTCACCACCATCTTCGTCACGCACGATCAGGAGGAGGCGCTTTCGCTATCCGATCGGATCGTGGTGCTTAATCACGGGTGTGTCGAACAGATCGGCACTCCTACCGAGATATACAATCAGCCGGCGTCCGAGTTCGTGCATACGTTTATCGGAAAGACCAACAAGTTAAGCGGCAGGGTGACGGCTGTCGCTGCCGGCCGGGTCACGGTGGAGACGGACGGCGGATTGACTGTGGAGGCAGGTGAACAGCGGCAGCCGTTTGTCGCCGGACAGCGGGTACATGTATTCATCCGTCCGGAAAAAATCAGGCTGACCGATGCTGGCCGAACGCCGAACGGCGGCAGCGGTCAGCTGGTGATGGCCTCATTTCTCGGGGCCTTTACCGAATGCGAGGTGCGGGTCGGTGATCACCTGCTTTCAGTCAAAGTGCAGATGGTCGATTCCACGCTCAATCTGAATCCGGGGCAGACGGTAGGCTGTTCCTGGAACAGCGACGATGTCCTGATCATGCCGGCTGCGAGGGATGCCGGATGAACAGACGTCTGTCGATTCTGCTGCTGATTGCGCCCAGTATGGCTGTCTTGTTGGGTGTCTTTCTCATCCCGATGCTGCTGATGTTCCTGCTCAGTTTGCAGGATGAAGCGGAGCAGTTCAGCCTGGCCAATTACCTGCTGTTGGTTCAGGACCCTTACTATCTGGAACTGCTGTGGCGTACCATCCGCGTAAGCCTGTGGACAGTTCTGTGTACCCTGCTGCTCGGGTTTCCGGTGGCCATGTTTATGGCCAACGCATCGGGGCGGGTGCGCGGCATCGTCGCGGTCCTGATCCTGGCGCCGCATCTGATCAGCGTGGTCATCCGCAATTTCGGCTGGGTGGTCATTCTGGGCGAGAAGGGGTGGATCAACGAGACCCTGCTTTGGCTGGGACTGATCGATAAACCGCTGCGGCTGCTGTACAACGAACTGGGCGTGGTGATCGGCTTGACCGATGCGTTTATCGCCTACATGGTGCTGGCGATTGCCACCAGCCTGTATGGGATCGACACTTCCCTGTACAAAGCGGCGGCGATCCTGGGGGCTTCCCGCATCCGTACCTTCTTTAGCGTCACTCTTCCGCTTAGCCTGCCCGGAGTTGTTGCGGGCATTACGCTCGTCTTCAGCCTGTCGATGAGCGCCTTCGTGACGCCGGCGTTGATGGGCGGTTCGTCGGTCAAGGTGATCCCGGTCATCGCGTATGAACAGATCATGTCAACGCTGAACTGGCCGTTGGGGGCCGCGCTCGCCTTTCTGCTGCTGGGGAGCAGCATTCTGCTGGTCAGCCTGTTTGCGCGGTTGGTGGAGACAAAACGGTACAAAGAGGTGTTCACGGCATGAAAAAGCTGAATTGGTTGGGGATCATTACCGGGCTGATCCTGCTGGCGGTCAACTTGCCGTTTGTCATCATCATCCCCAGCTCGTTGACTGCAGCCGGGTATCTCTCCTTTCCACCGCAGGGCTTTTCCTGGCAGTGGTATGAAAAGATTCTCGACAGGCCAGAGTTTATTGATTCGCTGTGGTTTAGCTTGCAGTTGGCCTTCGTGACAGCCATACTGGCTACCCTGATTGGTACCCTGGCAGCATTCGCCCTGTCCAAATACCAGTTTCGCGGAAGCCGGGTGGTGAACGCGCTATTGCTCTCCCCGCTGACCGTACCGACGCTGATTATCGGGATTGCCGTGCTGATGTTTTTTACCCGCATCGGGCTGGCCGGCACGTTTACGGGCTTGCTTCTGGCCCACATCCTGATTTCCATTCCCTACGTCGTGCGGCTGGTGCTGACCGGGCTGAGCATGTTTGACTATACGCTGGAGAAAGCGGGATACATGCTGGGAGCCCGTCCCTTTCGCGTCTTTTGGGATGTGACGTTACCCTTGATCCGTCCGGCGATTGTGTCAGGCATGATTTTCTCCTTCCTGACATCGTTTGACAACGTAACGGTCTCCCTGTTTCTGATTTCGCCGGGAACGACGACACTGCCGCTGGCTATCTTCAACTACATGCAGGAAACGTTGGACCCGCTGGTCGCATCCATTTCAACTGTGGTTATCCTGTTGAGCCTGGTGTTTATTGTCCTTTTGGAAAAAGTGTACGGATTGGAGCGCTTGTTTGGGCTTACCTCCCAATCACATTGATGGAGATGGAGAACTATCATGTCAGTTCAATCAGATATGCAAGAAAAGATGGATGAGTTTTTGCAGTTGCTTGAAGAAAGTGTTATGCTCGATTCTCCTTCCTGTGACAAACGACACGGCGATCGAATGGCCGAGTGGTACGCCCGGCAGTTTGTGCGTCTGACCGGCGGTACGGCGGAGCGGATTGCCAACGAGACATACGGAGACCAGCTTCGCTGCACGTTGGGCAGCGGTGAGAAGCGGGTCCTGCTGATTGGTCATTACGATACCGTATGGCCGCTGGGGGAAGCGGCCCGCCGTCCCTTTCACATTCGGGACGGGAAGGCGTACGGCCCTGGCGTGTACGACATGAAGGCGGGGGTGCTGCAGGCGATCTATGCCCTGCACCTGCTCCAGGAACGGGACCGGCTGCCGCGGGACAAGCAGGTGGTGCTGTTGATCAACAGTGACGAAGAGATTGGGAGTCCGACGTCACGAACGCTGGTGGAGCAAGAAGCCATTCACGCGATGGCCGCGTTTGTGTTGGAACCACCGACTGAGCCAAACGGAGCGGTCAAGACGTGGCGGAAGGGAAGCGCTCACTACCGGGTGGTGGTGGAGGGAGTTTCCGCACACGCCGGTGTGGATCACGAGAAAGGGGTCTCGGCGATCGAAGAGCTGGCCAGGCAAATCATGTACCTGCACTCACTGACCGACTATGAAATCGGCACGACGGTAAATGTCGGGATGATCAAAGGTGGAATAGGGGCCAATGTCGTCGCTGACTACGCGGAAGCAGAGATTGACATCCGCATGCGGACAACCGCTGAAGCGGTCCGACTGGAAGAGGTAATGGCCCGGCTTACGCCGCAGTTGGCCGGCGCGAAGCTGACCGTGACCGGCGGTATCAGACGTCCGCCGATGCAGCGGACAGAGCAGATTGCCGCTCTTTACCGGTTAGCCAAAATGATTGCCTACGAGGAACTGGGGATTGTCCTGGAAGAATCGGGGACAGGCGGTGTAAGCGACGGCAACTTCGCGGCTGCGTGTGGCATTCCCACGCTGGACGGCCTGGGAGCAAGAGGCGGATTTGCCCATTCCCCCCATGAGTTTATCTATTTGCATGACGTACCGGGCCGCACCGCGCTGTTGGCCGGCTTGGTGGAACGATGCTAGGCTAAGGGACGCGGCCATTTTCCTCTTCACTCCGTTGCCAACCACCAATGGAGCCGGACTGTCCGCATCGCTCACCCGAAGCGGGCGGGCGCAAAGGCAGCGCTGCTGCGCCGTTTGTCCAGGTTGCGCCCGTATGCCCCCGCTTCGGGACGACTCCGCTTGGAAGGTTGGCCATGTCGTTCATGCGGAAAATGGCTGCTCTCCTGTCAGAGCTCGCTTTGAATTCAATCTGAAGGATGTCGAAGACATTTTTATTGATGGCTGATCGGCAGCGTGATCTCAACGGTTGTCCCTTTGCCCTGCTCACTGGTGATATGGAGAGTACCGCCGTGATCTTTGACGATCTTGCTGCTGATCATCAGGCCAAGCCCCGTCCCCTTCTCTTTTGTCGTGTAGAACGGCTCGCCCAACTTGTGGATCATTTCACAGGGGATGCCGCAGCCGTCGTCGATGAAACGGATCAGCACCTGGTTATGGTCCCGGGGTTCGGTACGGATGGTGATTTTCCCGTTGCGTGAGACGGCTTCCAGGGCGTTTTTGATGATGTTGATAAAAACCTGTTTCAGCTGGTTTTCCTCGCACTCGATCTCCAGGGGACGGTTGTCGAACCGGGTGATGATGTCGATGTTTTGCATGTTGGCTTCCGGCTTCAGCAGGGTGATCACATTGCAGAGGAGCTGCCGCACATCTTTCCGTTTGGTCTTGAGGCTTTGCGGTTTGGCCAGTACCAGCATTTCGCTGACGATCAGATTGATTCGCTCCAGCTCCGCCAGCATGATTTGGGTCAGGCGTTTATGCTCCGGCAAAAGCGGCTGCAAGTATTGGACAAACCCTTTTAAGGCCGTAAGCGGGTTGCGGATTTCATGAGCGATCCCCGCTGCCAATTCACCGATCACAGACAGTTTTTCCGCCTTGCGCAGGAATTCTTCGTTCTGCTTTCGCTCGGTGATGTTTCGCTCTACGACGAGAATGTTCTCCACTTCCTGCCGTTCGTTGAGAATGGGGACAGCACGCGCCTCCAGATGGACCCAGGCGCCGTTTTTGTGCTTCGCTCTGTATTCTACCTGTGCTGCTTTCTTTTCTGCTGATAACGTTTGATAGGTGGTGAGCACGTTGGCGAGGTCGTCAGGGTGTATCATGTCTTTTACGTCGGCAGCCATGTACTCTTGCGGACTGTAGCCGGAGTGCAGGCGGATGGAGGGGGAGACGAACTTTTGCTTTAGCTGCAGGTCGTAGATGCCGATGATGTCGTTGGTCGCCTCGATCAGCGAGCGGTAATGCGCTTCGCTTTCCCTGAGTTCCTCGATCATCTTGATGTCAGCGGTAATATCCTTGGAGATGGTAGAGATGCCGACGATGTTTCCCGCCGTGTCCCGCAGCGGGAAGCAGGACAGACAGACCGGAATGGCGGTGCCGTCTTTCCGTTTTCCCTTCGTCTTGTATCCCGATATGCGCTGGCCGTATCGGGCCTGGTTCCACAGCTGCCGGTACTCGCTGACGAGCTGCTCCGGGATGAAGCAGAGCGGTTGGTTCACTGTCTCTTCGTAGGTCCAGCCGTACTGCGAGACAAAGGCATCATTGACGAGCAGCATTCGTCCGTGCAAATCCAGCACATAAAGAGCATCGGCCGCGTCGTGAAAAAAGGAGTGCATCAAATCGGGATTGTTTGGCGCCGGCCGTAGAGATCGATTGCTCATGTAGGCCTCATACCTTCCTCCTGAATTACCAGACAGTCATTTTTGTATGATTTATTCCATGCAAAGAGGAAAAACCCTTCTTTCCGTGGTCTTTTATGGAACAACAGGAGGAAATATGAATTGATTGTCGAAAAATGGTAAAAGACAAAGATTCCCATTGTCGTCAGATGGGGGGAGGGTGCCGAAAATGATGCGGGAAATCGCGGGAAATGAGGAATGTTGGCAGCCGTTGGTGTTGGATTTGTCAAAGGAGGAGGACAGGATACGACTGTCTTCCCTCAAATCTTCCGGTCTGGTCTGGCAGACACACGATCAGATCGAAGCGATGCTGCGTGATCTGATCAAGACGCGTACACCAGGACAAGTGCTGACTGAAGCTGAACTGGCTGAGCGGATCGACAAACTGCTTGACAAGGCAAAGCGCGACGAATACGGCAAATGGATTTACTACCCGTGGTCGGGCAGACTGGTTCACCTGCTTGACGAACAGGAATTTCAAGAGCTCCGCTTGAACCGCAACCGATACAAGCTGACAGCCGAAGAGCAGGCGGCGTGTTTCCGGCTGACGATTGGCATTGTCGGGTTGTCAGTGGGAAATGCGGTCGCCCTCACCCTGGCCATGGAGGGGGGCTTTGGTCATGTAAAGCTGGCCGATTTTGACACGCTGGACCTGTCCAACATGAACAGGCTACGGGCGGGGGTTCATGAGATCGGCCTGCCCAAAACCGTTCTGGCCGCCCGGCAGATCTACGAGATAAACCCATACGCTCGGATTACCTTGTTCAGCGATGGGGTGACGGCAGACAATCTGGATCGCTTTCTTTTGGGTGAGCAGCCGGTAGATATTTTGGTCGATGAGTGCGACTCCATTGACATGAAGTTTTCGCTGCGGGAGCGGGCGCGTACCCTGGGGATACCCGTGCTGATGGAGACGAGCGATCGCGGTATGCTGGATGTGGAGCGGTTTGATCTGGAGCCGGACAGACCCTTGTTTCATGGCTTGTGCGAACAGCGTCCCGATCCCGAGAGCAGAGTGGCAGCCGTCCTGAAGTTGACCGGCATCCATACCATATCTACCCGTGCAGCCGTTTCCCTGTTGGAGATCGGTCAGACGATCACAACCTGGCCGCAGCTTGCCTCCGATGTGATGTTGGGCGGAGCAGCGGTAGCGGCCGCCGTTCGCCGGATTGCCCTGGGGCGTCCGCTTGCTTCGGGAAGGCGTTATCTGGATGTGGAGGAGTGGTTGACAAGTGATGCGGTTGGAACGGATGTACCTGCTGAAGTCTCCGCCTGCGGCGGTGCGGCTGCTGCGGCCGAAACGGCTGCCGCTGGGGGGGCGCCGCCAGCTTCTCAGCCATCCCGGACAACAGCCGTAGGGGGAACCGACGAAATCTCTTCACTGATTCACTTTGTGGTGGAACAGGCGGTGCGAGCACCCTCACTGGCCAACTCGCAGCCGTGGCGTTTCCATCACGCGGATAAGCGGCTGTGGGTTTCACGGGCACGGGAGCTTGCGGCAGGGCCTTTTGATCTCTCCGGGCACGCGAGCAGTCTGGCCTTGGGGGCAGCGATTGAGAACATCGTGATAGCGGCTGCGTACCGTCATTATGACGTATTGGTCCAGCCCTATCCGCTGGCCGGCAATGATCAAATCGTGGCCCAGCTTACCTTTGAACCGGAAGAGAGGCCAAGCCTTCGCCAAGAGGAACGCGCCGCCTTGTTCGATGCGCTCACACTGGGCGCAGCCAACCGTGGCGGCAGCATCGAACCGGGACCGCTGACGGATCAGGAGCAGCGGCAGCTTCGGCAAGTTTTTCTGCCGGAAGGGATTCACCTTCATCTGCTCAGTGACGACAGGGTGATCGGCGAGATTGCCGCTATCGTGGGTGAAGGCACCCGCATCGTGCTGCTAAACGAGGTGATGGATCGGGAAATCAGTGCCGTGCCGCGCCGTACGCCCGAGCAGGCGGCGCAGTTCGGAGACGGGATTGACATACACACGCTGCAGTTCCCCACTGCGCAGCAGGCTGCCCTTACCTTGCTGGCACGCCCCGATGTGGCTGCTGAACTGCGGCAGCTGGGGCTGGGACAGGCTGTGACGAAAGGGGTTGGCCAGCGGGTCGCCTCGTCCGCAGCACTAGGACTGATCGCCGTGGAGAGCGAGGATAAAGAAATATGGCTGGAGGCGGGGCGTTACATGCAGCGGCTTTGGCTTGCTGCCATCAAACTGGGCCTTTCGATTCAGCCGGCAGGCACATGGATGTCCTTGATGCACCCCTCTGGCCAACCCACGGTTCCGGGCTTATCTCCCCGCGAAGCCAGCGAACTGATCGGGTTATTCGACAGACTGAAAGCGCTGTGGAAACTGGGGCATGCCGCTCATCCCGCGCTGTTGTTCCGTATTTTCCGCGGGAGTGCACCACCTGTCAAATCACACCGGCTGCCTGTCGACCGGGTTCTTCAGTACGGATTCCCGCCACAATGGGAGGGAAGGAAATGATCGGACGTATTGAATGGGTTACCTCTTCGGAAAAACTGGAAGAACTGTATCGGCTTCGCTACAAGGTGTTTGTGGAAGAGGAGGCACATCTTCCTCCCTCCCCTGACGGCAGGCTGACAGACCGCTTTGACGCGTATCCGTCCACGCGCAACCTCGCTGCTTACGTTGGTGACTCCATTGTGGCGGGACTGCGCATGAGCCTGCCTTCTGTGTGGGGAATGCCCGCTGACGAGTTCTTTGACTTTGCTCCTTATATACCGGACCCGTTGAGCCAGTGCGCAGGCGGCAGCATGCTTTGTATTTCCAGGCGGTGCAGACGGTCTCGTGCCTTGTTCACCGGACTGCTGGGGATGTTTTACTACTGGGCGAAATCGTGTGGATTAAAGCATGTATATGCGGTTGCCAATCCGGAGCGGGCCTCGTTTTTTGTAAAAAGCGGGTTTCGCTGTTTGACTCCGCCTTTCTACCATGAAGAGAAGCGGTTAAACTGCCTGCCTGTCGTTCTCTCGATGGAGGTGCTGCCAGATCCGTACCGCACTTTTGTCGAGCAGCGGCTTGCCGCTTACGGACCATATGCCGATTTTCCGTACCAATTCGATGTGCTGGAAAGGCAGCGGGCAGCGAACGGAGAGCCAGACCATCAAGAAGTAACGCTGACAAAGAGGAGAGGGTGACGCAATGGAATGTAAACTGTCTGACATGACGGTTTATTGCGAAGAATACGGATCGGGCAGACCCATCGTCATGCTGCACGGTTTTTCACTGGACCACAACGTGATGACCGGCTGCATGGAACCGTTATTTGTTCATCGTCCGGGATGGCGGCGAATCTACCTTGATCTGCCGGGGATGGGCAGGACTCGGGCAGCGGATTGGATAACAAGCTCGGATGACATGCTGAGTGTCGTGCTCAAGGTCATCGAGGAACTGCTCCCCGGCCAGCCGTATTTGCTTGTCGGCGAATCGTACGGCGGCTATCTGGCGCGAGGGATTTTGGCTAAGCAGATGGACAGGGTGGACGGGATCGCCCTGATCTGCCCGATGATTGTTGCCGAGCGAACAGAGCGGGATCTGCCTGCACACACCGTGTTGGTGAAGGATGTCGAACTGCTCGCCCAACTAAGCCGTCAGGAAGCAGAAGAGTTTGCGTCGGTAGCGGTCATCCAAGACAAGCCGCATTGGGAGCGATTCAAACGAGAGATTTTACCCGGGGTAAACTGTGCGGATCAGCAGGTTTTACAGCGGATCAAACAGCGGTATGCTTTTTCGTTTGATCCCGACCACCTTCCTGTCCCCTTCCCCAAACCGGCCCTGTTTCTCATGGGGCGGCAGGATTCGTTTGTGGGATACCGGGACGCCTGGAAACTCATCGAACAGTATCCCAGGGCGACGTATGCCGTGCTTGATCGGGCGGGACACAACATGCAGATTGAACAAAGCCGCTTGTTCCAGACGTTGGTTTGCGAATGGTTGGACAGAGTGGCGCAATGGCCGGAACGACAGCCATGATTGTTCCGCTCGTATGGGCCAGCTTCGGGCTTGCTCCGCTAGGATGATTGGCAAAGTCATACATGCGGGAAGTCGTCGTCATGAACGGGACAATTCCCGGCATTGGTACATGAAGTCGAACCACTTGGCGGCAATCACCTGTGGCGCGTGTTTTTTGCTTTCTGCCAGCGCAGCATCTGCTTTTTCTTGGTACAGCTTCCGATCGCCAAGCAGCTGCTCCAGCGCTTGAGCAAATCGTTCCAGTGATTCAGGTGTGTACGTATAGCGGGGGGGTTCGAATGTGCAGCGCATATCCGGCAAGAGGTACTGGCTGGACGCGACTTCCGGTATCGCTCCATAAGTGGCAGCGATCACCGGCACACCGCAGGCCATCGCTTCCAGGATATGCGTGGCACCCGTTTCATATTTGCTGCCGGACACCAGTACGTGCCAGCGGCGAATCAGGCCCGGCATCTGATCGTGCCGTACGGAAATGAAAAGGCGCAGATTGGGCAGGTCATCTCGTCGATAACGCTCAGGGTAGCGAGGAGGGGCAGCAAAGATCATCTCAAAGCGAATGTCAGGAAAGCGGCGGGCCAGATATGGGATGACCTCAGCCCCTTTAATCTGGGCTTCGTCCGTATCATATCCCACCCAGCCCACGGTTACATGCTGTCCCCGCTCGCCGGGAGAAAAAAGAGTGGGATCGACCATATTGGGAATGACCGTGATCCTGTCAGAAGGATGGCCCCAACTGTCGATCACGTGCTGCTTAAATGTTTGCGAGCACACCACCAGTGGTACGTCTGGCTGCGGTTTCGGCAGAGACAGGTCGATATTGGGCCCGAGACTCCAAAACCTTCCTTTGTTTGTGTTTTGGGTGAAATGAGGTTTGTAGTTGTAAATGTAGTGATTCCACCAGCCCTGTTCCTCTTTTGGGACCAGTTTGACCCTCTCCGGGCTGTACAGGGGAACCTGTCCCTGATCAGGGGCAAAGGCGACCTCAAGATCATCGGGGCAAAGCAGAGTCAGCCATTTGGCTCTCATGTTCTGTACACAAATCGGTCCGTACCAGGAGCCGGATTGAAACAGGTCCATCACGAATTTGAACCGGAACATCACATGACCTCCTTCCACTTGACGGTCAGCAGTGAAGGCACTGTCAGACATTCTTCTGCTCGTTTACGATATGCTTTTACGTCACATTTTGCATATGTATTTGTCCATTTGGCAGTGGGCATTGTCGCATATGCCAAAAAATAGAGATAATGTCCAGGCCGGGCCGACTTATCCGTACATAGGATGCCAGATGAGATGAAAAAGAGTGGGATGGAGTGATGATCCGGTGAGAATCTTGTTTGCGACCTTTTGGCAGATGCCCCATGTGGGGGGTGTCAACACGTACATCAACCTGTTGATGAAAGAGTTGGGAGAACGGGGACATCAGGTCGATGTATTGGCCCATCACCCCGATATGCAAAAAATTTATCTGCAGCAATATCAACGGGAGGACGAGTTTACCTGGAACATGCGGGGACGAATGGTAAAGAAGAAAAACCTGATGGACGTCGTCTTTCCGGAAGTGTACGCCTATTATCAGAACAATCTGCCGCATGTGGAACCGTGGATTCGCTGGAGGGAGATTGAGCGGTATCTGTTTGAAGTGATTGCCGCCCGTTTTGACTTGGACCAATACGATCTGATCCACACACATGATATGCTTTCCACACGCGCACTCTGGCGGGTCAAGCCGGCGCACATCCCGCTTGTCTTCAAGGCACACGGTCTGGTCGCCAATGTCCATCTTTTCAACGGGGACATTACCGACAAACAAGATTTGAAATGGAAGTATGTCGCAGCAGAAGAATACATCGGGGCGATGTCGTGTGATGCCCTGATCGTACCTTCTCAGTGGCTGATGCGCGATTTGAGCGAAGAATTTGGCGTGCCGCGTGAACGATTTCAGATCATCCCCTATGGCATCGATATTCCCCCATTTCTGGAGCGGTACGGTTATGAACCACATCCTCCCGTCAAACGAGAGCCGGGGAAACTGGTCATTGCCTGTCCGGCTCGCCTTACGTCCGAAAAAGGACAGAAAACGCTTCTTCAAGCAATCCGTTTGATTATGGAAACACGAAGCGATTTTGTCTGCTGGCTGATTGGAGATGGTGTACAGCGCAGCGCACTGGAAAATGATGCACGTGAGCTGGGCATCTCCGATTGTGTTCTCTTTCTGGGAGAGCGTTCCGATGTGCCCGCTCTGCTTAGAAAGGCAGACATCATGGTGCTCCCTTCAGTGGAAGATAATCAGCCCCATGCGATTATGGAAGCGCAGGTCGCCGGAAAGGCCATTGTTGCTTCGAATGGTGGCGGCATCCCGGAAATGGTTCGACATGGTGAGACCGGGTTGATCTTTGAAAAGAAGAACGCCGCCCAACTTGCTGCCAGTTTGCAGCAGCTGATGGATGACCCTGAATGGCGGGAACGGTTGGGGGCACAAGCGGAAGTGTGGGGAAGGAAGCAATGGTCCTCCAAAACATTGTGCGACCGTACGCTTGCCGTGTACCGACAGGTTTTGGAAAAAAAGGATGTCCATCCTGCCCTGACAGAACATGATGGTACGGGGCAACACGGATTAACGAGGCCGCCGGAAGTAAAGCGAGACCAGGCAGCCAGTATGTTTCGCTTTCCGGTGAAGAACAAGTTTGAAAACAGCGCGTGGCACAGGATCGCAGCCAACCTCCCGAAAAACTACGGAATTCCCGATCCGCAGTTCGTGAAAACGCTGGCAGAGGGGTGATGATTTCCCTCTGCCAGCGTGCTTTTTACCGTGGGCGGAGTCCCCTGACGACAGCGGGAAGGGCAGGGTCGGCGGACAGCGGCGCAAAGGTATAGCCTTGTTCCTTGAGGAAGTGAATGATGGCGGGAAGAGACTGGACGGTTGCTGCTTTGGGAGCTGAGTCGTGCATCAGCACAACGATGTCTCGTTTGTTCTGCACCTGCTGTTTGACGCTGTTGACGGAACTGGCTGTCGTGTAGCTGCCTGGCCTGGCGTCACCGTTTTCCACGTTCCAGTCGATAAACAGGTAACCGCGCTTCTCGGCTTCCTTTATGATGTCGGTCATGACCGACTGCTGCGGCCCGTATTTGGTCGGATCCTGGTATTTTTGGCTGATTGTATTGGTGCTGCCGCCGGGGAAGCGAAAGATGGCTGGTTTTTTGCCTGTCACTTGTTCAATCAGTTGGTTGCCGCGCTCCAGGTCGTCGTAAAAAGAGGCGGCATCCCGGTAAATGATGCGGTAGTCGTGGGAATAGGTGTGTCCCCCGATCACATGGCCCTCCGCAACCATTCGCTGCAGCGTCTCTTCACGTCCTTCGATATTTCGGCCGACGACAAAAAACGTCGCTTTTACGCCATGCTGCTTAAGGATATCCAGCACTTGGGGCGTAAGCGGTGAAGGCCCGTCGTCAAAGGTGAGATAAGCAACTTTTTCTTTTGGTACAGTGGTGGATTCTGGTGTTGCCTTAGCAGCGGGTTTCTGGCTGTCTGGGAGAGTGGTTTGCGCAGGTGTTGTCGTTGAAGCAGATGTTTTCCGGGCGTCTGTTTTGGGAACTGGCGTCAGCGAATTGTTCACCGCCGAAGAGACAGGTGTCGGCGAACCGGAGGGGGTTGCCCTGGGCTGATCGCTGACGGGGCGATCGGCTTTACCCTCGCGTATGTCAGGGTTCCCGGTCGGCAGGGTCAATCGTTCCGGCTGCCGATCATGACGGGACTGGGAGGCAGCGTAATGCTCCTGTCGGTTGGACAGAATCTTTGCCGAACCGTCTGCCCTTTCGCTGTCTGGATGGTAGCCAGGGGCGTGTGCCATACCTTCGGCCAAAGGGACAAAAACAAGAAGGGTTACAAACAGGACTTGTACAACGATGCTCATAGGTTTCCATCCTCTTCCCGTAATGGTGAATGGTTTGCTTTTTCTGTTTTTGTGGTATCGTGGGTCTGCGAGGATCAAGCTCAGTTCACTGCTTCTGACGAGGGGACAGCGCGATTCGTTACATGAATTCATCCATTCTTCAGAAAAGCGAGCACAGACGGAAACAAAAAAGCACCCTGTTCTTTCCAGGGTGCTTCAGCGTCTAGACAAAGGGTGTCTGGATAGGGAGAAGCAGCCATTTTCCTCTTCACTCCGTTGCCAACCCCCAATGGAGCCGGACTGTCCGCGTCGCTCTCCCGAAGCGGGCGGGCGCAAAAGCAGCGCTGCTGCGCCATTTGTTCAGGTTGCGCCCGTATGCCTCCGCTTCGGTCTTGCTCCGCTAGGATGGTTGGCAAAGTCGTTCATTCGGAAAATGGGCGCTCTCCTGTCAGAACTCGCTATGGACTCAATCTGAAGGATGTCGAGCCATCTTGGGGTGAACAGGACAGCAAACGGTGCTGACCCAGTTTCAAAGCTCTCGCATGGGACGAGTGTGGGCGGTTTTTCGCCAGCGAACGGGTTTGGCCAACCTGCCAGCGAAACGGCGTATCCGCAGGGAAATCGCAGCGGCAACAGCATCACGTCGCTGCCGGACATCGTTTTGCCGCTGCCCCTGCGGATCGGCGTGGAGCGATCCTGGACTGCTTCTTCGCTGGTTGGCCACCTTACGTGAGCGCGAAAAACGCCCCACTCGTATTCACGACACTTTGTCTCCAGTCGGAAGCACCCTGTTCTTCCAGGGTGCTTCTGTTACCTCCTCTTTCCCGTCAGAGGGACAATTTTGTTTTCATAAACTGGGGAAGCTGAAAGCAGCGTTTGAGGATGTCCTCGTTGATGTACTGTGTCTCTTTGTCGAAGCGGACATCGTCCGGCTGCGGCAGCTCCCGTTTGCTGCCCAGCGTAAAACTCCAAAGCCCTCCCGGATAGGTAGGAACAATGGCGGTATACATCCGGGTGACCGGGAACAGGCTGTCGATGCGTCGATATGTTTGCTCCAAAACGTCAAAGTGGAAGATCGGTGACTGGCTCTGACAAACCATCAGGCCGTCTTGTTTCAAGGCTTTGTATAGATTACGGTAAAAGTCCAGTTCAAACAATTGTTTGGCCGGGCCGATTGGATCCGAAGAGTCGACAATGATCACATCGTAAACCTCTTCTGCTCCTTTGACGAATTCCACACCGTCCTGATACAGGAAGCGGACGCGTGGATCGGACAGATTGCCCGATACGTCCTGCAGGTGCTCTTTACAGGCTTTGACCACCATTTCGTCGATTTCCACCATGTCAATCTGCTGCACGCTCTCGTACTTGGCTGCTTCCCGTGCGGCGCCGCAGTCCCCGCCGCCGATGATCAAGACGGTCTGTGGATGGGGATGCATCGTCAGCGGGACATGGGAAATCATCTCGTTGTAAATAAAACCGTCCAGTGAAGTGGTCTGTACGACACCGTCCAGCACAAGCATTCGTCCGAAATCGTAGGAATCCAGAATCATCACGTGCTGGTACGGAGATTGAGCCGATACGACGATCTCCTTTACCCGATAGCTCAACTTGAGATTCTCCCGCTCGTTTTCCGTCAGCCATAGATCTCCTTCATGCTTCTGGATAAACGGTGGCAACTGTTGCATTTTCAACCTCCTTTAAGTTTTCCGGCATTACGATGAAAAAGGCCCGGCATAACGTGGGCCTTACCGCCATTCCCACACTTCATTATAACCAAACAAACAAGGGGAACGCCATTTTCAATTCTGTTTTCACAGGAATTGTTGATCTCGTCCGTTATGTTCCAATTTTTCCGAAAACATAATAGAATATTGATTGCAGAAATAATATTTCCATGCTAAGGTTGGTGTCTATGAAACACAACACATGGTTGCAGGAGTTTTTTGATACCCATAGAGGCACCGTCATTGACACTTGGTTACGATTGCTGGAGAGCGAGGCACCTCAGCTCAACCTGCGCGAGATCAGAGAAAGTGCCGAACCGTACTACGACATGCTGAGGGATGTCGACATACCTGTTGAACAGCACCCCTATTACGAGTTGATTACACGTGTTTGCCGCTGTTGTCATGAGAACAACGCTCCCTTTCACTGCATACTGCATATGGTTCACCTGTGGCGTTTATCGGTAATTGACTCTCTTTATCCATACATATACCAGCTGGAGTGTCCGCCGGAACAAATCCTCCCGGCGGTGTTTTCACTGCATACAAGAATTGATACGATCCAAAAGGAGATTGGTACTGCCTATTTGGAGTACGCAACTGACCAACTGCTGAAACAGAGGGATGAGACGATCGGCCAACTGCACAACGACAGACTGAGCCTGTTGGGCAGAATGGCCGCCAGCATGGCACATGAGCTGAAAAATCCACTGTTTGCCATCGAAGGTTTCCTGCAATTGATCGAAGCCGAACTGTCCAACGATGAGCTGAGAAAAGTGAAGCGCTATCTCGATGTGGTACAGCGCGAGTTCAAGGGCTTGTACGGACAGATCACCGGCTTTCTCAGCTTTTCGCGCAACCAGCAAATTGAGGAGCTGTTTGTAGCCTGTCGGCTGAGTGAACTGATTGATGCGGTCATCGAACTGGTTCGCCCACGTCTAAACAGCGAGGGCGTGGAAGTCGAACTGCAGCTTGAGCAGGACCCATCCCTGCGGCTGCAAAAAGTCGCCCTGCAGCAGGTGCTGTCCAATTTGCTAAACAACAGCATTGAAGCCCTTTCCGGAGGTATGTATCCCAAGCTGATCAGGATTCGCAGCTACGAGGACGAGCGCAACTACTACCTCAGCGTGACCGACTACGGGTCTGGGGTGCCGGAACACTTAAAAGAGGCGATTTTCACACCGTTTGTGACCAGCAAAAGCAACGGCACAGGACTGGGGCTGGCGATATGCAAACAGATCATGGAGAAGAACGGAGGCGGGATAAGTTTTACTTCACGAGCGGGGGAAACGGTTTTTACCCTGCATTTTTCCAAAAAATAGTACATATTCTCGCAAAAAGGCAGCAGCGGCCTGAAGCGTACAGACGTGGGCGCGCTGCTGCTCGTTTTTGGTATTCATCACGACGAGGCAGCCAAAAAGGAAGTAAGCATCCAGCGATGTTTTTCCAGGCTGCTGCGCATGCCGATCAGAATGTCGGCAGTGGCTTGATCGTTTTGGTCTTCTGCGATGCTGATGCCCTGCTTCAGCTCGTCAATGATCGTACCGAAATCGTTGGCGATGTTCTGTACCATCTGCTGTGCTGTCTCATTGCCGGTAGCTTCAGTCAAGGAAGCGTGCTGAAGAAAATCCCGCATGGTAGCATGGGGTCTGCCGTTCAGCGCCAGCAAGCGTTCGGCCAATTCATCCAGATAGGCGCTGATCTCGTTGTAAAACTCTTCAAATTTGGAGTGCAGCTCGAAGAAATGGTCCCCTTTGACAAACCAGTGGTAGTTGTGCAGCTTGATGTACAACAGACCACAGTTGGCAATCTGTTTGTTCAGCAGATCGGTTAGCGCCGGTGCTGCGGTTGCTTGCATCTGATCATGTCCTCCTGTGTGTAAGGTTATCGGGTTTAATGTTTCCTGATGACGGTCGAATTATGAATCGGTTTGTTGGCTGTGCCAGTCGGCAAGCAGTGCTGCTTCCCGCTCCGGAGTCATGCCTGCCTGCAGCGGAGCTCTCCGGTGCCTAAGCGCCCAGTGCAGGGTACTGCGAATCGTCTCTTCCAGCGGACGGAAGGAGAGCCCTGCGGCCCAACGCCTGCCCGTTAACGGAGCGAGATCTCCGTCACGATCTCCCCGCAGATGCTCCGCTTCCGGGTAATCATTTTTTGTGGCGTCGTGACAGGATTTCCAACGTGCAGTAGGTTAATACCGTTTCACTTTACCCGCGAAAACATACCGTAGTACAGACACTATCACAAAAAGGAGAGATTGCATGGCCAAAAAAAATGAACTGCGTCCCATTTCTTATCCATCCGAGTTTCAAAATTGGTTAAAAGGAAAGAGAGTAAGGAGGAGCGAACGACGCGATCCGGCGGCACTGCAGCGTTACTATCAAGAGTGGGAGCAGTTGAACGCTCCGAAGAGAAGGCGTTCCCTGTTTCGCTTGCCGGCGATGGATCTCGATCAGATCGCTCATCACGCCCGGAGGGTCAGTGAGATTGTGGAAACGCTGCAAAGTGTGAAGAATGTAATGAGTCAGACGAAGACGCCGGAAGGTTAAGGGAAAGAGGATGGGACAGCGACGTAATGTGTGCTGATCCCATTTTTTTTGTCATGAAGATCCTTGTCCTGGAGTGCCTATATTGAACCAGATGACGGGAAAAAGGCGTCTGTCTTAGTACGAAAATGATTCCAGTTCAATAACATGATGGTGTATCAACATAAAGGAGGGTGGCTATGGGAATCTTTAACGGTGACTTCGACGATTTTGTGCTGGCCCTGGTACTGTTTATCCTGCTTGTTATCGTAGGAGTAGCGGTGGATCACTGATCGGCAGGATGGTCAAAAGGCGTTTGGAACCCTTTTGTCAGCAGGGTTCCAAACGCCTTCTCCTTTTTGGCGGCATCAATCACGAATAGCCTTTACGAACGCCTTTTCATCAACGTACGGACTTTCGTTTCCGCCTGGTCGATGGTCAAATCGTTAAAGTCAGGGTAGCCTGCACCGCGCAGGGCAATTGTACGGTCATTGATGATGGGATACAACCCCTGCCATATACCGACGAGCGAGTACAGGTCGGTATCCCGCACACGTCTGAGGAAGAAGAGATAGTCTCCTTCCGCAATGGGGCCGGTGTACTTCTCATTAAGTCGGTGGGAGGGATTGGGAAGAGGTTCTGCTCCCGTCGTGAGCAGAGAGATTATCCGTTGTGATTCTCCTTTCATCACCCGCTTGACATGGATGCGCTGTGCGTAGTTGACCAGTCTGTACTCGCCGATTCGCTGGCCGGTGGGGGAAGTTTCGTGGGCCACATCCGGCCAGCCGACCACGACAAGGGTGGCGAGATTCACCAGATCGTGTACGCTTCGGCTGGGAGTCAGGTCAATGCGCAGTTTGGCAATATCGGTTTGAGCAGCGGCCGGAACGGCGGCAGCAACAATGGACGTGACCAGCAGCAGGACGAGTATTTGCATCGGGCGCATCTGGATTCCTCCGGCCTTGATCGTCATGAAACATGTTTTAGTATGCGTGGAAGCGCGGTCGATATGTATCATCTCGCCCAATACTTGTGAAACTAATGGATAATTTACATCGCGTCTTTGTCGTTGCGTCTGCTTTTGAAACCAGGTGATCCTTTGAACAGGAAATAGAGTCCGGCCACAAATGTGAGGATGGCCAGCGTCAGATAAAACCAGTTCATACCAAACTCTCCTTTCCGCTGTAAGCCAAATCCTGTCAATTGTTGTCTGGCAGCGCCTGCTGCAGATGGTCGATCAGCGCCTGACTGGCCTTGGACAGGTACGCCCCTTTACGGTAAGCGACGGCCAGCTCCACCGCCAGGGGCGGCTGAAGCGGCACACAGCGAATCTGCGGCTCATTGTCCACGGCGATACGAAGCAGCAGGCTTATGCCCAGGTTGCGCACGATCAGCTTCTTGACCACTTCCAATTGGTTGGAGGTGTAGATGACATTGGGCTGAAAGTTGGCTTTGCGGCACTCCTCCAGTACATAACGACGCTGAAAAAACCCTTCTTTCAGCAGGATAAACGGTTGGTCATGCAAATCGCTGACAGCCAGCTTCGCACGGCGGGCAAGTGGATGCCGTTCGGACAGGCAGACCGCGAACTCGGCTGTTGTCAACGGCAGCAGCGCTACTTTTTCCGGTTCTGCCAGTGCATCCGGAATCACAATTCCCAGGTCGATCTCCTGTTGAGCCAGTTTCTGTTCGACGGCGAGTGCCCCTTCCTCAACGGCGGAGAAACGAATGCCCGGAAAGCGGGTCAGGAAACCGGCCAGCAGATCGGGAAACAGAGCGGTCCCCACCATTGGCGGCAGGCCGATCCGGATTTCTCCCTTGACCAGTCCCTTCAGCTCTGAGATTTCCCGCGATGCTTCCTCGACGCAGCCGATAATCCGCTCCGCATGGCGCAACAACACCGCTCCCTCTGCCGTCAGGGAGACCTTCTGCTCTTTGCGCTGGAAAAGGATCAGGCCCAGTTCTTCCTCCAGGCGGGCGATCGCTTTGCTCAACGTTGGCTGAGTGACGTGCAGGTTGGCTGCGGCCTTGGTAAAACTGTGCTGTTTGGCCACTTCCAGAAAGTACAGCAGTTGGCGAAACTCCACCGCCATCATTCCCCTGGTTCATGTTTTTTATAAATTTCATTCATTATGATTATAGCTGATCCGCGTGGTAGACTGAAAGCGTGATTGAATAGAAATGCGCGGAGAGGTGTTGCGTGTGATCCAACCAGGGAGTCCCGCGTACTGGCGAGCTGTACTGGCACTGGCCGTGGGCTCTTTTCTGACCTTCGCCAATCTGTACATGACCCAACCCCTGCTTCCCGTCTTTGTCAACGTGTTTGGGATATCCGAGACGATGTCCAGCCTCTCGGTTTCAGTGGTCATCCTGACCCTGAGTATCTCCCTGCTTCTTTTCGCCGCTCTGTCCGAGGCTTACGGCCGCAAGCCGATCATGGTCTTCTCTATGGCAGGAGTGGCGTTCACCACCTGGCTTTTGCTGCTGGTGCCCAGCTACCCCCTGCTGCTGCTGACGCGCGCGCTGCAGGGGGTGTTTTTGGCCGGTCTGCCAGCGGTGGCGGTCGCTTACATCGCCGATGAGTTCGAACCGGGCGCCCTGACGTCGGCGGTCGGCATATACATCAGCGGCAACACGATTGGCGGAATGGTCGGCCGACTCATTTCCGGCCTGGCCGCTGATTGGGGCGGGTACACCTTGTCGTTCGCAGTAATGGGCTGCCTGAACCTGCTCTGTTTCGGGCTGTTTCTCTTCCTGCTGCCCAAGGCCAGACACTTTCGGCCGCGGCCTTTTTCCTGGCGAAACTCACTGGGGGAGATTGGCCAGCATATTTCCAATCCTGCGCTTGTGCCCGCTTTTTTGGTCGGCGGATTACATTTTTTTCTGTTCGTTGGATTATATAATGATATCACCTTCTTTCTGAGTGCGCCTCCGTATGAGCTGACCCCGACCTGGCTGGGCTTCCTGTTTCTCACCTATCTTGCAGGAACCATCAGTTCGACGGCAGCCGGCTGGACCAGCCGCTGGTGGCTGACTTCTACGGGTGTGGGGGTGGGCATCGGTTTGATCGCGCTGGGACTGCTGATCACCTTGGAGCGGTCTATCTGGGCGATCATTGGCGGCCTGATGGTCATTTGTTTTGGGTTTTTCTTTGCGCACTCGCTGGCCAGTTCCTATGTGAGCCGGCAGGCGCCGTTTGCCAAGGCGGGCGCATCTTCCATCTACCTCGTCGCCTATTACCTGGGGGGGAGTGTTGGCAGTACGGCGCTGGGACTGGTATACTTTCACTGGCAGTGGAACGGCGTGGTGGTGTCCAGTTTGCTGGTGCTGTTGATCACAACCGCTTGCAGCCTGAAGATGCGCAGGCAGGAATACTCCAGTCTGACAGCCAGAAAGGGCTCCGCCTCTGTCTGACCTGGAACTTGACGTTTTCATTTCCTGGAGGATGTTGGGATGCAGTCTTTGTTGTGGGGAAGTGTCTTGTCTGCCTTGTCGACGGGAGTGGGAGCACTGCCGGTTCTTTTCCTGAAGCAGGTGTCACACCGCTGGCGCGATATCCTGCTTGCTTTTACGGCAGGCATCATGATGGCAGCCGCAACCTTTAGCCTGATGCCGCAAGCCTTGGCCAGCTCCGATTTCATCGTGCTCTGTCTTGGAGTGCTGACCGGCACGCTGGTCCTGACGCTGCTGGAACAAATCGTGCCCCATATTGAGTTGGAGCACACGCGGATGAACATCAGAATGGATGAAAAATCGTTGCTGATTCTGGCTGCCATCACCCTTCACAACTTGCCGGAGGGACTGTCCGTCGGGGTAAGCTACGCCAGCGGCGACCAGCAGTTGGGAGGGCTGATTGCGTTTGCCATCGGCCTGCAAAATGCTCCCGAAGGGCTGTTGATCGCCCTGTTTTTGCTCAATCAGCAGACAAGCAGATGGAATGCATTTCTCCTGGCTACGTTCACCGGATCGGTGGAGATCGTTGCAGCTCTCATTGGCAACTACCTGACCAGTCTGGTCGCCGGTCTGGTTCCTTACGGCCTGTCGTTTGCCGCTGGCGCGATGCTGTTTATCGTCTACAAGGAATTGATCCCGGAAAGCCACGGGGACGGTCACGAGGTGTCCGCCACCTTTTCCTTTATCATCGGGTTGTTGGTGATGATCGGATTGGTTCAGTGGCTGGGATGACAAAATGTGCTCATGTTTCCGTCCGTCTTTACCGAAACCAATAATAGAGGAATTCGTCGCATTCATCATCACGCAGTAGGGAGTGTAAAGATGGAGAAATCAACGTACATAGGTCTCATTCTCGGATTACTGGCCGTCGGGGTCGGCATGGTATTGAAAGGGGCCAGTCTGCTCAACATATTCAACGGCGCGGCGTTCATGATCATCTTTGTCGGGACCGCGGCTTCCCTGTTTGTCGGATTTCCCACATCGGAGATCAAAAAATTTCCCACGTTGTTGAAAATCGTCTTTACAGAGCAAAAACTGATCTCGAAGCGGGAATTGATTGATCAATTCATGACCTGGGCCGGAATTGCCCGCCGGGAAGGGCTGCTTGCACTGGAGAATACGTCTGAAGAAATTGAAGATCCGTTTCTGAGAAATGGAATGAAGATGATCATTGACGGGGGAGAGCCGGAATTCGTGCGTGACGTGCTCAACGAAGAGATTGCCGCCATCGAAGAACGGCACGCCGCTGGTGCCCAGATCTTTTCGCAGGCCGGTACCTACGCACCGACGCTGGGGGTACTGGGAGCGGTCGTCGGTTTGATCGCCGCCCTGGGCAACCTGTCTGACATTGATCAGCTTGGACACTCGATTGCGGCCGCATTCATGGCAACGATGTTCGGGATTTTCTCTGGTTACGTGTTGTGGCACCCGATCGCCAACAAGCTGAAGCGCAAGTCGAAGATGGAGATTGAGATCAAACGAATCATGGTGGAGGGATTGCTCTCGATCCAGGCGGGTGTTTCTCCTGCCGCGATTGAACAAAAACTCCTCGTCTACATCCCTTACAGCGAGCGTACGGCGAAGAACGAGGTGAAGAAAGAAGAAGGTGTTGGTGTCAATGGCTAGAAAAAGGAAGCACCAACACGAGGAACACATTGACGAAACCTGGTTGATTCCCTATGCGGACCTGCTGACGCTTCTGCTGGCCCTGTTTATCGTGCTGTTTGCCTCCAGCAAACTGGACGCGCAAAAGTTTGACCAACTGGTGCAGTCCCTGACGGTCGCCTTCAACGGGGGAACGGGGTTTTTCCAAAGTCCCAATCCGCTGCCGGCTCCGCCCAATTCGCCGGTGCCCACGATTGAAATGAAACACGTCAAGACGAAAGAGCAGGAAGAGCAGGAGAAGAGGTTCCAGCAGGAGACCCAGGAACTGCAAAAATTGAAAGGTCAGCTCGACAGCTACATCGGGGAGAGCGGTCTCAAGGACAAGCTGGAGACCAAAATCACCGATCTGGGTCTGTTGATTACCATACTCGACAACGCGCTATTTGACTCCGGCAGTGCAGAGGTACGACCAGAAGCCCGTCAATTGGCCGCCGAGATTGCCAAGCTGTTGGAAACGCAGCCGCGCGAGGTTACGGTGGCCGGTCATACCGACAATGTACCGATTCACACGCGGGAGTTTCCGTCCAACTGGGAACTTAGCTCCAAACGGGCGCTCAACTTTATGAAAATCTTGTTGGAAAATCCGAAACTGGACCCGCGCAGGTTCAGCGCAACCGGTTACGGCGAATATCGTCCGATCGCCAGCAACGATACGGCGGAAGGGCGGGCCAAAAACAGACGGGTGGAAGTGTCCATCTTGCGAAATTTTCCAAAGTAATGGAAACAAAGAAAAGCAGGCCAACAATGCCTGCTTTTTTTTTTAAAATTGATTGAAAGCGTTTACTCAAAACTGATACACTATTTTTGCAAATAAAACCCGATCAAAGAAAGGAGAGGAATGTCCATGTTTCGCGCATTGACCAACGCATCCGTGCGCATGGTGCAGCGCTATCTGCCGGATCCGTTCTTATTTGCAGTTATTCTTACCTTCGTGGTATTTTTGGCTGGCATGGTAGTAAACGGCAAAAGCGCACTGGAAATGGTCACGTTTTGGGGTGAGGGTTTTTGGAGCCTGCTCACCTTTTCCATGCAGATGGTGCTCATTCTGGTGACCGGGCACACGCTGGCCAGCACCCGTTTCTTCAAAAACGGGATGCGCTATCTCGGCGGTTTGGCCAAGACGCCGGGGCAGGCGATCATGCTGACCACGTTTGTCTCCTGTCTGGCCGCCTTGATCAACTGGGGGTTTGGACTGGTCATCGGCGCCCTGTTGGCCAAAGAAGTCGCGCGTCAGGTAGACAAAGTGGATTATCGGCTGCTGATAGCCGGCGCGTACAGCGGTTTTATCGTTTGGCACGGAGGTCTGTCCGGATCGGTCCCGCTCACCATTGCCACTGACAAACATTCCATGCAGGACATGATCGGCATCATTCCTACCTCGGAGACGCTGCTCTCTCCGCTCAACATCACGCTGGTGCTGGTCATGCTGATTGCCCTGCCGCTGATGAACAGGTTGATGATGCCGTCAGAAAAAGACACCATTGTGTATCGTCCGGTGGCAGCCGATGAACAGGCGGCAACCGCTCAAGCAGCACCGGAAACTCCGGCGGATCGCCTGGAGAACAGCCGACTCGTCTCGTTTTTGGTTTTTCTGTTGGGGCTGGTCTTTATCATCTGGTACTTCTGGGATAAGGGATTCAAGCTGAATCTGGACATCGTCAACCTCACCTTTTTGTTCCTGGGCATTTTGCTGCACGGGACGCCGCGTCGTTTTCTCGATGCGATGGGCGAGGCGATCAAGGGTGCCAGCGGCATCGTTGTCCAGTTTCCCTTTTACGCCGGGATTATCGGCATGATGACCGCCTCCGGCCTGGCCGCAACGGTATCCGGCTGGTTTATCAGCATTTCCAATGCCTATACGCTGCCGCTGTTCACGTTTTTGAGCGCCGGTCTGGTCAATGTGTTCGTGCCGTCCGGCGGTGGTCAGTGGGCGGTGCAGGCGCCGATCATGATGCCGGCAGCCGCCGAACTGGGAGTGCCTTTTTCGAAAGTAGCCATGGCAGTTGCCTGGGGGGATGCCTGGACCAACCTGATTCAGCCGTTCTGGGCACTGCCTGCGCTGGCGATCGCAGGGTTGGGGGCGCGTGATATCATGGGCTACTGCCTGATCACGCTGTTTGTCACCGGAGCCATCATCTGTGCGGGATTCCTGATTTTCTAAAACGGAAATTGAAAAAACCGGTCTGCTTTGCATGATGATGCAGACCGGTTTTTCTTTCACATATACTGGTTGAGGCGGTTCGCCGCCATGTTACGCAAACCCCATCGACTTGATCTGGTTCTTTGTTTCTTCTGTTCCCAACTGGTAAAGAGCGGAGTAGATCTTTCGCAAACTCTCGTCGTACTGGTCGTTTTCGGTGTCAAAATGGTAGGGGACGCCGGGGATGTGGGCGCGAAAGAACGTGTCCAGTTCATTTTCATACCGTTCCTCGAACAAGGCCCTCAGCGTCTTCACATCGTCCTCGGTTGCCTCGATTTCAAACTCGTAAGCGGCATCACCCTGATTTTCCAGGATGGTTCCCGCCTGCACGGAGACATAATACCTTCTCTTGTCCAACAGACTCTTCCCCTTTGTCCTCGATGGTCAATACAGAAAAGAGAGCAGCCAAAAGCCCGCCAAGATGGCAAAGCCGATCATGTACGCAATGACAATGGGATTTCCCAATACCGGGTGCTTTGCCGTTGTGCGCGATACTTCCTTGTCAAATTCCTCTGTCTGCTGCCTTCTCACAAAACGGATCGAAAAAAAACCGCTTGCGATCAGGAGGAGAGCGATGATGCCGTACAGGAGCAATTGGGAGGTCATCCGCGCGGTTCCCCCTTTGTCAGTGAACTGCTAGCTGTAGTATGGCGGGAACCAGATGGATTTATTCCCGGAACGGCTGATTACTGCAGCAGATGCTGGTGCTGTTCCATGATGGTATTGCCGTACCACAGGAAGAGGGACAGCGTAACGGCCAGCATGAGGTAAGCAGCCAGTACTTTCCATTTGGTGTCGGGAGGAGACTCGTAATAGGTTTGAAGCCGGTGCAGTTGTTCATCCACTTGTTTGATCCGCTTCTCCGCTTCCTCGATCGCCTCAGTCAGCAAAGGAGAGGGCAGCGGCTGGTTGGGATCGCCATCCAGGTACAGGGTGGGCGTTCGTTCCCACTGCTTCAGCAGTTCCCACGTTTTTTCAGCATACTGGCGATCCAGTTTGTCCTTGTCTTGGGCGAAACGCTGCTCATCCTGCAAAAACGGCAGATAGAAGCGCTGCTTGCGGCCTGTTTCGGCCGTACGCAGCGTTTTTGCATAAAGCTCGGAACGTCGTTCTGCCATCGACCACAAGTTGGGCCAAAGGCGAAGTTCCGCGATCAGTTCCTCCAGCTTCTCTTTTTCGTAGATCAGCACGCGCTGCTGGTAGCCCTCTCGTACCCGCGACCACCACGTAAACAAGCCCAGCAGAAAGATCAGGAACAAAAGCGGTGACGGCGAGAAAAACAGGTAGACACCGATCAACACCAGCCCGATCAGCCACACCTTGGACGAGAGGACAGAGACGATCCGGCCGCCATCCAGCGGGGTGACAGGAAGCAGGTTAAACAAGTTGATCATTGCGCCGAGAAAGATGACCAGGCCCCAAAACGGTTCTTCGGTCCACAGGTAAAGCGGAACCGCGGGCAAAAACGAAAGCAGCCCGGCCAACGGTCCCCCGTAAGCCAGAAACGCTTCCGTACGAGCATCACGGGGTTGTTTCATCGAGATAACCGCCCCGACAAAGGGAATGAAGATAGCTGGGGAGGTGTGAATGCCCTTCATCCGGGCGGCCACCAGATGTCCCATTTCGTGTACGAAGATAAGATAGACAAGTGCAATGGCAAACTTCCAGCCATAGAAAGCGGCGTAGAAGCTGAGACTGATGATCATCGAAATCAGCGTTCCGCCGAATTTGGAAAATTTGAGCAGCCCCCACAACCACTTCAGGTTGGAGAGCAGAAACGCGCCAATCGCAAGCAGGACCGATCCCTTTCGTGCGGATTGCTTCATTACGGGTTTCACCACCGGTTGAAAAGATATGTAGGCAAACCTCTCCTGTATCTACGAAGCAAAGCATGGTACGTTTCACCCATGTTGGTTGTACTCACCCCAGATTGGGGTTTTCAAACTGAAAGCCAAACTCTCCGTAGCGCTTGTCGTAGCGGAGCGTTCCCCCGTCAAAGTACCAGAAGTCGCCAGGACGGATGACAAAGCGGAGACCTTCCACTTCAAAAACTGCATCGTCGGGCTGCTGCCGGTCTCTTTCAATGGCGTAAAACAATCCTCCCGTCCCCGGACCACCCGTACGCACATACAGACGCAGCGTGTCACCAGGATGAAATCCGGCGTAACGCTGATAGGCAAGCGCAACCTCCGGTTCAATCGTCAGTTGAATGGTCACGGTGACAACCCCTTTTTACGTAGAATTCTCAATCATTCTATTGTAACATAAAGCCAACATGCAGGACGCCCCCTGCCCACAGAGCAAGCGAGCGTCCATCTGACGGTACGGCAGGAACTTGCACGCAGGGCCGCAGATTCCGGAATCGCTGACGATTAGTCAGTGCCGTAGCCGACGTCTTTGCTCGGGTGCATAAACGGCACGCCTTGAGAAGGCTGGTTCTCTTCCACCAGTTCGCGGTTTTCTTCCGTGTTCCAGCCGATGTCGTTGGTCGGATGGACCCAACGATCGCCTGCCATTACCGCCGGATCGATCTCTGTACTCCACTGATTGAGCGGCGACTGCGGCGAGTTGTAGCAGCTGTCGCCAATAACCACGCCGAATTCATTGACAAACGGTTTTTGCATGGGACGATTGGCGCGTTTGAAGTCGGGGGCACTGATCTGGTGAGGCATGGTTTGATCAAGTGCGACCTCTTCCACCTGTTCTGCCTGCTTTTCCCGGCTGCGGCTCGCTGCGCCGCTTCCCTGGGGGTGCTGCTGGTTCATGCTATCCCTCCTTCCGAGAATCATCGACACGACTTAAGGGATACACTGGGAGCCAGTGAAGTTCCTGGCCGGCTCACCTGTTTTCTTTTAAGCGCTCTTGTGGTTCACTATTGATGGAGCCATCTGGCCGCAGTGCTTCGGAACGGGCTTTGGGGCCGCGAATGTCGGCTGTTTTGGGAAAATCCTTGTCCTTGTTGCGAACCATCATGAGATCCCTCCCTTTTCGTGGTTCTGTTAGTATGACCGAAAAGGAGCAGGTGAATGAAGAACAGAAACAAAGGGGGAACAAGATCATGGCCAATCGACAAAAGCAGCGCGGGCAAAGCCGGCCGCAGGAGGCAGCACCAGGGCAGGAGAAAGCTGCCGGTTATCAGTTGAAAGAGCGGTTGAACGATGACCTGCTTGGCAAATTGAAGCAGATGGAACGTGAGATCAAAGAGGCCCGTCAGCGCGAAGCAGAGCTGGAAAAGGAGCGGCTGCGCCGGGAGCGGGAGGAACGGGAGCGCAGCAAAAGTTTTGCCGAACTGCTGGAAGAGTATGACCAAAAAGGAATCGGCAAGTACAGCTGACGACTGGTTAACACGGAATGTTTCCCCTCTTTTTCCCATATAGCTAGTAGGAAGGGAGGAGGGGGAGCGATGGGCGCGATCATCCTGCTGGTGAGTGTCGTCCTGGTGGCGGTCGGTACATGGAAATGGCTTGGTCTGGTAAAGGAAAAGCAGCCGCAGACAGGGCGGCGCAAGTACGTGTGGGGAGGGGTTACGCTCGTCGGAATCGTGCTGTTTTTTCTGCTCAAGCTGATCGGTTCCACCGCTTAATCGTTTGGACGCGAATCGTCCCGTGCAGGCAGCGGATGATCGTGATAAGATGGAGATAAACGTTGTTTTGAACTGGGAGGAGAAGCATGGACCACGTAATCCGTTTTGACGATTCTCATGCACGTGCGGCTGTTAAACCGCACGAGTGGGAGTATCTCGCTCCAGCCGTGGCGCAGGCGCACCAGATGCTGCATGAACGGACAGGCCCCGGCAGCGATTACCTGGGCTGGGTAGACCTGCCGGAAACGTACGACCGGGACGAGTTTGCCCGTATCAAAGAGGCGGCTGCTGCGATTCAGGCCGACTCGGACGTGCTTTTGGTAATCGGGATCGGCGGTTCCTACTTGGGCGCAAAAGCAGCGATTGATTTATTGGGTCACTCGTTTTACAATTTGCTGCCCCGGGAAAAGCGCGGAACACCGGAAATTTACTTTCTGGGCAATACGATCAGCCCGGTGTACGTTTCCCACCTGTTGGAGCTGATCGAAGGGAAAGAACTCGCGGTCAACGTCATATCCAAATCGGGGACGACGACTGAACCGGCCCTTGCCTTCCGGCTGATTCGACAATTAATGGAGAAAAAGTACGGACGTGAAGGTGCGCGGCGCCGCATTTATGCCACCACCGACCGTCATCGCGGCGCGCTCAAGTCGCTCGCGGATGAGGAAGGCTACACCTGTTTTGTCATTCCGGACGACGTCGGCGGTCGCTATTCGGTGCTGACTGCCGTAGGTCTTCTGCCCATAGCCGTCAGCGGCGCCGACATTGACGCGCTGATGCAGGGAGCGCAAGATGCACGCCAGCGCTATCTTAACCCCGATCTGGGAGAAAACGCTTGCTATCGTTACGCAGCCGTTCGCAATGCGCTGTACCGAAAGGGAAAAACGATCGAATTGCTGGTCAGCTATGAGCCTCAGTTCCGCTACTTTGCAGAGTGGTGGAAGCAGTTGTTTGGCGAGTCGGAGGGGAAGGACGGCAAGGGCATCTTCCCCGCTTCCGCCGAATTCTCCGCAGATTTGCACTCACTGGGGCAGTACATTCAGGATGGCCGGCGCGATCTGTTTGAGACGGTCATCAACGTGGTCAAACCGGCGACAGACATTGTCATTGACCAAGAGGAGAAAAACCTGGACGGACTAAACTTCCTTGCCGGGAAGGGGATGGATTTTGCCAACAAGAAAGCGTTGCAGGGTACGCTGCTCGCCCATGCGGACGGCGGGGTGCCCAATTTGCTGGTAGAAATCCCGGAGTTGTCGCCCTACACGCTTGGCGGTTTGATATACTTCTTTGAGAAGGCTTGCGGGATCAGCGGCTATCTGTTGGGAGTCAATCCGTTTGACCAACCGGGAGTTGAGGCGTACAAGCAAAACATGTACGCGCTTCTCGGCAAACCGGGCTTTGAGCGGCAAAGAGCCGAACTGGAAGCAAGGTTGCATGGAGGTAAGTGAGAGATATGTATCTGACAGTGAAAGAAACGGCAGCTTATCTCGATCTTCCCGAAACGTTCATTCTGGAGAAAATCGCTGAAGGGCGCATTCGCGCCGTGCACAATGGGGAAGAGTACCTGATCAACAGCGATCAGTTTCGGCACCATCTGGAGCAGTTGGAAAAACTGCGCGCGTACGAGCAGTTGGAAAAGTTTGAGCCGATTCCGGAGAGTTACGATTACAAGGACGAAGATTAGGGCAGGCGCCTTCTTTCACTTGCCGTCCACGGCGGCGGGGACTATACTGATACGTAACCAGGTTGGCGGTAGTGTGCCGTTAACAGGAACATATGGGAACAACGACTAGGGGAGTCCGTGAAGCGGGCTGAGAGGACAGAGAGAAACATCTGTCGACCCTTTTCACCTGATCCAGATCATGCTGGCGAAGGGAAGCGGCGTTGGACATTGCTTTTGTGGGTAGAAACGCGATGAATCAGCCCGTCTTTCCGATAGTGGAGAGACGGGCTTTTTTACGAAGGGCAAAGATAGGGGAGAAGCAGCGTGGACAGAGCCGTAACGAGTGATTGTCTGGTTATTGGCGGCGGGATTATCGGGTTAAGTCTGGCGTACGAACTGGCCGGACGCGGCCTTTCCGTGACTGTTTTGGAGCAGGGAGATTGGGGCGGTCAGGCATCGGTTGCGGCGGCCGGTATCCTCGGTCCGCTGCAGGAGTTTGACCAACCGGGCCCTCTGTTTGACCTGGGCCTGGCATCGCTTGCGCTGTACCCGGAGTGGGTGGCGGAACTGCGGGAGGTTACCGGTATTGATCCGCAGCTGGTGCTGGATGGCATCCTGCGCGTAGCAATGGATGAGCGGGAACAGGCGGCGTTTTGGGAGAGATATGGCTGGCAGCAGGCGAAGGGGTGTCAAGTACAGTGGCTGGAGAACAGCCAGCTTAAGCGGATGGAACCGAACTTGTCCGGCGATGCCAAGGCAGCGATCTACTCACCTGCTGAAGGACATGTAAACAGCCGGATGCTGCTGAAGGCGCTGACGGCAGCTTGTCAGATTCGCGGAGTCCGGCTTGAGAGTGGTGTGGTCGCGACAGCTCCCGTGCTCCGCGGGCAGCGGGTAATAGGTGTGGAGAGTTCCGTGGGGATGTACCAGGCCGAACATACGATCATTGCGGCCGGGGCCTGGACGGGATTGATCGGGCGGTGGCTGTCGCTCACGCTTCCAATCCGTCCCGTGCGCGGTCAGGTGGCTGCGGTTTCGTCTGAGGAAATCCCGTTGAAACGAGTCATCTTCGGAACTAACGGCTATATCGTACCAAAGAAAGACGGACGGGTTATCGTGGGTGCGACCGAGGATGAAGCCGGTTTTCGACTGGGGGTGACACTGGCCGGACTGGCTCGCGTTTTGCAGGGAGTGCGCCTGTATGTACCGGCTTTGGGGCAAGCGGCATTTCTCGACGCCTGGTCCGGATTGAGGCCTGCCACCGCTGACGGTCTGCCCTTGCTGGGGCCGCTTCCTGGCTGGGAAGGAATCGCTGTCGCCAGCGGTCATTTTCGAAATGGCATTCTGTTGTCGCCGGTGACAGCCAAGCGAATGGCCGACTACCTCACCCAAAACGACCTTGAACCACTCCGGCCATTTTTGCCTGCTCGTTTCTGTGAGGAATAAGGTTGTTTTAAGGCAACGTGTCGAGAACGCGAGTGGGGCGCTTTTCGCGCTCACGTAAGGTGGCCAACCATCCAAGCGGAGCAAGCCCGTAGCGGGGGCATGCGGGCGCAACTTGGACAAGCGGCGGAGCAGCACTGCTTTTGCGCCCGCCCGCTTTGGGCTTGCGCAGCGGACAGTCCAGCCCCGTTGATGGTTGGCAGCGGAGTGAGGAGAGGAAAATGGCCGCCTCCTCCTATCCAAACACCCTTTGTCTACACGCTGTGGCACCACCAGGGCAAAATCCCCAAGAAACAGGGATCGACTAGCACTTTGCTGGAGAGTACAAACATTCGCCTTGACACAAACTAACTCATGATTACGGGAAAGGCGGGATGTTTGATGCAGATGTTACACAGTACGATCACCGGTAAGGAAGGTGTGTTTGGACAAATCCGCGAACTGTTGGCGGACGACGGCTTTACCCTGGCCAACTGGGATTATGATCGCGGTTTTTTGGACCGGAAGTTGGACGATAAAGGCATGGTATTTCTCCGGCTGCCGCTGGAAGTGCGGCACGGGCACCTGGACGAGGCAGACGCACAGGTGCAGTTCGGTACGCCGTTTGTGCTGAAACATGTGTATCAGTCCGGTGTGGAGGAGCACATTGGTTATGAGGGAAGTAACGTGATTGCCCCGTTGGTCAACCAGTTTCAGGAACCGGTGGAAAAGGATGCGCCGCTGGATGATGGTTGGGTGGAAAAAGCGGAAGCGGTGCTGCGGCGGGTTGAACGAAAACTGGAGACGCTTTGAAGGGGAAATAAACGGCCAGATTGTATACAAAGCCAGTGTGACAAGAGAGCGGCCATTTATTCGCACGAACGACTTTGCCAACCATCCAAGCGGAGCAAGCCTGAAGCGGGGGCATGCGGGCGCAGCTTGGACAAGCGGCGAAGCAGCACTGCTTTTGCGCCCGCCCGCTTTGGGCTTGTGCAGCGGACAGTTCAGCCCCATTGGTGGTTGACAGCGGCGGGAAAGGTGGGAATTGCCCGACGCGTCAATCTTTGGGTACAATAGCGTAAAGCATAGTGCGAGACTGGAGAGGAACGGTGCGGATGAAGATTGCGATGGTATTGCGCAACGACGACTACACCCGTGAGGTGGAAGGCGAGATCAAAGCGAAACTCCGTGCGAGCCGGAAGCGATCGTATCAGTTTGTAGACGGGACGGACGACAATCCGGATCTCGTTCTTTCCATCGGCGGTGACGGAACCATGCTGGAAGCGGTTCATCAGTACGGTTTGGACTCCACCTATGTGGGGATTCACACTGGTCACCTGGGGTTTTACGCTGATTGGCGTCCGGAGGAACTGGATGATTTTGTAGAGGCACTGGATCAGGTTACGCCGCAGATTGTGACCTACCCCACCGTGCAATGCCAGATTCATACACGTGATGGCCAGGTTCACACCAAATGGGCGCTGAACGAAATGGTGATTCGCAACGCTTCCCTTTCCACGCTGGTTGTCTGTGTCTTTATCAACGGTGATGAGTTTGAGACATTTCGCGGTGACGGGCTGATCGTCTCCTCCCCGTCCGGGAGCACCGCCTACAACAAAGCGGTGAACGGGGCGATCGTCCATCCCTCGATTGAAGCCATTCAACTTTCAGAAATTGCCTCAATCAACAATCAGACCTATCGGACCATTAACAGTTCATTGGTTCTGCCCAAGCACCACGAGGTGGAACTGATCGTGATGAACCCGCAGATCATGGTCGGCCTCGACCGGGAGCAGGCGGTATGGGAACAGGTTCGCGCCATCACATGCCGGGTCGGCCAGGAGAAGGTAAAGTTCGCCCGCTACAAGAAACTGCCTTTCTGGGGACGTGTTCGCAATGCCTTCATTTCCGACTAAACGGTAAACGGTCGTCTTTGTTATGGGAACGTGTGTTCTCGTATGTTTTTGGACATACTGCTACTGTACAATCATATTCCCTCCCCTGCGGATGGCTCGTCAGCACAGCGAGGGGGTGGTCGTAATTGGTTCCGACACACGAGGCAATCAATCTGATGATCCAGTTTGGCGTGTTTGTAGTGGCGTTGATCGCGCTGTTCGTATCTCTGTTAAACGTCGGCAAAAAAAAGTGAACCTCCCTGGTCAGCGGTCAGGCAGGGAGGCAAGCGTGGAAAAACGCCTTTCGCATGGGGAGGCTTCAGATGTACCGGTCGCAGGTGCCCGAACACCTGCGTTTTTTGTTTGACGGTCATGCCGTTCTCCTGAGCCTTGTTCGGGTTTGCTCCCGCAAGACCGTTTTATCTACAGTTTGCCACTGTTCTTGCCAAGTCATAAGTGCAAGCAGTCTGTCAGAAAGTGGACAACAGATCGCGCAGCTCTGTGACGATGGCGGTCTGGTATTGGGTGCCGTCACCGTAGCGCGCCAGCATCTCGGCTCGAGCCGCCTGCAGTTTTTCCTGGTAGTCGGGAGCTTCCCGGTCAGGATTGGCCTGCTTGAATGCCACCATCACTTCCTGTATGTGCCGCGGGCGAGGGCCCCAATGGCCGCGGACGTTTCCTTTTTCGTCGGCAAAAATGGCAATCGGAATGGCGCGCCCTCCCATCGTCAAAAACTGATCCATCAAATCCAGATGCTGCTCCATGATCAGCACTTCAACCGGAATCTCCGCCTTCTCCAATGCGCGAAACAGTACCGGCACATTGCGGACGACATCCCCGCACCAGTCGGCAGCCAGAATCAGACAGCGCAGATTGGTGCGGCCGGCAAGAGAAGCAAAAAACGCCTCCGCCCCGCTGTCTGTCCAGGTGAATTGATTGTACCAGTTCAGGAAATCTTCCTGGTTCCTGCTCATGCTGTCGATAAACTGCTGCGGTTTCAATCCGGTTCCCCATTTATCCGCTACATTTGTACTCACCCTGCAATACCTCCTGTACACTCGTTCATGAGTTTGGCACGTTTCCTTATGATCGTATCGCATTTTTTGTCATTTGTCTTTATGCCAGGTGCAGATCATACGTGCCCCGTTCTCCAATCCGAGCATCCAAACCTACCATCTGTGTTCGCGGTAAATCTCCTGCAGGTCTCGGAAGCCAAGCCGGAGCGCCTGCTTCACATAGTGCGTCCATAATTGTGCGCAGGCAAACGCATCCCAGTAGGCATCATGCCGTTTATGGATGGCGATCCGGTTGTGGCGGCACAATGCGTCCAGACTGGAATCGCCCAGCACGCCCTCACAGACGCGGATCAGCAGCATGGTGTCAATCAGGCGATGGGCAAATCGGGTACGGCTCGTATTCCACAACCCGGCCTGCAAGAACTGCCGCTCATGTCTGGAGTGGTGCGCAATCAGCGGGCGGTCGCCAACAAATTGAAAGAAAGCAGACAAGGAAGTCACAAGAGAAGGTGCGTTGGACAGATCGGCAGCAGTGATTCCGGTCAACCGCCGGATGTGTTCCGGAATCGGCCGAGTGGGCTGAACCAGGCTGAAGAAGCGTTCTTCTTGGCGTACTTCCGTTCCGAAGACGGCGACCGCACCGATGGCGATAATCTCGTCTCCCCTGAAGGGGTAAAACCCGGTCGTCTCCAGATCAACGACCACAGCCCGCAAGCTGTCCAGCGGAAGGGCCGGCCCAGGCTGCTCCATATCTTTCACCATCTGACGCAAGAAGGCTTGCTGGTTGCGTTCTGTTTTGGGGGAAACCGAACGGAAATCGGGCAGCACACGCTCGCCTCGATAGGAATGCCACAAACGCCGGATCGGATTCCACTCTCCTCTCACCCCAACCACTCCCGTCGTACAGGATTGCTGGATGCCCCATATTGCTGCCAGGTGAGCTTTTGCAGGCGGCGGGCGGTTTTCATGATTTGCTTCAGCTCATCTTTCGGCATCGGCAGCTCCTGCAGCTTCAAATAACGGCTGCTTTCGTACGATTCTCCCGGCCACTGCTGCGCAGACAGCAGGCGCAAATAAAGAATTTGTTGAAAATGATGTTCCGCCTCATCGCAAAACGTTTTGGACCAGATACCCGCTGACCGCAAGGCGGCCAGCCGATCCATCGTGCGGGTTGCAGGAATCCCGGCGGCCAGTGCCCAAAGGCGGATGCAGTTCACGTAAGGCAGATAGATGCCGTATTTCAGGTTAAGGGCCCCTTGGTACCTGCCGCGCAGCTCGGTGCGAATGCCTCCCAACCAGCCGAGCGGCACACGGTAATGCAGCGTGTTGCTGGCCATGCGGGAGAACAACCGCGGGTGAGTGTTCAGGGTATGCCGGTAATGGGAGGAAAGTTCGGCAAAGAGCGATGGATCACCGCTTAACAAGCGGGCATCGGCAGTGAGCAGGAGATGGCGCACGTTTTCCCAGGACGGATCCTCTGCCCATTGGTCATGCATCGCCTTCCACTGGGACAGGGAGCGGCGCCAGCGCGGATTGGAACAGATCACGCGGCCGTCGCATTCGGGATAGCCGGCCTCTGTCATCCCGGACACGACGATTCTGGACAGATGGGAAAAATACTGAGCAATCTCGGTCTGCACCCCTGCTTCCGCATCATCGGCGATCCGGTAGAGCAGTCCGGTGTCCTGATCGCTGATTTGGGTCTGCTCTCCTCTGCCGCCGCTTCCAAACACCAGAAAGGCGTAAGGCACGGGAGGATCTCCCATGCCTGATGCTCTGGCGAACCGGATGGCAATCTCGATACATTGGACACTGATCAGATGGTGCAGGTGGCTTACCATCCAGTGCTGTTCCCGACAATCCGCAGCGGACCAGGAGGAGATGCGGAGTTGATTGAGCAGCTCCTGACGAAGCACGCCCAGCTCGCGGAAGGTGGACGCTTCCCTGATCGCGTAAGACCAATCAGGTTGCAGGGTTTGAAGCACTCGCGGAAACCTCCCCGCCTGCCGGTTTGATGCGGTTCTCCCGGTGCATCGATTCTGTCTTAAGCAGCTCCGGATATCCAAACTCCCCATGCTCGCTGACATCCAGGCCGATCACTTCTTCCTCTTCGGTTACGCGCAGTCCCATTGTGGCTTTCATAATGGCCAGCACGACAAACGATACGCTAAAGACGTACAGCATCGCACCAAAGACGCCAAGCGCCTGCACACCCAACTGGTAAAGACCGCCGCCGTAGAACAGGCCGGCCTGCCCGATACCCACTTGCTCGACCAGTTCCGGAGTCGCGAACAGACCGGTGGAAAGGGTGCCCCAGATTCCGGCGATGCCGTGAACAGAGAAGGCGTAGACAGGATCGTCGATGCCCAGTCGGTCAAAGTAAACGGCCGTATAGAAGGTGATGATTCCGGCAAGCGCACCAATCAGACAGGCTGCCCAAGGTTCGACAAATGCGCAGGCGGCTGTTATGGCGACAAGGGCTGCCAACACGCCGTTCAGCATGCTGGGAATGTCCGCCTTGCCCATCACCACCCAGGAGACGATCAGAGCCGCTACCGCACCGGCGGCTGCGGCCAGATTGGTCGTCATCGCCACATACCCGAACATGCCGGAAGTGGAGCCAAAGGTAGAGCCGGCATTAAATCCAAACCAGCCCACCCAGAGGATGATGACTCCAAGCACGGTATACACCTGATTGTGACCGGGGATCACATTCGAAGAACCGTCCGGGTTGTACTTACCGATGCGCGGCTTCAGCAGGATGGTTGCCGCCAACGCCGCCATTGCCCCTTGCAGGTGAACGACAGTGGAGCCGGCGAAATCCTGCATCCCCAATTGGGCGAGCCAGCCGCCGCCCCATACCCAGTGACCAATTACGGGATAGATGACAACGGTAAACAGGACACCGAAGACGAAGTAGACAGACAGTTTGGCCCGCTCGGCAAAACCGCCCCAGGCAATAGCCAGCGAGACGCCGGCAAAGCCCAGCTGGAACAAAAACTTGATCCCCGGCGGAATGGCTGCAAACGAGAGGGAGGAGAAGGCCGATTCGTCTGTCCCGTCAAAGAAAAAGCCGGACATTCCAATCAAATCGTTTCCATCTCCAAAGGTTAGGCCGAAGCCCAACGCCCAAAAGGCGATACTGCAAATGCCAAACGTAAGAATCGTTTTGGCTGCCACATGCCCGGCGTTTTTCATTCGAGTCGCCCCCGTTTCCAGGAGAGCAAAACCTCCCTGCATCAAGATGACCAAAATGGCCGCAACCATCACCCAGGCTGCATCAATGGCAGAAGCCAGTTCTGTGGTTGTCGGCTCTGCTGCCTGGGCCGCCAGCGGAAGGGAGAGACATAACAGTACGGCCGACAAGAGAACCCGGGACATCATAAACACCACTCCTTTGTTAGTTTTTATTACATAATGAAAGTTGTATAGGAACGATTATATGGTCTAAGGGGTTCGTTTGCAATAGATTTTCGAGAAATAATGTAATGTAAAATGACATTAAGGATAAACTGATCGGCTTTTTTGTAAAATATATAACATGTATATGACATAGATTTGGTGGCGTGGTACAAAAAATCCAGGAATAACTTTTTGGGAATCGTTGAACCTAACGTTGGAAGGGGGTGAATGGGATGACAGTTGCATCTCAGGTCAAACAAACACTGGCCAGCTTGAAAAGCGCACAGGCTAACCTGGAAACGTTTGCGCTCAATACACAGAACCAAAATGCTAAACAGATATACACTCAGGCCGCTCAACGTACCCAGTCCATTGTTGACACGCTGCAACAGCGCGTAACCGAACTGGAGCAAGAGGAGCCGCAGTACAAAGGGTTCTGATCCGGATCTGAATCAAGGGAGAGGGTGATCCTCTCTCTTTACCCCTTTTTGGGGTAGATGCCAGCATCGACTGGTTTGGTCATGAGGGGGGGAAGATTGTGCCCGATTGGATTGAGATTGCCGTTCGTTCATTTGTCGCCTTGATCTACCTCTTTATACTGGCGAAAGTGATCGGTAAACGGCAGCTGCAGCAGCTAACATTCATGGAGTACATTGTCGGGATCACGATTGGCTCGATTGCCGCTTTTATCGGCACGGAGCTGGAAGCCAACATGTTTCACGGGTTTGTTTCCCTGACCGTCTTTGGCGTGTTTCCGATTGTTACCGGGTGGCTGGCGCTAAAAAGCAAGCGCTTGCGGGATTTCTTCGACGGAAAAGCAACGGTGCTGATTAAAAACGGCAAGATCATGGAGGATAGCCTAAAACAAGAGCGATTGAATGTCGACGAGCTTCTGGAGCGGCTGCGGCAGAAGAATGTATTTAACGTGGCGGACGTGGAATTTGCCCTGATGGAACCCGGGGGTGATGTGACGGTTCTGCTGAAGGCGGAAAACCAGCCCCTGACCGCAAAGAAAGCGGGAATTGCCGTCTCCCCGGAGACAGAGCCGCAGGCAGTGATCATTGACGGTGTCATCATGGACGAACCGCTGGCCACGATTGGCTTAAGCCGCGCCTGGCTGAAGGCGGAGTTGAAGAAAGCCGGCGTCGCCCAAGAGAACGTACTGCTTGCCCAGGTGGACAAGAATGGACAGCTCTACCTGGATCTCTACGATGACAAGATTCAGATTCCACCTCCGCAAACGGACAAACAAACATTTGCCACGCTAAAAAAATGTCAGGCCGACCTGGAACTGTTCGCTTTGTCGACCAAGGCGGAAGAGGCCAAGAAGCAGTATGAACGCATGGCTTCCCAACTTCAGGACGTGATAGACCAGGTAAGACCGCTGTTAACACGTTAGATTGGAAAGGATCGATGACCCATGCCTGATCAGAAGCGAAAAAAGTTGACACCGATTCAACAACAGTACCAGGAAGTGGCAAAACGGCATGAGCCGCCGCGCCCGCTGCTGCGCAACTTCACCCGCGCATTTTTGGTAGGCGGATTGATCTGTCTGATCGGTCAAGGGATACAGGATATGTTTGTCCGCGTCTTTGACTTTACGGAAAAGACAGCCAGCAGTCCCACCGTGGCTGTGCTCATCTTCTGTTCGGTTTTGCTGACTGGTTTTGGCGTCTATGACCGGATCGCCCAATGGGCGGGAGCAGGAACGGCAGTCCCGGTTACCGGCTTTGCCAACTCCATTGCCTCAGCGGCAATTGAGCACAGAAGCGAAGGGCTTGTACTGGGCGTCGGGGGCAACATGTTCAAGCTGGCCGGTTCTGTGATCGTGTTTGGCGTGTTTTCCGCATTTGTGATCGGGATTGTCAAAACATTGATCAAGATGGGAGGGATAGGGTGAATGCTTGAGGGGCATCAGACATGGCGGTACACAAACAAGCCGGTGATTCTGGCCTCGTCGGCGATTGGCGGTCCGTTTGAAGCAACGCACCCACTGGCGGACGATTTTGATACGCTGCACGGCGATCTGTGGCTGGGGCAGGACAGCTGGGAGCAGGCGGAGCGCGTCTTGTTGGAGGAAGCGGCCGACAAAGCGGTGGAAAAGGCCGGGTTGACCAACGACAAGATTCAGTTTTTTCTCGCAGGCGATTTGATGAACCAGATTATCTCCGCCAGCTTCGCCGCGCGTACAATGAAAGTTCCCTATCTGGGCTTGTTTGGCGCCTGCTCGACGACTACTGAAGCGCTTGCCCTCGCTTCCCTGCTCGTGGACAGCCAATCCGCAGAGTATGTGCTGGCCGCTACGTGCAGTCACAACGCCTCTGCGGAAAAACAATTTCGCTACCCCACCGAATACGGATCCCAAAAGCCGCCGACGGCACAATGGACCGTAACCGGCAGCGGCGCAGCGGTGGTGGCTTCGAGAGGGGACGGACCGCGCGTCACTTCGGCTACGATTGGAAGGGTTGTCGACATGGGCATATCAGATCCGTTCAACATGGGGGGAGCCATGGCCCCTGCTGCTCTCAGTACGATTGAAGCTCATTTTCGCGACCGGAATCTCCCCTATGATTATTACGATTTGGTTGTGACGGGCGACTTGGGCCGGGTCGGCCATTCCATTCTCTCGGAACTTTTGCCTCGTCACCAGATTGCCATTCCTTTGGATCGCTACATCGATTGCGGCGTGCTCATCTATGGTGACGATCCGGCGGTACAGGCGGGAGGAAGCGGTGCTGCCTGCTGTGCTGTCGTGACCTATGGCCATCTGCTCAATCGGATGAGAGCGGGAGAATTGCGGCGCATACTGGTTGTGGCGACAGGAGCCTTGATGTCCCCGATGTCATACCAGCAGGGTGAGAGCATTCCCTGTATCGCGCATGCGGTGTCAATCGAAGCGGAATAAGGGAGGGAGCGGGATGATCTACTTCTGGGCATTTGTCGTAGGAGGCTTCATCTGTTTGGTCGGGCAGTTTCTGATGGACGTGCTGCGTTTTACACCTGCACATACCATGTCTGCCCTGGTGGTGGCGGGAGCAGTGCTCGACGGCTTTGGCCTCTACGACCCACTCATCCAGTTTGCCGGGGCGGGCGCTTCGGTGCCGATTACCAGCTTTGGCAACGCTCTGGTGCATGGTGCACTGGCCGAAGCAGAAAAAAACGGGCTGATCGGTGTCATCACAGGTATCTTTGAAGTAACCAGCGCAGGGATATCGGCTGCGATTGTGTTCGGTTTTTTTGCTGCCCTGTTTTTCCGGGCCAAGGGTTGACATCTTTCAACGCTGTTTCATGTCGCCCTTTTTCAGGCGGACTCATCATATCGTTGTTCATTTCCTTTTTGGGGGCGGCGCACGCCTACAGATGATTCGCGTTGACTGCCCTGACACAGAAGGAAGCAAGGGATAAAGATCCCCCCATCTGGCAATACCATACTTGGGACGATAACCTTTCATTCCAACGTCAGTCTGTCCTGCGGATTTGAGTGAGGATGTCAATCGACAAGGAGGCAAGTCTGGGTATGGGTAACGTTTGGTCTTTTTTTGACAAAATGAACCTGTTTGCCTGGGTGCTCGGAATTTTTGGCGCCCATGTGCTGCTGTACCTGTTGCTGGGGACCGCTGCGTGGTTGGCCACATCGTTTCTGGCTGCTTCCGTGTACGCAGTTGCCCTGCTGGCATTAAAGCTTCTGGCCAGACGGTATGTTGGGAATCAGGAGAAGGACAAAATCAGCTAATGAAGCGACAAGGAGTGATCATCTGTGGCAAGACGGATTGTGGTATGTCTCCTGCTTGCCTGTTTGGCAAGCGGCGTATTGGGCTGCCCGTCAGGGTACGCGGCTGATTCGGACGTATATGTGGTAAAGCCGGGTGACAGCCTGTGGAAGATCTCGCTTAAATACCAGGTGGGGTTGTCGGAGATCATCAATGCCAATCCACAGTTTAAGAACCCCAACTTGATTTATCCTGGCGACCGGGTAACCGTACCGCTTCTTTCAGCGGAGAAACGACTGGAGGCACAGGTGGTTGAACTGGTCAACCAGGAGCGGGCCAAATACGGGCTTAAGCCGCTTGTGGCCAATTGGGAACTGGCTCGAGTGGCACGCTTTAAATCACAGGACATGCGCGACCGGGGATATTTTTCTCATCAATCGCCTACGTACGGCTCGCCGTTTGAGATGATGAGAGCATTCCGTATCTCGTTTCGGGCGGCAGGAGAAAATATCGCGGCTGGTCAAACCAGTCCCCAGGCCGTGATGAAATCGTGGATGGAGAGCCCGGGTCACCGGCAAAATATTTTAAGCGCCCAGTTTACACAGATTGGCGTCGGTTACGCAAAAGGGGGAGCGTATCGCCATTACTGGACGCAGATGTTTATCCGCCCCTAAGTGGTGACAACGAACAGGCCGGCAGAGGAAGACTGCCGGTTTTTTTATAACATATATAAACTTCTCAAGATTGCAGACAAAGTGTCGTGCCCACGAGTGGGGCGTTTTTTCGCGCTCACTTCCGGTGGCCAACCAGCGAAGAAGCAGACCAGGACCGCTTCACGACGTGCTTTTGCGCTGGCCCGCTTTGGGCTTGCGAAGCGGACATTCCAGCCCTGTGGTTGGTTGGCAGCGGAGTGAGGAAGGAAAATGGCCGCCGTAACTTACCACTTGCCTATGAACTGCAATAGAACGATGGCAATCCCAAGGCCCCAGACATAGATGGCAAACCCTTTCAGCGAATGGGTGCTGATGATTTTCAGCATCCAGCGGATTGCGGCGTACCCCGCAATGGCCGCAAACGCTGTGCCGACCAGCATGGGAGCCAGGAGCAGACTGGCACTTTCACTCCCCATGAGATCTTTGGCCTGGAGTATGGTCGCACCCAGGATTGCCGGCAGGGAAAGCAGGAACGAGAAGCGGGCCGCGTCCTCCCGCTTGATGCCGCGCAGCAGCGAACCGGCAATCGTCAGTCCGGAACGGGAAATGGCCGGAAGTATCGCCGCACCTTGCAGGGTTCCGATAATCAAGGCATCCGTGTAGTTGATATGAGAAAACGGACGGTGTCCTCCTTTGATGGACTCCACGCTCCACAGGATCAGGCCTGTTGCCAAAAACTCAAAACCGATCGTTTGTCCGGTCTGCGAGATTTCCTTGAAGAAGTCGTGAAACGTAAGGCCGATGACCGCTGTTGGGATTGTGCCGACGACCAACAGTCCGCTCAGGCGGCTGAACGGGTGTGTGAGAACATACCGTACTTCGCTCCAGAAGGCTGTCACCACCGCAATGAGTGTTCCGAAGTGCAGCATGGTGTCGAACATCAGCCCCGCCTCTCTAAGCCCGAACAATTTGCCGAACAGGACGAGGTGGCCGGTACTGGAGATGGGCAGGAACTCGGTCAATCCCTGAACAATTCCGAGAATGATCGAGTATGCGTATTCAAGCATAGCGATCGCTCCTGTCACATGCGTCTCTGTACATCATTACATGGATATGTAGGATTTTTCTGGACTTGCCTATGATAGCACATTATTCCCATATTTTTGAACACTTTTTAAAAAACTTCCGCCCCTGCTGTCAGAAGAGTGCTGCGGGATTTGCGGGGAAGATGGGCGGGTACAGAAACTTTGTGTATAATGATTGTGACGAGATCGGCAGGGAAGGATGTGAACGCTGTGCGCGACGTCGATTACATGTCTGTAGCACTCCAGATGGCACAAGGGACGGCCGGGCAGACCAGTCCCAACCCGATGGTCGGGGCAGTCGTCGTGCGCGACGGAGCAATCGTCGGCATGGGCGCTCATCTGCGGGCGGGAGAAGCGCATGCCGAGGTTCACGCGCTGGCAATGGCACAGGAGAAAGCGAAAGGTGCCGATCTGTACGTCACGCTGGAGCCGTGCAGCCATACCGGCCGCACGCCGCCTTGTACGGAGGCGATCATCCGCGCCGGCATCGCCCGCGTAGTCGTCGCCGCACTCGACCCCAACCCGAAAGTGGCGGGACAAGGCATCAAACGATTGCGTGAGGCCGGGATCGAGGTCGTCGTCGGCGTGTTGGAGTCTGAGGCAAAAAAACTGAATGAAGTATTTTTTCACTATATCACCACGGGCCGTCCGTTTGTCACAGTCAAAACGGCGGCTACCCTGGACGGAAAAGTGGCTACCGAGACTGGCCACAGCCGCTGGGTTTCGGGAGCAGAGGCGCGTCAGGAAGTGCATCTGCTGCGCCATCGCTACGATGCGATTCTGGTCGGGGTCGGCACGGTAATTGCCGATGATCCGGCATTAACCGTTCGCCTGCCGGACGGGCATGCCCGCCATCCCATTCGCGTCATTCTGGATACCACTCTGCGCATTCCGCCTGCGGCGAAAGTGTTGACGGACGGGGTGGCGCCCACCTGGATTTACACCACGGACCGGGCTCCGCGCGACAAGCAGGAGATGCTGGCCCAACGGGGAGTTGAGGTGATCCGGCTTGGCAGCAGCAGGGTAGATGTCACGCAGGTCTTGGAATCGCTCGGAAAGCGGGGGGTCACCTCCCTGCTCGTGGAGGGGGGCGCGACCATCAACGGCGCTTTTTTGGCCGCACGCGCCATCAACAAGGTGATCAGCTACATTTCCCTTAAGCTGGTCGGCGGTGCGGGGGCCCCGACACCGTTTGGCGGCAGCGGGATACCCATCATGGACGAAGCCGTACCGCTTGAGAGAATCGAAGTGGAGCGAGTCAGCGAGCAGGATTTGCGGATTGTCGGCTATCCGCGCTTTGCGGACAGGGAGGAGGCGTAGGCGGGTGTTTACCGGGATTGTCGAAGAATTGGGCCGTGTCGCCCTTGTGGAAGGAGGCAGCCGGTCAAGTAAGCTGGTGATCGAAGCGCGGAGTGTGCTGGAAGGCGTCCGCCTGGGTGACAGCATTGCCGTCAACGGCGTATGCCTGACGGTTACGTCGTATTCGGAAAGCTGCTTTACAGCCGATGTGATGCCGGAGACCCTGAAACATACCAACCTGGGCCAGTTAAGACGAGGCGCGCTCGTCAATCTGGAGCGCGCCATGGCGTTGGGGGACCGCTTTGGCGGGCATCTTGTCTCCGGGCATGTGGATGGTACCGGGGTGGTGGCCGCGCGGGAACCGTACGCCAATGCCGTCCTGTTTCGCATCAAAGCGGCTGCTGAACTTCGCCGCTACATGGTGCCGCGGGGATCGGTCGCCGTTGATGGCATCAGCTTGACCATCACCGAGGTGACAGATGAGGGATTCTCGATCTCCATCATTCCGCATACGTTGGCACATACCAACCTGGGCGAGAAACAGCCGGGGGACACGGTGAACCTGGAATGCGACATGATAGCCAAGTACGTCGAACGGCTGCTTTCCTGGCAGCGTGGCGAAAAAGGGGATAGAGCGGGAATAGATGTGGACTTTTTGCGGCAGCATGGATTTGCCTGAGACAGGAATGGGACGCAGATAACAGCGGCGGAGGAGGAAAGAGATGTTTCATTCGATTGAAGAAGCCATCGAGGATTTGAAAAAGGGACGGCCGATCATCGTCGTGGACGATGAAGACCGTGAAAACGAAGGGGACTTTGTAGCGCTGGCGGAAATGGCAACCCCTGACGTGATCAACTTTATGATTACACATGGCCGAGGGCTGGTCTGCGTCCCCATCACCGAGGAGCGGGCCGGGCAATTGCATTTGAAGCCGATGGTTGATGTCAATACGGACAAGCAGGGAACGGCCTTCACCGTTTCCATCGACGAGGTCGGGACGACCACCGGCATCTCTGCCTACGAGCGTTCGGCAACGATACTGGCCATGATCGACGAGTCTAAAGGACCGGAACATTTTCGCCGCCCTGGCCATATCTTCCCCTTGATTGCCAAGAAGGGAGGCGTACTGCGCCGGGCTGGACACACGGAAGCGGCGGTCGATCTGGCCCGGCTGGCCGGCAGCTACCCGGCGGGCGTGATTTGCGAGATCATCAACGAGGATGGCAGTATGGCCCGCCTGCCGGAATTGGAAAAAATAGCGGAGCGTTTTTCGTTGAAGCTGATTTCCATCGAAGACCTGATTCGATTCCGCACGCGGACAGAATGTCTGGTGAAGCGGGAAGTGGAAGTGGAACTGCCGAGTGAGTATGGCTCCTTCCGGGTGTGCGGTTATACCAACGAAGTGGACGGAAAAGAACACCTCGCCCTGGTCAAGGGGGAGATCAAACCGAATGAACCGGTGTTGGTGAGGGTTCACTCCGAATGCCTGACCGGTGACGTGTTTGGGTCGTACCGCTGCGACTGCGGACCGCAGCTTCATGCCGCCCTGGAGCAAATCGAACAGGCGGGAAAAGGCGTGCTGCTCTACATGAGACAGGAAGGGCGCGGGATCGGGCTGATCAACAAACTGCGTGCCTACAAGCTGCAGGAACAAGGGTACGACACCGTGGAAGCCAACGAGAAGCTGGGCTTTCCGCCTGATCTGCGCGATTACGGCATCGGAGCACAAATCCTGCGCGATCTCGGCGTGGGCAGGATCCTGTTGATGACCAACAATCCGCGCAAGATCCGCGGTTTGAACGGATACGGCCTGGAAGTGGTGGAGCGTGTGCCGATCCAGATCAAGAGCCACCCGCACAACGAGCGTTATCTGAAAACCAAACATGACAAGCTGGGCCATCTGCTCAGCTTTACCAAGGAGTGAAGAAGATGCGAATCTATGAAGGACATCTGGTCGGAACGGGCCTTTCCATCGGCATTGTCGCCGGGCGGTTTAACGAGTTCATCGTCAGCAAGCTGGTCAGCGGCGCATTGGACGCCTTGAAGCGGCATGGCGTAGATGAACAAAACATCGAAATAGCCTGGGTGCCGGGGGCGTTCGAGATTCCCCTGATCGCCAAAAAAATGGCTGAATCGGGCCGATACGATGCGGTGATTACGCTGGGAGCGGTCATCCGCGGTTCTACCCCACACTTTGAATACGTTTGCAGCGAGTGTGCCAAAGGGGTCGCGTCCGTAAGTCTGGCTTCGGGTGTGCCGACCATCTTCGGGGTTTTGACTACCGACAGCATCGAACAGGCGATTGAGCGGGCCGGTACCAAGGCGGGCAACAAGGGTTGGGAGGCGGCGACGACCGCTATCGAGATGGCCAACTTGAACCGGCAGATCACTTCCTGACGGGATTCCTTCTGCCGTCGCGGTGTATATGAACCAGGCCGGGTGACCGGAAAACACATAGCAGGAGTGCAGCGAGAGCACGATAGGAACAGGCGGCTCAGCGGATATTTCGTACGAGCCGCTCTCTTGTGAGGAACAGATACCATTGGGGAAGTGATCGAATGAAAAGCAAGCGCTCCCGGTCGGAGCAAGAGAACAGACTGCAGGCGGGTATGGTAACCACGTTACAAGTGGCCCGTACAGCACCGTTTGGCTTTTTTCTAACTGATGGCGTGGAAGATGTGCTGCTTCACCGGAACGAAGTTTCTGCTTCCTTGCAGGAAGGAAGCAGGGTAGAAGTGTTTTTGTATCGCGATCAGAAGGATCGGCTGGCTGCAACCATGCGTTTGCCTCACGTTCGCGAGGGAGAATACGGTTGGCTGGAAGTGGTGAACGCCGTCCCCAATCTGGGTGTATTTCTCAACAATGGCACGGCAAAAGACCTGCTGCTCTCCTGTGACGACCTGCCCAAGCGGCCGACAGAGTGGCCGAAGGTAGGTGACAAGGTGTTGGCAACCCTGAAGCGGGACAAACGCGGCAGGCTGTTGGCTGAACCTGCTGGTGAGCGGGTCATGTTGGAAATCGCCCGAACGGCTGCTCCGGAAATGCTGGGGCGCTGGGTGGAAGGAACGGTTTACAAGGTGATAGACGATGGAGCATTCGTCTTTACAGAGACGGAACACGTGATGTTCATTCATCGCGACGAGATGACCCAACCGCTGCGCATGGGGCAGGATGTCTGCAGCCGGGTGAGTTATGTGCGCCCGGACGGACGAATCAATGGTTCGATGCGCGCCCGCAAGGAACAGCAGCTCCAGGAAGATGCTGACCGCCTGCTGGCTTTCCTGATCGAACAGAACGGGGCCATGCCGTATACGGACGAGACGCCTTCCGACGTGATCCGGGAAAAGCTGGGCTTAAGCAAAGCGGCATTTAAACGAGCGCTGGGCAGGTTGTTGAAACGGGGACTGATTGAACAACAGGCGGGCTGGACCCGTTTGCGCAATCGGGAACAAGGGACTACCGACACGAACAAGTGAAACAAACCGGGCTTACCACCTTGATTGCAAACGAAGGGCTGTTCCGACAGGATATCCTGCTTGAATCCTGCCGGGACAGCCCTCTTGATCATTCTGCCAGGGACAGTCGAAACCAATGTTACGCTTGGGCTTGTGCTTTGGTCTGCCGCTTCGAGCGGTACACAGACAACCCGAAGATGACGGCCAGCAGGGCGAATCCGATCATGTCGGTCGTTCCGCCCGGAATGATCGCCATCACCCCGCCAGCGACGGAGACAATCCGCTCGATCGTGTTGAGCGGCGACATCCAGTAACCGATCAGACCTGCGCCAACGCCGATCATCCCGATCAGCGAGGTAATCATCACCAAAATGGCTCCGTACCAGGTCGTGTCAATCAAAAGCAGAGCGGGTGAAAGCACGAAGATGTAAGGTGCCATAAACGCCGCAATGGAGAGGCGCGTCGACTCCACACCCGTCAGGATCGGTTTCGATTTGGCAATGCCGGATGCGGCAAAGGCAGCCAGGCAGACTGGCGGCGTAATATCGGCCACGATCCCGAAATAGAAGGTAAACATATGTGCCGAGAGGTCGGGCACATTCATCTGAATCAGTGCCGGTGCCGCAATCGTCGATGTGATGATATAGTTGGCCGTTGTCGGTGTGCCCATGCCCAGGATCAGTGAGGCAATCATCGTAAAGAACAGCGTCAGGAGCAGTATGCCGCCGGACAGGTCAATCAGGCCGTTGGCCAGTTTCAGGCCGATACCGGTCAGTGTAACCGTGCCGACGATGATGCCGGCACAGGCCGTTGCGGCAATCACCCCGAGAGCCATACGGGCACCGGATGCCAGCGCTTCCAAAATGTCCCGAAGCGACATCCGCGTTTCGCGACGAATGGCCCCGACCACAACCGTGGAGATAATCCCGATAATGGCCGCCCGTTCTGCGGAATAACCGGCCACCAGCACACCGATGATCACAAAGATCGGCAGCAGCAGGTAGATTTTTTTCAGGACCTCACGTTTATTGGGAATCTCCTCTTTCGGCAGTCCTTTGAGACCAAGCCGCTTCGCTTCCAGATGGACCATGATCCAGACCCCGGTAAAGAAGAGGATGGCCGGGAGTGCTGCTGCTTTGGCCACGTCCCAGTAGTTCATCCCGATAAATTCGGCCATCAGAAAGGCGGCAGCCCCCATGATCGGCGGCATGATCTGGCCGCCCGTGGAAGCAGAAGCTTCGACCGCGCCGGCAAATTCGCTGCGGTACCCCAACCGTTTCATCATCGGAATGGTAAACGATCCGGAAGTGACGACGTTGGCTACGGAACTGCCGCTGATCGTCCCCTGCAGAGCGCTGGAAAAGACAGCCACTTTGGCCGGTCCGCCAATTCGCCGTCCCGCGATGACCAACGCCAGATCGTTGAAATACTGGCCGACGCCGGTTTTCTCCAGAAAGGCACCGAACAGGATAAACAAAAAGATAAAGGTGGACGAGACATATATCGGCGTGCCAAAGATCCCTTCAAGTGTAAAGAAGGAGTGACCGATAATCCGGTCGATCCCTTTGCCGCTGTGCTCCAAAAAGCCGGGCATATACGGTCCGGCCAGGGTGTACAACAGAAAGACGCTGGCGATAATGGTTATCGGCCATCCGACCACGCGGCGAGCCGCTTCCAGTACCAACAGGATCCCGATTCCCCCTATGAAAAGGTCAAGATCGGTATACCGGCCGGTACGCAGCACCAGCCCTTCGTAGTCGTAAACCCAGTACATGGGGATCAAAAAGGCGACGATACTGAGCAGAATGCCGCCAATCCCGATCTTTGTCCGGTCGCTCTTGCGGCTAGCCGGGTAGAGCAGGTAGATCAACCCCAGGCCAAACGCCAGGTGAATCGGACGGTGGATTTGCGGAGGCACAGTGAAAAAGTAAGAGCTGACCAGCTGATACACGGCAAAGAGGACGAGGATGCCGAAACTGATCCACATCAAGGGTCCGCTGAACTTGCGATAGGCAGACTCTTTGTCGTACTTGGCCAGCATATCCGTTACATCTTCTTGCTGCAAGTTGGCTGTACTCACGACATACGATCCTCCAATCTGTCTATAATAGAACGCTTTTCCACGCGAATCAGCACCGATGAACCCGGCCGATCCAGTGTGGCGAGCGGTATTACTTCACCTTGAAACAGCAGGGTGTGGTTGGCCCGTACCTGTCCGATGTAGAGTCGAATCTCCGGGAAGACACGGTGCATGTTCTCGACATAAAACCTTCCATCCCGGTTTACCAAGCGTTCGCCGGGAGCCAGTTCGCTGCTCATCCCGATGCCGTAGTCACGAAACGACATGCGGTACTCGATCAGGTTTGTCCCATCGACGCGAAAAAACTCTTCTACAGGCGTGCGGTGAATGGAATGAATCCACCGTATGCCGAACGAGAGGCCGGGTTTTACCGGCGTTTCCCACAGCAGACGGTTGGACTGTGAATCACGGATGACAAGAGTATCAAAAAACGGAAATAATGCCACAATAAAGAAAAAAATCGAGACCACAATGAAGGAGAAAAGGCGGACATTCATCCGCCCTTTCCTGGATTTACGCCTGCTCATATGTGTTTGGCGCTTACTTTACGCCTTGTTCGTCATAGTATTTTTTCGCACCGGGGTGTACGGGCAAACTGATTCCCTGCAGAGCGTTTTCCACTTTGATTTCTTCTTTTTTCGCAGGCAATTTGTCGGTGTTTTCAAAGATCGCCTTGGTCGCTTTGTACACCAGGTCTTCGCTCAGATCGCTCTTCACAACGAGGATGGCACGCACGGAAACGGTGGTGACATCATCAGGTACTGTTTGATAGGTGTTGCCCGGAATGGTGGTTTCTACATAATACGGGTACTTTTCGATCAGCGACTGGATCTTGTCGGCGTCAAGCGGAATGATTTTTACCCCTTTGGTTGCTGCCAACTCGGTAATGGCGGCTGTCGGGTAACCGGCAGTCTGGAACGCGGCGTCCAGTTGGCCGTCCTGGATCGCTTTGGCGGAGTCGGCGAAAGACAGGCGCTGCAGCTGCAGGTCGTCAAATGTCATCCCGTACGCTTCCAGGATTTGTTCAGCGTTGACTTCCGTACCGCTGCCGGGAGAACCGACAGAGACGCGTTTGCCTTTCAGATCAGCGACGCTGTTGATGTTGCTGTCGGCAGCAACGACGATCTGTATTGTTTCGTTGTACAGAGCGCCGAGTGCCTGGAAGTTTTCGATCTTGCCGTCTTCGGAGAACATGTTGACGCCTTTGCTGGCGTAGTCGGCGATATCCCCTTGGACGAATGCGATGTGGGCATCACCGTTTTTGATCAGACGCATGTTTTCAGCAGACGCCCCGGTAACCTCAGCGGTGGTGGCAATGCCGGTAGCCGCTTTAATCTGCTCGGCCATCGCTCCGCCGAGCGGGTAGTAGGTACCGCCCGTACCGCCAGTCGCGATTACCATCTGCGACGGATCTCCGCCAGCGTTGTTTCCGCCGCCGCAGGCAGCAAGCAGGGTCATACCCGCCAGAACAATCGATGAGAACAGCAGTTTTGCTTTTTTCATTACGAAGCCCCCCTTTTTTCTTTACCTGGTCTCTGTAGAAAGGCACACGAGAAACCATTATGCTTCCATTTTACAAAACTCCCATGAAATCCTACGGAAACCTACAAAAAGTTGTAACGAATGGATGGAGATGCGGATGGGGATACATGGAGCGAATGTGGTAATATTGAGGTACTGACGAAAAAGGAGGAACTCACAGCCGTGCAGGGGAAGCCGATTCGCAACCCGTGGCAGTTGCTGTACCGGGTATACCGCCATGTCAAACCGCGACTGGAGCGGGACTTTTCTGAATGGTACCGCCGAGCCGGACAAATACCTGATCCTGAGCTGCGCAGGCAGGCGCTGGCCAGCATGAATACAAAAAAGTTCCACTGTGAAGGAGGGGCTGTCTATGCGGCTCAGGTACTCCCGTACGTGGACAGGCTGGTTCCGTTAATCGTCGCTTATCAGACCATCAGCGACTATTTGGACAATCTGTGCGACCGGAGCACGTCACTTGATCCGGTTGATTTCCGGCAGCTCCATCTGTCGATGCAGGACGCGCTTGCGCCGGGTGCTCCGCTCCGTGATTATTACCGCTATCGCCAGGAGAAAGACGACGGCGGTTTTTTGGCCAGTCTGGTACATACGTGTCAGGAACAGGTGGCAGCACTGCCCTCGTATCCGGTTGTGCAGAAGCGGGTGTTGGAGCTGTCCAGCCTGTACAGCGACCTGCAGGTGCACAAGCATATCGCCCATGACAAGCGGGAGGGCGAACTGCTCGCCTGGTGGGAGCAGTTCCGGTCAGCTTATCCGCAGCTGTACTGGCAGGAGTTTGCCGCGGTTACCGGCTCGACGATCGGGATATTTGCCCTGTTTTGTCTGGCGACCGAGCCAGATCTTGAGCCCAGCCAGGTCAAGGTGGTGGACGCGGCGTACTTTCCCTGGATCTGTGGTCTGCACATTTTGCTCGATTATCTGATCGATCTGGAAGAGGATCGCATCGGCGGCGATCTCAACTTTGTCAGCTACTACCGCAGCGACCGGGAGGCGATGGAGCGGCTGCAGTATTTTGTCGAACAGGCAAAAGCAAGTGTCGCCGCTTTGCCCAATCCGGTGTTTCATCGTCTGATTGTCGACGGATTGGTTGCCTTCTATCTTGCCGATCGCAAAGTGAATCGCAGCCAACCGCAGATCTACGCGATCGCCAAACAACTGATGAAGCGGGCGAGCAGTTTGACCACGCTGTTTTTCTACCTGAACAGCCTACTGGTGCGCCGCTAACGGCTCATCAGCAGGCTGTTTGGCGCGGGACAACGGTTGCCGACGCGGGAGTGGCTCTGCTGTCTCTTAACGCTGGTGCTTCCGCTTGTAGCGGAAGCCGGCGCCCATCAGCAGGGTGGCGGCCATGAGAGAAAGGACGATCCCCGCGACGCTGCGCTCGCCGATGGAAATGCCCACGCTTATCAAACTGGCGGCAACGCCGATCGCAAACCCCAGGGTGACGAGTTGATAGCGGGTCATAACTTCTACCTCCTTGCATGCACTGTTCTCATTATAGCCGATTGGCGAATGGGACAGTGCTTTTTCTTGTGGGGTTGCGTCAAGCTGGAAAGCGGTCATCTTTCTCGCTCGCCTCCCCGTTCGTTCTCGCCGATTAACAGCCCGTATTTGCGCAGCTTGTTGTAGAGTGTGCCGCGCGAGATGCCAAGGAGTTGGGCGGCTGCTTTTTTGTTGCCGTATGTGCGGTCGAGCGCCGCAATGATTCGTGTCCGTTCGTCAGCGGCAGATGGGGAAACCGAGCCGTAGGGAAACACGCTGTCGGGACTCGTATCCGCAAACGGCAATCTGCGCGAAACAGATGGAGCCGAGTAGACGGCCGACAGTGGAGAGACTGCGGAATGGGTACGGATTTGGCTTGGCAGGTGTTCCGCCAGAATCACGCCGTTTTCCTGCAGGATCGACAGCCGCTCCATGGTGTTTTTCAGCTCGCGTACGTTACCGGGCCAGGGATAGGCAAGCAGAGCCTGCATGACCTCTGTCGAAATCCGCGGCACGGGCTGTCCGTGCAGGGCTGAGGCTTCCTGTAAAAAAAGCTGGACCAGTTCGGCAATATCCTCTCTTCGTTCACGCAGCGGCGGAATCTCCAACGTAAAGACATTCAAGCGATAGTAGAGGTCCTCGCGAAATCGCCCTTCCGCCACCAACTGCTCCAGCCGCCGATTGGTAGCAGCCACAATCCGCGTGTTGACCGTAATCGGCTCCGTTCCCCCGACACGGTAAAACTGCCGCTCCTGCAGTGCACGAAGCAGCTTGACCTGTAGTTCCAGTGGAAGTTCGCCAACCTCGTCCAAAAAGAGGGTTCCCCCGTCAGCCAACTCCAGCTTCCCCGGTTTTCCCCGCTTTTCCGCTCCCGTAAACGCACCGCCTTGATAGCCAAACAGTTCGCTTTCAAACAAGGAGGCTGGAATGGCCCCGCAGTTAATCGCGATAAACGGCTGGTCGTGGCGGCGGCTCGCCTGGTGGATGGCGCGGGCAAACAGCTCTTTTCCGACACCGCTCTCGCCGTAAAGCAGCACGGTGGCATCAGTCTGCGCCACTTTGCGGGCCACCTGTATGGTCGCCTGCAGTGCGGCAGAATGCCCCTTGATCGAAAAAAACGGGTCGTCTGTTGCCTGATAGCGGTGCATCTCCTGCTGCAGGTTGTGCAGATGGGTGGTGGCATGCTCCAGTTCTTCGTTAAGCCGGACCAGTTCCGTAATATCCTGTTCGATGGAGATGGCCCCGATTATCTCTCCGCCGCGCTTCACGGGAGAGGAGTTGATCAGCACGTGCGTATCGGGACGGGGAATGTGATAAGCACGCTGGACAGTTGTTCCGTTGGCCAGCGCGTCTTTAAGCCGGATTGACTCGCTGGCAAAGTGACGGTCGAGCGGCGTTCCCACGACATCTTCCCGCGATATCTCGTAAATGGATTCGGCAGCACGGTTCCAGTAGACTACCTGATTGTCACGGTCCACAATCGTCGTCGCTTCACTCATCGTGTCAAGGAGCGTGTCCAGCAGCACTGCCTGGTTTTCGGCCGCTTCTGCCAACAGGCTGAGCAGTGCTGCGAGCGGTACCAGACCGTCACTGCCATCCTGGTTCTCAACCAGTACGCAGCGGGGAACCATCCGGCTCTTGTTTTCGTCGGAACGGATGAATGCAGCCAATTGACGGCAGGCCGCGCTAAGCGTAACATCCCCGCTCATCGTCAGGGCTTCGACGATCTCGCCACCGATCAGATGCACACGACTAAGCGGTCGGCTGCGTATGATGGCAGTATCAGCAGGCAGCGGTTCAACAAATGAGCTCAACTGATGATCGAGAGAGAATAATGATTTCAATTCATCACATCCTATACCGTAAAGATCCTATACCGTAAAGACGGAATATGCACTTATACACTTATTCAATAGTGTACTGTATTAGACACATTGTTGTACATATGTGTTTATATATTGAGCAGATCGGGCAGCGAATTGACGGAAAGTGTCAGACAAGCAGGTTGGCACACTTTGTGCTTGAGTAGGGTCACACAGACGTTGCGAGGAGGAGAAGGAAACGAATGGAACAACTCATGAAAAACTTTTTTTTGTTCCTTTCCAAAAATAAGACGCTGAACGCGGCGGCGAAGAAATGGGGGCTTCGTTTCGGAGCGCGTCGGGTCGTTGCCGGCGAGACGATTGCAGAAGCAATCGATACGGTACGGGAATTAAACAGCAAGGGACTGCTGTGTACGCTGGATCACCTGGGCGAGTTTGTTTTCAGCGTGGACGAGGCGAACGAATCTGCAGAATACTGCATCCGCACGCTGGAAGCGATTCACAAGGCCGGTGTGGACTGCAACCTGTCGCTGAAGATGACCCAGCTCGGTCTGGACATCAGCCGGGAGCTGTGCATGACCAACATGCGCCGCATTCTCGATGCCGCCAAGCAGTACGGAAACAACTTCGTGCGGATTGACATGGAAGACTATGCCCACAATGAGATCACCCTGGATATCCTGGAAGAACTGCTTCAGGATTACGACAACGTAGGCACCGTCATTCAAGCGTATCTCTACAAGGCGTCCGACGACATCGAACGGCTGAAAGACAAGCGGGTAAACCTGCGCCTGGTGAAAGGGGCGTACAAAGAGTCGCCGGAAGTGGCCTTTCCCGACAAGGCGGACGTTGATGAGAACTACAAAAAGATCATCAAGCAGCACTTGCTTAACGGCAACTACGCAGCCATCGCCACACACGATGACAACATCATCAACTACGTCAAGCAGTTGGAGAAAGAGTACAACATTTCGCGCGATCAGTTTGAGTTTCAGATGCTGTATGGCATCCGGCCGCAGTCACAAGTGGAACTGGCCAGAGAAGGGTACCGGATGCGGGTTTACGTTCCCTACGGCAACGATTGGTACGGTTACTTCATGCGCCGCCTGGCGGAACGGCCGGCAAACGTCGCGTTTGTACTCAAGGGTTTGTTCAGCAAGTAGCTGACCGGGCAGCCCGGTATATCTTTGCGTTTTCCATCCCTCTGACAAGTGATAAACTTGGAGAGGGATTTATTTTTGCTCGGTCGATTGCGGTCGGCTTCGGATTGGTTGGGGAGGGGTTTCGTTGAAAAAAATGTGGCTTGTCTCGCTTATCCTGGTCATGGTCTGCTCATCTGCTGCGGCGGCTTCCAATGAAGGGGAGTCCACGCACTGGGCTGCTGACGAGCTGGCCCTGATGCGGGCACTCGGCGCAGACATACCGGCAGAGAAGTTGGGGGAGGAGATTGCTGCCGACGAATGGGAGCGGATGGTAACCGCCGTCTTTGCTCCCGTGCTGATCGAGCGGCACAAAGACTACCAATACTGGATTAATACGTACACGCATCTCAACCTCCGGGATGGCCGGATTGAGCGCAGGTGGGCTGTTGCCGGACTGGTTAAACTGCTCAACGGAGCCGGCAAGGCGCCAGGCTCGTTTTCCGGCGAGGATGCGCAATTGGAGCGGATCTTTGCGGATACGAGCGAAATCGGCGAGATGAACGAAGCGCTGTGGGAAATCGCCTACCGCCTTGGTTTGGTCAAAGGGTATCCGGACAAAACCTTGTCACCGGAGAAGCACCTGACTTACGCAGAAGCGGCTGTCCTGTTGGATCGGGCCTTTGAACGGGTTGCGGAGCACCGGTTTGGCTACATTGAGGCCGTGATCCAGAAGGAACAGAATGGGAGCCTTCTGTTCGATGAGGCAAACTGGTTTACGAATGAGGCGGAAATCAAAGAGGCCATGGTAGAAGACGGAATGTGTCCAGACGAGGTTAATTGTTCCATTCCCAATGGTTTTTATATTCAGAACGAGAGCGATGCGGTTGAACAGGTTGAATTGTCGGCGGAGGCCGTGATCCTCCTTTGGGATCCGGAGAGCGAACCGGATCAGCTCAAACGGGTGGTGTTGGCCGACTTTCATGCCGTTTTGGCGGACAAGCAGGTTGCAAACGAAGCAGATCTCCCTTATCATTTGTACCATCATAATGGCACGGTGGTGAAGGTTGTCCAGCAATACCTGCCATGACCAATTAAAGGAGATCTGGCCATGTTTACGAGCGTGATTGACGTAATACCGCCGTATTCGTTTGAACGGTTGTTGAAAAGACTGGAGACTCACCCGGACGACCAACTGCGAGTGGAGCCGGTGTCGCGTACGCTGAAACGGGCTTTTCGCATCGACGGCCGGCCGCAGGTGGTGACGCTGCGCTTTGTTGGCGGGGTTGAGCAGCCGCGGATTGAGGTGCAGACAGAGGCTTCGCCCACACCTGCCGGACAGAGTGAACTGCTGAACACAATCCGCCACATGTTCAGTGCCGATGTCGATTTGGCTCCACTATACACGTGGATGGGAGAAGACGAAAAGCTTCGGCCGCTGGCCGATCGCTTTCGCGGACTGCGCTTCCTGCTGGATGCCGACCTGTTTCAGGCAATGGTGCGGACGATTATCGGGCAGCAGGTAAATCTGGCCTTTGCCGCTGCCCTGACCCGACGCCTGCTGCACTTGTGCGGGGAGAGTGTGATGGATCGGGACGGCCATCGCTATTATGTTTTTCCCAAGGCAGAGGCGATCGCCGCTCTGCAGGTGGAGCAGCTAAGGGCACTGCAGTACAGTCAGCGCAAAGCAGAGTACATTATCGATTTCGCTCGTGCTGTTGTCGATGAAAAAATAAAGCTGGACCGCTTGCAGCAGATGCCGGATGAAGACGTGATCAACGAACTGACCAAACTGCGGGGGGTGGGCCGCTGGACGGTGGAGTGCCTGCTGATGTTTGGCATGGGACGTCCAGACCTGCTGCCCGCCGCCGACATCGGCCTGCGCAACGGCATTCAGTTGGTGTACGGCCTCCCGAAACGACCGGACGAACAGGAAACCAGGCGAATCGGCGAAAGCTGGCGCCCCTGGCGGAGCTATGTGTCGCTCTACGTGTGGGAGGCGGTAGGAGCGGCCAAACGAAAAGAATAGACGCTGGCAGGAGCAGCATGCTCGGCGAGCCGACGGGTTCGCCTTTTCTTTTTGCCGGGCTTCCTTTTTGTGAATCTGGTATTATTCCCTATCTTGATACTATATCTTGTGGTGTCGAAAAATATATTGCACAATATATTGAAAAAACTATTGTTTTTTTAGAGGGAAAAGGGTTAACTTATTTATTGAGAGGAAGCGAAGGAGGAAGCGATATGTTGGCAACAGAGACAAGGACAAAGTTCCTGAGTGATGAGTTTATTGCGCAATATCCTGACTTTCCGGCGCACATGAATGCGCTGGGGCAGTTTGTTTACTACCGTACATACTCTCGTTATTTACCCGAAAAAGGGAGAAGGGAAACCTGGAAAGAGACGTGCCGCCGCGCCGTCGATTTCAATATTAAACTGGCCTACCAGCACCTGGTGAAGATCGGTCTCGAACCTGATCTGCAAGAGCTGATCAAAGAAGCGGAAGGCCTGTTTGACAATATGTTCAACCTCCGTCAATTCCTCTCCGGCCGGACCCTGTGGGTCGGCGGGGCGGAAAACGGGGTGGCGGACAAATACCCGCTGGCCAACTTTAACTGTTCGTTTCTGAACATCAAGTCCTGGGAAGACTTGTGTGACCTGTTCTACCTGCTTTTGGTCGGGACAGGCGTCGGCTTCAAGTGTACCAAAGAGATGGCCAGAGAACTGGCGCCGATCCGCACCAATGTCACCCTGCTTTCTTCCGAATACAAGCCGCTGCCCAAACACCAACGGCTGGAGCGTTCCGAACTGAAAGTGCTGGAGAACGGTTTCGCCAAGATTTATGTCGGAGACAGCAAGGAAGGCTGGGTGGAAGCCCTGCGCCTCTACCTGCAGATTCTCACGGAGAAGCAGTACGAGAACATCCACACCGTGAAGATCTCCTACAACAGTGTGCGGCCCAAGGGAGAGCGGCTGAAGACGTTTGGCGGTACCGCAAGCGGGCACGAACCGCTGCGCGAAATGTTTGAAGGCATCGACAAGGTGCTGAAGAACCAGATCGATCCCTATCTGGACCCAATCGAGATCGATGCCAACGGTTATGGCCGCGTGCGCCCCATTCACATCCTGGACATCGGCAATCTGATCGGAGCCAACGTCGTCGTGGGCGGCGTACGCCGGACGGCGGAGATTTTCCTGTTTGGCGAGGACGACTACGAGTGCATGCTGGCCAAATACGGAATAAACGGCTTCTGGACGGAAGAGCAAATCGCTCATCACAAACAGGTGGGTGAACTGCTGGGCGATCGCAAGCCGTCCTGGTTTGACAGCATTCAGAAGGTAGGGGACGGCCGCTTCGGACTGGATCACCGGCGCATGTCCAACAACTCGATCGTCTTCCACAAGAAGCCGTCGCGCGAGTTTCTCCATCTGCTGTTTACGATGATGCGGATGGAAGGGGAGCCGGGCTTCATCAACCTGGAGGAAGCCAACCGGCGCCGTCCCAATGCAGAAGGTTTAAATCCCTGCGCGGAGATCCTGCTCGATTCTTACGGGGTCTGCAATCTGACCACTGTCAACCTGATGCAGTTTGTCAAAGAAAGCCCCGACGGCTCCAAATACCTCGACCTGGATGGCTTGCTGGATGCACAGCGCAAGTCGGCCCGGGCCGGGCTGCGCATGACGCTGGTCACCCTGGAACTGCCGCACTGGGACTTCGTGCAGCAGCGGGATCGTCTGCTCGGCACATCCCTGACCGGTGTAAAGGACGCTCTGGCCGCACTCGGCTATACGGAGGAGCAGGAGGTGGAACTGCTGCGTCTCTTGGGCAAAACGGCGCGTGAAGAGGCCAATCGCTACGCTTATGAGCTGCGGGTCAATGCACCGCTCCTGGTGACGACCGTCAAGCCTGAGGGGACACTCTCCCAGGTGGCTGGCGGGGTATCCAGCGGCCTGCACTGGTCGCACTCGCCGTATTACATCCGGCGGATTCGCATCAATGCCAACGACCCGCTGGCCAAAGCGGTGCAAGCTCTTGGCTGGAGAGTGCATCCGGAAGTGGGGACACCGGGGGAGACGGAAGAAGAGCGCATGGCCAATGCCCGGACGTACGTGATCGACTTCCCGGTTGCTTCCGGCGCCAAGGAGACGAAACACGAAGTAAGTGCCAGACGGCAGTTTGAGACCTATTTCCGCTTCCAGGAGGCATACACCGAGCACAACTCGTCCAATACGATTACCGTCCGCCCGGAAGAATGGGATGAAGTGGAAGAGATCGTCTACAACGGCTGGGACAACTTTGTCGGCGTTTCGTTCCTGCAGCTGGATGGCGGTACGTACCAGCTGGCACCTTACGAAGCGTGCACCAAGGAGGAGTACGAGGAACTAAAGGCGTCGATGAAGCCATTCGATCCCTCCATTCTCCAGCAGTTTGAGCGGGGCGAGGAATCCGATCTGTCAGATGCAGAATCATGCGAAGGGGGAGCATGCCCGATTCGCTAAACCATTACAGACAGAACGACCCGAGGCACTGGCCGCGCCTCGGGTCTTTTGCATGCATATGGTGGAGGGAATCAATTTGTGTTTTCTGATGTCTCAGGGCCTTCCTGCCGCCCGTTCAGATTGGACAAGCTGACCCCTGTGAGGATCAACAAGGCGCCGGCGAAAAAGCCGACACTTACCTCTTCGTCCAGCAGCAGCCAACCGAACAAGGTGCCGACGATCGGCTGAAAGAAAAAGAATCCGGCTCCGCTTCCCGCGCTCATCAGTTCAAAACCTTTGTTCCAGAGATAAAAGGCGCCCGCTGTTGAGATGATCCCGATATAGAGAATGCCGAGTACAACAGTCCAGTCAAACGTCCAGTTGACCGGTGTGACAGACAGCTCCCAGAACATGAGTGGACTGGAGAAGATCAAACCGAAAAACGTGGCGTAAGCGGTAACCACCAATGACGAGTAAGTGGCGGTCGCCCGTTTGCAAAGTACGGTGTACAGGCCCCAACTAAGCGCGGCCAACAGCAGAATCAGATTCCCCAGAAACGAGGAGTGGCTGTCGGCCGAATCCGGGACGCCCACAACGACCAGGACGCCCACAGTCGCCAGGAAAATTCCCGTCCACTGAAACAGGTGGAGCTTCTCTCGCAGCAGCCAGACTGCAAACAGCGCGATAAATGCCGGCGAAGCGGATGTAATCAACGCCCCCATATGCGCTGTGGACAGCTTTGTGCCGAGAAACTGCGCACCAATCGAGATCGTCGGGCCGACCAGGCCGATCATCATCATGGCAGGGATGTCTTTTAACGGAACAAACCGGCCTTTGGCCGCTGCCATCCCGCCGAGAATCAACAACGCTATCGCAAAACGGATTTCAAGCAGCGTAAAGGGGGGAATCACGTCGAGCACCACTTTGCTGACCACGTACAATCCGCCCCAGATGGAAGCCGCCCCTGAGAGGCACAAACCTCCCCAAACCTTTTGTTTTACCGTATCTTTCATCGTGTCCAAACCCTCCCGGTCAGGATTGAATGCTGACAAGCAATATCAAGCATCACATCCCCAGCCGGGGGGAATACCGTCAGACTCCCAACGCCATTCCCGACCGGCTAGGATCGGCAGGCGCCGGGTACGTCACATTCATATCGCGTTTGTTTCATTTCGACTCACCTCCCAAGCGGATTAAGGGTTGTCGGACCCGTATTTGCGAATCAACGCAATTTGTCCAGCGTGGTGCCCCATGTGATAAATCAGGCGGCCCAGCGCTTCGCGGGGGGTCATCGTCCCGATGGGCGCCTCCACCGGCACATCCCATTTTTCCGCAGGCAGGGCGTGCATGGAGTTGACCAGATGAGCGTTGGCCTGTTCCATGAACTGCTGGAGCTGTACCAGATCGGTATAGCGGCCATCGTCTTGCACCGGGCCGATCGTTTGCAGGGTCACATCGTCAGGGAGTTCCCGGCCGAAAAACATCTGGGCAAAGCGATACTCCACTTCCGCGTTGTGGCGAAGCAAAAAGCCAATGGAATTGGTGCCCGGCAAGAGGCGACAGGAAAGTTCTTCCGGCTTCAAGTCTTCCAATGTACTTTGATAGCGGCTGCGTGCCCTTTGCCAGAGCGGCAGCAGTTCCATAAAAGACACGGGATGTCCCTCCTTCTATTACCAGCCTCAGAATATTCTTATTATAATCGTTTGCGCAGGAAAAAACATCTGCAATCGCATTGAGTGAATGTTCACTCATGAACGTTTGGTGCTATAATGAAAGAAACTGGAATTGCGCAAAAGGGGGGAGTGCGGATGGAACACGTGTTTGAGACGGTTGTACGTTCGACCGAGGTGGACACGATTGGTCATCTGAACAATGCCAAGTATCTGGAGTACATGGAATGGGGCAGGGTTGACTGGATGTGTCAAAGCGGATTGACCCTGGAGGTGCTGAGAGGCCGCGGCATCCTGCCGGTGGTGGTAAACATCAACGTTAACTTTCGCAGGGAGCTTGGAATGGGAGAGCGGGTGAAGGTCGTCTCCCGACCGCTTCACGGCGGCAACAAGAGCTTTGTCATCCGTCACGAACTGTACAACCAAGCGGGCGAGCTGGCATGCGACGCAGATGTCACGATGGTGATGATCGACGCCAATACCCGCCGGGCGACCCAACCTCCGGAAGAAATTAGCCGTCTGTTCACCAATTACGCGTCGGCGGCCGAACAGAATGGATGATATGGCAGCTCGTGGCCGTGCTCGCGGTATAAGCGGCGAGCCAATCGCTCTGGAAGAGACAGATATGGTGGATCGGCAGCACCGGGAGAGAGCTCCCGGTTTTTTCTATACATACATGTTTACAAAGTTTTTTTGATGGGAGATAATAGAAGGGCGGTTTTACGCGGACGCGGACAAAAGAAAGAGGAGGAGTGAACTACGCCGCCATGGGCAGTACCATGACCAGTTCCAAACGAAACATCATCGTTGCGTTGATGACTGCTACGTTTCTGACTGCCATCGACACTACGGTAATCAGTACCGCGATGCCAGCCATTGCCCGCGATTTGGGGGGCAGTGAGCTGATTTCGTGGATTTTTTCCATTTATCTGCTGACAACGGCAGTGACGACGCCGATCTACGGCAAACTGGCCGATTTGTTCGGACGAAAGCGGATTTTTATCTTTGGCGCATCCGTGTTTCTGATCGGTTCCTTCCTCTGTGGACTGGCCCATTCGATGGTTCAACTGATGATGTTTCGGGCGATTCAGGGATTGGGAGCAGGGGCCGTGCAGCCGATCACACTGACAATTATCGGAGATGTATTTACCCAGCAGGAGCGGGCCAGATTGATGGGGCTGTTCGGCGCCATGTGGGGGGTTGCCGGAATTGTCGGGCCTTTGGTCGGCGGCTTTTTTGTCGACTATATTGCATGGCAGTGGATTTTCTACATCAACATTCCGGTCGGCTTGGTCTCGATTTTGCTGCTTTACCGGTTTTTGCAGGAAAATCTGATACTGCGACAGGTGCACATCGATTATGTCGGAGTCGGTCTGTTTACCCTGGGCATCGGGTTGTTTCTGTACACGCTGCTGATGGGCGGGAAACGAAGCGCTTTCGTGCTGGAACCGCTGACGCTGCTTCTGTTGGGCGCAAGTGTGTTGATTTTCTGGATTTTTTTGCGGGTGGAAAAGCGTGCGGTTGAGCCCATGATGCCGATTCAGCTTTTCCGCCGTCCGATGATTGCCGCTTCCCAGGTTCTTTCCTTGCTCCAGGGAGCGGTTTTGATCGGCTCGTCCGCGTATCTCCCGATCTGGATACAGGATGTGCAGGGATATTCCGCCACCACAGCCGGTCTGGCCGTGCTGCCGATGTCCATCGGCTGGCCGCTCGCCGCCTTCATTGGGGGAAGAATGATGATGAAGTCCGGGTATAAGCTGGTAACGGTCTTGGGCATGGGGACGCTGGTGATCGCGACATTTTTCCTTTCGCTGTTAACGACGTCCAGCCCGCTGTGGGCGGTTCCGGTTGTTGTGTTCATTCTGGGAGTCGGATTTGGCTTTTCCGTTACTTCGTTGACGATTGCGGTGCAGAGCAGTGTCGGCTGGCAGCAGCGGGGGATTGTTACGGGGACCCTGCAGTTTATGCGTACCATGGGTCAGACAGTGGGTGTCGCGCTTTTGGGCGCCGTGCTCAACTGGTATCTGGCACATGGAGACGATCAATTGTCAGCGGGACTGATGAGGGTGTTTCTGTCGATGATGGGTACGGCACTGATCGGGTTTCTTCTCTCCTTGTTGATCCCGCGCGAACAGGAACAACCTGAGCCGGAACTGGCAGCCGAGAAGTCGGCAGGGGGGAAGTGAGGTTCAGGAGAAGGACTGTGACAAGAACTTAAGGAATGAGCAAGGGAGGGCAAGCGAATGGAATACCGTGACAAGGTGGTTATCGTAACCGGTGCCGGAAGAGGCATCGGCAGGTCGGTTGCCCTGGCCTACGCTTCCCGGGGGGCACAAGTGGTTATCGCCGACCGCGATCGGACAGTAAGTGAAATAACCATGCAGCTCGCCAAACAAGCCGGGGGCAGGGCAGCGGTCATTCCGACCGACGTCAGTCAGCCGGAACAGATTGTTGATCTGATGAAGCAGACGACTGAACGCTTTGGGCGTATTGATGTGTTGATCAACAACGCCGGCGTAAGCGAGTGGAAAGATCCGTATGAACTGACAGTAGAGGAATGGGATCGGATCCTCAACACCAATTTGCGCTCTGTCTTTTTATGTTCGCGTGAAGCGGCCCGTCAAATGAGGCTGCGTGGTGGAGGCGCGATTGTCAATATCGCCTCTACACGGGCCCTGATGTCTGAGCCGCATTCGGAAGCGTACGCCGCTTCCAAAGGGGGAATCGTTGCGTTGACTCATGCCCTGGCAGTTTCGCTGGGGCCTGACGGCATTCGGGTCAACGCAATCAGTCCAGGCTGGATCGAGACGGGAGATTATGATCATCTTCGTCCAGAGGATCACGCCCAACATCCAGCGGGGCGGGTAGGGAAACCGGACGACATCGCCAGGGCCTGCCTGTTTCTAACCAGCCCTGACAGCGGCTTTATTACCGGAACCAATCTGGTTGTTGACGGGGGCATGACGAAAAAGATGATCTATGAGCCATAAGATTTTTACATCACACTTTTTCTGACCACCATCTCTCGCTGCATCATCTCCCAGGTCGCCGGGTCTTCCATCCCGAGCCGCCACAAGGCGAGACCACGGATGCCCAGCCGTGCCGCCAGCAGCAGCTTGGCGCGGATTGAGGCGGCGTTTTCAAACCAGACTTCATGTTGGTTGCCAGCTTCGTCCCGGTAGGAAAACGTCGGGGTTTGTGTCTTTTCATCGAAGCGAACCTGGGCACCGTATCGCTGGGCGCGGTTGACAGCCATCTGATACGTGACATAGGTGTTGCGACCAGTGGTCAGGTTGAAGTCGAATCCAAACACGGAAACGGCAGCGGTAATCTTGGAAGCTGGCATCTTGGTCAAGGTGTGGCGGACGACACGCTCCATCCACCCGATCGATACGGGCGGGCCTGGAGGACTGCCCGGCCAGCCGTGTTCATTGTAGAGCATGACCACGAATTCGTCGACGGCGGCACCGATGAGGGCGTAGTCAAATGGAGCGGAAAACGGATTGGTTGGCTGATCAGACGTACGGGCGGGTATGCTTGCCGCATAATAGCAGCCGTGTTGCTTCAAGGAACGTCCCAGTTCCTGGTAAAAGGCGGTGAGCAGCTGGCGATCTTCCAGATAGACATCTTCAAAATCGATATGTGCCCCGTCGAACCCGTATTGCCGGATCAGTTCGATCACGTTGTTGATAAAGGTTTGCCGTGTTTCCGCCGTTCTCAACATGCCGCGGATTACCTGCTTGTTCACCTCTTGATTACCCCGCTCGTAGAGCAGGTTGTGAATGACGGGCAGCATTTTGACGTTGTGGCGATGCCCGATGTCAACCAGTGATTCCATGTACTCGTCCGTAAACGTAAAAAACGTTTCGATCTCGGTTGGATTCTGCCGATCCAGGCGGAAATGAAACAGGCCAATGTCAGAGATAAGTGCCGTGTTCTGGACGAAGGATTGGTACGAACTGGGCAGCGTCGGACCTTCCTCTTCCGTGTAAAAACCGAGAATTTCCAGAATGGGCCGCCGGCCGCTGTGCGGAACAATGTTGACCAGTTGGCGGGCAATCCAGCCGCGCCGGCCGTCGTACAGTCGGACCTCTACCCAGTCTTCCGCACCGCCGACGACTGGCAGACGCGCTCCTTTGGCCATTCGGGCGATCACGATTGTTTCCGTCCCCGGTGCGTTGCGGATGTTGGCCGCTTCCACCCGGACGATCACTTCCGTATAGGCGGGAAGGCGGAGCTGCTGGCCTGCGCGCAGTTCGGGCGAAGAGAGGCGGTTGAAAAGCATGAGCGCCTCCGGCGTGGTCTCAAACTGTCGGGCCAGTTCATAGAGGGTGTCTCCAGCCTGAACGGTGTACACCTCCGGACGGGCTGCCGGAATCTGCAGGGTCTGCCCAATGTAAATGGTGGGTGATGTCAGGTTGTTGGCCCGCATCAGTGCTTCCACGGATATCCCATAGCGTCGGGCGATTTTGTACAGTGAATCGCCCCGTTTGACGCGGTAGATGGTTTGATCATCCGGCATGTTCGTTCCCCTTTCTTCACGTATACTCTCTGGTTTAGGGTATTCGGCATGCCGCCAAACGGTACATTCGCCTGCTGATAACAAAAAAGTGAACAGCCCGACGCTGTCTGGTCGGGCTGTTCACGGGTTGGGGCGCCCCCTGCTCCGCATGGGCAGTACCGCCTCGGGTACAGCTTACTCAGCTTTTCCCACGTATACTTTTTCCCCGTTTTCGTACTTGTAGACGAATACTTCCGCGAACTCGTTATCCCCTTTGTCATCGAAGGACACTTTCACGAACTGGCCTTGGAAGTCTTTCGTATCATGAATCGCGTTCAGCACTTCTTCGCGGGTCGGTTTCTTGCCCCCATTTGCCTTGATTGCTTCCAGAACGCCGTTGAGTGTCACGTTCATCGCGTCATAGCCAAACGAGGTGAAGATACCCACTTTGTTGCCGGTTGCTTGTTCGTATTCCTGAATCCACTTCTTGCCTTCTTCTGTCGCACCGATGTCGCCGACAGTAGAGGTGAAGACAACGCCATCGGCAGCAGGACCGGCAATTTTCAGCATGTCGGCCGAGTCAAAGCCGTCGCCGCCCATAAAGTAGCCTTTGAAGCCTTTGTCACGGGCCTGCTTGATCAGGATCCCGGCTTCCGCATAGTATCCGCCAAAATAGATCATTTCCGGATTGGCAGCCATGACTTGATTGATGACGGCACTGTAATCTTTTTCACCGGGGGTAATCCCTTCGTAGCCAAGAATCTGTACGCCGTCCTTTTCAAACTGCTTTTTCACTTCGTCTGCCAGCCCTTGGCCGTACGCCTGATTGTCGTGAATAATGTAAGCCGACTTGACGTTCAGATTGTTCTTGGCGAAGACGGCCGCTTTGGAGCCCTGCTGATCGTCACGGGCACAAATGCGGTGCACCACTTTTTTGCCTTCTTCGGTCAGGCTGGAACCGGTGCTGGACGGAGAAACCATCACAAGACCCTCTTGCTCGTATTTGGCCGAAGCGGCAACCGATGCCCCGGTCGTGACGTGTCCGACGACAGCCACAACATCAGGATTGGAGATGACCATCTCGGCGATGGAAACCGCCTGTTTCGGGTCGGCCTGGTCGTCTTGCGGCAGCAGCTCTACCTCAAAGCCCAGTTCCTCAAAGGCCGCTTTCTTCTGCTGCAGCGCGTATTCTGCCCCTGCTTTGGCCGTGCTTCCATAGTCGGAGGCCGATCCGGAGAGCGGTCCTACCGATGCGATCACAATTTTTTCTTTGCCTTGTCCGGCGCTGTCAGAGCCTCCGCTTTGCTCCTGTGAAGGGGTGTCCGCTCCGTTGGACGCATTGTTGGATGCTCCGCCGCAGCCCGCCAGCATCGTGCCAACCGCCAGGACGGCACTCAGGAAGGCCAGTTTTGCTTGTTTTTTCATGTGAATTGTGTCCTCCTTTTTCACATTTTTCTTTTTGCTCGATGATTGTCCCCCGTCTACTCCATGGTGTGAATCTTGGCAGCAGATGAAAAATGGACTTGCTTTTTATTTTAAAAGAAATAGGAAAATTTACAAGTAACAAAATTTTTAAGTTTTCGATGGAAATCGGCACCAGACAGCGGAGACAGGGAAGTCGGGCAGGGCCGGACGCAGTTTTTATCAGGCATGGGGGATGTTGTTTGGTAATATACTGGTGCCAAGACTGACAACAATTGGTGGAAGGGGGAGGAAGGATGAGACTCAACCTGTTGACCCAAATCCTGGCCGCCTTTGTGATCGCCGTCATCGCAGGGGTGGTCTTCGGACCGGCGATCGAAGCGGTAAAACCGCTGGGGGACTTGTTCCTGCGCCTGATCAAGTTTATCATTGTCCCACTGGTACTCGCTTCCCTGGTTGTCGGGGTTGTTGGTACCGGGGATCTGTCAAAACTGGGCCGGATAGGGGGCAAAACAATTGTCTATTACCTGTTCACGACGGCTGTGGCCGTGACAATGGGGCTGATTGCAGGCAATCTGTTCGCACCCGGGGTTGGCGTCAACCTGCCAGCAGTCAATGCCGATGGGGAACCGTCTGCGGAAGCAGGGGGGCTGATCGAGACCCTGCTGGCTGTTGTTCCAACCAATCCGTTTGCCGCACTGGTTGAAGGAAACATGCTGCAGCTCATCTTTTTTGCCATTTTTCTTGGTTTGGGCATCACGCTGGTTGGGCAGAAGGCGGTGCCTTTGCGCCGCGTGTTTGACGGACTGGCTGAAGTGATGTACAAGCTGACCGGGATCGTGATGCGCTTTGCCCCGGTTGGGGTGTTCGGACTGGTTGCGCCGACCGTGGGTACGCACGGAGCATCCATCCTGCTGCCGCTGGCAAAAGTGATTGTGGCGGTGGGAGTCGGCTGTCTCCTGCACGCCCTGCTCACTTACTCTCTTTCGGTGAAACTGTTCGCGGGCATGAAGCCGTCCACCTTCTTCAAAGGCATCGCCCCGGCCAGTCTGGTTGCTTTCAGCACGTGCAGCAGTTCCGGTACGCTGCCGATCACCATCAGGAATACAGAGGAGAATCTGGGGGTATCACAGCGGACGGCAAGTTTTGTCCTGCCGCTCGGAGCCACGATCAACATGGACGGGACGGCTCTTTATCAGGGGGTATGTGTGCTGTTTGTCGCCCAGTTCTTTGGGTATGATTTGTCGCTGGCCGAACAAATTACGGTCATCCTGACCGCTACGCTTGCTTCCATCGGTACGGCGGGTGTGCCCGGAGCCGGTCTTTTGATGCTGACGATGGTGCTGAGTTCCGTCAACCTGCCGCTGGAGGGCATTGCCCTGATCGCCGGCATCGACCGCATTCTTGACATGTTTCGGACCGCGGTCAATGTGACCGGAGACGCGTCTGCGGCGGTGGTGGTGGCTGCTACGGAAGGGGAACTCCGGCAGTGATCGTTTCGCAGCGGGCAGTTGTGCATCTTTGCTGGTCAGGCAACAGCGCGAGCAGGACGATTGGTCCTTTCGGGACACTTTGTCTTCACGCTGAACCCCTGACGAACAAGGGTTTTCAACTCTATTTCAGCGTTAGCAACGCCACGCTCTCCACATGCGGCGTGTGCGGAAACATATCGATCGGCTGAACGTGACGCAGCTCGTAGCCAGCCAGCAGCCGGTTGATGTCCTTCCCCAGTGTCGACGGGTTGCATGAAACGTAGACGATTCGCTTCGGTCGTACCAGGAGCAGCGTTTCGATCAGGGCCGGATCGAGGCCTGTCCGTGGAGGATCAACGACGACAACGTCAGGTACCAGGCCCTGCTTGGCCCACTTCGGCATCAGTACCTCGGCTTTTCCCGCATGGAAACTGACATTGTCTATGCCGTTGTTTCTGGCATTTTCGCGGGCATCTTCCACCGCTTCCGGGATTATTTCAATGCCGCGTACCTCCCTGGCTGCCGGAGCCAGCCAGAGACTGATCGTACCCGTTCCGCAGTAGAGGTCAAAGACTCGTTCCCGACCACTAAGACGGGCGGCCTTTTTTACTTCCTCGTACAGTTTCACCGTCTGTTCGGGATTTAGCTGGAAAAAGGCGCGGGCCGACAGGTTGAACGAAAGCTCGCCCAGCTTTTCCACGATGGACGGTTTTCCCCACAGCGTGATGGTCTTCTCGCCGAAGACAAGCGAGGTCTTTTTGGGATTGACGTTTTGTACAATGCTGACCAGAGATGGTATCTGGCAGCGCAGCTCAAGAATCAGTTCCTTGCGCCGCGGGATATGCGGCTCCGCTGTGATCAGCGTAAGCTGTGATTCTCCGGTGGCAAAGGCCACTCGGGCTACGATCGTGCGGATCAGGCCGGTCTGCTTGCGCTCATCGTAGGGAGGGATGTTCAGCTTCTCCAGCACCTCTCGCGCTTTGGCCGCAATCCGGTTGGTCTCCTCGTGCTGGATGGCACAATCGCGCAGGTCAACGAGACGATGGCTGCCTGGTTGGTAGAGACCGGCAATCATCCGGCCGTTTTGTCGTCCGACCTGAAACTGTGCTTTGTTGCGGTAGCCCCAGGGATTGGTCATGCCGATTGCAGCGGCGACGGGAGGGTCTGACAGTCCCGCATACTTGCGCAGGGATTCTTCCACCAGCGCCTGTTTGCTGACCAATTGGGCTTCATAAGCAAGGTGCTGCAGGCTGCATCCTCCGCACTCGCTGTAAACGGGGCAGGGAGGCTCGATCCGCTCGGGTGCGTGCTTTACGACTTTAAGCAGGCGGGCGGTGGCGTAGTTTTTTTCTGCCCGGGTCACTTCCGCCCGCACAACCTCGCCCGGCAGCGCTCCTTCCACAAATACGATTTTCTTCTTGTAATACCCGATACCCTCTCCGTTGATACCGAGGCTCTTGATCGTCAGGGTCATCGGCTGGCCGACGCGAATCTGGGCGTCAGACCGCGGCCGGGTTTGCTTCATACGGGATTTCACCTCGATTGCTTGATCTCGTATATTATACCGCAGCCGTCATGATCGGAACAAAAATCTGCAGGAGACGACAAACTTCCTCCCTTGTCCCCTTTTTGTTATAATGAGGCAGAGAAAGGTGAGGGAGTTGTGACGGAAGATGCAAGAGTTATTTGACAAGATGAAGGAATATCTGAACATGGATACGGAGATTTCCTTTGAAGAGTTTGACAGTTACTACAAACAAGTGATTGCGTTCTTGAATGACAACTGGAAAGAGCTGAACGAAGAGGATACGCTGCACATGCTGTTTATCCTCGACAACCTGAAGTCGAACAGCGAGGATCGGGCGAAGCGCCGCACCAAGGAATCAAAGAAGTACAAAAAGATGGAGGAACGCTCGTCGATATGGGCATCGGCAATGATCAAGCGGCTGCGTGACCTCGGTCTGTCGGATCAGGACATCCGCACACGTTATGAAGAAATATACGAAGCGGTCTGACGCGCTTGCCCGAACCTGGTTCAAGAAGAAAAGATGGGTGGGGATTACGACCGCCAGACAGGTAAAATTGCTGCTCCGTGGCACGGGGCAGCGATTTTTTTGTGCCGGATGGGTCGGGACGTGCCGCAGCCAAGTTCCGGGCCGAATGTGTGACGTTTTCGGGATAATTTGTTTTATAACAGAATGATCGTTTGTGGAAAGTTATAATACAGAGAATGGAGAAGCAAGCAGAAGAGAACGCTAGCTACAAGCCGAAAATGAGAGGTAATGTCATAGTACAATTTTTGTTTATTCGATTCTGTTGTATTACAATTGAGGCAGCAAAAACGATTGAGGGGGGAAACCAGATGATGGCGGTTAGTCAATTCTTCGCGACACTACAGGAGAAGTGCTGCTCCGTGTGCGGCCGGACACTTGTCGAACAGGCAGAGTCGTACATGACCGAGTGCTTTCAGTGCAGTGAACATGCTCTGGAAGCCAAGCAGACAAGAAGCCGGTAAGATGGTGGTACTGTAGAGCACACAGCATGTGTACCGTTCACGTAACCGGTGATCGTACCTGTCGCCCCGCACCCGCGAAAACGCGAGGTGTTTTTTGTTTTGCTTGCCAACAGGACAGAAAGGGGGCATGCTAAGGAGAAGAAGCTGCGGTGGGGTGAACATGCCGTGTTTGATCCGATTATCTTTGACAATATCAAGGTGGTACTCGAAGGAGCTGTGTACGACCGCGATCTGGATGGACAAATAGCGGTGACCGATCGCGCTGATCTGGTCGATCTGGCCCGGTACAGCCGACAGTTCCGGATTCGTTTTTGTCTGGCGGAGGACGCCGCTCGGGAAGACGTCATCGCAGCGGAAATCGAACTGGGAACGACGCTAGTGGACATTGCCGCTGAACAGCTGGCCCAGCCGCTGGCCGAACCGGTCGGTTGTACGCTTTGTATCCACTTTTTCCTGCGGGTTGCCGAACCACAGCATGAGACGCAGTGGATCGCTTCGGTGCTGGACGACATCTGGGGCCATCGCCCGCGCATTACCCAGTTCGTAGGGGTGAGGCTGGACAAACAGTGGAGTTGGCCTGAGACACCTCACTGGTACGAAAACAAGGTGACACTCGACTTTCAGCGCAAGATCGGGGAAAGAAACATCGAAGATCTGGAGCAGTTGATAGATCTTTGTGTGGCCTCGCTGATCCGGCTGCGGTCAGGGAGCGGGTAATCTGTCAGCCGATTATCTGTGGACCTCCTTTCGCAGTGGGGCTGTATAAAAAAAGCTGTGCCCATGGCAGCATGTTCTGCCTTGAGACACAGCCGATTATGGCGTAACCGATTGCTAGTCAACGATAAATCCGTGTTTGAATGGATCTTCCGGATCAATCAAGATGTTTTGGAACCCGGTGATGAATGCGGAACCCGTAATTTCGGTGATCACCGCATCGACATCGCCCAGTTTGACACGATCTACAGCTTTTCCGGTGAACGTTCCCCCTACGAATCCTTCGCACACGATTTCTTCGCCAAACCCGAGTTCATTACGTCCGATCATTCTTGCAACCATCGCCGTTGTACCGGTACCGCCGGGAGAGCGATCTGCCTGTCGATCGCTGAAGATGTGCACATTCTTGTACGTCGCGCCCGGGATGGTTGGCTTGCTGTAAAAGGTGACGATGTCTACGGTGTTTATATAGGGTTTGGTCGGGTGTTGAACCTTGATTTGTTCGTTTACGGCTTTCTTGATCCGGCGGCCCAGTTCTTTTAACTTGGTGCCGTTCGATACATGGATGTCGACTCCTACCTGTTCGGCATTGACCCAAGCAAAGTAGTTTCCGCCAAAACTGATATCCACCGTAATCGGTCCGATTCCTTCCACTTCAATTCTGGCATCCCTATGTTCCAGGAATGCGGGAACGTTCCTGAAGCTTACGGATTTGACCCGGTTGTTTTCCACTCTTACGGACGGGTAGACCAAACCGGCAGGGGTTTCCAATACAAGATGGGTTTCCGGTTCCGTAACCTCAACCATGCCCATTTCAACGATGGCCGTAGATACGCCAATGGTAGCATGACCACACATGTTTAAGAAATTGGTATTGTCCATGAAGATTACTCCAAAGTCGATTCCCTCTTTGGTGGGGGGGAGGAGGACAGCTCCGAACATGTCGCGGTGGCCTCTCGGCTCCTGGATCAGAGCACGGCGCAGCCAATCGTAATGCTTGGCCATGTAGTCTCTCTGCTCGGCTACGGTATTTCCTTTCAGCTTCAACAGACCGCCGTTAATGATCCGAGTCGGTTCGCCATAGGTATGGGTTTCAATGGTTTGAATCATTCTGGAAAAGATCATGATAGACATCTCCTTCTTCTATTTATAAATAATTGGGTATTTATAACAGTAAGGATTTGGGGACGTATAACATGACGTCCGGGAAAAAAATCATACCGGCAAGCGTTAAAATCAAGACGAGAATAAACCAGATGTTATACTTGCTGGTTTCCCACATGCTCGCTTTTGCAATGGCTGTGGTGATAAACAATCCGCTTGCCACAGGTGGTGTCTGCTGTCCAATGGCCCAAACAATAATCACGACCATGGCAAACTGCAGCGGATCGATGCCTGTCGCTTGCACCAACGGCAGGAACAGAGGAACCACGACGAGAACCATGACAGTACCGTCAAAGATGAAACCGCCGATAAACAGGATGAGACTGGCGATAAGCAGCACGGCGATCGGATTGTCGGCGTAGCCCATGAGCGGTTCCATCATTTTCTGGCCGATTCCCAGGATGGAAAACGAAAATCCGAGGATTTTGGCCGTAGCCACGATAAACATGACCAGTGCGGTGTTTTTTACGCTCTCTTCCAGGGCGCGGATGAAATCTTTCCACTTTAACTCCCGATAGATGAGAGCACCTGTGACCAAACCGCACAGTACCGCTATCGCGGCGGATTCCGTCGGTGTGGCAATCCCGGTGACGATGCCGCCCAAGATCACGACTGGCACCAGCAGTGCGGGCACAGCTTCCATCATGGTTTGAAAGACAGTTCGCCACTGGAAAGGCTGCTCGGTATACGTATAGTGATTACGCAAAGAGATCAGGTACACAACGACTATATAGCCGATTGCTATCGCGATACCGATAGGAATACCGGTGAGAAACAGGCTGGCGACCGATATTCCCGAAATCGAGCCGTACAGGATCATCGGAACGCTTGGAGGAATGATGATCCCTAACGATGATCCGGCCGAAGTGACCGCGGCCGAAAAGCCGCGCGCGTATCCCTTTTTTAGCATTGCCGGGATCATGATCTGCCCGACAGCAGCGCTGGCTCCGGCCGCCGTTCCAGTGATGGCTCCGAAAAACACGGAGGTCATGACCGTGACGATCGCCAAGCCACCTCGAACCATCCCGATCAGGGAAAGGGAAAAGTTGATCAGGCGCTGGGAAATACCGCCGTGGTTCATCAGCGAACCGGCTAACATGAACAGCGGTATCGCTAACAGCGGAAAGCTGCTGGAGCCCAAATACAGTTGTTGTATGAGCAAGTCCAGCGGAAGATCCTTAAGGATCACCAAGAACAGCAAAGCAGTAACGCCAAGCGCAAAAGCAATCGGGACACCGAGTGCCAGCAAGACGAGAATCGCGACTAACATGAGGATCGGAAGCATTACTTCGCCTCCTCTCCGTGTTTGTATTTGCAAGAGCTTACAAGTTTGCGGATTTCCTCAAGAATCTGTGCCAACACTTCAAGCAACATCAGCATACAGCTTATCCATATCATGCCGTAAGGAACCCACATGGGTAACCCGGTTACGGGCATTCCCGTAGATCCTGTTTTTTGGATGAAAGGGTAAGCCCATATGTTGATCGTAATCAGGAACCAGGCGACAAGACATTTTGCTGTCACTTTCATGATGTGCTTCACTTTGGGAGAGGCGACGTTTTTCAGAAACCCCATTTGAAGATGGCTGTCTTCTGCTGTACATTGGTAAGCACCGAAAAATGTAATCCAAACCATCGTCACGATTGACAGTTCCTCCGGCCACGCTAGCGGGCTATTCATCAGTTTCCTGGTGAAGACCTGTATTAGCAGGAGTACCGTCATCAAAAAGAGGCAGGCCATATTGGTGTACTTTATCGCCGTGTAGATGAGTTTGCGAACTTCTTTCATGCCTTAATCACCCAGCCTCACGGGATCTGTTTGCCAATCTCGTCGATAATTTGCTGTCCTTCCTCTCCTAATTCCTGCGTCACGATCGGCCATACCGACTTGGTCAGCTCCTGGAAGGGGGTAACATCATCGATGATCACAACTTCCATCCCTTTTTCCTGAAGGACGGTGAGCAGTTCCTGATCCCCTTTTTGATTCAGTTCCCGGTTTACATCCCTTCCCGCGGCAGCCGCTTCAAGAATAATGTTTTGTTGCTCCTCCGTCAGGCTGTTCCATTTGTCGAGGTTGATAAACAAGGTTGCCGGTGAATACACGTGATTTGTGATCGTCAGATATTTTTGCACATCGTACAATGAAGCGCTTTCGATGGCGGACAAGGGATTTTCCTGTCCATCGAGCGTTCCTTGCTGCAGACCGGTGAATACTTCTGACCAGGACATGGCGATCGGGCTGGCTCCCAGTGCTTCAAAGGTTTTGATTCTAACCGGGCTCTCCGGTACGCGAATTTTCAATCCTTTAAAATCTTCCGGCGAGGTAATGGGACGAATATTGTTGGTCACTTGTCTGAACCCGTCCTCCCAGTAGGCGAGTACCTTGAGGTTTTTCTCTTCCAAATGTTTTCCCACTTTTTCGCCTATCGGACCGTCCAACACTTTCCATGCGTGTTCTCTGTTCTTGAAGATATAGGGCAGCGAAAAAATTTCCTGATACGGGTTGAGAAGAACGATGGGAGTGGACGAAATGCCAATGTCGATTGTTCCTACTGCGACCCCTTCTTGAATTTCGCGGCCGGAACCACCTAACGTACCACCGCTGTAAAGGTCGATTTTGATTTGGCCGTTTGTTTTTTCCTCCACTATTTTTTTAAATGTTTCTGCGCCGTGACCCCATGGGTGGCTTTGTGGTAATTCGAATGCAAAGGTCAATGTTACCGGTTTTTCGTTTTCGGCAGATGGAGCATCATCAGATGAACAGCCAGCGACCAGTAACATGATCGAAAGGATACTATACAGCATTGCTTTTACATTCATTGCCAAGCCTCCTTGCCCACTATTTTGTAAATTGCGGTAACCGAAATCTTCTGAATATACCTCTTGGGGCAACTCTCAGCCGAGAGTTACGCATGAATCACTTCATTTCAGGCCGTCCTCCAGGACGACAGTTTCGTATTCAGAGATTCCTTTCAGATGCTTGATGAACAATGCTTCCACTTTTTCCTTGTCTCTTTCCTTTAATGCAAGCAGGATCTCCCGGTGTTCACGAATGGATCGTTCCACCAATTCCGGGCGCGACATAAATGAACGCCTGAAAGAAACAATATAGTCGTGCATGTTCTCCAGTATCTTGATGATCCGATTCAACCTGGAAGCTTTGATGATTGTTTGGTGGAATTCGTCATTTACCCTCATCAAGTTGTCTACATCTCTTTTTTCATGGTGGATGACGGATTCATCCAATAACTTCTCCAGGTGAGCAAGCTCTTGATCCGTCAAGTTATCAACGGCATACTTGGCTGCAAACGGTTCCAATTGTGAGCGAATCAAGTTGATTTCGATGAGACATTCGTGCGTTATGCCTTTTACCAAGCAGTATTTTCTAGGATGGATTTCAACCAAGCCCTCCAATTCCAGCTTGTGCAGGGCCTCTCTGACCGGGGTTCTGCTGACGCCAAGTTTTTCGGCCAGTTCTGATTCAATGAGCTTATCCCCCGGCTTAAATTGGTGATTCAAGATGCTTTTGCGAATTTGCTCAAACACGTTTTCACGAATAGATAATGTGGTGATCTTCTCCATGATGTCCCCCCTTTCAAGTTATTTCTTCTGAGAAATACTGTATCCCAGTTATAGGCTAATTATAAGACATACTGTATCCCACATCAACAACTTTCGAAAAATTTCTAATAGGATTTACCCGATTCGCCAGTATCATCACCGTCACTGACGAATCGGGATGGTAAACCAGAAACAGCTTCCCTCACCAAGCTGGCTGATCGCATTGATCTGCCCGCCGTGGCTTTCCACAATGCTTTTGCAGATGGACAAACCCAGTCCGGTACCGCCGTTGTTGCGATTGCGCGACTTGTCTGCTCGGTAAAACCTGGTGAACACCTTCTTCAGGTCCTCTTCGGCGATGCCTTCGCCTTTGTCGATCACCGAGAACAGCAGATGTCCGTCACGTTGATCGACGGTCAGCAGGATGGAGCCGTCAGGTTTGTTGTAATGGATGGCGTTGTCCAGCAGGTTGGCCAGCACCCGCCGCAGTTTGCCCACGTCTGCCTCGATGTGCAGATGGGGAGAGATGCGCAGCTTGCTCTCGAAGCGGAGGCCCGCTTCCTTGGCTTTTTCTGCGTACTCTTCCGTAACGTTTTGCATGAAGGAACGGATGTGGACCCGCTCGGTCACCAGCGGGACGTGTCCGCTCATCTTGCTGAATTCCTGCAGCTCGTCCAAGAGCCGCTCAAGGTCGATCGCCCGCTGCTCGATTTTGGCGGTCTGTTTCCTGATTCGTTCCAGGTCAGTTACCCGCCCGGTGCTGATGTAGGAGGCATAGCCTTTGATGGTCGTAAGCGGGGTGCGAAAGTCGTGGGCGATGGCGGAAAGCAGCTCATGCTGGCGTTCCTCCGCAATGCGCAGCTGTTCGACCATGTCGGAAAAGTAGCGAAAGAGCTGTCCGAACTCGTCGTTGGCCCGATAGGAGAACGAAATGCTGCGATTGCCCTCATTAATCTGCTGAATCACCGAAGAAAGCTCGTTGATCGGCCGAAGGATCCAGCGAACGAGAAAGATGACCAGCACCAGTCCGATTAAAAAAATGCTGCCGTAGATGTACAGGATGATCATGGAGACCCCTTTGCTGGCCAGGATATCGGTTTCATCCGTGAAGAACTGGATGATCGTTCTGCCCATGCGGGGAGGCTCATGCTGAAAATGGTACTCTGCCACGACCTGCTTGCCGGACTTCTCCAGGCTGTACGCACGAGACTCCTTGGTATAGATCGTTTGTCCATTCCCGTCCTCTACGGTCATTTTGTACATCAGGTCTTCGGGAAGCTGTTTGCTGATGGTAAGTACCTCAACAGGGTCTTTAAACGAACTGGAGCGCATCAGTTGGCGGATGCGAACCAGTTTGGCCGCCTCCTGCTCCTGCAGGAATTCTTCATGCCGGTCGGTTTTGATCTGCTCGACAATGATGTTTTTGAAAATGAGCTGATACGCAGTCAGGTGGAGGATGATAACGACCAAAAAGGAGAGAAACAGTTTCTTTCCGATTTGCATTTACAACTTCTCTCCGATAAACACGTAACCGGTCCCCCACTGGGTCTTGATAAACGTGCGTTCTTTTTCCAACTTCTCGCGCAGGTTTTTGATGTGGACGGTTACAGTATTGAGTGAGCCATACCCGTAGCCCCAGACTCGATCGTAGATTTGTTCGCGGGTAAAGACAATCCCGGGGTTCTCGGCGAGAAAGGTGAGCAGTTGAAACTCTTTTGTTGAGAGTTCAATTTTTTGGCCATCGACGAAGACGGTATAGGTCTCTTTGTGGATTTCAAGCCCCTTGAACCGCAGGACAGTGATGGAACTGCCTTCCTTCTCCGTTTCCCGTGACGGGGAGCTTTTGCGGAGGCGCTCGTAGCGGCGCAGGTGGGCACGAATGCGGGCGAGCAGTTCTTCAGCGTCAAACGGTTTGGTGATGTAATCGTCCGCCCCGATCTCCAGACCGACCACCTTGTCCACGGCTTTCCCCTTCGCACTCAAAAACAGGATCGGCATCTCCCAGTCCCGGCGGATGCTGGCACACAGTTCATACCCGCTCATGTTGGGCATCATGATGTCAAGCAGGACCAGATCCGGCTCCAGCCCGTCGCGCAGCATGTCCAACACCTGCTCACCGCTTTCGGCGGTAGAGACCTGATACCCTTCGCTCTCCAATATATCTTGCAGAAGGTCGGTGATTTCCCGGTTGTCATCGACGACAAGCACGTGTTCCATCAGCGGTGCTCCCTCCTAAAAAATCTGCATCTCTTTCTACCATCTTACCATGAAACAGCAGCAGCCAGTGTATGGTAGAAGAAGGAGATGGCACTTCCTCTTGAGAGCTGGTCCTAATTGGAACCAAAAAAAGCCGGAGGTGTAAACCCCGGCTTCTGAAGTTCATCTGTTACGATGCTTTCTCTTGCTGTCGGGCCGCAGTGTCCGCTTCCGCGGTTTTCGCCTGACCTGATTCGGCGGTGTTCGACGTTGCCGGTGCGGCGGCAGCCTGATCTGTTTGCTCTGTTTTCGGCTGTGCCGCTTCGGCCGCTGCCTGCTTGGCCTGATCAGCCGCTTCCTGCTTTGCCGCTTCTACCGCAGGAAGAGGGATGCGTCTGGCACCGACATAGCGCTTCCCCCAGTAGTAGGGGTCGTTTAAGTTTGTCTTCACAACACCCTGCCCGGATGCTGAATGGACAAAGGTGTTGCTGCCTATGTAGATTCCCACGTGTGAAACTCCGCGATTGTTGGTGTTGAAAAACACCAGATCGCCCGGCTGAAGATCTTGTTTTGCCACGGCCTGTCCCACATTGTACTGGGCTGCCGAAGTACGGGGAATCTCTGCTCCCAAGGCATGAAAGACGTAGCGTGTAAAACCGGAGCAGTCAAATCCTTGGGTGGTGTCTCCCGCTGTTTTGTAGGGAACACCGTACAACTTGTCAATGATGCTCATGAGCGGATCTTCTGCCGCCGCTGCGGCATTTCCGACGAAAAGAAGGCCCGCAAGGACGAAAGAACAAACAAATGCGCGCAACTGGCTGCTCCTTTCCAAGCCTACGAGGTTAGCTGAAGGGTTCGGTAGAAAGGTATCCCTAGGCTGTTTGTATGGCAACAGCCATTCACCCCAGACAAATGGGTCCCCCGGTCCCGATGGCGAGATTCGGCTTTTTTTGCGATTTTACACACTAGTTGTTGTCTATTCGTGAAAGGTGGCTGGTTTCCTGTTTTCGCAGATGCAGTTCACAAAATTGTCACATTTTTATTCGTAATTTTATGAAACGTTATGTGGTTTTGTGCGTCAAGGGAAAGAAGGAGATGAAACTTGTTCGTCTCGATGATGGTGAGAAGATTGATCGGAAAAATAAAAAAATTGCCGGATGGTTTGACCAAACCGGCATTGGCTTAAACAAAATGCATTTCGCTGCTAACATATATGTCAGGCATTTTCTAATGATTGGACCAAATGATCTAATTCTTGGATCATTCTTTCATGGTAGTCTTGTTCACTCTCATTACTTTGCTTGGGATGCTTTGATTTTAGATGCTCTATAATTTTAAGCCTGACGAGGTCCGCAACATATCCATCATATAAAAATTCGTAAAAGAATTCGTCGACAGTAATATCCAACTCTTCAATCATGCCTTGTGCCACAGGATATGGATCAGTTACGTACATTTGTTTGTGCTCCTCTATTCTTTTGCTTATCTCCTCTTTTGTAGGATATATATCATGCTGTTTTGCGTATTGTTCAAGAAGAATTTTTTCCTTTACTTTTTTTACTGCTTGCTCCTCAGTTAACTTCACTCCAAATGCTTTGGAATAGGCTTTATACCTTGCAATTTTATCGTTTAGTTCATTGATATTTTTTAGCTGATTATCATGCTGTTCTTTCGTCTGGTGTTTCATTGTCTCTTCTTTATATTCCTTAATAAACAGCTTTCCTTTTTCTACTTCGGATAAATCTTGCGTTGCATATACGTAGGAGATAACGCCTAATAAGAGACATGTTATAGCTATCACAACAGATTTTTTATAATTCATTTGCTGATTCCATCCTCCCCGGACATTATAGTTTTATTTTAAGCTCACTGTTATTTGGTTTTCACTACCGTAATATACGTTATCTGCCACCGCTTTGGATATGGTTGTTACTGATGGATTTTTACTATAAGCGCTATAAAAGGTTTTTGAATTGTTTCCACCTCCTGAAACCACATTGGTATCACCCGGCATAAGGATGTCATAGTGCCTTTTTTTCCAGTCCCACTCCAAGGTAGAAATGTATCCTAACTGACCATCATCATTATTGTAGTAGGACGATTGAATAAGTTTTACTGAATTTCCATAAGACACGGCATGGTGATCGATCATTTCAACAACATCGTAATTTTTATTTGAATAAAATTTTTCACTAACATCTGAAGTGTAGACGATGTTGCCAAGGCCGTAATCGGGATGGAACGACGTAGACTTTAATCCACTTTCAGTGTCACCGGCATCTTTGTTTGGAGTAGCACCTAGTGCGGCATTTGAGTATAGAAAAAAAATAGGGGCTAGCAAACAAAGTCCTAAAATATTTTTTTTGGTCATTATGGGTTCTTCCTCCTCTCATTGATTGAGTTCATTATACATCATATTTCCTTTTTTTGGATATATTTTAATTTTTGGGAAATCAAAACTTTCTGCGGAACGCGGGTGAACTCAACAAACAGAAACTCGTGATACTAAATGCTTCTCTGTGCTGATGATCTGTCGGGTTACCGTATTTCCCACCAATCCTCATCTAAAATACGCTTTATAACCCCAACTGTTCCCGCTGACTTCTCCGGTTTTAGAACGACCATCAATCCGTCCTCAGACCGAGATGAAAACCAATCGGCCGCCCGTTATGGCCACTCATCGCCATTGTCTACAATAAAGCTGTAACCACCACAACCACATAACACCAAAACGGAGGGATGCGAGATGGGTGAGCGGTCAGGGAAAGTCCTGCTCGGATTGGTCCTGCTGGTCGTCGGAGCGCTCCTTCTTCTGGACCTGGTTGGGATCGATACAGGTGACATCATCAGACTTTTGATCCCGGCCGCGATCATGGTCTACGGGGCGAAGCGCGTAATCTCGGCAGAGTCAACCGGCAAGCGGGTTTGGGGGATATGTGCCTTCCTGTTCGGTTTGCTGATGTTGATCGGAAAGCTGGAGCTTTTGTTCAGCAGCTTGCTGGCCGTGGCGGTCATCTACTTGGGAATTCGCCTGCTGCGGCGGCAATCGGCGTTCGCCGACGAGTCACCTGACTTTGTCGAGCGGCAGTGGGCCCAGTCTGTCCTGAGGGAAGATGTGCTGGACCGCTGGGAGCGGGAGAGAAGCCGCAAGCTGGACTAGCGTTCAGAAGAAGAAAACTTTTTCACATCTCACACAAGAATGATAAAATGAGGAGGAATATCAAAATGGGTATCTTGAAAAGACTGCGTGATGTAACGGTAGCATCGGTAAATGACGTGATTGACTCGCTGGAAGATCCGGTTGTCATGCTGAACCAGTACATGCGCGACATGGAAGCGGAGATTGGTCGGGTGGAAGTGGCGGTCGCCCGTCAGGTGGCTCTGGAGAAGAAGTTCCGCCAGCAGTACGAGGAAGCCATGGCGATGGCAGAGAAGCGGGACCGTCAGGCAAACTTGGCGATCAGCGAAGGAGAAGATGATCTGGCCCGCCGCGCCCTGTTGGAGAAGAAGCAGTACACGGCACGGGCAGAGGAGTACGAGAAATTGTACCACACCTCTCGTGCAGCCGCCCAACAGATGAGGGAGAAACTGGCGGAATTAAAGGACGAGTTCTACAAAATGCGCGCCAAAAAGTACGAACTCACCACGCGCGCCCAGGTGGCTCGCACCCAGAAACACTTGAATCAGGTTATTACGGGCCTTGGTCATGAATCAGCCAGCCGCGGATTTTCGCGCATGGAGGAAAAAGTGCTGCGGATGGAAGCGGAAGCCGAGTTGAGCGGCGAGAAGGTAAAAGGTTCATACAGCCTGGATCAGGCGTTCAAGCCGCTGTTCGACGATGAAATCGAGGCGGAATTGAGAGAACGAAAGGAAAAACTGAACAGCCAAAAAGCCGAAGGAAACTCGCAGACATCGTAACGCAGACGGCTATGATTGGATAAAGGTCAGCAGCCCGGCAGTCCGCACATGTGGACTGCCTTTCACCCTAGGAGGTATATTCGTGTCAGATTTTATGGTTTTCTTGAAGCGCTTCGTCTCCAATCCGGGACGGGTGGGCAGTGTGATCCCCAGTTCCCGTTTTTTGTGCCGCCAGATGACCAAACAGGTTCCCTGGTCACAAGCCAACGTCATTGTTGAGTTGGGGCCGGGCACAGGGGTATTCACACAGGCCATTCTAGCAAAAAAACGGAAAGATGCACAGTTCTTTGTGGTGGAGCGGGATCCCCAGTTCCGAAAGCTTCTCCGCCAACGTTTTCCCGACCTGATTATCCGGGATGAAGCGACCAACTTGACGCGATATCTGTCCGAGCTGAAACTGCCCAAAGCGGACGTTATCATTTCCGGCCTGCCGTTTGCTGTTTTTCCGGAAACTCTTCGCACCGCTGTTTTGGACAACGTGATCGGCTCACTTGCCCCCGGCGGGATGTTTGTCACGTTTCAGTACTCGCTGCAGATGAAAGCGGAACTGATGCGGCGGTTTGACCGGGTGCAGGTCAGTTTTACTCCGCTAAACGTCCCTCCCGCTTTTGTCTATACCTGTTTTATGAAACCCTAGCCCAGATTCGCGGCTTCGCCTAAGGAGATGACTCCTGTGAATGTTTCCCGACTGCAAAAAATGATAATCGGACTGATCGTGATTTTTATCGGGGTCAAACTGCTGTTGGGCAGTCTCGGTTTCCTTTCATTTGGGGTATGGGATCTGTGGCCGCTGTTGTTTCTCTACTTGGGGTGGAGGCACTGGGAGAAAAAACGTCGGTTTGTTGGCGGCGTGCTGCTCGGACTTGGCCTCATGTTTGCCTTGGAAGAGTGGTTTTCCATCAGCATCGATGATGTGTTTGGCATCTTGGTTGCTGCCGGATTGGTTTATGTCGGTTTTCGGTTGATTCGCTCCCGCCAATCTGAGCCGTATGAGCATATGGCGGAACCGGATGTCTCCCCCCGTGCTGGCGACAAGAGCGGATGGAAGGATAGGGTTCGGCGTTGGCCCGGTGTCCGCTGGAACGGGGATTGGCGCCGATACGGCGATGCGGGCCGGAAGTGGAAGGCTTACGGTCCCAAAGGGAACCCCTGCCACGACTGCGGCAAACAGGAGCAGAAGCAGAGGTACGGCAAATGGCAGTATTTCGAATCGCCGTTTGAACCGGGCCAGGTGTTCTCGGCCCGGGATAAACGAAGCTCGCTGATTGGCGATTTTCACCTGACCTCCGGCCGTTTTGAGCTCAGGGACCTGCACATTTGGCACGGTGTCGGCGATGTCAAGATTGACCTGTCCCGGGCGTTGATTCCGGAAGAGGAGACCTTCCTGATCGTCAACGGTTGGATCGGCGATGTGACGATTTACGTGCCGATCGATCTGTCTGTTGCGGTGGCGGCAGAGGTGACGCTTGGGGATCTGGAGGTGTTCGGCCACCGCCAGGGAGGGCTCAATCGGCAGGTCGTGATGAAGGCACAGGATTACGACAAAGCCACTCGCAAGGTGAAGATCATCGTATCGCTGATCGTTGGCGATGTCGATGTTCGGTACATCTAGGGGGTGGCTCACGTGAATCGCCAAAAGAGACTAAGCAGTATCCAGTGGCAATATGTGAGGCAGGGCTGGGGGTTGGCGGCCGTTATCGTCACAGTTCTGTTTGCCGCCTATGTGCTGCTCGTTGAACTTTTACAGGAGGAACGGTCACTCAGTGCATGGCTTCAGCTCTATCTGGGGCTTGCCTTTCCCACCGTAATTGACTGGACGACCTGCATCGTCCTGTTTCTGTTTTCTTTATTGCTGGCTTCTGCGATCGGGATGGTCAGCGGTTACGTCATCGGCAATTTGCTCAAGAAGCGGATGAACATCCTCCGGCAGGCCGCGATGAATTTGGAGCGCGGTCAGCTTTCCTATCGGGTGCCGGAGTTGGGCGACGACGAGTTGGGAGAAATCGGCTGGCAGTTTAACCGTCTGGCCGCCAGGTGGGAAGAACAGGTCGCCTCACTGCAGCGCTTGTCCAACCACAATGCAGCGCTGGGTGAACAGGTGAGACAAGCCGCTGTTTTGGAAGAGCGGCAGCGGCTGGCCCGGGAACTTCACGATGCCGTCAGCCAGCAGTTGTTTGCCATCGCGATGTCCATGGCGGCGATCAAGCGGATGATTGACACCAATCCACTGCGTGCCGCACAGCAGATTGAGCTGGTGGAGGAGATGGCGGCAGCGGCCCAGGCAGAGATGCGTGCTTTGCTGCTTCACCTGCGTCCCGCTACCCTCCAGGACAAATCCCTTCGCGAGGCGGTCGTGGAACTGCTGGAGGAGCTAAAACAGAAGCATCCGTTGGATATTGCCTGGGAGATTGAAGAGATGCCGGAGCTGCCGAGCGGCATTGAGGATCATCTGTTCCGGATCTTGCAGGAAGCGCTCTCGAACAGCCTGCGCCATGCCCGAGCCAAGAAGATCGAAGTGAAGCTGTTCGTTCTCAACAAGGAACAGGTGCGGCTGCGCATAGCGGACGATGGGGTTGGCTTCGATCCGGACGGGGAGAAAATGACGTCCTACGGGCTGATCTCGATGCAGGAGCGCGTAACGGAACTGGGAGGGACGCTGGACGTATACACGGCCATAGGCAAAGGGACACAAATCGAAGTCATCGTTCCCTTGGTGACGGAAGAAAAGGGGAAGAAAGGAGAAACGAGCGATGATTCGGGTCATGTTGGTGGATGATCACGAAATGGTGCGCATGGGACTGGCTGCCTATCTGTCTACGGAGAAGGACATTGAACTGGTCGCCGAGGCGGCAAGCGGTGAAGAAGGAGTGAAGCTGGCCCGGGAACTGAAACCGGATGTGATCCTGATGGATCTGGTGATGGATGGGATCGGCGGGGTGGAAGCGACGCGCAGAGTCCGTGAAGTTTGTCCCACCTGCAAAGTGATTGTGCTGACCAGTTTTCTCGATGACGAAAAGGTGTACCCGGTGATTGAAGCTGGCGCGTTTAGCTATCTGCTCAAAACGTCCCGCGCCTCGGAAATCGCCCGGGCAATCCGGGCTGCCTACAACGGTGAGCCGGTGTTGGAATCCCGCGTAGCAAGCAAGATTATGGCCCGTTTTCGTCACGGGCAACCGACAGCCCCGCACGAACAACTGACCCCCCGCGAACTGGAGGTACTGCGCCTGATCGGGCAGGGAAAGTCCAATCAAGAGATCGCTGACGAGTTGATTATCGGCATCAAAACGGTAAAGACGCACGTCAGCAACATCTTGTCCAAATTGGGTGTGGAAGATCGCACCCAGGCTGCGATCTACGTTCACAAGCACAACCTCATCTGACCCAATGCGGGGCATCGTTTTTTCCGCTCGGGGAAAGCTAGTAACCTAACAGCACGAAAGGAGGGGTGGGATGAAAGAGAATAGCAGGACCAGTCGTCGTCCCATCCAGCTAAAGGCTGACCGAGGGGTGGATGTGATCGGAGATATCCATGGCTGTTGGGATGAGTTTGTCATTCTGCTGGACAGGTTGGGCTACCGATGCAATCCTGAGGACGGTCTCTACCGTCATCCGCACGGCCGCATCCTGCTGTCGCTTGGTGACATAACCAGCCGCGGACCGCAGTCCATCAAGCTGCTGCAGTTTTTTATCCGCCATGTTCGGGCGGGAGTGGCGGAGATGACCGACAGCAATCACGGCTGGAAAATCGCCCGCTGGCTGGACGGCCGGCAGGTGAGCCTGAAACACGGCGACGAAAAGGTGGAGGCGGAGTTTGCTGCCTACGAACGGGAACACGGGCCCGGGGCCGCCCAGGTACTGCGCGAAGAGAGCCGCCTGCTGCTCCTGACCGCTCCCTCGCACATCCTGCTGACTGTTGCCGATAAGCCTGCAGCGGTCGCTGTACACGCCGGCATTCGCGACGAGTACATCGGCAAAGATTCTCCCGCCGTACATAATTTCTGCCGGTATGGCGATGTGGCCGGCATCGCGGCAGATGGCCGGCCGATCCGCCGCGACTGGACAACAGCCAAGAAAAGTCCGCTGACGATTGTGTGGGGTCACGATCCTCGCCCGCAGCCGGAGCGAAAAAACGGGGCGATCAACATTGACCAGGGCTGCGTATTTGGAGGCAGTCTGACCGCTTACCGCTTTCCGGAAGACGAACTGGTCAGCGTTCCGGCGAAAGAAAACTACTCCGGAGAGACTGACACGCCGCTTACCCGTTACGGCAGAAACGAATGAAGGACCAACATAGACAGTCACGCTGAATGTGGTACAATGAACGAGGAGCGTGAAAGCGGCAGCGCAGCGAACACGATTATTTTTTAAAACGAGGGTGGTTGCACAAGGATGTTAAGTTGGATTATCCCGATTTTGACCTTGATCGTTGGCCTGGTGGCGGGCTTTTTCGGAGGGACGTACTACCTTCGCAAGCAATTGAGCAACATGCAAATGGATGAGAAACAGATTCAGGCAATGGCGCGTTCAATGGGCATGAACCTGAACCAGAAACAGTTGAAGCAGATGACCCGCAACATGAAAAACATGAAGCTGCCAAACAAGTTTCCGAAATAATCGGGAGGCAAAACGATGGGCCCTACGCGGTTGCGCTATACGATGATCGGCTTTATTGTCGGGGTTGTTGTCGTCTATCTGGACACCCTGCCGACTGGTGTGCGGTTTGCCGCGCCGTTTTACGGTGCCGGAATCGGGCTGTTGGTTGACAACATGATCCTGCGTATCAGGCAAAAGAGAGGAAAAGACGACTGAGTAACGAGCGACCGGTTCCTTCCCCCGAAGGAGCAGGCGCTTTTTTCACGTCGGTGCGTTCCATGACTGTCAGTGAAGGATCAGGCAGGAAGTGGGGACCAGCTTGGCAGCAACGAATGGGTGGCGATGAAATGGGCAACACTATGGACGTTGTGTACAGCAACAAGGAAGACACACCGCGATAAACTTTTTCTTTTCAATACTTTTACAACTAGTTTGTTGTGATAGTTTGCCGATTGGTTTATAATATGAGGTGCAAACGAAAGGCTACATTACATATTATCAAGGAGGAATTGACATGGCTCATCAACTCCCGCCACTACCTTACGCGTTTGATGCGCTCGAACCACACATTGATGCCCAAACCATGGAAATCCACCACGATCGGCACCATGCCACATACGTGAACAACCTGAATGCTGCTCTGGAAGGTCATGCTGATCTGCAGGCCAAGTCGATCGAAGAGCTGATCAGCAACCTGGACGCAGTGCCGGAAGCGATTCGTACCGCTGTACGCAACAATGGCGGCGGTCACGCCAACCACAGCCTGTTCTGGGAAATCCTCAGCCCGAACGGTGGCGGCGCTCCGAGCGGCGCACTGGCAGACGCCATCAACGCCGCATTCGGCAGCTTTGACAATTTCAAAGCCGAGTTCACCAAAGCGGCTGCTACCCGTTTTGGTTCCGGCTGGGCCTGGCTGGTAGTTGACAACGGCAAGCTGGCCGTAACCTCCACGCCGAACCAGGACAGCCCGCTGATGGAGGGCAAAACCCCGATTCTTGGCCTGGACGTATGGGAGCACGCATACTACCTGAAGTATCAAAACAAGCGTCCCGACTACATCAACGCTTTCTGGAACGTGGTCAACTGGGACGAAGTGAGCAAGCGCTACGAAGCGGCTCGCTAAGAGAGGAAACGCAGAAGCACCGCGCGAATGCCGCGGTGCTTTTTCTCATGCTGACATCTTTGCTGGTACTGGCACGAGTCGAGCCTTTGCGTAAGGATGCCGTCACCAGGAATAGGCGTACCGGTTCATCCGATCCACTGTTTGATGGCAGGAAATCTTCTGATCACATAGTAGTCGAGCAGAAGCGCTGTGATCAGCGAGATGCCCACCAGCGGGAACAGGGTGCCGAGGATGATCACCAACAGAAACACCCCTCTGACCAAGCGGTAGTTTTTCGGAACGACCGGTGCACCCAGTCTGCCGGGGGGTTTTCTCTTCCACCACATGATGACGCCGCTGATGACAATGGCGATGAGTCCCAGACACGTAAACAGGCCGATCAGTTGGTTCAACAAACCGAAATAATGGCCTTCGTGCAAGGCGATGCCAATGGAAATCGCCTTGGCCAGCACGCCGTAATCGGCAAAGCGGCGGTCAGCCAGTACGCTGCCATTGTACTGGTCGATGTGCAGGGTTGCCTGGTCCTCAGGTTTGTCCGGCGACACCGATACGGTGAACACCCCCTTCTCCCCTTTCGGGAAGCTGATGGTATAGCCGGGAAAAACATCGCTTTCCTCGGCGATCCGGATGACCTCTTCGATTGACAGCCGCTTGTGGCCGGCGGTGGAATCAGGTACGGGTAACTGTTCGCTGGCCCAAGGTACGTCAGCTATCTCCTTGGTCGGGACTGCAGATTCCGGTTTCGGTCCCCAGGCAAAAGCATAGGAAGGATATCCGGTGTTGGTTGCCGTGGCCAACTGGTTGATCTTTTCACCCAAGAGACCTGACCAGGGCAGACCGGTCAAGATCAGCAGGGCGATCAACGCTGACAGCCAGAAGGCTGTCACAGCATGCAGGTCGCGCCAAAACGTGCGCTTTCCCCTATGGAGCCGCGGTATCAGCGTTCCATGCAGTGATTTTCGTTCGCGCGGCCACCAGAGATAGATGCCGGTAATCAGCAGGATCATCGCCCAACAGGCGGCCAGTTCCACCAGGCGGTCCCCCGCTGTGCCGATCATTAGTTCCCCGTGCAGCTTCTCAATCTTGCCCATGAACCGCTCCTCATCCGGCAGTTCGCCCACAATCCGGCCGTCGTAGGGGTTTACAAATACCGTAAGCGAGCGGTCGCCGTCCACAACCCCGACCTCAGCCGTCCGGTTTGCGGCAAAACTGGGCTTGTAGCTGGTGATTTCCGCGTCCGGATACGCATTCTGGACGGCGGCTATCTGCATGGATGGCGCCATCTGCTCTCGTCCTGCTTCAATGTAGTAGAAATCGGCATACATCCGCTCTTCGATTTGCGGTTTAAACAGGTAAATCGCTCCTGTCACAGCCAGCAGAACAATAAGCGGCGCAAAGATGATACCCGCGTAGAAGTGCCAGCGCCAAACGGCTGCATACAGCGGGTTTGCTTTTGATTGCTCGCCGCCTGGCCCGGTTGTGTGTCCTGAAAGATGATTGGTCATGATGAGTTCCTCCTTACGATGTGCATCTGGCGGCACATCACCCTGAGTATAAAGGGTGAGGGAGGAGAAGTCATGACCCGATTGGGTCACTAGTTTTGTCTATCTGTTGAACAAATTTCCTGGAAGGATTCACCTTTTGGGGAACTCGCGCTTTCCGCCCTGAGAAAACCAGGCTGCTGCCGGACGAGGGAGAGCATCTGCTGCCATCTGCTCGTATCCGTTGTCTCCTTCAGTTCGCTGTGAGGTAAAGATGACCGCATAATACGGCGGTTGTGGTGTTTGTGCAAACTGGCTCAACTCCGCTCCTCCTTTCTTTTCAGTTCGGCGACGAACCGACCACCCGGCCGGGGAGCGAGAAGTTCAAGCACTCCCTTCCCCAACTCTGAGACAAAGCCCATCTTGGTATCGTATAGTTGGGCGTTCCACTGATTGGTTGAATCCTGTGCCATCTGCCTCGCCTCCATCATTTGGTCTGACTACATTGTAAGCGGCGAAGTGCATATAAGTAAAATCTATGTATATTATAATTGCAATAGGTAATTCCTATTATAAGTGAACCTCCATCCTATTGGTAGCGAACCTTCGGCGGATGTACCATTCGGCCGCGCACAGATTGGGCACCCAGCACAGCCAGGCAATCCAGGCGTAGTAGGTTTCATAAGCAGCCAAACCAAAGATGATCATGGACAAGGGCAAATAGACGCGCAGGGTGATGGCGGCACAGGTAAGCGAAAAATTGCGGATCATCCACTTGCGGTGATCCTGGATGCTGGCAGAGCGGATGTGCTGCATTCCCTGCCAAGCTGTCCACAGCCAGAGCAGGGACAGGGAGGCGAAACCGGTGGCTGCTAACCATCCGCCAGTGGCGAAGAAGGAGAGATAGAGTCCGGACAAGCCGCCTGTTCCGACACCGAGCATGTACAACAGCCCCAAGCGACGATGCAGCCGGGGAAGGCGCGTGCGCAGTCTGCCGACAAACTGCAAGGGGCCCGTTAAGATGGCAAGCGAGGAACAAAATACGTGAATGTACAAGAAAAGATACCACGTCTGATCGAGAACTTCCCCCAGCGACAGTTTGGTTGCGATCATTGGCGACGGTTGGCCAGAGAAGCTGTAAACCGCGATGAAATAGCCGCCTGTCAGGAAAGAGAAACTAGCGACTATCCAAAACCAGAAAGTGTAATGCTTGCCCGCTTGCTTCATCTTATTCCCTCCGCTTCATCGTTTTGTGTCCGGGCTGCACTCCCGAACACTCCCCGTATCTGCGTTTCGATCAGCGTATCGACCAATCTCTCACGGTCATCGGCCCAGGGGAAATCGTCAAATGTTACCAACAAGGAGGTAATTCCGTGGATGGCGGCCCATAAGATCTGGCTGATCTGCTGCGGGTCGGCCTCGTGAGCTCCCCGTTCCGCAACCGCCTGCTCAACCAGTCTGGCCAGGAGTTGGAACCCCTTGCGCCGGTCGCTCTCGCAGTCTTCAAACGGCTGTCGCCGCTCCAGGTCCTCGATGAAGATCAGTTTGTAGTAGTCGGAGTGCTCCAGTCCAAAGCGTGTATAGGCTCGCATCACAGCCCGCAGCTGATGAACGATGTCGCCGCCCCGATTGGCCGCCTCGCTTTCCGCGGCGTGCAGGTAACGCAGGAACAAGGCGTACCCCTGCTTTAAGAGATGGTGCAAAATCGCTTCCTTGTCGCGAAAGTAGTTGTAAATGGTCGTAGGCGAGTATTCGATTTTCTGCGCGATCTTTCTGATTGAAACGTGCGCATAGCCTTCATCGATAAACAATTCGGTCGCCGCATCAATAATTTTTTTCTTGATCTCCTCAATCTCTCGTTGACGCCGGTCTGCGCTGGACATGCAAGGCGCTCCCTCCTTATGAACGGTGTTTACATTATAAACGTTGTTATTTAAATGAACACTGTTAATATTGGTTATACCCATAATACCGCGGCCTCACATTGCTGTCAACGCGAGGATATGACTCTTTTTCCGCAAAAACGAAAATGTTTCCCACCCGATTGCCTGTGTTCGGCCCTGGAGGAGTGCAGGGACAAAACGAACAGCTTTGACTCCCGGCAACTTTCTTTCCTCGGCCCTCCAAACCTGACCGGTTACAAAAACGTTTCTCTGGACTAACACACTGTTTGCTTTTTACGATGATAGAGTAAAGAGTTTTGCATGCAGGCGCGCGAAAGATGGAGCGGCAGGAGGCAGGAATCGGATGGAAGGTCGTCAGTTCGTTGAGGAGCGATTAAAACAGGGGAAGCGGGGTGTCCTCATCAGCATTGCCGTGTACGGGCTGTTGGGCTGTGCAAAGCTTGGCTTCGGTTGGTACGCCGCATCGCGGGCGCTGGTCGCCGACGGCTGGAACAGCGCCTCAGACGTCCTTGCTTCCCTAGCCATTCTGATTGGTTTGATGGTCGCCGGGAAACCGGCTGACAACGACCATCGTTATGGGCATTTCCGCGCGGAAACGGCGGCAGCGCTGGTTGCCGCCTTACTTATGGCATATGTGGGCGTCGATCTGCTGCTTGGAACGCTCCGACTGCTCATCTCCGCCCAAACAGTGGAACCGCCTCATCCGCTGGCGATTTACGCAGCCGTCGGCAGTGCCCTGATGATGTACGTGGTGTACCGGATCAACCGTTCCATCGCGGAGAAGACCAACAACTTGGCCGTTCTGGCCGCCGCTTATGACAACCGTTCTGACGCGCTGGTGAGCTGCGGAGCGGCAGTCGGAATCATCGCTGCCCAGGGGGGAATCGGTTGGCTGGATCCGGTCGTCGCCCTGCTCGTATCCGGAGTGATACTCAAAACAGCCTGGGAGGTAGGCGCAGAAGCGATCCACTCGTTGATGGACGGATTTAAGGAGGAGAAGCTGAACCAGATTGCCGAGCGGATTGAACAGGTGGAGGGCGTGCGGGAAATTATTGACCTGCGAGCCCGCTACCACGGCAGCGTCGTACACGTGGACGTGACCATTGGTGTCGACCATCACCTGAACGTGGTGGAAAGCCACCGCCTAACCGAATGGGTGGAACAGAAACTGTTGGGTTATGAGAACATTCAGCGGGTTTATGTACACGTCGAACCGGCTGCGGTCAACCGCAGGTAACCGGCCATTTTAGAGAGGAGAAGGCAATCAGGTACGCCCGGGCACCACAGAAGCCCGGGCGTTTTTCAGTTGATCTGCATTCCTTTGTCGGGATTCAGTTTTTTGGCCAATTGTTCTTCACCGCGATGGACCCATCCGACAAACGAATCGAGTTTTTGGTACTGTTTGTCGAGACAGACAACAGCGACGAACATGTAATGACTCTTGCCATAGTATCTGGTCCGATAGCGCAAGTCGAACCATCTGACCTCATACCCGAAGCGCTGCTCCCGCACTTCTACGTGCGCATAGCTGGTAAAGGAGAGAAAGGCCTGTACTTTTGCATCCTGCTTGGCCAGCGCGACCAGTTCGCTCTCCGGTTTCCGCACAAACGTGTCCAGAATGATCGCTTCGCCGCCGCTCACCTCTCCGACATACCAGTGGGTTGGCGTTCTGACAATAAACGTCCATTGATTCCAGAAAAACGTGGGCATAATGGTGTATTCACCTTTGATGCCCAACGTGTGGCGGACCAGTTGCGTAACCCGCCTGTGCGCCCTGTAGCGGACAAGGTAATAGGCGGCGAGCAGCAGATAAATGGTCAAAAAGAGCAGTCCGGGCTCTGCTCCTGCCATCCACAACATAAATCCGATCAGGTGCAGGGCGAAAATGAAGGGATCAAAGATAAAAATCAGGTTGAAGGAAATCCACTTTTTGCTGAAAGGGGAAAGACCCTGCGTGCCGTATGAGTTGAACAGATCGACAAACACGTGCAGGAAGACAGCAAGGAAGATCCACCCAAGCAAGTGAAGCCAATGAACCTGCGGAGTGATCGTCTGCACCAGTGCAAACGTGGTCAGCGTCCAGACAAACAGGGCCGGAATGGAGTGAGAGGCTCCGCGGTGATGGCGAATGTACGCAGCACTGCCGCGCAGCCGGGTAAAGCCGTCCAGGTCAGGTGCTTGTGACCCGATTACCGTACCCAGCATGACCGCTTCCGCCAGACCGGGTGAGGCGGCGACGAGCGGATCAAGATGAGCCAGACCTGCTAACCCAAATCCCATGGCAAAATGTGTGGCGGTATCCACGATGAAGTCTCCCCTTTCCATCGGGCATCCGCTGCCTGCCCGATCCATCTGCCACATGTCGGATAAAAAAACAGCCCGCTTTCAAACACTACAATGTCTATTATATCGCTTTCTGGAGACGAATTCCTGCTGTCGGAAGAAAAAAGCAACCGGGCCTGTCCGGACGGGACATCATGTCTTGTCCATGCCCGCCTGCTTTGGGTAAGATGAGAGAGGTGCCGCAGCCAAAGGGAGGGAGAACCATGCTGATGGTGTTCATCGAGTATAAAGTAAAGGCCGAACTGCGGGAGCAGTATCTGAAAAAGATGACCGACGTGCCCGATCAGGTGGCAGCCAGAGGTGGGAACTCCTGGCGCTTTTATGAAGGGCTGGATCAGCCGTGCCTGTTCGTGGAAAGTTTTGAGGTTCCCGATGAAGCGGTGTACCGGGAAATCAAAGAGTGGCGCACCCGGGATCAGGAATTGGCCAGATACCTGGTTGGCGGGTTGGAGAAGATGCACGTCTGGGCGTTTTGCCCCCTCGCGCCAGGTGATGGGGGGAAGAGCTGACAGATGGGAAAAGCCAATCCGTGTTACCGGCTTCCGGATGAGTTTGAAGTATTCGGTTTCCATCGCGATCTTTTAGCCTGGTATGATCAGCAGAAGCGCGATCTGCCGTGGCGGATCAACCGGGACCCCTATCGCATCTGGGTGTCGGAGGTTATGCTGCAGCAGACGCGGGTCGAAACGGTAAAGCCCTACTACGAGAACTTCATGGCCAGGTTTCCCACGGTGGAAGCGTTGGCCGAAGCTCCCGAAGAAGAAGTGTTAAAAGCGTGGGAAGGGCTTGGCTACTATTCGCGAGCGCGAAATCTGCAGGCAGCGGCACGAGAGGTGAAAGAAACCTATGGCGGCAGAATTCCCGATACGCCGGAACAGATTGCCAAGTTAAAAGGAATTGGTCCTTATACAGCGGGAGCGATTTTAAGCATTGCCTATGACAAGCCGGTACCGGCCGTGGACGGCAATGTCATGCGTGTGTTTTCCCGCCTCCTGTTGATGGATGACGATATCGCCAAACCGGCCACCCGCAAAAAGTTTGAGCAGCTGGTTCGGCAGACGATTCCCCCGGAGCGGGCAGGCGATTTTAACCAGGCGCTGATGGAATTGGGCGCTCTGGTCTGTCTGCCGCGCACCCCTCAATGCCTGACCTGTCCCGTGTTTGATTATTGTCTGGCCAGAAAGGAAGGCGTCCAGGAGATGCTGCCGGTAAAGGGCAAGGCAAAACCGCCGCGTCCGGTCGAACTGTTGGTAGCGGTGATCCGGCGGGGGGAGCAGTGGATGATTAACAAGCGGCCGGAAGAAGGGCTGCTCGCCGGTCTGTGGGAGTTTCCGATGTTCGAGCCGGATCGTCGGCTAACGCACGCAGAACAGCTTGAAGATGAGGTGGAGAAGAGGTTTGGACTCTCTGTCTCGGTTGTAGACCAACTGCCTCAGGTTCAGCATACCTTTTCCCATCTGCAGTGGAATCTGCACGTCTTCGTCTGTGAGTGGCTGGAGGGAGAACTGACGGTGGAGTCCGCACGCTTTGTCCTTCCGGAAGAGTGGAAAGAGTATGCGTTTTCCAAAGCACACAACAGGATTATTCAGCACCTGTCCGAAATGAAGCCCTGACATCGCGAAAGACCGCTCTTCGGGCATCGACTCTACGAATAAAAGCGGCCACGGAATCCCGCGGGTGGCTGTGGCCGCTTGTTTTTACACGATGATTCCCGGTTTTATCCTGAATCATGTATGTCCGTCATCAAGTCCTTCCTGATCGACCGGTGGAGCAGTCAGGTTCCTTCCAGCACCTTTACCCCTACCAGTTTCATCCGTTGACGACGTGTTGTGTTGCCCATTCCACATACCTCCTTTATGATAGGATGATTGTCCTTTAATCTCATGTTCGGTTGTACCGATTACCACAATTGCGGAAACTGTGCGGCTTCCAGTTGATGAGCTTCTTCTCGCCGCCGCAGCAGTTGTTCCTGCTGCCAACGGGCCATTTGCTGTGCGGTTGTGGCTTTGGTTCGTTCAATTTTAATGGTGACAAACAAAAAGTGGAACACCATTGTTCAGTTCACCTCCTTTCCAAGGATGTTTTCCCAGAGCTTGTATGGGATAGAAAAAGACCGTGGAAGCGTAAGCGTGATCCTACGGTCTTGTGTTCGGCTGAACAAGCTGCAAGTTCGGTATGGTGTGCCCATCGCAAAAACCTCTCCTGACTCATTCTGAGAGGATGTGCCTGACGCCTGCACGCCCTGCCGGGAGAGGTGCGGGGGCATTCCTCACGCGATCAAAAAAACCGTAAGAAGCTGACAGCGCAGCAACCCACGGCTTGGACCATGCTGATTCAGGAAAGAACAGGATGAAATCCGGCACGCGCACGATGGAAGCGGAGGATGCGCTGTCGTATGAAATTGTGTATGGCAAAAGAGAGTTTAGTCCCAACCATGCTAGGGTTCAAATTCATTTGGCGCTCCTCCTTTCGTTCGTTTTGTGCAGCGTGACTGCCGTATTGATAGAGTATGGAATTTCCTTCCGTTTGTAAAGAGATTTCTTACCATTTATGAAATGAATGTTTTTTCTGAAAAAAGCAAGCGGTTTCAATGTGGAGAGCGGCCATATTCCGCACAACGACTTTGCCAACCATCCAAGCGGAGCAAGCCCGAAGCGGGGAATACGGGAGCAACTTCGTTCGAGTCAATCGTAGATGGGGTGGGAAGCGTGATCCCAGCCTCCTTTGTCCCCCACCGGTCCCCTTGATTCCAGCTCATGGATGATTTTGCTGTGAATGGAGACGCCCTCGGCATTGAGGTAGGCAGCCAATTCTGACATGGCATGATGAAAGTAAAGGAGTTCGTTCATTTCCCACTGTTCGATTGGTGTCATGGTCAGCTCGGAAAACTCACGCCCGACGTACATACGCTCTCCCCCTTTTCCTGCAATCTTGTCCAAAAGGCACTACTTGCCTAGTATAAGCAGAGCGCCGGCTGTACATGCAGGGAGACTGCCGATCGGGCAGAATCTTTTGGGGTTTACGGGAACCGTTTTCTGGCGAGTCATCAAAAAGGAGGGTATAATGGAACAGGATTTGTCTTGGCACCACCATTACGAGAACGGATGACAAGCGGAGGGATTGCATATGAGTGGGGAGAGAAAAGTAGCGTTGGTTACGGGCGGTTCCCGCGGCATCGGCCGAGTGATTGCCCGCGATTTGGCTGAACAGGGCTACGATCTGGTGATTAACTTTCTGCGGAACCGGACGGCGGCCAAAGAGGCGGCTGCCGAACTGGAGGCCAAGGGTGCGCGCGTGCTTCTGGTAAAGGCCAACGTAGGTGATGTCAACAAAATCAAAGAGATGTTTGCGGAAATCGACAATACTTTTGGCAGGCTGGACATACTTGTTAATAATGCCGCATCAGGTGTACTCAGACCGTTGATGGAACTGGAAGAAAGCCACTGGGACTGGACCATGGACATCAACAGCAAGGCGCTGCTGTTTTGCGCTCAGGAGGCTGCCAAACTGATGATGAAGAGCGGGGAAGGCGGAAAGATCGTCAGCATCTCCAGTCTCGGTTCCATTCGCGTCCTGGACAACTACACCGCCGTAGGTGTATCCAAGGCAGCACTGGAAGCACTGACCCGGTATCTGGCAGTTGAACTTGCTCCATACAACATCGTCGTCAACGCCGTATCTGGAGGGGCTGTCGATACCGATGCGCTGAAACATTTCCCCAACCGGGACGAGCTTTTGCGGGATGCTGCCGAGCGAACGCCCGCTGGCCGGATCGTCACACCGGAAGATCTGAGCAATGCGGTGATGTTCCTTCTTTCCGACAAGGCGTGGATGATTCGCGGCCAGACGCTGATCGTGGATGGCGGTCTTTCCCTGCTGAGCTGAACAGGGACGAACCGGGCGTCAAGACAAACGAGGAACAGTAGTGTAAAATAGAATATTAAAGAGAGAAGCCATCTAAGGGAGGCCGACTATGGTTATTCGTTCGTTTCGCCTCGGAGACTACGCTGCCATCACCCGGATTTGGCAAGAGACTGGTCTGGAGAAGACAGAGTCTGAGTCGCTCGACGCACTTGCCAAACAGTTGGCATGGGACAGTGAACTGGTCATGGTGGCGGAGGAGGATGGAGAGGTCGTAGGAGTTGTTGTCGGGACGATCGACGGTACGCGGGCCTACTTTTACCGCTTGGCGGTGCATCCCGCAAAGCAGGGATGCGGTATTGGGCGCCGCCTGGTTGAAGCGATCGAGAACCGCTTCCGGCAAAGAGGGGTCAATCAGGTTTTGATCATGGTGAACCAGGACAATACCAAGGTTCTGCCGTTTTACAATTCGCTTGGCTACGAACTGCAAAAGTATGTTACACTTTCCAAAAAACTCTCTTCGTAGACGTCTTTATGCATGATGCAGCAGCCATTGGGACGAATTGGATGGCGCGTTCCCTCCACATAAAGAAGAGAAGAAAGGGGAGAGTCATGTCGCCAGCTCCAGGCACAAACATTCGCATCGAAAGCTACAAACACGACCATTCCCTTCACCGATCCTGGGACAAGACTACGTTGATCCACACCAGTGATGCGGTGATCATCGGTGGCAATGATCGGGTAAAAGTGACCGAAGCAGACGGGCGGGAGTGGCGGACGCGGGAACCGGCGATTTGCACGTTTGGCCGGGGCCAGTGGTTCAACACGATCGCCATGATCCGGGAGGACGGCATCTACTACTACTGCAACATCGGGTCGCCGTTCAGCTTGAAAGGCAATTTGCTGAGTTACATCGATTACGACCTGGACGTCAAGGTGTACCCCGATATGACCTACACCATTCTCGATGAAGAAGAATTCGCTCTCCATTCCCGGCAAATGAACTATCCGCCACAGGTGATCCAGCGGGTGCAGCATGCCCTTAAAGAGGTAATCGAGTGGATCGATGCCCGTCGCGGACCATTTCAAAACGGTTTTGTTCAACGCTGGTACGAGCGCTATCAACTTGTGCGTGACGATGTTGAATAAGTCCTTCTCCCGATGCGGGAGAAGGATTTTTCTGTTCACAGTACGGCCACCTGCCAAATGGATGGAAATGGGCGTACCGACGTGACCGCACGTTTGCTGCTGCGCAAGACAAAGAACGGGGAAAGGTGTACAATATGAAAAGTCCGAATGAACAAACGGTGCAGAACCGAAAAGAGAGTGAGGAGGAAGATGAGCAGCGTCAGACGTTACTTGACATTTGTCAAACCGTACTCCGGAAAGATATTGCTGACGGTGTTTATCGGTGTGATCAAGTTCGGAATCCCATTGTTGATGCCGCTTTTACTGAAATACGTGATTGATGATCTGCTGCCCGGTCCGCTCCCGCGGGAGGAGAAACTGCAGCAGTTGGTCTGGCTGATGGCGGCGGCGTTTTTTGTCTTTACTGTCGTGCGGGCGCCGGTGGAGTACTATCGCCAATACTTTGCCCAATGGGTGTCGAGCCGTATCCTGTTTGACATCCGCAACCACTTGTTCGCCCACCTGCAGCGACTGTCCATGCGCTATTACAACGATCACAAGGTTGGCGAAGTGATCGCTCGCGTGATCAACGATGTGGAGTCGACCAAAAGCTTTATCGAAACCGGCCTGATGAACATCTGGCTGGACATGATTACGATTGGTCTTACGATCAGCATCATGTTTTACATGGATCCGCTGCTCACACTGGTCTCGTTGATCGTGTTTCCGCTCTACGGGGTCTCGGTCAAGTTTTTTTACAAGCGGCTGCGGCAGCTGACCAGGGAGCGTTCGGCGGCCCTGGCCAAACTGCAGAGCCACCTGCACGAACGGGTGAGCGGAATTCCGATCATTCGCAGTTTTGCCCTGGAGAAGCACGAGGAAAAGCGGTTTTCCAGGGAAAACGGCCATTTTTTGAAAAAAGCGCTCACCCATACGAGTTGGAATGCTTATACCTTTGCGGCTGTCAATTCGATTACGGACATTGCCCCCTTGCTGGTAATCGGCTATGCCGGTTATGAAGTGATCCAGGGAGATTTGACGATCGGCACCCTGATCGCCTTCTACGTCTACCTGGAGAAGCTCTACACGCCACTGCGGCGCCTGGTCAACGCCTCCACCACGCTTACCCAGGCTATCGCCTCAATGGACCGGATGTTCGAGTTTATCGACGAGCAGTATGACATCGTCGACAAGCCAAACGCCGGTACGCTGCCGGTCGATCCGCGCACGGGACGAATCTGCGGCGAGATTCGCTTTGAAAATGTTTCGTTTCGCTACCGGAATGAAGGGGAATATGTATTGCACGGCATCAATTTGACCATTCAGCCTGGAGAGACGGTAGCCATTGTCGGCATGTCGGGCGGGGGGAAATCCTCGCTGATCAGCCTGCTTCCCCGGTTTTGGGACGTGAGTGAAGGGAGGATTCTCATCGATGGTGTGGATATCCGCGACGTCCAGCAGCAAAATCTGCGCAGTCATATCGGCATGGTCTTGCAGGACAACATCCTGTTTAGTGAGTCGGCGCGGATGAATATCTTGATGGGCAAGCCTGATGCCTCGGAGGAGGAGTTGATAGCTGCGGCCAAAGCGGCCAACGCTCACCGGTTTATCACGGAATTGCCGGAAGGTTACGACACCGAACTGGGTGAGCGCGGCGTCAAGCTGTCAGGCGGGCAAAAGCAGCGGATCGCGATTGCTCGCGTCTTTCTGAAAGATCCGGGCATTCTGATCCTTGATGAAGCGACATCCGCGCTTGATCTGGAGTCAGAACAGATGATTCAGGAGTCCCTGGCCAAGCTGGCCAAAGGACGGACGACGATCATCGTGGCCCACCGCCTTTCGACGATTACCCATGCGGACAAGATCGTCGTGATGAAGGACGGAAAGATTGTCGAGACAGGCACGCACGAGGAATTGCTGGAAAAGGGGCAGGTGTATTGCAAGTTGTGGAATGTTCAGGATTTCGGCTCTTCTGCGGGTCTCGGCATGCACGCGTAACCTGCACTTCGTCTGTCGGCAGCTTTTGGCTGTCATTGATGAGGAGTTGATGCGTCTTGGAAAGTTGGAAACGCAACCTGTACGTGCTGTGCTTTGCGATGTTTATCGTGATGATGGCGATGAGCATGATCATGCCCTTTCTTCCGCTTTTTATCCAAAGTGAATTGGGCATCAGCGATCCTCACGAGGTAACGGCATGGGCAGGGATTGTCTTCGGGGCCAACTTTTTGACTGCGGGGTTGGTCTCTCCCATTTGGGGGAGCTTGGCTGACAAATACGGGCGCAAGATCATGATCTTGCGTTCGGGATTTTCGATGTCGGTGATCATCACCTTGACCGGATTTGTCGGCAGCATCTGGCAGCTGTTGGGTCTTCGCCTGTTGAACGGGACGGTTGGCGGCATTATTCCGGCCAGCACCGCCCTGGTCGCGTCCAGCGCGCCGCGTGAACAAGCCGGTTGGGCGCAGGGGATGCTGCAGTCTTCCGCCGTGGCGGGAGGAATCATGGGACCGTTTTTTGGTGGACTCTTGGCGGATTATATCGGCTTTCGCCTGATCTTTAGCTGTACCGGTCTGCTGATCTTTCTTGCCACCGTGCTGGTTACCGTCACGGTGAAGGAGAACTTCACACCGCCCCCTGTCCGCCAAAAGATCAGTTTTCGAGAGGATGCGCGGCTGATTTTTTCCACCCAGCCGCTGCCGGCCTTGTTCTTGGTCACCGTCATGATCCAATTTGCCTTGTTCAGCATTATCCCGGTACTGCCGATCTACGTGCAGAGTTTGCTTGGTACGGACGAGCGGGTTGCGTTCTATACCGGATTGGTAGCGGCAGCGATGGGGCTGGCCAACGTAATGGCCGCCCCCAGCCTGGGCCGCCTGGGAGACCGCTACGGTTCACACAAGGTGCTGCTGATCTGTCTGATCGCGGCAGCGTTGATCTTTATTCCGCAGGCGATGGTGACGACGGTGTGGCAGTTGGTGGTGCTCAGATTTTTGCTGGGGTTATGCCTGGGCGGGTTGCTGCCGGCCGTAAACGCCCTGCTGCGGCGTGCCGCCCCACCGCAGATGATCAGCCGGGTGTACGGGTACAACAATGCATTTGTCTGTGCAGGAAGCATGCTGGGCCCCACGATGGGCGGACTGGTCGCGGGTTACGTCAGCTTGAGCGGCGTGTTTTTGGTTACCAGCGGATTTCTCTTTCTGAATGCGGCGTGGGTTGCCTACAGTTTGTGGCGAAAACCGCTAAAGGGAGAGACCGGGTCAGGGGAATCGGCTTCCTCGGGCTGAATGGCAGCGTCTTGTGAAACGTTTGTTCCGACTGGTTCGTATACCCGAAGGAAAAAGGGCTTGCTGCGAGCCCGCTCTTTGTTCATGACTGGTTCTCTTCATTCAGATAAAATGAAGGAGAGAATGAACTACTGGTGAAGTGAGGGGAAGGAAATGCTGAAAAAACTGATGGCCAAATTGGGAATCGGAGCGGCGACGGTGGATCTGCAGCTTGACCGTGACCAATGGCGGTTGGGCGAGACCATGACTGGCTCCATCCGCATTGAAGGGGGAGAGGTGGAACAGCGGATTCACGACTTGCAAGTGCTGCTGATGATGCGTGCCTACGTCAAAGGCAGCGCGATCACCCGGCCGGTACAGGCGATTCCGGTACTGAGCAAGTTTGTGGTCAAAGCGAAACCGTTTGTTCAGGAAGTGCCGTTCCAATTCACGCTGCCGACCGATCTTGCGGTGTCCTCGCATGCCGTGCAGTACTTCCTGAATACCAGGCTGGATGTGGAGCAGGCATTGGACCCGACTGACCAGGATCATGTCGCGCTGCTGCCGCCGCGACACATTGAAAAGGTGTTTGAGGCTCTGGAACGGCTTGATCTGCGACAAAAGCCGGATTCCGGCAAGCTGACGCCATATGGCCAGGAGTTCTCCTTTGCGCCGGTTCGACCGATCGGCATCCCGCTAAAAGAGCTGGAAGTGATTTTCTTCGATGCGCCGGATCAACTGCGGCTGCTGATGGAACTGGATTTGGCGGCTGGCTTTTTTGGTCGCGAAGTGGAGCGCAAGGTAGAATTGACAGTGCCGCACGATTTGCTGCGGGAGGGCATGGAGCAGGAACTGGCCCGCTATCTGCAAGAGAAGATCGAGAGCTATGCCAACAATCCCCAGTCCATTCCGTATGTCTCGCTGGCCGGTTACGCTCCGAAAGGGCATAAGGCATACAAGGGCCACAGCGGGATGAGCGGCATGATCGGGGGGATGGCCGCAGGATTGATGGGCGGTCTGCTCTTGGGTGAGATGATGGAAGGTGCAGATGAGATGCTGGGTGCCGACGATCTGTCAGGTGGAGACGAGGGAGATGACGGCGGTTTCTTTGATGGTGGAGACGGCGGGTTTGACTTCGGTGACTTTGGCGATTTATAAACTTGCAGCGTAGATCTACCGGGAAGGTTGAGAAGAGGAAAATGGCCGCCTCCTCTATCCAGACACCCTTTGTCTACCACGGTGCACAGAGGAGCGCCGTCAGCGGACAATCGTGCATCCCTGCTGGCCAGGCAGCAGCGAGCAGGACATTTGGCCCCTTTGGGCCACATTGTCTATGAGGGCTTTTGGCTGTTTGCATAGAAAAAGGGAGCTGTCCCAAAGTCTAACAACTGCGGGACAGCTCCCTTTTCTTCGTGAAGATGATGGTGAATGGGTTGTGTCCGGATACAGGCCGTGTTACTCGGTGGATACGGAAGGATCTGCCTGCTCTTTGGTTGGAGAAATCATGATAAAGTGAGCCGCCGGATCGTCGATCAGTTTCTGGATTCGTCCCGCTGTTTCGTACTGCTCGGTTGCCAGCAGCTCTGCTTTGTAAGCATTGAGCAGTTCGCGCACATCAGCGATGCCCTTTTCATCCAGATTGAGCAGGGAGACTTTGGCCCCCTTGGCGATGCGTCTCCGCAATGCCTCCTTGTCGAAGCCCAGCTCAGGCTGCATGCGTACATAGACGACACCGCCTGTCATGCCGGCGCACATCCAGGGACCGGGATCGCCCAGCACGACAGCCCGGCCGTTGGTCATGTATTCAAAGGCAAATCCTTTGATGTTGGCTCGGGCGGCAATGCCTCCCAGATCGTCGCGCAGTGGTTCGGTAATCTCACCGCCAAACACCACATCTGCACCGGAGAGGCGAATGCAGGCGCGGGAGTCCGCGTTGCCCTGTACGATAAACGTACCTTTCTGTGCCCCATAGCAGAAGCTCTTGCCGACAGACCCGTTGATGTAGACGCCGTTTAATCCTTTCTCCTTGAGAATGGATACGCGGCCGCCGAAACTGGTCTTGCCGACCCCGTCCTGGGCACCTCCCTGCACGCGGATGTTCACGCCTTGGGCGTTGTATGCCGCCAGACCATTGCCGGGCACACTGCCACCGGTAAAGGTGAGTGTCACCTCGGGGAGCGATGTGTAGCTTCCGTCCAGATGATTCTTCACACGTGCGCCCGACCAGCGGCTGCCCAGTACACGTTCTCCGGAGAGTACGCCGCTGAAGGTCTCTTGAATCGGCCTGTCGGCACTGAAGTAGTCGTCGGAGGATTCCGCTGCCGCCCCCGCTGTTACCAGCACACGCTGTTTCTCCCTGGTTATCGGACTGATTACCGCTTCAGGCGTGTACAGCGGGTGTACAGCCAGCAGGGCTGACAAGTCCATCTTCTCCAGGCAGCGCGTCTGCACCAGCAGGTCGGAGCGGCCGACGAGATCCTGGGCCCGCGTCAGACCCAATGCCGCTGTAATCTGGCGCAGTTCCTCACCAAACATGGTAAAGAAGTTTTTCAGTCCCTGTACAGCCAGATCGAACTGCCGAGGTACGAAGCGGCGCAGGCCTTTCTCTTGAGCTTCTTCCAGCGAATCGATTTGCGTCGCAATTCCCACGTGGCACGTATCCAGATGACAGCCGCGGCAGGTGGTACAGCCGACAGCGATCATGGCCAGTGTTCCAAAGCCGACCCGGTTGGCACCGAGCATCATCAGCTTGGCGACGTCGGCAGCGCTCTTCACTCCGCCGTCCGCCCACAGCTCCACTTTGTCGCGCAGTCCTGCTTCCAAAAGGGCGTTGTGTGCCGCTTTCACCCCGATTTCCGCCGGCAGGCCGACGTGCTGCAGGGCATGCACACGTGCAGCCCCGGTACCGCCGTCAAAGCCGGACAAGGTGATGAAGTCGGCGCCCGCTTTGGCGATACCGACGGCAATCGTGCCGATGTTGGGGACGACCGGTACCTTAACGCATACTTTTGCCTGATGGTTGGCCGTCTTCAGTTCCGTGATCATCTGCGCCAAATCCTCAATGGAGTAGATGTCGTGGTTGTTTGACGGCGAAATCAGGTCTGAACCAATTGTCGCATTCCGTGCGGCGGCAATCTTGGCCGTCACTTTGGAACCGGGCAGGTGACCGCCCTCACCAGGCTTGGCCCCTTGGCCGATCTTGATTTCCAAGAGATAGGAGGAGTTGGCCAACTCCACGTTGACCCCGAAACGGCCGGAAGCTACCTGCATCCCGCGGGTGCGCGGGTATTTGCCAAGCATGTCTTTGATCTCGCCGCCTTCACCGTTCATGCTGATCATGTTGAGCTGGTCGGCTGCTTCCGCATAGGCACGGAATGCCGTCTCATTCTGCGAACCAAATGACATCGAAGAGATGATAAATGGCAGGGAATGATCGCCTACACCAAGGTCCACCGATGCCGGGTCCACCTGTTTTTCCGCCTTGTCAAAAGCGATGTCGGCGAGATGACGGATGGATATGGGATTTGTCTGTTCCGTCTCTTCCAGTTTGGTCCGATAATCGGCGTACGGGATTTCACCGGCGGCAATCTGTCCGATCAACTTCCACAGGCGGGGGAAGATGTGGAATGTCTTCGCCTCTCTGGCCTTCTCATCGTGGAAGTCAGCATGCCGCTTGATGCTGTCCGCCTGCAAATCGGCAAACGAAGTGCCCGCCCGCTCGGAACCGCAGAAGTTGACGATGCCTAGCACATCGGCCACTTCCGTGCGCAGACCGATGGAGGAGAACAGACGGCCATACCCGCGCAGTTCGTGAATTCCGATCGTGGAGATTACTTTCTCCAGTCCCTTGTTCAACGCCGAGTACAGGTTGACGACTGATGCAACCCCGTCTTTGGCAAAGGCGGTCGCAAACATCAGATAAGGCGAGACCGCGTCTGCACCGGAGCCAAGTGCCACTGCCAAATCGTGCAGGGAGCGGACTGCACCGGACCGCAGAATGATGCTGCACTGGCGGCGCAGGTTGCCGTGCGCATTGAACGACTGCTTCAGCGTTCTGTCTACCTTGGATACGGCGAGGTGCGGATCGATCCAGTAGCGTCCTTCACGGTGTGTGTCGGAGTCGTCCAGGACCAACAGACGCGTTCCGCCTTCAACCGCCTTCACAGCGTCTTTCGCCAACCGCTCCAGTCCGCCGACGATCCCCTCCTGCTCGGTAAAGTGCAGCGACAGGACCGTGACACTGGACGGATGATCATTAAAGGCCAATACGACTTGCTCCAGCGACAGGGTGTCCTGCTCGCGGGCTGCCTGCTGCAGGGACTGTCCCTCAAACAAGAGCGGCGAAGGCAGCTCGATCCGTTTGACACTTTCCTCTTTGGCTGCCAGTGGTGCACGCGCTCCCAGTATGACCCGGGTTGAGAAGTGTTCCATTTCGCGGTCGCGGTCGATGGCCGGGTTGGTGACCACGGCGACACTTTCCTTGATGAAGTCTGCTATGTTTTGACGTTCTTTGGAGATTGCCGCCAGCGGCCCGTCGTGGCCGAGCGAACGGATCGGTTCGGCGCCGTTGGAAGCCATTTGTTCCACCAGTTGGATTTGTTCCCGATCCCAGCCGTACGCCGCATATGCGCCGGACGTCGGGGTCGGATAGTCCGGTTCGGCGACTGTCGCTTCCACGTCGTAGGCGAATTGCAGATGCTTGTTCGCGCCGGCAAAGGATACTTTCTCCTGAAAACGCTCAAGAACAACACGCTGCAGTTCATGGTGATCGTACACCTTTACCTCTCCTTGATCGGGACGGAGCACAACCCCGACCTTCTCTCCGGGAGCGATTGGCTTCGGCTCGCTGGCCATCTGGCTGACAGGGATGATTCCTTGCTCCGAGGAGAAGTAGAAAGACGTTTCACTTTCCACCATCCAGAGCGGACGCAGGCCCAGCGAGTCGACACTGAACACGCATTCGTCAGCGTAGCGGGAGACAATCCCGGCCGGTCCCTGGGCAAAGTGACCCCATGCCTGACGCAGGTAGACGTACATGTCCTGCAGGTCCGGGCTGAGCGCTTTCATCTCGTTGTGGATCGGCGGGAAGATCACTTCCATCGCTTCAAACAGGCTTAACCCGTAGCGGTGAATGAATGTCTCGATCGTCCGGTTCAAATTTTGCGAGTCACTGCCGCCGTCGACCAACGGAACGCCAAGCAGTTCCGCTTCCTCTTCCAGCTTGCTGATCGTATTGATCTCACCGTTGTGTCCCAGGATGGAGAACGGTTGAACGCGGAAGAAGTTGGACAAGGTATTGGTCGAATAGCGGTTGTGGCCAATCGTCACCGACGAGCCGAAATCTTCACTCGCTAAATCGTGAAAGTACTGCGGCAAAATATTGGCAGCACCCATTACCTTGTAGGCAGTGGAGTACGGGCTGAGCGAAGCCACGTGTACATGGTAAGCCGCTTCGATCGCCACGTGCAGTTCAAACAACTTGCTGGCGTAAGCGGCAGCGGATCCGTAAGCTTCATCGTTTTTCGGCAAAATGGCGATTTGCCAGAAAGTAGGTTCGTCTTGTCTGCCGTTCTTGCCGAGGACGGAGGGGTTGACTTGATTTTCCCGCTCTACCGCCACGGTCAGGCCGTGTTGATCAATCAGGGAGCGAATACCTGCCTTCACGGCCTCTTCATCGTGCCCCTTGCGGGGAACAAAGATATGAGCGACCGCAAACTGCGGAGCGTAAGCCAGCTTTGCATCCAGTCCTGCCTGATGCAGATATTGCGACCAAAGAACACGTGGAATATCGGTAAGGACACCGCATCCGTCCCCTTCGCCGTCGATGAAACCGGAACGGTGCTCCATCTGGACGAGGGAGCGGATTGTCTCTTCCAGATTCTTTCTGGAGGGGGTACCCGATTTTTCGATGATGCAGATAATCCCGCAGCTATCGTGCTCAATTCGGTGATACCCTTGGAACTTTTCAAGTGTCTCTCTGTTTTTATCTTTTTGCAGCATGATTACGGTCAGACAAGCCTGACCCTCCACCTCCTTTGTGAAAGATCTACCGGACAGGAAACATGTATCCATCCAAGTAAAAGTATCAATAGAATAACACGAATATTTTGGCGAAACAAGATGGGGATGTTTTTTTATACGAATGTAAGCGTTTTTATACTGTAAGATTTATTGACATAGAAAATTTTCGTTCGGACAAATGATTTGTATAGGCGAATAATTATTAGTTATTGCTATTTTTTATTCGTTTTTTACTTAATTATATTCCAATTTTTGTATACTTAACCCCGTTAAGTTCAGTGGCTGAATAGTGGGAATATTTATTTCCCTTATCCTGGTTGCATGAAAAATGAATAAACGGTGAGGGGGATGCCGGACCATCGGAGAAGGCGGGGTGGTCCGGCGTTGGTTGAAAGCGGCGCTTTGAGCCCTGTAATTGTTCGCTCTTTGTGGTGTTACGTCCTGCTCGCAGCCGGGAGGAATACCGGTCTACCCGTTTAATTGGGCAAAGGCACGCTCAACGGCAGCGATCGTCTCCCGAATATCCTGTTCGGTGTGGGCGGTGGTGATAAACCAGGCTTCGTACTTGGACGGGGCAAGACAAATACCCTGGTCCAGCATGAGCCGGAAGAAACGCGCGAAACGGCCGCTGTCTGATCGCTGCGCTCCGGCGTAGTCGATGACGGGTTGGTCCGTGAAGTAAACGGCCAATGCGCCCTTTACCCGATTCACCTGGATCGTCACCCCGTAGGTGGCGGCAGCTTCGCGTATGCCGTGTTCCAAGAGCGCGCCAAGTCGGTCTAGTTGTTCATACACGCCGGGCTGTTTCAGCACTTCCAGGCAAGCGATGCCCGCCGTTACCGACGCCGGGTTGCCGGCCATCGTGCCAGCCTGATAGGCGGGACCGAGGGGAGCAACCTGTTCCATTATGTCGCGGCGTCCGCCGTAAGCGCCGATCGGCAGGCCGCCGCCGATGATTTTGCCAAGGGCGGTCAGGTCCGGTTCAACGCCAAGCAGGTTTTGCGCCCCGCCGTAACAGAACCGGAAAGCCGTGATAACTTCGTCGTAGATGACCAGTGCTCCAGCCTGATGGGCCAGTCGGTTGACTTCGGCCAAAAAGCCGGGTTGGGGACTTACAATGCCGAAGTTGCCGACAATCGGTTCCACCAGGACGGCAGCCGTCTCCCTGCCCCAGTGGTGGATCGCCTGGGCAAAGGCATCCAGATCATTGTAAGGGACGGTCACCACTTCATCAGCAATGGACTGCGGAATGCCGGCGCTGTCCGGGATGCCCAGCGTGGACGGACCGGAGCCGGCAGCGACAAGAACCAGATCGGAGTGCCCGTGGTAACAGCCGGCAAACTTGATGATCTTGGTCCGTCCCGTGTAGGCACGGGCGACACGGATGCAGGTCATGACCGCTTCCGTTCCGGAGTTGTTAAAGCGGATTCGCTCCATGGAGGGAATGGCCTCGCGAATCATCCGCGCGAACTGGATCTCCCAGGGAGTAGGTGTTCCATACAGTGTACCGTTTTCCGCTGCCCGTCTGATCGCCTGCGTGATGTGGGGATGAGCGTGACCTGTGATGATCGGCCCGTAGGCGGCCAGATAGTCGATGTAGCGATTGCCGTCCACGTCCCACAGGTACGCTCCCTGGGCCCGCTCCATGACAACCGGGGCACCGCCGCCAACCGCTTTGAACGAACGGGAGGGACTGTTCACGCCGCCCAAAATCACTTCCATTGCTTCTTTATGTAATTGTTCCGATTTCTGACGATTCATCTCTGTGCTCCTTTTTTCTCCATCTATTCGGTGTCTCATTTCATGATAGCATATTGACGATTCTTTTCAGCACATTCTGTTTTGCAGATTATGAGCGGCTCATATAAACTATCTATGGACGATTTCCAAAAAAGGACGTGCAGGAAATGATACAGGTAAACAAGCTGGAAAAGGTGTTTCGCATTCACCAGGCCCGGCCCGGATTGGCCGGAGCACTGCGCGACTTGTTTGACCGTCAGTACAAAACGGTAAAGGCGGTAGACGGGGTTTCTTTTTCAGTGGAAGCCGGTGAGATGTTTGCCTTGATTGGCGAGAACGGAGCCGGCAAGTCAACGACGATCAAGATGTTGACCGGTATTTTGACGCCAAGCGCCGGCGAAGTGGTGATTAACGGGTTTGTGCCGTACAAACAGCGGGAACAGTACGTCACTTCAATTGGGGTGGTGTTTGGGCAGCGTTCGCAGCTTTGGTGGGATTTGTCGCCAATGGAGTCCTTTCGTTTGCTGAAACGTGTCTATAAAGTGGACGAAGAGGAGGGGAACCGTTGGCTGAACCGCTTGATTGACGAGCTGGACCTCGGTTCGTTTGTCCACCAGCCGGTGCGCAAGCTGAGTCTGGGGCAGCGGATGCGCTGCGAGATTGCGGCTTCGCTGATTCACAAGCCGAAGCTCTTGTTTTTGGATGAGCCGACTGTCGGGCTGGATGTGCTGGTGAAGCAGAAAATCCGGGAATTTTTACGGCGGCTCAACGAAACGGAACGGACGACGATTCTCCTGACGACGCATGACGTGTCCGATATCGAAGCGTTGTGCAGGCGCGTACTGGTGATGGATCAGGGCCGGCTGATCTTTGACGGGCTGTTGGGTGACTTGAAAGAAAAGTGGGGAGCGGGTACGGAGGTTGTCTTTCAATTCAAGAAGCGCACCTCGCTTGAAGAGGTGCGGACCGCTTTGGGTGCCGCTGATTACGAGCTTGTCCCGGAAAACGAATACGCGCTGGCAGTCCGCATCCCACGCAGCCAGGAGATGCTCCCGTACGTGTTGTCTACCGTGATGAGCCGGTTTGACGTGAGCGATGTCAAAGTGAAAGAGGCCAGCACGGAAGAGATCGTGCGCAATATTTACTCGGCGACAGGCGAGGTCATGGTTCATGCTTAGACTGTACGCCGAACTTATCCGCATCCGCTTTTTAACCATGCTGGCTTATCGCGTCAACTACTACAGCGGGATTATCATATACGGCATCAACATCGGTGCCTACTACTTTCTCTGGAAGGCTATCTACGCCGGTCAGCAGAATCTGGCCGGGATGAATGTGGAGCAGATGACGGTCTACGTGGCGATTGCCTGGATGTCGCGCGCGTTTTACTTCAACAATATCGATTTTGAGATCGCCCAGGATGTGCGGGAGGGGAAAGTGGCGATTGAGATGATCCGCCCGTATCATTATCTGTCGGTGAAGACGGCACAGGCGTTTGGCGAGGGATTGTTCCGCCTGCTGTTTTTTGCGATTCCCGGCATGCTGCTGGTCAGTTTGTTCCTGCCGCTTGCGTTTCCGCCTTCGCCCGCTGCCTGGGGGGTATATCTCGTCAGTCTGCTGCTCGCCTTTCTGATCAACACCGAGCTCAACCTGCTGACCGGAGTACTCACCTTTTTCTTCTTCCGCAACGACGGGATGATGCGGGCAAAACGGGTTATTGTCGATCTTTTGTCCGGGTTGATTCTGCCGATCAGCTTCTTTCCGGGGTGGGCGCAGGCGATCATGAACTGGCTGCCGTTTCAGGCGATCAACTACTACCCCAGCATGATTTTTGCCGGAGCGATTGATCCCCTGCAAGCGGGGGACGTGATCCTGCTGCAGTCGATCTGGACGGTCGGTTTGCTGTTACCGCTGACTGCCCTGTGGCGGCGTGCCCGCCGCAACCTGGTGGTGCAAGGAGGGTGATGGGATGCTGCAGGTGCTGCGCTTATTTGGTGACTATCTGAGTCAATATTTCAAAACGAGGTTGGCGTATCGTGCCGACTTTTTCGGCGAGCTGGTCTCCAACCTGATTTTTGAACTGATCAATCTGGTATTTATCGTCGTGGTGTTTCAGCACGTACCGCTGCTCAATGACTGGAGCCGTGATGAGATCATATTCATTTACGGTTACTTCCTGATTCCCTATGCGCTGTTCACCATGTTTTTCGGTTTCTGGGACTTTAATGAAAGATATATTATCCGCGGCGAGATGGATCGCGTTCTGACCCGCCCGATTCACAATCTGGCACAGGTTTGTCTGGAATCTATTGCGCCCGACCGCATATTCGGCGTATTCAGCGGCCTGATCATCATGGGTTATGCGGCGATCAAGCTGGAACTGTCGTTTGCCTGGTACGATCTGCTGCTGTTTGTGGGACTGGTCATCAGCAGCGTATTGATTTACGCCGGGGTGTATACGGCGATTGCCGCAATCAGCTTTTTTTCCGATTCGCGGACCGGTATCGCGCCAATGATCTGGAACATCCAGAACTATGGCCGCTATCCCGTTGACGTCTACAACGGCGTCATTCGCTTCATTCTTACCTGGATCTTGCCGTTTGCCTTCGTCGGACTGTACCCGTCGGCTTACTTTTTGCGCAAGGAGGAGTGGTATACCTATACCATGCTTACCCCGGTGATGGGCCTTATCTTTTTTTCACTGGGCTTGTTTGTCTGGAATTGGGGGATCAAGCGGTATCAAGGGGCTGGTTCATAAACAGATGCGGCTTGCTGAAGGGGAAAGCGTTCAAGTGATGAATCGCATCCATGCCCTGTTGCTCCCCTTCTAAAAAAGCCGTATAATAAGCGCGTGACAACTTCACATTTCCTTCGGGGCAGGGTGAAATTCCCGACCGGCGGTGATCACCACAGGTGTAAGCCCGCGAGCCTCCGTCCGCGTTCGGCGGAGTGCAGGATCTGGTGCGAATCCAGAGCCGACAGTATAGTCTGGATGGGAGAAGGATTTGGTCAGTACGCCATGCACGTGCTCGTTTTCGACGTACGGTCGTATAGGCAGGGCTGTTTTGCGGGAACAAGCCCTTGCTTTCCTATACGCTTTTATGCCGGATCGGTCCACAAACGCTCCGAAGAGTCTCTCTCTTCGGAGTTTTTTTATGGCCGGACCGTGGAGACGGCCATCTTGTGCCAAGGGTGCAGGTCAGATGCCGTATACCGAGGCAGCGTCAGAAAAGCGCAGCCCGTGCTGCAAAAGCTGATGCCAATCCTCGACAGAAGGAAAAACACAAAATGAGGAGATGGTACAGATGCAAAAAACGGAAGTACACAGCATGCAGACGGTTCAGACGCGAAAAATGGTCCTGCTCTCTGTTTTCGGGGCGATTGCGTTTGCCCTCTATTACCTGGAGTTCTCTATCCCCTTGATTCCCGCGTTTCTGAAGCTGGATGTGAGCACGCTGCCGGGATTGATTGGCGGTCTGATGTTTGGACCGGTGGCCGGCGTGTCGGTAGAGCTGGTAAAAAACATTCTCCACTTCTTCTTAAAGAACTCGGACGGATTGCTTATCGGGGAATTGGCCAATTTCGTCGCCGGTGCCAGTTTCATTGTCGTCACCGTTGCGATCCAGCGCCACTACAAGACAACCAAATCCTTTGTCGCCGGCCTGGTGCTGGGCACCCTGTTGATGACGTTGGTGATGGCGTTGGGCAACTATTACGTGCTGCTGCCCGCCTACGCCCTGATGTATCAGATTTCGGTTGAAGAGATGCTGGCGATGTTTCAGATAGAGAGTATTTGGTCGTACATCGTGTATGCGATCGTGCCGTTTAATCTGGTCAAAGGAATGGTCTTGTCCTTTATCGCTTATCCGATATACCTGAAGCTGCTCCCCCGGATTTCCCGCTAATGGGGGGAGCATGCGCCCGTACTCCTTTCCGGGAGCAGAATACAAAAAACCAGGCTGTCCGTGCGTTTGGGGACAGCCTGGTTTTTATATCGCAACAGGAACCATCCGCAGATGGTTTTTGCCAAACTCTATTCTTCTTCCCTTTCGTCCACATCCTCAAAGGTTTCATTTTCGGCTACCGGATCGGGCGGGCTGAGCGGGAAGAGGATGTCGAAGTGCTTAAACTTGCGTCGGCCCTCACCCGCCTTCAGATCCTTGTACTTGCGGAAAATGGCGTTCAGTTCGCGTACCAGCTGGTTGCGCTCTTCCTTTGACAGGTACAGTTCGCCGACGTTGAAGGCGAACGTGTCGGAGTACTCTTTCCGCACATCAATATCGCTTTCGACAAACTGATTGATGGTCCGAAGCAGGTCGCGTTCGGTCGTGCGGATTGGGGAGAACATGATTTCACCCAACTGCTGGGCGTTTTCTTCGATCATCACCCGCAGGTTAACCTGGATTACTTTGGCCACCGGCTGATAGTACTTCTCCACAATCGATCCTTTTACCCGTGTGTCCACCTGCTCCAGCAGTCCGACGCGAACCAGTTCCTTGACGTGATAATGAAGGCGGGCGGCGTTTTCGCCCAGTTCCGTCGCAATCTGTTTGGCCGTACGCGGCTGCAGGTCTTCAAACAATTCCAAAATTTTTACCCGTTCCGGGATCGACAACGATTTGAGTGCTTCCGGATCTGTCACATCGTAAAATTCTCTCATATTTTTCACCGTCCAACCCCATCTGTCAAACATGATTGATCAAAATATAAATAACATTCTCTTCATTTTACTCTTTTGCAGGCTAAATCGCAATGGACAAACCTGAGCCGGCAGGCAAGGGCAAAATGTCCGGACATGCTGTCTTTCCCTTTTGAGTCTGCCCTTCTTTTGCTAAAATAAGAAAAACAACCTAAATGAAGAGGAAGGGATCAAGCCATGATCGAGGCAGGACAACCTGCTCCTGATTTTACGTTATCGGCGAGTAACGGTCAAACCGTCTCACTGAATGATTATCGAGGCAAGAATGTTGTGCTGTACTTCTATCCCAAAGACATGACTCCGGGGTGCACCACGGAGGCGTGCGACTTCCGCGACTACCACCCGAAGTTTGCCGAACTGAACACGGTCGTACTGGGGGTAAGCCCGGACGATGTCGCCTCGCATGACAAGTTTGCGGCCAAACACGAACTGCCCTTTCCGCTGCTGGCCGACACCGACCACAAGGTAGCTGAATCATACGGGGTATGGGTGCTGAAAAAAATGTACGGCAGGGAGTACATGGGAATTCAGCGCAGTACGTTTGTGATTGACAAGGAGGGCAAAGTGGCCAAGGTCTGGCCCAACGTGAAAGTGGCAGGACACGTGCAGGAAGTGCTTGCGTATATTGAGGAGAACTTGAGCTGATTGCAGGCTTGCGGCCATGCCTTCAGGCAGCAGCCCAAGGAAGGGCAATCGACAAAAAAGAGGGGAAGTACGACCATGAACATTCCGCTGCAGTATATGATTGAAACGTTTTGTACCCTGGCTTCCATTCCCAGCCCCTCCGGCCATACGGAGAAGGCGATCAACTGGGTGGCAAAGGAATTGGAGCGGTTGGGGATTTCTTACACGAGAACCAACAAAGGGGCGCTGATTGCCGCCATCCCCGGTGATAATCAACGGCAGAGCCGCCTGTTGACGGCCCATGTGGATACGCTGGGGGCGATGGTCAAGGAGATCAAAGGCAATGGGAGGCTCAAGCTGTCCATGATCGGCGGGTACCCATGGAATGCGGTAGAAGGGGAATACTGCCAGATCGAGACGGCAGACGGCCGCCTTTACACGGGTACCATCCTTACCACCAAGGCTTCCGTCCACGTGTACAGCCGGGAGAGCCAAAAAATGGAGCGAACCGACGCGGTGATGGAAGTTCGCATTGACGAAAAAGTGAGCAGCAAGGAGGACGTGCTGCGGCTGGGAATCAATGTAGGCGATTTTGTATCCTTTGATCCGCGCGTCACCGTGACCGAGAGCGGCTTTATCAAGTCCCGCCATCTCGATGACAAGGCCAGCGTGGCCATTCTGTTAGGGGTCCTGAAGCAGGTGCAGGAAGAGTCTGTCAAGCTTCCATTCACGACCCATGTGCTGTTCAGCAACAACGAAGAGATCCGGTATGGCGGCAATTCAAACATTCCCGACAGTACGGTGGAGTACGTGGCGGTCGACATGGGGGCAATCGGTGAGGGGCAGACCACTGACGAGTACTGTGTCTCCATCTGCGCCAAGGATTCCAGCGGTCCTTACCACTACGGGCTGCGCAAACGACTGGTCCAGCTTGCCGAACAGCATAAGCTGCACTACCGGGTTGACATTTACCCGTACTACGGATCGGACGCGAGCGAGGCGCTGCGGGCGGGGTACGATATTGTACACGGTCTGATCGGTCCGGGCATCGATGCCTCTCATTCGCATGAACGAACCCATCAGGAATCGTTTGTCAACACGGCCAAGCTGATCTTGGCGTACTTGCAGTCGACGGAATTGGCGGTACAGGGGGAACGGTCTTGAGCTTCAACAACATGTACGATTGGGCGGAGTATTACGATTTGACTCAGCGAGGTGTGGAAGGAGACGTTTCGTTTTATCTGGAGTACGCCCGCCAGGCGGGGGGAGAAGTGCTGGATTTGGCCTGCGGTACCGGTCGGATCAGCATTCCGCTGGCGGCGGCGGGCATCCCGGTGACGGGGATCGATCTGTCGGAGGAGATGCTGAACCGGGCCAGACAGAAGGCGGAACAGGCGGGCGTAGCCGACAGGATTCGCTTTCTGCAGGGCGACATGCGGGACTTTGTCTTGGATCAAACCTTTCCTTTAATCATGATTCCTTTCCGTTCGTTTCTTCACCTGCTGCACATCCGGGAACAAATGAAGGCGCTGGCCTGCATTCGCAGACACCTTGCTCCGGGCGGCAGGTTGGTGATGAATGTGTTTGTACCCAAGATCAGCCATCTGTATGAAGAGGCGGAAAAAATGTCACTGCGCGGCATGTTTCCGCTGGACAGCGGCGAACAGATCGCCATGTGGGATTACACGCGCTACGATCATTTTCAGCAATGGGCGGAAGTGACGCGTACGTATGAGCGGCTTGCCGCAGACGGTCGACTGCTGGAAAAAGTGGTGGGTCGGTTTACGCTTCGTTACATATTTCCCGCCGAACTGCATCACCTGCTGCGCTTAAACGGGTTCCAGGTGGTGGAGCGGTTCGGTTCATTCGATAAAAAGGCGTTTGATCAGCACAGTACGGAGTTGATCGTCGTCGCACAGGCGAAGTAAGCGTGTCGATTTCCGAGGAAATAACGGAGAGAGGGAGGAACTGGCGTGAGAATCTACACGAAATCTGGAGATAAAGGGGAGACCTCGCTGGTCTACGGCATGCGCGTGCCAAAAGATGCCCCGCGGGTGGAGGCCTACGGCACCTGTGACGAAACCAATTCGGCTATTGGTTTGGGGCTTTCCCATCTGCCATCCGGGGAAGAGTGGCAGAAACTTCGGCACGTCTTTCACATTATCCAGACGAAATTGTTTCACATTGGAGCGGAGCTGGCTACACCACCCGGAAAAAAAGTGGGCTGGCCAATCCAGAGTGAGGATGTGACATTTCTGGAAAAAGAGATCGATGCAATGGACGCTGAACTCCCTCCCTTGACCAACTTTGTCCTGCCGGGCGGCCATCCCTCCGCGGCCGCTCTGCACGTCGCCCGTACCGTGGTGCGCCGTGCAGAGCGGCGCGCCGTGCAGATTGCTGAGCAGGAAGAGGTGAACCCGGTCGTTATTCAGTACTTGAACCGCTTGTCCGATTTCCTGTTTGTAGCCGCCCGTTTTGTGAACCATCGATTGGGTACCCCGGAACCGACGCTTCATCAGGATCAGGGATAGTCTTCACGAACATTTGGCACCCTTCGCAGTTATTTCAGGTATTCCCCGATTCCCTGCGCAAAGGGGATTTTGGGCGTGTCAAACGTCTGGTACAGCGTTTCCGTGTCCTCGCAGATATTTTCCTCAAGCAGCATGGTGAGCTGTGTGTTGGTAACGGGAAAGAACGAAAACCCCTCCATCAGGTTGATCACCGGCCTCATCAACCCGAGCGGAATCTTTACTTTTCGCACGGTTGATTTGCCCAGGGTGTGACCGATGCTGTCCAGGATCTGCAGGTAGGTGAGCTGCTCGGGGCCCCCCACTTCGTATACGTGACCCTCGGATGCCCTCAGGGTGAGAGCTTGGGTAAAGACATCGGCTACGGTTTTTCGGGACACCGGCTGCAGCCGGTACGTACCGCTGCCAATCACCGGAGTGAGCGGCAGGCGGACCAGGTTGGCCAACATGTTGACAAATTCGTCTCCAGGCCCAAAGATAACCGAAGGGCGGAAGATGGTGAAGGGAATGCCGCTCTCAACTACGATCTGCTCGGCCGCGTACTTGGTCTGATGGTAGGGACTGACGGCGTTGGCCCTGGCCCCCAGTGCGCTCATCTGGATAAAACGACGGACACCTGCATGCCGGGCTGCTTCGACCACCTGACGGGTTCCCTGCACGTGTACCCGCTCAAAGGTGACGCCCTGTTTCGGCTGCTCCCGGATGATGCCGATCAGATGGATGACCCCGTCACAGCCGGCCATCCCCTTCGTCAGTGATTCCCTGTCGAACAGGTCCCCCGGATGCAGGGTAACGTGATTCCGCAGCTCGGAGGATAGGTGCAGCTTGGATTCAGATCCGGGTCGTACCAGACAAACCACCTCGTGACCTCGATGCACAAGCTGATTCAGCACCCCTTTTCCCACGAAACCGGTAGCGCCGGTCAGAAAAATTTTCATCAATCAGCCCCCCTTGCCATTCGGTATTGGCTGCTCTGCTGAAGGAAAAATCCTCAAGACTCTTCCATTTATTGTACAATACGGATGTCGTAATCGGCTACTACAGTGTGATTGCCTAAATCAGTATAATGGATAGAGAGAAGTGGAGGAGGAAGGACGGATGAACGATAACACGCCTTCGGCCAAGCCGGACACGAAGAAGAGAACGGGACAAAAACGGGTTCCGGTTGAAAAAATCCTGGACATTCTGCAGCAGACGTATCCCGATGCCCACTGTGAACTTAACTACCGCACTCCGTTTGAATTGTTGATCGCGACGATACTCTCCGCACAGTGCACGGACAAGCGGGTGAATGAAATCACAGGGCCCTTGTTTGAAAAGTACAACAAACCGGAGGACTACCTGCACCTGACACAGGCAGAATTGGAGGAGCAGATAAAAGGACTCGGTTTGTACAAGAATAAGAGCAGGAACATCCTTGAAACCTGCCGCATCCTGTATGAAAAGTACAACGGTGAAGTGCCGCAAACGCACGCGGAATTGGAAGCGCTGCCCGGCGTAGGCAGAAAGACGGCCAATGTCGTGCTGTCCAATGCTTTCGGTATTCCCGCGATTGCTGTCGATACCCACGTCTTTCGCGTTGCCAACCGACTGGGTCTGGCTGACAGTGACCAGGTGGACAAGACGGAACAGCAGTTGATGCAGCGAATCCCCAAAGAAAAGTGGTCAGACGCCCACCACTGGCTGATCTGGCATGGGCGTCGCATCTGTTCGGCCCGAAACCCCAAATGCGGGGATTGCCCGCTTCTGGACGTATGCCGCTATGCGCGGCAGGAAGCCGGGAAACAGGGGAAAAAACGAACAGCAGCAAAATGAGGTTTGGAACAGGGCAAATGAGGCCGGTAATCATGTCGAAAAATCCACGGGCTGCATATTGACACGGCGGGCTGGACGGCGTACACTTATTTGTAACAATTCTAATCAAATGTTTGTTACAATAAATCTCTTGGCCTGCGGCCATGTGTGCGTTGCCGGCGGGTTAATGCAGAAAAACTCCCTCTTAGGATTGTGAGGTGCATGACGAGATGTCACAGCGGGTGGAAAAAGCGGTCGAGATGTTGAAAAATACTGGTGTCCGCATGACTCCACAACGTCATGCCATATTAGAGTATTTGCTTGAAACAATGTCTCATCCCACAGCAGATGAGATTTACAAGGCGTTGGAAGGTAAATTTCCTAATATGAGCGTGGCAACGGTTTACAACAATTTGCGCGTCTTTAAAGAAGCGGGCCTGGTGCGGGAGCTTACGTATGGAGACGCTTCCAGCCGCTTTGATGCCAACACGGCAGAGGAACATTACCACATTATTTGTTCCGAGTGCGGGGACATCCGCGATTTTCACTACCCTTACCTGCATCACATCGAAAAGGATGCGAGCAAAGCGGCGGGATTTAAAGTCACGGGTCATCGTATGGAAATATATGGAATATGCCCGGAATGCCAAAGCAAGCAGTCCCATTAAGTAATTTGCTGATCGCGGTTGTGTGATGAATATGCATCTGAGTGTTAAGAAAAGCGCACTTTTCCTACGCAACGTGGTGGAGAGTGGCTTTTTTTATGCCCGTCCACCTGTTTTTGCTTGTTTACATTTTTATACGGTTGTGGAAAGTGATCTCCTGTTTTATCATCAGATTGGGAAAAGCGAAAGAGAATGGGATAGGAGGTAACGGTGTGTCAGTGCCACTGGGTGCTCGTCCGGGGCGAAGACGGAGAAGAGTACCGTATACCGTGATATTCGCAACATTCGTATTTTTGGGAATGAGCGCTGCTGTCATCTGGCTGTTGGAACAAATGCCATCGAAGGAACGGGTACCCGCGTATCAGGGGAAATCCCATGTGGTTCTTTTCCGCGGAGAGGCCTTTCCGGAATCCTTTCGGATGGAACAGAACCAACTGCTGCTGCCATTTGACTTTGTCAAGGAGCACCTTGACCCTGATCTGTACTGGGACGAACCGAGTCAGTCCGTTGTGGTCACGACCAAAGACAAGGTGCTGCGCATGGAAAGCAACAAACTGGTCGCCTTTTTAAACAGGAATCCGGTTGACCTGCGCGTACCGGTTCAGGAACTGGAAGGCGTGCGTTACATACCGTATGCCCCCTTGGAAAAACTGTATCCGTTTCGGATCACGCATGTCCCTGAAAACGATGTCCTCATTGTGGAGAAAGCAGGAGAGAGCGTCCAGCAGGGGGAGATTGAGGCTGATCCGTCAGAGCAGGCGAAGCCAACGCCGCTTCGCACTGATCCCAGCAGGAAAGCACCAGTTGTGGCCGATTTGCAGCCGGAAGACGTGGTGGACATTTGGCGGGAAGAAGCGGGTTGGTACTATGTACAGACGGATGACGGCCTGGTCGGGTACGTGCCCGAAGAAAAGGTAAAACTGACAGGGATTCGCGAGGTTCCTGTACCAGCGAGTGGCGAGCGGGATCAAGCCGTTTGGAAGCCGTTGGGACGCAAAATTACCCTGGTGTGGGAACACGTCGTCGGGCGGACCCCCAATCCGGCGGACATTCCGGAACTTCCCGGCGTAAATGTGGTTTCGCCTACCTGGTTTGAGCTGAGTGACGATCAGGCCAATCTGACCAACAAAGCGGATGCCGCCTACGTACAATGGGCTCATCAACGGGGGTACCAGGTATGGGCGTTGGTTTCCAACGGCTTTAATCCGGATTGGACCAAAGCGATGCTGGCCGATTTTCACAAGCGGGAAAAAATGATTTCCCAGATTCTCCACTATGCTCACGTCTACAATCTGGACGGCATCAATCTCGATTTTGAAAACGTCTATCTCGATGATAAGGAGAGGTTGGTCCAGTTTGTGCGCGAACTGACGCCTTACCTGCATGAGCAGGGGTTGACGGTCTCCATGGACGTGACGATCAAATCATCAAGTGACCGCTGGTCCCGCTTTTACGATCGCGCGGCTTTGGCCAAGATCGTCGATTACATTGCGGTTATGACGTATGATGAGCACTGGGCTGCCAGTCCGATAGCGGGGTCGGTCGCTTCGCTTCCCTGGGTGGAACAAGGATTACAGGGTGTTCTGGAAGAAGTGCCGCATGACAAACTGCTGCTGGGCGTCCCTTTTTACACCCGCTTGTGGAAAGAGGAAAAGCAGGCAGATGGCAGCGTAAAAGTAAGTTCCAAAGCGCTGTCCATGAGCCAGGCAGAGCAGTGGCTGGCCGAGCGCAACCTGAAGCCGGCGCCTGATGCCAAGAGCGGACAGTTGTTTGCGAGCTATGTTGATCCAAGCGACGGAGCAACCTACAAGATCTGGCTGGAAGATGTCAGTTCCATGCAAAAACGGATGGAGTTGGTTCGGAAGTACAATTTGGCCGGCATTGCCGCATGGCGGCGTGGGTTTGAACAGCCGGCGATCTGGACAACGATCGACGAAGGTCTGCACAAACGGTGATGAACAACAAGGCAACCGCCTGAGTTGGAGTTGCAGTCTCGGGTGGTTGCCTTTTTTGTGGATACAAGCTGCCTGGCTATGCCTGCTGTTTTGGCTGCTCCTCGTCGCTTAACGTGAGCGGCTGTCCACAAAACATGCAGGCATCTTCCTTGCCCAACATTTTTGTCGTTTTGCCGCAGCGGGGACACTCGACCTGAGGTGAAGTGGTGGAGACCATTCCGGAAATCATGAACAATACCGTACTGATCATCATCATCACAAAGCCCAGGATCAGCATGACTGTCATGAATATATAAGAACGCTCCAGGAAAGAACCGAGGTAACCGGCAAAAAAGGCGTAACCGAGGTACATCACCACGATGCCAATGGCCATGTTCCAGTTCGCCCAGGTGCGCAATCGCTTGATTTTGCTGATGTGATCTGTTTTTTTCATGCAATCTCCTCCTACTATCGCCCAGTATACCATAACAGCAGTGAAAAAGTTGCGACAGCCTTGTCAAAAGATTTTCTTTACACATAGAAGGAAACATATGGGCGGCGTAGAATCCATAAGCGTAATATCCGGGAACAAAACGGGAACAAGGAGGGCATCGGATGGACGAAATCATGCAGCGCTATGTTTCGACCCTTGTACAACGCGGGCATGTTCAATCCGTGCTGTGGCTTGCCGGCGGCGAAAAATGCAGTCCATTTCTTGACGGTGCCAACGTCCTGTCCTTGGTCGTGAACAATCGATCTGCTCTTGCCTGGGAGAGCGGATCGCAAATGGTTAACGGTTTGCGCCTTGTCGAACACACAGTCAGCATGTGGCAGATGGAGCAGTGGGCGGTTCAGGGAGCGCCTGAGAAAATCGTCCATTGGGTGTCTCAGGCAAGGATTGTGTTTGACCAGGGGGATTACATGAAAAAAATGCGTGATCGCTTGCTGCATTTGTCCAAGCATACGCAGAAACGAAAGATATGTGAAGAGTATTCCCTGTTTTTGCGGCATTACTTGGAGGCAAAAGAGCTGCTGAAACAAGATTTGGTGTTGGACTCGTACCATACCTTGACCAATGCTTTCTACCACTGGGCTCGCCTTGTTATCTGCGAAGCCGGTGAGCAGCCCGGTGAAATGTTATGGAAGCAGGTGCGGAGAATCGAGCCGTCTGTCTGCAAGCTGTACGAGGAGCTCATTTGCGGACAGGAACCGCTGGCAAAGCGAATTGAACTGCAGCTTTTGCCGATCGAATTAACTGTCAAGTCCAAGATGAGGGGCTGCACCACGTTTTTGGCGGAGATTCTTCAGTCTCGCAGTCGTCCCTGGCTGCTGGATGAGCTGCAGCAGCATCCGTCTCTTGTGAAGGCTAACCTTGATTTGCCGCTGCTGTTGGAAAACATGGCAGCGAGGTCGATTGTGCAGGAAGTAATGGTATGCCATGCGGATGTGGCGTCCAGGGGGTACATATTGGCGGGATAAAAAATCTTATAAAAACACTATTGACATTTGTTTTTTGTCCATGCTATATTAACAAACGTCGCTTCTCCACCTCACAAGATCTCAAGGAGACGCGGACTGTTTGGGGAACAGGACTGCGGCAGCTTGAAGTGAGTTGGAGAAAGGATTGTAACAATTACCACTTGATTTAATCTGTTCGATGTGGTATATTGAAAAATGTCGCTGTTGCGAGTCGATGGACTCTGGCAGTGGTGATCATGCTCCTTGAAAACTGAACAGCGAAGCGTTTGAAGCGAAGCAATATGCT
>JACDOF010000010.1 GCA_017656235.1 Brevibacillus sp.
AGCAACCGGCTGTTAACCGGTAGGTTGGCGGTTCGAGTCCGTCCTGAGGAGCCATCCACACGGAGAGTTACCCAAGAGGCCGAAGGGGACGGTTTGCTAAACCGTTAGTATGCGCAAGCGTAGCGAGGGTTCGAATCCCTCACTCTCCGCCAGTTTCTTTACTTGCTCTATACTGTATGGCGGTGTAGCTCAGCTGGCTAGAGCGTTCGGTTCATACCCGAAAGGTCGGGGGTTCGATCCCCTCCACCGCTACCATTGCATACATTTGCGGTCGTGGTGGAATTGGCAGACACACCATCTTGAGGGGGTGGCGGGGCGACCCGTGCGAGTTCGAGTCTCGCCGACCGCACCATCTAGAACATCTACCTGGCCCGTTGGTGAAGTGGTTTAACACAGCAGCCTTTCACGCTGTCATGCAGGGGTTCGAATCCCCTACGGGTCACCATTCATTTGATTTGCAATCCCCACAAAGCGATGCCTTCCGCCTTCCTTTGTGGGGTGATTGCGGAGGCTTAGCTCAGCTGGGAGAGCATCTGCCTTACAAGCAGAGGGTCGGCGGTTCGATCCCGTCAGCCTCCACCATAAGCCGAAATCGCCGTGTCGTCGGCAACGTTTGGAAGAACTACAATATCGTCGCGGGGTGGAGCAGTCCGGTAGCTCGTCGGGCTCATAACCCGAAGGTCGCAGGTTCAAATCCTGCCCCCGCAACCAACTATCATCTGTACTACGTTGATTAACTTCTTTGTTCAGATGAGATTGTAGTACCCGTCAGGGTGCAACCAACTATCATCTGTACGACGTTGATTAACTTCTTTGTTCAATGGGAATCGATTTTATGGAGCTGTGGTGAAGTTGGAGTTCACGCCGGTCTGTCACACCGGAGGTCGCGGGTTCGAGTCCCGTCAGCTCCGCCATTTTTTTCGATTGAGGCAAGACGAGACTCTCACCCGTACCGGGTTTCCTCTCGCAGTTTCTCGAAGGAGCATTGCTCGAGGACTTCAATCTGGCTTGCCAAGGAAGCAAATCGACGTAGCGGCACCAGAAAGCAGCGAGTCCCGTCAGCTCCACCATTTTTTCCAGGAAGAAGACAGGTCCCATACCCGTACTGGCCAACTTCCAGTGAAAGCAAGCGGATATAGTTCCGGGAACCGTTATGTAGCAAGGTTCGGTAGCTCAGTCGGTAGAGCAGAGGACTGAAAATCCTCGTGTCGGCGGTTCGATTCCGTCCCGAACCACCATCTTCCTACAGTCGCACGACGAGATTGATAAATGCCGGTGTAGCTCAATTGGTAGAGCACCTGACTTGTAATCAGGGGGTTGTGGGTTCGATTCCTATCGCCGGCACCATGTTGCGTTGGGGTATAGCCAAGCGGTAAGGCAACGGACTTTGACTCCGTCATTCCTAGGTTCGAATCCTAGTACCCCAGCCATTTCATTTTTATCTGCATGGGAGCCATTAGCTCAGTTGGTAGAGCATCTGACTTTTAATCAGAGGGTCGAAGGTTCGAGTCCTTCATGGCTCACCATTTTTTTATATATGCGGGTGTGGCGGAATTGGCAGACGCACCAGATTTAGGTTCTGGCGGGCAACCGTGGGGGTTCAAGTCCCTTCACCCGCACCATCCAGCAGAATCCCTTGTGAATCAAGGGTTTTTTTAATGCCCACGTTTTGGGGAAACATGGTAAATAGTTGTTGAAACAGTAGTTGGGGACGAATTGGGGACGAAATCGGCAGTCGCTGAAAAGTTACATGGGTTGTTTTTGATGAGGATTGAGCCGATCGAATTTATTGGCCAGATCCCGGCTAACCTTCTTAGTGACGTGCGCGTAAATATCTGCCGTGGTTTGATGTTGCTTATGTCCCAGTCTTTGCTGAATCGCTTTTAGGGATGCGCCCTGTTCGATCAATATGGTTGCCGAGCTGTGACGAAGATCGTGGAAGCGAATATAACGCAACCCGTGCCGTTTTATGAACTTTCGCCACCATTCTGATGGGTACGTGTAAAAAAGGGGCTTCCCTAAACCATTATGAAATACATACTCCTTTTCGCCGCCCTCCCACTTATCACGTACCTTCATTTTCTCCTCGCGCCACTGCAGATGAAACCGGCGCAGCTCATCCATGTACCACCGTGGCATCTCGACGATACGCTCCTCTCCGTTCTTTGGATCCTTCTCGTACACTTTACCCGCGACTTCAAGTGAAATACTTTTTCGGATCAGGATTGCATCCTGGTCAAATAGAACGTCCGGCCACTCCAGGGCAACAAGCTCCCCACGTCGAAAGCCTCCCAGGATAGCGCCCAAGCAAAGCAACCGCCACATGACGGGCTCTTTGTATAACGCCCGGATCACTTCCTGGGCCTCGTCTGCGTCATAGTACTGGACTTTGGGCTTTTCGGCCTTTGGTTTCTTCACGCCTTGTAGGGGGTTCTCTTTTATCAGTTTCCAACCGACCGCCTGGGTAAAAATGTTCTGCATGACCGCATAAATGTATTGGATGGTTCGGGCAGACAACTGTTTGCCGCGGCCGTCTTTTCGCGCTCCCGGTTTTGATAGATCGTTCAGCAATGTGACCAGATGCATGGGCTTAATCTCTTCGAGCTTACGGTGACCAATCGCTGGCAGGATGTGATTTCGTATATGTCCCTCATATTCTTTCAGTGTTTTAGGGGCAAGTTCTTTTTGAGCGTACTTAGAGCGCCACTCTTCTACAAATGCTCCAAAAGTCATTTTTTCAGGTTTGATGTACTCTCCAGCCTCAATCTCCATTTTGAACTTGGCCAGTTCCAGATCCAGATGTTCCTTCAGCTTTTTCGTGGTTAGCTTTTCCTCGACGCGGATCGTCTTGGTTCGCTTAATCCGTTTCCCCTGGGCGTCATATCCGACATCAACAACCAGTCGGTATGAGTTCTTTCCACGTTTTTCGATGGATGCCATATTTGATTTCCTCCTTAGATGGGAATATATGTTCGATAAGAAGGATATATGTGAACAGCCTTGCGAGCTGGATAGCGCGAAAAATTACATAAAGAATTTACTCATTTCTTCCGGTACGTTGTTTCGCCGTAAGAACTCAGAAATGGATTCTCCACGCTGCAACCTGTTTCCCGCGGTTAAAAGCCGAACCGCGAATTTGTTTGCCTGTCGCTCAAACTTTCCGGCATGGAAAAATGAATGCTCGTCCAACCAAAAACGACTGAGACCGGGATGTAGGCGATCATGCCCCAATTCATGAGCACAGACAAATCGTTTCCATTGGTCGTCAAGATCCTCATGAATGACGATGTATCGGCGACGCAACTTTCGCATGTACAGGCCGCGAGTATTCTTGCCGAGATCGCAGAACCATACAGTGATATTCAGGGAACTGGCAAGCTCAAATGGACAATTAGTTTTGTATCTGCGGATGAGTTGCCGGATCACGTTGTCCATCCATGTTCCTCGCTTTACTCTTCGATCGGTTTCCTCTTATTCTTTTTCTTTGCATCCCAGAATATCGCTTCCATGACCTTAAGGACTTTCTCTTTATCTTCCTCGTCCAATGGCACGCCGTCAAACATGACCGGGGCGTCTTCCTCGAGCATTTTCTTGAAGTCGCGGACGTCTTTGCGAGTGGCCCAGGAGGGGATGGAGTTATTTTGGTCCTCCGGTTTTGACTTTAACTTGTAATTACGCTCTAATTCTTTCTCTAAATCTTCAAAAAAGGTCTCGTCAGTATAACCGTCAGCATACATATCATCGGTTAGCGTTGTCACACCTTCTGGATGCGGTAGTCCTAATAAGAAATCGACAGTAACCCCGTGAAAACGGGCGATTGCCGCAAGCATTTTATGATCTGGATTCGCTATTCCGTTTTCCCAAGCATTATATCGGGCGCGTTTAACACCAAGTGCTTCAGCGACTTGCTCTTGTGTAAGACGCCTATAATGGCGCAATGCAGCAATTCTTTGCGCTAAATTCATTTTGGACCAACCCCTCGATAAAAAATTTAACATCCCCCCTTGACGATAATATTCTTATCAAATATAATCAAAGTACGGCAAGGAGGTGAAAGCAAATATGCCGAAAAGGAGACAGCAATTAGTGGCTTGTCGTGAAGCCAAAGGTTCCAGAGATCAAGTTGCTTCAGAACTAGGTATTTCTAAAGTTTATCTTCGAATGCTCGAAACGGGAGCTCTTAAGCCAGGAAGAGATTTAATGCTCAAGATGTCCAATTATTTTGATCAGCCGTTAGAGGTGCTATTTCCAGACCTGTTTGAAAACGAACAGGCTATTTAACCATGACCAACATGATAATAAAATTATCACCACTTCCGATTATAGAAGATAAAAATATTATCGTCAATATCTTTGTCAAAAATTTTTATTTTTATACCCGTTGATAATATTTTTATCAAAAGCCTTCAAAAAGGAGGTTTCGCATCTTGCCAAACATCCGCACCGAAACCTGGAACGGTCACCCGATCCGATTCGTGGAGAAGAAGCCCGGCGACTGGTGGGCAGTGGCGGCAGACGTAACCAAGGCGCTTGGAATCCGAAACACGGCCCAAGCAGTGAATGGTAACCCGAAGTCGAAAGCTCGCGGCCTGCCAGACAACCAAAAGGGTGTATATAAACTAGACACCCCCGGCGGAGAACAAGAAATGCTCGTTGTTAACGAACTGGGCATTTACCGCCTGATCTTCCGTAGCAACAAGCCGGAAGCTGAAACTTTCCAGGATTGGGTCTTCAACGTCATCCGCACGCTCCGCCAATCAACCGGGCTGGAAGGTTTCCAAATCTTCCGCATGCTCGACAAGGAGCACCAAAAGGAAGCCATGGCCAAGCTGAAAGCCGGTCTACGACAGCCGGTTCGGGTGGATTTCATCAAGGCGAACACGATTGCAAACAAAGCCGTATCGTTGAAATTCGGCTATCCAAAAATGCTGAAAAAAGCTCACATGCCGCCGCAGATGTTGGTCGAGCGTGAACCCATACTGGAGGACACCGTACAGCTCATGAGCGTGGTTGACAGGTTTGGATTAAACGTATCGGTGAGTGAAGCGATTTATAGAAAATATGCTCAGTGAGAGGAGGGCCCTCAATGTTTTACGCAAAAGCAAACCTTGGCGATGTTGAAATCAAAGTCGCTCTTTATGACGCCGAAATTTACACGGTATGCCCAGAGTGCGGAATTGAGCATCAGGTCGATCTTAGCGAAATCTATCAGGATGGTGGCGACTTAATCAGCACATATGTTTACTGCTCGAAATGCTCACAGGAGAAAGGTACGTCATGACCCCCGAAAAAGCATTCGCCGCCATCATCGCCGACCTGAAAGAACAGCTGAAAACCGAGCTCCGCGAAGAACTGCGGGCCGAAATGCACGTTTCTCCTGACCGCACTCTCTCCTTTGCAGAGGCTTGCAAATATTTGCACATGTCCGAATACACACTACGCCGGTTGTGTCGGGAAAAACGAATCCCGCACCGGACATATGGAGCGGACGGATCGAAGAATCCACGGTATTTGTTCAGCACGGCCAGCCTGGACCGATGGATACGCGAAGAGGAAGAACGGAACTATCGTTCTGGATCATGAAAGGAGGCACGCACCATGCACGTTGTGGAGAAGCGGCTGCTCGACTTGGTCGGAATCCTTCTCCAGCGACCACTGACACTGCAAGAAGCGCGGGATCTGAAAGAGTCTTACCAATATCTCGTGGAACGAGAGTGGAAGAAAGGGCTACTCGAAATGCAGAGTTTCATGGCGTACCAGACAGACGATGCTGAATGGCAGCATGAAATCTGCCGGCAGATTGATGCCCTTGATGGGAGGTGAATTCTTCTGATGGAAACGACAGTTCTTCGTCTATCCGATTACCGCAGCCCTCGAATGCCACAGCCCATGTCCAAACGGACATTCGAGTCCGGGCTGCGAGCGGTCACCAAGCAGCTTGAGCAACAGCAGATAGCCGCAGAGCAGGGGTATCTGCAGATACGTCGACTGATTGATGACTACTTTTTCCCGGAAGGGAGGTGAATCACGTGTTCACAAAAGAGGAATTCGCTCACTCGCTGGAACGAACGTACCGTACAAGCGGCTTTCATAACGCTGGCAGATGGTTCGGCCTGGTGTATCGCAGCCTGCGTTTGTCGATGTTCATAGAACCGGACAAAGAAGGCATCCGTAAACAGCGTAAAGAACTGCTAGTCGCGTGGAAAGAGTTTTGCGCACAGCACATAGAAAGGCGGTGAAAGGGTTGGACGACCTGATTGAGAGACTGGGCACCTATTTCGTCTATCACCGGATCCGAGAGAGGTACGGGCTGACGTTCGAGCAGTTCGTTCAGAAGGTTCTGAATGGCACCTGGGAGGCCTACCTGGCATGAAAGGAAGTGAAGCCATGACCATCATCAACCTGACTCCGCACGACGTGCATGTCTATGACGCCGAGGGAAAGACCGCCATCAAGACGTATCCGGCATCCGGCATCGTTGCCCGAGTAAAAAGCTCGACTGAGATCGTCGGCGAGGTGGATGGGATCGCGGTTGCTCATATCACGTTTGGAGAAATCGAAGGCCTACCGAACCCGCAGCCCGGCACGAAATACATCGTCTCGCTGCTGGTGCTCCAGGCGGTTGACGGGAAACGCGACGATCTGATTGGACCGGACACAGGTCCAGGGAGCGTGGTTCGCGACGAATCTGGGCAGATCGTAGGGGTTCGGCGGTTTCAAGTTCTTTGAAAGGAGGTGAATTAGCCATGACTCGGCAACAACGACTTCGCACCTGCGGCAACCTGATACAGATGATTGAGTGCGCAAAATCACGGAAGGCAGCGAAGATCTACCGTAAGCAACTGGAAACAACGCTGTCCCGCCTGAAACCAAAAAAGAAGCAGCCGCACATGACGACTGCATAAGAAAAATCCGTTATTACGTTAAGCGTACCGCGATCAGCTTGAAAAATCAAGGAGGGTAAACATGAACATCACGTTGAACATCGAGGCCGGTAGCCCGGCAGAACTGCAAGAAGCTATCGCCGGACTGGCAGGTATCGTGGGCGGTGTAGTGGCACCGCAAACCACTGTCACAACGGAGGAACCGGAAAAGCAAAAGCGGTCCAGAAAACAAGAAAAGCAGCCAGCTTCTGAGCCGGAAAAGGTTGAAGAGAAACAAGATTCAAGCGCTGCTGACGAAGCCGATTATGCTGCTGATGACGCACCTGAATACGTCCCTTCTGTCGTTGAGCTTCGCGCCAAGGCCCAGGAAAAAGGGAAAACGCCGGAAGGCAAAAAGGCGATTAAAGCGCTCTTGGATGAGTTCGGAAGCAAATCGATTTCTGACGTTCCGGAAGAGAAACGCGCGGCATTCCTTGCAGCACTGGGGGCCCTGTAATGGCGCGTGACTTGGAAAAGGATTTAGTGATCTGTCAATCATTCGTAACCAGAGTTGAGAGATCAACTTCTTATAAAGAAAAAATCAGTGCGGGTATCTCATTTGCATGCGAAGCCCGTTCCGGTTGGCCGGAAACCATTCGGTATGCGATGAGCCTTGAGCAAGAGATTGACCGCCTCCGGAATGAGCTGAACATCCTGCAGGAACAACTACAGCAGCGGAGGTGCGGCGCATGACGACAGTGCACGCAGAACGATCTCACGCCCTGCTCAGCGCGTCCAAGGCTGCCCAATGGATCAACTGCCCGCCGAGTGCCCGGCTGCAGGAAGGCATTCCAGACAAGCGGAGCGAGTACGCGGATGAGGGGACGACGGCCCACGAGCTCGGAGAAATCAAGCTGCGCCGCCGGATAACGATCTGCAACTCTGCGGAGCGAGCCAGGTTGGATGCTGAGCTGGAGCGCGTCAAGGCCAGCCCTTACTACAACGCCGAGATGGAGAACGCCATCCAGGAGTATGTGGAGATTGTCGGGGAGCGTTTCATGGAAGCGAAGGCAAGATCCAGTGACGCGGTGGTGCTGCTGGAGGAGCGGCTGGACTTCTCTGAATGGGCGCCGGAAGGGTACGGCACCGGCGACGTGGTTCTTATCTCGGACGGGGTGCTGGAGATCATCGACCTGAAATACGGCAAAGGCGTACCTGTCAGTGCGATAGGTAATCCGCAGATGCGTCTGTACGCGCTTGGCGCGTGGTCGGCTTACAGCTACCTGTATGACATCCAAGAAGTACGCATGACCATCGTACAGCCACGCCTCGATAGCGTCAGCACGGACACACTTTCTATCGACGAGTTGCTGGAGTGGGCAGAGACGGTCGTCAAGCCGGCCGCCACGCAGGCCTATGCCGGTGAGGGCGAATTTAAAGCAGGCGATCATTGCCGCTGGTGCAAGGTTAAGGCAACATGCCGCGCAAGGGCGGAGGCAAACATGGCCGCGCTGGCTTATGAATTCAAGGAACCGGCTCTACTGACTCTGGAGGAAATCGGCAGTATCCTGCACATCGCCGACCAGCTAAAAGCCTGGGCGAAAGACGTCGAGGAGTACGCTCATGAACAGGCGCTGAAAGGCAACAAAATTCCGCAGTGGAAACTGGTCGAAGGCAGGAGCAACCGGCAAATCGCCGACAAAGATGCGGCGCGCGCCGCCCTGGAGGCCGCGGGTTTAGAGCCGGACACATACATGAAGCCGCCCGAGCTGTACGGAATCGGGGACCTGGAGAAGCGGATCGGCAAAAAGGAGCTTGCGGGAATTCTCGGCGACCTGATCCAAAAGCCGCCCGGCAAGCCGGTATTGGTCCCCGAGACGGACAGGCGGCCAGAAATCAACAGTATCGAATCAGATTTTGCGGACATTGATATGGAGGTTTGATAGATATGGCGATCGACCATCAAGCTACCAAAGTGATTACCGGAAAAGTACGACTTTCTTACGCGAAAGTTTGGGAGCCTGAACCGGATGATAATGGGAATCTCTGGTACAGCACGTCCATTCTCATCCCGAAGTCGGATAAGGAGACGCTCCGGAAGATCAAGGCCGCTGTGGAAGCAGCGATCGAACATGGAAGAAGCAAATGGGGCGGCAAGATCCCGCCGAACCTGAAGAAGCCGCTCCGCGACGGCGACGAAGAGCGTCCAGATGACGAGGCGTATGCCGGCCACTACTTCCTCAAGGCGAAGAGCAAAAACAAGCCGGGTATTGCCAAACCGATTGGTAAAGGCGCTGACGGAAAAACCAAATTCCAGGAAATCACGGACAGCACGGAGGTCTACTCTGGATGCTACGCACGCGTCAGCCTGAATTTCTATCCATTCGATCAAAAGGGGAACAAGGGCGTCGCCGTTGGCCTGAACAACATTGTCAAGGTGCAAGACGGCGAGCCGTTGGCCGGCCGTGCAAGCATCCAAGATGAATTTGCCGACGAGGATTTCGATGATGTGATCGATGACGACGAAGACTGGATGAATTAGTGAGACAATAGGGGATTCGGCAGCGGGTCCCCTTTCCCATCAAAACATTCGGGAGGAATAGAAAATGAAAATCAGCGATCTGGTCAAAGAAGCCCATCAAACGGCAATCAATAAAGGTTGGTACGAGGAACCACGGACGTTCGGTGAGATGATCGCGCTTATGCATTCCGAATTGTCTGAAGCGCTGGAAGAGTATCGGGACGGCCGACGTTTCACGGCCATCTACTTCGAAAGTGGAAAACCGTGCGGGATCCCGATTGAGTTCGCGGACGTGCTGATTCGGATCTTCGACACGTGCGGATATCTCGGTATTGATCTGGAAGAAGCTATCCGGTTGAAAATGGCGTACAACGCAGCGCGTCCGCACCGACACGGTGGGAAGAGATTGTGACGATTCTGCAAATCGATCTGGAGACATACTCCAGCGTCGATCTGAAAACCTGCGGCGTGTACCGCTATGTCGAGGCCCCAGATTTCGAGATCCTGCTGTTCGCCTACGCTTACGACGACGAGCCTGTGCAGGTCATCGATTTGACAGCCTTCGAGGATCTGCCTGAAAAGGTGATGCGGGACCTAATCAATCCCGGTGTCATCAAGACCGCGTTCAATGCCAATTTTGAACGGGTCTGTATTGAAAAGCACTTCGGCATCAAATGTGACCAACACCAATGGCGCTGCACCGCCGTCCACGCCTTAGCTCTCGGACTTCCGGGCCACTTGGAAGGCGTCGCTGAGGTCCTGAAGCTCGAAGCGCAAAAAGACACGCGAGGAAAAGCGCTGATCAAGTATTTCTCCGTCCCATGCAAGCCGACCAAGGCCAACGGCGGGAGGACGCGAAACTACCCGCACCACGATCCGGAGAAGTGGCAGCAGTATATCGAGTACAACCGGCAGGACGTGGTGGTGGAGCGGGAAGTGCGCCGCAAGTTGGAGCGCTTCCCGGTTCCGGAACACGAATGGAAATTGTGGGCGCTTGACCAACAAATCAACGATCGCGGCGTCCGGCTGGATCCCGTGCTTTTCCGGCGGGCGATCGAGTGCAACACGCTGTATGAGGAGCGGCTGATGCAAGAGGCCCGGGAGCTGACCGGGCTGGAGAATCCCAACAGCGTCAGCCAGCTCAAAGAATGGCTCGCTGAGCAGGGAGTTGACGCCTCCGATGGTTTACGCAAGGAGCTCATGCCGGTCCTGCTCGACCAGGCTCCAGACGAGGAGACGCGCCGGGTGTTGGAGCTTAGGCAGGCCCTGGCCAAGACCAGCGTGGACAAATACCACGCCATGGAACGCAGCATGTGCGCCGATGAACGGGCCCGCGGGTTGCTCCAATTCTGCGGCGCCGGCCGAACCTGGCGATGGGCCGGCCGAATCATCCAAGTGCAAAACCTCCCGCAGAACAAAATCGAGGACTTGGCTGCGGCACGGGAGACGCTGCGGAGTGGCGACTTCGAAATGCTGGAGTTGCTTTTCGGCCCGCCGCCGTTCGTTCTCTCGCAACTCATCCGAACAGCCTTCATCCCGTCGCCAGGCTGCCGATTCATCGTCGCGGACTTCTCTGCCATTGAGGGGCGAGTGGTCGCATGGTTAGCGGACGAGGAATGGAAACTGGAAGTTTTTCGAGGGCATGGGAAGGTATATGAGGCGACCGCATCCCGCATGTTCGGCGTGCCTTTCGAGACGATAGTGAAGGGGCACGAAAACTACAAATATCGGCCGTTTGGGAAAGTAGCGGAACTCGCCTGCGGTTACCAAGGCGGTCCAAACGCAATGGCGCAAATGGACAGCAAAAAAGAAATTGACCCCGACGAATACCCGCGGCTCGTTAAACAGTGGCGAGAGGCCAATCCAAACATCGTCCGGCTGTGGTATGCGGCTGAGGATGCCGCGATTACGGCGGTTCGGGAAAAGACGACCGTCAAGCTCAAGCACGGCGTCCGCTACCGGTATGAAGCCGGTATGTTGTTTGCCGATCTGCCGAGTGGCCGCAGCCTCGCATACGTCAATCCGCGAATCAAGCCAGATCCGAACTTCGACAAGGACGGGTTGGTATTTGACGGGATGGACCAGGTCAAAAAGAAGTGGATGTCGCACCGGACGTATGGCGGCCGCCTGGTGGAGAATCTGGTACAGGCTATCGCGCGGGACTGCCTGGCCGAGAGTCTGATGCGGCTGGACGCCGAGGGGTACGACATTGTCATGCACGTCCATGACGAGGTAGTGCTGGATGTGCCGATCGGGACCGGCTCCGTGGAGCATGTGACCGAGATCATGAGCCGGCCGATTGAGTGGGCTCCGGGATTGCCGTTAAGTGCTGCCGGGTTCGAGTGTGACTTTTATCAGAAGGATTGATGAGTAGTGGCCAACTATCGAATAAAGAGGGCTGGAACACCTGTCCCGAAACGAGATGTTGAGATGAAATCTTCCGGCAGCGGCCCGGTAATCACGTACAAACTAAGTCCTGAAGAGCTGGAAAACTTGAGAAAAGGGGAGTTTTCAATGCTGACCAAAGAGAAATACCTGAAGCTGCGCCGGGATGGCCAGTCTCGTACTCATATTCAACGTAACTACTTCCCCAGTAACCCAACTAAATTTTATTCACTGCTTAAAGAGTGGGGACTGAAAGAAAAAGATGCCGAGGACCTGACATTAGATTTGATGCCTAAACCAGAAGATACGTCTGGAAACAGCCAAGAAAAGACCGGAAAGAATGAGATACCTGTCCCGGCCGGTGCCGAGTCGACAGACCTGATGCGTGAAAAGGATGCGGAAATTGAGCGGTTGCGTCAGAAAGCTCAGGATTTGGAGGTTAAACTCGATTCCTTTGCCGACGGCATTCTGGAACGGGATCGGGAGATCAACCGCCTAAATGAAGAAATCGGCCGTTGGCAGGCCCGACTGGAAGATGCGGCTGGGCGGTTGGCCCAATACGAAGCGGAAAAGCTGTCCAACACGGCGACTGGTGACTCAGTAAATCATCCTTCACACTACAACGCCGGAAGCATCGAGTGCATCGATGCAATTGAGGCAGCCACGACTGGACTGATCGGGGGCGACGCCTTCAACACAGGGTCTGCCATCAAGTATTTGTGGCGGTGGGCGCGTAAAGGCGGAGTGGAGGATCTCCGGAAAGCCCGCTGGTATATTGACCGGCTGATAGGGGAGTTTGAGGTGAACAGCGATGCAAGCTGATGCAATTTCCAAAATCAAAACAGAAATGAACGGCAACAAAAACAACCCATATATCCAGGTGGTCGGAGACTTCCTTCTCCGCCACCTTGAAACCAATCCGGATGACGCGGAGAAAATCATGGCCACCGACAAGACGATTGCCGGCAGCCTGGACGCTATGAAAGCGGAGGCGCGGAAGAAGCAGCACAACGGCGTTGCGATGCTCACGGATGCGGAGGGATATGCGATCGTGCTCAAGTATTTCGGAATTGAGGGTACGCCTGTAACTACATCTGCGCTGGCAACACCGGTATCTGCGCCGGTCGCAGCGGCCCCCGCGGCATCCGGATCTGATTTTGATGTCAAACTCGAGGACTTTCTGTGAGGGAGGGTCCGATATGCCAAAGACCAACGATTATCAGGAGTTTTTCGCCCATTTCCCGCAGACCGTCAGCCAGGCGATGGTCGATTTTGCTACCGACACGCTTTTCCTCTCAAGCCGTTATCTGTTCGTCAGGCGCGTTGGGAGTATGCAGTTCGGTTATTGCACGCATTGCAAGCAAGAGTATCTCACATCCAGCTTGAACGGGAAACTCGGGCTGAAGCATAACCAAGACTGGCAGTGTCTGAAATGTAAGTCACTGGTCATTGTCAAAGCAAGCGGCATCAGCCGCAAGCGCTTAATTGACGACGCCTATTTCGTCTGGTACGAAAAATCCGCGATCAATCCCAAGGCCATCGTCGCGTTGGGTATCTATGCGGTGCGGGATTATACCGGGAACTACTACGAGACAGAAACCAAATTCAAGACGGCCGCCATGTATCTGTTTGAACCAGGAGAAAACGGAAAGCCTGGCCGGAGCAAAATGCTTCGTTGCTGCCACTATTGGTCGGGTTTTTGGGGCAGAGGATCCGGCCCGGTTTGGAATGAACGCTGGGAAGAAGCCAAGTCGATCATCTCAGAGTTTGATCATTCCATGAAGCACAAACGCTGTCACCTTGCACTGGAGAGCGTCGTTCAGGCTGTCCACGGTACTCCGTTTCAGTATAGCACGTGGGGCAAATACACCGAGCAGTCTCCCGATCTCGTCAAGTTCTTCGATCTGGCCGCGAAATATCCTTGTGTGGAATATTTGACCAAACTCGGCCTGCGGAGCTTCATTGAAGCGAAGTTGTGCGGATACAACACATATGGTGCAATCAACTGGCGCGGAAAGACGATGGAAAAGGTGCTTCGACTGTCAAAAGCCGAGATCAAAGAGATGCGATCATCAGGGCTTACAGTAAAACCAATCACATTGCACAGTTACCGCTTTTTCAAACACAAGGGGTTACAGTTGACATTCCAGCAAGCACGCAAAATGGAGGATCTGACCCAGAAATACTACACCGACATGTTGAAACCACTGCTTCAACATGCGCCATTTAAACGTGTCGCGCGGTATTTTCTCAAACAGCTGGAACGCCACAAAAGTCATTACGGCACTGCTGGGCAGGTACTTACCGCTTGGCGTGACTACCTGAAGGAGTGTCAGGAGCTCGGAATGGATCTCTCGCAAGAACATGTGCTGTTCCCAAACGACCTGCACGCAGCGCACCTGAAGACAACCGCAAAAATTAAGATCAAAAGGGACGAAGCGCTAAACGCATTGATCGCAAAGCGGCTCCCCAAGCTGGAGAAATATACGTTCGAGAAAGATGGACTCTTCATTCGGCCGGCAAAGGACAGCTCCGAACTGTTTCTGGAAGGCAAGGCGCTGCAGCATTGCGTCGGCCAATACGCAAAAAGGTACGCTGAGGGACAATCCGACCTGTTTTTCATACGGCGATCGGCGGAACCGGACAAACCGTTCTACACGGTTGAAGTGGTCGGTAACAAAATCACGCAGGCGTACGGCTATCGAAACTGCTTACCTACGCCAGAGGTGCAGGCGTTTATCGATGCGTTCATCGAGAAAAAGCTGCTGACCAAAAAGCGGACCAGAATCGACGTCACCGGCATTCAGCCGGCTGAACGGCAGGGGGTAGCGGTATGAGTGAATTAACGACGAGAACGCCGCAGGTTATCGCGGCCGAGATCCGCAGCATTGACACACAGACTCGAGAAATTGTTCTGCGCAGCGCGATTGAAATCGGCAAGCGACTGAATGAAGCCAAGACACTTGTCCCTCACGGCGAGTGGGGGGCATGGCTGGAGGCGAACGTCCATTACAGCCAGTCCACCGCCAACAACTTTATGCGGATCGCGGAGGAATACGGCTCAAATTTCCAAGCGATTGAGAATTTGAGCTACACAAAGGCGCTTGCCCTTCTTGGCGTTCCGGCGGAAGAACGGGAGCAGTTTGTCCAAGAGCACGACGTCGAAAAAATGTCGGCGCGCGAGCTGCAGCAAACGATCAAAGAGAAAAAGCAGTTGGAGAAGGAATTGAAAAAGCTCCAGGAAGCGGCCGAAAAGGAGAGGAAGGAGCGCGAAGCACTGGAGAAGCGTGTCGCGCAACTACAGGACGAATTGCTTGACGCTGACATAAACGGAAATGACGCCGAAGTCCAAAGACTTCAGAAGGAGCTTGAAGAGACACAGGAAAAAGTGAAGCAGTTGGAAGCGGAGCTGAATGCGAAACCGTTAGACGTGCCCGCGGTAGTAGAAAAGATTCCGGAAGAAGTGGAGAGGGAGCTGGCCGAGCTGAGGAAAAGGGCAGCGCTGCCGGGCAACGCGGCTACAGTGAAATTCAGGCTCCAGTTTGATCAGTTGGTTGCCGGTTTCCGAGATCTGCTGGGAACGCTGAACGAGATCCAGGCGACCGATGCCGAGACCTACGAGAAGTATAGAGGCGCGGTACGCGGGTTGATAGGGAAGATGGCAGAAAATCTTTGAAGTGAGGGAATTATGATGAACAAACAACAGCTAATCGCGAAATATGTCAAAAAGTTTGCCTGCAAGCCGAAATCAGGTAGGCCAGTGCTTGAGGGTGTTCATTACGGGCCGAATGCATCTTAACACATCACACGATTTGAAATGAAGGAAGTGGCGGCATGCACGACATCGAACTGGATATTTCTTTCGGCAAGTACCGTGCCGACACGAACTGGAAGCCGGAATTTTTGACCTGGGGGGAGTTCGTTGATCGCTTGCGAAAGGTCCGGCGGACGAGCGAGACGATGGCGCAATATGACGCAATGCACGCGGCAGGGAAAGGGAAGGTGAAGGACGGGCCCGCTTTCGTCGGCGGGCTCATCCGAGGCGGCCGGCGCAAGAAGGAGAACGTAGACACGCGCAGCCTGATCACGCTGGATGCCGACTTTGCAGACGATGATTTCCTCTTCACCGCGGAGCTTGTGTTGGGAGGCCGGGCCTATGTCGTCTACTCCACGCACAGCCATCGGCCACACAAACCCAAATACCGCCTGATCGCGCCGGCCGATCGCACCATGAGTCCGGACGAGTACGCGGCCGTCAGCCGAAAGGTAGCCGAGCAGATCGGCATGCACTACTTCGATAAGACGACGTTCCAGGCCCACCGCCTGATGTACCTGCCGAGCTGCAGCAAAGACGCGGAGCCGGTGTTGGAGGTCTACGAAGGAGACCCGATCTGCGTGGACGCCATCTTGGCCGAGTATGAGGATTGGCGTGACGTGATGAGCTGGCCGCGGCATCCGGAGGAGAAAAGGGAGCTCAAGACCGCCACCAAAAAGGCCGAGGACCCACGAGAGAAATCCGGAATTATCGGTTTGTTCTGCCGGGCATTCACGATTGAAGAGGGGATCGACACGTTCCTGTCCGACGTATACGTGCCCGGAACCATGCCGAACCGGTACACCTACGTCCACGGCACGTCCGCGAACGGGCTCCAAATTTATCCGGACCAAGAGCTGGCCTATTCCCATCAGGACAGCGACCCGATCGCAGACGGCCGGACGTACAATCTGTTCGACCTCGTGAGGGTTCACAAATTCGGCCATCTCGATGACCAAGTCAAGGAGCACACGCCGGACGCCAAGAAGCCGAGTCATCTCGCAATGGAGCGTTGGGCGGCGGATCGGCCGGAGGTGAAAAAACTCGCCGCGGCTGAGCGGCATGCGGAGTTTGCCGAGATGGCGGAAGACCTGGACGGGGAAGAAGGAGACGAGCCTGGCGAGGAAGACTGGGAAACCAAACTGGAACTGCACCATAAAACTGGCCTACCTCTACCGACGGCCGGCAATGTTGAGCTTATCCTTACGAATGGCCCTTGGCGAGGGGTGCTTGCCTATGACGCCTTCGGGAACACGGAGGTCATACGGAAGCCGCTGCCGTGGCGCGACCGTGAACGGCCGAACCGTTCTTACGAGCCATGGCTGGCGGCTGACGACAAGCGGCTTCAACATTGGTTCGCCAAAGTGTACGGCATCAATTCGGCCAAGCTGATCCAGAATGCGTTCACAGAAGTCGTCCACAAGAACACATTTCACCCGATCAAAGCCTACATCGAGAGCACGACATGGGACGGCGTGACGCGCGCGGAGCGAGTGTTTATCACGTATCTGGGTGCGGCCGACACGCATTACGTCCGGCAGGTTACACGGAAGATGCTGCTGGCTGCCGTAACGCGGCTCTATCGCCCGGGATGCAAATTCGACCAGATGCTCGTCCTGGTTGGCCCCCAGGGGGCCGGCAAGAGTAGTCTGCTGGCAAAGCTGGGCCGAGAGTGGTTCAGCGACAGCCTGCGAACGTTCGAGAACAAAGAGGCCGGCGAACACCTGCAGTCGGGCTGGATCTTCGAGATTGGCGAGCTGTCGGCCATGAAGAAGTCCGAGGTCGAGGAAGTCAAGGCCTTTCTCTCGAAGACGGAGGATCGCTACCGGGTGGCCTACGACCGGCAAGTGTCGGAGTTCCCGCGGAAGTGCGTATTTTTCGGAACGACGAACACGAGGGATTTCTTACGGGATACGACGGGAAACCGCCGATTTTGGCCGGTAGAAGTTGACCCGTCGCGGGCAGAGTTGAGCCATTGGGAGCATTTGACCGACGACGTGGTAAGCCAAATCTGGGCAGAAGTTTTGAGCTGGTACAGGGCGGGCGAAGGCCTGGAACTGGACAGCGAAGCCCGCGAGGAAGCAGAGCGGCAGCAAGCTGCACATATGGAAAGTGATCCGCGCGAAGGTCTTATTCAGGAGTGGCTGGAGTCTGAGGAGCTTGACGAGCTGGACCGGCCAACGGGCCAAAAGCGGCAGCGCGTCTGCGCAGCCCAGATATGGGTGGAGTGCCTTGGGAAGCGAAGGGGCGATATGCGCCCATGGGAAGGTAAGGAGATCATGGACATTCTCCGCCGCATACCCGGATGGGCGGAACGAAAAGGAAAAGCGAAAGTGCCGGGTTACGGGGTCCAAAGGGTATTTGAGCGGTTGCCGTAGGTGGTTGCCAAAGGGTTGCCGAGGTTGCCGTGAGAGGTTGCCACGGTTGCCGAAAGGTTGCCATAAACACACCGGTTCGGAAACCGCCCGAGCTCAACAACATCAAGGTTTTTTCAGCTTCGGTTGCCATGGTTGCCGTAAAATCCTTAAAAGTATAAAAAATAGTATTTAAGTATACGCCGGGTATAGTTAAACAGGAAAAAATAGAGTACGCGCGCGTAGAGGGCAAAATGGCAACCGAGAAAAGGAGGCAACATGAGGGAGTCTACACTTGAACGGCGCTTGGTGCGGGAGGTCGAGCGGATCGGCGGCCTGGCACCAAAATGGGTCAGCCCCGGCCATCGCGGAGTGCCGGACCGGCTGGTCATCCTGCCGGGTGGCAGGGTGGCGTTTGTTGAGATGAAGGCGCCGGGGAAACCGCTACAGCCATTGCAGGAAAAGTGGGCGCGGACACTGCGGGGGATGGGGCACCGGGTGTACAAACTCGACTCACATGACGACATTGACCGATTCATCGCCGAGGTGAGCGAAGAGTGAAATATATACCGCACAAATATCAGGAATACGCGACCCAGCGCATCCTGGACACGCCGTATATAGCCCTGCTGCTAGAAATGGGCCTTGGGAAGACCGTATCAACGCTGACCGCCATTGATTTGCTGTTGAACGACTACTTTGAAGCTAACCGCGTGCTGGTGATTGCACCGTTGCGGGTGGCGGAAGATACCTGGAGCCGCGAGATTGAGAAGTGGGATCATCTGCGGCATCTGCGGATCTCGAAGGTGTTGGGAAGCGTGGCGCAGCGCCGTAAAGCGCTGAAAGCCGACGCTGACATCTACGTGATCAACCGCGAAAACGTGGAGTGGCTGGTCAGCGAGCTTGGCACCAAGTGGGACTTTGACACGGTCGTCATCGACGAGCTGTCCAGCTTCAAAAACCATCAGTCGAAGCGATTCCGGGCTCTCCGCCGAGTCAGGCCGATGATGAAACGGGTGATCGGTTTGACTGGTACTCCAGCGCCAAACAGCTTGATTGACTTATGGCCGCAAATCTACTTGCTGGATCAGGGGGAGCGCCTCGGAAAGACAATCACGGGATACAGGGAACGGTATTTTATCCCTGGTGAGCGCAGCGGCCATATCGTCTACAAATGGCACCAGAAGAAAGAGGCGGAGCAGCGAATCTACGAGGCGATTAGCGACATTGCAGTCAGCATGAAAGCCGAGGACTGGCTGGAATTGCCAGAGAGGATTGATCGCGTGGTCCCGATTCGACTTTCCGAGCAAGCGAGAGCATTGTACAAGAAATTGGAGCGAGATTTGCTGCTGCCGTACCAAGACGCGGACGTAGTAGCAAGCACCGCGGCCGTCCTGAGCAACAAACTGCTGCAAATGGCCAGCGGTGCGGTGTACGACGAGGAGAAAGGGGTCAAGCTGATCCATGACGCCAAGCTGGACGCCTTGGAGGACATCATCGAGGCGGCACAAGGCAAACCGGTGATGGTGTTCTACAACTTCAAACACAGCCTTGAACGAATCCAGCAGCGGTTCCCGCAAGCGCGGACGCTGCGGAAAGGCAAAGACGGAAACGAGGACATTCGGGCCTGGAACAATGACGAGATCCCGCTGCTGCTTCTCCATCCAAAAAGCGCTGGACACGGCTTGAACCTACAGGAGTCGAGCTGTCAAACGGTTGTGTGGTTCGATCAGATTTGGAGCTTGGAGGAAGACCAACAGGCGAACGCCCGGGTCCACCGGCAGGGGCAGACAAGGCGAATCGTCGTAATGCGGTTGGTGGCAGAAGGCACGATGGACGAGGAAGCAGTAGAGGCACTGGAGCGGAAAGCCGCCGGACAAGAAGCGCTGATGCAGGCGGTCAAGGCACGGATTGAGAGAGTGAAGCAGGGATAACATTCCGACAACTTAGTGGTTTCATCAGGAGGGCGAGAGAAATGGCTCAAAAACAAGTATTAAGTCCGCAAATGCTTGAAGAGATTGCCCGTGTAGCCGTACAGGCCGTGTTGGACTTTCAGGAGAAGGAAAAGCAAAAGCAGCAGAAAGCCAAAAAGGACTGGCGCCTTCGGAATACGAAGCTGCTGCTAAAGCACTATCGATCTTTTGTGAAGCACAGCGAGGGCGTCAAGGAAAAGCTGTCAGCATTGGAGAGAGCCGAAGCCCTTGAGGATTTGTACACCGATGAACTGGCCATTGAGTCTATCCGGAGGAGCAAGCAAAGGACGCTGGCAATGGTGGAGTTTATCCAGCGGATGTTGGACGTCTACAGGGTTTTGTGTGAAACATCAGGACAGCCGGAGGATTTGAGGCGGTACCGAGTGGTCCATGCGATGTACATTTCCGAGAAAAAAAAGACTGCGGAAGAAATCGCCGAATGCGAAAAAATCGACCTTAGTACAGTTTATCGAGACGTCAAAGAATCCGTAAAAACCTTGTCAGTATTGATTTTTGGGGTCGATGGAGTCCGATTTGACCCATGAGAAAACCATGCAAAAAAGTTGCCATTTTCTCGCCAAGCGAGCCGTGATAGTATGATAGCGTGGAAAAATGTATAAAACTCACACCGCCGCATCGGGAAACCGGGCGGCTTTTTCGTTACGCCGATCCTCCCCAAAGAGTGCAGAGACTCCAATCCTTAGGCGGCAAGCAGGGGGAAATGTTTGCCGATGGGCTACGCGGACCCGACTGCACCACCTCCGACTCCGTGACCACAGCGGAAAGGATCGGCTCGTGGCGGCTGCCTCACGCCGAAAGAAGTGGGGCGACAATGCTATTGCAACGCGACTGTACCCTACGTAGAGTACAATCAAACGCGTGAACCCTTGATACACAAGGCTTTCAAGCCCACTGTACTCTAATTAGCGGACAGCCGCGACTGTACTCTACCTAGAGTACAGATCTGTCCTCTACGTAGGGTACAGTAGTGTCCTCTACGTAGGGTACAGTCAGATTTTTTTCTTCATTAGAGCGCGAAGCCTAAAGAAAATATTAAAGAAAATATTAAAGAAATATATATACTCGCAACACGTTGCTCGTATGTAGAACGGATTTTGTATTTTTCAAAGAGGAGTGATGAGTCATAGCCTGGATACACGGATTCTTTTGTGGTGTTGTGCTGGCGATCTTCTACCAGATGATTTGGGAAGAAATCAAAGCGAAGATGGAAGCATTGCGGAAGAGAGTAGAGAGTCGATGACCATGTTCTATAAGACAGCCAAGTGGAAGAACAAACGGGAGAGGATTCTCCGGCGTGATCAGTATCTTTGCCAAGAGTGCAAGAGGTACGGGAGATCGACGCCAGCAACAACTGTGCATCACGTCTATCCGCTTGAGCAACACCCGGAGCTTGCATTAGTGAGCACCAACCTCATCAGCTTGTGCAGTGCTTGCCATGATGCGATGCACGATCGGAACACAGGAGCATTGACCGCAGCAGGAGAACGGTGGAGGGTGAAGGTTGCTCCTGCTCTCCGCGAGTCGGGGTATGCGATCTAGCCGGTGAGTGGTGAAGAGAAAAGTACATGCACTTCTGAGCGTTTCAGAGGCTTATGTAGCGATTTTTGATTCAGGGGGATAGAGAGTACCCCCCACCCTCAAAACTCGTCTGACGGGCTTGTGGGGACCGGCGAGGCGGCCCCTTTTCCAATAGTGCGAGGTTTGGGAAATTTTTTCGGGAGGTGAGGCTAGTGGCAAAACATACAAAAGCGGCGATCAAGCGGGCAACCATTCGCGACATGAAAAATCTGGGCACCTACAAAAAAGAGTACGACCGGATCATCGACATCTATGCCGAACTCGTGGAGCAGTACGCGATCTTGAGCGACAGGTTCGCATCAGGGGGATACCGGTACGAGGTGCCAACAGCAGATGGCGGATCCAAGAAAGCACCGATCGTCGCCACGCTCGAATCCCTCCGGAAAGACATACTGGCGTACGCAGATCGGCTCTGCCTCAACCCAAAGACAATCGACGGGATCACCGTCGAGACGAAAAAACAGTCCGCGCTGGCTGCAGCGCTGAGCGCTCTTGAGTGATGCGAAAAACCTTGACATTGTCTTGGAGTACGCCAGGAGCATAGTCGAGGGCCGAAAGATCGCCGGGAAGGAGTTGGTTCAAGCATGTCGGCGGTTTCTGGATGATCTGAAGAATCCCGACTACGAATTCCGAGCGAAAGATGCCGAATTCGTTATTGGAATCATCGAACGGACCTTTGTCCACGACAAAGGAGAGGCTCTGGACGGTACGCCGCTGCGCGGGAAGCCGTTCCTCCTTGAGCCATGGCAAAAATTCATCGTCTACAACCTGCTCGGATTTTTCAAGGCAGGTACTGAAGAACGCCGCTACAAAGAGGCGTTTATTTTTATTCCCCGGAAAAACGGTAAGACTCGCCTGGTTGCCGCGCTTGCGTGGGCGCTGGCGCTACTTAGCCGCCGGTCCGGGGCAACAATCTACATCACAGCGCATGCGCTCAAGCAGTCGAAGCAGGCGTTTGAGTTCATCCTGTTCAATCTCAAGAGGATGGGCGAAGAAGAGAATTTCCGCATCCTGAACAACAATCAGGAGCACAGCATCAGCGGCGACATGGGCGACGGCTCGATCTACATCGAAGCACTTGCGGCAAACCCGGACCGGCAGGACTCGCTGAACTGTAACATCGCCATTGCCGACGAGTTGCACGCCTACACCCGGCCTAAGCAATACAACATCATCAAAGAGGCCATGAAGGCGTACACGAACAAGCTCATGATTGGGATCACGACGGCTGGCGACGACATGAGCAGCTTTTGCTACCAGCGGTTGCAGTACTGCAAAAAGATTCTTGATGGCACGGCCCGCGACGAGGCGTACTTCGTATTCATCGCCAAGGCCGACGAGGACGAGCGTGGGCACGTCGATTACACGGACCCGGTGCAGCATGAGAAAGCAAACCCGAACTACGGCGTGACGATCCGACCCGAGGACATCATGAACGATGCGCTCCAGGCGCAGAACGATCCACAGCAGCGGAAGGATTTTCTCGCAAAGTCGCTCAACATCTACACGTCGGCCATGCACGCCTATTTCGATATTCACGAGTTCCGGGCGAGCGATCGCAAGCATAAGTGGACGCTTGATGAACTGGTCCGGCTCCCGATCGTCTGGTACGGCGGCGCCGACTTGGCGAAGCTGCACGACTTGACAGCCGCGGCGTTATATGGGGAATACCAAGACATTGCCATCATCATCCCACATGCTTGGTTTCCCATCGTTGCGGCGACGGCCAAGGCGGAAGAGGACGGCATTCCGTTGTTTGGGTGGATGGACGACGGCTGGCTCACGATGACTAACACTCCTGTTACCAACCATGCCGAGATCGTCAATTGGTTCGTGAACATGCGGCGACGTGGTTTCAAGATCAAGCAGATCGGGTTCGATCGAAAGTTTAGCGCCGAGTTCTTCCGCGATGCCAAAAAAGCCGGGTTTAAGCTGGTGGACGAGCCGCAATACTTCTGGCGTAAGTCACAGGGGTTCCGCCGGATCGAGCAAAAGGCCAAGTCGGGTAAACTGTACTATCTGCATAGCGAGGCATACGAGTATTGTGTCCAGAACGTCCGGGCCATCGAGAAAACCGACGATATGATCCAGTATGAAAAGGTCGATGACAACAAGCGCATCGACCTTTTTGATGCTTCTGTTTTCGCTTGCGTCCGGTACATCGAGGATACGGATAAAGGCAAGGCGCAAGGAGAATGGTTGAAAGGGGGCACAGCATGAGTAAGAAGCAAAGACAGCGAGCGCGGCAGCCAACTGCACAACGAAGCGTGTTGGGTGCCGAGAACACACTGCTCGGGTACTGGCTCAAAGGTGAAGATCTTACACTGCCGACAGGATACATCCCGCTCAGCGAAAACCCGGAGGTTCGCATGGCGGTGGACCGGATCGCGGACCTGGTCAGCAGCATGACCATCCATCTCATGCAGAATACCGATGACGGCGACATCCGCGTGCGGAATGAGTTGGCGAAGAAGATCGACGTCAACCCGTACAGCCTCATGACGCGCAAAGACTGGATGTATTTCATTGTTCACACGATGCTGCTGGAGGGAGACGGGAACTGCATCGTCTTCCCAACCACGCAAGATGGGATGCTTGACGAACTGATCCCGCTGCCGCCGCATATGGTCACATTCTTGCCGCCGGCACAAAACGGTATCGGGGCGGTAACAGGCTATCAGGTTTCGATCCAAGGGCGCGTGTACAATCACGATGAGGTACTGCACTTCCGGCTTAACCCGGACCCGCAGCAGCCGTGGATCGGGCGCGGGTATCGGCTGATCCTCAAGGATGTCGTTGGTAATCTCAAACAGGCTGCCGTGACCAAAAAGGCGTTTATGGGCGACAAGTGGCGGCCGGCTGTGATCGTCATGGTTGATGCCGATGCCGATAATTTTTCAAGTGACGAGGAACGAGAGAAGTTGGTTCAGCGCTACATCGGCAGCGGCGAAAGTGGAAAACCATGGATTCTGCCGGAAGGGATAATCCGGATCGATACGGTGAAACCTCTTACGCTAGAAGACATCGCAATCCACGAGAGTGTCCAGATCGACAAACGAACGGTGGCCGCCATGTTGGGTGTTCCGCCGTTTTTTGTTGGCGTCGGCGACTTCAAGAAAGACGAGTACAACGCATTCATTCGCAACCGCATTCAGCCCATCGCCAAAGGCATCGAGCAGGAACTCACTCGGAAACTGCTGTATTCGCCGGATCTTTATTTTCGGTTCAACCCTCGGTCGCTCTATGCCTACGACACCAAAGAAGTCGCGGAGATCGGCATGAATCTCTACGTCCGCGGGCTGATGGACGGGAACGAGGTGCGGGATTGGGTCGGCCTGTCCCCGCGTGGAGGATTGTCCGAACTGGTCATCCTGGAGAATTACATCCCGCGCGGCATGATCGGCGATCAGAAGAAACTCTTGCAAGGGGGTGAGGAAGGGGATGAGTAGAGAGACGAGACAAACGCGAAGTCTGAAAACCGAACTCAAGACACGGGCCGAAGGTGACAGCGGCGACCTGATCATTGAGGGGTACTTTGCCGTGTTTGGTCGGGAAACGGAACTGTGGCCGGGGGCGTTTGAGGAGATCGCGCCGGGAGCATTTGACCAGACGCTTTCAAACGACATCCGTGCGCTCATCAACCACGAAACGCGCCTGGTACTTGGCCGAACGAAAGCTGGAACGCTCACACTTCGCGCAGATAATCACGGCCTATGGGGAAGTATTCGCATCAACCCGAACGATACCGACGCTATGAACCTGTACGAGCGTGTGAAGCGCGGGGACGTCGATCAATGCTCGTTCGGGTTCAATATTGTCCGCGAGGAAACGGATTGGCGCGAGGACGGGACGGTGAAGTGGACCATCCAGGAGGTTGATCTCCATGAGGTTTCAGTGGTCACGTTCCCGGCCTATGAGGAAACCGGCGTCATCGCTCGGCAGAAACAGGTCGAAGAACATCGCACGCGCTTGTTTGAAGCGCGTCGCCAAAAACTGATCGAAAGGGTGAAGAAAATTGCTCAGACAACTGTTGCTGGGAAAGAAAATTGAGCAGCGCAAAAACGCGCTGGCGGAGCTGCTGGTCGAGGAAGAAAAAATCCAGACGCGCAGCGCGGAACTCGAAGCGGCTGCCGCTGAGGCGCAGACGGACGAGGACATCGCGGTCGTCGAGGAAGAGGTCGGCAAGCTGGAAGCGCAGAAGGCCGAACTGGATGAAAAGAAGTCGAAGCTCCAGGGGGAGATCGCCGAGTTGGAAAACGAGCTGGAACAGCTCAATGCGAAGGAGCCGGGCGGCGAACAACGGTCGGCAGACAATCAACAAAAAAGAGGAGTTGAAAGCATGAACAGATTGCAAGTACGTGAACTGCTCAAAACCGGCGAATACTTCCGCCGCAGCGAGGTTGTTGAGTTTTACGAGAAGTTCCGCAATCTCCGGGCTGTCTCGGGCGGTGAACTGACGATCCCGGATGTGGTAATCAATCGCATCATGGACATCATGGGCGACTTCACAACACTGTACCCGCTGGTCGAAAAAATCCCGGTGAAGGGGACGGCTCGCATCCTGATTGATACGGACACAACTCCGGCTACCTGGATCGAGCAAAGCGCTGCCCTGCCAACTGGTGACGTTGGAACGATCACCAATATCGACTTCGACGGCTTCAAAGTCGGAAAGGTGACGTTCGTCGACAACTATCTGCTGCAGGACAGCATCATCAACCTGGACGCCTACGTCACGCGGAAGATCGCCCGGGCAATTGCAAAGGCGCTGGATCAGGCTATTTTGAAGGGTACTGGCGCAGCCAACAAGCAACCGACTGGTATCATCCCGTCGATCCCGGCCGGCAACCAAGTTGACGTTGAGGCGGACGAAAACTTGCTGAAAAACTTGGTGAAACAAATCGGCCTGATCGACACCGGAGACGACAGCGTGGGTGAAATCGTCGCCGTAATGCGCCGTCAGACGTACTACAACCGTCTGGCCGAGTTCAGCATCCAGGTCGATTCCAGCGGCAACGTGGTTGGGAAGCTGCCGAATCTGCGACAGCCGGATCTGTTGGGGCTGCGCGTCGTGTTCAGCCAGTTTATGGACGCTGACAAAGTCTTGTTCGGTGATTTCTCGCAGTACACGCTGGTTGAACGGGAGAACATCACTATCGACCGGAGCGAACATGTGAAGTTCACCGAGGACCAAATGGCATTCAGAGGGAAAGGCCGTTTCGATGGGAAACCGACGAAGCCCGCCGCGTTCGCGCTGGTCACGATTACCGACCCGGTGCCGGAGGTGTGATCTATGGCAAAAGTGCTGAAAGACTTCCGTTGCAAGGTCACGAAGCGGCTTTTCCGAGCTGGCGATCAGTACGACGGTGATCGCCTGGAAGAACTTCAAGCGCTTGGATACGTTGCTGCAGAAGAAGCAGGAGATCAAGCACCAAAGCCGAAGAAGCAGGCCAAAAAGTCTGACAGCGGGTGATGCCGATGGATGAATCGCAAATCCTCGCGCTCGTGAAGGCGCGGCTGGGAATCACGACGGCGGTCAGGGACACGTACCTGGCCGCTATTATTTCCGGCGTCGTCCGGGAGCTGCAGCATGAGAAGGGGATCGCGCTTGATCCGACTGACATGAATCACGTCATGTTCTGTGTCGATCTGGCGACGTGGCGGTATCAGAGCGTGGACAGCGACGGTGCCATGCCGCGACACTTGCAGTATCGGTTGCGCAACCTAATCATTCATGCAGGCGGCGGTGTTCAGGCATGACCGGCAAAAGAAAACTATGGAGCGATGTGGTGTATCTGGTGTCCGTCACGCCCGGCGAGGATGAAGCGGGGTATCCGACCGAACCGGTGGAAACCAAGCGCGAAGTGCTTGCCAACAAACTCAGCGTCACGCGATCAGAATTCTACGCCGCCAATCAAAGCGGTTTGAAAGCTGACGTAGTGTTTGAGATCCACGCTTTTGAATACAATGGGGAGCGGATCTTGGAGCATGACGGCAAACGGTATGAGGTCATACGCGCTTTCCAGACCTCGACGGAAGAGATCGAGCTGACCTGTTCCGATCTTTCCCAAAGTGGGTGATTGTGATGGCGAACGAGATCAAACTGCAAGGTGTTGACGATCTGCTGGCTGCCGTCAGGGCCAAACTTCAAGGGGCTGCAGCCAAGGTGGAGAAAAACGCGCTCAGGGCTGCCGGTGAAGTGGTGGCAGAGGAAATGCGGAAAAGAGTCAGGGTCAGCAACAGGAACAGCACGCATATCCGTGATGACATCAAAGTCAGTGGCGTCCGAACTAAAGACGGAGTGAAATATGTGGCTGTTGGCCCCGGAAAAGAGACTGGCTGGCGTTCGCACTTCCTGGAATTCGGCACCAGAAAGATGGCCGCCCGTCCGTTCATATACCCATCTTTCCACGAAAAAAAGGACGAGGCAATGCAGATCTTGGCTGCCGAACTGCGAAAGGGGCTGGATGGATGATCGATCTCAAGCTAGAAATCCTGCAAGCGCTGCGTGGAAATGTGGCGCTCGTTTCGTTGTTAGGAGGCCCGAAGGTCTGGCCGGAAGTTGCGCCCGATGATACTGCAGAACCATACATCACATTTTTTGAACTGACCAACTTTGACGACCTCTACCTGGACGACTCTGCTTCTGCAAGCGAAATCCATTTCCAAATCGACATATGGGCCAAGGGGAATACTTCCCCATTCGCCGTGGAAGTGGACAAAACCATGAAGTCGATAGGCTTCGCTAGAACCAGCGCGACTGATCTTTACGAGAACGACACGAAAACGTACCACAAGGCACTGCGGTACAGAACAAATCGAATGATCGAGGAGGAATGAGAATGGCTAAAAAAGGCATTCGCATCGGTATGGACATGATCCATTACGCGATCATGACGGATGAAGAACAGGAAACATACGACACCCCCAAACCGATTCCCGGCGCGATCACGGGGACGGTATCACCGACCACAAACATGGAGACTCTTTACGCGGATGACCAGGCTTGGGAAACGGATTCCGTACTCGGTGACATCAGCATTGAGTTGAACGTGGCCGATCTGCCGGATGAGGTTCAGAAAGACATACTTGGTGCAGAAGTAGATGCAAACGGCGTTTTGGTTCAGAAATCATCCGATGTCGCTCCGTATGTAGCGCTTGGCTTCAGGAGCCGAAAAAGCAATGGCAAGTACCGATACTACTGGTTCTACAAGGGTAAATTTCAGCCGAACGAAGAAAATTTTGAGACGAAAGCAGACTCTCCGAACTTCCAAACGCCAACGATCACGGGCACGTTCATTGCGCGGAAGACGGACAAAAAATGGCGTGTTCGGGCAGATGAAGATTCGGCAACCATCAAACCGGAAGTCATCGAAAACTGGTTCACCGCAGTCTACGACGGCACTCCGATTGTGTAGAGAGAGGTTTCTTGGCCTCTCTCTTTTTATTTTGAAAGGGGGAAATGAGGATGCAGATCACACTGCGAATCAACGGGGAAAACAAGACGTTTACGAATGATTTTGTTTCCGCGCGGATGTTTCGGCGGGCAATCGAGATGGACAAACACTTCCGTGGCGGAAACATGGATGAAAACACACTGGATGAAATGGTGGGCTTTGTTGTAGAGGCATACGGCAAGCAGTTCACCATCGACGAATTTTACGATGGGATTGAGGCGTCGAAGCTAATCAGCACTATCATACAAACGATCGACACTGTGACGGGCAGAGTTGCAAAAGCAGCAGGTGCTGTCGACCCAAACTCAGCCCCGGCTCAACAGTAGAGCCGGAAGAATTTATAGACGAACTATATACCAATCTTATGGAACAAGGATGGACAATATCGCAGATCGACGAGATGGACATCCTTTTTTATTTGCAACTGGGCCGAAGGAAACGGCAAAAAGTGACGCCAGTTGATCAGATCCCGTTCCTGTGAGGTGAGAGAAGATGGCAACAGATATGGAAGTTGGCAACCTCGTCGCGAAGATCAGCTTGGATGACACGGGCATCAACAAAAGCATGGCCGAACTGAACCGGTCAATGAAGCTGGTTCAGTCTGAGTTTCAGGCGGCGTCAGCAAAGCTGGGCGACTTCGGGAAAAGTGCAGAAGGGCTGAAAGCAAGGGCTGATTCTCTCGCCAAGCAGATCGGGATTCAGCAGCAGATCGTGGAGAAGCTCCGTGCTGAACATGCGAAAGCTGCGGCTGAGAAGGGCGAAGATGCCAAACAGACGCAAAACTTGGAAATCCGGCTGAACAAAGCCCAAGCTGCGCTCGCGAAGATGGAAACGGAGCTGAAGCAGGTAAACAAAGAGTTGGCTGATCAGCCTTCCAGGATGGCAAACTGGTCGAAGTCACTCCAGGAGGTCGGCGACCGGCTTCAAAACGTCGGGCAGGAGATCGCTACATCATTCGGGGCGGCAGGCGCGGCTTTGACCGCAGCGCTTGGGTTTGCCGTCAACACAGCAGCTGACTTCGAGGCCCAGATGTCCAGGGTTGGCGCCATTGCTGGCGCGAGCACAGAACAGTTGAGAGCCATGTCTGATACGGCGATGGAGCTGGGTGCTTCGACCAGCAAGTCGGCGTCTGAGGTCGCGCAGGGAATGGAATTGATGGCGGCAATGGGTTTTGAAGTTAATGAAATCATTTCCGCCATGCCTGGCGTAATTGCCGCAGCAGAAGCGTCTGGCGAGGATATGGCTCTGGTGGCGGATACGGTCGCGGCAGCGCTCAACGCTTTTGGGCTTGAGGCGAAAGAGGCGTCGCGGGTAGCCGATGTTCTGGCACAGTCGGCGAACTCGTCGGCGGCCAGCGTGCAGGATCTGTCGTACACGTTCAAATACGCCGCGCCAGTCGCGAAAGCGCTGGGTATCTCGATGGAAGAACTGGCCGCTGCAGCCGGGATCATGGCCGACTCCGGTATCCGGGGGGAACAGGCAGGTACTACACTCCGGGCTGCTTTGCTGCGTTTGGCCGATCCGCCACGGGAAGCTGCGAACAAACTACGGGATCTTGGCGTGTCGATCACGGACGCCCAGGGCAACATGGTCCCGTTTGAAAAGATCATCGCCCAACTCAGGAACAGCCTGCAGGGCGTGGGGGATGCACAGAAGGCAGCAGCTCTCTCGACGATTTTCGGGACAGAAGCCGTCACGGGGATGCTTTCTGTCATAGAAGCCGGGCCGGAAAGATTGCGAGCGCTCACGACAGAACTGCAAAATGCCGCTGGGGCATCTGCAGAGGCAGCCGCAAAGATGAAAGACAACCTCAAGGGCACACTGGAAGAGCTGGGCGGGGCGTTTGAGACCATGCAGATCGCTATCGGAAACGCACTCATTCCGATCATTCGGTCGTTGGCCGAGGCCGTTCAATCCGTCATCGACTGGTTCAACCAGCTTAGCCCATCCACTCAGCAGCTCATAGCGGTATCTGCAGCTGCAGGCGCCGCGTTGCTGACACTGGTTGGCGCCTTGGGCGGGGTACTGGCGGTAGTGGGATTGGCTGCGTCAGGGTTCGGAGCGCTCGGTATATCATTGGCCACTGTTTCTGCAGCGATTCTGCCGGTCACAGCGGCTATTGCCGGGCTGACAGCAGCGGGCGTGCTACTATATCAAAACTGGGACGCGATCAAGGCTTATGCGATTGAAGTTTGGGACTCTATCTCAGGCTACGTCCAGCCCGTGGTGGATGAGATTGCATCTTTCATCCGCGAAACCTTTGAGGACTTGGCCGAGTGGTGGCGTCAGGTTTGGCCCGATCTGAAGCAGGCGTTCGTGAACATTTGGGACGGAATTCTGGCAGTTGTCACACCGATCGTCAACGCAATTGTTGAGTTGATGCAATGGGCATGGCCGTTCGTGAAGGACATCATCCTTGGTGTTTGGGAGAACATCAAGGGAATCATCACCGGTGCACTGGATGTAATCATGGGATTGGTTAATACGTTTGCCGGGTTGTTCACGGGTAACTGGGACCAAATGTGGGGCGGCATCAAGCAGATGGTGTCCGGCGCATGGCAAGCGATCTGGAACTACTTCCAAGTATGGGGAATCGGAAAGGTTCTTGGCCTGCTTGGGAAGTTTGCGGGTGACTTTCTGGCAATATTCAAAAAGATTTGGGATGAGGCATGGTCAATCCTGACAGGACTACTCAAGAAAGTATGGGGCTGGGTATCCGACTTCGCCAAAATCTTCATCGACCTGGCAAAGAAAGCGTGGGAGTGGGGAAAAAACATCGTTGAGGGGCTATGGAATGGTATCAGCTCGCTTTCGACTTGGATACGCGATAAGGTGACGCAGTTCGTTGAGAGCATCGGCTCCACGATTCGGGAGTTTTTCGGCATAGCTTCCCCATCCAAGCTCATGCAGCAATACGGTCAATACATTGCGGAGGGATTGGCCCTTGGTATCGAGCAAAACCAAGGGCGACCAGTCAGCGCTGCCGACAATATGGCAAACGCGATCAACAGTGCCTTGGGCAAGCTACAGGAGGGCTTGTCCCTGACAGCGCAAATCGCAGAGGCAGAATTCAACCTTCTGGCCGCGAAGATGCAAGAATCCGGAAACGAAAGCGAACTTCTGAAGGCGAAATATGAGATGCTGACCACTCAGATGGAAGTCCAAAACGAGAGGGTTGCACTGCTTCAAAAAGCCTACGAGGACATGAAACTGGCCAAGGGTGCAACTGCCGAGGAAACGCAAAAACTGTACCTGGAACTGCTGAAAGAGCAAGAAGCACAGGCGAAACTTTCCCAGTCATTGCAAGAAGTTGCAAACTCGTATAAAAACGCTGCATCTGCTAAACAGTCATACATCAAGATCGGCAGCGGTGGCTCCGGCTGGGGTTCTCCCGGATGGGAACACGGTGGAGATATGCCTGGCGCACCGGATTGGCTGTTCCCCAATGGTGGGGGCGGTTCAGGCGGTGGGGGCGGATCAAGTGGCGATGATGGTGGAAAAAGCGGCATAGGAATCATCGATGACATCGTAGATTGGCTGAACGATAAATCTAAAGAAAAGCAACGGTACAGAGATGAAGAAGGGTCATACAGGATACCGGTCGATGACAAAATCCGCAAGCTCCCCGGATTGGCAACAGGCGGCACCGTGACACGATCCGGCTGGACACTGGTCGGTGAGAGAGGGCCAGAGTTGCTCCGGTTGCCGCGTGCTGCTCAGGTGATTCCGAACTACGAGCTGCCTCGCCTGGGAGGCGTAGCAATCGACTACGACCGACTGGCGCAGGCACTGGCGCGGCATATGAAGCCGAGCATCACGCAGTACAACACTTTCACCAGCCCGAAAGCATTGACTCCTTCAGAAACAGCCAGAAAGAATCTCCAGGTATCGCGCCAGCTGGCTTTGGAATGGGGGCTGTAAGATGCGTAAACTGACGTTCACTAGCAATAGGGGCGAGAGTGTCACGCTGGGCAACTCAGCCCCTTTTCTCGTTACGAAGCTGGGAGGAACGGGGCCTGCTACCATCCAGTCACAGAAATCACCACATCAGGATGGCGTGACATACCTGGACACCCTCATGGAGCCGCGTCAACTCACGCTGGAAGGCGCAATCCTTGTGAAAGGTGCTGAAGCGATATTCGCCAACCGGCGCAAGCTGTCCAGCGTATTCAACCCGAAGCTGGGGCTTGGAACGCTGCGATATGAGTACGATGGTGGGACGAAAGAGATCCAGGCAGTCGCTGATGGCGCAGTAGTGTTCCCTGACCGCTCCGGTATGCCCACGCAAAGATTTCTCATCAACTTGCTGTGTCCGCAGCCGTTCTGGCTGGACACCTTCACGACAGGCAAAGAGATGTCATACCTGGCAGGCGGTCTCTCATTCCCGCTGCGACTCGGCACGAACTTCTCCAATCGTGGCTTCCAGATGAACTTCCGGAATGACGGCGATGTTTCCACGCCTATCCGTTTCAAGTTTTACGGGCCAGCCATCAATCCGACAGTGACGAATGTTACCACGGGCGAGTTCATCCGGGTGAAACGTGAGCTGCTAGAGGGGGACTACCTTGAGGTTGACACGACTTTCGGAAACAAGCGCGTGGAGATCGTTCGCCAAGATGGCAGCCGAGAAAACGCATTTCATTACATCGACTTGGCGAGTACGTTCTTCTCGTTGGTCCCAGGTGTGAACAAGCTCGAATACTCATCCAGCGATGACAACACACGGGCGAAAGTGCAGATCACATACAGAAACCGCTACGTCGGGGTTTGAAAGGGGTGGAAACATGGCAGAACGGTACAGATTTTTTGATAGCACTGCAGAGGATGAGCGTTATTACACGGCTGATGAGTTTGCCGAGTATTTTCGGACGTTCCTGTCTGACGGGATTTTCAACGGCGGCACGAACCTGCAGGTGCTGGCATCTGGTGCGGATATGACGGTGAAAGTGCAGCCTGGTTACGCATGGCTGCGCGGGTACATGTATGCCGTACAGGATGAACCTGTGACGCTCACCCACGACCTGCCAGACCCGGTTCTCGACCGAATTGACCGGATTGTCATACGGTTGGATACCTCATTGGAGAAGCGATCAATCCGCGCGATGATCCTGAAAGGCGAACCAGCTGCCGAACCTGTCGCGCCGCAAATCGTGAGAGAGGGCAATATCTTCGACCTTGGAATTGCAAGCGTGCGGCTGATCGCCGGGAAAAGCTTCATCGAGGATTCCCAAATCACAGACACGCGTCTCGATGCCAATGTGTGCGGGCTTGTAAACAGCCTGATCAAAGCTGACACGACGAATCTTTTTGTGCAGTTCCAAAGCCAGTGGATTAACTGGTTCTATAACTCTACGAACGGTTTCCGTGCTGACTTTGACGCTTGGTTTGAAAACATCAGGCAGCAGTATGACCCGTTCGATCTGGACGCCTACTTTGAGGAGCATGTCAGGCCGCTGAAAAAGGTAATTGCTCATCTGAATGCTCTGGCAGATGCTGGTTCACGGATAGATGATGGGTATGTGTTTGCCGATCCATTCAACGGCGAGCCGATTGGGATGGTGCTTGACGATGCCAAAACAAAAATTGTCGGGGTGGCACAAGCAGGAACGCAGACAGTGACCGTGCAAGATGCGAGTGCATTCAAACCGAAAACGGAAGTGACCATATACGACGATACGAACCTCGAACGCATCGTAATCGACTCCATCGCAGGCAATGAAATCACCTTCGCCGGTCTGCTGCAAAACACGTTCAAGGAAGGGGCAAACATTGCCCGGTCGATGTGCGTGATTGATGAGGGTGCAAACAAAATGAAATTTGGCGGCTGGGGGCAGTTCAACGTGAAGATCACGGAGGTATAGGAAGTATGTGGAAATCTTCAAATAACGGCCATTTTGAGCAGGAAGGAGTGAGAGCGTGGCAACAACAGTAGTAAACGCCGCCTATGACACCTCCGTCAACGGCGGACGGAAACTTGTCCGGTTGAGCAACGGGTGGTTGGTTGCGAACACAAGTAACCCATCTAATGGTGATGTATACTATTTTGTTTCTAAAGACGACGGTGGTTCGTGGGAGCAACTTTGTTACGCGACGCTCAGTGAGACTACTGGCCATGCAATTGTGTCAGTAGGCACTACCGTTTACGGATTATTTTCCAACGCCGCAAATGTCTATTCTGTTAAATTTGACGCAACTACTGTCACAAACAATGCTCTAACACTCAATCTCATAGAAATACAAAACGCAATTAATAGTTGCTCCCTCGCCATCGCCCCGGACGGCACGCTTCACGCCGCGTGGTCGAGCAAAAACAGCTCGTATCCCAACTCGTTCAACATCCGGTACTCGAAGTCAACGGACGGCGGGCAAACGTGGGCGACTCCGACGCAGGTTACCGCGAGCAATAACTCTGGGGTTGACAATAGAAACCCCTGCGTAGTTATTGATTTTAGCGGATTCCCGGTAATTTTTTATGATCTATACAATGGGTCAACTTACTTTATCAAAGCGAGAACCACCACGGACGGAACCACATTCACCGCAAGGGACGTTTATTACGTAGGTTCCTACGCCCAATCCTCCCCGTGCGCTATCGTAGATGGTAATGGTGTTATTCATGTTGTGTGGCACGGAAAAGATTCGACGGATACCACTGTGCATAACATAAGGTACAGCAAGTCTACGGACGGCGGAAAGACGTGGAGCGCGGCGGTTAAATTGACGAGTGGTAATACTTATCCACAATTTTTCCCATCTATTGCGGTAGATAATTCCAATAAGTTATATGTCTTGTGGCATGGAAAGAGTGCGGCTAGTCCTACTTGTTATCAGGTTAGGAAAATTGAGTTTGAAAGCGTTTGGAGCAGTATAACAGATTTAACATCAAATACAATTAATGACGCAATCTATCCATCCGTCATGGAAAAGGAAGTAGGTAATATAATTGGGTGGATATGGCTAGACGAGCAAACTGACTCCGTCATGTTCGACTCAGTGACATTCAACAATGCTCCGACGTTGAGTTTAACCAGTCCTACCGATAATCAAGTATTATCAGCAGGTGAGACACTGGAAGTGGAGGGAACGGCCAGCGATCCAGACGGGAACAGCATCACGGTGATCGCTTCCCTGAATGGAACCGCTCTTGGGACAGTAGGAACAGGAACCGGAACGGCTAACTGGCAGGTCTCGATTCCTGAACCAGACCTGCAGCTGGGCGATAATACGCTTGTGGTTACGGCAATTGATAGTCAAGGAGCATCTACGAGCAAAACGTTTAAGTTGACCAAAACGGACGGCGATGTGCCGATTCTGGTCAACGATGTGAGATACAAGCTACCTGCAACGGACGATGTGGTCGCGTGGGTTAAAAGGGAAGGTGCCCTAACCGTTGATGCAGCGCTGTCTGGTGTTGCTGCAGGGGAAAGTGAGTGGTTCACGCCGATGGAGAAAACACCAACTGGCGCGGATGAAGATCAGTTTTATCTCGCGCTGCCGGTCAAAAAGGACGACATCACGCTCCGTCTCACCATGACAAGGCAAAGCGTAGATCAAGATGCCGCGATAACGCGACTGATTGGGGGGATTGGCAAATGAGAATTCGCATAGGTGCCGAGGCTAGTTTTGAGCCAACGCCGAAAACAACACTGAAAGAGATGGAAAAAGAGATGCGAGAGGCGCAACTGGTTCTGGAGAACGCTAAGGCGTTGGCGCGTATCCAAAGCCTGGAAGAACAAAACGCAGCTCTTTTTCTTGAGCTGGCGCAACTCAAAGCAGGGGGAATGTGAGATGTGGTTTGAGCAGATCAAAAAATGGTATCAGATGTTCCCGACTTTGTACACGAATGAGTCGATAAAGGTCTTTGTCGTGGCCGGGTACATCACCGCACAGCAGTACAAAGAAATCACTGGGATTGAATACACGCCTGCGGCGTGATTTTTTATGCCCGAAAGGGTGGTGAGGTATGCAACCAATCCGCATCATCGACACGAATTTCAATCTGTTGGGGGAGGTGGACACGTACACCTCCCTGCAGTGGATTCGTCGCTGGCACAAGCCCGGCGAGTTTGAATTGCACCTCAATCCCACGATGCAAAACGCCGACAAACTGGTCGAGGACGCGATCATATTCAAAGCCAGCAACCCTGGCGAGGCGGGAATCATTCGGCACAGAGAGATCAACGTACTGGAGGATGGCACAGAGGAACTGATTGTGAAAGGCAGCTTCCTGTCCGGTCTAGTAGGTAGGCGGATCACGTACCCGCCTGCGGGGAGCGCGTATCACTATCTCAATGCACCGGTTGAGACGATCATGAAATCCTTCGTGGATGCCAACTGCATCAACTCTGCCGATCCGGCCCGGGTCATCCCCAATCTGGTCAATGCACCCGATCTTGCACGCGGGGGAACAGTCCAGTATCAGACGAGATACAAGCAGTTGGATGAGGAGCTGGAAAAGCTCAGCCTCTCGTCTGGTCTTGGCTGGCATATCACGTTGGACGTGGCAAACGCCCAATTCGTTTTTGACGTCTTAGCCGGGCGCGATCTGACTGCTGGGCAGGATACTCTGCCTCCAGCAATTTTTTCGACCGACTACGACAACATCAAAAGCCAGGCATACGTCAACAGCGCAGTCGGCTACAAAAACATGGCTGTTGTCGGGGGGCAGGGGGAAGGTGCGGAAAGGAAGATCGTCACTGTTGGGAATGATCTGTCCGGCTTGCAGCGGTTTGAGACCTTCGTGGATGCCCGCGACATTGGAACAACAGAATCAGGGTCAGAGCCACTCACCGAGGAACAAATTGAGCAGATGCTTGTACAGCGGGGCCAAGAAAAGCTGGCGGAATTCGCGAGATCACTGGCGTTTGAGTCGCAAATCGTGAACAAATCGAATCTCGTCTACCGGGTCGACTACGACCTGGGCGACATCGTGACAATTCAGAACCGGAAGTGGGGCGTGACCATGGACGCGCGCATAACGGAGGTGAAAGAGGTATATGAGCCTGGCGGAGTGTATCTGGAAGCGACTTTTGGGAACAGCCTGCCGACTATCACGGAGAAGATCAAAAGGACAATAGCGGAGAAAGGAAGATAGCCATGGAAAACTTTTTTAAAACACTGGTTGCAGTCGGCGGCGCGGCCGCCTCTTATCTTTTCGGGGGGTGGTCATCGTTGCTGGGGGTGCTGCTTACATTCGTCGTCATTGATTATGTGTCGGGAGTCATTGCCGCTGGTGTGGGGGGCAAACTCTCCAGCCGGGTAGGTCTGCTCGGAATCGCGAAAAAGGTGTTCATCTTTGCGATGGTGGCGATTGCTCACCTGGTCGATACAGCACTCGGTGATCAGCACGTTTTGCGTGATGCGACTATATTCTTTTATCTGGCGAACGAGCTGTTGTCCATCATTGAGAACGCGGGTCGAGTCGGACTACCGGTTCCCGCACCGATCCAGAGGGCTGTTGAAGTGTTGAAGGGAAGAGGTGATCAAGGTGGCAGCAACTAAAGGAATCGACTGCGCCGTCCCATTGACGGCAGAAAAAGCCAAAGCCATGTACGCGGCAGGCATGCGGTTTGTCTGCCGATACCTGGTCCCGGCCAGTATGGCATGGAAGCGACTGACCAGAGCCGAGGCAGAGGCGATTACAGCCGCAGGTATGAAGATCGTCAGCGTGTTCCAGCGCGGTACGAATGACGCAAAAGGCGGAGCCGTCAACGGGACATGGGACGGCAAAGCTGCGTATGCAGAAGCAAAAGCGATCAGGCAGCCGGAGGGGACGGCAATCTATTTTGCTGTTGATTACGACGCTCAGCCTGCTGATTACGACGCGATTGAGGCGTACCTGCGAGCTGCAGCAGCCGAACTGCCCGGCTACTCCGTCGGGGTATACGGTTCCTATGCCGTTGTGGAGGAAATGGCTAAACGTGGTGCTTGCTCACACTTCTGGCAGACATATGCCTGGAGCAAAGGCTGTTTGTCAAAAGCTGCAAACATTTATCAATACAAGAACGGCCAGACGCTGGCCGGGCATACAGTGGATCTCAACGATGGCCTAGGCGGGGAAGGTTGGTGGGAAACAGCGGAGGAAAAAGCTGTGGACAAAGCAGCTGCAGAAAAGGTGATCGGCGTTCTCGGTGCGCTCTGGATGGCCAGCGCAGACAAGCAGGTACAGGATGCAGCACACTATGCTGCGAATGCTCTTCGCGATGCTGCGGGAATACCGCGACAATAACGATAGCCCTCCTACACGGAGGGCTTATTTTTAGTCTTCTTCATCTTCCAATCTTTTTTGTAGGCAGTCTTCGCAAAGCCCCATGTCGACTAGATATTCAAAGTCACGTCCACAACCACCGCATTGAACCTTATCCATATTATATCCCCCCTTACGTAGCGAATTCATTATTTCAAACCTATTTGCGACTTGGAAATCATCTTCCCGCCTTGGAACATTGCGTTTGCGTTCGCTCCAATATCCCCCTCGCCTTCCCACATGTACATGACCGTGTGGGATGGATCGCCAGGCGTTCCGGTTTCGGAAAGCAGTTCTCCCTCGCCGCCGACGATCTGCACAACCTCCTCATATGTCATGCCGTTCTGGATGGCGTCGAATTCGGCTTTGGACATGGTTGGCGGGTTATCTGGTTCTTTCGCCTCTGGAGCCGGTTCTTGTTCCGCTGGTTTCGATTCTGGTTGTGCCTCTTGCGTTTCAGCAGTGGCCTCCTGCTGTGCTGCCGGTTGGCTTTCAGATGAAGGTGATTGAACGGCAGCTGGCTGATCATCTCCTCCTGCGTTCCCGATGGCGGCCAGCACAATGATGACCACCACCCAAAACCACCATTTTTTCCATATTGGTTTTTTGATTTCATTCATTGAAAAATCCCCCTGTAAGTTTTGCTACTTTTTTACCATATATCAACAGCCCGAAAAATTCAACCTGTCTTGTTTCGAACTAGCCATTTTAATATTTTAATAAGGAAGAAACAGGTTTTGATTATTGGGGACGAATTGGGGACGAAACTTGCTTGGAACATAAACAATTCACTCAGATACGAACAGAGGAGAACAAGAAAAACCCTTGAAAATCAAGGGTTTTTAAGATTAGCTTTGAACGAAAAGGCGTTCAAAACCAGATTTAGGTTCTGGCGGGCAACCGTGGGGGTTCAAGTCCCTTCACCCGCACCATCCAGCAGAATCCCTTGTGAATCAAGGGTTTTTTATTTTTTCAAGGAATAGCTCGATGATTGAGGGTGCTTCTTTGCATCTTTTTTTTACCTTCTCAAACAACAGGTAAGTCAGGTCGACAGCTTTCCCGCTGTGCAACTTCCCAATGCCTTCCTCTCGCCTGAAATGATTCCGCATGAAAACCTCTTGGTACAGCAACCGGGGTAACACCAGCCTATCCGGCACCTGCCGATTCTCTTGTCTTGAAGAGCGCAACTGCGAAATGCTACTATGAAAGCACAGATTCCGGGAATGGCTTTTTATCACAATTTCTACCATCTCTACTTGCACTTGTTGGGAGTAACAAAACAGATAACTCTCCCGTCTTAATACGGGAGGGTCACATCCGTACCGCAAGAAGCTGCCGTGCTGGAAGCGGTTTCCCCGGAGCGCACGATGCGCGGGGAGGAGAGTAGGCCATATTCTGCTCATTTTCGTCATTGATATCATTTATAAAGAGGATTTGCAGACTTCATCTAGTAATGGGAAAGAGAATAAGCTGGTTGTTATCAGGCTAGTGAAAGAAGACAGGAGTTGTGGCGATGAGCATGATAAAACTGGATCGGCCACATCAGGCAATTGAACGCTTGATTGGCACTATGGAAACAGTATTGGTGGGCAAAAGACACGTAATTGAACTGACGGTCGTCGCCCTGCTGGCGAGAGGGCACGTGCTTTTGGAGGACGTGCCGGGAGTGGGGAAGACGATGCTGGTTCGCGCGTTGGCACGTTCGATCGGTGGTCAGTTCAAGCGCATCCAGTTCACTCCGGATTTACTGCCGACGGACGTGACAGGGGTCTCTATCTTCAACCAAAAGACGCTGGAGTTTGAATTTCGGCAGGGGCCGATTTTTGCCAACGTCATCCTGGCAGATGAAATCAATCGGACATCCCCCAAAACGCAGTCTGCGCTGCTGGAGGCGATGGAAGAGCGCTCCGTGACGATTGACGGTCATACGCACCAATTGGCTCAGCCGTTTTTTGTGATAGCAACCCAAAACCCATTGGAGTATGAAGGGACCTTCCCGCTGCCCGAAGCGCAGTTGGACCGTTTTTTGCTCCAGCTTCGCCTGGGTTATCCAACAGAGCGGGAGGAAGTGGAAATTTTGACCCGGTTCATCGGGGCGCATCCGCTTGAACAGGTACAGCCGGTTGTCACGGCCGAAGAGGTGCATGCCCTGCAGCAGCAAAGCGCAGCGATAAAGGTCAGCGAAGCGGTGAAGGAGTATATCGTACGGATGTGTCAAAAGTCACGTCAGCATCCCGACGTTTACTTGGGCGTCAGCCCGCGCGGAGCCCTCGCGTTGTGCCGGGCAGCACAGGCTCTCGCATTGGTGCGCGGCCGTGATTATGTCATACCGGACGACGTGAAAGAACTGGTTCCGTTTACGTTTGCACATCGACTCATCCTGAAGCCGGAAGCGCGGCTGGACGGGGCCACGGTGGAGCGGGTTCTGTCCGACCTGCTGCAGCAGACGCGCGTGCCGGTAGGGTAAGAGAGCGGTGGATAGGGTGAAGCACCAAAAATACGCAAAACTCAAAATCCTCGGCCTGGTGGCGAGCACGTACGTTTTCGCCAAGTTTCAGGGGGGATTTGCCAGTTGGTTTTTGTTTTACAGTTGTGTGACATTGGTTGGCTATGAATTACTGACGTATTTGTTGATGTTCGCCACGTTGGATGTTTCTCGCACCATCAGCCGGGATCGCCTGCAGGATGGAGACGACCTGGTGATCACGCTGCACTTGAAGCGAAAACTCTGGTTTCCGCTTGGCTGGAATCTGGTCATCGAACCGCTTCCGGAAAAGTTGGCCGGGTACTATGAACCGCATCGTCAGCTGCTGTTTCCCTGGTTCAGGAGGGAAGTGACGATACGATACGTCATTCCACGGGTTCCGCGCGGCTATTACCAGCTAACCGATTGTGTCGTTACAGCGGGGGACTACTTCGGGTTTGTGCAGCGGAGCAAGACCTTTCCGCTATGTGACGAGTTCCTTGTTTATCCTTCCTACCGCCATTTGACGCATTGGCCGACTGGAGACGGGCGCATCAGCGGCAACATGAATGTGTCGCATCGGTGGTCGGACGACGTCGCCTCCGTTCGAGGTGTTCGTGACTATCAACGAGGGGATCGACTGAGTCAGGTGCACTGGAAAGCGTCGGCGCGCGGACAAGGACTCAAGACCAAAGAGTTTGAACATCAAGCGACGAACCAGATCACCTTTTTCTTTGATGTAGCCAGGGAAAGCTATCGTGGCCGGAGCGGCGAACTGTTTGAGATGGCGGTGAAGCTGACGGCAAGTCTCGTTTACTATGCCAGCCGCATGCAGTATCCGTTCGGCCTGGTGACGTATGGGCGCAAACGGGTGGCCATTCCTCCGGCCAATACCCAGGCGCACTTTTTTCGCGTCTTCGACCAGTTGGCCCGGGTGACGCCGGAAGGGGAGCAGCCGTTTGTGCAGGTGATCGGCAGGGAAGCGGTAGAATCTCCGCTGGGGCAGACCTTGGCCGTAATCACTCCACTGTTGGACAAGTCACTGGTCACCTCTCTCGCGGAGCTCAGCCGGAACGGACGGAACGTACACCTGTTTTGGGTTTACGAGGGACCCGAAATCCGTGAGGAGGAGCGGCGGGCGCTCCTCCTGCTTGCCGCAAGCCGTGTGACCTGTGAATCCATACATCCCGGCCAGTACGAACAGGTAAAGCGGATCGGAGGTGCTTGAGATGAGGCAGGCGGGATTCTGGAAACGGACGAAAGTGCACGACTGGGCTGCCGCGTTGCTTCTCTTTTTCTTGGTTCGGGAGTGGCTGCTTCCTTTGGCGGCGCTGACCGATACGGCTGTCTTGACACCGTTTTACCTCGTAACGGCGGGCGTACTGCTGCTCGATCTGCTGGTCAGCTCCAGGCTGTTGACGATGATCGCGAAAGTGGCGGGTGTCTTTTCCCTCATCTACGCCAGCTATTTCGTCACGCCTTTCTTTGACACCGCCTGGTTGTACGAAATTTATGAGCGGTTGATGCGGGATTTGCCGCTGGTCTTCCAGCAAAACTGGCTGGAGATGTCGCCGATCACGCGAAACCTGCTGTTTGATTTGTTGTTGGTAGCTGTGGTGTCGCTGTTGTCGTATCTGGTGCTGGAACAGCGGCAGGCACTGTGGTTTGTGTTTATGACAGAGGCGTATCTGGCGACTCTGGATACGTTTATGCCGTACGAGGCGGATGGCGCGATTATCCGGGCGCTGATCGCCGGCTTCCTGCTGCTGTCGGCCACGCATTTTGCTGCTGTCGAAGCTGCTGCGTCTGCCTCGGCCAAGAGCAGAATCGCTTATTGGCGGACGTTGGTGGCCCCGCTGATGATTATCTGCCTCACTGTAGGCGTAGCGTACGCCGGGCCCAAGAAGGAGCCGAGCTGGCCTGACCCGGTGCCGTTCTTGACGGGAAAAAGCGGCAGCTTGCCCGGCGGTATCAGCAAGGTGGGATATGATAACAACGACGAGCAGTTGGGCGGGCCATTTGTCCAGGATGAGCGGCTGGTGTTTCGTGCCGCCACTACCGGGAAGCATTACTGGCGAGGAGACTCCAAAGACGTATACACGGGTCGGGGGTGGGTAAAGCACCAGTCGAGCTATGAGGCAATCATGGAGCCCACGCGGCACACGTGGGAGAACATGTTGTTTATGGGCCTGGAGACGGAACAGATTAAAGCCCAAGTCCGGTTTGAAGAGACGCAGCAGTATTCGACGATTTTTTTTCCGGGACAGTTGAAGAGCCTGCCGGCGCTCATGCCGCGTCGTTCCATCGTCGTCCAGGACGCCCAGTACCAAAACCTGGAGGTCCACGAAGCGCTGCGTGAGGAGCAAAAGTTGTCCGACGGCGTGATTACCACACTGCCTGTGGCAGCATCCGGTTACCAACTTGTTGCGGAAGCGCCGATTTTGAGTGAAAAGGCACTCGTCAACGCCGGGCAGCAGTATCCGGATACGATCCGGCAGCGCTACCTGCAGCTTCCCGAAAGTCTGCCGCCACGGGTGATCAGTCTGGCCGAAGAAGTGACCCGTTCGGCCGATACTCCGTACGAAAAAGTGCGTGCCGTGGAGCGTTATCTGCGCTATAGCGGAAAGTATCAATACGAGACGGAAGACGTGCCCGTGGTGCAGCCAGGTGAGGATTTTGTCGATCAGTTCCTGTTTGAGAGCTTGCGCGGGTACTGTGACCATTTTTCCACCGCAATGACTGTCATGCTTCGTGCGGCTGGTGTTCCGGCCCGCTGGGTAAAAGGTTTTACGCAGGGGATCGTGGTGGATGCTGACGGTGAGATCAAAATCGTGGAAGTACGCAACAAGGATGCCCACTCCTGGGTGGAGGTGTTCTTCCCCAATTACGGCTGGATTCCCTTTGAAGCGACCGCGTCGTTCACGTCACCGCTCAGGGTTCGCTACGATCTGGTGACCAGCAGTGAGCAGCAGCCGGTCGTACCGCCTGCCGCTGAGACGCCGGACCGTGATTCGGACGAGAGCCGCCTGCACGAGTTGGATGAGCTTGCCGGAGACGGCTCCAGCAGTTTTCGCTTCACGTGGTCGATCCTGCTTTGGCTTTTGATCCCGCTTATGGTGGCTGGCGCCGTGTTGTGGTTGTACCGCCGGCGACTGCTGGTCTGGTGGCTGCAGCGCCGAATCGATGCCTGCGGGAACGAACGTTTTGCAGAAAAGTACGGCGCCTTGCTGCTGCTCTACGAGCGGATGGTCATGCCGCGCAAGGAGGGGGAGACCCTGCGTGAATACGTCAAAAGACTGCGTGTTTCCGGAGAGGTTCGACAGGATTTGTGGTTCCTTACGCAGCTTTACGAGCGGGTGCTGTACGGATACAAGGATTTGGAGGAAAAGTGGCGGCAGAGCGCCGATAAAATCATGGAGCGGTTGGTGCGGCACCTGAAGCCGTAATGGTTGAGAGGCATCGCTTTCGACGGCAAGGTGATGAGAAGCTTGATCAAACGATGCCGGTCTGCTAGAATGTGCATCAAAGCGCGATAGCAATGGGCCTCTGTCTCCTCACGCTTGAGGAGGCGGACCCATTTTTTTTGCGAAGAACAAGGAGGATAGGCATGAATAAGCCATTGGAGATGGTGGTCGTACTCGACTTCGGAGGACAATATAACCAGTTGATCGCCAGGCGGGTACGCGATCTGGGAGTCTACAGCGAACTTTTGCCGTACAATACCCCGGTGGAAAAAATCAAGGAACTTCAGCCCAAAGGAATTATTTTCTCCGGCGGTCCGGCCAGTGTCTACGAGCAGGGAGCCCCGATGGTCGACCCGGCGATTTACGAACTGGGCATTCCGATTCTGGGGATCTGCTACGGTATGCAGTTGATGACCCATTTGCTCAAGGGCAAGGTGGAACGTGCCGGCGTCCGCGAATACGGCAAGGCGGATGTGCGCATCCAGAACCGGCACCCGCTGTACGAGAAGTGGGGGGACAGCGAAGTCGTCTGGATGAGCCATACCGACAAGGTAGTGGAACTGCCGGAAGGTTTCCAGGTGGATGCGGTCAGTGAGGCCTGCCCGGTGGCGGCCATGTCCCACCCGGAGCGCAAGCTGTACGGTGTACAGTTCCACCCGGAAGTGGGCCATACGGTAAAAGGTAACGAGTTTCTTGCCAACTTCCTGTTTGCCATCTGCGGCTGCAAGGGAGATTGGAGCATGTCCAACTTCATCGAGGACGAAGTGGCCCGGATTCGCCGCATAGTAGGGGACAAGCAGGTGCTCTGCGCACTGTCCGGTGGCGTCGACTCTTCAGTAGTGGCAGCGCTGATTCACCGGGCGATCGGCGACCAGCTTACCTGCATGTTCGTCGATCACGGGCTTTTGCGCAAAGGGGAAGCGGAAAGCGTGATGGAGACCTTCGCCGGCAAGTTTGCCATGAAGGTGATCAAGATCGACGCACGTCAGCGCTTTCTCAACAAGTTGAAAGGCGTGAGCGACCCGGAGCAGAAGCGGAAGATTATCGGCAACGAGTTTATCTACGTCTTTGAAGAAGAGTCCAAAAAGCTGGCGGAGATTGACTTTTTGGCGCAAGGAACCCTGTATACCGACATCATTGAGAGCGGTACGGAGACAGCGCAGACGATCAAATCCCACCACAATGTTGGCGGACTGCCGGAGGATATGCGTTTTGAACTGATCGAACCGCTGAAAACGCTGTTCAAGGACGAGGTCCGCAAGCTGGGCACGGAACTGGGACTGCCGGATGAGATCGTCTGGCGGCAGCCATTCCCGGGGCCGGGGTTGGCCATTCGCGTGCTCGGAGAAGTGACGGAAGAAAAACTGACGATTGTGCGGGAATCGGACGCTATCCTGCGCGAGGAGATTGCCAAGGCGGGGCTCGACCGGGAGATTTGGCAGTACTTTACCGCACTGCCGGACATGAAAAGCGTCGGCGTGATGGGGGACGCCCGTACTTACTCCTACACGGTCGGGATTCGCGCCGTCACCTCCGTCGACGGCATGACCGCCGACTGGGCTCGCATTCCCTGGGAGGTGCTGGAGAAGATTTCGACCCGAATCGTCAACGAGGTGGACAACGTCAACCGGGTCGTCTACGACATCACCTCCAAACCGCCGGCCACAATCGAGTGGGAGTGACATGCTCACAGGCAGCAGAAGGCGGCCAGGCGCGTATCGACTGTAGGAGAATGAAGTATAAGCGTACATTCGTATAAATTTAATCATATAACGTTCGGATTTTCGTTGACAGAGATCAGGACACCTGCTACACTTTTCGATGTGGTCAAAATAAAAAGCAAAGGTTCGTATAATCCCGGGAATATGGCTCGGGAGTCTCTACCAGGTCACCGCAAATGATCTGACTACGAACGGAACAGGCGCGAAATGTGTATTGTCCTGATTATTTTGTCATCCGTGCATCCGTTCCTTTCGACAGTCAGAGGCATAGGCGAGTCCTACTGCCTTTTTTGTTTTGGCCCGAAACCATGCTGTTGAGGAGGACATCCAGGTGCGCAAGTACTTTGAGTTCGACAAGTATGCGACCAACTATCGGCGCGAAACGATTGCCGGAATTACCACCTTTCTGGCGATGGCCTACATCCTTGCGGTCAACCCGTTCATCCTGAGCGGTGCCGATTTGCCAGCCGAACTGAAGGCCAACTACCCGCCGTTTACGGCTGTATTTACGGCCACGGCGCTGGCTGCTGCCATCGGGACCATTCTGATGGGTGTCGTCGGCAAACTGCCGATTGCCCAGGCTCCCGGGATGGGCTTGAACGCATTTTTCACCTTCACCGTCGTTTTGACCATGGGGATTCCCTGGCAAAAGGCGTTGGCCGCTGTCTTCATCTCTTGTACGATTTTCCTGATTCTCTCGCTGACCGGTGTGCGTGAAGCGATCATCAATGCCATTCCGGCCGGTTTGAAGTATGCCGTCTCGGCGGGAATTGGCCTGTTTATCGCGTTTGTCGGATTGAAAAACGCCGGACTGATCGTCGCCAACGAAGCCACTTTCGTCTCGCTTGGCCACCTCAGTTTTCATGCGGAGATGAGCCCCGAAGAGGTACTGGCGGCCCAAAACGCCCTGCTGGCCGTATTTGGCCTGGTATTTACGGCGATACTCATGGCTCGTCGCGTTCCGTCGGCCATCTTTATCGGGATGGCGGTAACGGCAGTGGTGGGCATGATCTTCGGTCTGGTGGCCATTCCGGACAAGCTCTTTGATGTCCCGCCCAGCCTCGCTCCTACGTTTGGGGCCGCCATTCCGTACCTGACCGATTTTTCCACACTGTTCTCCGGTCAGATGCTGATCGTCGTCTTCACTTTCCTGTTCGTTGATTTCTTTGACGCGACGGGAACGCTGCTCGGTGTGGCCAATCAGGCCGGGCTATTGAAGGACGGCAAACTGCCCCGTCCCGGGCGGGCACTTGCTTCCGATGCAATTGCCGGCATGAGCGGCGCAATTCTGGGGACGTCGACCACCACTGCCTACATTGAGTCGGCAGCGGGGGTGGCGGCGGGCGGTCGTACCGGGTTTGCCTCGGTCGTCACCGGTGTTCTCTTTTTGCTGGCGCTGTTTATCTCGCCGCTGCTGGCCGTGGTTACGCCGGCCGTCACCGCTCCGGCACTGGTGATCGTCGGCTCACTCATGGCTTCCCATATGGCAAAGGTGGCCTGGGATCAGATTGAAGAAGCGCTTCCTGCGTTTTTGACCATCTTGATCATGCCGCTCAGCTTCAGCATCGCCTCGGGGATTGCGGCCGGGTTTATTGTCTATCCGGTTACCAAAGTGTTTAAAGGTCAGGCCAAAGAAGTGCACCCGGCGATGTACGTCTTGTTTTTCATCTTCCTGTTCTACTTTATCTGGCTGCGAGAATAGATTGGGCAGAATTGCCGGACAGAAAGCTGATGTCCCGAAAAGGGAGTCAGCTTTTTTGCGTTTTAGGAGGTTAACTTTTTTTCTTGCGAATATATTATCCTAATAGGGACTTGATTACGATCAGGGGTTTGGCAGCGAATACGGCAGACGGAGGAGAAGGGCATGACAGGCAGGACGCGGGCAGTTGTGGCAGCAGCGGGATTGGTCATAGCAGCGGGATTGGTCGTGATGTTGTTGGCGGCGGGGGTGGGGAATCAAGAAGCGCAGCCGGAGGAATCAGCTTCGGCACCTGTCAATCCGCAGGGTAAACCGGGCGGGCTGACGATCCCCGTGTATACAGCCGATGTGCAGGTCGATCCGGAAGCGCGGCGCGTCCACGGCTCACTCACGGTTCGCTTCCGGCCCGCCGATCCCAGGCATGTCTACTTTCACTTGTATCCCAACGCCTTCCGGGATGATGCTGCCCTGGATTCCCCCAACTGGGAATACGTATTGGGAAAAGAGCGGGAGGCAGGAGAGATCGCGATTGGCCAGGTGGAGGCAAATGGACAGCCTGTACCGGCTGAGGTAAAAGGGACGATTCTCAAAGTGTCGTTTCCCACCGCGCTGCCAAATGGCCAGGAAGCGGCCGTTACCATCCCGTTTGAACTGCGGCTGCCGCGAAACAACGGCCGCATGTCCTACAACGATCACGCCTTGTGGCTGGGCAACTGGCTGCCGATTCTGGCAGTGAAGGACGAGGCAGGCTGGCGGCTCGATCCGTACCTTCCCATGGGCGATCCATTCTACAGTGAAGCGGCAGATTACCACCTTCGCATCGCCATACCTGCCGGCTACCAACTGGCTTCAACCGGGGTGGAAAGCAGGGCGGTGATTACCGAGACGCGTCCATCCCGGCAAAAGTGGTATGAAGTGGACGGCAGGCGTGTACGCGATTTCGCTCTGGTTGTGATGGATGAGACGTATCACGCCCTGACGGAGAAGGTGGGCGGCACCGTTTTGAACACCTGGTGGCAGGAGGGGGACGATCCCCAGACCGTGAAACAACTGCATGATCTGGCGGCCCGCTCGTTTGCCTACTACAGTGAAATGTTCGGAAACTATCCGTACCCGGAGTACGATGTGGTCAAGACCGGCGGTTTTTTTGGGGGAATGGAGTATCCCGGCATCGTCTTTATTCAGGACGGTTACTTCGATCAGATGAGCACATACGGTGCGGCTGTTGTCGCTCATGAGACGGCGCATCAGTGGTTTTACGGGCTGGTTGGCAGTGATGAAATCCGTGAGGCGTGGGTGGATGAAAGTTTGACCGACTACGCCACGATGGCGTTTCTTGAGCAGTATGATACGAGAATGGCACGCTCGTACATCAGTCAGCGACTCTCCCGCGGTCGACAGGCAGACGCGCTGTACCCGGAGCTGACCGTCTGGCAGCCGCTTGAGGCATTTCCCGATTGGAAGAGTTACAGCGATCTGGTCTATGCACGGGGGGCCACCATGCTTTGGGAGCTGGGCCGGAAGTGGGGGACTGATCGGGTCAACGCCGTGCTGCGCCGTTATGTGGAAGCTCATCGCTTCGGTCTGGGGACGGGGCGTGATGTCGTTCAGGCTTTCACAGAAGCAGTGGGAACCGATGCCACGCCTTACTTTGAGTACTGGCTGGGATTCAGGAAGGACAAACGGTCGGAAGCGGAAGTGTGGGCGGAAGCAGGGGCGCGAGCGATGCGGAATCAGCCAGGAAAAAAAGGTTGATGATTGGAGCCGGTTGGCACTGTTAAAGGCGAATGATTTTATTTGCAATACCTTTAATGTTCGGGATTAGGCTTGACACCTGTTCGTTTCGCCTGTTACACTGTGAAAGGCAACGATACGGAATACGGATAAAGGATAGTCCACAGTGGAGACCGCGTTGATCACGACTGTACCATCACAGGAAGGAGCTTGCGAAGATGGGCGAAAAACCGTTGGTTGGTGTGATTATGGGCAGCAAGTCAGACTGGGAAACGATGCGGGAAACCTGTGCCATTTTGGAGGAACTGCACGTGCCCTATGAGAAAAAAGTCGTCTCCGCGCACCGGACACCCGACCTGATGTTTCACTACGCAGAGACAGCCCAAGCGAGGGGATTGGAGGTAATCATTGCCGGGGCGGGCGGTGCGGCTCATCTTCCGGGAATGGTAGCTGCCAAGACGGCGCTGCCGGTGATTGGCGTGCCGGTTATGTCCTCCTCCCTGAGTGGTCTCGATTCACTGCTGTCGATCGTTCAGATGCCAGGCGGCGTACCGGTGGCGACGGTGGCGATCGGCAGGGCGGGGGCGATCAACGCCGGCTTGCTGGCAGCACAAATCCTCGGGATCAAGTATCCGGAGATTCAGGAGCGGTTTTCAGCAAGACGGGAAACGATACGGCAAAACGTATTGGAGGATAGCGATTTAACGTGATGATGCAGCAGCGAGCAGAATTGAGACAGCGGAACAACGTAATCAGGCCCGGAGCCACCATTGGTCTGCTCGGCGGCGGCCAATTGGGACGAATGATCGCCCTGGCCGGCCGGGCCATGGGCTATCGGTTCGTGACATTGGATCCAACGGTGGACTCGCCGAGCGGACAGGTGTCAGACCGGCAGGTGGTGGCTGCTTTTACCGATGTGGCGGGTGCACGTGAACTCGCTCAGGCGAGCGACGTCATCACATACGAGTTTGAAAACGTCGACGCCGATGTGGCAAAGACGCTGGAAAGCAGCTCCTACGTACCGCAGGGCAGCCGGCTGCTGCGGATTACGCAGAATCGGATTCGGGAGAAGAGGACGATTCAGGAACTGGGGATTCCGGTTGCGCCGTTTCGTGTTGTCGCCGATGCGGACGAGCTGAGGCAGGCGGTGCGAGAATTGGGTCTGCCGGCAGTGCTGAAGACTGCAACCGGTGGCTATGACGGAAAAGGGCAGTGGGTGCTGCGCAGCGAGGCGGAATGCGGACAGGCCTTTGCGGCGCTGGCGGAATGGGGGACGGAGCTGATCGTGGAAACGTTCATTCCGTTTGTCAAGGAACTGTCGGTGATTGCCGCCCGCAACCCCGCAGGGGAGTGTGTCACCTATCCTGCGGCGGAAAACGTCCATGTGGACAATATTCTGCACCTTTCCATCGTACCGGCTCGTGCAGCCGATGACGTCCTTGCCAAGGCAGAAGAGATCGCCAGACGGATTGCCGAACAACTGGATGTGATCGGCCTGATTGCGGTGGAGATGTTCCTTGCGTCAGACGGGGAGCTGTATGTAAACGAGCTGGCACCGCGTCCGCACAACTCCGGCCACTATACGATGGATGCCTGCGTTACTTCGCAGTTTGAACAACACGTGCGCGCGATCTGCAACCTGCCGCTCGGATCGACCCGTTTGCTCAGTCCGGCGGTAATGGTCAACATCCTGGGTGAACATCTGAAGCCGGTGCTGGAGAAGGTGGATGTCCTGCCATCATCGTGCAAGCTGCATCTCTACGGTAAACAGGAGAGCAAACCGAAGCGGAAGATGGGGCATATCAATGTCCTCGCCAAGACGCCGGAGCAGGCGCTGGCTATCATCGACGAACTGGGAATCTGGGGAAAGGTGGAGGTCTAACGTGATTGAGCGATACTCGCGTCCGGAGATGAGGGCGATCTGGACGGAAGAAAACAAGTTTAGAGCGTGGCTGGAAGTGGAGCTGTTGGCTTGTGAAGCCTGGTCGGCACTGGGTGTGATTCCGGCAGAGGACGTTCGAAAGCTGCGCGAGCGCGCCAGTTTTGACGTGAAGCGGATCTACGAGATCGAAGAAGAGACCCGCCACGATGTGGTGGCGTTTACGCGTGCGGTCTCGGAAACCCTTGGCGAAGAGAAGAAGTGGGTTCACTACGGTCTCACTTCGACGGACGTGGTCGATACCGCCCTTTCCTACCTGCTGCGCCAGGCCAATCAGATTATCGAAAAAGACCTGGAAGAGTTTATCGAGGTGCTGAAAGCGAAGGCGATTGAGCACAAGGACACGGTCATGATGGGACGTACGCACGGGGTTCACGCCGAACCAACGACATTCGGCCTGAAAATGGCGCTCTGGTACGAAGAAATGAAGCGCAACCTGGAGCGGTTCCGCGCGGCCAAGCAGCGCGTGGCGGTGGGCAAAATCTCCGGCGCGGTCGGCACATACGCCAACATTGATCCGTTTGTGGAACAGTACGTTTGTGAAAAGCTGGGTCTTACACCGGCCCCCATCTCAACCCAGACCCTGCAGCGCGACCGCCATGCCGAGTACATGGCGACCTTGGCATTGATCGCCACTTCACTGGACAAGTTTGCGACGGAGATTCGCGCCTTGCAAAAAAGCGAGATGCGTGAAGTGGAAGAGCCATTTGCCAAAGGGCAGAAAGGCTCGTCGGCGATGCCGCACAAGCGCAACCCGATCGGCTGCGAAAACATCTCCGGACTGGCCCGCGTGCTCCGCGGACATATGCTGTCCGCCTACGAAAATGTGCCGCTCTGGCACGAACGGGACATCTCCCACTCTTCCGTGGAACGGGTGATTCTGCCCGATGCGACTCAGCTGATCAACTACATGCTGCGCCGCTTGATGAACATCATCAAGAACCTGACCGTCTTTCCGGACAACATGAAGCGCAACATGGACCGAACCTTCGGGTTGATCTACTCACAGCAAGTGCTTTTGAAGCTGATCGACAAAGGGCTGAGTCGGGAACAGGCGTACGATACGGTCCAACCGCGGGCCATGCAGGCCTGGGAAGAGCAGCGTTCGTTCCGTGAGATCCTCGGTGAGGACGAGACCGTTACGTCGCTGTTGTCGGAAGATGAACTGAACGACTGCTTCGACTATCGCTATCACTTGAAGCATGTGGACACCATTTTCAAGCGGCTGGGGCTGCTATAAGACGAGGATCATGCCTCCCTTTACCTGTTGAGGGAGGCTTTTGTCATGAGGAAGCCCAATCCAGCAGGTTGGCGCGGCCTGGCCATTAAAACGTAACGATTACGATTTGTGTTGACAGCAAAGAGCAAGTGCGATAAGCTAACACCATGGTTAAATAGTAATGATTACGATTTAATGCGGCGAGCCTTTGCCTGATCGTACGGATCGGCAGGGCAGGCTCAACAGGGAGGCCCAAAATGAGCAAGACGTCAAAACAAAAAGTGCCGGTTACGGTGCTTAGCGGTTATTTGGGAGCGGGCAAGACGACCATCTTGAACCATGTTCTCAACAATCGGCACGGACTCAAAGTAGCGGTGATCGTCAACGACTTAAGCGAAGTCAACATTGATGCAGAGCTGATCAAGAACGGCGGCGGTATCTCCCGCACCGAGGAAAAGGTGGTGGAGATGTCCAACGGCTGTATCTGCTGTACGCTGCGCGAAGATTTGCTGAAGGAAGTGGAACGGTTGGTCGACGAGGGGTGTTACGATTACATTTTGATTGAGTCGACAGGCATTGGTGAGCCGATTCCGGTGGCCCAGACGTTTACCTACGTGGATGAAGCAAACGGTATCAATCTCTCCGCCAAATGCCGCCTCGACACGATGGTGACGGTTGTCGATGCCTACCGCTTCTGGCACGACTTTTCTTCTGGAGAAACGCTGTTGGAGCGGAGTCAGGCCGTCGACGAAACCGATGCGCGTGAAGTGAGCGATCTTTTGATTGATCAGATCGAGTTTTGCGATGTGCTGATTTTGAACAAGTGCGACATGGTGGCGGAAGACGACCTGCGGCGGCTGGAGCAGGTCCTGCGCAAACTGCAGCCAACGGCAAAACTGATCCGGGCCGTTCACGGCGACGTTGATCCACGGGAGATTCTGGATACGGGATTGTTCGATTTTGAGAAGGCCAGCCAATCGGCGGGCTGGATTGCCGAACTGCAAAAGTCGGAGCACACCCCGGAGACAGAAGAGTACGGCATTTCCTCTTTCGTCTATCGACGGCGGGTTCCGTTTCATCCGGAACGGCTGCAAAAATGGCTGGAAGCGTGGCCCGAGGAGGTTGTCCGCGCCAAAGGATTCCTCTGGCTGGCTACTCGCAACAACATTGCTATTTCCATCAGCCAGGCGGGACCATCGATCCAAATCGGGGCTGCCGGGTACTGGGTGGCTTCCTTGCCGGAAGCGGAACAGCTGGCGATACGGGCAGAGGACCCGGTCTGGGCGGAGAGTTGGGACCCGGTGTTTGGTGATCGCGTGAACGAAATCGTGTTTATTGGGGTGGAGATGGACCCGGAGAAACTGATCCGCTCACTGGATGCTTGTCTCCTCACCGAGCAAGAGATGAAGGCTGATTGGTCCAAGCTGCCTGATCCTCTACCCCAAGGGAATCTGATTGTTGAGACGGTAGCGGAAACGTCCGCTGTCACAACCTCTGTTCAGGAGTAAACGCTGGAAACCAAACAGCAAATGGCCGCAACCACGGTATGCACCCGCCTCGTTTCCCTGAGGCGGGTTTTTGGGGACAATGGCTGTAATATCCTGTAACGTACATGCCTTCCCGATCGTATCACAATAGCGAGAGCGCTTATGCATGTCTGAGAGCGAATCATCAAGCTGGACATATGCGGGAGGAGTTGTGATATGGATCAATACGGTAATGCGGAACAGGAGGGCGGGGGCAAGGTCCTGCCTCCCGTTTCATTTCGCTGGCACGATTTCGTCAACCTGATCAAACTGGCTCAACCACCCAAAGCGATGTTTGTACTGGCTGTCATTCTCAGCCTGGTCGACACGCTGAGCGGACTGATCGTGCCGTATCTGACCAAGGATGTCGTCGATTTGATGACAGCCGCTCAGATCGAGTACCGGGTTCTGCTTTGGCTGGGTCTTGCTTTTCTGCTGCAGGCCGTCGCTTCAGGCGGATCAATCTACATCCTGTCCTACATCGGACACTTCACCGTCGCCGGACTTCGCAGGCGGCTTTGGAAGAAAGTCATCTCCCTGCCTGTCTCGTACTTCGACCAGCATCGGACCGGAGAGACGATCAGCCGTTTGACCGGAGATACGGCCGTCATCAAGGAGCTTATCTCTCAACACCTGATTTCCTTTTTTTCCAATGCCATCTCCATTGTCGGTTCGGTGCTGATTCTCTCGTATATCGACTGGCAGATGACGGTTATTTTGCTGATGGCCATTCCACTGGTGTTTTTGCTGGTACGCCCGATGGGGAAGAAAATCCACGCCATCAGCAAACAACTGCAGGATGAGACCGCACGCACGTCCGGATTTCTCACCGGTGTCGTATCGGAAATCCGGCTGGTCAAGTCGTATCACGCCGAGGAGCAGGAACAGCAGAAGGGCAATACGCAGATCGACAATCTGTTCCGCTACAGTCTGAAGGAAGCCAAAGTATACGCCTTGTTGATGCCGTTGATGACGCTTACCCTGATGGGGGTACTGGTCGTGATCGTCAGTTACGGCGGCATTCGTGTCGCTTCGGGTGGGCTCAGCGCCGGCGAGCTGGTCGCTTTTCTGCTCTACCTGTTTATGATCGCCATTCCGTTTGGCTCACTGGCCGCCTTCTACGCTGCCCTGCAGAAGGCCATGGGGGCGACGGAACGGATTATGGCTATTTTGGCCCATGACGAAGAAGAACAGAATGAAGGGGATAAACGGCAGGTGGAGCAGGTAAACCAGCCGATTCGATTGAAGGGGGTCAGTTTTGCCTATCCGCAGGGAAAAGAAGTTCTGCACGACATTCATCTGACGATTCAGCCCGGCAGTACAACAGCGCTGGTGGGCCCTTCCGGCAGCGGGAAGACGACGATGTTTGCGCTGCTGGAGCGGTTTTACCAGCCGACCAAAGGGAGGATTCTGCTCGGTGATACGCCAATCGATGCCTACAGCTTGCGTTCCTGGCGAAAACAGATCGGCTATGTCGCGCAGGACAGCCCGATCATGGCCGGTACCATACGTGAGAACCTTTGCTACGGGATGGACCGTCCGGTTAGTCAGGACGAGCTGGACGCAGCGGCCCGCAAGGCGTACGCGGAAGAATTCATCGCCAGTCTGCCCAAGGGGTATGATACGGAAGTTGGCGAGCGGGGAATCAAGCTTTCCGGCGGGCAGCGGCAGCGGATCGCAATTGCCCGCGCCATCCTGCACGACCCGCAGATTCTGCTGCTCGATGAAGCGACTTCCAATCTGGACAGCCAGTCGGAGATCTGGGTGCAAAAGGCAATTCTGGAGTTGATGAAAGGACGAACCACAATCGTCATCGCCCATCGTCTGTCAACTGTGGTCAAAGCGGATCAGATTGTGGTATTGGAAGAAGGCAGCGTGACCGGCATCGGCACCCACGAGGAACTGCTGGCCAGCCATGCGCTCTATCGAGAGTTGGCGAACCATCAGTTTTTGGCTCATGAGACGCCTGGGGCTGATTCACTCCAGCCGTGAACAGGGTCGTAGGCCTCAAAAAAAGGTAATTCCGGAAGAGGGAGCGAAGCAGCCGGAGTGGATGAGTAATCGTGCGTCAGGGAAGGCGGCAAACTGCATCAGGATGCTGATGTGCGCAACTTCATGAAAATCCGTTGCCATGACATTCTGTCTCCGGATATACTTCAAATAGTTGCAATGACATCCTATTTTGGCTCGAGGTGCTTTCGTGAACGATGATGTGATGGAAACCGCCTGTGTGCGCACGGAGTCGGCCGGCAAGTATATATCGGCCATTTACCGCCATCTGCAAATCCTTGTCACCGCCTGTCTTGAGCCGTACCGGATCGGGAGTGGGCAGTATATTTTCCTGATGACGATCGCGGCAAAAGAGGGGATTTCGCAGAAAGCGCTGAGCGAGGAACTTCTGATTGACAAGACGACCACGGCAAAGGCGATCAAAAAATTGGAAGCGGAAGGGTACGTGCGGCGGGAACCAGATCCCTCCGATAATCGCTGCAACATGTTGTATTTGACGGATTCGGGCAGAGCGGTTGTTCCCAAGGTAAGGGAAGTACTGCATGAGATCGTGGAAAAAAGCCGGAGGGGCATGGATGAAGAGGAATATCTGCTGATGCTGCAGCTTTTGAAAAAGATGCTCAAGAACGTGAGCGAACTGGTTCGCGAAGGGGAGAAGGATCGATGAACCAGGAAAATCAACAGAACCATCAGGTTGGTCATCGGATCGTGCCGCTGCTGGGATGTCTGCTGTTGTTCTCGGTAATGAATGTGACGGTGTTCAATGTCGCGGTTCCGGACATCGCCAACGATCTTGGGATTGCGCCGTCGCTGGCGGGGTGGACCATCACCGGCTACGCGATGGTGTACGCGATCGGTTCACTGATGTATGGAAAGCTGGCCGATTTGGTCCCGTTAAAAACCCTGATGACAATCGGAATCACGCTGTTTGCAGTTGGTTCGGTCATTGGCTTCATCTCGGACGGTTACGTGGGGCTTCTGGTCGGGCGCCTCGTACAGTCGGCGGGGGCCTCTTCGGTGCCGGCACTGGCGATGATTATTCCCGCACGCTTTTTCCCTGTTGAACGCCGGGGTGCTGTGATGGGGGTAGTCGCCTCGTTCATCGCTTTCTCACAGGGCATCGGTCCGATTGTCGGCGGTTTTGTGGCAGGTGCCCTTCACTGGAAATATCTGTTCCTGCTTGCTCTCGGCACTCTGTTGGTGCTCCCGTTCCTTCGCAGGGCTCTGCCGAATGAACAGCGGCGCGATGGCAGCATTGACGCAATCGGAGCGCTGCTGCTGGCGGCTGCAGTGGCGATGCTGATGCTGGCGATTACGACCTTTAACATGGGGTATGCCGCTGCCTTCGCTGTTCTGCTCGTTCTCTTCATCGCCAAAAGTGGCAGGTCGCGTGAACCGTTTGTGTCCATGTCGCTGTTTACGCAGGGTCCGTTCCGTTATGCGATTGCCGCTGCGTTTCTGTCTTCCTCGACGGCCTTTGCCATGATGCTGCTGATCCCGCTGATGCTGACATCCATGTACCAGCTGACTGCTGACTGGATCGGGTTCGTCCTGTTTCCGGCGGCCATGTCGGCTGCGCTGTTCGGCCGTGTCGGCGGAAAGTGGACCGATCGCTATGGAAGCATTCCTGTAATGCTGATGGCGGCGTCCATCATGATCATCGGTTTTCTCTTGCTGGCCCAATTTTCCGGGAGGGGACCTTGGGTGATTGCCGGCTGTCTCATTCTGCCCAATATCGGGTTCGTCTTTATGCAATCTTCGCTCTCCAAACTGGTCTCCTTGCTGCTTCCGCGGGAAAAAACAGGTGCCGGTATGGGTGTTTTTAGCCTCACGAATTTTTTGTCCGGGGCGATCGGGGGGACGGTGGCCGCAAAAGCAGTCGATTGGAGTATTTCTTTTCCGATCATCCTGTTGTTTTCCGCGCTCGTCGTGGCGCTTCAGATGTGCATCGTATTTTTTGTCCTCAGGAGCAGAGTGAGCAGGCTGTCTGAAAGCGCAGGCCGGTAATACTGCCACGAACAGAGGTGAGGAACAGTGATACAGTTAAGTATACTGGATCAGTCTCCGGTGGCAGAAGGAAGCACGCCATCGGAAGCACTGGCGCAAACGGCACAGCTGGCGCAAGAAGCGGAGCGGCTTGGTTACCACCGGTTTTGGGTGTCGGAGCACCATTACACGTACAGTCTGGCCGGTTCGAGCCCGGAAGTCTTGATCGCGCACCTTGCCGCAAAAACGTCGAAGCTGCGGATCGGTTCGGGGGGCGTCATGCTGCCGCATTACAGCCCGTACAAGGTGGCGGAAAACTTTCGCGTGCTGGAAGCACTCCACCCGGGCCGCATCGATCTCGGGTTGGGCCGCGCGCCTGGCGGGATGCCGCTGGCGACAAGAGCGCTGCAGGAAGGACGGGAGCTGGGCGCAGACCGTTATCCCGAGCAGTTGGATGATCTGATTGGCTATTTGTACGATGCGTTGGACGAAGATCATCGTTTTGCGGGTCTGCGTGCCACGCCTGTGGTCGAGACTGCACCGGAAGTGTGGCTGCTTGGCTCGAGCGGTGAGAGTGCCAGGCTGGCGGCGGAGCGGGGCGCCGCGTTTGCCTTTGCCCAGTTTATCAACGGACAGCAGGATATGGGGGTAATGGCGATGGAAACCTACTTGCGCCATTTCCGGCCGTCGGTACTGGGCGAGAAGCCCCGGTCGATGGTAGCCATCTTTGCCATCTGTGCGGAGACGGAGGAAGAAGCGGAGCGGATTGCTTCCAGTCTCGATTTGTCCCTGCTGTTAATCGAACAGGGAGCAGGCTCAAAGGGGGTGCCCTCGGTGGAAACGGCCCTATCCTACCCCTATACAACCTTTGATCGATACAGGGTCGCGGCCAATCGCCAGCGGATGATCGTCGGGACCAAAGAACAGGTGAAACAGAGAATCGAAGCGCTGTGCAGCGCGTACAGCACGACGGAGTGCATGGTTGTGACCATCACACACGACTTTGCAGACCGGCTTCGCTCGTACCAATTGCTGGCGGAGGCATTTGGTCTGGGCGCACAGAATTAGGCAGCGCGAAGGTTCCGAAGGGGCCAAAAGTCCTGCTCGCGCTTGTTGCCTGGCCCAAAAAGTTTCACGACTGCTCGCTGACGGCGCTCCTCTGTGCAGTGTGCAGCCAAATGTGTTGTGGGTAGGGGAGGCGGCCATTTTCCTTTCCTCACTCCGTCGCCAACCACCAGTGAAGCCAGACTGTCCGCTTCGCCATCCCGAAGCGGTCGGGCGCAAAAGCAGCGCAGCTCCGCCGCTTGTCCAAGTTGCGCCCGTATGCCTCCGCTTCGGCCTTGCTCCGCTTGGATGGTTGGCAAAGTCGTTCGTGCGGAAAATGGCCGCTCTCTTGTCTAAACTCGCTTTGGGGCGAACAGGACGCCATACGGTGCTGGTTGCTTTTCAAAACTCTCGCTTGGAACGAGTGCGGGCCGTTTTTCGCCAGCGAACGGTTTGGCCAACCTGCCAGCGAAACGGCGTATCCGCAGGGAATTTACAGCGGCAGCAGCATCACGTCGAAAGCGAGACCTCGTTTTGCCGCTGCCCCTGCGGATCGTCGTGAAGCGGTCCTGGACTGCATCTTCGCTGGTTGGCCACCTTATGTGAGCGCGAAAAACGCCCCACTCGTGTTCTCGATACGTTGTCTTCAAACTGAGAGGCATGAACTAATCGTAACCTCCCAAGTGTGCAGCCAAATGTGTTGTGGGTAGGGGAGGCGGCCATTTTCCTTTCCTCACTCCGTCGCTTGTCCAAGTTGCGCCCGTATGCCCCCGCTTCGGCCTTGCTCCGCTTGGATGGTTTGCAAAGTCGTTCGTGCGGAAAATGGCCGCTCTCCTGTCACACTCGCTGTCTTGGGACGAACAGGGCATCATACGGTGCTGGTCGAGTTTCAAAATTCTCGCTTGGAACGAGTGCGGGCCGTTTTTCGCCAGCGAACGGTTTGGCCAACCTGCCAGCGAAACGGCGTATCCGCAGGGAATTTACAGCGGCAGCAGCATCACGTCGAAAGCGAGACCTCGTTTTGCCGCTGCCCCTGCGGATCGTCGTGAAGCGGTCCTGGACTGCATCTTCGCTGGTTGGCCACCTTATGTGAGCGCGAAAAACGCCCCACTCGTGTTCTCGATACGTTGTCTTCAAACTGAAGGCGGCCTGCGGGCCGCCTTGTTTTCGTATACGATTTTCCCGGATTGACCTCTCTTTTCGGCTACACCAGATTCTCCGGGTTTAGCCCTTCCAGCTCAGGCAGGACGAACCGGCCATCTTTTCTGATCAGCACATCGTCAAACCAGATCTCTCCGCCCCCGTACTCGGGCCGCTGGATTTGCACCATGTCCCAGTGGATGGCCGAGCGGTTTCCGTTGTCAGCAGTCTCGTAGGCGTTGCCAGGGGTAAAGTGGAAGCTTCCGGCAATCTTTTCGTCAAACAGGATGTCCTGCATCGGATGCAGGATGTGCGGATTGATCCCGATCGCGAATTCGCCGATGTAGCGGGCGCCTTCGTCCGTGTCGAGGAACTCGTTGAGCGCCTTGGTGTTGCTGGCGGTCGCCTCGACGATCTTCCCCTGCGAGAAAGTCAGCTTCACATCGGAAAACGTGACGCCTTCATAGTTGGTGGGGGTGTTGAACGTGATCGTCCCTTCCACCGAATCGCGTACCGGTGCGGTGTACACCTCGCCGTCCGGGATGTTGGAGCGGCCGGCGCACTTGACTGCCGGAATGCCTTTGATGGAAAAGCGAAGATCGGTTCCCGGGCCGACAATGCGCACCCGGTCGGTCCTCTCCATCAGGTCCTTGAGCGGGTCCATCGCCTTTGACATTTTGGCGTAGTCGAGATTGCAAACGGAGAAGAAGAAATCCTCAAACGACTCCAGACTCATGTTGGCCGCCTGGGCCATGGATTTGTTCGGGTAACGCAGCACCACCCAGCGCTTGTGCGGGATGCGTTCGCCGAAATGGACTTGTTTGTAGTAGATGCGCTTGTACAACCCCATCTTCTCTTCCGGGATGTCTGCGTATTCGTTGATGTTCTCGTAGGCGCGCACGGCGACGTAGGCATCGACGTCCTTCATTACGGCCAACTCGTGCCTGGTGAACAGCTCCATCTGCGCTTCGCTGCTGCCGAGGATCATCTCGCGCATCACTTCCTGGTCTTTCAGCGTCACCAGCGGCAGAGCGCCTGCTGCGTACGCTTCCCGGATCAGTGCCTTGACGATCGGAGCCTGGAGGTCGATGTTTTCAATCAAGACCTTTTCCCCCGGCTGCAGGTTGAGCGAGTAGCGGATCAAACGACTTGCCAGTTCTTTTATACGTGGGTCCATCAAGACGACACCTCGATCTGGGAGTGATTAATAACACGCTTCGTACAATGCCAGCACATCGTTCGTATACAGCGGACGAGAACTGCTGATGTAGTCGGTTCCCTGACCTCCGATTCGCACCGATTCTCTGGCCATTACGGGCAGGGAATCGCGGGGGATATTGAAGTCGGACAGCCGCTCGGTGATGCCGATCCGGGCAAACCAGTCCGCGACCGCTTCAATGGTCGCTTCAGCGGCAGCCTGCTCACTGCTGGCTGACACCCCGAAGCACTCCCGTCCCATCCGGGCCAGACGTTCGGGACGATCCTGAAGGATCACCTGGCGGAAATAAGGGATGGACAGGATGGCCAAGCCGCGTCCATGGGCGATGTCGAAGAAACCGCTGACGGTATGTTCAACCTTGTGCAGGGGATAACCCGCTTTGCGGCCCGACAAGGTAAACGGGCTGATCGCCAGCGTGCTGGTCCAGAGCAGGGTGGCGCGGGCTTCTTCGTGGGCAGGTTCTTCCATCGCCAGCGACGTGCAGCGGACAACATGGCGAATCAACGACTCCGTGAAGCCATCCTGCACGGGCGTATTGGCTCCGCTGATCAGATAGGCTTCAAACAGATGAGAAAAGATATCGGCTGACGATTCTGCCGTCACGCGGGCCGGAACCGTGTAGGTTAGCTCCGGATCGAGAATGGCCACTTTGGGGAACAGTCCTGGTCCGGAAATGGACGACTTTTCGTGCGTCTCCCAATGAGTGAGCACACTAATCCCGTTCGCCTCGGAACCGGTTGCGGCGACTGTCGGAATGGTCAGCAGCGGCAGCGCCTCTTTTACCGGCAGCAGCTCCTTGGCGGATCCGGCCGGATTGCCGCGCATATAATCGTAGATCGGCCGACCCGACAAGGCGGCGACAGCAATCGCTTTGGCCGCATCCATCACGGAACCGCCTCCGAGGGCGATGACGAAGTCACAGCCTTCTTCACGGGCCAGGCGGGCTGCACTGTCTACCGAAGTGGTTCGCGGATTGGGCTGTACCCCCGAAAACAAGACATAATCCACTTGTACTTCCCGCAGCCGCTCACAGACGCGGTCCAGGACGCCCGTCTTCCTGGCCGAGCTGCCTCCTGTGACGAGCAGGGCCTTCTGGCCAAGCTGTCCGGCTTCCTGACCGACTCGGTCCACTTCTCCCGCTCCAAACAAAATCCGCGTGGGAAACGACAGTTCAAAAGCAAACACGTTGGATCACCTCGGCTTTCTTGAGAACAATATGTATGTACGCCACCATTGTATCATACTCCCCTTTGAAGGAATGTACCAGTCGGTTTGCCAAAACCCGAACATTTACCACATAATAATTTTTCGTTCTCTTGTTGAAAAAATACGTATATTTATGTTTTAATGTAAAAGGAATGTTCGTATTTATTCTCCTTAACAACCGCTTCGCGTGCAGAGAGGGGACGTAATCAGTGGAAAAACAAGAACAACTCTACGAAGGAAAGGCGAAAAAGATCTTTCGTACTTCCGACCCGGATGTATATTGGGTGTCGTACAAGGATGATGCAACCGCGTTTAATGGCGAAAAAAAAGGAACAATTGTGGGAAAAGGCGAGCTCAACAACCGGATCAGTGCCATCTTTTTTGCGCTGCTGAAAGAATGGGGCATCGCCAATCATTTCATCAAGCTGCTTTCCGCCACCGAACAGTTGGTGCGGCGGGTAGAGATTATCCCGCTGGAAGTAGTGATCCGCAACACTGCCGCCGGTTCTCTCGCGAAGCGTCTGGGATGGGAGGAGGGGACCCCTCTTCCGCAGCCAGTGGTGGAGTTTTACTACAAAAACGATGCTTTGGGTGATCCCTTGATCAACCACTCGCACATTCGCGTACTGGGGATCGCCAGTGAGTCCGAAGTCGTGCAGTTGGAACAGGTCGGGCTGAGGGTAAATGAGGTGCTGCAGGCGTTTTTGAAAGAGCGCCGGGTGACCCTGGTCGATTTCAAGCTGGAGTTCGGGCGTACTTCCGACGGCAGCATTCTCTTGGCTGACGAGATTTCGCCCGATACCTGCCGCTTTTGGGATGCAGAGAGTGGCGAAAAGCTGGACAAAGACCGCTTCCGCCGCGATTTGGGCAACGTTGAAGAAGCGTATCAGGAAATGCTGCGCCGTATAGGAGGAGATATTCATGTGTAAAGCGATTGTCTATGTGACCCTGCGTGAAAGCGTGCTCGACCCGCAGGGGCAGGCTGTGCAGGGGGCGCTGCACTCGCTTGGCTTTGATGAGGTGAAGGGCGTGCGCATCGGCAAGTACCTGGAAGTAAGCCTGGGAACTGCGGACAAAGCGGCAGCCGAAGCGCGCGTCAAGGAGATGTGCGAAAAGCTTTTGGCCAATCCCGTCATCGAAGATTACCGCTTCGAGATCGTGGAGGGGTGAGCGATGAAGGCTGCAGTGGTCGTATTTCCCGGCTCCAACGCCGATGTCGACATGTATCAGGCTGTCGAAGATGTAATGCAGGTACCGGTTGAGTACGTCTGGCACACGGAGACCAACCTGTCCGCGTACGATGTGATTTTGCTGCCGGGCGGTTTTTCTTACGGCGACTACCTGCGCTCCGGTGCGGTCGCCCGCTTTTCGCCGGTGATGGAAGAAGTGGTAAAGGCGGCACACGCCGGCAAGCTGGTGATGGGCGTCTGCAACGGGTTTCAGATTCTCCTGGAAGCGGGGCTCTTGCCCGGCGCCATGCTGCGCAACCGCTCGCTCAAGTTTCGCTGCACGATGTCCAGACTGCGCGTGGTGAACAACCAGACCCCGTTTACCCGCGAGTACGGCAGCGGTGAAGTAATCGAGATCCCGATCGCGCACGGCGAGGGCAACTACTTCTGCGACGAAACGACATTGGCCAGGCTGAACGCAAACAAGCAGATCGTGTTTCGCTATGAAGGGGAAAATCCAAACGGTTCGATTGACGACATTGCCGGTATTGTCAACGAACAGGGCAACGTGCTGGGGATGATGCCGCACCCGGAACGTGCCGTCCACGACTGGATGGGCTCCGCCGACGGACAGCGGATTTTCCGCTCGATACTAACGACTTGGAGGGAACGTCACCGTGCCGCAACTCACGCATAACGAACCGACCCCCGAACAAATCGCCGAACAACGTCTTTACGCCGAGATTGGCCTGACCGACGAAGAGTATTTGCGCGTCGTCTCGCTGCTCGGCCGCAAACCCAATTGGACGGAGACCGGCCTCTACAGCGTCATGTGGTCGGAACACTGCTCCTACAAAAACTCCAAACCGGTGCTGCGCCGCTTTCCGACCAAGGGGCCGCGCGTCTTGCAGGGTCCGGGCGAAGGAGCGGGGATCGTCGACATCGGCGACAAACAGGCAGTTGTCTTTAAGATTGAAAGCCACAACCACCCGTCGGCCATCGAGCCGTATCAAGGGGCGGCAACCGGTGTGGGCGGGATTATCCGCGACGTCTTTTCCATGGGTGCCCGGCCGGTGGCGCTGCTCAATTCGCTTCGTTTCGGCGAACTGGACAAACCGCGCGTCAAGTATCTGTTTCAGCATGTCGTCGCCGGAATCGCCGGGTACGGCAACTGTATCGGGATTCCCACCGTCGGCGGTGAGGTGAACTTCGATGCCACATACGAGGGCAACCCGCTGGTCAATGCGATGTGTGTCGGCCTGATTGATCACGACAAGATACAAAAAGGGGTGGCCAAAGGAGTCGGCAATCCGGTGATCTACGTGGGGGCCAGCACCGGCCGTGACGGGATTCACGGGGCTACCTTTGCGTCGGAGGAGCTTACGGAAGAATCGGAGAAAAAACGTCCCGCCGTCCAGGTGGGTGATCCGTTCATGGAAAAACTGCTTCTGGAAGCCTGCCTGGAGTTGATCGACTCCGGCGCGGTCGTCGGCATTCAGGACATGGGTGCCGCCGGGCTCACCTCGTCCAGCGCCGAGATGGCCTCCAAAGCGGGGAATGGTATTGAGCTGAATCTGGATCTGGTGCCGCAGCGGGAAGCGGGCATGTCCGCCTACGAGATGATGCTCTCCGAATCGCAGGAGCGGATGCTGGTCGTGGTGGAAAAAGGGCGCGAGGCGGAAGTAAAGGCGATTTTCGACAAGTGGGGCCTGTATTCGGCGGTAGTCGGCCGGGTGACGGACGACGGCATGCTGCGCCTGCTTCACAAAGGAGAAGTGGTCGCCAACGTCCCTGTGAACAGCTTGGCGGAAGATGCGCCGGTCTACCACAAACCATCCCGGGTACCGGCGTACTATGAAGCCAACGCGAACGTGGATACGACCGACCTGCCGCAGCCGGCTGATCTGAATCAGCTTCTGCGAGACGTGTTGTCCCAGCCGACCGTGGCCAGCAAACAGTGGGTCTACGAACAGTACGACCACATCGTGCGGGCCAACACCGCGGTCAGACCCGGTTCTGACGCCGCAGTAGTGATGGTGAGGGGCACGCGCAAGGCGCTGGCGATGAGTACCGACTGCAACGGCCGCTATGTCTACCTCGATCCGGAGGTGGGCGGGGCGATTGCGGTGGCGGAGGCCGCGCGAAACGTGGTCTGCTCCGGGGCTGAACCGCTGGCCATCACCGACTGCCTCAACTTTGGCAGCCCGGAAAAGCCGGAGGTGTTCTGGCAGTTTGAGAAGGCTGTCGACGGGATGAGTGCGGCCTGCACGGCCCTGAAAACACCGGTGATTGGCGGCAACGTCTCTTTTTACAACGAACGGAGCGGCGGCGCGATCTACCCCACCCCGATTGTGGGGATGGTCGGACTGATTACCGATGTGGAGCACATCACCACTCAGGAGTTTAAAGCGGGTGGAGATGTCATCGTGCTGTTCGGTGAGACTTTTGGCGAACTGGGCGGCAGCGAGTATCAAAAGCTGGTGCGGGGCGAGATAGCCGGTCGACCGCCACAGCTGGATTTGCAAAAGGAAGCGGCCGTACAAGAACTGGTGCTGAAGGCGATTCGTCAGGGACTGGTTCGTTCGGCGCACGATCTGTCGGAAGGCGGACTGGGTGTTGCCGTGGCAGAGTGCTGCTTCGGTCGCGACATTGGAGCGGTCCTCAACTGGGAAACACCGCTTCGCGCGGACATCGCCCTGTTCAGCGAATCGCAGTCTCGCATTCTCGTAAGTGTGGCGCCTGAGCATCTTGAGGAGATCTGTCGGCTGGCGGAACAGGCTGGAGTGCCGTATACCCGGATCGGTACCACCGGCGGCGAGCGGCTGGTCATCCGCATCAACGGCAGCGAGGCGGTGAACGCGCCGCTGTCAGCATTGAAAGCAGCCTGGAAGGATGCGATTCCATGTTTGATCGGCTAATCTGGGACAAGTTAAATGAAGAGTGCGGCGTGTTTGGCATCTATGACCATCCGCAGGCGCCGCAGCTCACCTATCTGGGATTGCACGCGCTGCAGCACCGCGGCCAGGAAAGTGCCGGGATGTGCGCATCTGACGGCGAGAAGTGGTACAAACACCGCGGCATGGGCTTGGTCAGCGAGGCCTTTGGCAAGGGAGACCTGGAGAAGTTTGCCGGTCATATCGCCATTGGCCACACCCGCTACACCACCGCCGGGGCGAGCAAGATCGAAAACGCCCAGCCGCTGTTCTTCCGGTACGCACAAGGCAGCATGGCTGTTGCCCACAACGGCAATCTGGTCAACGCTTCGCTTTTGCGCAAACAGTTGGAGGAGCAGGGCTCCATCTTTCAAACCTCCAGCGACACCGAGGTGATTGCCCATCTGATCGCCCGTTCCAGATCGAAGGATCTGCCAGGCGCTGTGCGCGAAGCGCTGCAGCAGATCAAGGGAGCCTTTGCGCTCCTGGTGATGAACGAACGACAATTGCTGATTGCGTTGGACCCCAACGGACTGCGGCCGCTGTCGCTGGGCCGTCTTGGCCAGGCGGTATGCGTCGCTTCCGAGACGTGCGCCTTTGATATCGTCGGCGCAGAGTACTGGCGGGAAGTGGAACCCGGCGAACTGATCGTCATTGACGAGACGGGCGTACACAGCAGCCGCTTCGCAGAGAAGACGGAACGGGCAATCTGTACCTTTGAGTACATTTACTTCGCCCGCCCCGACAGCGACATCGACGGGATCAATGTTCACATGGCCCGCAAGCGGCTGGGAAAACAACTGGCCAAAGAGGCTCCGGTGGAAGCGGATGTGGTGACAGGCGTCCCCGACTCCAGCATCTCGGCAGCGATCGGTTTTGCCGAGGCAACCGGGATTCCCTACGAACTGGGCCTGATCAAAAACCGTTACGTAGGCCGGACGTTTATCCAACCGACACAGGAGCTGCGCGAACGGGGCGTCCATTTGAAACTGTCGGCAGTGCGCAAAGTGGTAGAGGGAAAACGTGTGGTGATGATTGACGATTCCATCGTGCGGGGGACAACCAGCCGCAAGATCGTCAGGATGCTCAGGGAAGCAGGGGCGACAGAGGTGCATGTCCGGATCAGTTCGCCTCCGGTCATGAATCCCTGTTTCTACGGCATTGATACATCAACGCGGGACGAATTGATCGCCAGCAGCAAATCGGTAGAAGAAATCCGCGGCATCATTGGCGCCGATTCCCTCGCCTTTTTGTCGATCGAGGGAATGCTGGACGCAATCGGCCGCAGCGATACGTCGTCCGACCGCGGCCATTGTCTGGCTTGCTTTACCGGCAAGTACCCGACCGAGATCGAATTTGCAGATGCACTGCCCGTAAACAAGTGCTGAAGCAGGCGGGTGACGAGGAGGAGAAACGATGACAGACCCATACAAGCAGGCAGGTGTAGACATCGAAGCGGGCAATCAGGCCGTCGAACGGATGAAAAAACACGTCAAGCGGACGTTCCGCCCGGAAGTGCTGACTGACCTGGGCGGTTTTGGCGCTCTGTTTCGCTTGAATATCAACAAGTACGCGAATCCGGTACTGGTCTCGGGAACGGACGGGGTCGGCACCAAGCTCAAGATCGCGTTTGCGCTCGATCGGCACGATACCATCGGCATCGATGCGGTGGCGATGTGCGTCAACGACATCGTCGTCCAGGGAGCAGAGCCGCTCTTTTTCCTCGACTACGTGGCCTGCGACCAGGTGATGCCCGAAAAAATGGAGGCCATCGTCAAGGGGGTTGCCGACGGCTGCCAACAGGCAGGCTGTTCGCTGATCGGCGGAGAGACGGCGGAAATGCCCGGCATGTACGGCGCTGGCGAATACGACATCGCCGGCTTTGCGGTTGGTGTGGTCGACGAACAGAACCTGATTGACGGGCGATCGGTGACACCGGGCGATGTACTGATCGGCATCGGTGCGAGCGGCCTGCACAGCAACGGTTTTTCGCTCGTGCGCAAAGTGCTGCTTCAGGATCACGGACTGTCGCTGACTGCGCACGTGGATGAACTGGGCAGGACATTGGGCGAGGAACTGCTCACGCCGACCAGGATTTACGTCAAGCCGATCCTTTCTCTCCTGGACAAATACACGATCAAGGCGATGGCCCACATCACCGGAGGTGGTTTTACCGAAAACATCCCGCGCGTACTGCCGGAGGGCGTGCAGGCGGAGATCGACTGCGGTTCCTGGCCGATCCTGCCCATCTTCAGCCTTCTGGAGCAGTTGGGCCGGATCGAGCGTCCGGCGATGTTTCGCACCTTCAACATGGGCATCGGGATGGTGCTGGTGGTCAATAACGAAGACGCCGTCGCCGTCATTCAGGACCTTGAACGGCAGGGAGAAAAGGCGTACCTGATCGGGCGCATCTCCGCCGGTGAGCGGCAGGTCGTATACGGCGGGGTGTCCTGGTGATGCGGCTGGCCGTATTTGCCTCCGGCTCCGGCAGCAACTTTCAGGCCATTGTCGAGGCGACACGCGACGGGAGACTGGCGGGAGCAGAGGTGGCCCTGGTAGTTTGCGACAGGCCGGGCGCCTACGTGCTGGAGCGGGCTGGCCGGTTGGGGATTGAATGTTTCGTGTTTGATCCCCGGCAGTATCCTGACAAGGCTGCCTTTGAGACAGAGATTGTGCAGCAGCTGCAAGCGCGAGACATATCCTTCGTCGTTCTCGCCGGATACATGCGGCTGGTCGGTCCTGTTCTGCTCGCCGCATACGAGGGAAAAATGATCAACCTGCACCCTTCGCTTCTGCCCGCCTTTATGGGAAAGGACGCCATCCGGCAGGCGTACGAGTACGGGGTGAAACTAACCGGGGTGACGATCCACTTTGTTGACGCCGGACTGGATACCGGACCGATTATCGCCCAACGTGCTGTCACGGTGGAAGAAGCTGATACCCTGGAGACACTGACGGCGCGTATTCACGCAGTTGAGCACCAACTGCTGGTAGAGGTGCTAAAGGACGTGGTTGCGGGCAGGGTGCGGATGGAGGGGCGGATGGTCCGTCGGTTGTAACCGGACAGCAATCAACAGATCAGAACCACAGAAAGCGGTCGGCTGCGGCCGGCCTGCGCTCTGTGGTTTTTTTGCGGCTGGGGGAAAGCCCCGGCTCAAGCAAGATTGTGTCACTTGTGCCGGTTCCATGTTCTTCCCTGCAGACATACCCTGTCAACAAGCGTAAATATTCCTGTCGCTTGCACAGGGAAAGAGGTGGTTTGGTGAGTGGGGATTGGATCGGAGACATGCTGGCCAAACTAAGCGAAAAGACAGGTCGGGAGTGGACGATGCTCGACCTGCTGCGATTGGCGCAAAAGCTGCCGGAACTCAACGACAGCAATGTGGATGCCCTTCTCTCCGAGTTATCCGAAATGGGACTTACCCTCTCGGATAAGAAAAAAAACGCCATCAAGGAGAAGGTGATTGGCGAAAACGCCTTGACTCCGGCAGATCTGCCGGCATTGAAGAGGCGGCTGAAAGGAAAGTCCGCCAGGGAAACGGCCCGAAAAAAACAGGGAAGAGTGAAGCGCAGCAAGCGAAAGGGCGCTCGACCGGCTGATGGCAGGAAGATTGCGGATAACGTCATGCGTCAGCTAAATCGACGCGGCCGCAAAAAAAGAATGTGAGACAGGCAGGGCGCCCCGGCTTTGGGAGGCGCCCTCTTCTCGGTACGCCTGGCAGAAACCTTGAAATTTCCGTACATTTATGTTTTAATATGAGTTAAATGTTCGTGATTTTTTGCTGGTTTTGTTTTGAGTGAGCACATTTTTTGGAAACAGTCAGGAGGTTCTTTTTCGTGAATACCAAGAAGGCGCTGATCAGCGTTTCGGACAAGACAGGAATTGTTCCTTTTGCACGCCGTCTGGCAGAATTGGGAGTGGATATCATCTCTACCGGAGGGACGGCCGCACTGCTGAAAGAAGCGGGAATTGCCGTCACCGGCATCTCGGAGGTGACCGGTTTTCCGGAGATTTTGGATGGACGGGTCAAAACGCTGCATCCCGTCATACACGGCGGGCTGCTTGCGGTACGGGACAATCCGGAGCATCAGCAGCAGTTGGCAGACCATTCCATCGCACCTATTGATTTCGTTATTGTGAACCTCTATCCTTTTAAACAGACAGTGGCAAATCCTGATGTGACGTTTGCAGACGCGATTGAAAACATCGATATTGGCGGCCCGACCATGCTGCGGGCAGCGGCAAAAAACCACGCCTATGTAACCGTTGTTGTCGATGCCGCCGATTACGATGCCGTTCTGGCCGAACTTGAATCCGAGGGCAGTACCACACTGGAGACGCGGCGCCGCCTGGCGGCAAAAGTGTTCCGTCACACCGCCGCCTACGACGCCCTGATCGCCGCTTACCTGAGCGAGCAGGCCGGTGAGCAGCTTCCGGAACATTACACCATGACGTACGAGAAGGTGCAGGATCTACGATACGGGGAAAACCCGCATCAGCGGGCGGCCTTTTACCGCCAGCCGCTTGCTGCTGCCGGGACAGTGGCGACAGCGGAACAGCTGCACGGAAAGGAACTTTCCTATAACAACATCAACGACGCCGACGCTGCCCTGGCCATCGTGCGGGAATTCAGCGAACCGGCGGTGGTTGCGGTCAAACATACCAATCCCTGCGGCGTTGGCATCGGCTCCACCATCGCGGAGGCCTGCCGGAAAGCGTACGAGGCCGACCCTGTCTCCATCTTTGGCGGCATTGTCGCCGCCAACCGCGTGATCGACGAGGATACGGCGCTTTTGCTCAAAGAGATTTTTCTGGAAATCGTGCTGGCGCCTGACTTTACAGAAGAAGCTCTGGCCGTCTTGCGGGAGAAGAAAAACCTGCGCCTGCTTCGCCTTGGTCACCTGAACCGGCAGCAAGCCGGACCATTTGCCCCGCTGCGGGTCTCGCCTGTCTCCGGAGGTCTTCTGGTGCAGGAGTACGATCAGCGGCAGCTTCAAGAGGCTGACCTGACTGTCGTCACCAAGCGGCAGCCCAGCCCGGAAGAGTTGGCCCAACTCGCTTTTGCCTGGAAAGTGGTCAAACACGTCAAGTCCAACGCAATCGTACTGGCCAGGGACAACATGACGATTGGCGTGGGCGCGGGTCAGATGAACCGGGTCGGGGCGGCCCGCATTGCCATCGAGCAGGCCGGAGAGAAAGCGGCAGGTGCGGTTCTTGCTTCCGACGCATTCTTTCCCATGCCGGATACAGTGGAAGAGGCGGCAAGGGCTGGCGTACGGGCCATCATTCAGCCTGGCGGTTCCATTCGTGACCAGGATTCCATCGACGCCTGCGACCGTCACGGCATTGCGATGATCTTTACCGGCATACGCCATTTCAAGCATTAAACAGGGAGGCTTTCAGAACATGAAGGTATTGGTTGTTGGCAGCGGTGGACGGGAACACGCCATCGCCTGGAAACTGGCACAAAGCCCCAAGGTGGAAAAGGTATTCTGCGCCCCAGGCAATGGCGGAACGGCGGAAGTGGCACAAAACGTGCCCATCCCCGCGGATGATTTCGCTGCACTGGTCCAATTCGTCAAAGAGGAAGGGATTGATTTGACGGTGGTGGGACCAGAGGCACCGCTGCTCGACGGCATTGTCGACTTCTTCAGGCAGCGCGGTCTGGCGATTTTCGGACCGACGGCGATGGCGGCCAAGATTGAAGGAAGCAAGTCGTTTGCCAAATGCCTGATGAAGCGGTACGGTGTTCCTACAGCCAACTACGAATCGTTTATTGATTACCAGTCAGCGCTGGCCTACGTACGCGAGCAAGGAGCGCCGATCGTAATCAAGGCGGACGGATTGGCTGCCGGCAAAGGTGTGGTGGTCGCCCGCACCCTGCAAGAAGCGGAACAAGCCCTGTTCCAGATCATGCAGGCGGGCGAGTTTGGTCTGGCTGGCAATCGCGTCGTGGTGGAAGAATACATGGAAGGCGAAGAACTGACACTGCTCTCCTTTGTCGACGGGGAAACGGTGAAGCCGATGATTACGGTTCAGGACCACAAAGCTGTTTTTGACGGCGACAAAGGGCCCAACACAGGCGGAATGGGCACATACGCGCCGGTGCCGCACGTGTCGAACGAACTGGTCAACCAGATCGTGGAGACGATCGTCAAACCGATGGCGAAGGGAATGAAGCAGGAAGGGATTCCTTTCACAGGGGTGCTGTACACGGGTCTCATGCTCACTGCCTCCGGGCCGAAAGTGGTTGAGTTTAACGCCCGTTTTGGCGACCCCGAAGCACAGGTGGTTCTGCCGCTGTTGGAGACCGATCTGGTTGACGTGCTCCTCGCCTCCGTACAGGGGGAACTGGCTCATGTGGACGTCAAGTGGAAGCGGGAAAGCGCAGTCTGCGTCGTGATGGCCTCCGCCGGCTATCCCGGTCATTACGAGAAGGGAGCGCTCATCTCCGGGCTGGAGCATATGCCCGGTAAGACCGTGATCTTTCACGCCGGGACAAAGCGGACAGACGCTGGTCTTGTCACCAACGGAGGTCGTGTATTGGGCGTGACCGGTTTGGGAGAACAGTTGAGCGAAGCGCGAGAAACTGCTTATGCTGCCGTAAGGCAAATCTGCTTTGAGGGTGCTCACTACCGGACGGATATCGGCGAAAAGGCACTGCGCCGTCAGCGATAAGTGTCAAACTCACCATAAAAAGGCGTGTCAACCGAAGCTGGTGTTGACACGCCTTCTTTATCAGGCAAGTTTTGGGCAACCGAAGCGTTCCCCTCAGGCTGCAAATTGTCGTGAACACGAGTGCGGGCGTTTTTCGCGCTCGCTTAAGGTGGCCAACCAGCGAAGAAGCAGTCCAGGACCGCTTTAGACCGGCTCCCACTGGTGGTTGGCAACGGAGTGAGGAAAGGAAAATGGGTGCTTTCGCCGATCTCAGAGGAGCGGCGTGGTACCTATTTGTAGCGATATCTCCCTTTTTTTCGTGCCGTGTTGACGGCAAAAAGGATCATGGCCACGACGGAACCGACGGTCAACGCGACTACAGCCAGGTTGTGCGAAAACCACTCGTACAGCGGCGGGCCAATGATGCTCATGTCCGCTCACTCCTGGTAAGTGGGGTACAGTTCTTTGCTGCGGCGTGTTTGTGTCGTGTACCGTTCGCTCTTCTCAGTCTCTCTATGATTACCTGTTTCCTCTTGCGTATGGGTTCGGGATGCGGCTGTGAGCACGTTCTCCATATCTTCAGCAATCTTCTGGATCTGCCGCTGTTCGCCGCTGTTTCCATCAGCGGTGGACAGTCCGCGTTGGTTCGCTCCCATGCTTCCCATCTCCCGGGTGCTCAAACCCATGCTGTATAGCATCGGGCAGAAACGGGTTATGCCTTCTGCCACTTTCATTGCAGACATCGCCATGAGAAACCAGGGGGTGCGATACGGTCTGCGGGCCATCTGGCCAACGCTGTAGGCCAGACCCAACAAGCCGGCGGTAATGCGAAGTGTTGCATCGAGCGTACCGACGTTTTTGCGCATGATTTTGGCTTCCCTCCCTTGTTTTGTTGATAGTTTGTGCCGGAGAGATGCAAAACAGACAAGGGAATTTATGCAAGAAGGCGAATGTGTTTTGTACCGACCGCAACGAAAGAGGTGTAATCTGATGCGAGTACGACCGTTAAACGAAGAGGCTTACCTGCAGGTGATCCGGACGGCAAAACGTCAGCATCCGGCTGCCGTATGGATAAAGGGTGCCCGTGTGCTGGATGTTTATCTCAGACAATGGCGAGACGTACACATCGTGGTGGCTGGTGAGCGGATCGCCTATGTCGGGGAAAGCGAACCGCTGTGTGACGAGCGAACCGAAGTGATTGACGCGGCAGGTTATTATGCCGTGCCCGGCTACATCGAACCGCATGCCCATCCGTTCCAATGGTACAATCCGGTGACGCTAAGCGACTTCGCCCTGCGCACGGGAACGACAACGATCATTGCCGACAGCCTGACCATGTACCGCCTGCTGCCGTTTGAACAAGTGGCCGAGATCATGCAGTGTCTGGGGGATTCGCCTGTCAAGCATTTCTTCTGGGCCCGTCTGGACCCGCAGAACATCAGTCCCCGCCAACCCGAACAGTTCGGGAAACAGCGTTTGGAAGAGATCATCACCCATCCGCTGGTCATTCAGGGCGGCGAGTTGACTGACTGGGGCGGCCTGTTGAGGGAAGACGAAAATCTTTTGTACGGGTTGAAGCGGGTGCGCGACGTGGGAAAACGCATGGAAGGACATCACCCCGGCGCTTCGTACGATACGCTGAACATTGCCGCTGCGGCGGGGGTTACGGCCTGTCACGAAAGCATCACCGCTGATGAGGTCATCCGCCGCCTGCAGCTTGGTTTTTACGCCGCGCTGCGGCACTCCTCCATTCGTCCCGACCTGCCCGATCTGATTCGGGGATTGCGGGAGCGCGGCATCACCTATTCTCCCCGGCTGATGCTTACCTCGGACGGCTCTACGCCACCGATGATGCGTTTCGGTTTTACGGACTACACGATCCGGGTGGCGATCGAGGCCGGCCTTTCACCGGCCGACGCCTATGCGATGGCAACACTTAACCCGGCAGCCTACTACGGATTGGATGCGGAGATAGGCGGCATTGCTCCCGGGCGGATTGCCGATATCCTGCTGCTTACGGCACCAGATGAACCTACACCACAAGTGGTGATTGCCAACGGGCGCCGCTGGGCGGAGAAAGGACAACTGCTCGGTCCGCTTCCTTCCTTCGATTGGCAGCGTTATCACCTGCCGAATCTGGCTGGGAAAGAGACGGTCATCCGTCCCGAACTGTTCCGCATCCGGGCCAAAGATCAGGGGGTGCCTGTGATCAACATGCGCAACGCTGTCATTACCGAAGCGGAACAGACACCGCTTGTCCCCGGTCCTGACGGTCAGCTGCCGGATGATCCGGAATTGGCCGCACTCGTCCTGATCGATCCGGTGGGCGGCAGGGTGACCCAGGCTGCGGTACGGGGGTATGGGCGGGAGATTGAAGCCATCGCCACCACCTATACCATCTCTTCCGACTGGATTGTGATTGGCCGCAACCCACAGTCCATGGCTGCTGCCCTCAGACGTGCCCTTGAGCTAGGCGGCGGTGTCACCATGCTGGAGGAGGGCAAAACGGTTTTTGAGATGCCGCTGCCAATCAGCGGGTTGATGACGGACGCTCCGATGGAAGAGGTGATCGCCAAGGCAGAAACGTTTGTGCACATGTTGAGGCAAAAAGGGCATGCCCACATCGATCCGATCTATTCCCTGCTGTTCTTTACCGCAACTCATCTGCCGTTTGTCAGGATGACGGCGGACGGAGTCTATGACGTGAAGCGAGGCAAGATGATCATTCCCTCCATGCGAGTGGAGGAACTTCCGTGAGGGCGTAGCCGATACGTTGTGCATAAACAAAAGGCGAGATCGATTGGTCACTTTCGTTCGGTAAAGCATTGATATAATCATCTTGTCTTTTCTCGCTTTTTGATTATTGATGGACCTTGTAAAAATCAGGTTCTACAAAAATATTTTTCTGGCTTGTAAATTTTCTAATTTATCATAAAATAAAATATGGGGCCTGGCTTGATCCCATCTTGGCCTGCCAATCAGAAGAAACTGCTACCGCCGCAGACAATAAAACTTCCGCCAGAAAAACGGGAGCGCTGATTGTGTTTCCACACAAGGATGGAAAGAGAGAAAAGGGGGATTCAATAGAACGGACTCATCTTCGTTTTTCGCCCGGGTTTTGAAGCTTCCCGGCACTGGCAGGCCGCAGGCAGGAAAAGACGCGGCTCTGTCCGTGACGGTTTAGGCGCAGGCGCTGGGTGCAGGGAATTTGTAACACTCTATGTTTCAGCCTCATCCAACTTCGGGGCGGCACGCAGGTGTACGCCCCCTTCGCTTTGGAGACAGGATGCCGTTGCGGCTGACCGGATGCGCCGCTTTAGTTTATGGGAAATGAGGGAAGACGATGCTGAGCATTTTACCGCAGGTATTGATAGACGGACTGACCCTCGGGTTTATGTACGCCGTCGTTGCCCTGGGCTACACCATGGTCTACGGGATTCTGGAATTTATCAACTTCGCCCATGGGGAAATCTTCATGGTGGGCGCCTTTGTGGGTACAGAAGTGCTGTTGATTGCCGACTCGCTCGGTTTGCTTCAGGAAATGAATCCGTTTGTGGCCTTCTTACTTTCGCTGCTTATTGCCATGATTCTCTCCGGAGCGCTGGGAGTGGGAGTGGAACGGGTTGCGTACCGGCCGCTGCGCAACGCTCCCCGGCTGGTGGCGTTGATCTCGGCCATCGGGGTCTCCTTTTTGCTGCAGGATTTGGTTCGCTTTACGGAAGCTGTGGCCCGAAATGAGTTCTATCTGAACAGTCCTTCGCTGTTTCCGGGTTTTCTGGAAGTGGGCGGCTTCGCACAAGTCCCGCTCAAGGCCGTTGTGGTGATCGTGTTTGCGATTGTGATGATGGTCGTCCTGACGCTGTTTATTAACAAGACCAAGTGGGGCATTGCGATGCGGGCAGTGGCCCAGGACCCGTCTACCGCTTCGCTGATGACGATCAATGTGGACAAAGTGATCGTGCTCACCTTTTTGATCGGTTCCAGTCTGGGCGGGGCGACCGGTGTACTGTTTGCCCAGAACTACGGAACAATTGACCCGTACATCGGCTTCATTCTTGGCTTGAAAGCATTTACCGCTGCCGTTCTTGGCGGGATCGGAAACATTCGCGGCGCGATGGTGGGCGGTGTGCTGCTCGGGTTGTTGGAATCGTTGGCCGGAGCCTATCTCGGACCGCTGACCCATGGCGCGTTTGGATCAGAGTATAAAGACGTGTTCGCCTTCTCCATCTTGATTCTCGTGCTGCTGCTCAAGCCGGAGGGTCTGTTTGGTGAAGCCGTGAAAGAGAAAGTGTAGGTGAGAACGTGGTGAAACAAGTGATTGCAAACGCAACCGGCAGCCTGTTCAAGGACAGGCAGGTCCCGCTGCTGCTGACTCTTCTCTGGATCGCCTCTTTTACGCTGGCGCTGTACATTCTGGAAAAATCGGTGCTTGCGTTTATGGGCATCCTGCTGTCCCTTCTGCTCGTCTACTACACAAAGACGAGCCAGACCGTCAAGGTGGTGTTGGGCGCTCTGATCCTGCTTGTCTTGATCCCGCTGGTGGCAGGGGACAACCGCTACTACATGGAAGTCGCCACTCAAGTCGGCATCTATGTGGCCATGGCGCTGGGACTAAATATCGTCGTCGGCTTTGCCGGACTGCTCGACCTGGGATATGTGGCTTTTTTCGCGGCAGGCGCTTACGCCTACGCCATTTTTGCGACGGCCCAGGCCAATCATTTTATCCCCGGAGACTTGTTTCCGCTAGGCGGCGAGTGGTTCTGGCCGTTTTTGCTTGTCGGGCTGATCGTGGCCGCCCTGTTCGGGATCCTGCTCGGTTTGCCCGTCTTGCGGGTGAAAGGGGATTATCTGGCGATCGTCACCCTTGGTTTTGGTGAAATCATTCGGATTATTTTCAACAACCTGAATAAACCGATCAACATCACCAACGGTCCGCAGGGACTTACGCCTGTGGCAACGCCGGTACTCTTCGGCGTACAGATGAACACGCCATTTTACTACTACTTTATCGTGCTGTTTGTGATTGCCTTTATCGTTCTGGCCAACATTCGCTTTGAGCGCTCACGGCTTGGCCGGGCCTGGATCGCCATCCGCGAGGACGAACTGGCGGCCCAGTCGATGGGCATCCCGCTTTTGAACACCAAACTGGCCGCGTTTGCGGCGGGCGCGTCATTTGCCGGAGTGGTTGGCGTTATCTTTGCCGCCAAGCAAACGTTTATTGACCCCACCTCGTTTACGCTGATGGAGTCAATCGGGATTCTGGTCATGGTCATCCTCGGCGGCAGCGGCAGCATCCCCGGTGTGGTCCTCGGCGCGGCTTTCGTGACGATCCTGCAGGTGCAGCTGTTGAAGGAGTTTTCCAACTTCCTGCATGGGCTGAACAGCTCTGGCGTGATCAGTCTGCCCAACCAGTTGGACCCGTCCAAGTTTCAACGGCTTGTCTTCGGAATCTTGTTGATCCTTGCCGCGCTCTACCGGCCCAATGGACTGATCCCGGCCAAGCGGAACATCAACGATATCGAGGCGATCAAAAAGAGCCGCTTTGCCAAAGAGAAGCTGGGCATTCTGGCCAATCTGAACGAAGGGAAACGCCAAAGCGGCTAACGGGAGGAGAGCAAGATGGCATTACTGGAGGCAAAAGGATTGACCAAGCGTTTCGGCGGGCTGGTCGCCAACGAAAACGTGACGGTTGAGATAGAAAAAGGGACCATTACGGCGGTAATCGGACCAAACGGTGCGGGAAAGACCACGTTTTTCAACATGATTACCGGCTTTTACGAACCGGATGAGGGGGAAATCCTGCTCAACGGGAAAAGTATCAAGGGACTGCGCCCCGACCAGATAGCTGAACGCGGCATCACCCGTACCTTTCAAAACATTCGGCTGTTCAAGCAGATGACCGCACTGGAAAACGTGATGGTGGGCAAACACAGCCGGTTGAGCGCGGGCATGCTGGGCATCTTGTTGAATGCCAAACGGGTACGGGAAGAAGAGGAACGGGCGCGCGTAGAGGCATATCAGCTGCTGGAGTACGTCGGGATCGCGGACATCGCCAATGAGGAAGCGGGCAGCCTGCCCTACGGCTTGCAGCGCCGCCTGGAAATCGCCCGGGCACTGGCCACCCATCCGCAAATCATCCTCCTGGACGAACCGGCAGCGGGAATGAACCCGCGCGAGACGGTGGAGATGACAGCGTTTATTCGCCGGATGCGCGATGAACTAAACCTGACGATTATCCTGATCGAGCACGACATGAAGCTGGTGATGGGCCTGAGCGAATATATCCACGTGCTGGATCACGGTCAAAAAATAGCCGAAGGCACGCCCGAACAAATCCGCACCAATCCGCAGGTGATTGAGGCCTACCTGGGCAAAGCGGCGACGGAAGTGTCGTAGAGGGGGACTTACCATGGCGCTCTTGGAATTGGAAAACATCCACACCTACTATGGCGGTATTCACGCCCTTAAAGGCTTGACGATAACGGTTGAGCAGGGAGAAATTGTCACGTTGATCGGTTCCAATGGTGCGGGCAAATCGACGACACTGAAGACCATTTCCGGTCAGGTCCGGGCCCGCTCCGGGACGATTCGTTTTAACGGTACCGACATCACCCGACTGAAGACGCATGAAGTGGCGCTTCACGGCATTGCCCACGTACCGGAAGGAAGACGGATTTTTCCCAAGCTGACCGTTCGCGAAAACCTGGAGATGGGAGCCTTTTCGATCAAGGACAAGAAAGTGATCGAAGAGGGGATCGAACGCGCCTTTCACTACTTTCCGCGCCTGAAGGAGCGGATCAATCAGAAAGGCGGTACCATGTCCGGTGGGGAGCAGCAGATGCTGGCCATCGCCCGCGGCTTGATGATGAAACCGAAAATTCTGATGCTGGATGAACCTTCGATGGGGCTGGCCCCTATCCTGGTTGAGCAGATTTTTGAGATCGTCAAGGAAATGAATCGGGAAGGAATGACGATTCTGTTGGTTGAGCAAAATGCCAATCAGGCACTGGCGGTTGCGCACCGCGGCTATGTGATTCAAACCGGAGAAATCATCCTGCAGGACGATGCGCTCAAACTGCTCAGCAATCCGCAGGTACAGGAAGCATACCTGTCGTAATCAGAGAAATCCTGCCTTCTTTTTGAGTGCACCCCTTAAAGTAGACAATGGGACCCCTGGGTATCCGATCTACTTTTGCAAGGGGTGTATTTTTTATGGCTGTGCATCAGGATATGTAGATTAACGGGTGGATCTAGCTCTTTTCTTTTGGAATGCGAATTGTACCAAACAATGGTCCAACCACGATGTACGGGGATTTGTGTTTATTCATCTGACTAAAATAATGCGTACAAACGGCTACCGTTGTAATGGTAAGCAAGGAAAAAACGGTCCCTTCCAACCCGTTTACATGAAAGGAGAGTCCGACAATGAACCCGTCAATAAAGAATATGAGCAGCGCCACAGGATAGTTGAGCCGTCTGGCAATAAATTGGGCAAGCAGATCAGTGCCACCTGTGTTTGTTTTATAGGCGAGCATGATGCCAATTCCACTTCCTATCAATGCTCCTCCAATCACCGAAGAAGTCTCCATTGAAAACACGTATCCCCACGTTCTTAAGCCGCTTAGCGCATCGATTAGAAAGGATGAAAGAAGCAATCCGTGAAAGCTGTGATAAAAAAGCTCCCTGTCATGAAGAAAAACCATCAGGTAAATGGGCAGACTACAAACTAAAATGACGAGCCCAGACGGCCACTCGAAATAGTAGTTTGCCAACAATCCGATTCCAATCATCCCCCCATCCATTAACTGATGCGGAACCAGAAAGGCATTTACTCCTACTCCGACAAGAAAACACCCGAGCAAAGTGGATAACGCTTTGTGAAGGAGAGTCATGAGAAGCCTCCCACAACATTCTTACCTTCATGTTTATACATGAGTGGACACGAACATGTAATGTTCTTCCCCGCAACCCCGCTGAACGTTTCGCAGCGGGCAGTCCTGCTTCCCTGCTGGACGGGCAGCAGCGCGAGCGTTTAGCCAAGGGCTAATCAAACTTCCTGACGCGGATATGGTTGGAAATGACCTGCCAGATTTCCGGGTCCTCCAAACCCAGCCGCCAGATGGCGATTCCCTGCAGGTTGTAGGTTTCAACCAATTGCAGTTTGGCTTTGAGGCTTTGACTGTTTTCGTACCAGACGTGGTGCAGAAAACCGGCTTCATCACGGTAACTGAAGTGAGGGGAGCGGGTCCGTTCATCCCATACCGGCTGGGCATCGTATTTCTGCAGGAAGCTGCGTATGTCCGTGTAGGAAGCGTACTTCGCCTTGCCGTCTGACTCGTTCCAGTTCCAGCCGTATCCGGCTGTACCGATCAGGATTTTTTCCGGCGGCACCTTTTGGCTGAGCGCATAGCGGACGGTGCTTTCGGTCCAGTCGTATGACGCCACGGGACCGGGCTTCGTGCGCGGATTGTGCTCGTCGTACGTCATCAGGACGATCCGGTCCGCCCAGCGGCCCAATGTACGATAGTCAAACCAGTGGGACCAGGGATTGGCCCGCTCATCTCCGCTGTTGGCCGGGACACTGACCGTAAGCAGCTTGTCTTCGCTGTGCAGCCGTTGGCCCAGTTGTTTGACCAACTGACTGAAGGCGTACCGGTCGCTTGGATGCAGATTTTCGATGTCCAGATTGACCCCGTCAAATCCGTAGGTCTTTACCTCGCGGACCAGGTGATTGATGAAGCGGACGCGCGTTTTCGGATTGCGCAGGATGCGGCGGGCTGCGTCTTTCCCTTTGGTCAGGGTATCATAAAACAGATTGTGTACCAGCAGGTAGACGTGCGCATGGCTGCGGTGAGCCTCTGCAATCACCTGTTTCCGCTGTTCGGACGGGACTGTGGAGACAACATAACCTGGCCGCTTTTCATCCAAGCGATACCAGAAAGGGGCAATGGCGCTGATCTGTTCGTGTTGGGCTGAAAAAGTATCCGCCGAGCCGGGGTAAACCCCTTCCGTTTCCGTGTAATAGCCCAGCACCTCCCGCGTTTGTCGGGTGGGAGCCTGTGCCGGCTCAAAGGGTCGATCCGCGTACAGTGCCCCATCGGGTAGATGGGCGTGCACTACGGCCTCCGTGCTCAATTCGTCTGAAGCCGGCTTGCCAATGCCGTGTGTGGGGCGCAGCATCGGATCAGCCGTGGTTTGGTAGCGGTTGGCGGTCAGGCATCCTGACGCCAGCGAGCCGAAGATGAGACAGCAAAGAACGATCCCGTTCATCCGAACTGCCAAACGCATTCCGTTCGCTCCTTTTTCCTGACCTTTTTTTATCAGGATGTGAAAAAACGAGGAAAGGTATACCAAATGTCAGATTGACAGAGAAAAGAGGAGCGGAGTAGAGTAAAGGAAGCTAAAGGGAGTGCGTAGCGGATGCATATGGCGCTGTTTATCCGAGGAATGAGAGATATTCTGCCGGTAGCTGCGGCAGGCGTAATAGATGGATTGGTATTTGGGATCTTGGCTCGACAGGCGGGTATTGGCTTGGTGGAGACGATGCTGTTATCCCTGTTGGTCAACGCGGGCTCATCCCAGTTCGCCGCTGTCGGACTGGTCTCACAGGGGCTGGTGGGATGGCCGATGCTGGTCTCCACCGCGTTTCTCAACGCCCGACAGCTTTTGTACGGGCTGGCTCTCGGCCCGTCGTTTCGCGATACCTCGCCCTGGAAGCTGTCTATCATGGCTGCCTTTTTGAATGACGAGACCTACGCCCAGAAAACTACCTATCTGTCTCTTGGCCATACGCCCAGTCTGGCTTACTTTTTCGGAGCCAGTTTTACCGATTACCTGATCTGGAACGGCAGTACCCTGCTCGGCGCCCTCTTTGGCCTGCTCATTCCGGAACCGGAGGCGTACGGACTGGATTTCGCTTTCCTGGCTACATTCGTTGGCTTTCTGGCGGTTAACCTCGTCTCCCGGGTGCACGTCAAGGCGACAGTCGCCGCGGCGGCAGTCGCTTGTCTGGGGTACTGGTGGAACGGGATTGCGGCTGCGGTGGTAAGCGGAACCATCACGGCCATGGCCATAGGAGTCATGACTGATGAACGATAAGCTTGTGCTCTACATTCTGCTGATGGCTGTCATTACCTATTTGACCCGATTTCCGATGCTGCTTGTCAGTTCCAGAGTACGTCTGCCGGGTTGGCTCTCCCGTGCTCTGAAGCTGGTACCGGTTGGGGTGTTCAGTTCGCTGACCATTCCGCCCATTCTGTTTCACGTGAGGGAGGGGAGTTGGAGTCCGGAGTACCTGGCTGCCGCTGCTGCCGCCTTTGTGGCTGCCTGCCGAACCCGCCAGATCTTCGCTGCCCTGCTGGTAGGAGTGGCGGCCGTCGTCTGCTGGCGATATTTGCTGTAAAAACGTACGCGAGAGACGTCGATCTCTCGCGTATGCCTACGTTTTCGCAGTTTTGGTTCTGGCCGGAAGGGTGACCACGAAGCGGACACCAGGCGGCTCGTTGAAGGCCTGAATCGTTCCGCCATGCGCTTCAATGACGGCGCGGGCAATGGCCAGGCCAAGGCCGTGCTTGCCGCTTTTCCCCTTGCGAAAGCGCTGGAACAGATGAGGAAGCAGGTTTTCGTCGATGGGCGGCCCATCATTGGCGATGGTGATGCGAAGCTGCTCCCCTCTCTTTTCTCCCTCCAGCACCAGCATGCTTTTGGCGTAGCGAAGCTGGTTTTCAATGATGTTTTGAAAGGCTGTGCTCAACTGCTCGCCGTCCCCTTCGGCATCCAGGACAGGCGGCAGGCGGTCAATCCAGGCGATCTGCGGATTGAGTACACTGAGCCGCTGTTTGAGGAAGACGAACAGCTCACTGATGTTGAGCGGCGTTTTTTGTACCATCTCCGCCACCGATTCGATTTTGGTCAGATAAAGCAGCTGCTCCACGACTTTTTCCAACCGTCTGCTTTCTTCCATGATGATATGAAGCCCCTTTTTTGCCTGTTCCCCTTGAAACACGCCTTCCTGCAGCGCATGCGCGTACCCTTGGATTGCCATGATGGGAGTCTTCAGTTCGTGCGAGATGTTTTGCACAAAATAGCGCTGTGATTCGTCGTATTCTTTCAGTTGGTTCTTCATGGCTTCAAAGGAGCGGGCCAGTTCGCCGATTTCGTCCTGTCGATCCAGTTTCAGCGGGATGTCAAACTGGCGGCGGGCGATGTTTTGGCACCACTCTCCCAACCGGCGCAGGGGATTGGTCAGGTAGCGGCTGAACCAGCTCGCCAACAGCCAACTGATCATCAGCAGCACGGCGAAAACAATCACAAACTGGCGGGTCAATACCGCATTGATCTGGTTCAGTTCCCGTTCTTTGGAAAAAAGAATCAGGTAGTAGGGAAAACCATGGTAATCCATCTTCCTGCTGACGAACAAATAGGTCTCGCCGCCGCGGTCAAGGGTTCCCCGCTGCAGGTCGGCGCGTGGATAAGACGCGGCCAGACGAAACAGTTGGGCAGCGTCGGCAACCGGGACCGTTTCCGTCGTGCGGGAACCGAGCAGCCGGCCGTTGACGGAGTACACCAGCATGTCAAACGAGTACTCGTACTTGGACAACAGCAGCTGCAGGAAGAAGGGGGCCGATGCCGGGACGGGCAGCAGTTCACGGTGTTCGGTAAAGGCGATGTGTCCGGCAAGTGTCTCAAACTCTTCTTCCAACAGCGTGTACACATTGTTAAGCAGGTACTGTTTGATGGCGATCGGATACAGGACGCCGACGCTGATGCCCAGTACGGTGCTGAGCAGCATGAACAGGACGAGAATCTGTTGGGCGAGCGGCCAGTTTTTCATCGACAGCCTCCTTCTCATGGTGCCGTCAACCGGTAGCCGAAGCCGTAGACTGTCTCCAGCGGAAACTTCGGCAGCTTCTTGCGGATGCGTTTCACCAGGTCGTCTACCGCCCGGTCAGAACCGATGTAATCCTCGCCCCAGATTGCAGCCAGGATCTGCTCCCGGTGCAGCGCCTGGCCCCGGTTTTTGATCAGGTACAAGATCAGGTCAAACTCCTTGGTGGTCAATTCGATTGTCCTGTCGTCTTCTTTGACCAGGCGACCTTTTTCCGAGACGCGGTAGGGACCGACCACCGTCCAGTCCTGATAGGGAGGAGCGGGGAGTGAGACCGGCTTGCGCTCATAAGTGCGCTGCAGCAGTTTTTGTACGCGGATCACCAGCTCGCGCGGCAAAAACGGTTTGGCCAGATAGTCATCGCTGCCCAGTTCCAAACCGATGACCTTGTCAATATCCTGATCGCGTGCGGAAATGAAAATGATTGGCACGTCCGACTTGCTGCGGATTTGTCTGAGCAGTTCGTAGCCGTCGATGTCAGGCAGCATGATGTCGAGGATCCACAGGTGGGGCGGTTGGTCGTCAAGTACCTGCAGCACTTCCTCGCCTGTCTGAAACGTTCTTACATCATACCCGGCGTTTTCCAAATAGGATTTCAGCAGCTCCAGCAGCGTGATTTCATCGTCCACCAGATAAACCTGATAGGGTGTGCCGACAGACATCGGGAATCCTCCCTTTCCGTGTTCAAAGTCTTGCTGAGGCCGTCTTGCGGAGCCCATTTTCCTTTATTGTAGCAAAGTAGTCCGGCTTGTACCTGTCACGTTTTGTACCTCTTTCAGAATAGCAAATGGCTGTGGCAAACTGATAACAGGATTGTGGCAGGATTGTGGGAGGACCGTCCATTTTCCCGGAGGCGGGAGGAGTTCGGCTGTCTGGCGGAGAAGTTGTTGTCGAGGGATTCACGTGCATCCTGCACTCGAAAGGAGCGGACTTCTTGAATCGGCTGAAACACATTGTACCTGCCTTACTGCTGACTGTGATGCTTGCTGCCTGTGCCCAAGAGGTGACGACCGAACCGCAACCGACCAAGACACCGCCGACTCCCCCCGCGCAGACGGAACCCAATGAGACGGAACCTCGGTATACCGCTCCCTTTACAGGTCTTCGTGTGGAAGAGCCCATTTTGGATCGTCCGGTGATGGTGATGGTGAACAACCATCCCAAGGCGAGACCGCAGTCCGGACTGGATCAGGCTGACATCGTTTACGAGATTTTGGCGGAAGGGGAAGTAACCCGGTTTGTTGCCATTTACCAGAGCCAAAAACCGGCGGTAATCGGACCGGTACGAAGTATTCGTCCCTACTATATTCAGATCGGAGCCGGATTTGACGCGGTGATGGTGCATGCCGGAGGCTCACCGGACGCGCTGGACATGTTGAGCCGCTCTGATTACGCTTATATCAACGAGATCAGCAACAGCGGGTATTTCTGGCGGGAGAAGTTTCGCCAGGCGCCGCATAACCTGTATACCAGCGCGGATTTGATCGCACAGGCAATGAAGGACAAGGGAATGAGAATGACTTCGGAACTGCCGCGTTTCTCCTTTTTGCCGGACAATGCCAAGATTCTCGGCAGCGAGAGTGCCAAAGAGATCCAGGTCACCTTTCACAAATTGTACAGCGCCGGCTACACGTATGACGAAAAGAAAGGAAAGTACCTGCGTCTGACCGATGGCAAACCGCATCTGGAGCTGTCCAGTGAAAAGCAGTTGGAAGTGACGAACCTGCTGGTGTTGGGCGCCCGTCACCGCGTGCTGGACAGTGAAGGGCGGCGTCAGGTAGACGTGGTGGGGCCGGGGGACGGCTATCTGTTTCAGCAGGGGAGCGTGCGCAAGATCAAGTGGAAGCGCAGCGGGGGTGTGATCCGTGCCTACGAGGACGAGGCATTAACCAAAGAGGTGCAGTTCCTGCCAGGAAACACCTGGATCAACATCGTCCCCGATTCGCCCAGCCTGTCTGCCAGTGTCACCTATCAGTAACGCTGGTCCTTCCCTGCAGCCGGGGGCGGCTGCTCCCGCGCTGACTCTTGAATTGGACACTTTTTTTGCCTATGATGTATGGTAGGACTTTAACGCATGAAAATGTAGAGGAAGAAGCAGGGAGCCACACGATATCCGACGGGGTGATCAGATGCAATTGGAGAAACTGAAGGGGAAGGGAATTGAGCAGTTGTTCGAGGCGATTCTGGCGCTGGAGACCGTGGAAGAGTGCTATGCGTTTTTTGACGATCTCTGCACGATCAATGAGATGCAGTCGCTGGCTCAGCGGTTGGAAGTGGCCCGCATGCTGCGAAAGGGGTACACCTACAACCAGATCGAAGCAGAGACCGGAGCAAGCACCGCGACGATCTCCCGCGTCAAACGATGCCTGAACTACGGGAACGACGGCTACCAGTTGGTGCTGGAGCGGATTGGCAAATAGATTCGGGAGGAACGAGATGTGATTGATTTCAGCGGGTGGCGTCACGCCTTCAAACTGGACCCGGACAAGCAGATCGACGATGAGTGGCTGGAGCGGCTTTGCGAATCGGGAACCGATGCGATTATCGTCGGCGGGACGTTTGGCGTCACCTATGACAACACGCTTGAGTTGATGGCCAGAATCCGCCGCTTTGCGGTGCCGGCTGTGCTGGAGGTGTCCAGCCTGGATGCGGTGGTGCCGGGTTTTGATGCCTACTTTATTCCCCTGGTGCTCAACGCGGGCGATCCCGAGTGGCTGCTCAAGCCCCACGTCACCGGTGTACACGAGTACAGCGCGTACATCCATTGGGAAGAGATTTTCGCCGAAGGGTATCTGATTCTCAACCCTGACGCGGCTGCCGCCCGGCTGACCTCGGCCCGTCCTGTGTCCGATCCCGATGAGGCCAGGGCGTATGCCCAGGTAGCCGCCAAGTTGTGCCGCCTGCCGATGTTTTACGTGGAGTACAGCGGAAAGTACGGCGATCCGCAGTGGGTGAAGGCATGCAAGGAGGGATTTGAGGGGCACCTGTTGTACGGAGGCGGAATTCGCACACCGGAGCAGGCCCGCGAAATGGCGGGGATTGCCGACACCGTTGTGGTCGGCAACGTGATTTACGACGACCCGCATGCCGCACTGGCAACAGTGGAGGCAGTCAAGGGAATGGCAGAACAAACATAAGGGATCGGCTGGCCATATGTTGGCCGCCGCTGTGGGAAGGGTGCTGGACAGTGCCCTTTTTTTCTACTGCGGACAAATCAGCGTAATGAACACGAGTGGGGCGTTTTTTCGCGCTCACTTGCGGTGGCCAACCAGCGAAGAAGCAGTCCAGGACCGCTCCACGACGATCCGCAGGGGCAGCGTCAAAACGAGGTCTCGCTTTCGACGTGATGCTGCTGCCGCTGCGTTTTCCCTGCGGATGCGTCGTTTCGCTGGCAGGTTGGCCAAACCGTTCGCTGGCGAAAAACGGCCCGCACTCGCAATGGCGCCCTGTTCGTCCCAAGACAGCGAGTGTGACAGGAGAGCGGCCATTTTCCGCACGAACGACTTTGCCAACCATCCAAGCGGAGCAAGCCCGAAGCGGGGAATACGGGCGCAACGTGGACAAGCGGCGGAGCAGCGCTGCTTTTGCGCCCGTCCGCTGCGGGATGGCGAAGCGGACAGTCTGGCTTCACTGGTGGTTGGCAACGGAGTGAGGAAGGAACATGGCCGCCTCCTCTATCCAGACATCTTTGGCTGCACGCTTGGAGGTTACGATTAGTTCGTGCCTCTCAGTTTGAAGACAACGTATCGAGGACACGAGTGGGGCGTTTTTTCGCGCTCACTTGCGGTGGCCAACCAGCGAAGAAGCAGTCCAGGACCGCTCCACGACGATCCGCAGGGGCAGCGTCAAAACGAGGTCTCGCTTTCGACGTGATGCTGCTGCCGCTGCGTTTTCCCTGCGGATGCGTCGTTTCGCTGGCAGGTTGGCCAAACCGTTCGCTGGCGAAAAACGGCCCGCACTCGCAATGGCGCCCTGTTCGTCCCAAGACAGCGAGTGTGACAGGAGAGCGGCCATTTTCCGCACGAACGACTTTGCCAACCATCCAAGCGGAGCAAGCCCGAAGCGGGGAATACGGGCGCAACGTGGACAAGCGGCGGAGCAGCGCTGCTTTTGCGCCCGTCCGCTGCGGGATGGCGAAGCGGACAGTCTGGCTTCACTGGTGGTTGGCAACGGAGTGAGGAAGGAACATGGCCGCCTCCTCTATCCAGACACTTTGGCTGCACGCTGCACAGAGGAGCGCCGTCAGCGGGCAGACGTGAAACTTTTTGGGCCAGGCAGCAGCGCGAGCAGGACTTTTGGCCCCTTCGGGACACAAAATCCTCCAAAAACAGGATGATCGACACCCGGATTGGCCCGTCATGAAAAACTGGCATGCCGCCCAAATCTGTGCCAAAATAAGAACATATGCTTCGGTTGCGGGCCGCATAGGACCGCGAGCGATGGGTGATTTTTTGTTGACAGGAGAAAGGTGGCAAGAGGGTATGTCTTCTACACAGGAAAAGATCCTGGCGGGCCTCAACCCGCAGCAGCAGGAAGCCGTACGGACGACGGAAGGGCCGGTGTTGATCCTGGCTGGAGCAGGGAGCGGCAAGACAAGGGTGCTGACCCAGCGTGTCGCCTATCTGGTCGGGGAAAAGCGGGTAGCGCCGTGGAGTATTTTGGCCATTACCTTCACCAACAAGGCGGCCCGCGAGATGAAAGAGCGGGTGGCCCGGCTCGTCGGTTCCGGCGCGGACGAGATCTGGATTTCCACCTTCCACTCCCTCTGTGTACGGATTCTCCGCAGAGATATAGACCGGATCGGATACAATCGAAACTTTACCATCCTGGATGCCGGCGATCAGCTTACCGTGGTCAAACAGTGCCTAAATGAGCTGAACCTGGACCCCAAGCGGTATGAACCGCGGGCGATTCTCGCGGCGATCAGCGGGGCCAAAAACGAATTGATCCCGCCTGAGAAGTTTGCGGAAAAGGCCGGCGATCCGTTTCAACGGGCAGCGGCCCAGGTGTACGAGCGCTACCAACAGAGATTGAAGCAGAATCAATCGCTCGATTTCGACGATTTGATCATGCAGACGGTCCGCCTGTTTCGCGATGTACCGGAAGTGCTGGACTTCTATCAAAAAAAATTCCGTTATATCCACGTCGACGAATATCAGGATACCAACCGGGCCCAGTATGCGTTGATTTCGCTGATCGCCGCCAAGTACCGCAACATCTGCTGTGTCGGTGATGCCGACCAAAGCATCTACAAGTGGCGGGGCGCGGATATATCGATCATTCTCAACTTTGAGCGGGATTATCCCGAAGCCAAACTGATCAAGCTGGAACAGAACTACCGCTCCACCAAAAATATCCTGGAAGCGGCAAACGGCGTGATTGCCCACAACGTAATGCGCAAGGAGAAAAAGTTGTGGACCCAAAATCCGACCGGTGACAAAATCTACTGCTACCGGGGAAATACGGAGCATGATGAAGCCTATTTTGTCGTAGAGACCATTCGCCAATTACTGGCCACCTACAAGACGTACGACAAATTTGCCGTCCTTTACCGGACCAACGCACAGTCCCGTGTCGTCGAGGATGTGCTGGTGAAATCCAACATTCCGTACACGATTGTCGGCGGCACCAAGTTTTACGATCGCAAAGAGATCAAGGACATGCTTGCTTATCTGCGGCTGATCGCCAATCCTGATGATGACATCAGCTTGACCCGGATCATCAATGTGCCCAAGCGGAGTATCGGCGAAACCACCGTGGAAAAGATCGAAACATATGCCCGTGCGCACGGCTTATCCATGTTCCGCGCCCTGCAAGAAGTGGAAAGCATCGGGCTGGCCGCTCGTACGACCAATGCCATTCGCGCTTTCGTGGAGATGATCGAGCAGCTTATGCAGATGGTCGATTATCTCAGTGTCACGGAATTGGTTGAGGAGATGCTGAAGCGGACAGGCTACGAGCAGGCGCTCCATGAGGAAAAATCCCTTGAAGCGGCCGCCCGGCTGGAAAATATCGGTGAGTTCAAGTCCGTCACCCAAGAGTTCGAGCGAAAAAGTGAAGACCGCAGTCTGGTCGCCTTCCTGACCGATCTGGCACTGATTGCTGATGTTGACTTGCTGGATGAGAAGCAGGCCGAACAGGAGACGTCAGAGGGGCAGGTTACGCTGATGACCCTGCACAGTGCCAAGGGTCTGGAGTTTCCTGTCGTCTTTCTGATCGGGATGGAGGAAGGCATCTTTCCACACAGCCGGGCGCTGTTCGACGATACGGAAATGGAGGAAGAGCGGCGCCTCGCCTACGTCGGTATTACCCGGGCCGAGGAAAAACTGTACCTGACGCACGCCTATACACGTACCCTGTATGGACGAACCAACAGCAATCCCCCTTCCCGTTTTCTGATGGAGATTCCGGAAGCGCTGCTGGAGGACGTCCATCCGGCAGAGGGAAGCGGAAGCCGGGGATTTGGCCAGACTTACCGTTCGGCTGCGGCGGGTTACGCAGGCGGTACAGCTTATGGACGAATGCAGGAGGGCGGTGCCGGATCATTTCGGACTTCCCCCGGCAAAGGTACGCTGCCTCAGCACGGCGCAGCCGCCGGAATTGACTGGAGGGCGGGTGACAAGGTAAAGCATGCCAAGTGGGGAATCGGCACGGTGGTCAGGACCAAAGGCAGCGGTGACGATCTGGAGCTGGACATTGCCTTTCCCAGTCCGATCGGGGTGAAAAAGCTGCTGGCCAAGTTTGCACCTATTGAACGAGTGTAAACAGACGGAAAGGAAGGAACAGGGAAGATGGATCGACAGACGGCTGAACAAAAAATCGAGGAACTCCGGCAACAAATCGAATACCACAACCGTCTTTATTTCGTAGAAGATCGACCGGAGATTACGGATCGAGAGTACGATGCACTGATGCGCCAGCTGCAGGAGCTCGAATCGTTGTTTCCCGAGCTGGTCACCCCGGATTCGCCGACACAGCGCGTTGGCGGAGAACCGCTGCCCCACTTCGAAAAGGTGGAGCACAAGGTACCGATGCTAAGCCTCGGCAACGCTTTTAACGAGGGAGATCTGCGCGACTTCGACCGGCGGGTACGGCAGGCGGTAGGTGATCAACCGGTTCGCTACGTGTGCGAGCTGAAGATTGACGGATTGGCGGTTTCCCTTCGCTATGAAGATGGATGGTTCGTCAGAGGAGCGACGCGCGGCGACGGGCAGACCGGCGAGGATATCACGCAGAACCTGAAGACGATCCGTTCCCTTCCGCTGCGCCTGCGCAAGCCGGTGACGATTGAGGTGCGCGGCGAGGCGTACATGCCGAAACGGGCCTTTGAGAAGCTGAACCGGGAGCGGGAAACGCGGGGAGAGCCGCTTTTTGCCAATCCGCGCAATTCGGCCGCCGGTTCGCTGCGGCAGCTTGACCCGAAAGTGGCTGCATCCCGCGAATTGGACATCTTTGTCTACGGGATCGGCGAATTGATTGGTGAGACGGTGGAGTCGCACAGTGAAGGCCTTGCGCTGCTGGAGTCGCTTGGCTTCAAGGTGAACCCGGAGCGGCGTGTCTTTGAACAGATTGACGAGCTGATTGCCTTTATCAACAGGTGGGCGGAAAAAAGGCCGGAGCTGCCGTATGAAATCGACGGCATGGTCATCAAGGTGGACAGCTTCGCCCAGCAGCAGGAACTGGGATTTACGGCGAAAAGTCCGCGCTGGGCCATTGCCTACAAGTTCCCGGCAGAAGAAACGGTGACTGTGCTGGAAGGCATCGAGGTAAATGTAGGGCGTACCGGAGTGGTTACGCCGACCGCACTGCTCAAGCCGGTCAGTTTGGCCGGCACGACGGTAAAGCGGGCATCGCTGCACAATGAAGAGATTATCCGGGAAAAAGGGTTGATGTTGGGGGACCACGTCGTAGTCAAGAAAGCGGGCGACATCATCCCCGAGATTGTCGCCGTCCTCCCTGAACGGCGCACGGGAGCGGAACGTCCGTTTCAGATGCCGACTCACTGTCCCGAATGCGGCAGCGAACTGATCCGTTTTGAGGATGAAGTGGCGCTGCGCTGCATCAATCCCGACTGTCCGGCGCTGATTCGGGAAGGGATAATCCACTTCGTATCCCGGTTGGCGATGAACATCGAGGGACTGGGCGAAAAAGTGGTGGCGCAGCTGTTCGAACAGAAACTGATTGCCAGTGTCGCTGATCTGTACTACCTTCACGAAAGACGGGATGATCTGCTGCGCCTGGAGCGGATGGGCGAGAAGTCGGTTGACAACCTGCTTCAAGCGATTGAAGCCAGCAAAGAGAATTCCGTTGAGCGGTTGATCTTCGGCCTTGGCATCCGCCTGATCGGGGCCAAAGCGGCCAAAGTCCTCGCTGAGCGGTTTGGCCACCTGGACAACCTGCAGCGGGCGACGCGGGAGCAGCTGTTGGAAATAGACGAAATCGGACCAAAAATGGCGGACAGCATCCTTACCTACTTTGCGATGCCGCAGGTACAGGAACTGCTTGAGCGGCTCCGTGCGGCAGGCGTCAACTTTGCCTACAAGGGAGTACGTGCCGAGGAAGGAAGCGACCTGCCTCTGGCGGGAAAAACAGTGGTGCTGACCGGTACTCTCAGTACGATGACCCGTCAGGAGGCGGAGGAAAAGATAGCGCGCCTGGGCGGCAAGGTGACAGGAAGCGTCAGCAAAAAAACCGACCTGGTCATTGCGGGGGAAAAGGCCGGCTCCAAGCTGGAGAAGGCAGGGAAACTTGGCGTACAAGTGATCGACGAAGCGTCTTTTTTACAATTGCTCGAGCAGCAGCAGGCCGACTAAACCGGTCAGCTTTGCCATCCCGGGTTACAGGAAGGATGTGAGTGGTGTTGAGAGCCAGTTCCTGGAGAATCGTATGGGTATCCATAAGTTGGATTTGTCTGCTTGTGGGTTGCAGCTCCATAGAGAATGGCACAGCTCGAAATAACCCGACACCTCCGATACAGGCAGCCCATATACCGGGTGATTTAACCTACCAGGATGTGCTGCAAACAGGGGAGTTCGTGACGGCGGTGGGAATGTCGCCCGACGAGCCCCGCATCTGGTTGGGAACCAATTCCGGTTTGTACCTTTCGGCCAGTCCCGGGCTGTGGACCCTTTTGGCCCCCGAGTTGGCGGAAGTGGCGGTGACCGGTTGGGTAATAGATCCCAATCAAACGGATCTGATCGTGATCGGGGCACAAAACGGAAGCATGCGCAGCACGGATGGAGGAAGGACTTGGCAGGAATCCGACGCCGGACTGCCCCGCCAACCACTCTACCATCTTACGGGAGCCCGTGTGAACGATCAGCTCTATTTGTATGCATACGTGGCGGAAGAAGGTATCTTTCAATCTGTGGACGGCGGAGTGTCATGGCAGAAGTGGACGGATTCCGATGAGATATCGGCGATGCAGTATCTGCCCAATGAGAAGCAGTTGTATGTCGTGACGCGCGATTTGCTGCTGCACACGGATGGCCGGGAATGGAGCAGGGATACGATTCCCGGCGTCAAGCAGATCTACTCGGTGGCGATTGACCGGTCCGAAGAACGGCTGTATGCAGCGACCGATCAAGGTGTTTACTGCCGGGAGAGGCACGGCTGGAAGCCGCTTGAGGCGCAGACACCGGAGAAACTGGTCATGCTTGGCCCCGGGTGGGGTGAATACAAACTGGTGGCTGTAGGGGAATCAGCGTATCTGTATACCTTGTTAGACGGCAGTTGGCAGAAATGGGATGAGTCGTAAAGGAGTTTATTGATAGATGAACAAGCACATGAACAAGCTTCGATCCTGTATCCTGGTCCTGATACTGGCGATCACGACCACGGCCTGCACCTTCTTTGACGGTGAGGATGAGAAACCGAATCCAGCCACGCCTACAATCTCCCCGATCATCGAGGTCAGCGGGGATTACTATGGCAGTGTGGTCCCCTATCAACCCAACCAGACCAGGGGCATGCTGTCGCGGATGTCGGGTTTCCGCATTGATTTCAGTCGTTTGGAATTGGGACTGTTGGAGATAGCCCGGGAAACTTTTTCTCCGAAGGAATACCTGTTTCAGGAAGGGCAGCTCATCAGCAGCGAACAGGTAAATGCCTGGCTGGCTCCGGCATCCAAAGACAATCCCGAGGGACTGAACCCGGAAGATGGCAACACCTTGCTGCTGCACGTGCTGGAGCACGATTACCTGGATAAGGAAAGCCAGCAATTGGCAGGAATCGTCCTGGGTCTGACCCTGTCACCGCAATATAAGGATGCCTCCGGCCAGGAGAAAGTCTACACGACGGATGAACTGCGGGAAAAAGGGAAAGCAATAGCGGCAAGGATTGTCCAAAAGGTGAGGGCGGAGAATCAACAGATCCCAATGGTGGTGGCGCTGTTCCGGGTACCGGAAAAAAACTCCACCCTGCTGCCCGGGACCTTTATCATGACCGGGACGGTCAATTCAACAGAGAGCGCGGTTTCCAAGTGGCAGCCGATTGAGGAAAAGTATTACCTGTTCCCCAGCGATGCCGTGTATAAGGATTATCCGCAAATTTCTCTGCAGTACGACAAACTGATGAAACAGACCAAAGCGTTTTACGGTGAGTTCATCGGTCTGACCGGAGTGGGCCGATTTATGGGTGGAGAGTTGATTGAGCTGACGCTGACGGCTACGGCGGAATACGATTCACGTACGGAAGTGACCCAGTTCACCCAGTACTGCGCATCCCTCATCAACCAACTCCTTGACAAGCAGGTACACGTTAACCTCTATGTGGAATCGATCAACCGGCCGCTGGCGGTCTATGTTCGTCCGGCAAACGGGGAACCGTACATGCACGTATACCGCAAGTAACGATGCGTCAGCCGCTGTAGACAACCAAAACAGTAGTGTGCAACACATGAACACTCTTGTACATTTATGTGCAGGAGTGTTGCTTATTTCTTGGATGTGTGGAATGGGCCAGTTCCGCAAACAATAGGGGAGACGTGTCCTGAAAAACATTGGTACGATCTTTGCAATAACACCCATACGATAACATTGAGAAAGAAAACGAAGGAGGCGTTGATCGTGAGAGTGGAATTCCAAAACGAACCGTTTACGAATTTCAAACTTCCCGAGAACAAACAGGCGTTTCAGGAAGCATTGGCTAAAGTGGAAAGTGAACTGGGCCGCGAATACGATATTATCATCGGGGGAGAACGGATTCGTACCGAGCAAAAGATCCGGTCTGTGAACCCCTCCAACAAGGCACAAGTGGTGGGCCTTGTCTCCAAGGCGGATCGTGAACTGGCGGAAAAAGCGATCCAGACAGCGGCAAAAACGTTTGAATCCTGGAAAGCTATACCGGGTACGGCCCGTGCCCGCTATCTTTACAAGGCCGCAGCCATTTTGCGCCGCCGCAAGCACGAATTCTCGGCCTGGCTGGTAAAAGAGGCAGGAAAGAGCTGGGCAGAAGCAGACGCCGATACGGCGGAAGCGATTGACTTCATGGAATACTACGGTCGTCAGATGGATCAATTGTCGCAGCGTCAGCCGCTTACCCGCATCCCGACGGAAGACAACGAACTGTACTACATTCCGCTTGGTGTCGGTATCGTCATCCCGCCGTGGAACTTCCCGCTGGCGATTATGGTGGGCATGACGACGGCGGCACTGGTAGCCGGCAATACGGTTGTTTTGAAGCCAGCTTCCACGACTCCGGTAATTGCCGCCAAGTTTATGGAAATCCTGGAGGATGCCGGTGTGCCTGCTGGCGTTGTCAACTACCTGCCGGGCAGCGGCGGTGAAGTAGGCGACTTCCTAGTGGAGCACCCGCTTACCCGCTTCATCAGCTTTACCGGTTCTCGCGACGTTGGACTGCGCATCAATGAATTGGCCGCCAAACGGAGCCCCGGCCAAAAGTGGATCAAACGCCTGATCGCGGAAATGGGCGGAAAAGACTCCATCGTTGTCGACAGTGATTGCGATCTGGAACTGGCTGCCCAGGCAATCGTCAATTCCGCTTTTGGTTTCTCCGGTCAGAAGTGCTCTGCCTGCTCGCGAGCCATCGTTCACCAGGATGTGTACGACCAGGTGCTGAACCGCGTCGTTGAACTGACCAAGGAATTAACCGTGGGTGATGTAACCAATCCGGATTTCTACACCGGTCCGGTGATTGACGAGAATGCCTACAACAAGATCCTCGAGTACATCGAGATCGGCAAGCAGGAAGGCAAACTGATGGTCGGCGGCGTGAAAGGACCGGATACAGGCTACTACATCATGCCAACCGTCTTTGCCGACGTTGATCCGAATGCCCGCATCATGCAGGAAGAAATTTTCGGTCCGGTCGTCGCGTTTACCAAGGCACGCGACTTTGACCACGCGCTGGAGATTGCCAACAACACCGAGTATGGTTTGACCGGATCGGTGATCAGCCGCAACCGCGCTCATCTGGAGAAAGCCCGTACCGAATTCCACGTGGGCAACCTCTACTTTAACCGCAAGTGCACCGGAGCCCTGGTGGGCGTGCATCCATTTGGCGGCTTTAACATGTCGGGTACAGACTCCAAAGCAGGCGGGCCCGATTACCTGCTCTTGTTTACGCAGGCCAAACTGGTTTCCGAGTTGCTGTAAAACGGCAGACAATCGAATTTCAACATTTTTCAACAGTGACGGCTGCCTTCCCCATCCGGGGAGGGCAGCCTGCTTTATCAGATTGGCAAACAACGTGTCGAAACACGTTTGGGGCGTTTTTTCGCGCTCACTTGCGGTGGCCAACCTGCGAAGAAGCAGTCCAGGACCGCTCCACGACGATCCGCAGGGGCAGCGTCAAAACGAGGTCTCGCTTCCCCTATCACTTCGTCTACACGCTCCTTTAAAAGACGTAGACGATGTGGTAATGTAAAATATGTTCTGATCTGCCCGGACCATGTTCTACACGCGTTCATCTTAATAATCTGACAAGTATCCGGCACGGCCCGACAGAAAACGGCTTCCTTACCCGTTGACGGCAATAAACGGACGTCGATCCAAGCAATGCGGCAAGCCGGAACCCAGAAAAGAGGGGAGATGTGCCATGAAAAAGCTCATCTTGCGCGGCTTGCATCGCCTGCCGCAGAATGCAATGTCGAGAACGATGGGGAAAATCACGGCATCCCGCTTCAGCCGATTGGCGATTCGTCGGTACGTGCAGCATTATAAGATAGACGTTTCGTCGATCGAAAAACCGCTTCACGAATACCGGACCCTCAAAGAATTCTTTACCCGTCGGCTGAAGCCGGGGGCCCGTCCGATCGCACCCGGACCGGAGGTTGTTGTCAGTCCGGTAGACGGAACGGTCTCCCAGATGGGGGACATCCAGCGGGACACGCTGATCCAGGCCAAAGGCAAGTTGTTCAACCTGGTTGACCTGCTCGGAGATGATACGCGGATGGCATCCCGCTTTCAAGGCGGGACGTTCATCACCATCTATCTAAGTCCCCGCGACTACCACCGCATCCACATGCCGGTAGACGGGAATCTGGAGCGGTATACCTATTTGCCGGGCCGCCTCTATCCAGTCAACCAGGTCGGGGTAGAACATGTGGATCAACTGTTCACCCGAAACGAGCGGCTGATTACCTACATTCGTTCCAAGACAGCCGGCTGCGTCGCTTTGATCAAGGTGGGAGCACTGTTTGTAGGAAGTGTCAGGGTAACCTATTGCAAGGCCAAGACCAACGTGCCGCGCGGCAAACAGGTGACGGAACCGATTGCCGCAGCGCCCTTCTATGAGAAAGGAGAGGAGTTGGGCTGGTTTGAGTTCGGTTCCACGGTAATCCTGCTGTTTGAAAAGGGGAGAATCACCTGGGAGGAAGGTCTTGAAGTGGGCAGCCCGCTGTTGATGGGCCAGCGGATTGGTGTGGCCAAAATTGACGAACAGCGGCCGATTCAGTAAGATCAAACGTATGTGAGAAAAAGTGACCGGAGGTGTCTGGCCGTGAGTGCCATTACCCGCAAAGAAGTAGAGCATGTCGCCAACCTTGCCCGTCTCACGCTGACGGAAGAGGAAGTACAGCGGTATACCAACGATTTAAACGCGATTCTGGCGTTTGCAGCCAAACTGAATGAACTGGATACCTCGGACGTGCCGCCGACCAGTCACGCGACCGATGTGCACAACGTCATGCGCGATGATGAAAACCGCCCGTCCCTGCCGCTTGACGCCGTGTTGAAGAACGCTCCAGATCACGAAGACGGCCAGTTTAAGGTACCGGCGGTATTTGAGTAACCGGAAGCGGCGGAAAAGGAGGAGAACTAAACGTGTCCTTGTTCGATAAGCGATTGTCGGAGATACATAGTGAATTGACGAAAAAGCAGCTGTCCGCAAGCGAGTTGGTCGAGGCCAGCCTGAAACGGATCAGCGAAGTGGATCAGGAACTGCACGCTGTGATTACCGTGGATGAGGAAGGAGCCCGCCGCCAGGCAAAAGCGCTGGACGAGCGTCTGGCCAAGGGAGAGGGCGAGTTTGGCCTATTGTTTGGCCTGCCCGCCGGTGTAAAGGACAACATCGTCACCGCCGGGATTCGCACCACCTGCGCCAGCAAGCTCCTGTCCAATTACGATCCCATCTACGATGCCACGGTCAGCCGGAAACTGAAGGAAGCTGAAGCGGTCATCGTGGGCAAGTGCAACATGGACGAGTTTGCCATGGGGGGCTCGACCGAAAACTCCGGTTTTTACCCGACCCGCAACCCGTGGAATCCCGAGTACGTGCCCGGCGGTTCCAGCGGTGGTTCCGCTGCGGCGATGGCGGCCCGCCAGTTCTTCTTTACACTGGGGTCTGACACCGGCGGTTCCATTCGTCAGCCAGCCGCATTTTGCGGGGTCGTCGGGCTGAAGCCGACCTACGGGCTGGTCTCCCGCTTTGGACTGGTTGCATTTGCTTCGTCGCTTGACCAGATCGGCCCGATCACCAAAAACGTGGAAGACGCCGCATATGTCCTGCAGGCGATTGCTGGCCACGATCCCTACGACTCCACTTCGGCCAAGGTGGAGGTACCGGACTATTTGTCCGCTCTCACCGGGGATGTTACGGGCATGCGCATCGGTGTGCCCAAAGAACTGATTGGCGAGGGCGTTGACAAAGAAGTGCGTGAAGCAGTGCTGGCGGCGCTGAAGCAGTTGGAGAGCATGGGTGCCACCTGGAGTGAAGTGTCAATGCCGCATACCGAATACGCCGTGCCCGCTTACTACCTGCTTGCTTCCTCCGAAGCATCGTCCAACCTGGCCCGCTTTGACGGGGTTCGCTACGGCGTACGGGCCGACAATGCCGACAACCTGATTGAAATGTACAAAGAAACGCGCAGCCAAGGCTTCGGACCGGAAGTTAAGCGGCGGATCATGCTTGGTACCTACGCTCTTTCCGCCGGATACTATGATGCCTACTACAAGAAAGCACAGCAGGTACGTACCCTGATCATCCGCGACTTTGAACAGATTTTTGCCGACTACGATGTCATTCTTCACCCGACCACTCCGACCACTGCCTTTAGACTGGGGGAGAAGCTGGACGATCCGGTGAAGATGTACCTGGAGGACATCTGTACCGTGCCGGTTAACCTGGCCGGTCTGCCCGCCATCAGCGTTCCCTGCGGTTTCTCGGCCAGCGGGCTGCCGATCGGAATGCAGATCGTCGGCAAGGCGTTTGACGAGTCCACCGTGCTCAGGGTGGCCCATGCCTACGAACAGGCAACGGAACATCACAAGCGGAAACCGGAACCGGTGAGGGGGTAGAAGGATGAGTCAGTTTGAAACCGTGATCGGCCTGGAAGTTCATGCCGAACTGTCCACCAGGAGCAAAATCTTCTGCGGCTGCCCGACCGAATTCGGGGCACCACCGAATACACATACCTGCCCGATTTGTCTGGGCCACCCCGGCGTGCTGCCGGTCGTCAACAGACAAGCGGTGGAATTCGCGATGAAAGCGGCCCTCGCGCTCAACTGCGAGATCTCGCGTGAAACCAAGTTCGACCGCAAAAACTACTTTTATCCTGATCTGCCCAAGGCGTACCAGATCTCGCAATACGATCAGCCGATCGGGAAAAACGGCTGGATCGAAATTGAAGTAAACGGCATAAAAAAGCGCATCGGCATCAATCGTCTTCATCTGGAAGAAGACGCCGGGAAGCTGACCCACTCCGAGTACGGCGGCGGATCGCTGGTCGATTACAATCGTGTCGGTGTACCTCTGGTGGAGATCGTTTCGGAACCAGATATTCGCTCCCCGGAAGAAGCCAAGGCGTATCTGGAAAAACTAAAGGCGATCCTGCAGTACACGGGCGTATCCGATGTCAAGATGGAACAGGGGTCGCTGCGCTGTGACGCCAATGTCTCCATCCGCCCGGTCGGCCAGAAGGAGTTTGGTACCAAAACCGAACTGAAAAACATGAACTCTTTCCGCAACGTTCAGCTCGGACTGGAGTACGAGGTAGAGCGGCAGATTCAGGTCGTCACCTCCGGCGGACAAGTAACCCAAGAGACACGCCGCTGGGATGAAGCGAGCAAAAAAACTGTCGTGATGCGCTCCAAGGAAGAAGCGCACGACTATCGTTACTTCCCCGATCCGGATCTGGTGCGGATGCAGATTTCCGAGGAGTGGATCGAGGCGGTCAGGCAGTCGATTCCGGAACTGCCGGACGCTCGCAAAGCGCGCTACGTTCAGGAGTACGGGCTGTCCAGCGCGGATGCCGAAGTGATTACGATTTCCAAGGAGTCGGCGGATTTCTTTGACCGTGCAACCGCGACCGGAGCCGATCCCAAAGCGGTGGCCAACTGGCTGATGGGCGATTTGTTCGGCTACCTGAATGCAAACAGCCTGGAATTCGCGGATATCAAGCTCACGCCGGAAGGTCTGGGCGAAATGATCAAGCTGATCGAAAAAGGAACCATCTCCACCAAAATCGCCAAAACAGTCTTCAAGGAGATGCTGGAGACCGGTAAGAACCCGGCTGCGATCGTGGAGGAGAAAGGCTTGGTTCAGATCAGTGATGAAGGCGCCTTGAAGAAAATCGTTGACGACGTAATCGCCGCCAACCCGCAGTCTGTTCAGGACTACCTGGGCGGCAAAAAACAGGCGATAGGCTTTTTGGTCGGTCAGGTGATGAAACAGACCAAAGGCAAAGCCAATCCGCCGCTGGTGAACAAGCTGCTGGCGGAAGCGATTGAGAAGCTGTAAAAAAGAACCAATCTTGACGCGCCCCACCCCAATGGTGAAACGAAACACCTCTCTGAATCGTAAGGGAACGATTTGGCGGAGGTGTTTCGTTTTGACAGGGAACTCATAGATCGTTTTTCCTATCTGGCGAATCGGCCACTTCTCTCTCTGGTAAAAAAGAATCACAATCTTCCTGAAAGTGGGGATATTGGAAAAGGGTTAGCGCTTAGAATGGCGAAGTAATCCTATTATAGTCCTATATCCGGAGTATGACCGAGGTAGTGCTTTCAAATGCTGATGCGTACAACCGGAAATTTTTGCGCATAGCTTTTCGCGGTGCGCGGTCACATTGTCCCCTTTGCCGGACGCCCGGCTACGACAGAGCAATAGAGATACTATCGCGCCGTTTGATTGAGCAGCAAAGGAAAGAGTCCGTTGGGGGTATGGCAGATGAATGTTCTGATCACAGGAGGTTACGGCTTTATCGGTGCTTCTGTGGCTGAACGGTTTTATAAAGAAGGGCATCGTGTATACATCATCGACAATTTGTCTTCGGGGCGGCGTGAACATGTAACCATACCACACAAGGCGTATGTTCTCAGTGTAGAAGATCAGGCTTGCGTGGAGGTGTTTCGCAGCGTTGGTTTTGACGTCGTCATCCACTTGGCGGCACATACAGCGGCTTCTTCGTCGCTGGATGAGCCGGTACTTGACGTACGGACCAACATCCTCGGGCTGGTCAACATGTTGAACTGCTCCCGACTGCATGGGGTGAAAAAATTCATCTTTGCATCATCCGCTGCCGTCTACGGCGAGACTGACCAGCTTCCCGCCCGGGAAACAGCCACGTGCAGCCCCATGTCACCGTACGGAACGAGCAAGCTGACCGGGGAAATGTACTGCGAAAAGTGGCGGGAACTGTACAACCTGGATACCCTGTGTCTGCGTTTTTCCAACGTGTACGGACCGCGTCAGAGGACTGACGGGGAAGCGGGGGTGATCTCCGTCTTTCTCCGCCAGGCGAGTGCGAATCAACCTCTTACGGTGTTCGGTGACGGGAGACAGACACGTGACTTCATCTATGTAGACGATGTGGCTGACGCCATCTACCGCGGTGCAACCAGCCGTGCAAGCGGCGTATACAACGTCTCCAGCGGCGTGGAGACAAGTATCAACGAGCTGATCGAAACGATCCGTTCGTTTGCCGCCGTGCCCCAAGTGGTGCACCACGAGCGACGAAACGGCGACATTACGCGCTCATGTCTGGACAGCAGCCGATTGCAGCTGGAACTGGGCTGGACTCCGCGGTACACGCTTCAAGAGGGATTGGTCAAAACGTACGAATGGCTGCTCAGACAGGAAGCGGCAGTCTCCGCAGAGCCTGCGCCTGCCCGTTGGCAGATGCCGCGCTGGCTTGCTGTCTTCCGTCCGTTTGCCGAAAACGCCATCGCCTTCAGCATTGTGATCACATTGTGGCATCATCAAAGCGGACTTTTCTACGAAAGCATTTTTGACTACAAACTTATTTACATATTGTTGATGGCTTTGTTGTACGGTACGCGTCAATCGTTCCTGGCATCTCTTGCGGTAATCGGTTTGTATGTGGCGGACAGCGTGCAAAACGGGCGCGACTGGGGATCGCTGCTGTACGACCCGGAATCGCTGTTTGTGACGGCCCTATACTTGTTTTTTGGGCTTTCGGTAGGGTATGTGACAGACAAGCACAGAAAGGAGCTGCTCTTTGCGAAAAACGAATTGGCTGTTGAACAACAGCGCTTCCGCTTGCTGATGGACGTATACAAGGATACACGCAGTGTAAAAGAAGCTCTGCAGCGACAGGTGCTGACCAGCCGGGACAGCCTGGGCCGCATCCACTCGATCATCACGGAACTGGAGAGCCTCGAACCGGAACAGGTCGTCCGCTCTGCGATCGGGGTGCTGGAGAACCTGATGGAAACCAAACAAATTGCCATCTATTCCGTTTCCCGTTTTGGTTATTTGCGGCTGCTTTTGAAATCCAATGATCCCGCGTTTCAGCTGCCCCGTTCCCAGCACCTGAACGAGGTCCCGGAATTGTCGGCAGTCGTTGACAAAAAACGTCTCTGGGTTAACAAAAAACTGTCCCCAGGGCTTCCGATGTACGCCGCGCCAATTGTGCACGACAACGAGGCGATCGCGCTTGTCTGCCTGTACGACCAGGCGTTTGAACGCTTTACCCTGTATCACGAAAACCTGTTCAAAATAGCCGTCGAGATTATTTCCCGTTCGCTTGCTCGCGCATTTACCTACGTATCGGCAACTGAGAACGAGCGCTTCGTCGAGGGAACGTCCGTCCTGCAGGAATCCGCTTTCCGCGAGGTGCTGCGCAGTAAAATGCAGGCCAAAGAGCAGGCCCAGGCCGATTTCACCCTCTTGAGCGTACAGGCAACGGAGGAGAATCTGAAGGATGTGGCGGAGCGCACCATGCGATTGATGCGAGATACCGATTACCTCGGCATATTGGAGGGACGTCTGGTGCTGCTTCTGTCCAATACGGGGCCAAAGGAAGCAGACGCGGCAGCGGCCCGCCTGAAGCAAAACGGAATTACGACTGAACAGATGGGTGGAATAGCAGTTTATGCTTGAGTCAGCTCTAATGATCTATTATCTGTTAGCCTGCCTCTATGTTGCCCTTCTCCTGCAGCAGAGGAATCAATTCGGCAGCGGTTTGGCCGCCATTGCATGCCTGATCCCGTTTGCCGGGCTGCCGCTGGCCGTGATTGCGGGCAGGGCGGGGCTTCAAGCAGGTACGGCGGATACCCGCCGCTTTGCGGAATTGACTGAAGTTACCGGGACCGTAGATGTACCGTATAAAGTTGATATGAACAAAGAGTTGGCCATTGTCCCGCTGGAGGAGGCGTTGGTGATCAATGATTACCAGACCCGACGTCGTATTCTGCTTGATGCGCTGAAGCATGGCTCGCATGAACTGATCTCGTTTCTCTCCAAGGCGGTTCGCAATGAGGACACAGAAACGTCCCACTACGCCGTGACGGCGTTGGTAGAGTTGAAACGCGAAATGATGGGAGAACTGCAGCGCTGGTCGGTCAGCCTGGAAAAGCATCCGAACGACCTTGAGGTGTTGACCGGTTATGCAAATGCACTGCGGCGTTACCTGGGCAGCGGTCTGATGGATGCGAACACGGAACGGGCCTATCGCCTGCTGCAGGCGGACGTATTGCAAAAGCTGACCAGACGGCCGGACTGCGGGGAGAAGGTGTTTCAGGAGAAGATCGAATGTGAACTGGCGCTGTCCCGATATGACGCAGCAGAGGACACCTGTAAACGATTCTTGACTGCCTATCCACAATCGGAAGCGGCCTATGTCATGGCAATGAAACTGTATTATACGATCAGGGCCGGGAACAAGTTTGAACTCATCCTGAAACGGTTGAAGCACTCTTCGGTAAAAGTCTCTCCCCGTACACTACAGCTAATCAGGTACTGGAGCAGGAGAGAGGAAGATGAGCAGTAATACCTCGAATCGAACAAAAGCACTCAACCGCATCATTGTTCAGCTCGGGTTTGTCCTGCTGTTTACCATTTTGATACAGCTCTCCCGCTCCCAACTCCCGCTGGTCTGGACGTTCCATGACACGGCAGGAGAACGGCCCGCCCAGACCACACCGCGAAATGCGCTGACTCCGGAAGCGTGGAACCGTCTTGATAAGGAGAGGCTGCTCGTCCTGTACGAGCCGGACAATCCGCTTAGCGAGAAAATCAGGAAGAACGTTGAGCAGATTTTGAGCGGAATGAAGAAATCGTACGAGAGCGTCAGGGCAGGAGAAGAACTGCCGAATGTGGAAGAGAATGCTGCTGTCATCATCACCTTCTCCGACCTGTCCCACATGGGCGAAAGTGCCTGGCTGGAACGGTTTGTGGCCGAGGGGGGGCACCTTTTCTGGGCTGCCCTTCCCCAGGTGAACGATGCCTTCTACAGCTTGTCCCGCAAGCTGGGCATTCTGGAGGTGGGTTCGTATGTGGAAGCGGAGGGTCTCAAGCTCCAAACCAACATCCTGCTGGGACACGCCGGGGAGTCGTTTCACGATCCCGGCCTGGGAAACATCGTCCTGCAGGTGAAACTAACGGACGACAGCCGGATTCATGCCACCGTCGGGGAGGAGATGCCGCTGATGTGGCAGACGCCATACGGTAAAGGCTCGTTTCTCGTCTTCAATGGCACGATGCTGCAGGAAACGTCGAGCCGCGGGCTCATCGCCGGCGGATTGGGGGTCCTGCTGCCCGATTCCATCTATCCGGTGATCAATACCAAGGTGATGTACATTGACGATTTTCCGGCACCGTTTCCGATGGGAACGCACCCGGCCATCTTTCAGGAGTACCGGCTTGATCTGCCCCAGTTTTACAAAAAGGTGTGGTGGCCGGACATGATCCGGTTGGCCCGGTCGCATGACCTGGTTTACACGGGAGCGTTGATTGTCACGTATGACGATGACGTCTCTCCCCCTTTTGACTGGAAAAAGGAAGCCAATCTCGACAATCTGATCTTGTATGGACGTGATTTGCTCAAAGCGGGGGGTGAGATCGGGGTACACGGGTACAATCACCAGTCGTTGACGATGAGCAAGCGGGTTTCCTACGCTTTCGGCTACAAGCAGTGGGCGGGAGTCGATGAGATGGCAGCATCGCTTCGGGAACTGCGGGAGTACGTGCAAGCTGCCTTTCCCAATTACCCGCTCCGTACCTACGTACCGCCGTCCAATGCCCTGGGGCCGGAAGGGCGGGCTGCACTTATCCGGGCCCTGCCGGAGCTAAAGAATATCTCCTCGCTTTACGGTGAGGACGGGAAGAATCTGTCCTATACCCAGGAATACGGCATTGCCTCCGACGGCATCGTCGAAATGCCGCGGGTGACGTACGGCTACCGGATCGGTACTTACGATCGTTGGATCATGGCCAACGCAGTTACGTCGTGGGGGGTGTTTTCCCATTTCGTCCATCCTGACGACATTCTCGACCCCAAGCGCAGCGGCGGTGAGGGATGGTCCGACTTGTACGACGGATTTGCGGCCTTTCTGGATTTCGTTCACGATCGCTTTGGCTGGCTGCGCAGCATGACCGCTGCCGACGCCAGTGTGGAAGTGGAGCGGTGGGCGCGAAGCAAACCCGTTTTTGAGCGAAGGCCGGACGGACTGTACGGATATGTGAACCACTTTACAGGAGAGATGTATTTTGTCATGCGGACAGAAAAGAAGCTGGTCCGAACCAACCACTGCAGCCTGTTGCGGATTGATGAAGGCGTCTATCTGGTGCGGGCGGAGCGTGAGACTTTTTCCATTGAATGGACGGAGGGATAATGAAGATCTGTATCGTTGCTGAAGGCTCTTATCCCTATATTACTGGCGGTGTGTCCAGTTGGATTCACACCTTGGTCAGTTCCATGCCAGAGCACCAATTCATCATTTACGCCATTGGAGCGGAAGAAAGGTATCGCGGCCAGTTTCGGTACAAGCTGCCTGAAAATGTGGAACAAGTGGTGGAAGTGTTTCTCGATTCGTTTCACCTGGACGGAAAACGATGGGGCCGATCTTTAAAGATGAACAAGGAAGAGCGGGAAGCGCTGAAAGCGTTGATCGCCGGAGAGGAAGAAACGGATTGGGAGCGTGTGTTTCGTACGCTGCGCGATGCCAGATGGCGGACATCGACCGAGTTCTTGATGAGCCGCGATTACTTTGATCTGTTGAGTGAACTGTGTCGGGAGCGGTTTGAGCAGCTTCCGTTCACGGAGATGTTCTGGACGGTCCGCTCGATGCTGCTGCCGCTGGTCCAGTTGATCCGCCACCCCTTGCCGCAAGCCGATCTTTACCATGCTGTATCGACCGGATATGCCGGTGTGATCGCCAGCCTGGGGAAACACCTGTACGGGAAACCGATGCTCCTGACGGAGCACGGGATTTACTCCCGAGAGCGGGAGGAAGAGATAATCAAGGCAGACTGGGTGAAAGGGTACTTCAAGGATTTGTGGATACGCTACTTTTACGGTTTGTCCCGTTGTGCCTACGGCTATGCCGATCGCGTTGTCACCCTGTTTCAGCGAAATCGGGAGATTCAAGCGGAACTGGGCTGTCCGGAGTCAAAGATTATGATCATTCCCAACGGAATAAAGGTGGACGACTATTTGAATCTGCCCGGCAAAGATGGTGACGCCAAGACCATCAACATTGGTGCGATCGTGCGGGTTGTGCCGATCAAGGATATCAAGACAATGCTGTACGCCTTTGCGGCTGTAAAACGCGAGGTGCCGCAAGCCACTTTTACGATCATGGGCTCTTGTGACGAAGAACCGGAGTACTACCAGGAATGCCTGGAGTTGGTCAAGATGCTGGAGATCGCCGATCTTGCCTTTACGGGAAGCATCAACGTCAAGCAGGTTCTCGGGCGGATGGACGTGATCGTCCTGACCAGTATCAGCGAAGGGCAGCCGCTGGCCGTTCTGGAGGCGATGGCGGCAGCCAAACCGGTCGTCGCTACCGATGTCGGCAACTGCCGGGAGCTGCTGTACGGCAGTGGGCAGGAGGGCGACACAGGACGTGCGGGAATCATTGTACCTGTGTTGGACGACGCCGAGATCGCCAGAGCAATCATCTCTTTATGCCGTAATAGCGTCGCCCGACAGGCCATGGGATTAAACGGCAGACGGCGCGTCATGTACGCTTACACCCACGATCAGTTTACCGACCGCTACGAGTCGTTGTACCGGTCACTTGGGTTGAAATAGAGGAGGTCAGGAAAACGTGGCGGGAATCGGATTTCAACTGAAGCGGTTGTTTGACCGGGAAGGGTTGATTGGCCGGGTTCAGGCCGTTTCGTACGCCTCGCTGGTGACAGTGGGCCCCATGTTGAGCTGTATCGTCGCGGTGGCCGTGATCCACTGGCTGTTGGTCGCCGCGCATGCTCCCTATTACGAGCGTGAAGTGTTTACGGCGGGCATGGCCTACGCCTTTGCCTTCTCGTTCGTGATTACATCGCCATTTAGCCTGTTTTTGACCCGATTGACCTCCGACTTGTTGTACGAACAGCGTTACGCTGAACTGCTGCCTTCCTTTTCTCGCTACCTGGGGATTACGCTTTTGTCCGCCTGTCTGCCGGCGCTGTTGTTTCTTTTGCTTGCCTCGCTGTCGCTGGGAGTGAAAGTATCCCTGTTTGTCCTGTACATGGAGCTGAATGTGATCTGGCTCGCTGTCGTATACGTGTCGGCGATGAAAACCTACTATTACGTCGCACGCGCCTTTTTGGCAGGGATGGGTACGTCCGTTGCCGTGGTCTGGGTGTACCTGAACTGGACCTCTGCCGTGTCCGCTGCGGCTCTGTTGACAGCCATGGCGTTCGGATTCTTCCTGGTTGCCGCCAATCTGCTGCGGGAGATCGGGCGGTTTTTCGGGATGCCGGGGATGACGGTGCTCTCTACGGTTCAGGATGATCTCAAGCGGTATCCATCGCTGCTGGCAATTGGTCTGTTCTCGGGCCTGTGCATGTTTGGGCACCAGTTTGCCCAATGGATTTTCAACGGGATTTGGCTGGCTGACGCTTTTCTGGTAACCCCGGAGTACGATGCCGTCGTCTTTTACGCCGTACTCTCGGTCCTGCCCACTCTTGTCCAGTTTGTCGTCTCGGTGGAAACCTCGTTCTACCCCAAGTATCGCCGGTACTATGATGCGATCCTGGGCCAGGGAACGATAGTCGAGATCGATCTGGCAAGGGAGGAACTGCAAAAAGTGCTGCTTGGAGAATTGGCCAGGCTGATGGGGATTCAGCTCGTTTTTTCTCTGATCGCCGTGGCCTGCGGGATTGGCTTTTTGCCTTACATCGGGTTTACAAGCCAGCAGATAGACGTGTTCAACATCCTGGTGATGGCCTATTACGTTTATGTCATGACCAGCGTGATCCTGCTTCTGCTGCTCTACTTTGACGATCGGATGGGTACGCTGCTCCTTTCGGCTTTGCTCTTTGCGGCCAACCTGCTTGCCTCCTGGTTTCTACAGGCCGAGCGGTTCCAGGGGCTGTCCCTGTTTGTCGCTTCCTTCCCTGTGCTGGTGATTGGCTTGACCAGGCTGTATATGCGCCTGCGCCAGCTTAACTATGCGACATTCAGTGCCCAGCCGCTGTCTCCCCGCAAAAAACACAGCGCGCACAGCAAAATGGAGCATGCTGGCTGACATCTTCCGTTCACTCTCATGGCAGAGATGTAAACCGTCCTGTTTGGCGACTCCCCGCGTTTTGCCCTATAATGGGAATAGAGACTTGTTGGAGGGGGAATCATAACAGATGAAAATCCTGTCCGTTACAGGAGAGAACGTGCCGCCCGGCAAAGGGGGATCGCCGTCGGACACCTTTGACCGTTCCATTGTCACCTATCAAGACGGGGATCAGACGAAGACGCTGACCGTCACGTATGTTCGCTACTTTGCCAAACGTCTGGCCGAGAAAGGCATATACGATGAGCAGCAAGCGGGGGTGCCGGTCAACAAACTGGCTGCCGTCTTGTTCCTGGAGAAATATCCAAAGGCAAAGGAGTCCCGCCATTACATCAATGACGAGCAAGTGTTCCTCGCCCTGTTTGAAGGGTTTTCCCTCGAACAGTTTCAGGCCAGATACGGACAATGCGCCCTTGCGTGAACATCACGCGAGGGTTTTTCCGTTAATTGGGCCATCCCAAAATGAGATTGTCCACAAAACGTACACAGATTTATCTCATTTTTTGATTATAATTATTATAAATAAGCGCGATGAATCAGGAGGAGAAGGCAGATGACGAAAAAAACGGGCGTATTGATTATTGGTCACGGTTCCAGCAATCCCTCCTGGGTACAGTTGGTAGATGAGGCAGTCGCTCAATTAGATCTGCCGGTGCCAGTTGTCGCTTCATTTTTGGAATTGGTCGAAGGGCGGCTGATTGCGGACGGGGTGCGCCAACTGGAGCATGAAGGGGTGGAGCGGATCATCGCTGTTCCCTTGTTTGTTGCCTCCGGCAGCACCCACATCGACGAGATCGGTTACATGCTTGGGGTCCATCAGGGGACGGAGTTGGAAGAGGAACTGGAGCGAATCGAGACGAAGGCGGAAATCGTCTACTGTTCCCCGATGGATGACCATCCGCTGATTGAGGAAATTCTGCTGGAGAGGGCCAGAGAGTTGTCGACTGATCCCTCCTCCGAAGTGGTCGTGTTGGTTGGCCACGGCGCGGACGAAGGACCCAATCATCTTCGCTGGGAGCAGCTGCTAAGACGTTTGTCGGTTGCGATCCGCAAACGCGGCGGCTTCAAGGGGGCCACGTACGGTACGCTTCACCCGGACAATTTGCACCAGCGGGCGCGGGCTGTTACCCGCAAGAACCGCGTTCTGGTCGTCCCGCTCTTCCTCAGTGAGGGGTACTTTACCAAACAGGTGATTCCGTCCCGATTGGAGGGGTTGTCTTACGCGTACAGCGGCAAAACCTACCTGCCGCATCCCCATGTGACGCATTGGATGGAAGATGTGATCAAACGGGCTCTGCAGGCCTAGACCATATCGTTTTGCACGTGTTGGAACAGGACGCCTGCGAATTGAGCAAGATTCAGCCCCGGTCAAATGGGGCTTAAGCGTATAGGGAAGGGTGCCAATTGTCCGTGACGAGCGCCTTTGCCTGGCCAACCGAGCGTAAGAAACGTGGACGCGGGGAAAAGCGAGGGCCACGCGTCGCTGCTCTGAGATGCTGAATCGGTTTGCCCTCGCCCCCGCGGATCGTTTCGCAGCGGGCAGACCTGCTTCCTTGCTGGCCAGGCAGCAGCGCGAGCAGGACTTTTGGCTCCTTCGGGACACTTCGTCTACTCCTTTTCATTCAGGATGTAGCGCAGCGTTCGTTTGGAAATACCCAATTTGTCGCTCAGCAGAGCCCGATCCCCGGCGGTCTCTGCCAGCCCCTGTCGGATAACGGCCCGCCCGACTTCTCCTTCCAATCGCCTGATCCGTTCCAGCAGCCGGGGGAAGTCGATCTCGTCAACAGAGCCGATTCGCTCCGTGATCGTATGGACAAACCGGGCCGCTTCCTGTTCGAGAAAAAGATCAAAGGAAAGCGGCTGGCGGTCTTTTGCTTGCTCCGACGAAAAGGGGCTTCTCCCGTTGAAAAGCTGTGGCGGGAGATGCTCTACCCGCAGCACCTGGCAGTCGTGAATCGCCATCGCCTGGTTAATCACATTGAGCAGCTGCCGGACGTTTCCGGGCCAGTCGTATTGCTGCAGCAGCTCCATGGCCGCCGGGTCGATCCGGCAGGCATCGTTTGATTTTTTGCCCAGGTAGTAATTGACGATAAGCGGAATGTCACCGGGTCTGTCCCGCAGGGCGGGGATGGATAGTTTTACGCCTTCCAGCCGATACAATAGATCAGCCCGGAATCGTCCCGACGCTACTTCCCGTTCCAGATTGCGATTGGTGGCAGAGATAAACCGGATGTTGCTTTTCAGGGTTTGTTCACCGCCAATCCGCATAAACTCTCCTGTCTCGATGACGCGAAGCAGTTTGGCCTGAATGGTTGGCGGCGCTTCTCCGATCTCGTCGAGAAAAAGTGTTCCCGAATCGGCCAGCTCAAAGAATCCCTTGCGTCCCTTGACTGCTCCGGTAAAAGCTCCCTTTTCATGTCCGAACAATTCACTTTCCAGCAGCGTTTCAGGTATGGCGGCACAGTTCAGCCCGACAAAGGGAGCTTGAGCACGCAGGCTGGCGCCGTGTAAAAAGCGAGCCATCAGTTCTTTGCCGGTCCCCGTTTCGCCTTCGATCAGCACATTGATTGCCTTTTTGGCCAGCTTGTCGGCGACGGACATCACCTTGGCCATTGGACTGTCGGGGGCATAGATAATGCCGTACCGCGCTGCTTGACGGGTGATGTGATCATGCCGGGGATGGGATTGATCCAGGACAGAAAAGATCACCTGTTCCAAACTGTCCAGATTGTCAAACGGCTTTTCCAGATAATCTCGAGCCCCCGATTGGATGGCGGTGACGGCAGACTTGATCGTACTGTAGCCCGTCATGATGATTACCTCACAGGAGGGGCAGGCCGCTTTGATCGACGACAGCAAATCCAATCCATTGGCATCGGGCAGCTTCAAATCAATCAGGGCCAGATGAAACGGGAATGGGTTCGTCTTAAGCAGCCGGTATACTTCCCGGCCGGAGTGGGAAACCGTTACATCACAGTTTTTGGTTTGCAGAAAATAGGAAAAAAACGATGTGACTTCCACTTCGTCGTCGACGACGAGTACGTGCAGCTTATTCACCCGCATTCTCCTCGTTTTCGTAGTTTGGCAGTAAAAGGGTAAAGATACTGTACTCTCCTGCTTCGCTTTCAACCGTTAGCTTTCCTCCATGAGATTCGGCGATACCGAGGCTGACGGACAGACCGAGTCCGCTTCCTTTCCTTTCTGCCTTGGTCGTGTAAAAGGGTTGAAAGATCTGTGCAAGGGCCTCCTGCTTAATGCCTACCCCGTTATCGTGTACCGATACGCCGACAAAGGATCCATCCGCTGTCTGATGACGGAACGATTCAATGGTGATGACGGGATTTGGCACGCCCTGCAGCGCATCACGGGCATTGAGCAGCAGGTTGATGAGAATCTGTTCAATCTGATGACGGCTGCCTTGAAACAAGAGTGCCTCATCCGACAGCCTTTTGCTGATTTTGATACCCGAGACTGTCAGCTGGTAGCCGATCAGCACCAGTACATCTTCAATCAACTCGTTGACTGACAAACATTCGAAGTGGTACTCCTCCTGGCGGGAAAACGTCAAAAGATTTTGAATGATCTTCTTGCAGCGGACTCCACACTGATAAATATCTTTGGTCATGCGCTGCAGGGGTTCGGATGACAGCTGACGCATCAATAGCTGGGCATTACCCAGAATGGCAGTCAGCGGACTGTTCAGTTCATGCGCCACACCTGCAGCCATCTCACCGATGGCCGCCATTTTGGCGGACTGGACCAGTTGGGCTTCAATTCCTACTTTTTTGCTCACATCTTTAAACAGCAGGATATTTTCCACTGACACGCCGATGTGTTCGGCGATTTGTTGAAACAAGATGAGCTGCTCCTGATCGTCCTGCTGCTGTTCCCCAAGCAAAAGACTGAGAAAACCGAAGCTGCGCTGCAGACGGCTTTGCAGCGGGACAGAGGTGATATGCCAATCGGGATAAGAGGTCTGCAGCATGCTGTTTAGTTCCTGTACGGATGAGGGCAGTTTCCTGTCGAGCGGGGCGGTGAGCGGGAAGTTAAGCCAAGACTGCTGTTCCCGCTGGGAAGCGTAGAATGCCAGGCTTCCATCTTCCACCAGTGTAAGGACAAACACGTCAAACGACAGCAGATGATAAAGCTGCTCCGCCAGGTAGGCACTCACGTCCGCCCAATCGGCATTGATGCGGATTTTTGTCAATTGATTGATAATCTCCAACTGCTTGTTCTTTTTCTTCATTTCTTCGACGACGTAGTTTAATTCTTTGTAGTAACTTTTGCGGGAGGAGCGAATACCGGTCAATTTTTCCAAGAGCTCCTGTTTTGGATGCAAGATGATCCCCTCCTACAGTGCTTTTAGAAACAGTTCCTTTACATCTTCCACGGTCATGTCGCGGGGATTTGTGGCCATACAGACGTCGTTAATGGAATGGCGGCTGATCACCTCGATCTGCTCTTCCTTAAGTCCCAACGCCGACAGCCTGACCGGAATGTCGAGGTCGGCAGCCAGTTCTTTCACCGCCTTCATCGCCAGGCGAGAGGCGTCATGCAGACTTCGCCCGGTCACGTTTTCTCCCAGTGCTTCTGCCATGTTTTTGTATTTTTCGGGAGCGGCCAGGTAGTTGTATTCCAATAGATATGGCAGCAGGATCGCGTTTATCTCGCCGTGTGGTGCATCAATCAGTCCGCCGATCTGGTGTGACATCGCATGTACCGCCCCCAGTATCGCATTGGAGAAGGCCAGCCCTGCTTGCAGACTGGCCATGGCCATCGCCTGCTTTGCTTCCATGTTGTACTGGCTGGCGGCTGAAGGCCGAAGATACTGAGAGATCAGCCGCATCGCCTGCAGAGACAGCACTTCTGTCAGTGGTGTGGCAGCCAGCGAGATGTACGATTCGATCGCATGGCTCAACGCATCCATGCCGGTGTTGGAGGTTAAGCGGCTGTCCTTGGTCATCAGGGTTTGCGGATCAATAATGGCAATATCAGGGATTAATGATTTTGAAATAATCGTTATTTTTGCCTTTCGTTCTGAATATACGATTATTGAGAACTGCGATACTTCGGAGCCTGACCCGGCTGTTGTCGGGATCATCACCATGGGCGGCAGGGGGCGGCTGATTTTGTCCACGCCCTCATACTGCAGGATGCTGCCTCCGTTCGTCGCCAGCAGGGCGATTGCCTTGGCTGCATCCAGTACACTTCCACCGCCGACTCCGACGATCGCATTACACTCATGGACAAGATACTCAGAAAGACCGGAATGAACTTCGTAATCTTTTGGATTGGGGGTGACATCGGTCCACAGATGGTAATCCAGGTGACTCAGCCGCAGGTAATGGATCACCTGCTCCACCCAACCGGCAGCGACGACACCAGGATCGCTGGCTAGAAATACCTTTTTTGCTCCCAGCCTGCCCAGGCACTCTCCGACTTGGCTGAGCGATTGATTACCAAAGATGATTTCCGGGGCCATGAACTTGGAAATTTTCATATGCTCACCCTTTTTTTGAAAAATTGTAATACAGGAGATGGGCCATTCGAAAGGACAAAATTTTGGCCGTAGAGCCGATTTTTTGACCACAAAGCCAAAAAAATGTCCTGTTGAAGAAAGCGCTGTCATTATTTTCGCATAATTGAGATTGGTATGTATATTGCAAAAATGAGTGAACGAGTGGCCACATCATCACATTTAAAAAAGGAGGAGCATGGATGAAAGCTGCTGTTGTGAATCGTTTTCGCGAAAAACTGGAACTGAAGCAGGTACCGGTTCCCGAGATCGGATACGGAGAAGTGCTGGTGCGAATAAAAGCATGTGGGGTATGCCATACCGATCTCCATGCTGCACACGGAGATTGGCCGGTAAAGCCGAAACTGCCCCTGATCCCCGGGCACGAAGGCGTAGGAGTGGTGGAAAAGATTGGCGAAGGTGTAACCTCACTCATGGTGGGGGATCGTGTGGGGATTCCCTGGCTGTATTGGGCATGCGGCGAATGCGATTACTGTCTGACGGGATGGGAGACCTTGTGTCAACGTCAAAAAAACGGGGGATATTCCGTTGACGGAGGGTATGCGGAATACTGCAAGGCTCCCGCTGCTTATGTGGCGAGGATTCCTGACGGCCTGAGTGATGTGGATGCAGCCCCGATCCTGTGTGCCGGCGTGACTACCTACAAAGCGCTGAAGCTGGCTGATCTGGCGGCAGGCGAATGGGTTGCCATCTATGGAATCGGCGGATTGGGGCATTTGGCTCTCCAGTATGCCAAGGCAATGGGCTACCACGTGATTGCCGTGGATATTCACGATGAAAAGCTGAAACTGGCCAGCGAGCTGGGTGCTGACCTGACCGTGAACGGGGCAGCATGTGATCCGGTACAAAAAATCATCGATCAGATCGGTGGTGCTCATGCTGCGGTTAGCGTCGCTGTCACCAAAAAAGCGTTTGAACAAGCTTACCGTTCCGTGCGGCGCGGCGGAACCCTGGTCGTTGTCGGTTTGCCAAACGATGAACTGCCGATTCCGATTTTTGACACCGTTCTGAATGGCGTCGCGGTGAAAGGCTCCATCGTGGGGACCAGAAAAGATATGCAGGAAGCACTGGATTTTGCGGCACGCGGCAAAGTAAAGGCGATTATCGAGACACAGCCATTGGAAAACATCAACGAGGTGTTCCAGCGCATGGAAAAGGGTCAGATTAACGGACGAGTCGTATTAACGATGGAATAAAACAGGAAACCGAGGAGGATGTCTGATGATTTACGAACAGCCCGGACAACCCGGCAGCAAAGCAACGTTTCGTACCCGCTATGACAACTACATCGGCGGTGAGTGGGTGCCGCCCGTCAAAGGGGAGTACTTCGAGAATGTTTCCCCGGTAAACGGCAAGGTGTTTTGTGAAGTAGCCCGCTCAACGGCCGAGGATATCGAGAAGGCCCTGGACGCCGCCCATGCGGCCAAAGAGGCGTGGGGGCGCACGTCGGTGGCGGAGCGTGCCCTGATCCTCAACAAGATCGCTGACCGCATCGAGGAGAACCTGGAGATGCTGGCGGTAGCGGAAACATGGGACAACGGAAAGCCGATACGCGAATGTCTGGCCGCCGACATCCCGCTGGCTGTCGATCACTTCCGCTACTTTGCCGGGGTGATCCGGGCTCAGGAGGGAAGTATCAGCGAATTGAACCACAACACGGTGGCCTATCACTTTCACGAGCCGCTGGGTGTGGTCGGGCAGATCATCCCCTGGAACTTCCCGCTGTTGATGGCCACCTGGAAGCTGGCGCCGGCCCTGGCGGCGGGCAACTGCGTCGTGCTGAAGCCGGCGGAACAGACTCCGGCCAGCATCATGCTGCTGATGGAATTGATCGGCGACCTGCTGCCCCCAGGCGTGGTTAACGTGGTCAACGGTTTTGGCATTGAAGCGGGCAAACCGCTGGCAACCAACAAGCGAGTGGCAAAAGTGGCTTTTACGGGCGAGACGACGACCGGGCGGCTGATCATGCAGTACGCATCGGAGAACATCATCCCGGTGACCTTGGAGCTGGGCGGCAAATCGCCAAATATTTTCTTCCCCGACGTGTTTGACAAGCAGGACGAGTTTGCGGATAAAGCGCTGGAAGGGTTTACCATGTTCGCCCTGAATCAGGGAGAGGTGTGCACCTGCCCGTCGCGGGCGCTGATCCATCAACAGATCTACGATGAGTTCCTGGATCGCGTGGTGGAGCGGACCAAGGCAATCAAGCAGGGGAATCCGCTGGATACCTCTACGATGATGGGAGCCCAGGCGTCCAATGACCAGTTGGAGAAAATCTTGTCCTACATCGACATCGGCAAACAGGAGGGAGCGAAGCTTTTGCTCGGCGGTGAGCGCAACATTCTGCCAGGCGATCTGGCGGGGGGATATTACGTGACTCCGACGATCTTCGCCGGCACCAACAACATGCGCATCTTCCAGGAGGAGATCTTTGGACCAGTCGTCTCTGTCACGTCCTTTGCCGACTTTGATGAGGCACTTCGCATTGCCAACGACACCCTGTACGGGTTGGGGGCAGGCGTATGGACGCGCGACATGAACACGGCTTACCGGATGGGACGCGGCATCCAGGCGGGCCGGGTCTGGGTCAACTGCTATCACGACTATCCGGCACACGCGGCGTTTGGCGGGTACAAACAATCCGGAATTGGCCGCGAAACGCACAAGATGATGCTGGAGCATTACCAGCAGACCAAAAACCTGCTGATCAGTTACAGCCCCAAAGCGCTTGGCTTCTTTTAAACCGGGAAAGGGCTGCCGGTCCATGGATACGCGCAAAGTGATCGCTACCGATCAGGCGCTTGCCTTGATTGAAAAGTTGAAAGCAGAGCACGGTCAGCTGATGTTTCACCAATCGGGCGGCTGCTGTGATGGCAGTGCTCCCATGTGCTATCCGGCGGGAGAGTTCCAGATCGGCCAACAGGATGTCTTGTTGGGCGAGATTGGCGGGTGTCCCTTTTACATCGGGGCAGGCCAGTACGAGTACTGGAAGCATACCCAGTTGATCATCGATGTCGTCCCCGGCAGGGGCAGCGGCTTCTCGCTGGAAGGGCCGCATGGCGTACGCTTCCTGACCCGTTCCCGCTGCTTTACGGATGAAGAATGGAAGGCGATTTCGGCAAATCACTGAAGGTGAGACGTTCGAAAGTTTGTCTCAGGAACGCAGAAGAAGAATAGAAAAGCTCCACCCTTTCACCCGGACGGGAAGGGTGGAGCTTTCTGCTTGTGTCGGCCGGTAAGTGAATGCGCGGGCGACGGAGGGCGACAGGTGGTCTTACGCTACCCCCTGGCCTGCGCCTTGCGCGAATCGGGCGTCCGCGGCTTCAGCGGCAGATGGCTGCCGAAGCGGGCAACCAGCACACCGGTGATGATCAGCAGCGCTCCGGCGATTTGCGGCAGTGTAACGGCTTCGCCCAGCCAGATCGCTCCCGACAACAGCGCAAAGGCGGGCGGCAGATTTCCGTACATGGACGTACGGGTGCTGCCGATTTTTTGCAGTCCCCAGTTCCAGATCACATAGCAAATGGCGATGGCAAACACGCCGGAAAAGAGCAGACCGCCCCAGCCCACTATGGTGATTGCGGACCAGTCCTGCTGGATCAGGGCCGGCGTGGAAACAAGCAGCAGCGGAATGGTCCCCAGTGTCATCGTGTAGGTGGAGAATTCCAGCGGCGTGTAGCCGGACAGCCACCTTTTGGAGAGCGCCGTGTACAAACCCATGACCAGACCGGCGCAGACGATCAGCACATCGCCGATGAAATGGGTTGACGAGAAGAAGGTAAAGCCGGACTGGGAGGCAAATACCAGCAGGATGCCGGTAAACGAACAGACCAGACCGGTCCAGATATACCAGTGTGAGCGCTCGATCCGAAGCAGAATGCTGATCCAGGCGACATGGATCGGTATGGTAGCGAGGAGAATTGACGTGTTGCCTGCCGTGGTCAGATTGGTTCCTTCAATAAACAGGTACTGGTACAGCGTATGGCCCAGCATCCCCATCGCAAACAGGCCGGGGATGTCCTTCAGGCGCAGCCGCCGCTTACGCTGTACGAGCAGCAGCAGTACCCAACTGACCAGTGCGGCCAGCAGGAAGCGGACGCTGTTGAAGGGCAGGGTGAGAAAGCCCGCCATGAGTGACAACTTGATAACGGTGGCGTTTACGCCCCAGACGACAGCGACAAAAATAAGAAGAAGGTCAACACCTTTCAAGAAAGCGGGCAAGCAGCATACCTCACAATCCAATCATATTTTTTGGAACTCATGCACGTGAACCATCGTATCACTGAAGGGGAGATTCCGCAATGCTGGAAGGAGTGGCAGCTGCACATGATCGAAGTTAACCAGGTAACGAAGCGGTTTGGTTCATTTGTTGCAGTGGACAATCTGACTTTTGCGATCCAACCGGGTGAAGTATTGGGTCTGCTGGGGGAAAACGGGGCCGGCAAAACGACCACGATGCGGATGATGGCTACCGTGCTGCAGCCGACCAGCGGGGATATCACGGTGGACGGTTTTTCCGTCTCCAGACAATCGATGCAGGTGCGCCGCCGCATCGGCTTGCTGTTTGGCGGCGATGTAGGACTGTACGGGAGGTTGACCGCACGGGAGAACATCAGTTACTTCGGCATGCTGTACGGGATGGAGGAACGGGCGCTTTCAGAGCGCATCATCCAGTTGAGCCGTACGCTGCAGATGGAGGAATACCTGGACCGACGAGTAAGCGGGTTTTCGCGGGGGATGAAACAAAAAGTGGCGATAGCGCGTTCGCTGGTACACGATCCTGCGGTGATCCTGCTTGACGAGCCGACGACCGGACTGGATGTCAGTGCGGCCAGTGTGTTTCGCCGCTTGATCGCCGATTTGCGGCAGGCGGGCAAAACGATCCTGTTTTCCAGCCACAACATGGGGGAAGTGGAAAAGCTCTGCGACCGTGTCGTGATCATGCACAGAGGGCGGCTTCGCTTTGTCGGCAGCATAGCCGAACTGAAACAGCGCTACCGCTTGGACGATCTGGATGATCTTTTCATGCGGGTAGTGGGAGGGGAGCACGATGAATAGAAGGCAAATCTGGCTGGTGTTTCGAAAAGAGTTTATCGATTTGCTGCGTGACCGCAAAACATGGATTGGCGCCTTTGTGATCCCGCTCGTCGTGATTCCGCTGCTCTTTCTTTTGATTGGCAGTTCGATGAGCAGTGTCGAGGAAGAGGCCAGATCAGATATTCCCCTGGTCGTATTGGGCAAAGCGGATCAACCGCTCGTCGAACAGCTTTTGGCACAACCCGGGACGCGCCTGGTACAAACGGATGAGCCGTTGGCTTTGTTGGAGCAGGCTGAGGTGCGTGCCGTTTTGGAACTGCCGGATGATGTGGAACAGAAGCTTTCCCGCGGGGAGACGATCAAGCTGACGCTCTGGTACGATCCCTCCAATCAGAAGTCTGCTTATGCGCGGGACGTTGTCGGGCAAGCGATCGACCGCTACGAACAGCAGGTGGTGGCCGAGCGTCTGAACGCGGTCGGATTGTCCACACGCGCGATTCAACCGATAGAGACGAGCGTGAAAAGCGTCGCCTCCGACGAACGACTGACGGGCAGCATGCTGGCCTCGATCATCCCGCTGATGTTGGTCATCTCCCTGGCTTCAGGAGGCATTCCGGCGGCAACGGATCTGGTCGCCGGTGAAAAGGAGCGCGGTACGCTGGAAGCGCTGATCGCAACCCCTGTCGCGCCGAAGAATATGCTGACGGCCAAGCTGTTCGCCGTGATGCTGATGAGCGGAATCAGCGCGCTTGCCTCGTTGATCAGCCTGTCCAGTGTGCTGGCGTTTGCTCCGTTTGGCATGGATCAGGTTGAATACTCGCTGGGTTTCCTCAACCCTGTGACGATCGCGCTCCTGCTGGTGATGCTGCTTTTGCTGGCCGCGCTGTTTGCCGGGGTGGAGCTAACCATCAGCACCATGGCCAAGTCGTTTAAAGAAGCGCAAACGTATATGACGCCGGTGGTGTTTGGGGCGATGGTGCCCGCTTACATGATGCTGCCGCTCAACCCGGCAGACGTTCCGCTCGCCTACTATCTGCTGCCGGTGTTTAACGGGATGGCCATCTTTAAAGAAGTGTTTTACGGTACGGTGGATGCCTTGCACGCCCTGTTGGCGATCGCTTCTTCACTGGTGTACGTGGTCGCGGCGATTGCCGTGGCCGCACGCTTTTTCCAGCGAGAGAACCTGCTGGTGAAATAGGATCATTCCGGGTGCGGAAGCGCTTGGAGGTGTGGCTGACCAAACCGCTGGACGGCTTCAGACGTGATGTAGTAGAATGCTTGGAAATAAACCAGACTACAAGAGATCCGGCAGGCGGAACAACGACGAACGGCAGCGATCGTGGTAGTCGATTGAGGGAAGGTTGACGACAGTGAATCCATTTTACCTGGGCAGTCTGTACGTGTTCATCTCGGCTGCAGCCTTTGCGATGATCCCGATTTTTGCGCTGTATGCCTACCAGAGCGGAGTGAATGTGACAACGCTGCTCTTTCTGCGCTTTCTGATTGCCAGTGTGCTTTTCTTTTCCTGTTTTTTGGTGACGAAATCGTTTCGTCTCCGGCTGACGCGGCAGCAACTGCTCTATTTGCTGCTTTTGGGCGGTTTCTTTTACACGCTGCAGTCGATGCTTTACTTTTCGGCGGTCGCGTACATTCCCGCTTCACTGGCCGCTCTTTTGCTCTATACGTTTCCGATTTACGTAGCGATTCTGGCCTACCTGCTGGATCGCGAGCCGATCAGCCGGCAGACGGTGACGTCAATCGTGCTGGCGATGGCTGGACTGGCGATGGTGCTGGGAACGTCCTTTGGCCAGGTGCAGATCATCGGGGTGGTGCTGGCCTTGGGCGCGGCGGTCAGCTACTCCCTGTACATCGTACTGGGCAATCGGGTGGTCAAGCAGATCTCCTCGTATGTGGTGAGCGGGTACGTGACGCTGTTTGCCGCCTGTTCGCTGTTTGTGATCGGCTTGGCCGCGGACGGCCTTCGCTTTTCCTTTGCGGGCAGTGCCTGGTGGGCGGTGCTGGGTGTTTCGCTGGTCTGCACCGTGCTGGCCTTCTTTACCTTTTTTCGCGGGTTGGCGCTGGTCGGCTCCACCAGGGCGTCCGTCTTGAGCATGATCGAGCCGGTGGTGACCAGCCTGCTGGCGGCCCTGCTGTTTGCTGATCGGCTGAGCTGGCTGCAGATGCTGGGCGGTGCGATTGTGCTGGTCGGGGCAATGCTGATCGTCACCACGCGTGAAAAAGCAAAAGTGGAGCAGAGCGGCTAGAGAGGAGAACAGCCATCTATAACACTCTCCATGGTGGGAAAAAATAGGACTTGATATGCATTACATATAATTCCAATTATTACGAGAAATAAAAGCAGAGAAAACGAAGGCTCTGAGCAAAACACGTTGATGCTGAGCACAGATTGATGAGCTCTGATTCTGATAAGCGTCAGATCATGACAGACGCTTATCTTCTTTTTTCGCATCCGCAACCAAAGGAGGGGTTTGATGAGAGTATCTCTTTATATTTTAACGGGCCTCTTGTGTCTCGGTCTTGTCGCGTGTACACCCGTTTCAACCACTCCCGAGACAAGGACGCCGGCACATCCCGACGCCCCTCGGCCAGACCAGGAGACCGTCTCCCGCTCTCCTTACCTGTCGCTTACGGTGACGAACAAACAGGCGGAAAATCTCTTTCTTTCCTATCACCTGGAAACCGGCGAGATCAGGGAAGTGGCCAAAACCCGGGACAGCGCCCAATACCCGCTGGGGGCCTTGGATCTTGCCAATCAGCATCTCTATTACGCCGAGCGGGATGCCACAGGGTCAGACCAATTGGTCAAACTTGATTTGGCCACGAAAGAGAAAGAGGTGCTGACCACCGATCTGTTCGCCATCAATACGATCATCCCGGTTGACGATCGCGTCATCCTGGCGGCAGTAACCAAAGAAAAGACTGCCGTGCAGCTGGCCTCCTATGATCTAAAGGCCCAACAACTCACCTTCTGGGTGGAACCAGAGGACGATGATACATCGGTGGCCGCCTTATCCTACAATCCGTTTACGCAAAAACTGTATGCCGTGCTCTTTTCCGATCGGCAAAGAAGAACCCTTGTCGATAAAGCGGCAGAGGAGCAGGCAGATGATGTCTTACCGGCCGTTCACCGCATCGTCGAGTATGATCTGGAAGGAAAAGAACGAAGGGAATGGTATAAAGCAGAAGAGAAGATTGTGCTGGTTGCGGTCTCCTCCGACACCGATTTTGCCCTGATCAGAAGCGCGCCGATGGTCTTTAAAAGGAGAGAGCTGTTTTGGTACGACCTGCATACGGGCGAAAAGCAGAAGCTGGACATCCCGGGCCTTCGTGCCATCGAGAACGTACAGATCGCGCCCGACAAGCAAGGCTTCTATTTTACCGGGATTGCCGAGTCTGATTCGGAAAAGAACGCGGCGACCCTGGGAGGGCCGCCAAACGGATTGTATTACTACGATTTCAAGACGAAGCAAATCACCCAACTGTATGCGAGACCGGATCAGTATATCAACAATTTTCTCCTGCTTAAATGAGCAGGCTCGCCATCGCCTATTCCACCTGCTGATGGACCAACCAGGCCGCTCCGATCACCCCGGCATCATTGCCCAATGTGGCGGGAACAATCTCGCACGATTCAGCGGCATGACAGAACGAAAAACGTTGAAAATGTTCCCGCACGCGGCTGAACAAAAACTCGCCGGCTGCCGCTACGCCGCCGCCAATTACGATCCTGCCCGGATTGAGGATGTTGGCCACATGTGACAGTCCCAAACCAAGGTAGAAGGCTGCCTTGTCAATGACCTGCACGGCCACCTGATCCCCTTCTCTGGCGGCGTCAAACACATCCTTGGCGGTCAATGAGCCGTTTTGCTTCAGGAGTAAGGCCAGTCGAGGGCTTTTTCCTTCTGCGGCCGCTCCCGTCCCTTCCCGGATTATCGCAGTGGCCGATGCGTACGTCTCCAGACAGCCCGTGCGTCCACAGTTGCAGAGCGGTCCGCCCGTCGGCTCAATGGTGACGTGTCCGATCTCACCGCCGACTCCTCGGACTCCGTGCACGATCTGGCCGTTTACAATCACCCCGCCGCCGACACCGGTACCGAGTGTGATCGCCACCATGTTCTTGGCCCCCTGCCCTGCACCGCGCCACATTTCTCCCAATGCAGCGGTGTTGGCATCGTTGTCAACCCAGACCGGGACACCGCCAAGCTGCTCCATTTTTTGTTTGAGCGGCGTGTCTCTCCATCCGAGATTGACTGCCTGGTACACATGCCCTGTCGCTTCGTCGACCGGTCCCGGTACTCCCATGCCGATTCCCGCCAATTCGTTTCGGCTCTGCCCTTCTTCGGCCAGCAGATGGTCAACCGTCTCCACGATTTTGGCCATTACGCCGTCTTCTCCTGCCGATACGGGGGTAGGCACTTGTGTCTTGCGCACAATCTCCCCCTCAAAGGAAAGCAGCGCCACTTTAATCGACGTACCGCCAATGTCAACACCCGCAATTTTTTTTTGACCCATTGTCATCCTCTCCTGCCGTTCATTTCATCTTTTATTCATCTTACCATGGAGCATGGTGGAGGGACATAGAGAATATTCCGTGTGAGCATAGCAATTCCCAAAGTTGGAAATACAGGATATGATGAAGAAAGAGAACACAGAATGAGGGACGGAAGGGGGACGTACATGAAGCGGGCCAGAATCATCTACAATCCTTCATCAGGACGCGAATTGGTGCGGCGGCGGCTGCCGGACATCCTCGATTTCCTGGAGGGGGCGGGCTATGAGACATCCTGTCATGCGACGAAGGGAAAAAACGACGCAACGGAGGAAGCGGAGCGCGCAGTGGCCCGAGGCTTCGATGTCATCATCGCTGCCGGAGGAGACGGAACCATTTACGAGGTTGTGAATGGAATGGCGGAAAAGAAACACCGTCCGGCGCTGGGCATTATCCCCTGCGGGACGTCCAACGACTTTGCTCGTGCCCTGGGCATCCCCCGCTCCATTGGCCAGTCGTGTGAGATTATTGCCAGAGGCCGTAAACAGCGGATTGACCTGGGGCGGGTAAATGACCGTTATTTTATCAATATCGCCGGTGGCGGGTCGTTAACCGAGCTGACCTACGAGGTGCCAAGCAAGCTGAAGACGATGCTCGGCCAGCTCGCCTACTATGTCAAGGGAATTGAGAAACTGCCTTCGATTCGCCCAACGCGGATGCGCCTGCAGACACGCGACAGGGTGGTGATTGACGACGAAATCATGCTGTTTCTCGTTGCCAACAGCCACGCCGTAGGGGGATTCGACCGTCTGGCCCCAAACGCCAGTCTCTCGGACGGCCTGTTGGACTGCCTGGTATTGAAAAAAACCAGTTTGCCCGACTTTATCCGCCTGGCCACTCTGGCAATCAAGGGGGAACACATCAAGGATCCCCGCATCCTGTACTTTCAGACCGATTATCTGAAAGCCGTGGCCAGCGACCCCGGTGAGGTTCATCTCAATCTGGACGGCGAACTGGGGGGACAGCTTCCCTGCGAGTGCCGGGCGCTGCCCGGCCATCTCGAAGTATTTGTGCCGTAGACGGGGAGAAGTGAAGCAGTCGTATTTCCCCTTATTCGGTGATATAGTATTCGGTAGGATCTCGTTTCCTGCAAGGTGGAAGGCACTCTAGAAGGGGTCGCCTTTTTTCTTGCGGGGGTGCGGACAGCTTTTTTGGGAAAAAGGAGTTAGCGGACGAGTGGCAAAGTCGAACAAGAAAAAGCGGATGAAACAAACCCATCAAGCGAAGAAAGCTGAAAACGCAGCAAACAAAGCAAACAAAGCTCCGGGTGGCCAGGAGCTTCCTGTTGAAGTTGGCCAAATTGTCGATGTTGATATAACCGGACTCACCCATGAGGGAGCGGGTGTCGGACGGTTTGAGGGATACACCCTGTTTATCCCGCAGGCGCTGGCAGGGGAGCGGGTGCGCGCACAGGTGGAGCATGTAAAGAAGAAGTACGGATTCGCCCGCCTGCTTAAGATCGTGAAGCGAGCAGAGCACCGGACAAAGCCGCCCTGTCCGGTGTTTGACCGCTGCGGCGGCTGTTCCCTGCAGCACCTCGCCTATGAAGAGCAACTGCGTCACAAGCGGCAGATCGTGATCGACAATCTGGAGAGAATTGGCGGATTTGCGGTGGCGGATGACGGAACAACAGGGCATGGTCTTGTTGTCCATCCGACCATCGGGATGAATGATCCATGGCGCTATCGCAACAAGGCACAGGTGCCAATCGGCGAGCAGGACGGCGGGTTGGTCGGCGGCTTTTATGCCGAGCGCTCACACACGATCATCGACATCGACCGCTGCCTGATTCAGCACGAGGCCAGCGATGCGGTCGTTGCTGTCGTGAAACGGCTGGCTGGCCGCCTGGGAATCCAACCGTACGACGAAGTCCGTCATACCGGACTGCTCCGTCATGTGGTAACCAAGGTAGGGGTCAGAACAGGCGAGATCATGGTCGTGCTGATTACGACGGAAACGTTTATCCCCAACCGCGATCTGCTGATCGAGGCAATTCGCCGGGAGGTGCCGGGCGTAACCAGCATCGTGCAAAACATCAATCCGCGCCGCACCAATGTGATCTTTGGCGATCAGACGTATACCCTCTGGGGCAATGACGTGATCTACGACTACATCGGCCCGATCAAGTTCGCCATTTCCGCCCGCTCGTTTTACCAGGTGAATCCGCTACAGACAGAGGTTTTGTACAACAAGACCCTGGAATATGCCGGACTGACCGGCAGCGAAACAGTCATCGACGCCTACTGCGGCATCGGGACGATCTCGTTGTTTCTGGCCCGGAAGGCAGGCCGCGTGTACGGCGTGGAGATCGTGCCGGAAGCGATCAGGGACGCCAGGAAAAACGCTGAACTGAACGGGTTGAGCAATGTGACGTTTGAAGCGGGGGCGGCAGAGGAGGTCATCCCGGCGTGGAAAGAACAGGGGATTTCCCCGGATGTCATCGTCGTCGACCCTCCACGCAAAGGCTGCGACGAGGCGCTGCTGACGACGATCCTGCAGATGAGGCCGCAGCGGGTGGTGTACGTCTCCTGTAATCCGTCTACCCTGGCCCGTGACTTGAAAGTGCTTGCGGATGGTTATGTGATAAAAGAGGTGCAGCCGGTGGACATGTTTCCGCATACGGGGCATGTGGAGTGCGTAATATTGATGGTGAGAAAGGGAGCTTAAAGCTAGGCTCCCTTTTGTATTGGATTTTTGAAATTGTAATGGATGGTGATCTGTCCGTCCGCCGACACTTCTACACGGTCGATGAGTCTGTGCAGGACGTGCCGAAGCGTTTCTTCGTTATCGAACTGAAGGCTGATAAAACGCTGAATTTCCGCTTGGAAAGCGTGTATGTTTGTTTCTGTGTCAACTTCTTTCGAGAGAGTATCTTCTAATGCACGCTTTTGTTGCTCCAACGCGGTTTGTTCGTTGTTGATGAGTTGATACTGTTCTTCATAGTCACGTTGCGTGATGACTTGGCGGGTGAGCAAGCGAAGCAGTTCCCTTTTTTCTGCTTGCAGGGATTCAATTTCCCGTTCTACCCTTTTTAATTCTTCCATAGCTTCAAGTTTCTTTGTCCCCGCTCTTTTCAAGGCTATATCCAGCAAAGCCTTCATGTTTAGAGAATCGGTTGCCAAGTCCCGCAAATCAGCCAGTACCTTGTCCTTTAGGTCTGAATGTTTGATGTAATGGGACTGGCATTTTTGCTTGCCGTTTTTCTGGTATGTGGCACAGACATAGCCTTTTCGGTCGTTTTTGTAGTTCATCCCCGCGCCGCAATCCGCACAGAAAGCCAACCGTGCAAACAGCGCCTTTTTCCCGCGCCCGCGAAAGATTTTTTCTCCCTTTTTGCTGATCTTCTCCTGCACTTCCTGAAACTCTTCCCGCGAAATGATAGCGGGGTGGGCGTCAGGAATGACAATCCATTCATCCTGTTTGTTCTTTAGCCGCTTTTTGTAGCCCTTCTTTTGCATAAATATCTTGTCTTTCCCGTCCGTCTTAGAACGGCCTTGTACCAAATCCCCCGTATAGTGAGGATTGGTCAGAATCAATTTCACGCTAGAGTATTGCCATTTGTCCCCAGCGTTTTTGGCTCCCGCTACTGCGCGCGGGGTAGGGAATTTCTTAGCGGTCAGGTAATTGGCGATCTTCTGCATGCCCCAGCCTTCCCGTAAATACAGATCAAAAATATGTCGGACGGTTTGCGAGTGAATCGGATGAAGTTCCAGCTTGCCTTTCACCTTTTCATAGCCATATGGGGGGAGACTGCCGTGAAATTTGCCTTCCCGCGACTTGACGGAAATCCCAAATTTCACCCGTTTGGAAATGGTGTCGCTTTCCTGTTGGGCAAGCGCTGAATAGATGGCTAGTTTGAATTCTGCTCCATCGTCAAAGGAATCGAAATTGTCCTCAACGGACATGACCCGAATACCAAAACTCATGAGTTGTCTGACCAAGAGAATCGAGTCCACCGTATCCCTTGCCCACCTTGAAACGGATTTGATGAGAACAATCTCAAATTTTCGTTGCTCTGCGTCTTTCATGAGTTTTTGAAGCTCTACACGTTTGACCGTACTTGTGCCGCTTTTGCCTTCATCCGCATAGGTTTTGACCAATTCCCAGCCTTTTTCCCTTATGAAGTTTTCAAAGAACGTCAGTTGATTTTCCAGACTGTCCAATTGACTTTTCATCTCCGTGCTCACACGGGCATAAACTGCACATTTCATCATTAGCCCCTCCTATGAGCCTCATACGAAACGTGCTACCAACAATCCAGTTTGATATTAAACGCTGGATTTTTTGCTTGCGACTTCGTATCAGGCTGATAGAGGGATGTTCACATTTTGAAGCTGATTCCGTTGATGAATTACCCCGCCCGATGCCTAGAAATAGCAACTTTTCGGATGGCGGGCGGGGTGGCTAAGAAATATCCCGATGAAAATTTTCCAGAAGTCGTTGCGGAGGTGGAACAGGATGACAAAAAGGTTGTTTAGCGGTGAGCAAACATTGCAGGAAATCATGGAGTTATTGATTTGTACGATTTTTGAAGTTGAGCAAAGTTCAGAAACGGAATGATTGCGAAAAATGATTTGTTCTATTGGATTATTATAGTTTTTCACGTGGTTTTTCGGTAGCACACGTTAAAGAACCGGCCCGACTCATCATCGGTGTATCGTGCGTTAGAGGCACATTGCCTATTCCCAGATACCACTCCAATGAGTGGCCCCGTCGTAGTGCCTAATTGGCAGGGAATCTTGACAGAGTGATGGAATGATGCCATCCACGCAGTAAAGCTACACCTGGGTGCGTCTGATGTCTCGTAGGCTCTGGAAACCTCATCCTCACATAGCCTAGTTCATTCCCCTTTTTTACAAGGGGGAATGCTCAGTGTTCCTATCTTCACATAGCCCCCCGCCTGCGAAGCGGGCGGGGGGAGAAGAATAACTCACTCGCTATGGACTATTAATTATTAACCAAAACTAATAAATGAAAATTTTAGTTTTATCTATTGCTAAAAATATTTGAACACAGATAGATTAGTTGCCCAATACAAAGATAAGATGTATACACACGGTCCGCCCCACTCCCCATTTTTCCAAAAAAAAATGTTGAAATTGACATATTTTCGTTCTCTCAGTAGAACCTTAATATCGTTGCATGGTGCAGATGTGACTTTTTAGACTTTGATATAGTACACCAAAACGCAATAATAAAGTAAAATGGTTCTTTAGGGATAAGTTCTTCCCTTTTATTTCGTTGTCATCCTTATATACTCATCGGGGTGGTAAATATGGAATTAAATGAAAATGATATTCAATTTATTAAATATTGGGAGAATCAGGATTTTACTAATTGGAATGAAATGGATGTTAGGGAAGACTTTATAGCCCCACTACTAAACATACTTGGATATAGTAAAAGAACTATTAATAGTGTAATACGGGAGAAAAGCATATCCCTTTCAACTCCATATCTGTACTGTTAGGCTTCTCTACGAACAACCAAACTGGTAAAGTAAACCTAAAGGA
>JACDOF010000011.1 GCA_017656235.1 Brevibacillus sp.
ACGATCAACTGGAATTCTCTTTAACTACTCAGATGTTAGGCAGGCCTACAATCCCGCAAGATCGCATAGAATGGTACACTCCTTATCCTAGTCGCTATTTTGGATAATACCGATAGTTAAAGGGGATTGCAAGAAAAACAGTCGACCGTTTGTGAAGCCGCGACCTATGTCTGCAATCCAAATGCAATTATCCACATTTTCTGTGGACAAGCTGTGAATAACCTTCCCGTTTTCCTCACCTTTTTCCTCTTTTGTCAACAGCCATTTTTCTTTGGCTGATATAGACACCTGCCCAGACCGCCCTGCCCCACGACACATAGCATAGTTAGTGAATATTGGAGAGGAGGTGTTCATTCGTGGGTCTTTTCAACGGCGACTTTTTTGACGATTTTGTGATCGTGTTGGTGCTGTTTATTCTCCTGGTTATCATTGGTGCTTCCAAAGACTAATCCCCCACATATCTTCCGGTTTCTTCATTAAGGCAGGAAACCGACTCCCCACGGGTATGTTTTTGAACATAACCGCGCAGCCCCTCTATCCCTGTTACGCCCCACACAAAAAGGATGCGGCCTCGCCAGTGGCGCATCCTCTTCTTTCTTTCTTCACCGGTTTTCATCCGATTGCTCGCTCTCTTTCGCCGACACCAGTACTTTTTTCATTTTTTTCTCAAACTCCAACCGCGGCAGCATGACGCTGTGCTGACAACCTGTACACTTAATGCGGATGTCCATGCCCATCCGGATCACCTTCCAGGCGTTGGTGCCGCACGGATGCTGCTTCTTCATCTGCACGATGTCACCTAAACCAAACTGTTTTCGTTCCATTTAATAACTCTCACCCCTGCGCACGTTGTTTTCCCGGCTGGATGTGCACCATTTTTGGATACGGGATCTCGATCCCTCGGGAATCGAACTCTTCCTTGATCATGGCACGCAGTTTGCGCGTGATGGCGTGGTGAGTCATGGGTTTACATTCGGCAATGACGCGGATGACAACTTCAGAGGCGCCAAATCCTTGTACCCCAAGCACTTCCGGCTCTTTTACGATGTCATCGTTCTCCTGGTCGGCTTTTTTCGCCACCTCACGCAGAACCTGCTGCACGTAGTCGAGATCTTCTTCGTAGGCCACTGATACATCTACTACCGCAATCGAGTTTTGCACGGAATAATTGGTCACCTGATTGATGCTGCCATTGGGAAAAATGTGAACTTCGCCCGTCCAGCTTTTGATTTTGGTGATCCGAAGGCCGATTTCCTGCACTGTGCCTGTCAACTGATTGATCGTCACGACATCTCCTACGGCAAACTGGTCTTCAAAGATGATAAAAAACCCGGTGATCACGTCGCGTACCAGGCTCTGTGCTCCGAACCCGACAGCCAGCCCCAAAACCCCGGCACTGACCAAAACCGGCTGCAGATCGAAATTCAACTCTTTCAACACCAGCAAAATCGCCAAAAAGTATATCGTGTAGCGAGCCACATTGTTGACCAAAACCCGTAACGTATCGATCCGACGTTGTTCCAATTGCAGTTTGCCGCCTTTACGCTGTGTAAAGATGCGATTGACGGCAACCGTAATAATGGCAACGGCAATCCGTGCAGCAATCAGTATGAGGATAATCCTGACCAAAGCAGTCCCTATCGCAACCCATACATCCGGATCGGACACGTAGTTGTATGCCTGCTCTACCAATGCCTTCAGCAAATGTTTTCCCTCCTACTCCCTACACCGTTGTCCTGTTTCATCAATTGCTTTGTACTGACCGTCAAACAATCGAAAATACCCGCGAATCTCTACCTGTTGACTGCGAATAATTTCACGGGCTTGACCATATTGTGTAAAAGGAAACTCGATAGAGAGGGCGCACCCTGCGGTGACTTCCTTTGGGGTTGGTCTGGTGTCAATCTCGATATCGGCATACTCCAGCAGCATTTCGGCCCTTAATGCCTGCTGTGTGGAATCAAAAGCGATCAACACCGTATCCCCTGCTTTCATGTTTCCGCTCCCTCCTCACTGTTGACGACCAGCCTGATCCGCAAGAGTCAAGGAATCCCTATCCGTAAAAGAGTAAGAAAAAAGCATATCCTATTGTAACGCTTCCTCTGTCTCGACGCCAGTGCCGTACAGGCCGGCAGCCGCTGGTCCCTCACATGTCATCCAGAGGCTGTCCCTTCCATGAAAGCAGGTATAAGAACGTGTGGGCAGACATATACTGTGAATACTTTATTTTCTTTTTGTTCGGAGGTATTCATGAGACAAACAGATGACCTTCTCCACTTTTCGCCCCCGCCTTTTAAAGTTGCCTATCAGGAGGAATCGGCTGTACAGCAGCTATCCCGCCATCTGACTCATCGCCTTCGCTGCAAGCACGATCATCAGGATGCAGTGATTGTCTGCATCGGAACGGATCGCTCCACCGGTGATTCACTGGGACCGCTGGTGGGCAGTAAGCTGCAAGCGTATTGTCCCAAACATTTACACGTCTACGGTACCTTGCAGGACCCCGTACACGCAGTCAACCTGGCAGAAAAGTTGGAGGAAATTGCAGAAAAGCACCCCAACCGGCTGACAATCGCCGTTGACGCCTGTCTTGGCCAGTACAGCAATATCGGTTCCATCACGGTAGGGGATGGACCGCTGAAACCGGGTGCCGGTGTGAAGAAAGAGCTGCCTGCTGTCGGTACCTTTCACATCACAGGGATCGTCAACGTGGGCGGATTTATGGAATATTTTGTACTGCAAAACACACGCCTGTACGTGGTGATGGAGATGGCAGAAGTCATTGCCAGATCGCTCTTTCTCGCCTCTACGGTTTGCGCCCTGGAGAAAGGGGATACCGATACCATCCCCTCCAAACTGTCTGTCTTCCAGCAGCAGTCTTGGTAACTGGCTTTCTCTCTTTTGCTGCCATTTGCCCGTACTCATCCGGCCCAAACAGATAAACCTTGTTCTATAACGAAAACAACCCGTTGATCCATTTCAGCAGTGGAACTGCGGCGGCGGCCACCACGATGGCAGGCAGCATGTTGGCCACGTTTATTTTACGCAGTTCCAAAATATTGATTCCGATCGCCACGATCAACAGACCACCGGTGGCTGTTACCTCCACCAGCATCGCATCCAGCAGTTCCTTGCCAAGGAAAACATAGATTTGTGTCGAGAGCAAAGCGATCGCCCCCTGGTACAAAAACACGGGGATGGCTGAAAAGGCAACACCAATGCCTAGCGTGGAGGTAAAAATAATGGCCGAAAATCCGTCCAGCATCGCTTTGGTATACAAGATGTCGTGATTGTCCCGCAGCCCGCTGTCCAAAGCGCCCAATACCGCCATGGCCCCGATGCAATAGACCAACGTGGCGGTGACAAAACCGTTGGCAATACTTCCTTCTTTTTTGTCTCCCCCTACTTTTCTCTCCAGCCACGCTCCCGCCTGCTGCAGGCGGAATTCAATCCGGAGCGCTTCTCCGATCATGGCTCCCAACACCAGACTGGCTACCAGCAACAGAAAGTTTTGTGTCTGCAAACCCATCTGCAGTCCCAACAAGATTACGGCCAAACCGATCCCCTGCATCACGGTCTGGCGCATGCCTTCCGGAATCCCTGTCAAAAAACGTCCGATTAACGAACCGGCCAGGATTGCTGCTGCATTGACGATCGTTCCCGTCAACATCGTTCCACTCCTCCAAAAGAGCTGGTAATTTTTCTGTAAAGATCGCATTTCCTCAGAACAGCCAGCAAGCATTCCCAGCGGTCAGATCGGCACGCGAACAAGTGCAGCACACATCCTACACCAGAAAAGCTTACTTTTTATTACTGCTTCTCAATACTGACTGCTACGAACGAAAGGCCGATGCAATCTCCTGCATCGCCTGCACGAACTGCTCCACATCCTGATCCGTGTTAAACACGCCAAAACTGGCTCGGACAGCCCCCCGGTTGATTGTACCGAATGTTTCGTGGCCAAGCGGTGTACAGTGATACCCCGCCCGCGTGGCAATGCCGTACTGCTGATCGAGAATGAAAGAGACTTCAGAAGCATCGGCCCCGTTGATGTTGCACGCTACTACGCCAACCCGTTCCACGGAAAGATCGGGACCATATACCTCCACACCCGGAATCTCTTGCAGAAGTCGAATCGTTTTTTGCGTCAGATTCCACTCGTGCTGGTGGATTTGCTCCACCCCTTTTTCCAGAACAAATTCCACCCCGGCCAACAGCCCGGCCAGTCCGACCGTATTTACCGTCCCTGCTTCAAAACGGTCTGGTCTGGTCGCAGGCTGGTCAATCGCTTCCGATTGACTGCCTGTGCCACCGTGAATCAGCGGTTCCAGGTCAATTTCACTGCTGACATAGAGCCCTCCGGTCCCTTGGGGTCCGTACAACCCTTTGTGTCCCGGAAAGGCCAACATGCTAATCCCCATTGCTTCCACGTCGATTGGCAAAATCCCGGCGGTTTGCGAGGCATCCACCAAAAAGGCGATGCCTTTGGCGCGTGCACAGGCGCCAATCTCTCCTACCGGCAGGATCAAGCCGGTCAGGTTGGATGCGTGACTGGTCACGATCAGCTTGGTATTGGATCGAACAGCCTTGGCAAAATCCTCCGCGTAAAACAATTGATCCTCTCGCGGCTGAACATAGGTAACCTCGACCTGCTTCTCCCGCCGCAAATACTCCAGCGGCCGCCGTACCGAGTTGTGTTCGATCGAAGACGTGATGACATGATCCCCTTCATTTACATAACCCTTGATTGCCTGGTTAAGTGCCTGGGTCGCATTCATGTAAAAAAAGAGGTCATTCGGGTTTTTAATCCCAAACAACCGCGATAGCTGCATGCGTGTCCGAAACAGAATTTTGCTGGCCTTCATTGCCAGCGTATGCCCGCCTCTGCCAGGATTGGCAGCATACTGATCGATCACTTCCGCCATCATTTGTTTGACGCCCGGAGGTTTGGGCCAAGTGGATGCGGCATTATCCAAATAAATTAACGACAATGATCGTCCCTCCTTCCCTTTTCATTTAACTGTCGAGCAGTTCCAGGATCCGTTCCAAATCGTCGTTGGAGTAAAACTCGATTTCAATCTTCCCTTTCCTAGTTCCTGTTTTGATCTGCACCAGTGTGCCAAAACGGGAACGAAGCCGCTCCTCCATCTGTTGGATAATCGGTTCTTTCTTCACGACTTTTTTTGCCTTTGGTTTTGTTTCACGTGAAACATACAACTGCTTCACCAGTTCTTCCAGTTGGCGTACGCTTAGCTGCTGGTTGATTACATCGTTGGCCAACTGCCACTGCAGTGCCGGGTCTTCAATCGGCAAAATGGCTCTGGCATGCCCCATCGACAAAGCCGAGCTGGACACCAGTCCTCGAATCCGGTCGGGAAGCTGCAGCAAGCGCAGCATGTTGGCCACATGGGGCCGGCTCTTACCCACTTTTCGCGCCAGTTCATCCTGTGTGTAGGAACAGTGGTCAATCAGCTTCTGATATGCTTCTGCTTCTTCGATCGGGTTCAAATTCTCCCGCTGCAGGTTTTCAATCAAGGCAATTTCCATCAACTGCTGATCCGTGTACGCCTTGATTACGACAGGCACTTTTGCCAAGCCCACTTCTTTTGCCGCCCGGAGTCTTCGCTCACCGGCAACCAGCTCATACCCCTTGATGCTCTTGCGGACGATCAGTGGTTGGATAATGCCGTGTACTTTAATCGACTCGGCCAACTCTCTCAGCGCATCCGGTTCAAACTCTTTGCGCGGTTGGTACGGGTTGGGACGAATCTCTGCCACTCCGATCTCTGTCACGTGATCTCCTTCTTCCATCGGAAACAGCGCATTTAATCCCTTCCCCAATCGCTTGCTCATATCCCGACCACTTCCTTTGCCAAGTCGGTATACACTTCTGCCCCCCTGGAACGCGGATCATAGCTGATGATTGGCTGTCCATGAGAAGGCGCTTCGCTCAAGCGTACATTTCGCGGGATTATGGTACGGTACACTTTTTCCTGGAAGTACTTCTTTACTTCCTCAATCACTTGAATTCCCAGGTTGGTGCGTGCATCCAGCATGGTCAGCAGCACCCCTTCAATCGTCAAGGAAGAATTGAGATGTTTCTGTACCAGACGAATTGTGTTCAGCAGCTGGCTTAGCCCTTCCAACGCATAGAACTCGCACTGAATCGGAATCAAAACAGAATCCGATGCGGTCAGTGAGTTAACGGTCAAAATTCCCAAGGAAGGAGGACAGTCAATGATCACGTAGTCAAACTTATCCTTAATCACTTCCAGCGCCTTCTTTAATCTGACTTCGCGGGAAAGGGTCGGGACCAGTTCAATCTCCGCCCCCGCCAGTTGGATCGTCGCTGGAATGATGTTCAGCCCGTCTATTTCCGTAGGTAACGTGGTTTCCAGTGGGTTAATGTCATTGATCAAGACATCGTAAATGCAGTAACGAACGTCTGCCTTGTTGATGCCAATCCCGCTTGTCGCATTTCCTTGGGGATCCGTATCGACAAGCAGCACTTTTTTTCCGAGAGAAGCAAGGCATGCGCTCAGGTTGACGGCCGTTGTCGTCTTACCTACGCCACCTTTCTGATTAGCAACTGCAATAACTTTCCCCAACTTCTCCACCTCATTTGTCAAATCTCCATGTCTGCACACCCCTTGTACAGACACCCGGCTCTATTTTACTCCAACCACCTGTGAAAAAGTAGTATGATTCTTCAAAAACAGCCTTCAACCAGCTGCCCTCCCCAGCAGAAAAAGAAAGGCGGCGGAGTTCGCCGCGGCAGGGAGTGCCCTCTGCTCATTGCCGTGAGGACGTCCCTGTTTGCCTTTCGTATACCTTTGCAGTACCAAACAAAGCCATTGAATGAAATGGGAAGAATGGCCCGGCCTGTGTTACCTGTTGCGACGTTTCGGGATGCGAATGGTAAACTGGTAGTATTCTTCGCAATCCTCCTCGTTTGTCTCCAGCGCCAACCCCGTCTTTCGTACCATCTCAATGGACTGACGGACTGTATTGATAGCGATGCGAGCGTCACGGGAGAAAGCTTTCAGCCGCGGTTTGCGCTCCTTTTCCGGCGACTGCTGGTCTTGTTCCAGCAGCTGCTTGACACGCTGTTCGGTCTGTTTGACGTTCCACTCCCGCTCCAGGAGTTCCTTAAGCGTCCGCAGCTGCAGTTCCTGATCTTTTAGTGGAATCAAAGCCCGTGCATGCCGCTCCGTAATTGTCCGGTTCAACAGCGCATCCTGAATCGGCTGCGGCAGGCTAAGCAGCCGCAGTTTGTTGGCGATCGTCGATTGTCCTTTTCCAAGCCGCTGAGCCAAACTCTCCTGCGTCAAGTTGTGCAGTTCAAGCAGCTTCTGGTAGGCCAAAGCCTCTTCGATCGCCGTCAACCCTTCTCGCTGCAGGTTCTCGATCAAGGCAATCGAAGCGGTCTGCGTATCGTTAAACTCCTTGATGATGGCTGGAATTCGCGACATTCCCAGTTTTTTGCTCGCTCGCCAGCGGCGCTCTCCGGCGATCAATTCATAGCGATTGTCACGAATACGGACGACGATCGGTTGAATCAAACCATGCGTACGAATCGTTTGACACAATTCTTCCAGCTTTTCATCGTCAAAAATCGTTCGCGGTTGATAGGGATTAGGCACTATCTCGTCAACAGGTATCTGTCGTATCTCTTCGTTCTCCGTTTTGTCCGTAAAGCCGAACAAACGAGAAAACTGGTCTTTTACGGCCATACCAAATCCCCCACTTCTATTGTTCCGTCTGAAAAGAGATATTCTGCATTTGAGGTAACAAATCCTTCTATTAAAATGTGTCGGATAAGGGCCGCGATGCGTACAGTCTCAATCAGCGGGAACATGTATCCCTGCCAACTGCCTCCTCACTGCTTTTCGCTGACGAGCCGCTTCGGCTGACCAACAAATTCCGCATATTGTTTCACGTGAAACAACTATGCACCATCCTCTTGTTTCTTCTCTTTTGCCTGCTGCGGTTTTCCTTTCTCTCCGTTTTCTTCTCCATCCCCATCATCCACATAGTACGAAAAGAAGCGCGGAAAAAGACGGTGAAAGTCAAGGGTAAGGTAAGCAAAAAAAGCGGCAATAATGGCCGTTACGTACATGCCGGCGCTGAACAGCAGACCGATGGCAGAGGCCACCCACATGCCGGCGGCTGTAGTCAAGCCTTTCACTTCGCCATTGTACTTCAGAATTGCTCCCGCTCCCAGAAAGCCCATACCGGTAACGACCTGCGCCGCCACACGGCCCGGATCATTGTTAACACCTGTGGATGAAAACCCGTAGATGGAGGCCAAACCAAACAGGCACGAACCAAAACAGACCAGGCTGTAGGTACGAAAACCCGCTGCTTTCTGACGATGGACATCCCGATAAAACCATTCTCGCTCCAACCCCATGATCGCTCCCGCAACAAATGCGAGTGACAACCGCAGCAAGATTGTCGGCAGCTCAGGTGGAAAAAACGTTTCGAACAGTGAGTTCATCGTTTTCCGGCCTCCTCTCGGCAGTGCAAAGAGTTATCAGTATCTATATGCCGCCGACACTTTCTTCATTATGTACAAAAAGAATACCGGCGGGAGCACCGGGGGTCGGCGGCTGGCCTGGATACCTCTAAGCGAATGAAAGCCTTCTTTAGCGCAGCGGCTTTTTCGCCGGAACGCCCGCTTTTCGCGGATACGCTCTGGCCGTACTTGTCACCTTTTCGATGATGACGATGTTTCGCTCCCCGGCACCGTCCGGCAGCTCAAACGACTCCAGCCTGTCTGTTTTGCCGCCAAGCTTCTTGATGGCCTGCTTTGCCTCGTTTAGTTCGAAGGAGATGTTTGCCCCTTTCATCGCCAAAAAGTAACCGCCGACACGTACGAAAGGCAGACAGTATTCGGCCAAGACGTTGAGCCGGGCCACGGCACGAGCCGTCACCAGCTCAAACGTCTCACGCAGCTGCGGATCATGACCGGCATCTTCCGCCCGGGCATGCACAGCCGTCACGCCATCCAGACCCAGCTCTTTTGTCAATAGTTCCAAAAAGCCGATCCGCTTCTGCAGCGAGTCAATAATCGTCACCTGCAGATGAGGAAAGCAGATTTTGAGCGGCAAACTGGGAAAGCCGGCTCCGGACCCGATGTCAGCCAGATTGTTGATGCCGGCAAGCGAAACGAAAAAGGCAGCCGTCAGCGAATCGTAAAAGTGCTTCAAATACACTTCATCCTCGTCGGTGATCGCTGTCAGATTCATTTTGTTGTTCCATTCCACGAGCAGGCGATAGTACGTATCAAACTGCTCCATTTGTCCCGGCTCAAGCGCAATTCCCCGCTCTGCCAGTCGCAACGCGAATTGCTCTTTGCTCATTTATGCCTCTCCTTGTCCAAAGTGCCGCTCGCTGCCGCGTCAATCGGCTGTGCTGGCGACCACGCGATTGTAGTGTTCCAGATAAACCATCAGCACCGAGATGTCGGCAGGGTTTACACCGGAGATCCTCGATGCTTGGCCGATGTTGAGCGGCCTGATCTTATCCATTTTTTCACGCGCTTCTTTGGACATACCGGTGATCTGGTGGTAGTCGATGTCGGGCGGAATTCGTTTCTCCTCCACCTTTTTCATCTTTTCCACCTGCTGCAGTGATTTGCGGATATACCCGTCGTATTTGATTTGAATCTCCACCTGCTCGGCTACTTCCGGCGGGATCTCTGTCGGCGGTGGTGCAATACGCCGAATATGCCCATACGTAAGCTCCGGACGGCGCAGCAGCTGAGCCAGTTCGATTACTTCGGTCAGCTCGGGCGTTCCAGCTTCCCGCAAAACCTCTTGTACCACCGGATTGTCAGGGCGGACACGGATGTTCATGATCCGTTCCTTTTCCTGTTCGATCATCTCCCGTTTTTTGCAGAAACGTGCATAACGTTCTTCACTGATCAATCCGATCTCGTAGCCGATGTCAGTGAGCCGCAGGTCGGCATTATCGTGCCGAAGCAAGAGTCGATACTCGGCACGCGACGTAAGCAGCCGATACGGTTCATTGGTCCCTTTTGTCACCAGGTCGTCAATCAGCACGCCGATGTAGGCCTGCTCGCGTCCCAGAATGATCGGGGGCTTGCCCTGCACTTTGCGGGCGGCGTTAATCCCGGCCATCAAACCTTGCCCCGCCGCTTCCTCATACCCGGACGTGCCGTTGATCTGGCCGGCCGTAAACAGTCCTTCAATCAGTTTTGTCTCCAGCGACGGCCAAAGCTGGGTTGGGACGATTGCATCGTACTCAATGGCGTAACCCGGGCGCATCATCTCTACCTGCTCCATCCCGTTCATCGTGCGCAGCAAGGATAGCTGGACGTCCTCCGGTAAACTGGTGGACAACCCCTGCACGTACATCTCTTCGGTGTGGCGCCCTTCCGGTTCCAAAAACACCTGGTGGCGCGGCTTGTCGTTAAAGCGTACCACCTTGTCTTCAATCGACGGACAGTAGCGCGGTCCCGTCCCTTCAATGATGCCGGAATACATCGGTGCCCGGTGCAAATTGTTGTTGATAATCTCATGTGTCTGCTGATTGGTATAGGTCAGCCAGCAGGGGAGTTGGTCCATGATAAACTCCGTCGTCTCGTAAGAGAAAGCACGCGGTACCGGGTCCCCCGGCTGTATCTCCATCTTGGAAAAATCAACCGTGCTCTTGTGTACGCGCGGTGGCGTTCCGGTCTTGAAGCGAACCATTTCAAAGCCCAGTTCCATCAAATGATGAGCGAGACGGATCGATGGCCGCATGTTATTGGGGCCGCTCTCGTACTGCAGTTCGCCGAGAATGATCTTGCCCCGCAGGTACGTTCCGGTGGTCAGCACCACCGCCTTGGCCTTGTAGCGGGCACCGGTTTGCGTAATCACCCCTTCACAGACGCCGTTGTTGACGATCAATTCTTCCACCATTGCCTGGCGCAAGATGAGATTGGGGGTACTTTCAATCGTCCGCTTCATCTCTCGCGAATAGGCGTGCTTGTCAGCCTGCGCCCGCAGGGCATGCACAGCCGGCCCCTTGCCGGTATTGAGCAGACGCATCTGGATATGTGTCTTGTCCGTATTCTTGCCCATCTCGCCGCCCAACGCGTCGATTTCGCGGACGACGTGCCCTTTTGCCGGTCCGCCAACCGACGGATTGCACGGCATGTACGCGACCGCATCCAGGTTGATCGTCAACAGCAGCGTGCTCAACCCCATTCGTGCCGCCGCCAGTGCCGATTCACAGCCCGCATGTCCGGCGCCGATCACGATCACGTCAAATGAACCGGCATCGTATGTCGATTTCATGCTTGTTCCCTCCTATTTACCCAGACAAAACTGGGAGAAAATCTGGTCAATCAGATCCTCGCCGACACTCTCCCCGATAACTTCGCCCAACAGCTCCCAAGCTCGCTTGATGTCGATCTGCACCATGTCAATCGGCATCTGCTGTTCAATCCCGTTTTTGGCATCCACAATTGCCTGCCGAGCCTGCCGCAGCAGATGAATATGACGGGCATTGCTGACGTAGGTGTAATCGTCCTGCTGTACCTGGCCGCTAAAAAACAGGCGGGCAATCGCCTCTTCCAAACGGTCAATGCCGGTCTGATCCTTGGCCGACGTCATCACGATCGGATGACCGGCAAAACGACGCTGAACCTCTTCCAACTCCAGCTTTTGCGGCAGATCCGTCTTATTGATAATCACGATCACCTGCAAGCCTTTGACCATCTCAAAAAGCTGGTAGTCATCTTCATGCAGCGGTTCGTTGTAATTGAGAACCAACAGCACCAGGTCAGCTTCTTTTAAAATCTTTCGCGATTTATCCACGCCAATCCGCTCGACCAGATCGTCCGTTTCACGGATACCGGCCGTGTCTACCAGCCGCAGCGGTACACCGCGCACGTTAACATACTCTTCGATCACGTCACGCGTTGTGCCGGCTATTTCGGTGACAATCGCTTTTTCTTCCTGTACCAGGCTGTTCAACAGAGACGATTTTCCCACATTGGGGCGCCCGACGATTGCCGTGGAGAGTCCCTCCCGCAAAATCTTGCCCTGCTGTGCTGTCTGCAAGAGACGCCCAATCTCCTGCTCGACCTCTTTGCATTTGGTCAATAGCAGGTTCTGCGTGACCTCTTCCACATCGTGCTCCGGGTAATCCAGCGTCACCTCGATGTGGGCCATTGCCTCCAGCAGGTTTTGCCGCAGCGAACGAATCAGCGTGGACAGTTTCCCCTCTACCTGGGAGAGCGCCACTTTCATCGCCCGATCCGTCTTGGAGCGGATCAGGTCAATCACCGCTTCCGCCTGGGCCAAATCAATGCGTCCGTTAAGAAAAGCGCGCTTGGTAAACTCACCCGGTTCCGCCAGGCGAGCGCCATTCTCCAACAGCAGATCAAGGACCCGCTGTACGGAAATAAATCCGCCATGGCAGTTTACTTCCACCACGTCTTCCCGCGTAAAGGTACGCGGCGCTTTCATGACGGAAACCAGCACTTCTTCCACGCGTTCACCGTTCTTGGGATCTATCAACATGCCGTAGTGAATGGTATGTGTATCCACAGCGGATAACGAATGCTTTCCCTTGTACACCTTATCCACAATCGGAATCGCATCAGGGCCGCTGATGCGTATCACGGCAATGCCGCCTTCCCCCATCGGCGTGGCGACGGCGGCAATTGTATCCATGTCCACTTTCTTTTCACCTCGAAAACTCCGTACCGGAGTAATCCTCTAACTATCTAGAATAGCACACTGACAATATAAATAACAGGTAAAGAGAACAGCAACCGCGTTGGTGCAGGTTGCTGTACACATGTAATTATCCACAGTATGTTCTTGTTTACACGGAAAGAAACGGGCAGTCCGATTATCCACTGTGGAAATCTGCTTTATTCCCTCCCTCAGAACCGCAAGCCCGAGATCTGTACCGAGGTCGCAACTCGTAAATGCGGGAGGAAGTCTAAACATCATTCTCGAATGAAACAGTAAAAAAAGAAGCCTGAAACTCAGACTTCTTTTGGTGCAACCACGATATATCGGTTAGGTTCTTCACCTTCGCTGTAGGTGACAACATCCTCCCGATTTTGCAAAAACGAGTGAATGACTTTACGTTCAGCTGCCGACATTGGCTCCAACCGGACGATTCGGCCCGTCCGCATCGCCTTTCGGGCGATCCGCTCAGCCAGGTTCTCCAGCGTTTCTTTTCGCCGGCTGCGGTAATTCTCGGCATCGAGCGTGATGCGGACGATCTGATCCGCTCCCTTGTTGCCGACGAGGTTAACCAGGTACTGCAGCGCATCAAGGGTTTGACCGTGGCGGCCAATGACCATTCCCAGGTTTTTGCCAACGATCTCAAACAAGACGCCTTCATCCCGGGAATGAACCTCAATCTGTGCATTCACGTTCATCTTATGCAGTACATCTGTCAGGAATTCACGAGCTGCCTCCACCGGATCATGGCGATACTCCACTTCCACTTTGGCATCCCGTGAGCCGATCAGCCCAAACAATCCTTTGCTGGGTTCCTCCAACACGCGGATCGTCACCTTGCTGCGCGGTACGTTTAGCTCCTTTAGCGCCTTTTCGACAGCCTCGTCAATCGTTTTTGCCGTGGTTACCACCTTTTTCACCTGGCGGTTCCTCCTTTAGGACTGGACTGCTTGTTTTTGTCCCGATAAAGGAAATAGGTCTGGATAATCGTAAAGATGTTGCCGTATACCCAGTACAAGGACAGAGCGGACGGCAAGGTTACCGCAATGGCCAGAATCATGATCGGCATCAGTACGTACATCATCTGCATCTGCGGATTATTCTGGACCACAGCCCCCATCACCTTGGACTGCAGGTAGGTGGTGACAGCCGCCATGATTGGCAGGATGTAATACGGGTCAGGTTGACCGAGCGCCATCCAGAGGAAGGTATGATCCTTGATCTCCGGTGCCCTGATAATCGCGTGGTAAAAGGCGATCAAGATGGGCATTTGGACAAGCAGAGGCAGACAGCCGGCAAGCGGGTTGATATTGTGCTTCTGGAACAGCATGAGTGTTTCCTGCTGCGCCTTTTGCGGATCGTTCTTGTACTTTTCGCGGATCTTCTGCATCTCCGGCTGCAGTTCCTGCATCTTCTTGGAACTTTTGATCTGCTTGACCATCAACGGCAGGACGAGCAGACGAATGATAATCGTCGCTACCAGAATCCCCAGACCGTAGTTATCGCCAAGCAGCAAAGCAGACTCCTTGATCAGCCAATACAGCGGCCAGACGAAGAATTGATCCCAAATGCCTTCTGATTCAGCGCTAATCGGGGGGGGATCAGTCACATTACATCCCGCCAGAAGCAGCATCAGCGCCCCGAGCAGGATCAGGTTGCGAATCCGTTTATTCAAAGGAATGCTCCTCCTTTTGAGCAAAGTCATTAGCTATTACACTTGCCTATTTTATCGGGAACCGGATCGATGCCGCCCGGATGGAAGGGATGACATTTGAGGATGCGTCGTACTGCCAAAGCTCCCCCCCGCCAGACGCCATGTTTGTGAATGGCTTCCAACGCGTAATGGGAACACGTCGGCGCAAAGCGGCATGTTGGCGGTTTCAATGGAGAGAGAAACAATTGATATCCCCGAATCAACCAGATCAACAGTTTACGCATCTCTATCAACCTTTTTTTCCTGATGTGAGGAAAACCTCTTGATCACGTTCGCCCGTTTCAAGGCGTGAAACAGCGATTGGCGCAGCTCGTCGTACTTCATGTCCTCTGTCCCCTGCCGAGCGATAACCACCAAGTCGTACGTGTCGGCAATCTTTTCTTCCAGGCTGGCGATCGCTTCGCGAATGTAGCGCTTCACCCGGTTGCGGATGACGGCATTCCCGATTTTCCTGCTCACGGAAATCCCGACCCGGAACGCCGCTTGTCCCTCTTTTGGCAGCACGTAGACGACGAATTGTCGGTTTGCCGAGGAAGTCCCCTGTTGAAACACGATCTGAAACTCTTCGTTTTTTTTCAAACGATGAGAGCGATGCAAGGCGAATCCCCCTAACAACTAAATTATAGTAAAAAAAAGGAGCGGCATCCACCCAGTATGCCCTAGATTCGCCCTCTTTTTTCCTCTTAGCAAGGGAGCCGCAGTTGCCCTTCCGCCGCAAATCACAAGGCTTACGACCAGAATCAATAGAAAAAAAAGGCCACGCGATTCTGTGGCCTAGGCGGAAAGCACCTTTCTTCCTTTGCGACGGCGGGCCGCTAAGACCTTACGACCGTTCTTCGTGCTCATGCGCTTGCGGAATCCGTGGTCTTTCTTGCGCTTCCGGTTATTTGGATTAAACGTTGGCTTCATTCTTCATTACACCTCCGTCCTGCTATCAATCATCAAGCCTCTCCATAGGTTGAGGAAGCCATGACACAGCTTCACTCGATAGGCATTCTTTCGCATTATAAAAAGGATTGGCCAAAAAGTCAAGAGACTCCCCATGAACCAACCCGGCAGCTTATCCCCATTGTTTCATTTCCCGAAACTGTGGACAAAAAATTATTCACAATTCACATTTCGACACACCTATCGACAAATTATGCACAAAATCTGGGGGTGTGGATTCCTGCATTACACAAGTGGTTGTGTTTGTGGATAACCGTTAAAAAACCATTGATAACGCTCGTTTTATTTGATATGATGTTTGTGTTTTGAACCGTGTATAAGTGTTCCAACTCCATTAACTTTTCCACAACTTGTGGACAATATTGTGGACAGTTATTGCATCTTGTGTATGAATTATTCACATGGTTGCGAATACATGTCTTATTTTTTTCGTCTTTTGCGCCGATACCATACTTGTACGGGTCTAGTTATCCACATCCCTTGTTGAAGAGGGCGCAATCGTTGATGGGGGAATTACATGCTGGCAGAAAGGAGGGAGCTTCGTGGACTCCGCCGTTAGCGAACTTTGGCGAAAAGTGCTTGCAAAAATCGAAAAAACACTTAGCAAACCCAGCTTCGATACCTGGCTTAAGGCGACCAAGGCAACCACTCTGGAAGATGATGCTCTGATCGTGGCTGCTCCCAATGAATTTGCACGCGACTGGCTTGAATCCCGGTATTCGTCCCTGATCATTGACACATTATATGAGACCACGGGAATCAATATGAAAGTAAAGTTTGTCGTCCCTCAAAATCCCGACCATGGATTGGCGGATGAAGTTCCGGTTCCCCATCCCAAGACACCGGTTCAGCCGTCAGCGGGAGACGACCAGCCACCAAGCATCCTAAACCCAAAATACACGTTTGACACGTTCGTCATCGGTTCCGGGAACCGCTTCGCTCATGCCGCATCGCTCGCCGTGGCGGAAGCGCCGGCCAAAGCGTACAACCCGCTGTTTATTTACGGCGGCGTAGGACTTGGCAAAACCCACTTGATGCATGCAATCGGTCATTACGTGTTGGAGCACAATCCTTCGGCCAAAGTGGTCTATCTTTCTTCTGAAAAGTTTACAAACGAGTTTATCAACTCGATCCGCGACAACAAAACCGTTGACTTTCGCAACAAATACCGAAGTGTCGACGTGCTGCTGATCGATGACATTCAGTTCCTGGCTGGAAAAGAACAGACGCAGGAGGAATTTTTCCATACCTTCAATGCTCTGCATGAAGAAAGCAAACAAATTGTGATTTCCTCTGACCGGCCGCCGAAAGAGATACCGACCTTGGAGGATCGCCTTCGTTCGCGCTTTGAATGGGGCTTGATCACCGACATTCAGCCGCCCGATCTGGAGACGCGCATCGCCATTTTGCGAAAAAAAGCAAAAGCGGAAAACCTGGATATTCCCAATGAAGTGATGATCTATATCGCGAATCAAATCGATACCAACATTCGCGAACTGGAAGGTGCCCTGATTCGCGTCGTCGCCTATTCTTCCCTGATTAACCGCGATATCGACGCCAATCTGGCAGCGGAGGCGCTCAAAGACATCATTCCTTCTTCGCGCCCCCGCGTCATTACGATCATGGATATTCAACGCGCTGTCGGTGAAGCGTTTGGGCTGAAACTGGAGGATTTTAAAGCAAAAAAGAGAACCAAATCGGTTGCCTTTCCACGGCAGATCGCCATGTATCTCTCGCGCGAGCTGACAGACGCCTCTCTTCCCAAGATTGGCGATGAATTCGGCGGTAGAGACCATACCACCGTCATCCATGCGCACGAAAAAATCTCGAAAGCCCTGCTTACGGATCCTCAGTTGCAGACGACCATCCAGTCCCTGATCGAAAAACTGAAGAGCGGTAACTAACCTGTGAACATCTTGGGAAGCCTGTACACAACTTACTCACATGTGTATAGGCTCTCTTTATCCACCTGATCGGGATTATCCACATACTCACAGCGCCTATTACTGCTTCTGTTGTGTTTTAAAAAAATAATATAAATCCTAATTAAGCTCATTATGCTCATGCCGCACCGGTTACATACCGCAGGTGACTTTTTAAAACAACCTTCTCGATACTGGGGGTAAACAACATGCACATTACCGTTCAACGGGAAAAGCTCTCGAACGCAGTATCTCACGTGATGAAAGCAGTTTCAGCCAGGACGACGCTGCCAATATTGACAGGTATCAAAATAAAGGCTGACGAGGATGGACTGACACTGACCGCAAGCGATTCCGACCTCTCCATTGAGGTGTACATTCCGACTGAAGAAGCAGGTGAATGGGGCGTAACCGTTCATCGGCCGGGCAGTGTCGTACTGACAGCGCGTATCTTCAGTGAGATCGTGCGGAAACTGCCAAACGACGAGATTGAACTTGAAGTAGACAATCGCCTGGTGACCTTGATTCGTTCCGGCCAGTCTGAATTCACGATCAACGGCATGAATGCAGACGAGTTTCCACAATTGATGCAGTTGGAAGAAGAAAAAGTGCTGAGTATTCCTGGCGACCTCTTGAAAGCAATGATCAGACAAACGGTGTTCGCCGCCTCCACTTCGGAAATGAGGCCGATCCTGACCGGAATCATGTGGTCTCTGGAGCAGGGACAGCTCACCTTTGTATCAACGGACAGCCATCGTCTGGCCAGCCGCAAAGCGATGGTGGAGTGTTCACCTGAACTTTCCTTTCACAATGTGGTGGTACCGGGTAAGAGCTGCAATGAATTGGTTAAAATTTTGGATGACAGCCAGGATCCAGTCGATATTGTAGTCGGCGAGAATCAAATCATGGTAAGGGCCAAGCATATTCTGTTTTATTCCCGCCTGTTGGAAGGGACCTACCCCGATACGTCCCGGATTATCCCGCAAGGCAGCAAAACCGACATGGTGGTGAATGCCAAGGAATTCCTGCAGTCGATTGAGCGCGCTTCGCTGTTGAGCCGGGAAGGGAAGTCCAACGTGGTGCGCCTGGTCACCATGGCGAACAATACGGTCGAAATCTCCTCCAACGCGCCGGAGATCGGAAAGGTAATCGAAATCGTACATCCGCAATCGCTGAGCGGCGAGGAACTGAGGATTTCGTTTAACGCCAAGTACATGATCGACGCGCTGCGTTCAATGGAAAGTGCCGAGATCAAAGTCAGCTTTACCGGGTCGATGAGCCCGTTTGTATTGAAGCCGACCGAAAATGATTGGATCTTGCACCTGATCCTGCCAGTACGCACCTACTGATGCCCGGAAAGGAGTATGAGATGAGACAAGTTCCAATCCGAACCGATTACATTACGCTGGGCCAGTTTCTAAAACTGGCCGGCGTCGTTGATACCGGGGGAATGGCAAAAGCCCTGCTCGCCGAGGTGCCGATTCGCATAAACGGCGCCTTGGACAACCGCCGGGGTCGCAAGCTCTACCCGCAAGACCGTGTGGAAATCGAGGGTTTCGGCACCTATCAAGTAACCCGCCAGTGAGAGGGGAGCCACTTTGTTTTTACGGGAGTTATCGCTGACCAACTACCGCAATTACACGTCGCTTTCCCTGTCGTTTGATCATCCGATCAACCTGTTCATCGGAAACAACGCGCAGGGAAAAACCAATGTCCTGGAGTCGATGTACGTTCTGGCGCTGGCCAAATCGCACCGCACGTCCAGAGACAAGGAACTGATTGCCTGGGATGCGGAATATGCCACAATCCGCAGCGAAGTGGAACGGCGCTACGGATCTGTTCGTTTGGAGATACAGCTGACGAACAAAGGAAAAAAAGCGAAGATTAACGGGCTCGAACAGCGGAAGTTGAGTGAATACGTCGGAGCGATCAACGCTGTCATGTTCGCTCCGGAAGATCTGGCGATCGTCAAAGGGGCACCGGCCCAACGTCGGCGGTTTCTTGATATGGAAATCGGTCAGGTTTCCCCCACATACCTGTACTACCTGACCAACTTTAACAAAGTGCTGGCCCAGCGGAACCAACTGCTCAAAGATCTGGCCGCGAAAAAAAGCGACTCCAAAGAGATGATTTCAATTTGGAATACCCAATTTGCCGATTTAACGGTAAAATTATTACAAAAGCGGTTTGAGTTTCTACGAAAACTGGAGATGTGGGCCAACAGCATTCACACAGGCATCACCGATGGAAGGGAAAATCTCAGCCTGCATTACGAAAACACCTCGCCAATCGTCGAAGGAATGGATCCCGATCAGGCCCGTGATGTGATGCTGGCCTCGCTGGAAGAGCTGTTTGAACGGGAGAAAATGCGCGGCAGCACCCTGATTGGTCCGCATCGCGACGACTTTTCTTTGCGCATCAACGATGTGGATGTTCAGGCTTTCGGTTCCCAGGGACAGCAGCGGACAACAGCGCTCTCGCTGAAGCTGGCCGAAATAGAATTGATTAAAGAAGAAGTGGGGGAATACCCCATTCTCCTCTTGGATGACGTATTGTCCGAACTGGATGAGCACCGGCAGACGCTGCTGCTGGAGACGATTCAGACGAAGGTACAGACGTTTGTCACCAGCACCGGTGTGGAAGGATTAAAGCATCAGGTGCTGAAGCAGGCGGCCCGTTTTCACGTGCATGCCGGCACGATTTCAACGGAAAGGTAGGGTGATGTGGGGTGCTTCTGCACATTGGCGGAGATACGGTGGTCAGCCTCAAGGACGTGGTGTCCATTATCGACCATCAATCGGTCAAAAGCTCAAAAATCACAAAAAAATTCCTTGAGGATGACCGAAAAATCAAAAGAATGGTCGATACTAATCAGGAAGAGACGAAATCGTACGTGATTACCCAAGATGCAATCTACTGTTCCCCCATATCATCCCTAACCTTGAAACGACGCGCGCAGTACGTCAACAGCTTGGAGCACTTTCCTGCTGGGCAGACTGATTTTGAGGAGTTGACAGAGTAGTGGAACAACTTACGGCAAAAGATCAGAACTACGATGCGAGTCAGATACAGGTACTGGAGGGGCTGGAGGCCGTCCGCAAACGTCCGGGGATGTACATCGGCTCCACCAGCAGCCGCGGCCTGCATCATCTGGTCTGGGAAATTGTCGATAACTCGATTGACGAGGCGTTGGCCGGTTACTGCGACGAGATTCATGTATACATCCACCCGAACAATTCTGTTACCGTCACTGACAACGGGAGGGGGATTCCCACCGGTATTCATGAAAAAACGGGAAAATCGACGGTGGAAACCGTATTAACGGTCCTCCACGCCGGCGGCAAGTTTGGCGGTGGAGGATATAAAGTGTCTGGCGGTCTGCACGGAGTGGGAAGCTCCGTGGTGAACGCCTTGTCCGAATGGCTGGAAGTAGAAGTAAAGCAAAACGGCAAGATTCATTTCATGCGGTTTGACCACGGTGTGCCGGAAGCTGACCTGGCCGTCATCGGTGAGACAAACGAGACCGGCACCAAAGTGACGTTTAAACCGGATGCCGCCATTTTTACGGAAACGACTGAATTTGATTATGAGGTGCTGCAGAAGCGCCTACGGGAACTGGCTTTCCTCAACAAAGGGTTGCGGATCGTGCTGCACGACGAGAGAGTAGAGCCAGTGAAAACGGAAGAATTTTATTACGAAGGCGGAATTATCCAGTTTGTTGAATACCTCAACAAAAACCGCGAGAAACTGCACGAGGAAGTCATTTACTGTGAAGGGGAAAAAGACGGCCTCTTGGTTGAGATAGCGCTGCAGTACAACGACAGCTACGTGAGCAACATCTATTCGTTTGCCAACAACATCAACACGCATGAAGGCGGAACACACGAAGCCGGATTTAAAACAGCGCTGACGAAAGTGATTAACGACTACTGCCGCAAGTTCAACTTCCTCAAGGAAAAGGACCCCAATCTGTCCGGTGAGGATGTGCGGGAAGGGATCACTGCCATTATCTCCGTCAAGATCCCGGAACCGCAGTTTGAAGGCCAAACCAAAACCAAGTTGGGCAACTCCGAAGCCCGCAGCGTGACGGAGTCCGTGTTTGGCGCCAGGTTCACGACGTTTATGGAGGAAAATCCGTCCGTCGCCAAAAAAATCGTGGAGAAAGCATTAACGGCGGCGCGTGCCCGGGAAGCGGCCCGGAAAGCCCGCGAATTTACAAGGCGCAAAAGCGCGTTGGAAGTGAGTGCGCTGCCCGGCAAGCTGGCTGACTGTTCTTCCAAAGACGCTTCGGAAAGTGAACTGTTCGTGGTCGAGGGGGACTCAGCCGGCGGTTCTGCCAAACTGGGGCGCGACCGCCACTTCCAGGCAATTCTGCCGCTGCGCGGAAAAGTGTTAAACGTGGAAAAATCGCGGCTGGACAAGATTTTGGCCAACAATGAAATCCGGGCCATCATCACTGCGCTGGGGACAGGTATCGGAGAGGATTTTGACATTTCCAAGGCACGGTACCACAAGATTGTGATCATGACCGACGCCGATGTTGACGGTTCGCATATTCGAACCTTGCTGTTAACCTTCTTCTATCGCTATATGCGGCCGCTGATCGAAGCAGGCTACGTGTATATCGCCCAGCCGCCGCTGTACAGCATCAAGCAGGGGAAATCCTTATACTATGCGTACAACGACCGGCAGCGCGACGAGATTCTCCGTTCGCTGAAACCGACGCCAAAACCGAGTGTACAGCGTTACAAAGGGTTGGGCGAGATGAACGCGGAACAGCTGTGGGAGACGACGATGGATCCGGAAGCACGCACATTGCTGCAGGTCAGCCTGGAGGATGCAATCGAGGCGGACATGGTCTTTGAGACACTGATGGGCGACGATGTGGAACCGCGCCGCGAGTTTATTGAGGCGCACGCGCTCAAGGTGCGCAATCTGGACATCTGAGTTGCATGGAGAAAAGCTCAGCCAATGGAGGTGTTGCGATTTGATCAACCTGCAATGCGGCTGAGCTTTTTTTGTTTACCGGAAGATAGGGCTGACCAGGGACCAAGCCCGATTTTGGACGTGTTCACGTTATTTGTGGTATAATTACATATTGTTGAAAACCAGTTGGAGGGTTATCGTCTATGGCAGAAGCTACCTCTCAGTTTCCGAAAGTAGATATAAGCCAGGAGATGCGCAACTCGTTCATCGACTATGCGATGAGCGTCATTGTCAGCCGTGCGCTTCCGGATGTACGGGACGGTCTAAAGCCGGTTCATCGTCGCATTCTGTACGCGATGCACGATATGGGCCTTACACCGGACAAGGCGTTTCGTAAATCGGCCAACGTCGTTGGTGAAGTAATGGCCAACTATCATCCGCACGGTGACGCTGCCATATACGAAACCATGGTGCGTCTGGCGCAGGACTTCAACATGCGCTACATGCTGGTCGAAGGACAGGGCAACTTCGGCTCGATTGACGGCGACCCGGCAGCGGCCATGCGCTATACCGAATCGCGCCTCTCGAAGCTGGCTCTGGAGCTTTTGCGTGACATTGAGAAGGATACAGTTGATTTTGTCCCCAACTATGACGGACACAAGGAAGAACCGGTTGTCCTGCCTTCCCGTTTTCCCAATCTGCTTGTAAACGGCGCAGCCGGGATTGCGGTTGGAATGGCGACAAACATCCCGCCGCACAATCTGGGTGAGGTAATTGACGGGATTACCGCGATGATTGATAACCCTGACATCACGGTACAGGAACTGATGAAGATTATCAAGGGGCCGGATTTTCCGACTGCCGGAGAGATCCTCGGCTACAGCGGGATTCGCCGGGCTTACGAAACCGGCCGCGGCTCCATCGTGATGCGGGCCAAGACGGTCATTGAAGAGCACAACGGAAAATCCAGCATCATCGTGACGGAAATCCCGTATCAGGTAAATAAAGCCAAACTTGTGGAGAAAATAGCTGAACTGGTTCGCGAGAAAAAGATCGACGGCATCACCGATTTGCGCGACGAGTCGGACCGCAAAGGCATGCGGATTGTAATTGAACTGCGTCGCGACGTGATTCCCAAAGTGGTGCTGAACAACCTGTTCAAGCAGACGCAGATGCAGAGCACTTTTGGCGTCAACATGCTGGCGCTGGTCGACGGTCGGCCGCGCGTGCTCAACCTGCGCGATCTGGTCTTCCACTATCTGCAGCATCAGCGGGTCATCATCCGTCGTCGTACCGAATACGACCTGCGGCATGCGGAGGCGCGCGCCCACATTTTGGAGGGCCTGCGCATTGCCCTGGATCATATTGACGAGATTATCAGCCTGATCCGCGGGTCGCAGACGACTGAGGAAGCGCGCGAAGGGCTAATGAACAGGTTTGGCCTCAGTCACGATCAGGCACAGGCAATTCTGGACATGCGTCTGCAGCGCTTGACCGGTTTGGAGCGGGAAAAGATTGAAAACGAGTACCAGGAGCTGCTTGCCAAAATCGCCGAGTACCGGGCTATTCTTGCCGATGAAAGCAAAATCTATGCGATTATCCGGGAAGAACTGAGCGAAATCAAGGCAAAGTTTGCTGACGGGCGCCGCACGGTGATCACGGTCAACGAAGAAAATATCGAAGATGCTGATTTGATTCCGGAAGAAGATGTGGTCGTGACACTGACTCACAGGGGCTACATCAAGCGGTTGCCGGTTTCCACCTACCGCAGCCAGAAGCGGGGCGGGCGAGGCGTGCAGGGGATCGGGACGAAAGACGACGATTTTGTCGAGCACCTGCATATTGTCAACTCGCATGACTACATCATGTTTTTTACCAATAAAGGGAAAGTGTACCGCATGAAGGGATACGAAATCCCCGATCTCGGTCGGACGGCCAAGGGTACTCCGATTATCAATCTGATTCAGATTGAAAAAGGGGAACATGTCAGTGCCGTCATTCCAGTGAAGGAGTTCCGCAAGGACTGGTACCTGTTCTTTGCAACCAAACAAGGTGTTGTGAAGAAGACGGAGCTTTCCGCCTATGAGAATGTGCGCAAAGTCGGTCTGTTTGCCATCAATTTGCGGGAAGATGATGAACTGATCGGCGTGAGGCTCACCGACGGTCACCAGGAGATCATCATGGGCACAAAATCAGGTATGTCGGTTCGGTTCCGCGAAGAAGATGTGCGGACGATGGGCCGCGGCGCTACCGGTGTAAAAGGCATCACGCTGGACGCTGGTGACGACGTAATCGACATGGATGTAGTCAAAGAGAACGCTGACGTGCTGATTGTTACCGCCAAGGGGTACGGCAAGCGGACACCCATCAGCGAGTACCGGCTGCAGAGCCGCGGCGGTAAGGGAATCAAGACACACAATGTAACGGAGCGAAGCGGTCACGTGGTAGGTCTGAAAGTAGTGGAGCCGAACGAAGACTTGATGATCGTGACCACGACCGGGATCATCATCCGGCTGGAGGTTAAAGGCATTTCGACGATGGGACGTTACACGCAGGGCGTCAAGCTGATTCGCCTTGCCGATCATGAAGAAGTAGGCTCAGTGGCCAAAGTTCCGGCCAACGAAGAAAACGAAGGGGATGAGCCGGATAGTGCCGTGCAGCGCAATGAAACCGGCGTGGGACAGGCCGGTGACGAAGGGGAGGAAGACAAGTCATAAGCAATCAGGAGGAACAGGGATTCCCCGGTGGGACCTTGTTCCTATTTTTATTGGTTTTCTACATGGATGATTGTCACATATTTGGGAGCAAGGTACTATGAAGACAAGAACGTCTTTTTATTCGGGAGGTTTGCCGATGCCCATCGTCTCTGTAAAACAGTTGTCTCTGGGGGCTAAACTGGCAGAAGATGTACACACGCCGCTTGGCGGACTGCTTTTTCCAAAAGGCACGGTCATCGAGGAAAAAGAGCGTGAGTTTTTGCTGGCCTTTCAGATTATCGACGTTTCCATTGACGAGGAACGTGAAGAAAAACCATCCGTCAAGGCGAGGACTGGCAAACGAGACGAGCAGCAGGACTCGACAGCCCCTTCGGCTGCCAGGAATGTGGAGAAGACCGATATTATCAGGATCTACGACAAGGCAGTCGAGAAATTTCGCAGCCTGATGCTGAATGTACAGGCAGGAGCGGATGTTCCGGTTCTCGAAGTGCGGCAGACGATCACCCCGCTCCTGGAAAAAGTAAAGGAACGCCCGGACATTGCGATTACGATGCGCAAAGTGACCAATGCAGAACAATATCTCTACGAACACGCAATCGCGGTCGGTCTGATTTCGTTCACCCTGGCAAAATGGTTGAATCTTCCGGAAAATGAGTGGATGCAGGTGGCCTTGGCCGGGACGCTGGTTGACATCGGCAAAACCAAAATCGATCCACGGATCTTGTGGAAGCCCGGCAAACTGACGGCCGAAGAGTTTGAAGAGATGAAGCGTCACACGATATACGGCTACCAATTAATCAAGCAAGCAAAAGGGGTAAACGAGGGAGTGGCGTTGGCCGCGCTGCAGCATCACGAGCGGGAAGACGGCTCCGGTTACCCGCTTGGTCTCGTCGGCAAGAAACTGCACTTGTACAGCAAGATTGTGGCGGTGGCCGACGTATATCACGCGATGTGTTCCAATCGGCTGCATCAGGAAGCAATCTCGCCATATCTGGTAGTGGAGCAGCTCATTACTGACAGTTTTGGCAAACTGGACCCGACGATTGTGCATACGTTTGTCAGCGGCATTACTCGTTTTTCAGTCGGAACTGTCGTAGAATTAAGCGATGGGAGAATTGGAAAAATTGTCTATGCCGATCGAAACAATCCGACCCGACCGATGGTCGAAACAAACGACGGCGTTGTGAATCTGCAGGAGGCCAGACATTTGTTTATCAGACAGGTGATGTAAAACCGTCGAACTGAACAGCAGGGGGACTGGACGATGACCGCGAACAGAAGCAGGCCGCAAAGACTGATTGCAATCACGCTCTCCCTTGTCCTTGTACTTGGACTGGCAGGGTGCACCTTGGGTCCGGCCGCAACCGAAGAAATGGCGGATCCTTCGCAGCAGGCGGCATCAGGGGAAGAGGAAACCAAGCATGCGAATAATCTGTCATCAGCGCTTCCTGCCGAAGAGTGGAGCGAAGATGCTTTGCTTTCCTCACCAACTCAGGTGGAGCGGATGAAGATCCCGGTGAAAGCAAAAGGAATCTACCTAACCGGTTGGTCGGCTGGTAACAGCAATTTTCAAAAGTTGCTGAGACTGGTTAATGAAACGGAATTGAACGCCATGGTCATTGATATGAAGGAAGACGAAGGAAGAATTACGTACCGTTCGACGGTCCCGCTGGTGAAAGAAACCGGAGCAGACGGAACAACGTTTATCCAGGATGTGGACAAATTGGTGCATACGCTCAATGAGAACCACGTCTACTCAATTGCCCGCATCGTCTGTTTTAAGGACCCGTTTTTGGCCGGGAAAAAAACGGAATGGGCGATGCAGCGTAAAACGGGCGGCATCTGGCGTGACAAACAGGGTGTGATGTGGATTGACCCGTACCGCAAAGAGGTGTGGGACTACAATATTGAGATAGCCAAGGAAGCAGCCCAAAAGGGATTTAAAGAGATTCAGTTTGACTACGTCCGCTTTCCGTCCAGCGGCAAGCAGGTGGATCTGGAAGTGGCTTTTTACAACCAGAACGGGAAACCAAAGCAGCAGGTGATAGCCGATTTTCTGGCCTATGCCAAGAAAGAGCTGGAACCCTACAACGTGTACGTGTCCGCAGATATATTCGGACTGGTACCGTCTGTCACCGATGACATGGGTATCGGCCAGAAGTGGGAACTGATTACACCGATAGTCGATTATATCAGTCCGATGATGTACCCGTCTCACTATGCCAACGGGACGTATGGGCTGTCTGTTCCTGATGCGTATCCGTACCAGACCATCCGCCATGGACTGCTTGACGCGCAGAAGAAAGATGAAGTGCTGCGGGCCAATAATCAGCCAACGGCGATCATCCGCCCGTGGTATCAGGATTTCACGGCTACGTGGGTGCGCGGACATATTCCTTATGGTCCTCCTGAAGTGCTGGCACAGATACGGGCAGGCGTCGAACTGGGCATTGATCAGTACTTGATTTGGGACGCCGGCAATACTTACAGCGAGGGCGCCTGGAGGAAATAGCTGTCCTGTCCGGCAAGCCACTCATAGATGTATGACGGAAACCGCTGCTGGTGCAGTTTGAGCAGTCGTTCAACCAGGTACACCTCTGCCATCGTGCGCGACAGCACCAATTCGCCCCACCATTCCGTTTCATAGCGGCACAGCATGCTCAATACGTACAACAACAAGTAATGGGCGGCCCAGGCGGGGAGTGGAGGTTCATCGGCGGAGCCGTTCCAAAACAGAAAACAGTCGGCAGAATGGCGAGCGAAGAGAGGGTGCTGCCGTAAATCCGTTCCCTTTTCTTCCCGAACCGTAATCACTCTTGAGTCCGCCTTTGTTTGATTATCAGCGGTCGGCGTTTCTTCCGCTTGTACAAAGCGGACGCCTGCTGGTGCCAAACGATTCAAGTAAGACAGCAGAGTCTCGTTGGAATAGGCAAGAGGCCCCTCTTCCAGGCGGTGAAACAGAAGCTGTCGGCCGTCCGGGACACTACACGACTGTATGGTTTGCCAGCGGCTGCTTCCGGCAATCCGCGCATAATCGGCCGCCAGCTCTGGCATGACAGCAAAAAGCTGGGCCAGCGTATAACGGCTGCAAAGCGGCCGCAAGTGCAAACAGCCAACCAAACGGGCAAACAACCCCTCTTTTTGCGGGCGCACTTCATCCTCAAGCAGTTGATAGGTGGTTTTCTTGATCTTGCGGGTGGTTACGCCGTGCTGCAGCTCACGACTGTTTTGCGGATAGTCGGGCTGCCGCGTGATCAACAGGGCTTTTAGCAGATTGACACAGCCGTAATACAACAACAGTGGCTGGATCAACAGGCTGCTCTCTGCTGCTTCAGTGTAGCAGGCACGTGCCTGGATTAAGGTATAGAGAAAACGGTGGCTTTGTTGATACGCCAGCCGTTCCGGGTTCTCCAGCCCTGCGTCGGCGTACGCTTCGGCCAGAAACCGCCGCGCTGTCGGTTCTGTCTCCAGGTACTGAAACGGGTCCCATCCAGCGTGCAAAGACAATCACCCTTTGTTGTGACAGAATATTCGTTATTATGAATCAAATGCAAGCGATTTCATCCTGCACAACCAATATTATCCCCCTAATTCCGAATAATATAAGCGTTTCTTGACAGTAAATTAAGCGATTTGCTACACTTGCCATAAAACGTTTTGGGGCGAAAGGAGAACAATTTACTGTGTGGGAACATAAATTCGCCAAAGAAGGGTTGACGTTTGACGATGTGCTGTTGATTCCGGCCAAGTCGGAAGTGCTTCCTCGCGACGTCGATGTGACAACCACGCTGAGCGATGACGTCAAGCTGAACATTCCGCTGATTAGCGCCGGGATGGACACCGTTACGGAGTCCGCATTGGCAATTGCCATAGCACGGCAGGGTGGAATCGGTGTCATTCACAAGAACATGTCGATTGAGCAGCAAGCTAGTGAAGTGGACCGTGTCAAACGCTCTGAGAGCGGCGTCATTACCAATCCATTTTCCCTTACTCCTGAACACAGCGTCTCCGAAGCCGATGCCTTGATGGGCAAGTATCGGATTTCCGGCGTTCCGATCGTCGACAAGGAGAACCGCCTGGTCGGCATCCTCACAAACCGCGATCTTCGTTTTATCCACGATTTTAATACACCCATATCGGAAGTAATGACCAAAGAGAACCTGGTTACCGCTCCGGTAGGCACCACTCTTCAGCAAGCGGAACAAATCCTGCAAAAGCACAAGATCGAGAAGCTGCCATTGGTGGACGAAAACAATGTATTGAAGGGCCTGATCACCATCAAGGATATCGAGAAGGCAATCCAGTACCCCAATGCCGCCAAGGACAAGCATGGCCGTTTGTTATGCGGCGCCGCCGTAGGTGTGGCCGCTGATACGTTTGAACGTGCCCAGGCACTGGTCAACGCTGGAGTGGACATGCTGGTCGTTGATACCGCACACGGTCATTCCAAGGGCGTAATTGAAACGGTACGGGAACTGCGCAAACAATATCCCAGTCTGACGATTGTTGCCGGGAACGTGGCCACAGGTGAAGCGACCCGCGACCTGATTGAGGCAGGGGCTTCCGTGGTTAAAGTGGGAATCGGTCCTGGTTCCATTTGCACAACCCGCGTAGTGGCCGGGATCGGCGTACCTCAGGTTACGGCGATCTACGACTGTGCGACGGTAGCGCGGGAGTACAACATACCGATCATTGCCGACGGGGGGATAAAGTATTCCGGTGACTTGACCAAGGCGATTGGCGCCGGTGCTTCGGCGGTCATGATCGGCAGCCTGTTTGCCGGCACCGAGGAGAGTCCCGGTGAGTTCGAAATCTTCCAGGGACGCCGGTTCAAGGTGTACCGCGGCATGGGTTCCATCGGGGCAATGAAGGCGGGAAGCAAGGACCGCTATTTTCAGGAAAACGAACAAAAGTTGGTGCCGGAAGGAATCGAAGGCCGTGTTCCTTACAAAGGACCGCTGGCTGACGTGGTGTACCAACTGATCGGCGGACTCCGCGCCGGAATGGGCTACTGCGGCACGAGAACCATTGAGGAATTGAAGAACAACTCCCGGTTTATCCGCATCACGGGTGCCGGACTGAGGGAAAGCCATCCGCACGACGTGCAGATTACCAAAGAAGCTCCGAACTACTCGATTTCCTGATGCGATCAACTCCTTTTCCGGGTAACGGGAAGGGAGTTGTTTTTGTAAAGAAATCCCATGGGAGAAATACTCTGACGCAAGAAAGTTTTGTGGTAAACTTATGGTTGTGTCATGCGTCCAAGATACTGGAAAGATGTAGAGATAAAGATCGCAGAAAGCGAACGACCGGGAGAGTGATACTGATGTTGCACAAATGCGCAAAGCGACTTGCCCTGTATTGTCTGGCCGTCGCCCTGCTTTGTGCCTCGATGTTGTCGGGGATGACTGTAACCGTATCGGCCGAGACTGCTCAGGCCCAGCCCAACCTGCAGCTTGAAGTAAAATCGGCGATTCTCGTAGAAGCGTCGACCGGCAAAATCCTGTACAAAATGAACGAAAATGTTCCACTGCCGCCAGCCAGCATGACCAAGATGATGACGGAATACCTGGTATTGGAGGCGATCAAGGAAGGAAAGATCGGGTGGGAAGAAAAAGTTCCCGTAAGCGAATACGCCTTTTACATCGCCCGCATCAGCGACTCGGCCGGTGTTTACCTCAACATGGGAGAAGAACATACGGTCAAGGATCTGTACAAGGCGATGGCAATTGTCTCGGCCAATGACGCGACCGCATTGCTGGCCGAAAAGGTGGCCGGCAGCGAACGGAACTTTGTCGACATGATGAATCAGAAAGCAAAAGAACTGGGGATGAACAACACCCACTTTGCCACGTCGACCGGATTGCCGGCCAATGAATTGGGACCGTATTCTCCGGATACGAAGCAGGACAACATGATGTCGGCCCGCGACGCGGCGATCCTGGCCCGGGCGCTGATCCGCGACTTCCCGGAGGTACTGGAGTACTCCAAGATTCCCCGCCTCAAGTTCCGTGAGAACTTTGAAAAGGCCAACTACAACTGGATGCTGCCCGGCCTGCCCAGCGAGTACCCTGGCGTGGACGGCTTGAAGACCGGGTATACCAGCGCGGCCAAACACTGCTTTACCGGTACGGCCATGCGTGACGGAATGCGTTTGATCAGCGTGGTGATGGGGGCAGACGGCGAATTGAAACGATTTGCCGAGACCAAGAAGTTGTTTGACTACGGATTCAGCAATTACAAGCTGGTGAAAAAACACGATAAAGATCAGGCAATCAAAGGCTTTGAAACGGCCGAAGTGAAGAAAGGCGTCGAGCTGACGGTACCGGCCGTGACGGCTGACAGCGTCTCGATACTGGCCAAGATTGGCGAAGAAGAGAAGCTGACGCCAACCGTTACCTATCAGAGCGACTTGACGGCTCCGATTCAGCAAGGACAGGTTGTCGGCAAAGTCGTCTACCAGGCGCCGGGCGTAACCGAGGCGGATTTTCTCCAGCCCGAGGATTTCAAAAACCAGGGTGTGGATCTGGTAGCGGCAGAGGAAGTGGAAGAAGCAAGCTGGATTCGCCTGCTGTTTAGAAGCATTATCCAGTTTATCAGCAATATTTTTCAGAATGTGCTTGGATAAAATGATGCAAAGATGAATCCTATTCCATAATCGGGGAGTAATTCCTAGTATATTGGTTGTCATTTTTGCCATCCGTGGTTTACAATAAGCATATTCAAAAGGATCTGGTTGATCCGCACAAGAGTATAGAACATTCCGGTGGGAGGCTAACATCAATGGCAGAAACAGGTACGCAACGAGTAAAACGTGGCATGGCGGAAATGCAAAAAGGCGGCGTTATCATGGATGTGGTGAACGCCGAGCAGGCGAAGATTGCGGAAGCGGCCGGTGCAGTAGCGGTGATGGCCCTGGAGCGGGTTCCGTCCGACATCAGGGCTGCCGGCGGTGTTGCCCGCATGGCTGACCTGAGCATCGTCGAGGAAGTGTTGAAAGCGGTCTCGATTCCGGTAATGGCCAAGGCACGGATTGGCCACTTCGTGGAAGCGCGTGTACTTGAATCGATGGGTGTCGACTACATCGATGAAAGCGAAGTGCTTACCCCTGCTGATGATCTGTATCACATCAACAAAAAAGACTTCACCGTGCCGTTTGTCTGCGGAGCGCGCGATCTGGGCGAAGCCCTGCGGCGCATCGGTGAAGGAGCTTCCATGATTCGGACCAAAGGGGAACCGGGAACCGGCAATATTGTGGAAGCGGTTCGCCACATGCGCACCATGCAGGCGCAGATCCGCAAGGTACAAAGCATGTCTTACGACGAATTGATGGCGGAAGCCAAAGCGCTCGGGGCTCCTTACGAGCTGTTGGAATACGTGCACAAAAACGGCAAGCTGCCGGTTGTCAACTTTGCCGCTGGCGGTGTGGCAACGCCGTCCGACGCAGCATTGATGATGCACCTTGGCGCAGATGGTGTCTTTGTCGGTTCCGGAATCTTCAAGTCGGAGAATCCGGAAAAATACGCCCGCGCCATCGTGGAGGCGACGACTCATTACACCGACTACGAGTTAATCGCCCGCGTCTCCAAAGGTTTGGGTGCGCCGATGACGGGGATCGAAATTTCCAAACTGGCCCAGGCAGAACGCATGCAAGAGCGTGGCTGGTAAGGTGAGCACGATGAAAATTGGCGTTTTGGCCCTGCAAGGAGCGGTGGCAGAGCATCTCCGCATGCTGGAACAGGCAGGAGCGGAAGCTGTCGCCATCAAAAAACCGGAGCAGTTGAAAGAACTGGACGGGCTGGTGATTCCAGGCGGGGAAAGTACGACGATCAGCAAACTGATGCACAAGTACGGATTCATGGAGGAAGTGCGGAAATTCCCTTCTGAACGGAAGCCGCTCTTTGGCACCTGCGCCGGAGCGATTTTGCTGGCCAACCGGATCCACGGACAGGATGAAGCTCATTTGGCCGTGATGGATATGACAGTGGAGCGAAACGCCTTTGGCCGGCAGAAAGACAGCTTTGAAGCGGTACTGCCAGTCGCTGGCGTGGCACCGGATTTTCCCGCTGTCTTTATCCGTGCGCCCTACATCAGGGAAGTAGGCGAGTCGGTTGAAGTACTGGCCAAGTACGATGAAAAGATCGTCGCCGCCCGTCAAGGAGCGTGTCTTGCCTGCGCGTTTCACCCTGAACTGACGGAGGATCACCGTTTTCACAAGTATTTCCTTGACATGGTACAGGAGTACCGCGCATAGGTGAGAGTTTTGGCTCTTATTTGGAAAACCCGCGGCAAACGGCTGCGGGTTTTTGACCATTTCCTGTCTGTCCAGCCCTTTGCCAGGTGGCAATCACAGAGAAGGGCAGCTGCTTCACCTTTACACCTGTATAAGATAAGTAGTATAGTTAAAGAATAAGAGAAAAGAAAATCGAGAAAGCGTGGACGAGAAAAAGTACTCCGCATTTTGTCTGGTGTAGAGAGTCGGTGGTGGGTGCAAACCGATCCGGCGGGCGGAGGAATCCATCTCTGAGCGGTGAGGGAAAGAACTTCACCCGGCAACGTGCCGTTAACGCGAGAAGAGGGCAGACGGTGCATGCTCTGACGTGCAGGTGAATCGTCTGTCAAGAAGGGTGGCAACGCGGGTTCTCACACTCGTCCCTTGCGAGGGATGAGTGTTTTTTATTTTTAGGGATGTGTAGCATTGGAGGGATTGGACGATGTTAGACGTAAAGGTATTGCGACAGGATCTGGACGGGGTGAGAAAGCGTCTCGCCCACCGCAACGAAGACATTTCCGCGCTTGACCGATTTGCAGAAGTTGACGAAAAGAGACGTCAAGTGATTCAGGAAGCGGAAGTGTTGAAGAACAAACGCAATACCGTCTCCCAAGAGGTGGCGGTGTTAAAGCGAAACAAGCAGAACGCCGATCACCTGATTGCTGAGATGAAAGAAGTAAACGAGCGCATCAAGGATCTGGACGAGCAGCTTCGCCAGCTGGATGAGCAGTTAAACGAGATTTTGCTCAGCCTGCCCAACCTGCCTCACGAAAGTGTGCCGATCGGTGAGTCGGAAGAGGACAATGTTGTGGCCCGTACCTGGGGGGAACCGCGGAGGTTTGCGTTCGAGCCCAAACCGCACTGGGAGTTGGCCCAGCAGTTGGGGATTCTCGACTTTGAGGCTGCGGCCAAAGTGACAGGGAGCCGCTTTGTCTTCTACCGCGGAATCGGGGCACGGTTGGAGCGGGCCCTGATGAACTTTATGCTTGATCTGCATGTGGATCAGTACGGATATGAAGAACTGCTGCCCCCCTACATTGTCAACAGAGCCAGCATGACCGGAACAGGCCAGCTGCCCAAGTTTGAGGAAGACGCCTTTAAACTGGAAGGCCCTGATTACTTCCTGATCCCGACGGCGGAAGTGCCGGTGACCAACCTGTTCCGTGACGAGATACTCGATGGGGCCGAGCTGCCGCGCTACTATGCTGCCTACAGTGCTTGTTTCCGGTCGGAGGCGGGGTCGGCCGGACGAGACACGCGCGGGTTGATTCGCCAACACCAGTTTAACAAGGTAGAGTTGGTCAAGTTCGTCAAACCGGAAGACTCCTACGAAGAACTGGAAAAGCTGGTCGCCCAAGCGGAGAAAGTGCTGCAGCTGCTGCAGCTTCCGTACCGGGTGATGAACATGTGTACCGGCGATCTGGGCTTTACGGCTGCCAAAAAGTATGACCTGGAGGTATGGCTGCCCAGCTACAACACGTATCGCGAAATCTCGTCCTGCTCCAACTTTGAGGATTTCCAGGCACGGCGGGCCAACATCCGCTTCCGCCGCGACAGCAAATCGAAGCCGGAGTTCGTCCACACACTGAATGGCTCCGCCTTGGCTATTGGCCGGACGGTGGCTGCGATTTTGGAGAACTATCAGGAAGCTGACGGAAGTGTCGTAATTCCTGAGGTGCTGCGGCCATACATGGGAGGAATTGAACGGATCGCTGCAAACCAGGTAAACTAGCCGGAACGCGTAATGCAAGAATCGTTCTCGTCTCCAAAGAAGATACGTCGCTTCTCATGTCCATGCGTTGACGGCTGGCATGACGGAATGCGATTCAAACAGATGCTCCCCTGACCCGCTTGTCAGGGGATTTTTTATTGTCTATTGCAAAAAGTCAAAAAATAGGTTGAACAATTCTGGAAATGTGTTATATAATAAAAACACAAAAATAAATGATGTATTAATACAGAAAGAAACAGAAGGAGCAAGGAGTGGCGGAAACACTGGTCGGAAGGGGGGAGTGGAAATGAATTGTGTCAGGTGCAACGGCAATGGGGAGACGGATTGTCCCGGCTGCCGGGGAATGGGGTACGATCAGAATGGTCGACCTTGTCCGGACTGCGGAGGACATGGTCATCAGAATTGTCCTCACTGCAGCGGAACCGGACTGTTAGACTAATCATAACGCAGCTCGTCGGACGCCCATGGAATGAAGGAAGAGGGCGATTATTTTCTGCTGTTTTTCCTGTTATAATACAATATTAGAATTAAAGAATAGTTTTATAACAGGAAGGGAGAATTACGCTCATCCTATACACATAAAAAGGAGAGGAATCAAAAATGGTGAAAAGAGAAGAGATTTTGCAGTTGGAGGAAAGCTGGAAGGCGGATCGCTGGAAGGGAATTATCCGGCCGTACACAGCGGAGGATGTCATCAGACTGCGCGGTTCCGTACAGATTGAGCACACGTTGGCACGGATGGGGGCGGAGCGACTGTGGCATCTGCTGCACACGGAACATCATATCAAAGCACTGGGGGCACTTACCGGGAACCAGGCTGTCCAACAGGTGAAGGCGGGCTTGAAAGCAATCTACCTGAGCGGATGGCAGGTTGCCGCTGACGCCAACCTGGCCGGACAGATGTATCCTGACCAAAGTCTCTATCCGGCCAACAGCGTACCGCATGTGGTGAAGCGGATCAACCAGGCTCTGCAGCGTGCCGATCAAATCCAGCACGCGGAAGGTTCGGGCGACATCTATTGGTTTGCGCCGATTGTGGCGGATGCGGAGGCAGGATTCGGCGGACCGCTCAATGTCTTCGAGATCATGAAGGCGATGATTGAAGCAGGTGCTGCCGGTGTACACTTTGAGGATCAACTGGCTTCCGAGAAAAAGTGTGGACACATGGGCGGCAAGGTGCTGATCCCGACACAAGCTGCCGTCCGCAACCTGACGGCAGCAAGGTTGGCTGCCGATATCATGGGCGTTCCCACTGTGATCATCGCCAGGACAGACGCCAACGGTGCTTATTTGATTACCAGCGACATCGACGAACGGGATCGGCCGTTCCTGACCGGTGAACGTACCTCCGAAGGCTTCTTCCGGATGCGCGGTGGATTGGATGCAGCCATTGCCCGCGGCTTGGCATATGCACCGTACGCCGATCTGATCTGGTGCGAGACTTCGGAGCCAAATCTGGAAGAAGCGAGACGGTTTGCCGAAGCGATTCACGCAGAGTTTCCCGGCAAACTGTTGGCATACAATTGCTCTCCATCCTTCAACTGGAAAAAGAAACTGGATGAGCAAACGATTGCCCGCTTCCAGGAAGAGATCGGAGAGATGGGCTACAAGTTCCAGTTCGTTACGCTGGCCGGGTTCCACGCCCTTAACTACAGCATGTTTGAACTGTCCCGCAAGTATCGGGATCACGGCATGGCAGCCTACTCCGAATTGCAGCAGGCGGAGTTCGCCAGTGAGGTGTACGGCTATACGGCAACCAGACATCAGCGTGAGGTAGGTACGGGCTACTTTGACGAAGTCGCACAGGTAATCGCTGGCGGCAGTTCGTCAACCACCGCACTGACCGGGTCGACGGAGGAAGAACAATTCACACATTCTTGAACGTGAAATGAATGCGCGGCGATCGCTTCCCGGTACTTGATCGGAGGGCGGTCGCCCGTTTTTTTGAGACACTTCCCCGATTGTCGATAAGCATTTGCGAAGATCGCCAAATCTCATTATAATAAGAGAAGTTGGTTTTTGCCTGCATGCGGATGTCAGCCAATCTGTCCCCGTAGCTCAGCAGGATAGAGCAAGCGTTTCCTAAACGCTAGGTCGGAGGTTCGAATCCTCTCGGGGACGCCATTGATAACAGGATATCGATCCAACACACGGCCTTTTTCAGCGGGGCCGTTTTTTCATGGGCCCCTGGAGAAACCATGGGGCAGGATGACGGATAAACAGGAAGGACGGATGGTAGCCGTGACGGAAACAGAGGCAGCCAGACAAGAACAGGACGAACGGTTTATGCAGGAGGCTCTGGTGGAGGCGCGCAAAGCGATGGATATCGGAGAAGTGCCGATTGGAGCGGTGGTGGTAAGAGGGGGAGAGATTGTCGGCCGGGGGCACAATTTGCGGGAGACCCGCAAAGATCCCACTTTGCACGCGGAGATGATCGCCATCCGGGAAGCAAGCGCCAGACTGGGGGGGTGGCGGTTGATCGGTTGTGAATTGTACGTCACGCTTGAACCGTGTCCGATGTGCGCCGGAGCCATCGTACAGTCCCGAATTGAACGGGTGGTATTCGGCGCTGTCGACCCGAAGGCGGGCTGTGCCGGCACCTTGATGAATCTGTGCGGTGAACCGCGTTTTAACCATCAGGTGCCGGTTGTGGCAGGCGTGCTGGCAGAGGAGAGCAGCCAGCTGCTGAAGCAGTTTTTTCGCCGTCTGCGGAGCAAGTGAGTGTTTTGTCGGGGGGTGGTCATGGCATGCAGAAAAGCTGGCGTAAACCGTCTATTCGCCGGTCTTCTCTTTTTCCTCTCCTTTTAAGGAGGCCAATTCATCTGCGGTCAGTTCCCGGTACGCACCCGGAACGAGCGATTCATCAAGCACCAGCGACCCCATCCGCAGCCGTTTCAGATAGGTGACACGCAGACCGAGAGCCGTAAACATTCGCTTGACCTGGTGAAACTTTCCTTCGGTAATCGTGACCTTAACCTCCGACGCCGGGCCGGAGGAGAGAATCTCCAATTGAGCTGGCTGCGTGGTATAGCCGTCGTCCAGCGTGATGCCTGCGGCAAACTGGCGAACATGGTCGGGCAGGACGCGCCCCTCAATGCGGGCAAAGTATTCCTTGTCTACTTTCTTCTTGGGAGCGAGCAGGTTGTGGGAGAGCTGTCCGTCATTGGTGAGCAGCAGCAATCCTTCCGTATCAACGTCCAAACGGCCAACCGGATGGACCCTGTTGGCCCACTCCAGGGGGAGCAGATCGACGACCGTTCGGTGTCGTGTGTCCTCGGTTGCGGAGATGACACCCGGCGGTTTGTTCATCATGATGTAAATCCAACGTTTGTAGGCAAGCGTATGACCGTCTACCACGATTTCGTCCTGTTCAGGAATGACGTGCATGCCAGGATCAGTGGCAGTTACTCCGCCTACAGTGACCAGACCATGTTTAATCAACTGCTTTACTTCTTTACGTGTTCCGACGCCCATGTGGGCCAGTACTTTATCCAGGCGTTCCCGTTTCATCGTCCACCCTCGTTTCTGTCGATTCTGTTGAGAGATCGTTAATGTCTCTCTCATCTTGACGGAAACACCGGGGAAAATCAAGAATTGGTCAAAGATAACACTTGCTTTTGATTAAGGGTTTTGCTATATTTAGTGTTGCTTGACTCATATGGAGAGATACCCAAGTGGTCATAAGGGGACGCACTCGAAATGCGTTAGGCGTCGTGAGGCGTGCGTGGGTTCGAATCCCACTCTCTCCGCCACTTACATATGTGTGTGACAGGGAGCATGTCTTTGCCGAAAGGGCAGGGGCGTGCTTTCTTTATTTTAATTTTATTTTCAAGCTGATTTTTGTTTGCAAGCCATAAACACTGAAATATTATGTCCTGAAGAAGTATTATGTCGAATCTTGAAACTCTTTCCACGGTACAGCCCAAGCAAAGGAGATCACCTGACAGAAAGAAGAAAGTAGTTGAAATTTTGAATATTGTGTGTTATCGCTTTAATTATAAGCACATTAAGAAACAGTGTTGCATAATAAGAAACAATAGAAAGGATGTTGGATGATGAAAAACAGTAAAAATTCCACAATGGTAGACGGAGTAAGCATTACCGCTCCGATGCATCCGGGGTACGAGGAGATATTGACAGCGGAGGCGCTGCAGTTTGTAGCCACCCTGCAGCGCACATTTGGCAGTAGGCTGGAATGGCTGCTGCAGCGCCGTAAAGAGCGGCAGGCGGAAATCGATAAGGGCATGCTGCCGGATTTCCTGCCGGAAACGGAACATATCCGCAATAGTGATTGGACAATTTCGCCGGTCCCTCAGGATCTCCAGGATCGCAGGGTGGAAATCACGGGCCCGGTCGACCGAAAAATGATCATTAACGCGCTCAATTCCGGTGCCAAAGTATTTATGGCGTGTTTTGAAGATGCGACTTCACCAATCTGGGAGAATATCATAGAGGGTCAGATCAACCTGCGGGACGCGGTGAACCGCACCATTACGTATACGAACGAACAAGGGAAAAAATACGAGCTGAAGGAGCAGGTGGCCACGCTTATTATGCGACCACGCGGCCTGCACATGGTAGAAAAACACGTGTTGGTGGACGGTGCCCCGGTCTCAGCCAGTTTGTTCGATTTCGGGCTTTACTTCTTCCACAATGCCAAACGGCTTATCGAAAACGGTTCCGGCCCCTATTTCTACCTGCCCAAACTGGAGAGCCATCTGGAAGCTCGCTTCTGGAACGACGTGTTTGTCTGGGCTCAGCAGGAATTGGGGATACCACGCGGCACGATCAAGGCGACCGTCCTGTTGGAGACGATTCTGGCCTCCTTTGAAATGGACGAAATACTTTACGAGTTAAGGGAACATTCGGCCGGTCTCAACTGCGGAAGATGGGATTACATCTTCAGCTATATTAAAAAATTCCGCAATGTGCCTGAGGTGATTTTTCCCGATCGCTCGCTCGTGACGATGACTGTTCCGTTCATGCGTGCCTATTCGCTGCTTGTGATCAAGACCTGCCATCGCCGCAAGGCACACGCCATTGGCGGCATGTCCGCGTTCATTCCGGTAAAAGGGGATCCGGAAAAGAACGAAAAAGCGATTGAACAGGTTCGCGCTGACAAACTGCGCGAAGTAACAGACGGTCACGATGGAACATGGGTAGCCCATCCGGCTCTTGTGCCGGTGGCAATGGAATGTTTCGACAAGCACATGCCACAGCCGAACCAGATAGACAAGCAGCTTGATATCGACATCTCAGCAGCACAACTGCTGGAGATTCCGGATGGAGCGATTACGGAAGCAGGGCTGCGCAACAATATCAGCGTCGGGATTCAGTACCTCGAAGCATGGTTGAGCGGGCGGGGTGCCGTGCCGATTTTCAACCTGATGGAAGATGCCGCAACCGCAGAGATTTCACGTGCACAGGTCTGGCAGTGGATTCGCCACCCGAAGGGGATCCTCGAAGATGGGCGCAAAGTGACGTTTGAACTGGTTGAACAATTGATCGAGGAAGAACTGGAACAAGTCAAACATATGCTGGGAGCAGAGAGGTTTTCTGCAGGAAAGTTTGATACGGCCAAGCAGCTGTTTATCGACTTGACCAAAAGTGACGAGTTCATTGAATTTTTGACGACACCGGGTTACGCATATCTGGACTAGTCGCTTCACCCCCAGGACGATTGTTCCATCTTTTATGCCGATGCTGGAGGGGAAGGAAATGAACTTGCGTGAAATGGCGTTAGAGCTTCATCGCAGAAACAAAGGGAAATTGAAAACAAAAATGACACATGGTGTCGTGGGTACAGTCAAGAGCGGGGGTGAAGATCTCTCGTGAAACCGACCAGCATGGAGCAAATCAAGCAGGGAATCCTTCAGATCCTGGGCAGTCGGCTGCCGGAAGGGGAAGTGATTCACTGCGCAGGTAACCATGATGAAAACCTGTTGGGAAACAGCGGCCGACTCGTCGTATATCCGCGAGATGAGAACCAGATTGGAGCCATCCTCCGTTTTGCCAACGAGCATTCCCTGACGGTGATCCCGGAAGGTGGCGGGACGAAACGGGGGCTTGGCGGTACCCTTGAACAGGCTGATATTCTCTTGTCGATGCAAAAGATCAAGGGAGTGGTCGAACATTCTGTGGGAGATCTGATCATGACCGTAAAAGCGGGAACCACTCTGCAGGAGATCCAATCCGTTCTTGCCAAAAACGGGCAATTCCTTCCCCTCGACCCCCCGTTTCCGGAGCGGTCGACAATTGGCGGGATCGTTGCGAGCAATGCGAGCGGGCCAAAACGGTTGCGCTACGGATCCTGCCGGGATCTGGTAGTCGGTTTGCGTGTGGTCACAGCAGATGGAACAATCATTCGCACCGGGGCAAAAGTGGTAAAAAACGTAGCGGGCTACGACATGACTAAGCTCTTTGTCGGTTCGATGGGAACGCTTGGCATTATCACGGAACTTCACCTGAAACTGAAACCGCTTCCGCCTAGAAGGAGTTTGATGCTTCTGACGAGTCCGGGAGGAACAGAAGAGATTTGGGACTTTTCCCGCCGTATCATGGATTCCGGCATGGAGCCGCTTGCTCTGGAAGTCCTGAATCCGGGGATGGCGGAAAGATTGGCGGGCGTATCCCGTTACCTGCTGGCTGTCGGGTTTGAGGATGTACCCAAAGCTGTTGACGCTCAAGAGGAATGGGTCCGTCAAAATCTGGGGCAGCTGCGGAAAACAGATATGCTGCATGATGAGGAAGCGGAAGCATGGTGGAACAGGTTCGCAGCCGTTGGCACGGCACCATTCGCCCTAAAGGTGGGAAGCCTGGCTACCGATGTCATTCCCGTGATGGAGGCAGCGGAACAAGCCGCAAACAATCTGGGACTGAGCATCATTTGCCACGGGGGAACGGGCCTGGGGATTTCCCGCATTTATGTGGAAGATCACGACATGCGGAAGTTTCAGTCGTTTTATCAAACGATGCAAACGTTCATGGCAGAGCGGGAAGGGTACGTGATCATCGAATCAGCTCCGTACACGGTACGGAGGGGAGTGTCCGTCTGGGGCGACAAACCGTCTTACCTCCGTTTGCTCGAAGGCATCAAGCAGAAGTTTGATCCGCGAAGAGTGTTAAATCCCGGCAGATTTGTAGGGGGGATATGAGATGAGTAGACTGGTGGCTGCCGAACCAGAGACGAGAAACAGCAACTATATCTTTGAAGATCCGCCGGATGAGGATAAATTTTCAGCTTGTGTACACTGCGGCATGTGTCTGGAAGCGTGCCCGACGTATCAGGAGACCGGTCTTGAACAGCATTCTCCGCGGGGGCGTGTCCACTTGATCAAATCTGTCGCAGAAGGGAAGATGACACTGGGGGAAGTATTTTCAGACTCCGTGTTTCAATGCCTCGATTGCCGGGCATGTGAGACGGCATGCCCCGCCAATGTTCAGGTCGGGACGTTGATTGAGCAGGCACGAGGCCAGGTTCGTCAGGCAATGCCTCTTCGCGGTTGGAAGGGGCTGCTCAGCCGGATATTTTTACGCGGCATTTTCCCTTATCCGCGGCGGCTGTTTTTTCTCGGTACGTTGTTAAAGTTCTACCAGAAATCGGGTCTGCAATGGTTCTGCAGAAAAACCGGATTGCTGCGAATCCTGCCAGATCACCTGCGACAAATGGAGGCGGTTTTGCCCAAGGTGAACAAACCCGTCATCACCCGCTACCCGGCTGTTGTTCCGGCAGAAGGCGAAACGCGCAAAAAAGTAGCCATGCTGACCGGCTGTGTGATGGATGTGATGTTCAGCGACATCAACGAAGCGACCATCCGTGTCTTGACCAGGAACGGGTACGAGGTTCACCTGCCGCGCCAGCAAAAGTGCTGCGGAGCCTTGCAGCTTCACGCAGGTGACAGGGAGAAAGCAAAACAGTTGGCCCGCCAGAATATTGACGCTTTTTTGGCGGCTGATGTTGATCATGTCATCGTGAACGCCGCCGGCTGCGGCGCCGCCCTGCGTGAATACGGGGAATTGCTGCACAACGATCCCGAATACAAGGAGAAGGCGAAGAACTTTTCGGAGAAAGTGGTCGATGTCGCCAAATTCTTGCATGACAACGGATACCGGAAGCCAACAGGACGGGTGGAGAAACGCATCACCTACCATGACGCCTGCCATCTTGCCCACGCTCAGGGAATTCGCTTTGAACCCCGCAAACTGTTAAAGGAGATACCCGGGATCGAACTGGTCGAACTGCCGGATGCGGACCGCTGCTGCGGCAGCGCGGGTATTTACAACATTACCAATCCGGAGATGGCTTCACGCCTGCTTCAGAAAAAAATCGCCAGCATTCCGGATCAGGTCGAACTGGTGACGATGGGGAATCCCGGCTGCATGCTGCAGATGGCCATGGGTGTCCATCAACACCACCGCAAAGAACAAGTCGTGCATACGGTACAGGTACTTGATTGGGCTTATCAGAGGGAAACGGAGCAATGACAATGCGGATCTGCAATTGGCAAACGGCCTCCGCCGATTGCGGCTCAACCGGAAGGAGGGACAGCGGTGTTTGGGAAGCGGCTGAAGATGGCAGCCAAAAAAGCCAAGAGAAAAAAAGATAAGCTGATAGAATCGCTGATCGCTGTTGTCGGCGAGGATGCAATCTATTACGAGCATGAGGATCTGCTTGCTTATGAGTGCGACGGATACGTGATTCACAAGGGCCTTCCTCGTGCCGTTGTGTTTCCTTCAACAACGGAGGAAGTATCGCAGATTGTAAAAATCCTGCACGCTCAAAAGATCCCGTTTATCCCGCGGGGAGCTGGGACCGGATTAAGCGGCGGAGCGACTCCGATGGGGGGAGAAGTGATCATCAGCCTGGTACGGATGAAACAGCTGCTGGAAGTGGACTTTGAAAACCGCAGAGCCGTTGTTCAGCCGGGTTTTGTCAATCTGAAGCTGACCAATGCGATTGCGGAAAAAGGTTATTATTATGTGCCCGATCCTTCCAGCCAGCGAACCTGTACCATTGGGGGAAATGTGGGGGAAAACGCAGGGGGAGCCCACTGCCTCAAGTACGGGGTGACCACGAACCATGTGCTCGGTCTGGAGGTGGTTCTGCCGGACGGCGAGATTGTCAACATCGGGGGAATTCCCGATATGCCCGGCTACGATTTGCTCGGATTGTTGACGGGTTCGGAAGGCACCCTTGGGATCGTCACCAAAATTACCGTAAAGATTTTGAAACAACCGGAAGCGCAAGAGACGGTTTGCGCGCTGTTTGACCGTGTGGAAGATGCAAGTCATACGGTTTCGGACATTATTTCTGCGGGGATTATTCCGGCTGCTCTTGAGATGATGGATAAAATCGCGATCGAAGGGGTGGAAAAAGGGAATTATCCAGTCGGTTACCCGAAAGACCTTGCTGCTGTATTGCTGATCGAGGTGGACGGCATCAAGGAAGGGATTCCGGAACAGATCGAAAAAATCATACAGATTTGTCAAAACAGAAATGTGCGGGAGGTTCGGGTAGCGTCCAGTGAAGCAGAACGGCAGGCTTGGTGGAACAACCGCAAACAGGCGTTTGGCGCAATGGGAACGATTTCACCCGATTACCTTGTTCAGGACGGAGTGATCCCCCGGAGCAAACTGCCGGAAGTATTGGAAAAGGTGGCACAGATCAGTTCCAAATACGGCCTGCGTATCGCCAATGTGTTCCATGCCGGGGACGGCAATCTCCATCCCTTGATTCTGTTTGATTCCCGCGTACCGGGAGATACAGAAAAAGCGGTCGCGGCAGGATCGGAAATATTAAAGGTTTGCGCTGACGTGGGAGGTTCGATTACGGGAGAACACGGGGTTGGCATTGAAAAAAAAGAGGAAATGCGCTTTATCTTCAATGATGAAGAGATTGCACTGCAGGTAAGCATCAGGGATGTGTTCAATCCGGAGAATTTGTGTAACCCTGACAAGCTGTTTCCGACAGCCAGCCGCTGTGCCGAGGTGAAGGCTGTCAAACGTGCGAGCGGGTGAGGCTGACACATCAAAGGAAAAAAAGGATCGGTTGGCCTGGCAGCGCGGCCGTAGAGACGAAGATACTTTGTCAGCAGGTAAAGATTGTGAGAAGTTTTTGTTGATTCCGAACGTTTTCTTGTCCGGTGGTATATCATAGTGGTAAGCACTTCTATCTTGTGATCCTGCCCATATATTTTAGGGAAGAGGGAGGGATGTAGGTGGGAGGTACCACAGCCAGGCAAGAAGCTCAAGCGGTCTATTTCTGCAGCCCAACCAAAGGGTTGATGGAGAAGGGCCAGGTTTTTGCCGATATTGAACAGGCCGTCTCGTCAATGCCAAGGGGGTATGAGATCGTCGTCGGAGCCGACTCGCAGATACGGAACCGGCAAACATCGTTTGTGATCGCCATCTCGGTCATTCGCATCGGAAGTGGCGGAACCTTTTTCTATTACCGGTTTCAAGAGCAGCACGTTTCGTCTTTGCAGCAGCGGGTTTACATGGAGGCCTTCCATGCCGTCTGCCTGGCCGCAGAACTGCGTGAGTATCTGAAGGACCGCATGCTGCCCGTACCAATCTGCTTGCATTTTGACATCGGACCCAACGGGCCGACGAACAAATACGTCAAACTGCTGTTGCAACTGGCCAAAGCCAACGACTTTGAGGCTCATGTCAAACCGAACTCATTTGGAGCTTCTTCGGTAGCCGACAGGTTTACAAAGTGATCAGGTTGTGGGCCGGGATGTGACCAACAGGTATGCACCTCATCCGTTCATTCAGAGGAGATGTTTCCCTGCTTTGGTGGGGGTTGTGACTTGCGATTGCTCTTTTCTTTGTGATATGCTAAAAAGGCAGCTTCTGATGGGGCTGCCTGTGTTTGTTGATAAAGTTTGCCGTGCTAGACGGGGAGGTTGCGGTGCCCTGTAACCTGCAATCCGCAATAGCAGGGTTGAATTCCTGTACGAGGCCGTGTCATGTGAGGCTGCCTTATGCGGAGCGGTGCTGATGCTTGGGTCCTGCGCAACGTGAACCCATGAACCTGGTCAGGTCCGGAAGGAAGCAGCCATAAGTGGAACTTCGCGTGTGCCGCAGAATCGCCTGGGCGGAGCCGAGCCCATGAGTAACGCTTGGATGGCACGTGTCGAATACAGGTGCACGGCATCCCTTACATATTGCTGGTTTTCACCAGCAGTTATCATGCCGCGTTTTTCAAAACGAAAGTGGAAAAAACAAAGCAGCGGTTTGCCCGATGGGCGAGACCGTTTTTTTTTTATGAAAACGAGTGGGGCGTTTTCCGCGCTCACTTGCGGTGGCCAACCAGCGAAGAAGCAGCCCATGACCGCTTCACGACGATCCGCTGGGGCAGCGTCAAAACGATGTCCCGCTGCCGAGGTGAAGCTGCTGCCGCTGCGAATTCCCTGCGGATACGCCGTTTCGCTGGCAGGTTGGCCAAACCGTTCGCTGGCGAAAAACCGCCCGCACTCGTCATCCTGCAGATGGAATACAGCGAGTGAGACAGGAGAGCGGCCAATTTCCGCACGAACGACTTTGCCAACCATCCAAGCGGAGCAAGGCCGAAGCGGGGAATGCGGGCGCAACTTGAACAAAGGGCGGAGCAGAGCTGCTTTTGCGCCCGCCCGCTGCGGGATGGCGAAGCGGACAGTCTGGCTTCACTGGTGGTTGGCAACGGAGTGAGGAGGAAAATGGCCGCCTCCCTCAGAGGAGCGGTGTTCAGGCTGCACGTGCCCACGAGTGGGGCGGTTTTCCGCGCTCACTTGCGGTGGCCAACCAGCGAAGAAGCAGCCCATGACCGCTTCACGACGATCCGCTGGGGCAGCGTCAAAACGATGTCCCGCTGCCGAGGTGAAGCTGCTGCCGCTGCGAATTCCCTGCGGATACGCCGTTTCGCTGGCAGGTTGGCCAAACCGTTCGCTGGCGAAAAACCGCCCGCACTCGTCATCCTGCAGATGGAATACAGCGAGTGAGACAGGAGAGCGGCCTCGGAGCTTCGCTCCGGGTTTTCTTCTGCCCAGAGATGGCGGTATTTGTTAAATCCTGACGAGATAGCACGAAAGATATTTATGGAAAAGTAGCCGGTAAGAGCAGGGCATCCTCCGCTGTCTGCCGAACTTGTTTGAGGAAAGGAGATCTGCGTCAAGTCGGACCGTATGCGGATGGTTAGGGGGGAGCAACGGTGGGATAACCTTTCCTTTGGACCTTTGGGGCTCGTTTTCGAGACTGAAGCATTTCATGGAATACTTGCCTCATTCAGTTTTTGCTGCAGATCGTACCGGACGCATTGTCGAAGTAAATGAAGTACTGCTTCGAGCCACTGGATATGCACGTGAAGAGCTGCTGAACCGCCCCTTTTTCCATATTATTCCCTATCGTGGGACCATTGGACAGCTCCATTCGGAACTGAAGGCCATCGAAGAGGAGAGCAGCGGGCTGGCTGAAGTGGAATATTGCAGCAAGGAGGGCAAACTGGCCAAATCAAAAGCAATGATCGTCATACCGCAAGCAGAACCTCCTTTGTACATGGTAAACTTGTTCGATTTAAACAAATGCGTGTACTACAACCTGCTGGAAAAAGTGCTGGCGCAGATTATCGCGGAGGCCAACCTGGGCTTCGTTGTCGTCAGTGCTCAGGGCACTATCGTTGAAATCAGCCAGATGGCCTGCAAACTGCTCGGTCTTGAACGAAGCCGTATATTAAACCTCCATCTGGATCAAGCGTTTGCCGGTGTTCCGGAAGAGCATCGCCTCATTAAACGGGAACTGCTGGAAGGGGTAAAGATGCAGAATAAAGCGATGTCCTGGACAAACAACAGCCAGCGCTACGAACTGCTGGTCGACTCCGAAACCCTGTACGACGAGCAGGGTCAGGTGATGGGAGCGTACGTTCTGTTTAAAGATGTAACCAACATGCGTTCGTTCGACCAAAAGATTGAACGCAACGACCGACTGGCGATGATTGGGCAGATTGCGGCGGGAACGGCACATGAGATTCGCAACCCGCTCACTTCAATCAAAGGATTCCTGCAGATGTTTCAGCAGTCGTTTGCGGAGAGCGGGATGGAACGGGAGCGGGCGTACACGGAAATCATGCTGACCGAAATTAACCGGATCAATGCACTCGTCAGCGAGTTCCTGTTGTTGAGCAAACCCCGGGACGTACAGTACCGGATGGTTGATCTGAATACGGTGTTTGAGGAAATCCTGCCGATTGTAGAGAGTCAGGCGCTGCTACACGGTATCGACCTCGATTATTCGTCACGCGGACAATTGCCGATGGTGGTGGGAGACGCGGAACTGTTGAAGCAGGTCTTCCTCAACATCTGCAAAAACGGGATTGAGGCCATGGGCAGTGAAGGTACGCTCTCCATTCACCATCACATCGACGAGGAAAGAGACATGGTTAGTATCGACATTCACGATACCGGACCAGGTATACCGCTGTATGTGATTGATAAAATCTTCGATCCGTTCTTTACGACCAAGGAAGAGGGAACGGGCCTGGGATTGGCCGTCTGTCAAAAAATTATCCATGACGTCGGCGGACAAATTCGCGTATCCTCCAAAGGATACGGTACAACTTTTCACATCCTGCTGCCGTACATTTAAGGAGGCGCCCCAGGCATGGAAGGGGCGTTTCGTTGTCAGGACGGCGTTTTCCATGAACCCCTTTTGGAAAAGCCCGAACAATGTAGTATAATAAGCAGGATAGAGATCGAGGAGAAAGCGACCCGATCGGTTGGGAGTGGCAAGGATGGCTTATACGGCGCTCTATCGTGTCTACAGACCACAAACCTTCGGTGATATTGTTGGACAGTCGCATGTAACAACGACGCTGCGCAATGCCCTGCGGGAGGGACGGCTTTCCCATGCCTATCTGTTCAACGGACCGCGCGGCACAGGCAAAACCAGTGCGGCCAAGATCATGGCCAAGGCGGTCAACTGCGAACATCCGCAGGATGGGGAACCCTGCAACACGTGCAGTTCCTGTCAGGCAATCAGCAGCGGAGTCGTCACGGACGTTTTGGAGATTGACGCCGCTTCCAATCGCGGAGTGGAAGAAATCCGCGACATACGCGACAAGGTAAAGTTCGCGCCGAGTGACGTAAAGTACAAGGTGTACATCATAGACGAAGTGCATATGCTGACCACGGAGGCCTTTAACGCACTTTTGAAAACGCTGGAAGAGCCGCCGCCGCACGTGATGTTTATCCTGGCCACGACCGAACCGCACAAGCTGCCGGCGACAATCATCTCCCGCTGTCAGCGGTTTGACTTTCACCGAATTGCTCTGCCGGAGATGATCACGCGCTTGAAACAGATCTGTACGGCGCAGCAGGTGGAAGTGGAAGAGCAGGCATTGTTGATGGTGGCCAAGATGTCGGAAGGCGGGATGCGCGATGCGCTAAGCTTGCTGGATCAAGCGATCAGCTACAGCAGGGATCGTGTCACCGCCGATGACATTTTGCAAATAACCGGCTCGGTGTCACAAACCTGCTTTTCGACGATTGCCCGCATGATTGCCGAACAAGATGTGGCCAGCGTTCTGGAACAGTTTCATCAGGTGATGACACAAGGAAAGGACGCAGAGCAGTTTTTGCAGGACTTGATGCATTACTACCGGGACATGCTGCTGCTCAAGACGGCTCCGACACTGCAGGAAGCCGTCGAGCGCACGCTGCTTGACGATCAGTTTGCTGAAGTGGCCGAACGTTACGAACTGCCCGTTCTGTACGAGGTCATCGAGTCGCTCAATCAATCGTTGGCCCAGTTGAAGTGGGCCAGCAATGTCCGGGTATTGGCAGAGCTGGGGCTGGTCAAGCTGTGTCAAACGGCAGGCGGCAGCCAACCAGCATCAGCAGCGTCTGCCGGAACCGCCGGGCAGCAGGAACAAATACAGTCAATCCAGGCAGACGAACTGCAAAAATTGATCAACCGCGTACGTCAGCTGGAGGAAAAACTGGAACGAATCAGTAAAGAACAGCCGACGGCGGCAGCCAGTTCGGGATTTGGCGAGCCGCGTTCACGCGAGCCGCGCAGGCCGCATGCAGGGGCAGGAGGTCCTGCCCACGCCTCCCTGCAAAAACTGCGCAAACTGGCCGCTGCTCCTGACCAGGCGATGACGCAGCGGATTCACAGCGCCTGGGCAAACATTCTGGCCGAGATCAAAAAAATCAAGATTCAGTACCAGGCCTGGTTGGTTGGCGGCCAGCCCGAGATCGTGAGTCATGACACGCTGATTGTTTCCTTTAAGAGTGCGATCCACTGCGAAAAGACGATGGAACCTGAACTGAAGAACGTCGTCGAACGTGTGCTGCACGACCTGACCGGCAGGCCGCTGCAGCTCTTGTCCGTAATGGAAGAGCAGTGGCAGAGTGTGGAGGCTGACGCCTCGTACACGCCTGAACAAGAGTCAGACAATCAGGCGGAGGCGGACGATCCCTTTGTCAGCGAAGCGATCAAACTGGTGGGCGAGCAGCTGGTGGAAGTAAAAGAATAAGCGGAAAAACGCAAGGAGGGTACGCCGATGAAAAACATGCAGCAAATGATGAAACAAGTGAAAAAGATGCAGCAGGAGATGCAAAAGGCACAGGAAGAATTAAAAGAAAAAGTAGTGGAAGGATCAGCAGGAGGCGGTGCTGTCGTCGTCAAGGCCAACGGGCACAAACAGATCGTCGACATTGCCATCAAGCCGGAAGTAGTGGATCCGGATGATGTGGAAATGATCCAGGATCTTGTGCTGACCGCCGTCAATGACGCCCTGCGTAACGCGGATGAGCTGATCGCCAAAGAGATGGGCCGATTTACAGGTGGCATGAACCTGCCTGGTCTGTTCTAATACCTCTTGAGCTAAGGAGCAGAACGACATGTTTTATCCCGAACCAGTGTCCAAGTTGATCGAAGGGTTCATGAAGTTGCCGGGTATAGGCCCCAAGACAGCGGGCCGCCTGGCGTTTTTTGTCCTGGGGATGAAAGAAGACGACGTCCTGGATCTGGCCAAAGCGCTGGTTAATGCCAAGCGGCAGTTGTCGTATTGTTCTGTCTGCAACAACATTACCGATGTGGACCCTTGTCATATCTGCCGGGACAAGCGGCGTGACGGTTCTGTCATTTGTGTCGTACAAGAACCGAAAGACGTTGTTGCGATGGAGAAGACGCGCGAGTACGATGGGTACTATCATGTCCTTCACGGGGCGATTTCGCCGATGGACGGAATCGGGCCGGAAGACATCAAGATTCCCAACCTGCTGAAGCGGCTGAGCGACGAACGGGTGAAGGAAGTTATTCTGGCCACCAATCCCAACATCGAGGGAGAGGCCACTGCCATGTACATCTCCCGTCTGGTGAAGCCGTTCGGCATCCGCGTTACCCGAATCGCGCACGGTCTGCCGGTTGGCGGCGATTTGGAATACGCGGACGAGGTGACGCTGACCAAGGCGTTGGAAGGACGACGAGAACTGTAGCCAAAGGAAGGAAAAGGGGGAGGTTTCTCTTCCTTTTTTTCGTGCCAATCAAGGTATGAGAAGGAGGACATGAGAGGTGCGGCATTGTTGAATATTTTATATGACTTTTTCCAGTGGACGAGACATAGAGTGAAGATAGGAGTGTGAGGCGATGTTTACAGGGCCGGGAATTGAACCTGACCTTGGAACCGTGCCGCGCCGTTCGAAACGATGGGCCATTCTGCTGCTGTCGGGATATTTGTTCCAACTCGCTTTTGAGCTGTCACTAATTCGCTTTACGCCGGGTGGAGACGGGCGGTGGGTCGCCTATCTGCTCGATGAGCCGACCCCGCTGATGATGGTCCTCCTGCTTGCAGTGAGCGTCGTCAGTCTGTTTGCCGGGATACAGTTCGTTATCCACCTGTACAGGGAAAAAGCGAGCGGGAAATGGATGCGGTTTTCGACGGACGTGGATGGTACGGATGTTCTGTACGTTCTGGCCTGGCTGCACATCCTCAACACCCTTCTGCTGTTTCTCTATGGCTTCTTCCTGCCCTACCCGCTCTTTCCCGACGGCACGATTGGCGGACTATTGGAATCGGCGTCCCTGCAGTTGTTTATCCTGCTGATTGCTTTTTTCTGGTTTAGGGGGCGGGGAGAGTCGATCGGTTTTCGGCGGCCAAGCCATTTGGGACGCATGCTGGTTATGCTGACCGCAATGTTTCTGTTTATCGTGGTGGCGTTGGATGCTCTTGTGACCGATCCGGTAGCCGATTTTTTTCAGCTTTCGCTGGAATCTGAGCGGGAAAAAGGGATAGAAAACGAGATATTGCAGGCGAAAGAAACAAACTGGCTGAACGGCGTGTGGGCAATAGCCGTCATCGGGGTGATGGTGCCGATTGCCGAGGAGATCATGTTTCGCGGCGTCATCCAGACCTACCTGGTCAAGCGGTGGGGAACAATTGCCGGGATTGTTTTGACCAGTTTCTGGTTCGCCCTGATCCACATCGACATCGCTTTATTTGTACCGCTGTTTGCCATTGGAGTGGCACTGGGAGTAATCCGTCATCGGTACCGGTCGCTGTGGGGGCCCATCTTGCTTCACAGTCTGAACAATCTGACCAGTATGCTGTATTACTACTCCTAGGATGCAGGAGACAACTCTTGTAAAACAGGAGAGATCGCGGAACGAGCAGGCTTGCCGTCAGGATAAAATCAACTGACAGGGGTGTGACGATGCAATGAGATGGTTTACGCGAAGCAAAAAGCCGGCGGCTGCTCTCGATGAGTGGACATGGCTGATTCAGTCGATTGAGCGGGCCAGGCAAGATTGGCAGCACGCACAACATCTGGTCAGTCAGTCGGAGCAGAAGGAGGCGATTGACGACGCCATCTACTACCTGCGGTTGACGGAAAAAAGGTACATGTTCTTGCTGAACTGCGCTCGCCGCTGCCAGCTTCGCCGGGAAGCATAGGAGGGTGCCAGATGCCAATTGAATACGTGGTTGCGATTGTCATTGTCGGCTTTTTGTTTGTGGTCGCCGCCAGCAAGTCGGTCATGACCCCGCTTCGGTGGGCGGGCGTGGCCGCACTCAATCTGGTGATCGGTGCGGTCTTGCTGTTTTTTGCCAATCTGTTGGGCGAAATGGCCGGTTTTCGTGTTCCCATCAATCCGGTTACGGCGCTGATTGCCGGCTTTTTGCGGCTGCCCGGGCTGATCGCATTGGTAATCATCAAGCTGCTCGTCATGTAAACCATCAGCCGTCGGTTTGCAGAAAGGCAAGGCTGTTGCGTTCGTACCGTACGCGGCAGTGATGGGGCTGGCGATACGAAAGAACCAGGCCGAAAAGTCGTGGTATGGCGAAGACAACCGCGCCGGCCGCCAGTGTAACCCCGTAGGAAAATGGGAGCCAGGCAAACAAGAACAAAGAGATGAACAGGCTCCCCAGACTAACCGTCCACTCGGCCCGGCGGAAAAACGTGAGGGAGACGGGGTAGAGCGTCCCCGCTCCCCACCAGACCGAAAAAAGGCCGTCAGGTGTCGTCTTTACCTGTTCTGATGCGGTGTAGACGTAAAAACGGAACAGCAAGTGGTGGATGATCGGCAGGACAGCCAGAATGGACAGCGAGGTCAGCAATTGCCATGATTTCCCGGACGGCAGGGCGGAGAAGAGCAGCCCGGTCAGAAAGCAGCCAAGCTGCAGCAGGAAGCCGGGCCACCGCCAGCGAAATCGCAGCAGCAGCTTATAGCTGTAGATGGTCTGTTCTTTCACGGGCAGACCTCCTTTTATTGGTTCGGTTCATTGACAGAGGGATGGGGTTGTCATACACTATCTACGAGAATGATTCTCATCTTCGTTTAGCATGGTCCATCCAGATTCTCTACCAAATCTGTACTCAATTATACGACCTGTTTTGTATGTGGTACAAGGAGTTGGCCCTGTTGAGGAAAATCGTGGTAACCGGCGGAGCGGGCTTTATCGGCTGTCATCTCTGCCGTTCGCTGGCTCGATCAGGTCTGAGCGATGAAGTGATTATCGTAGATTCGCTCCATCCCTATTACGATCCGGCCCTGAAGCGGAAACGGCTGGATGAATTAACCAAACTCCCTGGTATTTCTTATTATCCTGGCGACATCCTGGATGCAGAGCAGATGGACAAGCTTTTTCAAACCGAACGGCCTGAAGCCGTTATTCATCTGGCCGCCATTCCCGGTGTCCGCCGCTCACTGGCTGAACCGCTCCTCTACATCGATGCCGATGTGAAAGGGACGGTGCAGCTTTTGGAATTGTGCCGTCGCTACAGCGTACCCCGATTTTTGTTCGCCTCGTCTTCATCGGTGTATGGAGAAAAAAAGGCAGATCGTCCGTTTCGCGAAGAGGAGGCGGGGTTAGCTGTGGTCTCTCCCTATGCAGCCAGCAAATTGGCTGCGGAAGTGTTCTTGAGAACGTACGCTGATCTGTACGGACTGAATGTCACCGTTCTGCGCTTTTTTACCGTCTACGGACCTGAACAGAGGCCGGATATGGCCATCTCTCGCTTCGTATCACAGTTAACAAAAGGGGAGCCGCTCACGCTGTACGATCCGGGTTCGTTACGGGATTATACCTATGTCGAGGACATCGTGCGGGGAATTGAGGCAGCCCTGATCCATTCGGCAGGCTGGCAGGTGTACAATCTGGGCAGCGGTCGGCCCACTTCCCTGGTTGAACTTGTTCGACTGCTGGAACAGGTGAGCGGGCAAAAGACCTCAACGGTTGTGCTGGGAAAGCAGCCGGGTGATGTAAGCGGCACATGGGCTGACATCAGCGCCGCCCGTCACAGGTTGAATTGGGCACCAGTGGTATCGCTGGAGGAAGGACTTGCCCGCTTCTGGAAGTGGTGGCAGACGAAATGAAAAGGATGCTCCTGGTGGCGGTTGGATGGGCGCTTGTTGTCGTCATGTTTTCCTGGACGATCGCCCATCTGGAGGTGGCGCCGCTCCTGACGTCCATCGGTGCGCTTGCCTCCGATTGGCCGCTCCTGATTCTGATGACCATCAGTTACGCCTTCGCCTTCTGGCTCCGCAGCTTCGGTTGGGCCTTGCTGATGGAACACCCAGACATCAGCGTGTACAGGCTCTGGCTGTATCATCACATCGGTCTGTTTCTCAATCACGTCCTGCCGGTCAAAGCCGGGGAGTTGGCGCGTACGGCTCTTCTGCATGAAAGAGAAGGGATGAACTGGAGTACATCGCTGATTTCGGTGGCACTCAGCCGGTTTGTGGACATGGCCGGTCTGTTGACGATCGCCCTGATTGGCGGCGCCTGGCTGATTCCACCGCAAATGTACCGCCTGTTGGTGGAGCGGGCGGGGCTTTTTTTGCTTCTGACCCTGCTTGGAGCACCTGTTATTTTTCTTCTATGTCGGAAGCTTGTGGGCCGGGCAGGTATCCATCACGTGAAGCCGCGCAGATGGTGGTGGGCCTACTTGCTCGTCACCATCGGCTGGATGATGGAGGCGGCGGTGCTTCTGGGTGTGGTTCATGCACTTGGCGGACAGCTTGACGCTGCACAGGCACTGGTTGTTCATGCCTTGACCATCGTCGGGCAGACGTTTCACGTTACGCCAGGTGGGGTGGGAACCTACGAAGCCGTCATGTCCACTTTGCTGGCACAGACAGCGGCTTTTCCGCTGGGGCTGGCACTGCAAGTGGCCATCCTCACGCACGTTTTCAAGTTTGTTTATTCGTTTGCACTCGGTGCCTGGGCAGCCTGGTCTTTGTCGCTTTCTCCGTTTGCCGTCTACCGGCGGGCGAGACAGCAAAGAAAGGAAGAAAAGGGATGAAAAAAGCGTCCAAACTGGAAAAAGCAGCGGCACGTTGTTGGAACGTGCTCAATGAGGGAAAACCGTTCACCCCCGTTTTTGTACTGGGGATGTTTGCCTTGTATCATATCTCCCTGTGGGATCAGGGCGCGTTCTGGGTTAACTTGCTGCTCACCCTGTTCGTGGTGCTGCCGGTGTTCGCGATTTGGTTTCATTACGATTATCCGCTTCATTTGCGCTGGTTTTTGTGGCTGCCGTTTGCGGTCGCTTGCCGACTGTGGTATCAGCCGGAAGACTGGTCGCTGTTTGCCCTTGCCATCGCGGCCTACTTCTTTTTCACCGTCATTTTGTGGGGCACAATCTATTACCATTTGCGGATTGGCACCAGCTTGTTAAATTTTACCCGCTTTTGGAAGCTGGTACTGAAAAACAGTGATTCCACCAGCGGCAACGCCCAAGAGCAGCTGCCCAAGGTACTGACGCTGCTGTTGGTGATGGAAACGGCTTACCGGTCCTTGGGCGAACAACTGACCGGGTTTGCGCTTCCGTACCTGCTGTTTGCCGCGGGGCTGTTCGTGTACAGCTACGTGATTCACCGGCTGCTGTTTACCTGGAAACCCAAAGAGATCGCTGCCTATACAACCGATCCAAAGCCGGATGGAGCGCGGGCGGATAAAGTGTACGTGATCGTGATTGATGGCTGCAACAAGGAGCGGCTGGCTGCGGCAGAGACCCCGTTTCTTGACAGATTGAGGGCCGATGGAACCGAGTATCTGACGATGGAGACGGTCTATCCTGCGCGGACGGTTGTCTGCTTTTCCTCCATGTTTACCGGCACCTATCCACGTGAACACGGGATCACCAGCAACATGGTGTACAAACAGGGGATCAGGACGGAAAGCATTTTCGACAGCCTGCGCAAAGTGGGGAAAACCGGTGTGATGTTGGCTGTAGCTCACCTGGTCGATGCCTTTGGACGGGATGTGGAGACGTTTACCGCTGTGATGAAAAACGATGTGGTCGACCGAAAGATCTTGGAGCGGGCCAAGCAGATTGTCGAGGAACAGGATCCTGACCTGTTGATTGTGCAGCTGATCAGTACGGATCAAACCGGGCACAGCAGGGGCGTGTATTACGACGAGTACCTGCAGAAGATCGCCGAAGCGGATGCGCTGATTGCCGGGTTTTACGAATGGTTGGAAGCGAGAGGGAAGCTGCACAACGCTGCCCTGATCGTGTGTGCCGATCACGGACAGTCAGACGGGATCGGCGGACACGGCCACCTGGATGAAGGGGAGCGGTTCGTGCCGTTTATCATGCACGGTCCGATGATCAAACGGGGGCTGCGGGTAAAAGAGCATCGTTCGCTCGTCTCTGTCGCCCCAACGATCAGCTGGCTGATGGGAGCGCCTTATCCCGCATGTTCGCGTGGACCTGTGCTGATGGAAGCGATGACGTCGGAGAGAGTGCAGATGGGAGAGGAACGAAATGGGACAAAAGCTGCTGTATATCGTCATTCCGGCCCGCAATGAACAGGATGCGATCGGGAGTGTGATCAGCAGGATTCCGCGCCGCTTTCATCCGGATGTAGACGTGAAGGTGCTGGTCGTAGATGACGGATCGACCGATCGCACAGTGGAGGTGGCGCTGGCAAGTGGTGCAGACGAAATCTACACCATGCCGGTTCATAACGGGCTGGGTGCCGCCGTTCGGGATGGCCTGAAACAGGCGTACCGGCGCGGCGCCGATTACGCTGTCATGATTGATGCTGACAATGAGTACCCGCCTGAGCAGATTCCCGATCTGGTGGAACCGCTTCTTTTAGATCAGGCTGATTATGTAATGGGCTCCCGTTTTATGGGAAAGATTAAAGGGATGAAGTGGCACCGCCGCATCGGCAATTACCTGTTTACGGCTCTTCAGATGATCTTGCTCCGCCGCTGGATATACGACGGACAATCGGGGATGCGCGCGTTCAACCGTGCCGCACTGGCTGATCTGGAAATCATTCACGATTACAATTACGCGCAGGTAATGACGCTCAATCTGGTGCGCAAAGGCTACCGTATGCTGGAAGTACCGATCCGCTACCAAGTGAGAACCACTGGCAGGTCGTTTATCCGCTTTATTCCTTACATGACCCATGTGATTCCGGCAATATACCAGGAGATGAGACGGTCTCCGCGGTCCAACAGGCAGACATCAGGCAGTTAAAAGGAGGGATGACGGCCCGTGCTTGCGGATGAGCTTCCTCTGCAGTTCATTCCAAGAGAAAATCCGGCCCGGGATAGTCAGCGTGAGCAGCTGCTTCAGATGGGGTTGTTCTGCGCGGCAGATGATCGGAATGATATGGCTATGGGCCTGTTGATAGACGGACCGGCCGAACTGACTGACGTCACCAGGGAGGCTGAGCACCTGGCTGAACACAGGCCTTCCGCTGATCTGCCGCTGCTTTTGCTCGTCTGCGGCCACAGGCTTCCCTTTGGCTATGTTGATCAATTGCTGGGGAGTGTCGGTTTTCTGCCGGTCGAGGCGGTTCGGCTGGTTGTGTTGGCGAGCGGCGAGCGGGCCGTACTGGGGGCCAAACCGGGAACGGTCTGGCTTAACCGGCTGCGCAAACGGTTGGCAGACTGCGGCGTCCTCTCGCTGGTCTGCCGCCCGGTTGAAGCGGAAGAGGTATCCCGTGCGCTCATGCAGCTGCTGGAACTGAAACAGCAGTTTTTCTATCATTTGGCTGAGCACTGTGACCGCATCGGTGCCTGTTTTGAGAGTGTGGCGCAAGGCATCGGCATGGACAGTCGTGTCGGACAGGGGTGGCTGCTGGACGCGCCGTCTCGCTCCAGCCAGTTTTTGGTGCGAGTGGATCGCTGGTTGACGCGCCAACTGCAGGAAGTGATGAAAAACACGAACATCGATCAGGTGGCAATCTGGGGGAATCCGTCACCTTATCACCGATTGACAGCGAGACTGGAAGGGATGAAACAGGTGCGGATCAGTTTGCCGGGCCGGACAGGAAACCCGAACATTTCCGCCAGCGGCTGGCGATGGCTGACTGATCCGTTGGAAGCTCTTGAACAGGCTGATCTGCTGGTTATTCTGGAAGCGGATGCGGCTGTCTGCGAGTTGGACCTGGGAGAGCTGGTCCGGCGCATGAAGCAGCCGATTGTACTGGATACCCGGGCCTGTTACCCCCTTTCGGAAGCAGAGGCGTACCAACTGATGTACCGTACGTTTGGGCAGTACACGAACGTTTGGAATGCATTTGCTTATAATAGGATATAATGATTGGTAGATTACGGAAGGGTGGACGGAATTGATGGATCGATCAAGTCGGCGCTGTATCGTCTGCGGAGAAGAACGGGCTGTTGGCATCGCCATCTGGGATCAGTTCATATGTCATCCATGTGAACAGGAAATGGTCAACACAGACGTTCTGGATGAGAAGTACCCCTTCTTCATCAAACAAATGCGCCAAATCTGGCTAAAACAGAATGCCTGAACAAACTTTTATGAAGAGGCAGCAGAACGAGGCATCCGCTTTCGGGGCAGATGCCCTTTTGCTTTTTTCCATCCATGTTACAATAAGAGATAGATGCAAAGAGGACAGGACGTGAAATGACGGGTGGAACGAGGAGCTGCTTTTTGGAACAGACAGCGGCGTGCGCCGCTGTACGAAGCGCTGATAAACCATGCCCGACGGCGGCCGCATCCTTTTCACGTGCCCGGTCACAAGATGGGACGCAGCTTTGATCAGGAGGGCAAAGACCTGTTTCAGTCACTGCTGGCGATCGATCTGACAGAGATCTCCGGACTGGATGATCTGCATCAGCCCGAGGGTGTCATCGCTGAGGCACAAGCATTGGCCGCTGAAGCATTTGGGGCAGAAGAGACGCGCTTTCTCGTCGGTGGGACGACCGCGGGGAACCTTGCTTTGGTGCTGGCCGTTTGCCGTCCGGGTGAGAAGATTATCGTCCAGCGCAACTGTCACAAGTCGGTTTATCACGGCATCATGCTGGCGAGAGCCGTACCGGTGTTCGTCGTTCCGGCCATTGATCCGGTGACGGGTGTGGCGGCAGGACTGCGGCGGGAGGATGTGGAGCGGGCGCTGAACCTTCATCCGGACGCGAAGGCCGTATTTCTGACGAATCCCACCTACTACGGAATGGGCATTGATCTGGCCAAGATGGCGGCGGTTGTACACCGCTTCGGGATTCCCCTGCTGGTAGATGAAGCACACGGCAGTCACTACGGCTTTCACCCTGAACTGCCGCAATCGGCGATGCGCTGCGGTGCGGACGCTTCTGTACAGTCCACACACAAGACGGGAGTGGCCATGACGATGTGCGCGATGCTGCACCTGAAGGGTGAACGAATCGATCGCAGCCGCCTCTATCAGGCACTCGGCATGATTCAGTCTTCGAGTCCCTCTTATCCGCTGATGGCTTCACTAGATTTGGCCCGCAGACATATGCTGACAGAGGGGACGCAAGAACTGGAGCGGGTTCTTGCGCTCATGAAACGATTGCGCGAGCGGATTGCGACCTTGCCTTGGCTGCTTTTTCCGGAACTTGCGGAAAACAGTGTCTACACGACACTGGACCCGCTCAAACTGATGCTTTGCCTGCGGACGTCTTCGCTGTCCGGATTTGAATTAAAGCAGGTGCTGGAACGGCACGACATTTATCCCGAATTGGCCGCACCCGATCACGTGTTGCTGGCTTCTTCGACAGGAACTTGTCCCGAGGACGTCGAAAGAGTATGGCAAGTACTTGAGCGTTTGGCTCCGCCGTCTGCAGGAAGTGCCAATCTGCTTGCCCGGACCGGGGCCGTACTCTCTTCCTCCTTTGTGCGGGAGCAGGTGATGGCCATGCACGAAGCACTCGCGTCCCGCAGGATCGCCGTCCCGCTGGAGGAGGCGGAAGGCCGCATTGCCGCCGAGATGGTCATTCCCTACCCGCCGGGCATACCGCTGCTGGTACCGGGTGAACGGATTGATGCGCAGGTGCTGCAGCGTCTTGTCTTTATGCGAGATCAAAAGCTGCACGCACACGGGGTTCACGACCCGGACCTGGCAACCATTCAGATTGTCACTTGAGGAGGTACCTTTTTTGACCGGTTTGTTTATCACCTTTGAAGGACCAGACGGAGCAGGTAAAACGACACAGGTGGAGGCTTTTTCCCGGACGCTGCGGCAAAAAGGGTACGATGTACTGGTAACCCGTGAACCTGGCGGAACCCCCATCAGTGATAAAATCAGGGCCCTGTTGCTTGATCCCGCCCACACCGAGATGGCCCATGCGACGGAAGTGCTGCTCTACGCTGCTTCTCGGGCGCAGCATGTGCAGCAGACGGTCATTCCCGCCCTGAAAAGGGGCAAAATCGTCATCTGCGACCGTTTCGTTGACGCCAGCATCGCTTATCAGGGATACGGCCTGGAGCTGCCGCTTGAGACAGTTGTGGAGATTAATCGGTTTGCCACAGCGGGACTTGTCCCGGATCGGACGTATTTGCTTGACATTCCGGTTTCCCGGGGGCGGGTGCGCCTGGGACAGCGGGACGGGCTGGATCGAATTGAACAAAAGGGTGAACATTATCACACGCGTGTTCGCAACGGTTTTTTGGAGATCGCGCGCCAGCAGCCAGAGAGAGTTCGGCTGATTGACGCCGATCGTTCCATAGATGAAGTACATGAGGAAATCGTGGCAGATTTTTTGGCGTGGCAGAGTGCAAATCCAATCAGGAGAAAGGGTGAGATAGGATGAAAATGATTGTCGCGGTGGTGCAGGACAAAGACAGCGGCCGGCTGTCGCAAGCATTGGTCAAAAAAGGGTTTCGGGCAACCAAGCTGGCCAGTACCGGCGGTTTTCTCCGGGCGGGAAACACCACTTTTTTGGTCGGGACTGCGGATGAACAGGTGCCCGAGGTGCTGGACATCATCAGCCAAAGCTGCAAGTCGCGCAAACAGATGGTCACACCCGTATCTCCTCTCGGCAGTGCGGTGGATTCGTTCCTGCCCTACCCGGTAGAGGTACAGGTAGGCGGTGCTGCCGTATTTGTATTGGATGTGGAACAGTTTCATTCCTACTAGGTGGACGGGACAGGGGGATTCACATGAAAATCGGTGAACGGTTACGACCGGCGTTTGACCCGTTAAGAGGAGCGGACGCCCGCAAGGCTCCGCAGGTGGACAAACTCTCATTTGGAGAGATTGTCAAAAATGAAAGTCAGCGACTGTCAGAGGAACGGCTGACGCAGCTGCTGCAGGAAATCGATAAACAGGCCCAATTGCTGGCCCGCTCCCGGTCCGTGCGCGATTATTATCTGTATAAAAACCTGGTCAAGCGATTTATGGAAGAAGCGGTGAAGTACGGGGTGGCGCTGGAGGACCGCCGCGGCATCAATCGCCGGGGCAGAAGCCGGCTGTACAAGATCATCAAGCAGGTGGACGAGCAGCTTCTCAAACTGGCCGACGAGCTGATTGAAGAGCAGAGTGCGACCATCGACCTGCTGGCCCGCATCGGGGAAATCCGCGGACTGTTGATCAACCTCTACTTTTAGGTGACGCGTATGACATGGAGTGAAATCACCGAACAACCACGCGTCACCAAGCTGCTGGCGGCCAGTCTCAAAAACGATCGGTTGGCCCACGCCTACCTGTTTACCGGCCCGCGGGGGACGGGCAAGAAGCGCATCGCACTGCACCTGGCGAAGGCACTTTTCTGCCGCGAGTACCCTTGTGACGCGTGTGGTCGGTGCGTCAACTGCCAGCGGATTGCGGCCGGCAATCACCCGGATGTGTACGTGATTGCGCCCGACGGTGCCTCGATCAAGATCGATCAGATCAGGACGCTGCAAAAAGAGATGGCGATGCGTTCCATGGAATCCGTGCACAAGGTGTATGTGATCGAGCACGTAGACAAAATGACCGTCCAGGCGGCCAACAGCTTGTTGAAGTTCCTCGAAGAGCCACCCAAAGGAGTGGTTGCTGTCCTGCTGACGGAAAACAGCCACGCACTGCTCCCTACCATACTGTCCCGCTGCCAGATTATCCCGTTTTCCCCGCTTCCTGCTGAGGTCCTGGCTGCCCGCCTGACTGACGAAGGGATCCCGGCAGGTTTGGCCCATTTGGCCTGCCAGATTACAACACATTTGGACGAAGCGCGGGAAATGAGCCAGTCAGATTGGTTTGCACAGCTCCGAAACGAAGTGATACAATTGGTGCAGGACCTCAAACAACGCGGCTCGTACGCGCTGTATTCGATACAGGAACTGTTCAACAAGAATGAAAGACTGAAAGAGGAACTGCCACTTTTTCTGGATATGCTCATCCTATGGCTGCGCGACGTTCTCCATGTCCAGGCAGGCCGACGCGCGCAGTTGACATACAGGGATCAACAAGATTTGCTGGAGCGTCAGGCTTATGTTTGGACCCAGGCGGAACTGATACAGGGGATCGGACTAGCCATGGATACGAGAAATCGGATAGAGCGTAACGCTAATCCGCAGTTGGCGTTGGAACGGCTGGTTCTTCGACTCCAGGGGGGATATACCTTTGTATGAAGTGGTAGGTGTTCGCTTTAAGAAAGCAGGGAAGATCTATTACTTCGATCCGGCTGGGCTGCCTGTAGAGAAAGATTGTCACGTCATAGTGGAAACAGCCCGCGGGATTGAGTATGGCAAAGTGGTCATCGGCAGAAAACTGGTGAACGAGACAGATGTCGTTCTCCCGCTGAAAAAAGTCATCCGCGTGGCGAACGAAGACGATGCCAGGCAGGTTGAAGACAACAAACAGGCGGCAAAGAACGCGTTTAAAATCTGCCAGACCAAGATACAAGAGCACAATCTGGAAATGAAGCTGATCGATGTGGAGTACACCTTTGACCGGAACAAGATCATCTTTTACTTTACCGCCGATGGTCGGGTCGATTTCCGGGAACTGGTCAAAGATCTGGCTTCCGTGTTTCGCACGCGTATTGAGCTTCGCCAGATCGGCGTACGGGATGAAGCCAAGATGTTGGGTGGAATTGGCCCGTGCGGTCGGCTCCTCTGCTGCTCCACATTTCTCGGTGACTTTGAACCAGTCTCGATCAAGATGGCCAAGGATCAGAGCTTGTCTCTCAACCCCGCCAAGATTTCCGGGCTGTGCGGCCGATTGATGTGTTGCCTCAAGTACGAGAACGACAACTATGAAAGCGCAAAAGAAGAGCTTCCTGACATCGGAACCTACGTCATGACACAAATGGGTTCAGGCCGGGTGGTCAGCGTCAACCTGCTCGACCGTCTGGTTCAGGTGGAACTGTCAGACGTACACCGGGTCATGGAGTTCGCTCTGGATGAGATCGTAACCGGAGAACAGCTCACGTAAAGCAAAGAGGGGCGAGGGCAGCGGGATGGGGTGGTGAAGTGGATAAGCGAGAGATTTTCGTCAAGATGGCGAGCATTGAGGAGAGAATCGGTGAGCTTTATCAGGAAGTTGGCGAACTAAAAAACGTGATCGTCTCGCTGATTGAAGAGAATGGCCAACTGCAATTGGAGAACGAACATCTGCGCAACCGACTAAACGGGAAACCGACCAATCCCATGCCGAGACAGCCGGAACGGGCGGAACCGGACCGCGCCAAAAAGAAGGCGGGAGGAAAAGGAAAAGTGGTCGGTGAAGGATACGACAACCTGGCCCGCTTGTACGCCGAGGGCTTCCACATCTGCAACATTCATTACGGGAGTTTGCGCAAAGAAGGCGACTGCCTGTTTTGCCTCTCGTTCCTGAGTGGAGTCATTCATAAATAAGCAAAAAGCGACCTCGTCAGGCAAGCCCGACAGGTCGCTTTTTCCGTCATCAGCGGTCTTCCGTGCCGAGAGCAGGAGCGTCAACGCACGAGACCATTACAGCAGCTGCAAACTTTACGGAGAATCGTGTAAGAAGGAGAACATATTGGTATGCACCCAACAAAGCGAGTTCCCCTGTACGAGAAGGAACGGATTGACGACCTGCTCACGCACGACCTGAAAATCATCCAAAGCGACGAGGTGTTCTGCTTCTCGATGGATGCGGTCCTGTTGGCCCGCTTTGCCTCGGTTCCGAAGCGTGGACGGGTGATGGACCTGTGTACGGGTAATGGAGCCATTCCGCTGATCATGAGTACGCGCAGCCGGGAGGCCGTGTTTGAGGGTTTGGAAATCCAGCAGCGCTTGTACGACATGGCTCATCGAAACGTCCTCTTGAACGGACTGGAAGAGCGGATTTGCATGCATCACGGGGACGTGAAGCAGGCAGTCGAACGATTTGGAAGCGGTCAGTACGACTTGATTACCTGCAATCCGCCCTACATGCCAGCGGCCAGCGGGGAGATTAACCGGCGGGACCACTTTGCGATTGCCCGTCATGAGATTTTGCTGACCCTCGAGGATGTGATCCGGGTCAGCAGCCGGTTGGCCAAAAACGGCGGGAAGGTGGCACTGGTCCATCGGGCAACGCGGCTGGTCGACATCATCACCTTGATGCGGCAGTATCAGATCGAACCCAAGCGGATGCGGTTGGTGTATCCGCGCCGTGATGCCGAGCCCAACATGGTCTTGATCGAAGGAATACGCGGCGGCAGACCGGAACTGCGCATCCAACCGCCGCTGATTGTCTACGAACGAGGGGAAGAATACTGTGAAGAACTGTATCAAATCTATTACGGAAAACGGGATTCCCTCGCATAAAAGCCACTTCGTCTACATCCTGCGCTGTCGGGACGGCAGCCTGTATACCGGCTACACGACAGAAGTAGGCAGACGGCTGGCAGAGCATAACGCCGGAAAAGGGGCCAAATACACCCGCAGCCGCACACCAGTGGAATTGGTCTATGTGGAAGAAGGGGAGTCGCGTTCCTGGGGTCAGCGGCGGGAGCAGCGCATCAAGCGAATGAGCCGTCGTGAAAAGGAACTGTTAATCACCAGCCGCCATTCCCAATGAGGGAAGGGGAAGGAGGGTTCGTGGATGAGAATCCAGAGGAGTTTTGCGGATGACCAGGGTGGCGTGTTATATCTGGTGGCGACACCGATTGGCAACCTTGACGACATCTCGGTACGGGCGTTAGAGACGCTTCGCCAAGTGGATGTGATTGCCTGCGAAGATACCCGGCAAACCCGCAAGCTGCTGAATCACTTTCAGATTGACAAAAGAACGGTCAGCTACCATGAGCACAACAAGCAGAGCAGTGGTTCCGGCCTGCTGCAATGGCTGGCTGAAGGGAAGAAAATCGCCTTGGTGAGCGACGCGGGGATGCCGGCCATCTCCGATCCGGGAGCCGATCTTGTGCGGGATGCAGTGGCTTCGGGATTTCCCGTTGTACCCATTCCTGGTGCCAATGCGGCACTGACTGCGCTGATCGCGTCTGGCCTTCCCACAGATTCTTTTACCTTTGTCGGGTTTTTGCCGCGTGAGAATAAACTGCGGCAGCTTGAACTGGAACGGCTGCGCTATTACCCGGAAACCCTTCTGGTTTACGAAGCGCCGCACCGCATCGAGAAAACGCTGGAAGCGATGCTGGAGGTTTGGGGAGATCGACAGGCAGTGCTGGCGCGTGAGCTGACCAAGCGTTACGAGGAATTCGCACGCGGCCGGTTATCGGAACTGATTGCATGGCTGGAAGAAGAACAGATTCGCGGTGAATTCTGCATTGTGGTGGAAGGCGCCAAAGAAGAGGAAAAAGAACAGAAAGCGGCGGAAATTGTGACCTGGTGGGAGCCGCTCACCATCTCGCAACATGTGGATCAGTATTGCGAACAGGGACTGAGCAAAAAAGAAGCAGTGAAACAAACAGCCCTTGATCGCGGTTTGGCCAAGCGGGATGTGTACAACGAATACCATCGCACACAGTCATGACTTCGGTAGGGACCATTTTATTGAAGAAAAAACAGGCAATTGGTACCGTTGCATCTTACCTGATGAAACAAGTTCTGGTAAAGTGGACACTAGATTGAACAAAAAAATTACCAGAGAAACATGTTTCAAAAAGGATGAAACCGATGAAGAAAATTCTGGGACTGATTGCAGCGCTATGCCTGATCGCTCCGGGTTCTGACGGATATGCCTTTCCTGGCGATTATCCACCCATCAAACTGGATTTGAACGAAGACGGCACACCCGAGTATGTCATCACGGTTGATGGCGGTGGACGTTTTGCCAACCTGCGGATCGAGCAGGACAATCATCCACACATGTCCTATACACACTACACGTTTGAGGAGGCAGGTCATGCCGCGGCTTCGTTTCGTTTGACCATTGCCAAAACCCCGGAGCAGGATGTCCTGTTTTTTGCCCAACAAGAGGAGTCGGCTTGGCCGGTACAGACGATGGTAACGATTCAAGCCAATGAACCAAACTTCACTCACCGCTACGTAGAGGCAAAAGACAAGGAAACCTTTCTGGGCGATTGGAACATCTGGCAGTCTGCCGAACAGCAGGCCGTCCTGCCGTTAAGGCCTGTATACCTGCAGGGAAACCGGCTGCACGCCCGTCTGGCTCCAGTCGATACCTTTCAGCCACAGGGGCACACCGTGCTCAAACTGGTGGAAAAGACGGCAGTGGAACGGATAGCAGGCGCCTCCGACACTCGATACCGACTCCACCTTTCCGGAGGCAAGCAGTCGGTTTCCCACACCTGGGGGATCTTGACCCACCGGCCATTGGTCCAATGGGGACTGCCCCGTGCGGTTGACATTGCCCGCAAAATCGATATTGACACCTTTCGCAAACTGCTGTTCGATGGTTTGTATGACGTGACACCCCTGACCTACTCACCATCTTCTCCAGAGTCGTACTACCGCAACCCGGCCAACATCTCAGGGCTTTACCACGTCTACGATGCCTCGCAACCACAATACGGCAGTCTGACAAAAGTGATCCTGACTCATTTGGCCTATACTGCGGTGAAGAATCAGCATGTATGGGGCTATTGGCCGACCCATCCCAAGTCGACATGGCTGCATACCGACTACGGGATCGGTGCCGACTACTTTGATAACAGGCGCAATGCCGACAATGCCACGTTTTTGCTCAGGTTTAACCGGCAATTCCCTGATTCGCAGTTTGCCGATGCCCTGCACAAATGGGAGAGCTTCCTGTTTGATTACATCGACCGAACCGGGTTGCGTACGGCCAATCAGGGGATTTTGCTGCCAGATTACGTGGACAGCACGATGACCCTGGTCTCCCATACCGCCCTCAATCATCAGATGGCGGTAATCAATTACTTGCTGGAAAGCCATCTCTACGAGCCAAACGCGAAAAAACTGGTCTACATCCAGTCTCTGTTAAAAGGGATTGAAGATACGCAGGACCGGTGGATCAAGCCGGATTCCGATTTGTACTACGCACTTTATCGCGATTTGCGTCCGCACCCTTATCCTGATTACTACAGTTTGACGCTGGAGGACATGATGTTGACCCAGTCCCTGCTGCGGCAAAACCGAATGCCGACCAGTCAGGCGCTGGATAAACTGATTCAGGCCAAAAAAGCGTGGATGGAAGCAAAGCGGTTGGCAGCCAATGCCGGCTAGCAGTTTACGGCAGCATGTACCGCAAGGCGGTTAGGCAATAGGGGGCGAAAAGAAATCAATGTGAAGAGGGGCTTTCCCCGGTAGATTTTATCTACACGCGGGACAGCCCCTCTTGAATTACCGGCTTTGGGAAACAGGCAGCTCGGAGACGCAATCGTTGCAGATAATTTTACCTTTAAAATAGGTAACTCTGTCGGCGTTGCCGCAGAAGATACAAGCAGGCTCGTACTTCTTCAGGATGATCCGTTCGCCGTCTACGTAGATCTCCAGTGCGTCTTTTTCGGCGATTCCCAGTGTACGGCGCAGCTCGATCGGAATGACTACGCGACCAAGCTCGTCTACTTTTCTTACAATTCCGGTGGATTTCATCATGATTTCAATTCCCCTCTCGCTTGATTATGTATGTCGATTTATTATCGACTTTCGGTAATTATCGTCAATATTCGACATTTTTGACTTATCATCATCATACCAACCATTCCCAAAGGTGTCAATACGAGAATTACATTTCTTTGTATTATATGGTTGCATCTGTGGTGGAACCATACAAATACGTCTGAAAATACGGGCTGACGATAAGATTCGATGCTGTTTTCAGGGGCGATAACAGCTTAAAACGACAGGGCAAATGGAAAAATGTTTTTCAATAAATGGATTTAAACCGTCAAAAAATGTCGAATGAAGGGTGCTGTTTCGACAAAGCAGCGGGTAGAGGCAGACAAGGCAAAAGGCGTTTACAAATCACCCAAGTCGTATAAAATAGTAGGTAGATTGCTTACATGGATCAGACGATGACGGGAAGAGTACGTTTGGGCAGCTTTATCTCAGAGAGCCGGGGATGGTGAAAGCCGGCATAAGGCGCAAGCGGAAGATGGCCCCCGAGTCTTCGTAGGCGAATCGCTGCAGTTCGGTCGTGTCCGTCTGCACGACTAGTTTACGACGTGTTCCCTCGTTACGGGAGAGTCGCACGCCGACTTGCCGAGTCCACGTTTCGCGAGAAGCGGGAGCATTTGGGTGGTACCACGGGTTACAAGCTCGTCCCAAACCGGGATGGGCTTTTTTATTTCATAGCGAGAACCCAAAAGGAGGTATGATTCTTGTCGAAACCGACCTACTACATCACCACGCCGATTTACTATCCCAGCAACACCCTTCATATCGGCAATGCCTACACGACCATTGCCGCCGATACCATGGCCCGCTACAAACGGCTGCGCGGGTACGATGTCTACTATTTGACCGGAACGGATGAGCACGGACAAAAGCTGCAGGAGCGGGCTGCAAGTGAAGGGAAAGAACCGCTTGCGTTTATCGACCCGATCGTGGAGTGGATACGCGATTTGTGGGATAAACTGGACATTTCCTACGACGACTTCATCCGTACCACCCAGCCCCGCCACAAAAAAGTGGTAGAGAAGATTTTCCAACGCTTGGTCGACCAAGGCGACATCTACCTGGGTGAATACGAGGGGTATTACTGCGTGCCGGACGAAGCATTCTGGACGGAGACACAGGCCAGAACCGACAAAGGGTATTTCTGCCCGGATTGCGGCCGGGAACTGCGTAAGGTCAAAGAGAAAAACTACTTTTTCCGCATGTCCAAGTACCAGGATCAATTGCTCAAGTACATTGAAGAGAACCCGGACTTTATCCAGCCGGAGAGCCGCCGCAACGAGATGATCAACAATTTTTTGAAGCCGGGCCTGCAGGATTTGAGCGTGTCCCGCAGCACGTTTGATTGGGGGATCAAGGTGCCCAACGATCCGGAACACGTCATTTACGTCTGGATCGACGCGCTCGCCAACTACATTTCCGCACTGGGCTATCTATCCGACGACGATAGCAAGTTTACGCGCTATTGGCCGGCAGACGTTCACCTCGTGGGGAAAGACATTCTCCGTTTTCACACGATTTACTGGCCAATCCTGTTGATGGCGTTGGGACTGCCGCTGCCGAAGAAAGTGTTTGGCCACGGATGGTTGTTGATGCCGGATGGCAAAATGTCAAAGTCGAAAGGAAACGTGATTGACCCCAAGTTTTTGATTGATCGCTACAGCTCGGACGGCGTTCGCTATTTCCTGCTGCGTGAGATTGCCTTTGGGCAGGATGGCGTGTTTACGCCGGAAAGCTTCATTCAGCGGCTCAATTTCGACTTGGCCAATGACCTTGGCAATCTGGTCAGCCGTACCGTGGCAATGATCGAGAAGTATTTTGACGGCGTGATTCCCGCACCGACCCAACCGGGCAACCACGACGACCAATTAATCGATCTGGCTGGAAGGACACCCGCGTTGGTGGAAGCCCATCTGGACGAAATGCGCTTCAGCAATGCTCTCGGCCACCTCTGGGAGTTGGTCAGCCGAACCAACAAGTACATCGACGAAACACAGCCGTGGGTGCTGGCCAAATCGGAAGAGACACGCGAGCGACTGGGGACGGTCTTGTACAATCTGGCGGAAAGCATCCGCGTCATTTCCATCCTGCTGCAGCCGTTCATGACCAAGACACCCGCCAAGATCTGGAGCCAGCTTGGCATTGCTGATCGCACCGACGTACAAGAGTGGGAGGCAGCCAAAAAGTGGGGGGCGCTTCCGGTCGGCTGCCGCGTCAATCGGGGAGAGCTGTTGTTCCCGCGCCTTGACGTGGAAAAGGAACTGGGCTATATTGATGCTTCGACAGAGGCAGCCCGCAAACAAGCGGAAGAAAACAAGAAAAAACAAGAGGCGTTAACAGGGGGAAGCAAGATGAACCAGACAACCAACCAGGAGACCAAAACGGCCGAAGCCGTTTCAGCGCCGGAGAAGACGGCGGAGATCGGGATTGACGACTTTGCCAAGGTGGAACTTCGTGTCGCTGAGGTGAAAGCGTGCACCAAACACCCCAACGCCGACAAGTTATTGATTCTGCAGCTTGACGTAGGGGACGAACAGCGGCAGGTGGTGTCTGGCATCGCCAAGTACTACGCGCCGGAAGAACTGATCGGCAAAAAAGTTCTGCTGGTGGCCAACTTAAAACCGGTCAAACTGCGCGGGGAGCTGTCACAGGGAATGATCCTGGCGGCTTCGTCCGGCGATCAGCTTGCCTTGGCCACGGTGGATGCCAGCATGCCCAACGGTGCGATCGTAAAATAGGAGAGGAGGGATCAGCCCGTTGTTGATCGATACGCACGCTCACTTGAATGCCCCGGAGTTTGATGAAGATCGGGAAGACGTGATCGCTCGTGCATGGGAGAACGGGGTTTCGACGATTATCAACATTGGATTTAACCGGGAGACCATTCCGACCTGTCTGGAATTGGCTGAGCGCTACGAGTTTATCTACGCTGTGATCGGCTGGCATCCGCAGGACGCCAAGAACATGACAGACGCCGATTTGGAGTGGATCGCCGGGCTGACCAAACACCCCAAAGTAGTCGGACTGGGTGAAATGGGGTTGGATTACTATTGGGATACGTCGCCGCGCGACGTGCAGGCCGACGTGTTTCGCAAACAGATCAGGCTTGCACGCAAGCTTGGCTTGCCGATTGTCATCCACAATCGTGACGCTCATCAAGATGTCATCGAGATCCTGCGCGAAGAAAAAGCGGGCGAGGTCGGGGGGATTATGCACTGTTTTTCCGGCAGTTGGGAGACGGCCAAACAGGCGCTGGACATGAACTTCTACATCTCGTTTGGCGGCCCGTTGACCTTCAAAAACGCGAAGAAACCAAAGGAAGTAGCCGCTCAAGTACCGCTTGACCGGCTGCTGATCGAAACCGATTGTCCGTATCTGACTCCCCATCCGTATCGCGGGAAACGCAACGAATCGGGTTATGTCCGCTACGTGGCGGAGGAGATGGCCAGGATACACCGTCTTTCCTGCGAAGAGATTGCACGCATTACGACGGAAAATGCACGAACCGTCTTTCGTCTGAAAACCTGACGATACGTTGTTAGCGGTTTGAGGTGCCACTGCGGCACCTCCTTGTTTTTTCCCTTCACGTCTACATGGAAGCAAGTCTGCATAAAATGAGTAGCGGATGGTCCCGTTTTTCAGAGAGAACGGGCCAGGATGTCGAACAAAACAGAAAAGTAAGCCGGGCACGTCGACACAAAACCACTATCTTTCGTATCTTTGCGATGGTATCGTAAAGGGTACGCTGGACACACTGCTGCCTGTCAATAGGAGTATGGGTGGAAGGTGGAGTTTGACAAACTGACCAAAGTAGCATACAATCATGTCGACTTTGCTCGGGAGGGGAAGTTTCATTTTTTTCCAGGGCAGATGTCAATGTTGCCGGCTGGTAAGAGGCTGCAACGGGTATGAAAGAAGGAGTGTGAAACATGGAAATAGGAAGGGTATGGAGGATGCACAAGCCCATCATACTCTCGCTGATCGTGGGAGGGGCTTTGGTTGCGTCGTCCATGGCAAGCTATTTCTACTTGATCCTAGCTGCCCAGCCCAAACAGGTGACACTGACCGTGGATGGTGTTTCCCAAACGTTTCAGACACGTGCAGAGACTGTCGCACAATTTTTGCAGGAGCGCAATATCACCGTACGAGATATAGATGTCCTAACGCCAGAAGCAAACACGCCGATAATGGATTCGCTGTCCATCCGTCTGCGAACAAGCTGGGAAGTGCCGATCCTCGTAGGCACGAAAAAACAGGTGGTACATACCGTAAAACGAGACGTCGCGGGTGTACTGCAAGATGCGGGCATTACGCTTGGCGAGCTGGATCAGGTCCATCCGTCGCTCACGAGCGAAATCGCGCCTGACACACGGATTGTCGTCACCAGAGTAGAAGAAAAAGTCGTGCAAGTGGAGCAAGAGGTACCGTTTCAAGAAATCCGCAAAAACGACGCTTCGCTTTCGAAAGGACAGACACGCGTCATCCAGCAGGGGGAACCAGGAAAGGCGATGCTGCACTACAAGGTGAAGCTGGAGAACGGCAAGGAGGTTTCCCGCGAACTGGTCAAGCAGGAAGTAATCAAGCCCAAAAATGACCGGATCGTCGCCGTTGGAACAGCGCAGCCTGCCAGTGCGGCAGAAGCGTGGACTACAACAGCGATGGTCTCTCGCGGCGGCGTGGAATTCCGACCGCGCAGCGTTTTAAAAGGGGTCACGCTGACTGCGTACAGCCCTGCAGGTGGCGGCAAAAGTCCGGGTGATCCCGGTTACGGTTATACCGCTATGGGCATCAAAGCCGTTGAAGGCAAAACGGTTGCGGTCGATCCCAATGTGATCCCGCTGGGCTGGTGGGTCTATATTGAAGGGGTTGGCTACAGACGAGCAGAGGACACCGGTGGTGCAATCAAAGGCAAGAAGATCGACGTGTTCTTTGATAACCGCTCCGAGGCTGTACAGTTCGGGCGGAAGAGAGGGCATACGGTCTACATCATCGGGCCGAAAAAACCGTAAAGTGTCACCCATTCGGCAGGGGGATTGTCCTCCTGCCGCTTTCTATTTGGGTCAGCCTGCTAAGACAAAGTTTGTTTGTGATAAGCAACTCTATCAGATAAGACGATTGAAATGGTGATTCGTTTCATGTTTTTTTGTTCACATGGAACAGGCGAGATGTGAGAAACTAAAGCAGGTGAGAGGTATGACGAGAGAAGGGATGAATGTGAAAATAAAAGAAGTGATCGTGGTGGAAGGGCGCGACGATACGGCTGCGATTAAACGAGCCGTGAAAGCGGACACGATCGAAACGGGTGGATCGGCGATCAACGAGACGACGATTAACAAGATTCGCATTGCCCAACAAAAGCGGGGGGTGATTATTTTCACCGATCCTGACTACCAGGGGGAGCGGATTCGTAAAATCATCAGCCGGGCGGTGCCGGGATGCAAGCATGCCTTCATCAGACAAGAGGAAGGACGCAAAAAAGACGACATCGGGGTGGAAAATGCTTCGCCTGAGACAATTATCCGCGCCTTGTCGGAAGTGCGCACCGAAATGGCGGATCAGCCGGGAGAGATATCTTTCGAGGAGATCGTAGCGTTTGGTCTGACAGCAGGTCCAAAGGCCAAGGAGCGCCGGATCAAACTGGGGGAGCGGCTGGGCATCGGATACGCCAATGCCAAGCAGCTGCACAAGCGCCTGGCTGTCTTCCAGATCAGCCGGGAGGAGTTCCTGCGGGCGGTGCAAGAGATTGTTGATCAAGAGGGGAGCCAATGAACATGTCGCCTGAGACCAAAGATATTGCCACGCCTTCGCGAACCCGCGAACTGTTGGAGAAGTACGGATTTTCCTTTAAAAAGAGTCTGGGCCAAAACTTTCTGATCGATCCCAATATCCTGCACAATATCGTGGCAGTGGCGGAGCTGACCAAAGACAAAGCGGCACTGGAGATTGGGCCAGGCATCGGGGCTTTGACAGAACAGCTCTGCCGCACGGCCGGACAGGTTCTGGCGATTGAGATAGACCAGCGGCTGCTGCCCATTCTCTCTGACAGCCTCGCTGTTTACGACAACGTACAGGTGGTTCACGGCGATGTGCTGAAGCTGGACGTCAAACGGCTAATGGCTGAATACCTGCCCGCATACGACAAGGTCAGCGTTGTCGCCAATCTGCCGTACTATGTGACCAGCCCGATTTTGATGAAACTGTTGGAAGAACGGCTGCCGCTGGAACACATCGTCGTAATGATCCAAAAAGAAGTGGCCGAGCGAATTGCCGCCGGGCCAGGGTCCAAGGATTACGGCTCGTTGAGTGTGGCGGTGCAGTTTTACGCCGTGGCCGAGGTGGCGATGACGGTGCCTGCTAGTGTCTTCATTCCTCGACCCCATGTAGATTCGGCGGTTCTGAAGCTGACCATGCGCGATCGGCCTGCAGTTGAGGTGGCCGATGAGGGGCTGTTCTTCCGGGTCGTGCGGGCCAGTTTCGGGCAGCGGCGGAAAACGCTGTACAACAACCTGCTCGGCAATTTGTTCGGCAAGGATCAGAGAGATCTGGTGACTGCGGTACTGAAAGCTGCCGACATTGATCCTTCACGTCGGGGAGAGACTTTGTCTCTTGCAGAATTTGCCCGTCTGGCCAACGTGATTCACCGGTTTCAGGAAAAGGGCTGAAACAGCAGACGGTCAGGTTAGCCTCAGGTTCAGATGTCACCCGCTTGTATGCCCTGCCAGTATGTCGAAACAGCACGACAAGAAAGAGGGAAACCGCCTATCATTCCGCAAAAGAGACCGTTGACAAAAATACAAACAGGTTGCTATAATTTTAAATTTATTTGACACAATAAGGATGGGCTGTTATAATGGATACAAGCGAGGTGGATGATACAAATGGCCAGAAATGCGTTAGTTGATATTAAACGCAGTTTGGATCTCCATGTAGGCGAGCGAATTATGTTAAAAGCCAATGGTGGTCGCCGCAAGACCGTCGAACGGACGGGCATCCTCGAAGAGACATACCCATCGGTGTTTGTCGTGAAGCTTGATGACGATCAGTTGTTTGAACGAGTATCCTACAGCTATGCAGATATTCTGACGGAGACAGTGGAATTGACTGTCTGTCGGGATAACGAACATATTCGCATCACCGTTGTTCAACAGTAGGGCAGTTCGCTCTGCTGTTGTTTTGTTTTTCTGCAAGAAGCGTATACTAACCCTGTCAACGAGGAAGGAGGTTGTTACGCGTGGGTCGCAGACGCGGCATCATGTCCGAAGCATTCAAGTACGAGCTCGCAAAAGATCTGGGGTTTTACGATACCGTCATCACCGAAGGGTGGGGCGGGATTAAGACGCGAGATGCGGGTAACATGGTGAAGCGTGCCATTCAGATTGCCGAAGAGGCATTGGCCAAGCAGCAGCAACAGTAAACACTCGTTGACCAAAAGCCGGTACCCCCGGCTTTTTCAGCGTGCAAACAACCTGTCCCGAAGGGGCCATTGCCCTGCTCGCGCGCTTGCCTGGCCAGCAAAGCTGCACGACTGCCCGCTGCGAAACGATCCGCGGGGACGAGGGCATACCGGCTCGGCTTCCCAGAGCAGCGTCGAGTTGCCCTCGCATTTCCCCGCGTCCACGTTTCTTTCGCTCGGTTGGCCAGGCAAAGGCGCTCGTCACGGACAATGGGCACCCTTCCCCGGAAAACGGGTTTGTATGAAGTTTGCACAAGCCGTCCAGGCTTCTTGCTGGTAAGGGAGTTTATGCCTGTGTTACAATATGAGATTAGGGAAACCAGTACGCAGGCAAAGGTGTGAAAGAACGTGCGGATCTCTGTCAAAGCTCCGGCAAAAATTAACTTGACCTTGGACGTACTTGCCAAGCGATCGGATGGATACCATGAAGTGGAAATGGTGATGACGACGGTGGATTTGGCTGACCGGATCGATCTAACCCTGCTGGAGGACGGCGAGATCCACTTGGAATGTTCAGCCAGTTACGTGCCTGTTGATGAACGGAATCACGCCTACAAAGCCGCCCGCCTGCTCCAGATGCGGTACGGGATCAACAAGGGAGTGCAGATCTACATTGACAAACAGATTCCTGTAGCGGCCGGCCTTGGCGGTGGGAGCAGCGATGCAGCGGCCACTCTGCGCGGGCTAAACACGTTGTGGGGGCTGGATCTGTCGTTGGACGAGCTGGCTGAGATTGGGGCGCAAATCGGCTCGGACGTTCCCTTTTGCGTATACGGTGGAACAGCTTTGGCCCGCGGACGGGGCGAACTGGTCACGCCGCTGGGAGCGCCCGCCCCTTGCTGGGTGGTGTTGGCCAAGCCGTTGATCGGCGTCTCTACGGCCGATGTGTACGGCAGCCTGCGCGTTAACGAAATTGCGGAACACCCGGAAACCGGTGACATGCTGAAAGCAATTGAAAGCCAGGACTTTTCGCTGATGTGCGATTCGCTGTGCAATGTACTGGAAGAGGTGACGCTGGCACGCTATCCTCAGGTGCGCCAAATCAAAGAACTGATGCGGGAATCGGGTGCCGATGGCGTGCTGATGTCGGGAAGTGGTCCTACCGTGTTTGCACTGGTGCAAAAACAGGCCAAGGTGCACCGCATCTACAACGCTCTGCGCGGTTTTGTAAAAGATGTGTATGCGGTACGGATGTTGGGCGGCTCGGAAGCAGAGGTACTTGCGTAATTCCGTACAAAAATGATAAATTAACAGAAAACATTCGGTTTTTTGGTTTGGAGGAAGAAGAATGAAAAAAATGCGCAGAAGCGCGCGCCTGGTGGACATGACGCAGCATTTGCTGGCACATCCTCATACGCTGATTCCGCTGACGATGTTTTCCGAGCAGTACGGTGCCGCCAAGTCGTCAATCAGCGAAGACTTGTCCATCATAAAGGAGGCTTTTGAGAGTGAAGGGATTGGCGCGCTGAAGACGGTAGCGGGCGCAGCAGGCGGAGTCAAGTACATACCGCAGACGAATGACGAACAAGCAGTCCATTTTATGAAAGGACTGATCGAGCAGTTGGAAAACCCCGAGCGTTTGCTGCCGGGAGGCTATCTATACATGTCGGACATACTTGGTCATCCGGCGACGCTGAGCAAAATCGGCAAACTGTTTGCGACGGCCTTTGCAGACAAGGAAGTGGAAGTGGTGATGACCGTCGAAACAAAAGGGATCCCGCTTGCCTACGCAACTGCCGGCTACCTGAACGTACCGGTCGTGATCGTCCGTCGTGACAACAAAGTGACCGAGGGATCGGTGGTCAGCATCAATTATGTGTCTGGCTCCAGCAAGCGGATTCAAACAATGTCACTGGCTCGCCGCGCGCTGGCCGAAGAATCGCGCGTTCTTATCGTCGATGATTTCATGAAAGCGGGCGGAACGATTCGCGGAATGATCGACTTGCTGCAGGAGTTTAAGGCGACGGTGGTTGGCTGCGGCGTTTTTGTCGAAACAGCCGATGTTGCCGAACGGTTGGTGGACGATTACCTTTCCTTGGCCAAGCTGCGCGATGTCGATGTAAAAGGGAAGCAGATTGGCATTGAATTGGGCAGTTACTTTCATGAAATAAGGGGGAGTTGACGATGGCGGAACTGACGTATGTGACAACCGAACAAGCACCGGCGGCGATTGGGCCGTACAGCCAGGCGGTAAAAGTGGGCTCACTGTTGTTCACCTCGGGGCAGATCCCGTTGAAGCCTGACGGCACGCTGGTGGAAGGGGGCATCGTGGAGCAGGCCCATCAGGTGTTTGCCAACCTGAAGGCAATTCTGGAGGCTGCCGGTGCCTCGCTGAACGACGTGGTCAAAGCGACCGTTTATATCAAGGATATGAACGAGTTTGCCAGCTTGAACGAGGTATATGCTCACTATTTTGGTGATCATCGGCCGGCCAGATCGACGGTAGAAGTGGCTCGTCTGCCGAAAGATGTCCGCGTGGAAATCGAAGTAGTGGCCAATGTAGGAGCATAGATGGAGATTTTTCCAGAATTTCTTACAATTTTTCGGAAGCGCAGGAGGAATATTTACCCATCATGTTGAAGTATTGTATCCAGTTGATACAGATAAAGGGAGTGAGACATGATGGAAGTAACAGATGTAAGACTCCGCCGAGTCAATACGGATGGCCGAATGAAAGCGATCGCATCCATTACGATCGACCATGAATTCGTGGTTCACGATATCCGCGTTATTGACGGCAACAATGGCATGTTTGTTGCCATGCCGAGCAAACGCACGCCGGATGGAGAGTTCCGCGACATTGCCCATCCGATCTCTTCGGCCACACGTGAAAAGATTCAACTGGCTGTGCTAGCTGAATACGAGCGGGTAGGTCAAGAAGAAGAACAAGCAATCGAAACAGGAGCCTAAGCCGCGAAGGGGCTGTCCCAAAAGTCTTGCGCAGACTGAGGGACTGCCCCTTTTTCAATGTAAGTGTGGCAGGAGAGAATGTAACCGTTTTGTGACGAAGGATCAGCTGCCGCCCTTTTCAAGGCGAATTCGTTGTTTGTTATCTTGAAATCACCATACGATTAAGATATAGTCAGGATGGAACTTATACGCTGGAGGGTTATCATGTCAAATAGATACGCCGTGGTTCTAGCCGCCGGTCAAGGAACACGGATGAAGTCCAAACTCCACAAGGTTCTCCATCCGTTGTGCGGCAAGCCAATGGTTCAACACGTGCTGGATACCCTGGCCGAGGTACAGGTGCACGATGTGGTGGTTGTCGTCGGACATGAAGCCGAAGCCGTGAAAAGTGCACTGGGAGACGGGATTACTTATGCCATGCAGGCTGAGCAGCTTGGTACGGCGCACGCCGTCCAGCAAGCACTTCCCCACCTCCAGGACAAGCGCGGAACGACGCTGATTTTGTACGGTGACGTCCCCCTTCTGACATCGGATACACTGACCCAACTCATTGATTGCCATATTGAACAGCAGGCGGCGGCAACGGTGCTGACTGCCGTGCTTCCCGATCCGACCGGTTACGGCCGGATTATTCGCAATGAAACTGGTGAAGTGTTGCGAATCGTCGAACACAAGGATGCCAGTGAGGCTGAGCGGGCTGTTCAAGAGGTGAATACCGGCATTTACTGCTTTGACAACGAAAAAATGTGGAAAGCGTTGTCACAGGTGGACAACGATAATGTACAAGGGGAATACTACTTGACAGATTGCATCGAAATTCTTCGGAAAGCGGGAGAGAAGGTATCCGCTTTTGTCATGTCCGACCCCGAAGAATCAAATGGAGTGAACGACCGGGTACAGCTGTCGCAGGCGGAAGCCTCAATGCGCAGGCGCATTTGTGAAAGACACATGCGAAACGGGGTTACGATTACCGACCCGGATCATACCTATATCGACGCTGATGTGAAGATCGGCCCCGACACGGTCATTCATCCGGGAACCTATCTGCGTGGACGGACCGTGATTGGTGCCGATTGTGTAATCGGGCCGCAGGCTGACCTTACAGATATGGTCATCGCAGACAAGGTTGCTGTTTCCTATACGGTAGCCGTTGGCAGCGAAATAGAAGCAGAGGCGGTTATTGGCCCATTTGCCTATATTCGGCCGGGCTCCCATATCGGCACCAGCGTAAAGATTGGTGACTTTGTGGAACTGAAAAACGCCAAAGTGGGGGCGGGCAGCAAAATTCCCCACCTCAGTTACATCGGTGACGCGGAGATTGGGCAAGGCGTAAATATTGGCTGTGGAACGGTCACCGTCAATTTTGATGGAGCGCAGAAACACAAGACCATTGTCGATGATCATTCCTTTATCGGCTGCAATGCCAACCTGGTTGCTCCGGTTCGCGTTGGCAAACACGCGTATGTGGCGGCCGGTTCCACCATAAACCAGGATGTGCCGGACGAAGCGCTGGCAATAGCCCGGGAGCGTCAGGTGAACAAGCTGGGTTACGCGAACAAGTTGCCCCGAAAACAGGGGAAAAAGCAATAATCTAGGAGGTTTCAAAAGAAGACATGGCGAACTACCGCGACCCGAAACTGAAAGTATTTACGTGTAATGCAAATCCACAGTTGGCTCGAGAAATTGTCGAGCACATCGGACTACCTCTGGGTAACGCCGAGGCGGTCCGGTTCAGCGATGGTGAATGCCAAATCAAGCTGAACGAAAGTGTGCGGGGAGCTGATGTGTTCGTCATCCAGCCGACCTGCGCTCCGGTCAATGAGCATTTGATGGAGCTGTTGGTAATGGTGGATGCTCTGAAACGCGCGTCGGCGAAAAGCATCAATGTGGTGATCCCGTATTACGGGTACGCTCGGCAGGACCGGAAAGCGCGCGCCCGCGACCCGATTACAGCAAAACTGGTGGCCAATCTGATCGAAACGGCCGGCGCACACCGCGTGATCACGATGGATCTGCACGCCACCCAGATTCAGGGCTTCTTCGATATCCCGGTGGACCATTTGCTGGGCGTGCCGATTTTGGCCAACTACTTCGCGCAAAAAGGGTTGTCTGATATCGTGGTCGTTTCCCCCGATCATGGCGGAGTAACACGGGCGCGTAAGCTGGCGGAGCGGTTGGAGGCGCCAATTGCGATCATCGACAAGCGCCGTCCGGAGCCGAATGTTGCGGAAGTGATGAACATCGTCGGGAATATCGAGAACAAGACTGCTATTATTATTGATGACATTATTGACACGGCCGGAACGATTTCGCTGGCTGCCAACGCTCTTGTCGAAGCGGGAGCAAGGGACGTCTACGCCTGCTGTACGCATCCGGTATTGTCCGGACCGGCGATTGAGCGGATAGCCAATTCCAAAATCCGCGAACTGGTCGTCACCAACACGATTCCGCTATCCAAAGACAGCATGATCGACAAGATCAAGGTGCTTTCCGTAGCGCCCATTATTGGCGAAGCGATCATCCGGGTGCACGAGGAGCTTTCGGTCAGCAAGTTGTTTGATTAATTCCATTGACTCAAAACCTCCTGAAGTGGACAAGCTAGAAAAGAAAAGTCTGGTTGGTCCCAAGGAGGTTTTTATGTGGAAAGGATTGAAGCCAAAAAGCGACAGATTGGACCGGCCCACAACGTAAAGAAACTGCGCCGGACAGGATGGATTCCAGCAGTTGTATACGGCAGAGAGGTGAAAAACCTGCCCATTCAGGTAAGAGCTGTTGACCTGGATCTGGCGCTGCGCCATCAAACCACCAACAAACCATTTCGACTGCAAGTAGACGGTGAAGAGTACGATGTGATGATCTATGAACTGCAGCGCCATCCGGTCATGGGAAATATTCTTCACACCGACTTCAAACAGATTAATCGGAATGAACGGGTTCACACCTCGGTACCAATTGTCCTGGAGGGCAAACCGGAGTACGGGGTACCATCGTGTGTCCGGCACAGTGTGGAGGTGGCCTGTTTGCCGAAGGACATCCCGACTTCGTTGACTGTCAACGTAGATGGATTGCAAGTGGGCGATGTCATTCTGGTCAAAGATCTGGACATTCCGCCTGGTGTTGACGTAGGCCTGGATGAAATGGAAGTGGTCGTCAGCGTACTTGCGCCGAAAGCGGCCTCCGACCAATCGGTAGAGGCTGAGGAAGAAGCGGAGGCGGAGGCGCAAAAAGAAAAGACGGAGGAAGCAAACGTTTGATCGGGCAGCGCGATGTACGCGCTCTTTTTTCTTGTTGTCTATCTCTTTCATTCGGTACAATAAACATAACCATTTGCTAATGTTAACACAAATGGGCGCATGGCCATCCTGTCAGGCACATCTGCCGCCCTTGATGGAGGAATAAAAGTGAAGGTCATTATTGGATTGGGGAATCCGGGTAAGAAATACGAGGAGACCAGGCATAATATTGGCTTTATGACCATAGATAAAATTAGCGACAAATGGTCGATTCCCGTGCAGCAGAACAAGTTTCGCGCGTTGGTCGGAGATGGCCGCATTCATAACGAGCGAGTCCTCTTGGTTAAACCGTTAACCTATATGAATCTATCGGGAGAATCGGTAGGAGAACTGCTCTCTTTTTACAAGCTGTCAGCTGAAGACATCTTGGTGATCTACGATGACCTTGATCTGCCCGTGGGCAAGATCCGACTGCGGGTAAAAGGAAGCGCAGGAGGGCATAATGGCATCAAGTCAATTATTCAGCATGTCGGCACGCAGGAGTTTAAGCGGATCAAGATCGGCATCGGCCGTCCCGAAGCGAAAGAACGAACGAGAGACTACGTCCTCGAGACATTTTCTCAAGCGGAGCGTCCTCTGATCACGCAAGCTGTGGAAGAGGCAGCCGAAGCTGCCGCGATGTGGACAGGCGCCCCGTTTTTGCAGGTGATGAATCGGTACAACCAGGCAAAAGGCTGACTCCAGACGCGGTATGATTCCGCCAAATGCAGGCCATACTAGGAATTAGAAAAAGGCCCGGTTGCAGTTCTTGTCTGAAGGAAGCGCAGCCGCGCTTGTGGCTGAAACCTGGGGGTGGCTTTGCCTTGAGTTACCGTTATGTCTGCCGCTGCTGCGGCATGAAGATCGCCCAATTTGACCAGCCTCATCTCTCGGATGTTCAATTGGGCCTTGATTCCTTGACCCCGGAAGAACGGGAACATATAATAACCAGAGATGTTGACGGGGATACCGTCATCCGCATCACGTGCGATTACTGCCGCGATGCTCTGGACCGGAATCCCGAGCTTTCCCTGGTCGGGAATCCGCTGCAGTGACACAAAAAGGCTATCCATTCAAGCCTTGGCTTGCGGTGAAGCTAAGGCTTATTTTCGCATGAAAAACGGCCGGAGAGGAGACCAGTGCATGCAAGTCATCATCAATCGCCTGAAAGAAGATCCCCATTACGAAACCATTGTGGCCGGCCTCTCCCGTGGGTTGTCGGAGCAGCTGATCTCAGGTCTTGCCGGCTCCTCGCGCCAAGTCATGATGTGTGCCCTCTACCAGCAGGTGAAACGGCCGCTCTGCGTGGTTACACACAACATGTTTCAGGCGCAAAAGGTATTTGAAGATTTGTCGGAGCTGGTCCCGGACGATCAACTTTTGCTCTTCCCTGCCAATGAGCTGATTGGGTCGGAGCTGGCAGTTGCCAGTCCGGAAATGCTCGCACAGCGTATCCATGTACTTAACCGGTTGGCTCAGGGCTTTACGGGTATTCTGGTAGTGCCGATTGCCGGGTTGCGCCGTCTGGTCGTCCCCAACAGGGTGTGGAAAGATGCTCAACTCACGCTGAAAACGGGGGCGGAACTGGACGTTGCCAGTTTCCTAGAGAAGTTGATAGAGTTGGGCTACGAGCGGGTTGACATGGTGGAGCGAAAAGGTGAGATGAGCGTTCGAGGCGGCATCATTGACCTGTATCCTATTGATTCCGAATGGCCGGTACGGATTGAATTGTTTGATGTTGAGATTGATTCGATCCGTACCTTTGACATGGCCACGCAGCGCTCTCACGAATCAATCGATACGTATACGATCGGTCCGGCCAAGGAGATGATCGTTTCCACATCCGTCCTGCAAGAATCAGGAGTGCGCCTGGAAAAGAAGCTGGGCGAAACCTTGGGCAAGCTGAAAGAAAGTGCTGCCAAAGAAAAGCTGATGGAGAGGATCGGCGCCGATTTGGAGCGGATGCAAGAAGGACAGCGCTTCCCCCATCTGTTTTCCTATATTTCTGTCATTTATCCGGAGCAGCAAACGGTTCTTGATTACCTGCCGGACAATACGATTCTGGTCATTGATGAGCCGTCGCGCGTGCTCGAGACGGCTGGCCAGCTGCACAAAGAGGAGCTGGAGTGGCAGACCGAGCGCATTGCCCAGGGGCAGTTCATGGCCAATTTGTCGCTTTCGCTATCCTATGAGGAACTGATCAGCAGATACAAACGGCAGATGATCTACTTGTCTCTGTTTCTCAGACAGACCCCACGGACGCAGCCGCAAAACATTGTCAACATAAACTGCCGGACGATGCAGAATTTCCACGGACAGATGAATGTGCTGAAAAGTGAACTGGGCCGCTGGCAAAAGGGGCAGAACCAGATTGTATTTGTGGCTGCTGATGTTGACCGGGCCAAGCGGCTGGAACGGGTGCTGCACGACTACGGCATGGAGGCCGACCTGCTGCTGGAGCAGCCGGAGACGCTGCCGCCCGGGAGGCCGACGATCATCATCGGCAACTTGCAAAGCGGCTTTGAATTGCCGCTGAACAAGATCGTCGTCGTGACTGAGGGAGAAGTCTTTACGCCCAAACAGCGCAAAGCTCGCAAGGTTCAGCAGCAGACGATGAGCAACGCCGAGCGGATCAAGAACTACCTGGAGTTGAAACCGGGTGACTACGTGGTCCACATCAACCATGGGATCGGCAAATACTTGGGGATTGAGACCAAGGAGATACTCGGTATTCACAAAGATTATCTGCACATTCAATATGCGGGTGGAGACAGCCTGTTCGTGCCGATTGAGCAGATCGACCACGTCCAGAAATACGTCGGCAGCGAAGAGGCGGAACCGAAGATTTACAGCCTGGGCGGAAGCGAATGGAAGCGGGTCAAAAACAAGGTGCAATCTTCTGTCAAGGATATTGCCGAAGACCTGATCAAGCTGTATGCAGCCAGGGAAGCCTCTGTCGGCTATGCATTCAGCCCCGATACGTTGGAGCAGCGGGAGTTTGAGGCGATGTTCCCGTATCAGGAGACGGCCGACCAGCTGCGTGCCATAGCCGAAGTAAAAGCAGACATGGAACGAAATCGGCCGATGGATCGTCTCATATGTGGGGACGTCGGATACGGCAAGACGGAAGTAGCCATTCGTGCTGCCTTCAAGGCGGTGATGGACGGCAAACAGGTGGCCGTGCTGGTCCCGACGACAATCCTCGCCCAACAGCACTACGAAACGTTTCGTGAGCGATTTGCCGATTACCCGATCCGCGTTGAAGTGATGAGCCGGTTCCGCTCTCGCAAGGAGCAGAACGCGACGATCAAGGGGCTGAAAGAGGGAACCGTCGATGTCGTCATTGGTACTCACCGAATTTTGTCAAAAGATATTCAGTTCCGCGACCTGGGGCTGCTTATCGTCGACGAAGAACAGCGCTTCGGGGTCAGCCACAAGGAAAAGCTGAAGCAGTTGAAGACCAATGTGGACGTGCTGACCCTGACCGCCACGCCGATCCCCCGGACCCTGCACATGTCGATGCTGGGCGTGCGAGATTTGTCCGTGATTGAGACGCCGCCGGAAAACCGCTTTCCGGTGCAAACCTATGTGCTGGAGTACAGTCCTGCTTTGGTGCGGGAAGCAATTGAGCGGGAACTGGCCCGTGAAGGTCAGGTGTTTTTCCTGTACAACCAGGTGCAGGGTATCGAGCAGATGGCGGAGCACATTCGCATGCTTGTCCCTGACGCCCGGGTAGCAGTGGCGCACGGTCAGATGAATGAAAGCGAACTGGAAGCGATCATGCTGGACTTTCTCGACGGACAGTACGATGTATTGGTGAGCACGACGATCATCGAGACCGGAGTGGACATTCCCAACGTCAATACGCTGATCATCTACAATGCGGACAAGATGGGACTCTCTCAGCTGTACCAGCTGCGCGGCCGCGTCGGGCGATCAAACCGGATTGCCTACGCCTATTTCACCTATCAGCGGGATAAGGTGCTGACGGAAGTGGCGGAGAAGCGGCTGCAGGCGATCAAGGAATTTACGGAGCTGGGGTCAGGCTTTAAAATCGCGATGCGCGACCTCTCGATTCGTGGTGCCGGCAATCTGCTGGGAGCCGAACAGCACGGGTTTATCAATTCAGTCGGGTTTGATCTGTACACGCAGATGTTGAAGGAAGCGATTGACGAACTGAAAGGGGAACCCAAACGGGAAGTCCGTACACCGGTGGAGATCAATCTGCAGCTTGATGCCTACATCCCTTCCACCTACATCACGGACAGCCGGCAAAAAATTGAAATGTACAAAAAATTCGTCGCCGTCTCCACCCTGGAAGAAGTGGCTGATTTGGCCGATGAATTGGTGGACCGGTTTGGGGACATCCCCCGGCCGGTAGAAAATTTGCTGACCATCTCGCGCTGCCGGGTCTACGCGATGCAGCACCACATCGTGGAGATCAGCCAAAAAGATCCCGATGTGATCAAGCTGTATCTGCATCCCGACCAAAACAGCAACATTGACGGCGGAGCGTTGTTTACTCTGGCCAAAAAATGGGATCGCCGGATCGGGCTTTCGACTGGACAACAGATTGTCATAACTGTTAAAGTGAAAGGGTTGAGTACCGAGGAAGGGGCGAAAGTGGTGGAAGAGCTGCTCAGCCAGTTCCACCTGGTGCGCCGAGACCTGGGTGCCAATCAAGAGTTACGGACCAACTCGGTATGAGCCGATAGGAAGGAGAACGACACGATGCAAAAAAGCAATAAACGGAGGCGTTTCTTAACGGCAATGTTAGCAGCCGTGCTGGCATGCTCCGTTCTGGCAGTCGGCTGCGGCAAAGCCGATGAGAAACAGCAGGCTGAATCCGGCGGGCAGGCCGAACAAAACGACCCGCTGGCTCAGTTTCCGGGTCTGACCCTGCCTTATGAAGCCGATCCTGATGCAGTGCTTGCCGAATACGAGGGCGGCAAGCTGACCGGGGAAGAATTTGAAAGCTTTCTGCGCATGCTGAACTTCCTGCAGCCGGGACAGGGGTTGGCGATTCAGGGCGCCGATCAGGAGATGTTGAAAACGTACGTGCGCGAATACACGGGAACCAAACTGCTGGCTGATCGGGCCGACCAGAAAATGGTCGACGAAGCGAAAAAACAGGCGGAAGAGACTTTTGACCGCTTCAAGCAGCAGTACCTGACGATCCTGAACAACGAGGAAGCGAAGTTTGACAAGCTGCTTAAGAACCAGAAAATCACCAGAGACAGTGTGGTTGAGCGCATGACCACAATCAATGCTTCGATCAACTACCTTCGCAGTCAGATCAGCGACGAGGAATTGAAGCAGCGATACGATCAGGCAGATAAGGCGGCCTTTACTACCGCTTCCGTGCGTCACATCCTGGTCAGCACCGAAAACCGCTCGGATGAGGAGGCCCTGCAGCTGGCCAGGGACCTGGCGAAGCGCTTGAAAGAAGGCGAGGATTTTGCCAAACTGGCCAAGGAGCACTCCGACGACCCCGGCAGCAAGGATACCGGCGGACTGTACGAAGACGCCAACGTAAACAATTGGGTGCCGGAGTTTAAACAGGCGGCGCTGACCCTGCCGATCGGGGAAATCAGTGATCCGGTTAAAACCGACTACGGCTACCATGTGATGAAAGTGGAAAAACGCACCGTCCAATCGTTTGACGAGGCAAAAGAGGTTCTGCGCGAAACCGCGCTGCAGGAGAAGTACGGCCAGTTTATCAATGACGAAGTGGACAAGCTGGTCACCAAGTGGAATGTTCCGAAGGTCACTACACAAGGCTGAAACCGCTCCAACCTGACAGGGAATCGCCCCGATTCCCTGTTTTTTCGTGTGATCGCATATTCTGCATGCCTAGGTACATACTATAGTCACTCGCTACCACCCGGAGGGAGTGTTACCAAAGTGGAAAACATTGCAGTGGTGTGAAGGATAGTAAAATCAGGGTTGACGGAAAAAATAAAGATGAACCTCCAAACTAGTCCAACCCAATTTCTCAAGAAAGCGAGGCAACACGATTATGAAGGCAACAGGAATTGTTCGTCGAATTGACGACCTCGGACGGGTCGTAATCCCGAAGGAAATCCGTAGGACACTGCGCATTCGCGAAGGGGACCCACTTGAGATTTTTGTCGACCGTGACGGAGAAGTCATTTTAAAGAAGTATTCCCCCATTGGGGAATTGGGTGATTTTGCCAAAGAATACGCCGATTCGTTGTATGAAAGTTTAAATCACGTGGTCTTGATTTCTGACAGAGACACCATTATCGCCGTTGCCGGTGCTTCCAAGAAAGAGTACCTGGATAAGCCGGTGGGCAGCATCGTCGAAAAAACGATGGAAGAGCGCAGGACTCGTTTGGAGAAAAATTCCGGACAGTTCGATATTTGCCGGGATATGCCTGAACAGTATGCATCCTTTGTGATTGCACCGATCATCTCGGGTGGTGACCCGATAGGAGCCGTCATTCTCTTAAGCAAGAACGAAGCCGTCAAAATGGCGGAACTGGAGATGAAGATGGCGGAGACGGCTGCCGGGTTTCTGGGCAAACAGATGGAACAGTAATCGGAAGATCAGCCCCTGTGTTCCACAGGAGGCTGTTTTTTTGACGGAATGGTCTTTCCGCAAGAAGTGGATGAATGGGCGTTCGGAGCGGAGAGCGGCGGGCTTTTCCTGTTGCGCGACAAGATGTGATATAATGGACGAAGTTTGGTTCGAGAGGAGACCGAAATCCTGTATGCTCGTCGAAAAAAGCTCCAGCCACTTCGTCAAAGGCGCCGCCATCCTGGGGATTGCCGGATTGATCTCCAAGCTGCTCGGCGCCGTTTATCGCATCCCGTATCAAAACATTACGGGTGACATTGGCTTGTATGTCTATATGCAGGTCTATCCGCTTTACTCTACGCTGTTGATCCTGGCGACGGCCGGGTTTCCCATTGCAATTTCCAAAATCGTTTCGGAACGCCTTGCCCTGGGCGATGTGTCGGGGGCACGCAGGACCTTTCGGGTGGCCAGCATCGTGCTGGCCGCTTTGGGATGTCTTTTCTTTATCTTGTTGTATGCAGGGGCACCGTTGATTTCACGCTTTATGGGTGACGAGCAGTTGACCTTGCCGCTTCGGGCGGTCGCCTGGTCGCTGCCGCTGGTCCCGGTGGTGGCGATTATGCGCGGCTACTTTCAGGGACATCAAAACATGATCCCTACGGGTGTCTCGCAAGTGGTGGAACAACTGTTCCGCGTCATTGTCATCCTGATCTCCGCCTACTGGATGATGAGCGTCTACCACGATGCGTATCTGGCGGGGACAGGAGCCGTGTTTGCCGCTTTTCCCGGTGCGCTGATGGCAGTGCTGGTACTGTTGTTTTACTGGACAAAAAACACAAGGGCCCAGCGCAGGGTGCAGGTGCGGCAGAAGCAAACCGAGGCGGCGGACCATCCGCTTTCCCATCGGGAGATTCTCCGCAGTTTGGTCTTCTACGCTTTGCCGATCTGTCTTGGCGCTCTGGTCATGCCATTGATTCCCCTGGTAGATTCGCTTACCGTCGCCAACATGCTGCAGTGGAGCGGCACACCCGAACAGACGGCTAAAGTGCTGAAAGGGGTGTTTGATCGGGGGCAGCCATTAATCCAGTTTGGTTCGTTTTTTGCCACCTCGCTATCGCTGGCGCTGGTTCCGGCAATCAGTGAGGCGGCAGCGCAGAGGCAAATCCGCGTGATTGCCGCTCGAACCGAATTGGCCATGCGCCTGACTTTTCTTCTGGGACTGCCCGCCTCCTTTGGCCTTGCGCTTTTGGCTGAACCGGTCAACGTGATGCTGTACGGCGATGCCAGCGGGACGCAGGCGCTGGCAATCCAGGCGTTTACGATTGTGTTTGCGACCTTGGCCATTTCTTCATCCGGTATTTTGCAGGGGTTGGGCAAAGTAATGCTCCCCGCCTTTCATCTGATGATTGGCGTCATCATCAAACTGCTGGGCAATCTGCTGCTGATTCCGTTCCTGGGTATATCCGGGGCGGCGGCTGCCACCGTGCTGGCCTATGCCGTGGCGATGCTGCTCAACGCCGTCGCCATTGTCCGCCATACGGGTGCTCGTTTTCCGCTTCGTTCTCTGATCGGAAAACCGTTTATTGCCGTATGTGTGATGTCGGTGGTGGTCTTTTTGGTGGATGCAGCCATGTTCGCTGCCTTGACAGGCCGCATCGGATCGGAGCGATTGCTTCATACGATCGTCGGGCTGTGTGGAGTGACGGCCGGAGCGCTGGTGTACGGCATCGCCTTGTTCTGGACGGGCGGATTGACGCGTGCCGATCTGCGCTTTTTGCCCAAGGGGGAGCGGATCGCAGCGCTGTTGACCCGATTGCGACTGCTGCCGGATGAGGTTCGGCGTGAAGAGACGCGTTGAGAGGGAGGCGTTGGTTTGCGATGAACAGCATCATACGGATTGCCGGCCTCGGTGCCGGTACATTGGATCAACTGCCGCTTGGAATTTACAAAGTGATCAGCCAGGCGCCGCTTTTATTCCTGCGGACGGCCGAGCATCCGGTCGTCGATCAGCTTCGGAAGGAAGGAATTGCGTTTCAGTCCTTTGACCGGCTGTACGAGCAGGCGGACACGTTTGCCGAGGTGTACGAGCGGATTGTTGATAAGCTGATCGAAGCGGCCCGGGAAACGGGAGAGATCGTCTACGCCGTACCGGGTCATCCGCTGGTGGCGGAGCAGACCGTTCAACTGCTCCTTGAGCAGGGGCCTCGGCACGGGATTCAGCTGGATGTGGTTGGTGGACAGAGCTTTCTCGATCCGCTGTTTGCGCGGCTTGGCATCGACCCAATCGACGGTTTTGCCTTGCTTGACGCCACCAGTTTGCGCACAGATCAGCTCAATCCCGGTCTCCATACGGTCATTGCTCAGGTGTACGACCAGTTTACGGCCTCGGATGTGAAGCTGACGCTTATGGATGTGTATCCCGACGAGTATCCGGTCACGGTGGTGACAGCGGTCGGCGTGGCCGGAGCGGAGCGGATTGAGACGGTGCCGCTGTATGAATTGGACCGTGTCGGTCATCTCGGCAATCTGACGCTGGTGTACGTCGCCCCAGCTGCAGACGAAACCATCCGCTACCGCCAGTTCAGCTATCTCAAGGAGATTGTATCGATCTTGCGCAGTCCCGAGGGGTGTCCCTGGGATCGCGAACAGACGCACCGCAGCATTCGCAAAAATCTGATCGAAGAGACATACGAAGTTCTGGAGACGATTGACGATGACGACCCGGACGCCATGTGCGAAGAACTGGGCGATTTGCTCATGCAGATCATGCTGCATGCCCAGATTGCGGCCGAAGACGGATACTTTACCGTCGACGACGTCATCGCCGGGCTCAATGAGAAGCTGATTCGCCGCCATCCGCACGTGTTTGGCAACAAACAGGCAGAAGATGCGGAACAAGCCTTTGCCAACTGGCAGGAGATGAAAGCGGCGGAAAAGGCGGCCAAAGGGATCAACCCCGATGAGGAGTCCAAACTGGCTGGTATCCCGCGCGGCCTGCCGGCTCTGCTGTATGCGTACAAACTGCAAAAGAAGGCAGCTTCCGTCGGATTCGACTGGGACAACATTGACGACGTCTACCGCAAGATTGACGAGGAGTACCGCGAACTGAGGCAGGCTGCTCCCGAAGAACAGGCGGGAGAACTGGGTGACCTGCTGTTCGCCGTCGTCAACCTGGCCCGTTTTCTTAGGATCGATCCGGAAGAAGCGCTGGCCTTAACCAATCGCAAGTTTATCAAACGGTTCGGCTACATCGAACAAAAATTGCGAGAGACCAACCGCACGTTTGCCGAGACTGATCTGGAAGAGATGGACAAGTGGTGGGAAGAAGCCAAGCAGGTTCCATAGACAGCCCTGATGGAGACAGTGCGGGTTCGGGTGAAGTTTCTGAAGATTGCTGGGGGGACAAGAGCAGATGAGACTGGACAAGTTCTTGAAGGTATCTCGGTTGATCAAGCGGCGCACCTTGGCCAAAGAGGTGTGCGACCAGGGACGGGTGGAAATCAACGATCGTCCGGCCAAAGCGTCCAGTACTGTCAAGCCTGGCGACAAGCTGGCCATCCGCTTTGGACAAAAGGTGGTTGTGGTGCGAGTGGAAGCAATCAAGGAAAATCCACGTAAAGAAGAGGCGGCTTCTCTCTACCAGGTGGTGGGGGAAATCCCCGTACCACGCGACGAAAAGGAAGAAGAAGAGTACCTGCAAGGGTAGTTCAAATGGCCCAAGTACAGCTTGGGCCTGTTGTTTTCTCTTTGCCTGTCGGCATTCCGGTTCTAAAAGGACATCCCTCTCCATAACATAGTACAAGTAGAATGCGTCGCAGGATTGAAAAAAGGAGGGGGACCGCCGATGATCGAACAGACCAAGCGTCCGCGTCATGAAATCGTCATGGTTAATCGCCGCAGTCTCGCCATTAGCGGTGTGAAAAACGTGGAGAGCTTTGACAGTGAAGAGTTCCTGTTGGAGACGGAAGCCGGGTTTTTGACCATTCGCGGGCAAAACCTGCATATGAAGAACCTCAGTCTGGAAACGGGCGAAGTGGCGATCGAGGGACTTGTCATCGAGGTGGCGTATTTGGAACAGGGGCAGGCCGGAGACCGGTCGCGGGGCTTCTTCGGCAAGTTGTTCAAGTGAGTATCGCGGTTCAACTGCAGACGATTGCGCTGATGTCCGCATGCGGCGCACTGATGGGGATGGGGTTTGACACCTATCAGCTGTTCAGGCGGAGATGGCGGATACCCGCCTGGCTGATTTTTGTGCTCGATGTAAGTTTTTGGGTGACAAGTGTACTGCTGGTCTTTGCCGTCCTTCAGCGGGTGAATGATGGAGTTGTGCGCTGGCCGATTTTTTTGGGAATTATCGCTGGTGCCTGGCTGTACTTTGTCCTAGGAAGTAAGTCTTATACTCAATTCCTTCTTTCCGTGATAAAATTTGTAAAGTGGCTCTATCTGACCATCATGAAGATCATCGATATCTTAATTGTGCAGCCCATCCTTTTTGTATACAAGCTGCTCTCGATCCTGTTCGGATTTTTGTTTACCGTCTTGTTAACACTGGGCTCTTTTTTGTGGAAACTGGTCTTGTTTGCAGCACAGCCATTTGCCGGATGGGGTCGACTGATGGGGAGACATTTCAGCCGGAGCGCGGCAGGAATAAGCGCACATATCAAGAAGTGGTTGTTGCCGAAGAAAAAAAGATAGAAGATGACTGTGTATCAGCTTACAAAGGTGGCGTTATCGGATGAGACACAGCCCCTCCCAACCGAATCGAAGAGGACAGCAGCGCAGGATTCGTCTGTTTCTGTTTCTCATGCTTTGCTTTTCCATCTGGACGGGCTATACCGCCTATTTGCAGAGCGGCGTACTGGCCGAGAAGGAAAGGGAACTCAACAAACTTACGCAGGAACTGGCCGACATTCGCCAGATAAACGATGAACTCAAGTACAAGGTGAACCGGTTAAACGACAAGGAATATATCGCCGAAATTGCCCGCAAAAACTACTATTTGTCGAAGCCGGGTGAAGTGATCTACGTGCTCCCCGAATCCCGTCATGACGCAATTTCAGCCGATTGACACGTTTTTTTTCCTTCCGATATAATTTAAAATGTTCCAACTATTTTAAAAGGGAGGATATCCACGTTCATGGTAGTTGAAGTGGGCAGCAAGCTTGAGGGGAAAGTTACAGGTATCACACATTTTGGAGCGTTTGTCGAGCTGCCTGGGGGGGTTACCGGTCTGGTTCACATCAGCGAAATCGCTGACACCTACGTGAAAGACATCAACGAACACCTGCAGGTCGGTGACATCGTAACGGTTAAAATCATGAATATTCAGCAAGACGGGAAGATCGGGCTTTCTATCAAAAAAGCCGTCGATCAACCACCCAAACCCCCTCGACATATGCGGGAACGTGGAGACGGGTTCGAGGAAAAATTGTCCAGGTTTTTGAAAGAGAGTGAAGACCGTCAATCGTCGCTCCGCAAAAATTACGATAAAAGAGGGCGTGGTCGCTGAGATTCCGGGATATGCGGCAGACCGCGCACTTCTCATAGAGAATCGACTCGGAAAAATATTTGCCAAAATCGTAAAATGACGAAAAAGACAGGAAGGGTTATTTGAAAGAAGTGGCGAATGTATATGATATAGCCCGTTTCGCTAGCGCGAATCACCTGATCGGCCGACGTTGAACGCACGACGTCGGCTTTTTTTTGTCTACATACGAGGAATGCCGAAAACGAGAGCCGACACGGTGTGGGGCTCTCTTCTATTTTTGTCGGACGATTCTGCAAGCCGCCACCCTAACTTTTGACAAATTTTCCACAGCCAGCTTCGTATAATGGGAACCACATCAAAAAAAGAGAACGGGTGGTGCTGATCATGCTAAACAAACATCACGTCATCTCTGATAACACACAGATGTGGTCAGAAAGGATAGCCAGCCAGTGGGCCCGGACGACCGGAGCCTGGGGGGAGCGGGCTGCCGAGTTGGCCAAAAAATATCGTCTGCTGCCGCTGGCGATGGGCTTTTTGTTGGGGCGGGCCCTGATTCTGGAAGAACTGTCCCCATTTATCGTGCCCTACTTTATCGTGATGTACTTTTTGAAACGGGATCATCTGCCAGCGGGAGCGGTCGCCCTGATTGCGGGGGCGGCCACTCATTCCATTCCGCTGCTGCTTAAGGCCGTACTCAGTGTGGTTCTGTCTCTTTTGGCCTGCCGGATGGCCGAGCGATTTCCACGCAAGGACTTCTCGATCACGCCATTTATCGTCTTGGCAACGGTGTTCGTCAGCCATTTGTTGTTTTACGTGCTGACCAATCAGGTGTCGACCTATTCGCTGGTTATGGTGATGATAGAGGCAATTCTCAGTTTTGTGTTGACCCTTATCTTTATCCAATCCCTGTCCATTGTCCACCTGGCCAAGCCGTTCGAGCCGCTGAAAAACGAGGAGATTGTCTGCTTGGTGATACTGCTCGCTTCGCTGATGACCGGTACCGTCGGGTGGGTTGTGCAGGGAATTTCCATGGAACATGTATTGTCCCGTTACCTGCTGCTCTTGTTCGCGTTTATCGGAGGGGGCACGGTAGGAGCGGCCGTGGGTGTGGTAACCGGGCTGATCCTCAGTCTGGCCGACGTTGGCGCGCTGCAGCAAATCAACCTGCTCGCTTTCAGCGGGCTCCTGGCCGGACTGTTAAAAGAAGGAGGAAAAGCAGGCGTTTCCGCTGGTCTGGTGATCGGAACGGCGATTCTCGCCATTTATGGGGGAGCCGAAGCCACACTATACCTCTCCCTGTTGGAGTCGGCGCTGGCAATCTTCTTGTTTGTCCTGACACCGGCGGCAGTCTGGAAAAAGGTCTCCCGCTTTATCCCCGGCACCGCAGAACACCAGCAATCGCATCAGGAGTACATGCGGCGGGTACGTGACATGACGGCAGGGAAAATTCTCCAGTTCTCCGAGCTGTTCACGCAGTTGTCGCGCAGTTTTGCACAAACCTCTGCTCCTCAGTGGCAGGATGAGCAGGTTGACCTGTTCCTGAGCCGGGTGACTGAATCCACCTGCCAAAAATGCTGGAAAAAGGAACAGTGTTGGGAGCGGGAGACGCAAACCACCTATGAGGCCATGCGCAGCATGGCGGAGGCGATGTTCGAACAAGGCACGCTGCATGGCGTTCCGATGTCCAAGGAGTGGGAACGCAAATGTGTCAAGACGGACAAGGTGCTGGAGATGATCGAGAACGAATATCGGCGCCACCAAACCTACAGTCAGTTGAAGAAACAGGTGCAGGAAAGCCGAAAGCTGGTCGCCGACCAACTGTCCGGTGTCTCCCGGGTGATGATGGACTTTGCCATGCAGATTCAGCGGGAAGGGATGGAATTAAGCTTTCAGGAAAAACAGGTAAGCCGTGCTTTGGAAGGTTTGGGATTGTCGGTACGCAGGGTGGACATCCACAACCTGGAAGAAGGCAAGGTTGACATTGAGATCAGCCAGCCTACTTGCTACGGCCGCGATGAGTGTGCCAAAATCGTTGCACCGATGCTGACGGAGATTCTGGGCGAGACGATCGTCGTCAAGGAACGGCAATGTGAAGCATACCGGGACGGCTACTGCAAGATGTGTCTGACATCAGCAAAAGCGTTTGAAGTGGATATTGGAGTGGCAGGAGCAGCCAAGGGGGGCAAGCTGCTGTCCGGCGACAGTTTTAAAACAATGGACCTGGGGAACGGCAAGGTGGCACTGGCGATCAGCGACGGCATGGGCAACGGTGAGCGGGCTTATCTGGAAAGTCAGTCGGCCTTGGACATGCTTGCTCAACTGCTGCAATCGGGTCTGGACGAGACGTTGGCGATTAAAACGGTCAATTCGGTACTGGCACTGCGCTCGACAGACGAAATGTTCGCCACCGTTGATCTGGCCCTGATCGACCTGCAGACAGCCAACACACGTTTCGTCAAGATTGGCTCCACCCCAAGCTTTATCAAGCGCGGCAAGGATGTGCTGACCATCACCGCCAACAATCTGCCGGTAGGGATTCTGGAAGATATCGAAGTGGACGTGGTCAGCAGGAACTTGCGGCCGGGCGACCTCTTGATCATGATGTCGGACGGCATCTACGAGGCACCGCGGCACATTGAAAACCGACAGCTGTGGATGAAACGGCTGATCGGTGAATTGGAGACGGACGATCCGCAAGAGGTAGCCGACCTGCTGCTGGAAAAGGTAATCCGTCATCACTGCGGTGATATCCTGGATGACATGACCGTCTTGGCGGCCAGAATAGACCGGTTTGTCCCGCAGTGGTCCGCCATTCAGGTACAGGGGATGGAAAAGGTAGAGCGGCCGAGGATTGTCAGTTAACAGGGTATGGTTTCCTTTCTCCCCGTCGATACTGTTAAAAGTCGTTTGAAAAGTAAGGTAATAAGAATGGGGAGATGACAGTTGAACAAAACGGCAACACTTCGGCAAATTCTGGTTGTGACAGACGGGTGTTCCAACGTAGGGATCAGTCCGGTGGCAGCAGCTGCGCTGGCACGTGAGCAAAACATCACCGTCAATGTGATCGGTGTGATCGACCGTGACGAAATGAGTGAACAAGGTGAACGGGAAATCCGCGAAATGGCGAAAGCTGGCGGCGGTCTGAGCGACATCGTTTATCCCGCACAGCTCTCGCAAACCGTGCAGATGCTGACGCGGAAGGCGATGACACGAACCATTCAACACGTGGTGCATCAGGAGCTAAAGGAGATACTCGGCGATTCGAGCGTTGTTGACCTGCCTCCGGAAAAGCGGGTTCAAGTGGCCGGTATGGTAGACGAATTGGGTGAGCGAAGCCATTTGGACGTGGTTATGCTGATAGACACGTCCAGCAGCATGAAATCGAAGCTGAAGGCGGTGCAGCAGGCCATTCACGACTTCAGCATCAGCCTGCGTTCCCGCAGCGGGACAAGCCGGATGGCGGTCTGTTCATTTCCTGGGAAACAAAAACACCTCGATGTGCGGATTCCTTGGACCGAACAGGTGGACAAAGCCCTTCAACTTGGGTCAAATCTGACAATGAGCGGCGTCACGCCGACTGGTCCGGCGATCGTGGAAGCGATCACACTGTTTGAACATGTGGAACTGCCCGCGCATCTTGCCGACCATTATCGTTCTCCTGTACAGCGAAACCAGGATGATGAGGGATTGCTGCAGGATCATGTCTTCTAACCGTCTTCCACTTCCAGTTCCTGTTACATTTTCTGGAAAATGGAACCAGAAACAATATACCATTTTGAAAGAATTGGGCAGTGGAGCCAACGGTACGGTCTATTTTGCCGTCTGTAACGGGAGAAAGGTAGCGGTGAAAATTGGAACCGACCCATTTGACCTCTTGATGGAAGCAAACATGCTGAAAAGTGTGCAGGCACATCGCCAGGAGCGGATTGGTCCGGAACTGATTGATGTTGACGATCTGATGTACGCCGGCCGTTCTTACTCGTATTACGCGATGGAGTACGTAAAGGGAGAACGCCTTGACGAGTACGTGGAGAGAGTCGGAGCCGACTGGATCCCTGTCTTGATGGTGCAGGTACTAAACCGTCTGGCCGTGCTGCACCGACAGGGATGGGTGTTCGGAGATGTAAAACCGGACAACATTCTGGTTTGGAACAAGCAGGTCCACCTGATTGATTTTGGGGGTGTCAGCCAGATCGGGCGGGCTGTACGGCAGTTTACTGAAGATTACGACCGGGCGAGCTGGCAGGCCGGTGACCGGCGAGCGGAGCGCTCCTACGATCTGTTTGCCGTCGCCGTCATGATGATTTGCCTGTTCCTCGGGCGCCAGGATTGGGACAGAATACGCTGTCAGGTGCGGCATTTACCGACGCTTTGTGATATAATACGTGACAACAAGGGGTTGTCCCTGTATTCTGAACCGATCATCAAAGCGCTGTACGGAAAATACGTCACTGCCGAAGAGATGAAGCGAGAGCTGTTGGAGACACTGCGCAGCCGCGTGCAGGCGACCCCGGCACGGAAGGACGGCGGCACGCTGGATTTTTGGATCGGCAGCCTGTTTGTCGCTTCCCTTTTGTTGTTGGCAAGTTCGCTGTATTATCTGTGGATGTGAAAGGTGCGGATTGGCGTTGTCTGACGAGCTGGTGATGGAGACCTGTCTGTTGGCCGGTGAGATCATGCTGAAAAGCGGGGCGACATGGACAGCGTGCACAGTTTTGTCACTCCAACCTTTGCCGTCTTGAGGAAATCGACCTGAAAAAAACCTTGTATCCTGCGTGGATCATGCATTTGGCGGCTGGCCTGGCCAGCGGCTCTTTTGCTGTTTTGATCGGAGGCAGTCCGTATGATTTTCTGTCGACCATCCTGTCGGGCCTGCTGGTCAACTTGAGCCTTTCGTATGTGCAGCAAGGAGTGGAAGCGCTGCTCACCGCCCTGTCGGTGGCGGTAGCAGCGGCAATCGCACTCTCATCAACGGCGACCACTTGGGAGGGATCACGCTGGGGGCGCAAACCTCCCTGTTGGGCGGAGCGATTGCTGCCGGATTGATCTTGGGCTTGTCGGTATTTAAGCTGTGGAAAGGATTTGGAACCCACTATGCTCGCAAGCGTGCGAAAACGGATTGATACGGATAGGCTGCTTTTGCCCGGAGAGGCGGTCGTTGTCGGTGTCTCGGGCGGGACAGACTCGACGGCGCTATTACACATTCTCTGGTCGCTCAATCGACAGTATGCATATGGGTGGAAGCTGCATGTGGTCCATCTCAATCACGGCTTTCGCGGTGAAGAAGCACGGCAGGACGCTGCCTATGTCAAAGAGGTGTGTGACCGTTTGCAGATCCCCTGTCACCTGTTTGCGGAAAATGTTTCTTTATATATGAAAGAAAGCGGCATGGGAGCACAGGAAGCAAGCCGCGTCCGGCGGTATGAACTGTATCGAAGGGTGGCGGAACAGGTAGGAGCGTCAAAAGTGGCGCTTGCTCACCATGCCGACGATCAAGTGGAGACAATCCTGTTTCGGATGCTGCGCGGCACGGGGCTGTCCGGTCTGGGCGGCATGCCGGTACGCCGCTGGCTCATTCCGGATCGGCTGGAGGTGGTACGTCCGCTGCTCGATGTCTACCGGGCCGATCTGGAAGCCTACTGCCGGCAAGCCGGACTCACCCCCCGGCTGGACCGAAGCAACCTGTCGCGGAAATACAGCCGAAACAAACTGCGTCTCGATGTGCTGCCGCTTTTGGCGGAGATTAACCCCCGCTACCGGGAGCATTTGCTGCAGTTGGCAAACCTGGCTCGTGCCGATGACGCTTATTTGAGGAATCAAAGCGAAGCGGAACTGAAACGGGTGATCGTGTCGCGGGAGACGGAAAAAGTCGTCATCGATGGAAAGAAGTTTCGATCTTGTGACCTTGCTTTACAAAGGAGGATGATTCCTCTAATATTAAGTTATCTGTCGACCTTGACAGAGTGGTCTTCGCAGCATGTGGAGGCCGTTTTGCGTGTCATTGGCGGTGAACACCCGTCGGCTCAGGTTCATTTGCCAGACGATCTCGTGGTAAAACGGGTATACCATTACATACACTTTGTAAAAAAGGAAAGGGAAAACGAGTCTGCCGACCCCCTTTACTGTTACGAATTGGAGGTTCCCGGGACTGTCTGGGTGAAGGAATGTGGAGCCTGTCTCCACGCTGAACGGCTCGCCCAGGCTCCCGATTGGAAATCGCTGACGGTGTATGATGCGGTATTCGATGCGAAGCAACTGCCTGAGAAGCTGTTTGTGCGAAACCGGCGGAGCGGTGATCGCGTATCTATATACGGGCTGTCTGGCAGCAAAAAGGTGAAGGAACTGATGATCGACCACAAGGTTCCGAAACATTGGCGAGACAGGCTGCCCTTGGTAACAACAGAAGATCGCATTCTTTGGGTTCCCGGTATTCGCCGCTCGGGCCACGCCCTGGTCGGGAAAGAAACCGAAACGTACATATGGCTGCACATTGAGTTTGCCGAAGATTGGCGGGAGGTTATTTCAGAATGACAAGTGACATCAAGGAGATTTTAATAACGGAAGCAGAAATTGCTGCAAAGGTGAAGGAGTTGGGCGACACCCTTGGCGCCGAATACCGGGATAAGAATCCGCTGGTGATTTGCGTCCTGAAGGGTGCCGTGCTGTTTATGGCCGATCTGGTCAGACAGATGAACATTTCGTTGGAAATGGATTTTATGGCTGTCTCCAGCTACGGAAGCAGCACCGCCTCATCCGGTGTAGTGCGGATTCTCAAGGATTTGGACACGTCTGTGCAGGGACGTCACGTCCTGATCGTTGAAGACATCATGGACAGCGGCCTGACTCTCAGCCGTCTGGTCGAGCTGCTGAAGCATCGGGAAGCGGCATCGGTCAAGGTGGTGACGCTGCTCAACAAACCGGAGCGGCGCAAAGTGGAGATTTCACCCGATTACAGCGGATTTACCATACCGGATGAGTTTGTCGTCGGGTACGGTCTCGATTATGCGGAAAAATACCGGAATTTGCCGTTTATTGGCGTTCTGAAACCAGAGGTCTATTCCGGCTAGTTTGGTTGTGATGAGCAGGCGCGATGTGATAAAATGTGTGAAGTGTCTTTTCGCGAGAGGAGGTAAGAAATGAATCGGTTTTTCCGCAATACCGGGTTCTATCTACTTATATTTCTCGTCACGGTTGGGATCGTTAACTTCGTCCTCTCCGGGACAGACAAGGTATCGCAGCTGACCTACCAGGAATTCCGCACTGAGTTGTTGAAGAACAACATCCTAAACGTTACGCTTCAACCAGACGGGGGTACATATCGCGTTGAGGGAACGCTAAAAGAGGCGCCTGCCGGTCAAGAGCCGACGTTTGTGACTCACGTTCCTCTCTACGATTCCGATATTATTCAACTGATCAACGAACGGATTGACAAACAGGCTATCGACGGTGTCGTCATCGAACGGCAAGAAGGCAACAATATCTGGCTGACCTTCCTTACCTCGATCATCCCATTTGTCATTATCTTCATCCTGTTCTTCTTCCTGTTGAATCAGGCACAGGGCGGCGGAAGCCGGGTGATGAACTTCGGCAAAAGCCGTGCCAAACTGTACAACGACGAGAAGAAGCGCGTCACGTTTGACGATGTGGCGGGAGCAGACGAGGAGAAAGCAGAGCTCGTCGAAGTTGTTGAGTTTCTGAAGGACCCGCGCAAGTTCAACGCGGTTGGGGCCCGGATTCCCAAGGGCGTACTGCTGGTGGGACCGCCGGGTACAGGTAAGACCTTGTTGGCAAGGGCTGTAGCTGGTGAGGCCGGTGTGCCGTTTTTCAGCATTTCCGGTTCCGACTTCGTCGAAATGTTTGTCGGTGTCGGTGCATCCCGCGTGCGGGACTTGTTTGAAAATGCCAAGAAAAATGCACCGTGTATCATTTTTATTGACGAGATTGACGCTGTTGGTCGTCAGCGGGGCGCCGGCCTGGGAGGCGGCCATGACGAACGGGAGCAAACATTGAACCAATTGTTGGTAGAAATGGATGGATTTGGCGCAAATGAGGGGATTATCATTATCGCCGCCACCAACCGTCCGGACATTCTGGACCCGGCACTGCTGCGCCCGGGACGGTTCGACCGTCAGATAACGGTAGATCGCCCGGATGTGAAAGGGCGTGAAGCGGTGCTGAGAGTACACGCTCGCAACAAACCGCTGGGGGATGACATCGATATTGACATTATCGCCCGCCGGACGCCCGGTTTTACCGGTGCCGATCTGGAAAACCTGCTCAACGAAGCGGCTCTTTTGACCGCCCGTAAAAACAAGAAGCAGATCAATATGGAAGAGATTGATGAAGCGATTGACCGTGTCATCGCCGGGCCGGCCAAGAAATCGCGGGTCATCAGCGAGGAAGAAAGGCGGCTGGTTGCCTATCACGAAGCGGGCCACACGATTATCGGCTACCACCTGAAGCGGGCCGACATGGTTCACAAGGTGACGATCATCCCGCGCGGCCAGGCCGGCGGCTACACGGTGATGCTGCCCAAGGAAGATCGCTACTTTGCAACCAAGTCCGATTTGCTTGACAAGATTACCGGCTTATTGGGCGGCCGGGTAGCGGAAGAATTGGTGTTGGGCGACATCAGTACGGGTGCGCACAACGACTTTCAACGGGCTACCGCGATTGCCCGCAGCATGATTACGGAATACGGCATGAGCCGATTGGGGCCGATGCAGTTTGGCCGATCGCAGGGACAGGTTTTCCTGGGGCGTGACATCGGGCACGAGCGGAACTACTCCGAACAGATTGCCTATGAGATTGACCTGGAAATGCAGCGGATCATCAACGAGCAGTACGAGCGATGCAAAGAGCTGTTGATCAAGTACCGGGATCAGCTCGAGCTGGTTGCGCAAACCTTGCTCAAGGTGGAGACGCTTGACGCCGAACAGATCAAGCAGCTGATCGAAACGGGAAAACTGGACAATCAGCCGGCGGTGACGTCAGACGTTGTGGTTCACATTCAATCAAAGAACGAACCTACTGAGCAGGCAAATGATTCAGAGAAAAAGGAAGAAAAGTAGGAGCGCCATCGGTGCTCCTTTTTTCACAGGCAGGAAGGGGGCAGGATCATGGGGATCGCTGAGGTAAAACTGGTCGCGTTTGACATGGACGGCACGCTTCTCAACGGAGCGTCAGAAATGACGGAGGAGACACGGCGGGCGTGCAGCCAGCTTCGGGCAGAAGGGTGCCGCCTGGTCATATCCAGCGGCCGCACCTTCATGTCGGCGCAAATGCCTATCGGCGGATTTGAGTTCGACGGATATGTTTGCAGCAACGGTGCAGCCATTTACGAGCAGGATGGTCGTTTGGTGAGAAGTACCGTTCTGCCCGCGGAAATGGTCATCGCCGCCGTAGAGCAGCTCAGAGATCGACCGGTCTACTACGAACTGCACGACACCGAGAGCAACCGCTGGATGATCCGGGAAGACCGCGAACGTATCGAGAAGCTGCTGGGGGCATCCGATGGGACGACACATGAGATCGACCTGCGCCATTTTACGTTCTACAACCTGACCAGAACGGCGGAGAAAAGCGAGTTGTTTGAGCGGATTACAAGCGGCCAAAACCAGATTACCAAACTGTTTGTCTGGCATAGAGAGCCAGCGGAGCTTGATTGGGTGCGGCAGCAGCTTCAACCCTATCAAGCGGTTGCGAACATCACTTCTTCGGGGATTTACAATGTGGAAGTGGTCGCGCACGGGGTGAACAAGTGGCAGGGGCTTCAGTACTTTTTGGAAAAGTGGCAAATCTCTGCCGATCAGGTTGCAGCTTTTGGTGATGCCGACAACGACCGGGACATTCTGACCCGGGTTGGTCACTCGGTGGCAATGGGGAATGCGCCGGACGAACTGAAAAAGATCTGCCGGTACGTCGCGGGGCATCACGATGAAGAGGGAGTGGCCCGTTTTATTCGCGATGTGCTGCTGCGCACTCCCTGATTCACAGGGGGGACCCAATGATATACATTGACAATGCCCGGTACCGGGCTTACAATGACCCTAATGAAATTGAGATGACCACAGCACAGTTTGTCCAAAAGGGACAGGGAGGTTGGACGCAATGGAAGCGTTGGCGTTAAAGAAGAAAGCGCAGCGCAACGCCGAACTGCGCGAGCGACTGATGCAGCTCAAAAAAGAGCGCAACGCCATCATTCTTGCTCATTATTACCAAAGACCAGAAATACAGGAAGTTGCTGACTATATAGGAGATTCGTTTGGATTGGCCCAAAAAGCGCGGGAAACAGATGCTGATGTCATCCTGTTCTGCGGTGTTCACTTCATGGGAGAAAGTGCAAAAATTCTCAATCCCGAAAAAACCGTAATCATTCCGGACGAACGGGCAGGCTGTCCCATGGCGGACATGGTAAACGTTGACGGTTTGCGCAAGCTGAAAGCACAGCACCCGAACGCCAAGGTGGTAGCATACATCAATACCTCGGCGGAAGTGAAGGCGGAGACGTACATCTGCTGTACGTCGTCCAATGCCCGTAAAGTGATCGAGTCCATTGACAGCGACGAAATCATCTGGGTACCGGACAAGAACCTTGGCCATTACGTTTCCCAGTTCACGGACAAAAAGATGATCATCTGGGAAGGATACTGCAACACCCATGACCAGTTGTCCGTGGAAGACGTCATGAACTTGAAGCGGCAGCATCCCAATGCCTTGTTTGTGGTCCATCCCGAATGCCGTCCGGAAGTGGTGGCTTTGGCAGACTTTGTCGGCTCAACCACCGGTATACTCAAGTTCTGCCGGGAGTCCACTCACAAGGAGTTTATCATCGGGACGGAAGACGGAACCGGTTACATGCTGCAAAAAGACAGTCCGGATAAAACGTTCATCTTTGCATCGAAATATTTGGTCTGCCCCAACATGAAGGTGAACAACCTGAAAAAGTGTGTGGAAGCGCTGGAGAAGATGAGCCCGGAGATCTATGTGCCCGAGCATATTGCCACTGCGGCACGCGCGTCCCTGGAACGGATGCTGGAAGTATCTCCTGCCTGAAAAGAATATGTGGAAACAGCCGCTGCCCTACGAGCGAGGGCAGCGGTTTTTTGTGCTGTGCATGGGCGGCAAAAGGGTAATGCAGTTTATTTGCTTGACAATATACAATAGGGGGGTATAGTATAAAAGCGTAGAGATCCTGATCTGCTGTTATCGTGAAGATTACTGAAAGAAAACGTTGATGTACTGGAATACTGGGAAAGGAGAAGGTGAGAGTAATGGAAAAGCAAGCGACATTGCACATCACCGGCATGACGTGTGCAGCCTGCGCACTGCGCATTGAAAAAAGCCTGAACAAGATGGACGGCGTCACACAGGCCAGTGTCAATCTGGCATTGGAGAAAGCTTCCGTGACCTACGATCCGGACAAAGTCGACATAGCCGAGGTTGAGCAGAAAATCAGGGATCTCGGCTATGGAACGGTGAAGGAAGCGGTTGAACTGAAGATCAGCGGGATGACCTGCGCAGCCTGCGCCAACCGGATCGAAAAGGGCCTTGGCAGGATGCCGGGAGTGACCAAAGCGGCGGTCAACTTTGCGCTGGAGACGGCACGGGTGGAGTATGCACCGGGGCAGGTTAGTGTTGCGGATTTGATCGCGAAGGTGGAGCAGCTGGGGTACAAAGCAGCGCCAAAGAATGAAGGAGCGGATCCCGGTGATTACCGGCAGCGGGAGATTGCTTTACAAAAACGGAAAGTGATTATCTCTGCGCTGCTTTCATTCCCGTTGTTGTGGGCGATGGTGAGCCATTTTTCGCTTACGTCGTTTGTTTGGCTGCCGGAGCTGTTCATGAATCCCTGGTTTCAGTTGGCGCTGGCCACCCCGGTACAGTTCGTAATCGGTAAACAATTCTACGTTGGGGCTTACAAAGCACTGCGCAACAAGAGTGCAAACATGGACGTGCTGGTGGCGCTGGGAACCTCGGCCGCCTACTTCTACAGCCTGTACCTCACCCTGCAGTCACTGAACACCATGCATGGACACCAAGTAGAGCTGTACTACGAGACCAGTGCGATCCTGATCACGCTGATCCTGCTTGGCAAGCTGATGGAAGCGCTGGCCAAAGGCCGTTCTTCGGAAGCGATCAAATCGCTGATGGGTTTGCAGGCGAAGACGGCCCTGGTTGTGCGTGATGGCCAAGAGCTGACCGTTCCGGTTGAGGAGGTTGTGGTTGGGGATACACTCATCGTCAAACCGGGTGAAAAGGTGCCGGTTGACGGTGAAGTGGTGGAAGGATTTTCTACAGTTGACGAGTCCATGCTGACTGGAGAAAGCATCCCGGTTGAAAAACGAGTCGGCGACCAGCTGATTGGTGCTGCCATTAACAAAAACGGAGTCCTGCGGATGAAAGCGACCAAGGTTGGCAAGGAGACGGCCTTGGCGCAGATCATCAAGGTCGTGGAAGAAGCACAAGGTTCAAAAGCGCCGATTCAACGTATTGCTGACAAGATCTCCGGCATCTTTGTGCCCATCGTGGTAGCAATTGCCGCAATCACCTTTTTACTCTGGTATGTTGTCGTGGAACCCGGCCAGTTCGCGGGAGCATTGGAGAAGGCCATTGCCGTGCTCGTCATTGCATGCCCATGTGCGCTGGGATTGGCAACCCCCACATCAATCATGGCCGGTTCCGGTCGGGCAGCCGAAATGGGGATTCTCTTCAAAGGCGGCGAACATCTGGAGTCGACACAGCGGATTACAACGGTAGTGCTGGATAAAACCGGTACGGTGACCAAAGGCAAGCCGGAATTAACCGACGTCCTGCCTGCTGCCGAGATGGATGAACGCCAGTTCCTGGCGCTGGTAGGAGCTGCCGAACGGAATTCGGAACATCCCCTGGCAGAGGCGATCATGTCAGGCATAAAGGAAAGAATGCCAGACATACAGTTTCCCGTGGCAGCCGCTTTTGACGCCATCCCTGGTTACGGCATACGTGCCGTGGTAGAAGGGAGAGAGCTGTTGGTCGGGACCCGCCGGCTAATGGCTCAGTACGACGTACAGACGGCTGATGCCGAACAGATGATGAGCCGTCTGGAGGAACAAGGGAAGACAGCGATGCTAGTGGCGGTTGACCGGGTATATGCCGGACTGCTGGCTGTCGCCGATACAATGAAGGAAACTTCCCCTGAAGCGGTAGCCCGTTTGCAGGCACTGGGAATTGACGTGATCATGATCACGGGAGATAACGAGCGGACGGCACGGGCGATCAGCCGGCAGGCGGGGATTGAACATGTTCTGGCTGAAGTACTGCCGGAAGGGAAAGCTGATGAAGTGAAAAGGTTGAAGGAAGCGGGTAAAGTCGTTGCGATGGTGGGGGACGGCATCAATGATGCCCCCGCTCTGGCCACCGCTGACATCGGCATGGCGATTGGAACGGGGACCGATGTAGCGATGGAAGCGGCAGATGTAACGCTGATGCGGGGTGATCTGAACAGCATTGCCGACGCGATTCTGCTCAGCCGCAAGACGATGCGCAACATCAAACAAAATCTGTTCTGGGCTCTTGCTTACAACGTAATCGGCATCCCGGTTGCCGCTGCCGGTTTTCTTGCGCCCTGGGTGGCGGGGGCAGCGATGGCGCTCAGTTCTGTCTCGGTTGTCCTCAATGCCCTGCGCCTGCAGCGGGTGAAGCTGTGATGCAAAAGCTTCGCCGCTCAGGATGGGCCTTGTCTGCTCACCCCTCACATTGGCATGGGAGTAGGGGTGGGTTTGGCATATCCTTTCTGATATTTCTCGTCAATAAGCGTGCGAATCTCTTTGGCTGATTTACCCTGCTCTGCCAACTGACCGGAGATGAGTGCAGTCTCCAGACAAACACCACAGCGGGTACCATGGTCGTCCCAGACGACAGACCCGTTTTCTTTTACTTCTTTGATAAAACAATTACCGTTGTGTTGGTGACCGGCGCTTTCCCCGCATCCGCAGTAGCATGGAATCCATTGCAGGGTATCGTGATGCTGGGCGGCCAATTGGTACACGTCTTTGATTCGAGGATCGAGCTTGTCAAGAAATGTAGGCAGTTCCGAGACGGATGCCGTCATTTCCTGCAGGTCACCGTTCGGAGCGTGCTTACGATCACCCGGCTGCATGGCATCCTCTCCGGATGGTGCCGAACATCCAGCGGCCAACGATAAGGCCAACAGTCCAATATATAGAAAACGACGTCGTTTCACCGTCAATCAACCTCCTTGTCCCTTCGCATTATATCACAACAGACACGGAAGAAACTGTCGGCTCTATGACCAAATCGGAAATATTTTTATTGTAAATCGGAATTAGTCTTATTTACTTCTTGTCCGCATATGGTTATAATGAGGGGAGTAAATCGGAACGATTATGAAATAACCATAGAGGAGAGGAAGAAAAGATGAAGGACTGGGGAAGTATGCTGTCCCGACTGTTTGTCTTGCTTGCGGTACTGGCTTTGGCGGCATGCACACAGCAGCCGAATGCCGGTAGTGGATCAGTTCAGCCGACAGCCGCGGAGGGCGGCGGCGAAGCGGGCGAAACGATTGTCGTATACACGACACTCTATCCGCTGTACTACGTGGCAGAACGGATCGCCGGGGAACATGCAGAGGTAAAAAATGTAGTGCCGGCTGGTGTGGAGCCGCACGATTTTGAACCGACGGCAAGGGATATAGTAGCCATGTCCAACGCACAGATTTTTATCTACAATGGTGCCGGCTTTGAGCAGTGGATCGAGAAAGCGGTAGAGGGCATGGATCAAGGCAAAACGGTAATCGTCAACGCGACGGAAGGGCTGGAGCTCCTTCCTGCATCAGGTGATGACCACGAACATGGGGACGAAAAGGGACACGCTGCCGAAGAGGAAAATGCCCACGAAGAGGAGCACGCCCATGAGGAGGAACACGCTCACGAAGAGGACCATAACCACGACCATGGCTTGTTCGATCCGCATGTTTGGCTTGATCCCATCCTGGTCAAGCAGCAGGCGGAAAAGATAAAAGAGGCGCTGATCCAGGTCGACGAGTCCCATCGCGACGATTATCAGCGAAACTACAACGCGCTGGCCGCCGATCTGGACGCCCTGGATCAGGAGTTCCGGGAACTGGCCGCAAAAGCAAAGCGGAAGGAGTTTGTCGTCTCCCACAGTGCCTTTGGCTATCTGGCCCATCGGTACGGTCTGACCCAAACAGCGATTTCCGGGGTTTCTCCGACCGACGAACCTTCCCCTGCCGAGTTGAAAGAACTTGTTGAGCATGTGAACGAACATCAGATAGAATATATCTTGTTTGAAACGCTTGCATCGCCGAAAGTAGCGGAAGTGATAGCGCGTGAGACGGGAGCCAGGACCGGCACGTTAAATCCGTTGGAGGGCTTGACGGAAGAGGAGCAGCGGTCAGGAAAAGATTACCTCTCGATCATGCGCGAAAACCTGGAAACCCTACGCCTGGCGCTAGGAGTTGAAGAAAAGTGAGTGAATCAAAAGCAGGAGGCGAGCCGATTGTCCGGCTCTCCTCCGTCACGTTTCAATACGATGGAAAATCCGTACTGGAGCAGATTGATTTCACCCTGCACAAGGGCGATTTCTGTGGGATCGTCGGGCCAAATGGCTCGGGCAAATCCACCTTGCTGAAACTGATTTTGGGTCTGCTTGTGCCTAAGCAGGGGACGGTTGAGCTGTTTGGAAAGCCGCTGTCAAAGTTCCGCGAATGGTCAAAAATCGGTTATGTTGCCCAGCAAGCGGCGCATGGTACGGGCGGCTTTCCGGCGACTGTGCGGGAAGTTGTCCTCTCCGGACTGACAGGGAAGGTGGGACTGTTCCGGTGGTTTACAAAAGAGCACAAGCGCCATGCGGAAGAGGTGATCACCCGGGTCGGGCTTGGGGAAAAGATTGACGCCCACATCGGAACACTCTCCGGCGGGCAGCGGCAGCGTGTCTTTATTGCCAGAGCGCTGGTGGCTCAACCGGAACTGTTGATTCTGGATGAGCCGACCGTAGGAGTGGATCAAGAGTCGATTGAACAGTTTTACCGGCTTCTGCGCACTCTCAAAGACGAGAGCGGCCTGACGATGATGATCGTCAGCCACGATGTCGGCGTGATGAGCCAATGGGTAAACAAGGTGGCCTGCCTGCAGCAGCGCCTTCACTTCCACGGCAGCTCTGACGAATTCGCTCGTGCGGAAGAACAGATTCTCAAACGGATGTACGGTGATTCGATTCGCCTGTTGACCCACCATCACTAGGCGGAGACACAGCGGAACGGGTTTGTGTGATCTACGCCAGAAGGAGAAATGAGCATGTTGGCTGACTGGTGGCAGTATGATTTTTTGCGGTATACCCTGTTTTCAGGCATTCTGATCGGGTTGATCTGCCCTGTCCTCGGCACCTTTTTGATCGTGCGGCGGTTGTCGATGATGGCGGACGGCTTGTCACACGTCACCCTTTCTGGAGTGGCCGCCGGTATGTTACTATCAAAGAAAGTAGTCATTTTCAACAGTGTGAACCCGTTGTTTTTCGGGATGCTTTTTTCTGTGCTTGGATCGCTGTTCATTGAGCGGCTGCGCAAGGTGTACAGAGCTTACCAGGACTTGGCCATACCGATTACGCTGTCGGCCGGGCTGGGGTTGTTCACTGTCCTCATCAGTGTGGTCGACGGTTTTAATGCCGACCTGTACGCATACCTTTTTGGCAAGATCGTCACCGTCACGGAGGAAGATTTGTACGCGCTGATTGGTGTGGCTGTCGCTGTGCTGATCACGGTGCTCTTGATTTACAAGGAACTGTTTACCGTATCGTTTGACGAAGAGTTTGCCCGGGTATCGGGTGTGTCCCACCGCTGGATCAACCTCTGGTTTACCGTGCTGGTGGCGCTGACCATCGCAGCGTCGATGCGCATTGTTGGTGTGCTCTTGATCTCCGCCCTGATCACGCTCCCGGTGGCGGCCAGCCTGCAGTTGGCGAGAAGCTTCAGACAGGCAATCCTGTTCGCCATCCTGTTCGCGGAGGTTGCCGTCCTGTCCGGTTTGTACCTCGCCTACTGGCTGGACTGGGCCTCTGGCGGAACAATCGTGTTGGCGGCCGTGCTCATTCTGCTTGCAGTGCTTGCCACCAAGCGGATAAAGGTGATGGTTGCGAGATAACTACCGGAAGGAGGAAGCCGCGTTGACGGTGGAAGAAGCTTTGCAAATCCTCAAAGAGCGGGGATACAAATACACGGGAAAGCGGGAAGAGATGATCCGCATCTGCGCCCAGGAAAAGCGCTATCTGTCTGCCAAGGAGATTATGGAGCAGATGCAGGCGGAGTACCCCAATCTGAGCTTTGATACCGTTTACCGCAATCTGTCCACGTTTGTCGAGCTAGGCATACTGGAAGAGACGGAGCTGGACGGTGAGGGGAAGTTTCGGTTGGCCTGTTCGGCAAACGGCCACCATCACCATGTGATTTGTACGGTTTGCGGCAAATCCTCGTCCCTTCCGGGGTGTCCGATGACAGAGCTCCCGGATCTGCCCGACGACTTCCACGTCACCGGTCACAAGTTTGAAGTGTACGGCACCTGCAAGGATTGCTACGAAGCAGCACACTCGTAAGCGGCGTGTTGTTTGCTCTTTCTAGTCGAAAAAGCATTGACAATTGACAAACCCTTTTCCCAACCACTAAGATAGATATACAGGTTGAAAGCGTTTAACAAGGCGTGTTACTGGGAAAACCAGGCATGAGCCGGAAGGAGCTCTATTCGTTCAGGCGAACAGGGTTTTTTCCGGCTTTTTTCTGCCCCGAAGGTGGGAGGTACAGCGTTTTCCAAGGAAAGTGGTGAATCAAAAATGGCATCCCGTACCTTCACAGTTCAGCGGGCGTTTAACAACAACGTCCTCTTGGTCAAGGAAGAGCCGTCAGGATCAGAAGTTATTCTGTTAGGCAAAGGGATCGGGTTCAGCAAAAAGCCGGGTGATGCCGTTGACGTTGACGATCAGCGGATCGAAAAAAAATTTCGCCTGGAAAACGAACACCACATCAAGCAGTACCATCACCTGATCAATGAAGTGGATCAGGGCGTGATCGGGCTGTCGGAAGAGATTCTTGCCATGGTAGCCAAAGAATTGACCCCCGTGCTTAATGAGCACGTCCACGTGGCTTTGCCCGATCACATCCAGTTTGCCATCCAGCGGCTGCAAAACGGACTGGAAATCGTCAATCCATTTCTGTTTGAGATTCAGACGCTGTACCCCAGGGAGTACAGCTTGGCCAAACGGGCGGCAGAGTTGATTGAGCTGCACTTTGGTGTAGAAATCCCGGACAGCGAGACTGGTTTTTTGGCTCTGCACATTCATTCGGCTGCGACACCGTTTCCCGTCTCGCAAACGGTACGCTTCACCAACCTGATCCGGGAACTGGTGCAGCATGTCGAAGAACGGACAGGAGCGAAGCTGAAGCCGGACAGTATTGATTACGTCCGCCTGATTACGCATTTGCGGTTTGCGGTGGAGCGCATCCGGCAGGGAAAAGCGGTGCAAAATCCGCTGCTGGATCGGGTGAAGGAACTGTTTCCCGAGGCGTATCAGCTTGCCTCCAGTCTGACGGCACTGATTGGCCAGCGGTTGGATCTGGAGGTGCCGGAAGAAGAGACGGGATATGTGGCCATGCACCTGCAGCGGCTGCTGCAAGTGAACGACACGTGAATACTGCGGACGTGTTACTAGTTCGACTAGGCATGAGTCCTTGAGGGGAAATAAGAAGTAAGGTCTTCTTTTTACGCCCCACTTGGATCATGCCTTTTTTATCGTTATTGTTTTGGTACGCGTCTTCCCGCCGTTGTTGTTCAGCCGGCGGACGGACATACAACAAGTGGAGAAAACCATAGATGGAGGAAACAGATGCTCGGAAAACTGTTCGCACATAAGAAACGTCAACGTCAGGTTGCTTTGCTTGCGCCGTTATCCGGCAGGGTCATCCCGCTGGAAAGTGTTTCAGACCCGGTTTTTTCGCAGAAAATGGCCGGTGACGGTGTGGCCATTATCCCTGTGGAGGGAAAACTGCTCTCGCCGATTAACGGCACAGTCGTCTCCCTGCTTAAGACGGGACATGCGGTCGGACTGGCCACCGAAGACGGATTGGAAATCTTGCTGCACATCGGGCTGGACACCGTAAAACTGGAAGGGAAGGGTTTTTCTCCAGAGGTTCGGATAGGCGAGAAGGTGACAGCGGGGGATGTATTGATTCGCTTTGATCTGGATGTAATCAAGGAAGCGGGCTTCTCGCCGGTTACGCCCGTCGTGATTACCAACGAACAGCAGATGGTCAGCGACAAGACTTTTCATACCAATCTGACGGCAGAGGCCGGGGTTACCGAGATCATCCGGGTCACGCTGAAATAAGCGAAATAAGAGAGATCGGGGAAGTTTGGCATATCGATTCGTCATGGAACAGCAAACTGCAGAATATGGTCATACAAAACACTCAGTCAAACCTTGCTGCTTAAAAAGAGAAAGTCACAAATACTCGCGGCAGTCGAGCAAAACGCTGCCCGGTGTGCGGCGTTTTGCTTGCTGATAGATTCAAAACAGGAAAAGGAGGTTTTTCCATGTTGGCTTTTTTGCAAAAAGTCGGGAAGTCGCTGATGCTTCCAGTGGCCACGCTGCCGGCAGCGGCCCTCTTGCTGCGGTTTGGCGCCATCAGCTATGAAAACGATTTCAAGTTGGGGGCCTTTGGCGCATTTCTCGATCAGTATGTGGCACCTTTTCTGCTTGCCGGCGGAGATGCGATTTTTGCGAACTTATCTCTTATTTTTGCTGTAGGTGTTGCGATCGGGTTTGCCGGGGACGCGGTGGCGGCACTGGCCGCTGTCATTGCTTATCAGGTGCTCGTTGCGGTGCTGGAAAAAGTTCCGGCAGCCATGCCGTATATCGACGACGAAGTGAAACTGAACATGGGGGTACTTGGCGGGATTCTGGCCGGGGGCATCGCTGCCTACATGTACAACCGCTACCATACCATCAAGCTCCCCGATTGGCTGGGCTTTTTCGGCGGAAAACGGTTCGTTCCCATCGTCACCTCATTGGCAATGGTCATTATCGCTTTGTTGTTTGGATTGATCTGGGGACCGGTACAAGCGGCTCTGGATGCCTTCGGTAACTGGATTGTCGGTTTGGGTGCCGTCGGTGCCGGATTGTTTGGTTTCTTTAACCGTCTGTTGATCCCGTTTGGTCTGCACCACGTGTTAAATGCAATTGCCTGGTTCCAGATTGGCAGCTTCACCAATGCCAAAGGCGAGGTCGTTCACGGAGACCTGCACCGCTTCTTTGCGGGAGATCCGGAAGCGGGCATGTTTATGACCGGGTTCTTCCCGATCATGATGTTTGCCCTGCCGGCCGCAGCCTTTGCGATCATCCACACGGCCAAACCAGAAAAGCGTTTGGCGATCTCGTCCGTCTTTCTGGGTGCGGCGCTGTCTTCCTTCCTGACGGGGATTACGGAGCCGATTGAATTCGCCTTCATGTTCGTCGCACCGCTGCTGTACGTCGTTCACGCCGTGTTGACCGGTGTATCCGCTTTTGTGGTGACGCTGCTGGGGATCAAGCACGGTTTCGGGTTTTCTGCCGGATTGATTGACTACGTGCTGAACATGCCGCTGGCCACCAAACCGTTCCTGTTGATTCCAATCGGTCTGGTGTTTGCCGCCGTCTACTACTTCTTGTTCCGCTTCCTGATTGTCAAACTGAACCTCAGGACACCGGGCCGCGACGATGACGAGATGGTACTGGATGGAGAAGACGGAACCGCTTCCTCCGCACTGACAGACAAGGCAGCCAGGGTGCTGGAAGCGATCGGCGGGAAGCAAAACATCAAAGATGTGGATGCGTGCATCACCCGCCTGCGTCTGGTTCTCGCAGACGACAAACAGGTTGACGAAAAAACGTTGAAAGCACTGGGAGCAGCCGGTGTGCTGAAACTCGGTCAGGGAAGTGTGCAGGTTGTCTTCGGCACTCAGTCAGAGTTGCTGAAAGACGAGATCAAGAAGATGTTGTAGAATTCGCCGCAGTGGCAGAGGCGGAAAGGTGCAGATGAGCGAATGAAGCGATTTTTGGATTGCAGAGCGTCAGATTTTCAGCAAATGAACGGCAAACAGTTGAAACAGTCGATCAAGGCCGCGGAGGGAAGGGTACTGATTGCCGAGGTGATCGGTGCGGTCCCTCCCCTGTACGATGGAGTGACCAACGCGGAGATTGTGGCAGCTTTTGGCGCCGACATGATTCTCCTGAACATGTTTGACGTGTTTGCTCCTGCGGTTGCAGGACTGGAAGTGGATGATTCACAGACCGTCGTCAGACAGCTGCAGCGCTATACGGGGCGGCCAATCGGTGTTAACCTGGAGCCGGTCGACCTGAAGCTGGTCAGCACCTTCCGATATGCTCAACTGCCGCCGGGCCGGGCTGCCAGTGAACAGTCGTTTGCAGCGGCCAAACGTCTTGGATTTGATTTTGTCTGCCTGACAGGCAATCCCAAGACAGGCGTGACCAATAAAGAGATTGCGGAGGCGATTGCCAAGGCCCGGCAGGTGATGGGCGAGGATATGCTGATTATCGCCGGCAAAATGCATGGAGCTGGCGTCGATGCGGAAACGGGGGAATCATTGGTCAGTGAAGCGGATCTGGTCACCTTTATCGAGGCGGGTGCCGATGTAATCCTGCTGCCTTCACCCGGAACGATTCCCGGCATAACCGTGGAGGTATGTCAGGCGATGGTACGGACGGTGCACAAGCATGGTGCGCTGGCGCTGGCGGCGACCGGCACCAGTCAAGAGGGGGCCGATGAGCAGACGATCCGGCAGATCGCCCTTTACAGCAAAATGGCCGGTGCGGATCTGTACCACATCGGCGACGCCGGATACTCGGGGATTGCCGTCCCGGAGAACATCATGCAGTATTCGATCGTGATACGCGGCAAGCGGCACACGTATGTACGCATGGCCGCATCGGTACTGCGCTGATGCATGGACTGCAACAAGCATCCCTTCTACGCTCAATGTGGAAGGGATGCTTTTTGTTTCATCCTGCTGATGCGGATTTGCTATAATGAGTGCAGCATGGCTTGAGTCAAAAGAAGAGAGAAGGAACCGATGATGATACCACGATACATTGTAGATTTTGATCTTGACCGACTTCCGCGCAAACGGACCAGAGTGGTCGTCGTCGGGGCAGGGATTGCCGGTCTTTACACCGCACTGAGGGTCAGCTTGTATGCAGATGTGGTGTTAATCAGCAAAAAAAAGCTGGATGACAGCAATACTCGCTGGGCACAGGGTGGAATCGCCGCCGTGACGGCCAAGTCGGACTCGCCGGCGCTGCATCGACAGGACACGCTTGTAGCCGGAGCCGGACTTTGCTGGACGGCGGCTGTCGATGTGCTGGTGCATGAAGGCCCCGAACGGCTTAAAGAGCTGGTCGCTTATGGAACACAGTTTGACCGGGATGAACGGGGACAGTACGAACTGACTCGCGAGGGTGCCCACAGTCAGCGCCGGATTTTGCATGCACAAGGGGATGCAACGGGTGCGGAAATCGTTCGCGCCTTGTCGGAGCGTGTGCGGGAGACGCCGCGCATTACCGTTTTGGAGGACCACTTTGTGATTGATGTGATCACCGATGACGAGCAGTGTGTGGGGGCCCTGGTGATGCAGCCTGACGGGGAGATGTTTTTTCTCCAATCGGATGCAACCGTGCTGGCTACAGGAGGCGCGGGGCAGTTATACCGCTACACCACCAATCCGGACATCGCCACCGCGGACGGAATCGCAATGGCGTACCGTGCCGGTGCCGAGATAAAAGATGTGGAGTTCATTCAATTCCATCCGACCGCCCTTTACTATCCCGATGCGCCCCGTTTTCTGATCTCGGAGGCGGTTCGCGGAGAGGGGGCCGTGCTGCGCAATATCAACGGGGAGCGTTTCATGCCGCAGTATCATCCGCAAAAGGAACTGGCCCCCCGCGATGTGGTGGCGCGGGCAATCGTCACGGAAATGGAGAAGACCAACTCTGCCTACGTCTATCTGGACATCACGCACGAATCGGAAGAGTTGATCAAACACCGCTTTCCGACCATCTACAGGTTTTGCCTGAAGTACGGGCTGGACATGGTGACTGACTGGATTCCGGTCGCACCAGCCTGCCACTACATCATGGGTGGCGTTCGCACCGATTTGTACGGGGAGAGTTCAACCAGCCGCCTGTTTGCCTGTGGAGAAGTCTCCTGTACCGGTGTGCATGGGGCCAATCGGCTGGCCAGCAATTCGCTGTCGGAGGCGGTCGTGTTTGGCCATCGAATTGCCGAGCGCATCAAGGAACTGCCCCCTTTGCAGACCATTCCCTCGATCCGCTACGAGCAGCCGCGTGAAAATCGGCCCGCCAATCCGATACAGCAGCGGGTGAAACTGCAGAAGCTGATGCTGCGGCATGTTGGTCTGAAGCGAAACGAAAGGGGATTACGCAAAGCGATCGAAGAGATGGAACGGATGAAGCGGTTTTTCCACCATGCCTATCGTGACCGGGAAGGGTTTGAGTTCCTCAACCTGCTGAATACGGCCCTGTTGACCGCGCGGGCGGCTCTCCTGCGCGAGGAGAGCCGCGGCGGCCATTTTCGTACCGATTTTCCGCGCAAGGACGATTTGATCTGGCGCAAGCACATCATCCACTCGATCAAGGACGGTGTCAGGGAAGAAGGGAGCGATCCGTATGTGGAATAACTGGGAACTGAAACGAAAGCTGGAAGAGTGGATTCAGGAAGACATCGGCTTTGGCGACATCACCACGAACAGCACGATTCCCGCAGAGGAACAGGGAACCGGCATCATCTACACAAAAGAGACAGGGGTGATCGCCGGGCTTGACGTAGCGGAACAAGTGTTTACCCTGATCGATCCGTCCCTTCAATTTTTCCGGCGGACAGAGGATGGAGCGAGTGTGGAGAAGGGAACGGTCATTGCGGAAGTAACCGGTTCTGTCCGCTCGATACTGAGTGGTGAACGCCTGGCACTCAACCTGATGCAGCGGATGTCCGGCATTGCGACCTGTACCCGACAATACGTACAGGCAGTGGCCGGAACCAAGGCGCGGGTGGTTGATACCCGCAAAACGACGCCAGGCCTACGCATGCTGGAGAAGTATGCGGTACGCGTAGGAGGCGGACACAATCACCGCTATGCCTTGTATGATGCGGTGATGATCAAGGACAACCACATCAAGGGAGCGGGTGGAATTCGGCAGGCGGTACAAGCGGCCCGTGCAGCCATCCCGCACACGATGAAGATTGAGGTGGAGGCGGAATCGCTCGACCAGGTGCAGGAGGCACTCGCAGCCGGGGCTGACATCATCATGCTGGACAATATGTCGCTGGATGAGATGCGAGAGGCAGTGGCACTGATCGACGGCCGCGCGATCGTGGAAGCATCCGGCGGCGTGACGCTGGAGACAATCGGCGCAATTGCGCAGACAGGGGTCGATGTGATCTCGGTAGGGGTGCTCACCCATTCGGTACGTGCCCTTGACATCAGTCTCGATTTAAACCAAAGAAAGCGATAAGGAGTTTGGAATCGATGCTTTTGGTCATCGACGTGGGCAATACCAATATCGCATTGGGTTTGTACGAGAAGGCAGACCTGCACTACTGCTGGCGGGTGGCGACAGACAGAAACAAGACAGAAGACGAGTATGGCATGCTGGTTCGCAGTTTGTTTCACAGTGTCGGTCTGAGTCTGGAACAGGTGAAAGGCGTGATCGTTTCGTCTGTGGTACCTCCGCTCAACTATGCCATTGATCGCATGTGTACCAAGTATTTTCGCCAAAAACCGCTGATCGTGGGACCTGGAGTAAAAACAGGACTAAACATCAAGTCGGAGTATCCGCGCGAAGTTGGAACCGATCGGATTGTCAATGCTGTGGCCGGGATTCACTATTACGGTACCCCCTTGATCGTGGTCGATTTCGGTACCGCGACAACTTTCTGCTACATTGATGAAAACGCCCAGTACCTGGGGGGAGCGATTGCTCCCGGAATTGGCATCTCGGCGGAGGCACTGGTCAGCTACGCTGCCAAACTGCCGCGGATCGAGCTGACCAAACCGTCCAGTGTGGTTGGGCGCAACACCGTAGCGTCCATGCAGTCGGGCATTTTTTACGGCTTCATCGGTCAGGTGGAGGGAATCGTCCAGCGGATCAAAGCGGGGGCCAAGTGCGAACCGAAGGTGGTGGCGACCGGTGGTCTGGCGGAACTGATTGCGAACGAGACCGACTGTATCGACACCGTGGACATCCATCTTACGCTAAAGGGACTGCGGCTCATCTACGAGCGAAACAAATCATAACCCCCGCTGCACACGAAGTCACAGACCGTAATGACACGCAAAGTAAACATCCCGTACTTTTCCTGTGAAACGGGATGTTTTTTCATTTATTTTTTGAGCTTGGGCCTTGAAAGGAGCATGAGTAAGAGGACACCTTCAAGCATTTGGAAGTGATTGACAGATGGGCGCTGAAGATGTATCATTTTCTAGTAACAAAGGAATAATTATCCAACAAGAACAGAATGAAGCCCCCTGTTCTTTCCTTTTGGGAATATTTTTTTGAATATTCTGTTATAACAGAAACTTCTGCAATTATTTCTTCCGGAAGCGGAAAGGAGGTGATCAGATTGAGTTAGGGTTAGGTGCAAGACAGTGCCGGACGAGGTAGGCCAATGAAAACATTTTTGAACAAGGGAGGGAGAATTCTTTGCTGAAGAGAAGTGCCGTCCTGCTGTTAGCTGTTTTATTCGCGTTGGTACTTGCTTCTTCTTCTGTATTCGCAGGCTCTATACGCATCGTTATCGGCACACCCGGGGTACCGGGGACCTGGTATGTTGGGGAAGCGCCTGCCAATCCCGATCCTGAAAAACCTGTGATCCTGTTTGTTCAGGGACTTAATTCGGCCGCCAGCATCTGGTGGCAAAACAGCGATATGTATGAAACCGCTTACGAGGCAGGGTACCAGACAGCATTTGTTGAGCTGTATGACTCCGCCGGCACCCCCAAAAACATGTGGAACAACGGGCGCCTTTTGGCGGAGTTGATCAAGAAGGTGAGTGACTACTTCCAGAAGGAGATCGTGATTGTGGCCCACAGCAAGGGTGGGCTGGACACGCAAGCGGCGCTGATTCACTACGGGGCCCATCCCTATGTCTCCCGTGTCATTACGCTGGGCAGCCCGCATTATGGTTCAGAAGTGGCCGATCTCGCCTTCAGCTCATGGGCGGGGTGGATCGCGGATTTGATTGGTCAACAAAATGAAGCTACGTATGTGCTGCAAACAGGTTATATGAATTACTTCCGCGAGATTACCGATACCCATGAAAACAGTGAGCGCAATACCTATTACACACTGGCTGGAGACGCTTGGTATTCTTCCTTGTTCAATCCTTTGTTTATCGGGGGACTGTACTTGTCCGCCTATGGCGATAACGACGGGCTGGTAACGGTGAGGAGCGCTCGTTTGCCCTACGCCAGCATGATTCAGGTCGGTCCGTGGAACCATCAGGAAATCACGGAGGGAAGCAAGACCTTTTCCCTGTTTGAGTCTTACCTGACCCAGGCGGAAACGGTTGGATTCGCTTCGGCCGATCACATGAGCAGACGATCGAACGAGGAGACGGAGCTAAGCGATGTGTTTATCCGCGGCGGGCAGTTCTCGGGTGAGACCAGCGAATCGTTTTTGGTGGAAAACGACGTCAAGGAAGTGACCATTGACTGGATCAGTGCACATCCTGCAGAGGAGATCGAACTGATCTCACCTGACGGGAAGCGAACGCTGGCCAATGTGAAGACATTCCAGGATGATCAGATGTTTAAAGGTGCCTGGCATCATGTGATGAATGTGAAAAATCCGGATCAGGGAACATGGCACATGCACGTGACTTCCGAAGAGAAGGACGAGGATGCGTATCTGATGACCGTTCACTACGACTCCAAGCTGTCCGAAAAGTTTGGGATTTCCCTTCAAAAGAACGGCTTTAGCCTTAACACCGACAAGGAGTTTGTCAACCAAAAACAAGTGAATGCCCAATATCGGATAGAGTATATCCCCGAGAAACAGCGGGGAACATTCGGGCCAAGAACAAGCATGCGGGGCAGCAGCGAGGATGCGTCCTCCCTCTCTTTTGAGGAAGCGGGCATTTACAACGTTACCATCGACATTCAGGGGGAGACGGCCGAGGGTATTCCTTTTGCGAGAACGATCGTGGAAAATGTGTATGTAGATGAGAAAGGAAACAGGTACCAAAAGTGAGAGGACGACAACCAGGGTCGGCTGCGGTGCAGCGGAGTCACAGGATGGATCCTCAGATGTGACGATCAAACGAGCCTGACAAGGCTCTTTTTTTTGTCCCAGTCTGCTGATATATCCTACCGGTAAAAGCAGGACGAGAGGGGGATGGGAATTTGATTCACCTGCCTGCAATCAATCCGCTGCGCACCGCCGCATTGCTGGTGCTGGCCGGAACCATATCGTTCGTTACCTTTCAGATTCTCCAACCGCAGACAATTGCGTACGTGCAGGTGCGGGAAGGGGTGACGCTGGAAGCGGGACAAGTCCTGCAGTGGGAGCATGTTGACACGGGCGAGCTTACATTTGGCGGAACAATGATGAAAGACAGCGTGCTGCCGCCGGGACTGATTGCCTGGACTGAAATCGAGACGTATCTGGGGGTACCGCTCAGTCGGCCCATCCACGGACCATCACCGCTGTTAACCAGTGACTTTGAGCGGAATGGTGCATCTGCGCTTGATCTGCCCGCTGACGAAACGCTAAGCCTGATGAGCATCCCTGTGGACAATGTGAGCGGAGTTACACCGGAATTGTCGAGGGGTGACAGGGTTCATCTTTACGCTTCCTTTGAGGATGAGCAGGGTGCCCACTCCGGGATGCTGTTTCGCGATATGCCGGTGGTTGCCGTTCAGCGCGAGTTGGACGGCTCCGTAACAGAGTTGGTTGCCGTGTCAATCGCCTTGACCATGGAAGAGGCTGTGCTGTTGACGCATGCACTGCATTACGGAAAGATTCGGCTCAGCAAGGCCCTGGTTCAGGAAAAGGCACACCCCGGCATTGGCGACAGGACATTTGCCAATGCCTTGATGAAGACGCAAAAACGCTGGGAAAGAAAGGAGGCAGAAGCACATTGAACAAACAACGAGGTCGTTTGCTGATCATCGATCAGGACCTGGTGCTTATCGGCAGCCTGCCTGACATGGAAATAGGTTTTCTTTGTCAGCAGCTCCGATTCTATTATCCGCAAATAGCCTGCATCGCCTCCTGTTCGGTTCGTGAATCGCACTGGGAGCCGTTTTTGCGCAATTTGGGGGTGTGGGTGATCAGCAAGCCGGTTCAGATTGCTCAATTGGAACTGCTGGCGGTCCAGTTGGTCCGGTATCACGAGTCGCGCACAGAGTATCCATCTTCGCCTGCACCGCCATCTGCGCAATCTTTTGCCGGACTATGGCCAGGTGCCGGCCAGGTTCAGCCAATCCTCCAGCCCCCTCAACCACCTCGCTCTCCCAGGGAGAAACACTTGATCACCGTTTACGGTCCCAAAGGAGGCGTCGGCAAGACGTTTTTGTCACGTGAATTGGCCATTTTTTTTACCCGGCAAAAAAAGGACGGGCAGCGGCTCAAGGTACTGGCCGTGGACTTTAACCTCGACCTGGGAACAATTGCCACCTCACTCAACCTGGCACGCCGCCCCAATCTGTACACCTGGGTTCAGGCCATAGACGAACAACTGGCTGAACTGGTGCGTCAGGAGGGGCGGGATCCGGAGGAGGTAGCTCACGCTGAGTGGCAGGAGTTCAGCGCTCTTTTGCGCTTATCTCCAGAAGAGGTGGAGCGGTACGTGGTGATCCATCCGGAATCGGGTCTGCACGTATTAACCTCGCCGCAAGACATTCGGCACAGTTTTGAGATAAAGGACTACCACTTGTACATCATCCTTGAAACCCTGAAACAAAGCGAGTACGACGTGATCTTGATCGATACGGCGCCCGATACGACAGACGCTACGATTCAGGCTCTGTTCTTTGCCCAAAAGGTGGTACTTGTGGGCAATCACGTCGTCGATGCGATTGAAAACATTCAGCGCATGTTGAAGCTGTTGCGGGAGGCTGACTATCCGGAAGAGCGGATTGAGGTATGCATGAATCGGCTGCAGCGCAAGGAAATGTTTACGCTTGAAGAGATTCGCGCCTTCTTTCAGCTTCCTCCGGGAAAACTTTTGTACACCATTCCAGACGACGCAGAGGTGAAACGCTCGGTCAACACGGGGGTACCCCTGATGCTTGCAGCCGGCCGATCGCAGGCGAGAGAAGCGGTGGCCTCATTGGGCAGGGTGCTGATACCCTCTCTTTTTGAAGAGAGCGAAGACGAGGTTCAGTCAAAGACACGGAAAGAAAAAGAACGTTCCTTCTGGTATAAATGGTTTCATAGGTAAGGGGGATTCTATGACATTTGACCGCAAAAGCTTGCTCGGTTTGCATTCGTCTGGCCGCACCACGATTTCAGACATTCGACGATCGGCGGGGGAGGTGACACGTGCCCAGCAGCAGAAGGCTGACTGGATGCAGCATGGTGCGGAGACGGGTGAAGAAGCACAGTGGAAACTGACCAAAGAGCAAGTTGCATCCATCAAGGCGCAGATTGTAGAAAAATACGGGCGGAAGCTGTGGGAAAAGAAGCACAACGATACTTTTTTGAAGGATGTTGCTGGCGATCTGCGGACACTTTTGGAAATGGACACAACGCTGCCCAGCCGTCAGTTGGACGTAGAAGTCAAGCGGCTGCTGCAGGAATTGGTCGGGTGGGGGGCGCTTGATAGCCTGCTGAACGACCCGGATATTACGGAAATCCTTGTTCACCGTTTTGACAATGTGGTGGTGGAAAGAAAGAGCACGGGGCGGATTGAACGGCTCCAGGAGAAGATATTTCGTGATGAAGAGCAGCTGCTTCGACTGATTGAACACATTGCTGCAACGATGGGGAGGGAGTTTAACGAGACCAAGGCGGAAATGCATACGCAGCTCCCCGACGGTTCACGTGTGGCCGCCGTCCATCGCTCTATTTCTCTGGTATGCGGCGTTCAAAACAAGTGAATTCGTCAACAATCTGTATTACTCCGGCGCGGTCAACCGGTGGAGAAGCCAGGAAATCTCAGTGATGCTTTCCGCTTTGCGCAATCGGTTTGATTACATCTTTATCGATTATGGTTCCTGCGCACCCGAAACGGAAACACTGCATCAGCTGCTGAAGGAATCCGACTGCACGATGTTTTTGCCCGGTCTGACCCTTTCAGCCTACATGGTGCATCCAGTTGGATAAGAAGATGGCACAAGGTTCCGGACAGCCTGCAGCTGCTCGTCAGTCATCATAGATGAGAGGAGATGAGTGTAAAGCGGGTCAAAGAATTGTCGGGTCTTCCGCTCTACTGGCTAATTCCGCGGCTGCCTTCCGGAAGGCTGGTTCAATCGCTGCTGACGCGAAGTGTGTTGGCGGAGATGGTGAACTGGAAGGGAGTGAAAATAACCGGATGATTGCAGAGGCCAGGCGATGGGAGTCCAGCCAGATCCGCACTGTGGAAGACATCAAGCAGGCTGCCCGTGACGCCGCCGTTTCCCAATATCAACTGTGAAAACTGTGAAACGTCAGCAGATCTGTTTAAAATGAAGAGTTGGTGAAACCGATTCCTGTTCCATAAAGAAGAGAAAATGAGGACTGGATCCTACGGCTCCCCAGCCATGACCTCATCCACCTAAACCATGAAAAAATCGCCGTGTGTGTCAATTTGAAACCGGCGATGGTGGGTCAAAATAAAGTCGGCGTTGACAAAAATTTATAACACTATCTAATACAGGCTGTTGTACCGTTTCAAACGACTGTCACAGCACATACAGTATACGGAAATCGTATTAGAAAGTGAGGAAAGACGTTAATGAGAATAATTCTGCTTTCTGGCGGGGCGGGAAATCGCCTTTGGCCCCTTTCGAATAACTCAAGAACCAAGCAATTTCTCAAGATTTTAGAAAATGACGTTAACATGCCAGAATCGATGATACAAAGAGTATGGCGACAGCTCAAAAAAGGTGGTTTAACGAAATATACGTATATATCAACTAGTAAATCTCAAGTAGATTACATTCGTAGTCAGATTGGCGAAGAGGTGGAATTGATCATAGAGCCGGACCGTAGGGATACTTTTCCGGCCCTTGCTTTGGCATCGACATATCTGAATAGACTCGTGATAGATAAGGATGAGGTAATCGTAGCCTTACCTGTCGACCAGTTTGTAGTTGATACGTTTTTTGAGATGTTAAACCGATTAGAGTTCGTGCTGCAAAACAAACAGGTTAATATTGGGCTGATCGGGGTAGTTCCTACGTATCCTTCTACGAAATACGGTTATATAGTACCAGATTACAGTGATCAAGGATCCAGTCAGATGTTTGCAAAAGTAAAACAATTCGTTGAAAAACCAACAGAAGAACGTGCCGCTTCCTTAATCTCTCAGAAGGCACTTTGGAACTGTGGAGTGTTTGCCTTCAAGATAAGATACATCATAGACTTGCTGCAACAAATGGGCCTCCCGACCGAGCATGAACAACTATTGAACCATTTTCATCGAATCCCAATAAACAGTTTTGATTACGAAGTTGTAGAAAAAGAGAAGCAGATCGCTGTCATTCCATACTTCGGCAAATGGAAGGATTTGGGTAGTTGGAGTACGCTGACGGAAGTGATAGAAACTCATATTGTTGGAAAAGGATTTATCAGTGATGAGTGTGAAAATACACATCTTATCAATGAACTAGATATTCCTATTGTGGTAATAGGTCTTTCCAATGTTGTGATAGCAGCAGGTTCTGATGGGATTCTGGTGTCAGAAAAGTCTGTCAGCCACCAGATAAAAGATCTGTTGAAGAACAAACAGCAACGACCCATGTTTGAAGAAAGACGTTGGGGGCACTACCGTGTACTGGATTATCGACTTAATGAAGATGGACTGGAAGTTCTGACGAAAATAATATGTATGTTGCCAGGGAAAAACATAAGCTACCAACGTCATCAAAGGCGGAGTGAAGTGTGGACCATCATATCGGGAGAGGGAGAGTTTGTGATAAACGAAAATCACTGTTTCGTCAAAACCGGAGATGTCCTGCATATACCACTTGGAGCTGCACATGCGATAAAAGCTAATACAAAATTGGAACTGATCGAAGTTCAAATCGGCACTAAATTGGTAGAAAACGACATTGAACGCCTGTGTCTGACTTGGGACGATGTGAGGGTGCTGCTGAATAAACGGAAAGGAAGGTAAGAATGCTTATTTCACAAATATGTAAAGAAGAAGATTTCCGCACATCATGGTTTCTCAATGCGTGCGCAAAATTACGACAGCCTGTCAGGTACCACCGTAAACTGTGGGAGTATTGTTATATATATCAAGGGCTGCATGAACGGGGAATGTTGGGACCAAATCGGACAGGATTGGGATTTGGTGTTGGCAAAGAACCGCTTGTTTCACTTTTTGCGTCATTGGGATGTCGTGTTACGGCCACAGATCTGGATGTCAACGCAGCCAGTTTGCTCGGCTGGGTATCCAGCAACCAGTACAGTTCTAATATAGAAGACCTAAACCTTTTTGGTTTGTGTGACCCGGACCAATTTAGAGAACTAGTCTCTTTTTATTATCTGGATATGAACAAGATTGACAGTAAATATGAGCTTGGTTACGATTTCACCTGGTCCTCATGCTGCTTTGAACACTGTGGGTCGATTGAGTTAGGGAAAAGGTTTATTTTGAACCAGATGAAATGTCTGCGTCCAGGAGGAATTGCCATTCATACCACTGAATACAATCTTTCGTCTAATGATGAAACGATCGATCATCGCGGAACTGTATTGTTTCGAAAGCAGGACATTGAATGGATGGTGAACTCCCTTCGTGCAGAGGGGCATACGATTGACATTGACTATTCAATAGGAACAGGAGTTGTTGAGTCGCATATAGATGTACCTCCGTATACGCATGAACACCAATTGCGAATACTGATTGGGCAGTATGTATCTACCTCAATCGGTTTAATCATTCAAAAGTCAACGTAATTTCTCCACGATGAATTCGTGATCCGGAAGGAAGTTGTTTTCCCGGGCGCTGCCCAAAAGTATTGACCCGCCCCTTTGCGAATAGGTAGTTGCCGCCAAGTGGTGTAAAATTGGTGAATGCCTCTATACTGACCCCATAAGACCCCAGACAAAATGTAAGTTATAATCAAGGAAGGGTC
>JACDOF010000012.1 GCA_017656235.1 Brevibacillus sp.
GGTGGGTCAGTTCTAAACCGGCGATGGTGGGTCAAAATAAAGTCGGCGTTGACAACCATACGAATCCTTGAGCTTCTGCATAGCGTTCTTCACGCTCTCTGCTGTCTTTCGATCGATCTTAAGGATATACTCTATGCGTGATTTGCGCTCCGTTAAGGTGAGAAGAACGGCCCCCTTCTTACGAGAACCTAGTACGGTGTCGATCTCCCAATGACCGAATTCCTCACGCTCATCAATATGTGCTGGACGCTGCTCAATGCTTGTTCCGAGAACCTTCTTATGCTGTCGTATGCGGTTCTTTTTCGTACATCGCGATACTTTCAAAGGGAGGTCGATGTTCTTCACGGGAAGCAAACCAAGATCGATATAATGATATAGCGTTTTGGTGCAAATCCTGGCATTCTCGAAGCGCTTCTGAGCCTTCACATAGCCGCATATGGCGTCAGGTGACCAATGCTGTTTTTGCATCTTCTCTACAGCAAACCGGATGAATTCAGACGCTTCTGCGAGCTTGTACCTAGCGCCACACCGAGAACGGTTCTTTTCATAGACGGCTTGTCCAGTGTCAGGGAAATAAACAGTATGCTCCGTTAGATCCGGTCGCCTCTGTGTGACGCTGCCTCGTTTGAGTTCCCGTGAAATGGTTGACTTGTGGCAGCCAATCTCATCAGCGATAGCTTGTAACGTTTTGCCTTGTTTTTGAAGTGCGCTAATTTTACCACGATCAAATGCTGTAAGATGTGCAAAGGTTCGTTTCTCTGTGTTATGATGGGAGCGAGCCATTGGTAATTCCTCCTGCTTTGGATTGGTTTGGTAGACCTAATCCTTATTTCGGAATTACCGTGGCTTTTATTGATATTTATTGTTGCATTTGATTTTACAATGAACCGTTTATTTTTAACAACTAACAATTTCCAAATATGGTTTGACGGTGTTTGAGCCGATAACTGTCTCCAGTTAGATGAATTACCTCACTTCGGTGAAGAATACGATCCAGAATAGCGGTGGTGACAGCCGGATCCCCAAGCAGTTCTCCCCAATCTTCCGGTCCCTTGTTCGATGTAAGGATGATAGAGGCTTGTCCATACAACTTGTTAATCAATTGGAAGAACAGATGGGCTTCCTGTCGATCCAGTGCCATAAACATCAGATCATCGAGAATCACCAAGTCGGATCGAACGATCCGATTCACACGCAGTTTCGCATTCCGAGAAATCTCTTGTGTTTTCAGCAACTGCAGGAGCTGATCCATGGTAACGAAGCTGACGTTGTACCCTTGATTTAGTGCCTCATGTCAACGCCCAATGCGATCGCCAGATGCGTTTTTCCTACGCCAGGCGGCCCTAGGAACAGCAGGTTGTAATGCTGTTCCAGCCAAATCAGTTCTCGAAGTTGTTGCAGCTGTCGCTGTCCGAGGGACGGCTGTTGATCAACTCGGAATTCATCAAGGGTTTTCAGTTCTGGAAAAGCTGCACGTTTATATCGGCGGGCAAATTGTTTTTCTTCTCGCTTTTTCAATTCGTATGAAAGAACACGCTGTAAACACTGGCGGTAACTCCACTGTTTTAAGCTTCCATCAGAAGCTCGTCCAGTGCTTGAGCGGCTGCGGTTAACTGTAGTGCGCTGCATACCGATTTAAGTTCCATCGTCACTTCACTCATCGCACTCCCTCCAGGATTGCTTGGTATACTTCAAACGGACGAACTTGAGGCTTTATTTTCAATTTTTGCTGCTGGGGCTCGTCCAACAATCGAATGTTTGTCTGAATGGTTGGTTCTACACGGGTCGTTTTTTGTTCAGCAAAATGGTGCAACGCGTCTACAAAATCTGTAGCCTGATAGAGTTGATGTTTTACACAATAGGCCAGCGCTTTTGCAAGCGCATCCGCATCTGTGTCTTTGGCGTGCTTATCGATCCACTGCAACTGATCCCGAATGTAACGTGGTTTCCGTTCTCGGATCATGGTCAGATAGGATCGGGCTTGTATCGGGTCGGGAAACCGGGCCGCTACATGTTCCATATAGGTGTCAATTCCTTTGGAACGATCTCGGGCATGGTTCGTGTTTTTGATGAGCTTCCCTTTACCGGAATACACCGGATGACGAGCTAATTCCTCACCGGTTTCCGGATGGAACGCCACCAACTGCTTATCCGACGTCACCCTGATCTCCACGAAAGTATCCGGACCCGTGTAGGTTCCAAGCGGCAGCGAGTACCGGTTCCCCTGAAAGACAACGGTATTGTCTTTTCGCACCCGTCTTGTTATACTGGGGGCACATTCGGTTTGTATTTTTTCGGGAACCGGTAGAAGGTAGCATCGCTCTTCGGCGAACACCTCTGCCGGTATTTTTTTCGTTGTATGATGCATCCGCCCATTTCCGGTTCGGTTCAACCAAGCGATACAGTCTTCGTTCCAGCGGTCGATGTGGGTAAACGTCCGATGGCGCGCGAAGTTGTTTTTTACGAAACCGACAACGTTTTCCACTCGACCCTTGCTTTCTGGATCCTGCTTACGGCACATGCGAATCTGGAATCCACGCTGTCGAACGTAGGAGGCGAATTGGGCCGTAAGGATCAGATCTCCGTGGTTTTCGCTGACGAGGAGCAAATGATCCTGATCATAGACGATTTCGCGTGTCATTCCGCCGAAAAATGTGAAGCTGTTCTCGTGACAGCGAATCACGTCTGCAGTGGTGAACGGCCGATCTTGCCATTCCACGTATTTGTGCCTGGAATGGGATAAAACGAACGTGATACACCATAATCGTACGGGATGTCCATAAAGATCACGGGTTTTCGTTTCACCGAAGTCTACCTGCATTTGCTGTCCCATAGGCGGATCTTCGACCGCCTCATATTGGCGCATCGGTTTGCTTTTCGGCAACCCATACTGCTCACGCAAGCGCCGGACAAAGTTCCGAACGGTACTCTCGCAAACATCGGTGCCCAAGTTTCGTTCCTTCAACCAATCATGAATCTGAGCGGCTGACAAATCGGGATATTCTCGCAGCCACTGAACAATTTGGGACTTAACCGGATCCAACTTCTTTCCTCGCGTCTTCACCGATTCGATAAAGGCCTGCATCTCTTCTGGTGACATATTCATATATTTGTACACAGTATTTCGCGAGATGTTTAATTTGCGAGCGATCTGTGAAACATTGAGTCCCAACTGTTTCAGTTGATAGATTTCAATGTACATAGGCCACCTTTCCGTAGATTTCATTCTCCTCACCCAAAGCTGAAAATTTCCAGCTCTATTATATCGGGTAAGGGAAAAGCAGGAAAAATGTGATCAGAGTTATTTCGTATTTCATGTTAATTTTAGTTTAGCGGTTACAACGAAAACCAAAAGGATCGGGAATCATGGACAATTTGGTGAAAGTTGTCGGTTGGGCAATGAACACCCGAATGACCGAACAGTTGGGGATAGACGCCTTTTTGCAAGCCGTTGGAAGGGAACGCCCGTCAGCAGGACTGATTGTACATACGGATCGAGGTTCGCAATATACAAGCCGACGTTACCAAAGCACCTTGGCAGCACATGGAGCCATCCTCAGCATGTCCCGCTTGGGAGATCCATATGACAATGCCGTGATGGAGAGCTTTTACAAAACGTTAAAACGCGAACGGATGCCGGAAACAAGAAAGTTCACCAATGAAAAGGAAGCACGAAATGCAGTCTTCGAGTACATCGAAATGTTTTATAATACGAAAAGAATGCATTCCGCATTGGGTTATATGAGCCCAGTGGAGTATGAAAAACAACATTCATAACCGATTGGTCTTAACTTCGTGTAAAGTAAATTAGGGCAAGTCCAAGGATTTGGCATACTTTTTCTCCGCATATGCCCACGGTACCAACTGAGCCAGCTTGACCCAGCGATTTTCTTTATTCAACTTGCCGCCAAACGGCAAGAAAAAGTCATCGGGAAGAAGCAATTGATTTTCACGATGAGAAAGAAATTCGTACATGCAAATCCGCTCCATGTGCAAGGAATTTGAAGGGAAATCGTCGATTTCCTTGCACATAACTTCGATGATAGCCTGGCAAAACCCTTGTCGTTTCTCAGTTTTTGATTCGTTCAGCAAGCCCTAATTTGAGTCCGCAGATATTCATTGGTTGACATTTAGACTTTCTGAGAACTAGTGAACCTAAAATCGAAGCCTTTTTCTAATCGACAATTGCGTTCTTAATAATATGGGATAGCTCCCGGTGAGCATCCACTAACCATGGGTGCACTACTTTCAAAGTATTTCTTCTTTGCCACAAATAATCTATATAAGAAAATGCAGCGTGTTCCAACGAGATTTTAAGTTGGCTTTTTAACTCTTCAATATATGGTGGCAGTCCTGGCTGGTCCCATTCGATTTTATCTGCAACAAATACCACCAAGTCCATTTTCGAGAAGTTTGCTTTTAGGGTAGTATGACACTCAATAGCGCTCAAGACATCAGTATCCTTCACTCCGAAAATACTCTCTGCCATCACTCTTGATATCTTTTGATGAATGATCATCTGAAACCGTTCTTCCTCAGGCAAAACAGAAATCCCAAGGGCGTTTGCGACAAAGCTCCGCTCATTGTGCGGTATAACTGCACTCACATCATGAAGCAAGCCAGCGTGTTCAGCATGATCGGGATCAACACCGAATGTCATCGCTAATCGCCTGGCCATTTTGCCCACTCGCACCGAATGTTTTGCCGTCTCTACATGTTTGTTAGTCACTAAAAAATCATAGACATCTTTCTTTAGATCATTGGTAATTTTAAAAGGCTGAATATAACTCCACAATATGCTATGCATATTTGCCTCCCTTGACTGTTTTTTTCTTAGCGACAGAAAAGAGTTCATTCGCTGCGGTGTGAATGAGCATCATGAGAGCAACCAAACGCCGTTCTCCCCCAGATTTATAACCGAAAGGGAGACTAGCAATGAGATCGCAACAAACCATCGCGTAAACCCGCAACTCTGCATTTGGAAAACCAATATGAGCAATTGTGCTTGAAAGAAGTTTTTGAAAACAATGGACCATATCATCGCGATCAAACCCTTGTATCTTAAATGACTCAACTGAAAGTGTTTCCGAATCTATTTTGTAATCAACTGAAAACTGATTATCCTCAATCCAATCAAACCCATACAGGAAAGCTCTTCCAAGCTTACAAACATCTAAAATTGGATCGTGCAATACGTGAAACCCCTTCGGATCAACGAACTTATACTCTCCCAATGATTCTGTGCTAATTAATAGATGAGACGGACCTAACTGCCCGTGAGTAGTACATACAAACTCAGGAACAAGAAACTCTTTTAGCTCCCGTATGATCCTCATAGTTTTATGGATCGGATTCTCAGTCTGTTCCCCGTTAACAATCAAAGTATTCTCCAACCATCCTCCATGATCTTTCATAAGACTTTGAGTCTCCCGCAGTCGATTAAAACATCGTTCAAAATACTGTTTCTCAACATAATCCATCGAGGCTTCACTCTTCGTAAACGCATGAATATTTTGATGGACATGCGTGATAACACTCTTAAGTTGAGCTTCTACAAACTCATTTATTCCTTGATAAATCATAATGTCCTTCAAGCTTGGATATCTGCACATTTCCATAGTCATTGAATAGGGTTTCTTTTCAGTTTGATATCCGAGCAAACGTGGGAAGTACCGCTGCAAATGCTCCGGTAATTGTGAGTAGAACTCAATTTGTTCCAGTAATTCGGCCTCCCCACTTTCAGTTGCTATTTTCTCTACAAAATAAGCATTACCCATTTTTATAAAAAATACGGTGCTTTGGGGCCCATTTATCACCCCCAATATATTTTTTTCACTTAGATTTCCTAACTTTTCTGCCACCAAACCAAACCCCTCCTGTCAAATACTTGTATACTGCTATCCATGTCGTAAAGGGATAGAACCAGAACCAAATCGGACTAAATAAAAACGTAAACGCAGGAAGCGGTGTAGCACCATAAATTAATTGTCCAATTACTGCTACTGCTAATACGAATATTGTCAATCCACCCGCATACAATCCTGCCAGCTTTGGAGATATAGTTAAAAGAACTAAGAAAATCGGTAATACTAGGGCATATAGAGTAAATCGAAACGGAAATGCTAAATTTTCATAAGCATATCGAATTCTTTGCTCAAAAAACTTTCTAACTGATATTTTCTGTGTAGCTTCAAGTGCAATATCCTTGACAAATCCAATGGAATATCCTTTTTTTCTCAACATTTCTTCCATGACGAATTCATCAAACAAGGCATCTCGATTTGGAAAACCAGCCCTCATTAATTGCTCCTTTCTAAAGGCGAGATGCCCACAATACTGCTTCCGGCGATCCAAAATATTGACGACAAACATTCCGCACATGTCGACAAGGACTGAGCAAGAGTATCGATCAAACTTCGGCATCATTTTAAAACAATCGTATTTATCGAAATACTCATACACTTTAATCAAGGTTCCTCTTGTGATACGGTAGTGGTCGTCTATCAAAAGAATTCTATCATATTTGACGTAATCCATTGCTGCGTAAATACCGTTCAGTTTATCATTATCACCTGTTCGATCGCGAGGGACAAAGTGCACAATATTGCTAAACTGTCGAAACCGATTGTTCATGTAACAATAGGTTTTTTTATCACTTTCATCGGCGATAACAATTTGACAATCATCATTTTGAAGCTCTTTTCCCAATGAAGTGACATAAGAAACGAATTCATCTAAGTGCATCTCAATATAATTCAATTTAATTGGGATAACCACGGAAATCTTCATTTTCCTTCCCTTCTCACAACTCCAGTTAAGCAATGAATCGAACCTCCCCCCTTCATTAGTTCAGCGACATCTATCTCAATACAATTCACCCCACAAGCTCGGTATTTACTAATCGCATCATTAGCTCCCTTGTTGATGAGGATCGTTTCGTTGTTAATACATACAAAGTTAATTGACATCTTCTCATCTACTTCATTAATATTTGATAGCTCGATTATCGAGTATCCATGCCGTTTCAAAGTTGAATAGATCTCATACGATGCTCTTCTCGGTACTAGAGCAGCATATCTAGAGTTGATTAAGTTGAAAACTCCGTCCAAGTGACCACAGCCATACGTTGATTGAATGATTTTGATCTCCGAAACACCTTGTAACTTCAACAAATAAGAAACAAAATCAACTGCTTCGTGATTGGTTCGCAGGCCTACACCCAAAAAAGCTAGATCAGGATTCACCAATACAATATCTGGACCTTCCAAGAACATATTGCTGTGTGCACAAGCAATAATTGGTATCTCTAGATCCGCTAGTGTCTTTGAAACTATTTGCTCTTCGCCAGAACGAACTTCAGAAGCTAGTCGAGATACAATGGCACCTTGGGGAGTCATCGTGAAAGTATCGCGAACATAGATGATGTTCGGGAATTCATTTGCTTTTTCATCCTCAATATAATCTACTGTAACTCCGTTATCTCGATAAGTTTCTACGAGAAGATCATGCTGATAACGGGCTTTGTCAGGGTCCATTCGGGAAGTCCAAAGTACTGCATCTACATCTACAATATTTTCGATCTCTTTTCCAGGTCGCCGAAGTAACACGTGTTTTAGCGTATCTGTCTCTGAAAGCACTCCGCACTTCCTCCAAATTTTTCCTAGTTCATCAATATGATTATTGGTACGTTCTACCCAACCTAGTCCACCATGTGCAGAATCAACCACTTGATACATTCCAATCATCTCCTCTGGAAACAAAACTGGTTATTAGCAACTTTTATACTATTTTTATGTCCTGTATTGTAAGATTTTTTTGATTGCATCATGCACTCCGTCTTCAACACAGGAATGTTTTAAAGTGAATGAAGCAATTTTTTTAACATCAGAATTAGCGTTCGCCATAGCAAAGCTAATTCCAGAAATTTTAAACATATCAATATCGTTGTCACTGTCACCAATGGAGGCAATCTCCCCCCCCTTAATGCCTAATTGTTTCGCCAGCCAAAGTAATGAATCTCCCTTATTTGCTTTTTCATGAAGAATCTCAATATCACTTGGAGCCGTGCTGGTCACTGTTAAACTTTTAATCTTGCTAAGTTCTCCCTTCAATGTTTGTTTTAATTCCGGGTCTAATTGAACAAGCACTATTTTCAAAATCTTGTAAGAGTCTAGTAGTAAAGGAAGACTCTTTGGTAAATCCACTCGAAAATAATCCTCGGATGTGTAGACAACAATTGGTGCAAGATTATAATTTTTAATCCTTTCACAAATAGAATAAATTTGTGATCTCTCCAAGTATATTTTCCGGATTGTTTCACCATTGTGAATCCTGACATCTGCCCCACCTACAGTGACCATAGCAAGTTTAAGTTTCAGATCTTTTGTCATTTTTACTGCTTGGTCATAGGAACGGCCAGTTGCTATCACCACTTCGAGACCATTCGAAACGGCTTCACGAATGGTTTCAATATTCCTAACTGTTATCGTCTTATCAGGTCTAATTAATGTCCCATCGAGATCTATTGAAATTAGTTTTATATGTTCCACAAAAGTCACCTGCCAAATTTTTAGGCTAAATGAACAGGTTGACATCGTAGAATCCTACAATTTTCTGTATCGGTCAATAAGATATCCCCTGATTTAGAGATGATCAACCATCTCGGGTAGCACAAGTTTTCAATTACTGCCGTTGAGTCCGGATAAATAATAGGAACCTCATACCCATGCCATTGATTTGAGCGTTTTTCTATGTATACGATACGATGATTTTGGGAGTCGAGTACTAAAAAACCGTTCTCATAACGTATAGCAAATCTAGGGCGGTTAAATTGATCCACTTTATTTTCTGGGGTTATAAAAGTTGAAACACTTTCTTCTTCGCCATTTCTATAAATAATGCGAATTTGTGAATTACCTGTATTTGAAATAACAATTCCATCCTCAAAGTATTTTGCTGAATGAGGATCAGTTAAATCAGACCACATTCTTGAGAGTTTTCCACATCTATAGACTTCCACAACAGAATTCGAATCTGATAGACTAATGAGTATCCGCTGTCCATCCTCACTAAGTTCAATATCATGAGGATCTTTGATCTGATAATCATCATTTGTCGTAATAACATGCTTGATTTCAAACGTCAGAGAATTTGCGAAAATGACTCTGTTGTTGAGTCCATCTGCAATAATTATCTCGGAATTTTCAATATCTAATCTCACACATCTTGGCCAATTAATGTTCAAGGAATAGTTGTTGTTATCAATCACACGTAGTGTCTTTGTAGTTTCAGGATTTATTTGTAGTATGTTACTTTTGTGGGTATTCGCAAGAAGTAAGCTCCCATCTGGTAATTCCTGAATTGAGCGAGGATATGTAAATGCTAGTTCCCTTACCAATGGTGTACCAAGTTCGAACAGTTTCTCCTTAGACTTTGAAACTAATATAATACGGTGATTCTTTGAATCTGCAATGTAGGTGTTTCCATTGGGTAATCTTCTTGCACATGTAGGTTTCCATACAAGACCTGGACCAGCGCCCAATCTACCTTCAATTCCGTATTGCCAAACAATATCACCATTCTCATTAACCTCTAAAACCCTAGAATTAATTGTATCAGCAATCAGTACAGTATTTGATTCTTTCAAGAATAGCGAAAACATTGGTACGCATAGTTTTTTTCCTTCACCTGGGCATCTATCCACTCCGAAGGACCACAATACCTTACCTTCCGGAGAAACTAATACGACCATATGTCGCTTTGTTAAAGTGATAAGAGCATTTTCCCCAATTAATTGAATCGTTCTTGGATAAATTTGGGCTTCAAACTCAAAGGTATATGTTTTATCTCCTCCATAAATATGAATTGCTTTCTCTACTGAGACTTCAAATATGTCGATTCCATATTCGAGTGCATTACCTTCCTCATTTAGAATGATTGGGCCTCTGCTATCGAAATCTCCGATGTCTCGACGAGGAGCATCCTTTATAGAACCATCGGTGTAGTAACGATGTCCTGTCCCTTGTATTCCTTCAAGGATATATGTTATACTCCCTTGCTCATCAACTTCAAAGTAGGTAGGCTCAGTAAGAACAGATCTTACTTTCGTGGAATGTAGATAAAAGGGTCCGATTTCTTCCTTGAAATATAACTTCATTTTATTTATGCACCACCTTGTTAAATTTCATTTTCATTAATAAAAAAGCAGATTACCCTGTTTTCGTGCATTTTGTTCTGCTTTTTTAATTATCCAAATGGTTAGCACTACCATGGCAATTATCGTAGCAAGTAACCATGAGATTTCAGGTAACACTGACCCCAGTTCCCCCTTCATCAAAAGATTACGGACAAGAACCAAAGCATGCGTAAGTGGAAAAATTACAGATATGATTTTTGCCCATATCGGAAAAACAACTGTAGGAACTCTTACTCCTGCTAATAAATTCATTGGTTCATAGCAGATTGAAAATATAATACTCGCGTCACGTGAAAATAGAAAAATTGCGTTCATCAGTCCCCCCCAAGCTACAGCTGAAACGAGTAAAATGAGAAAACACAAAGGAACATAAATGAGGTTGTGGAGTGGAAAACCTTTAATGGAAATCACCATGAGTAAACTAAACGAAAAGAACATCCACATATTTTCAAACAAAGCCCCTAGTACGCGCCCATAAATTATGGCAATCCGATTCCCAGGCGAAAGGAAAATTGTTTCAAGCGTCCCATCTTGCCGTTCCACCTGCATCATGGCGGCACTCTGTACTAAAGTCCAAAAAGACAAAAATGCAATGTATCCGATGATCAGAAACAAAATTATCGATTCGGGAGTTTCTAAGCCTGGCCATCTACTTTTCGTCATTTGGAATGGTTTGTAACTGAAATAGGCGTTAAAGAAGATCACGACCGGCCAAATTAGCAAGGAGAAATAGGTAGCTGTGGAATGAAACGTAGTTCTATGTTGCTTGATTACCTCTGCTTTAATAATTTGGAAAAAATAACTCAATCAACTTCCCCTCCTTCTTTGGATATTGTTGCTAGCTGAAGCAGAGCGTCTTCAAGACGTGGCTCCAAAATACTAACATTGAGAACTGGAATGTTGTTCTCAGTCACGATTTTAATAAACTTCATGATAAGATTGTCTTTTGATTTTATGTGAACTACCGTATGGGAGTTTTCATGATCAAACGTAATATGTACGTCACTTGCAGCTGCTACTTCTTTCAACGCCTCTTCAGCTTCTAACGAAAGGGAGGGCAATGTAATTGTTATTCGTTGTTCGGGTATCGCCACTCGGGTGATTTCGGACGGGCTTCCTTGAGCAATGATTCTACCTTTATCCATCACATAGACATAATCACAAAGTTCTTCGACTTCTGTAATGTAATGAGTGGTAAGTAGAACTCCTTTGTTTTCGTTCTTTGCCAATCGGTAGATATGTTGCCTCAGTTCTTTGGCAATTACCACGTCAAGGCCAAGAGTTGGTTCGTCTAGGAATAAGAACATTGGATCATTTACCAATCCTCTAGCGATTTGTAAACGCTGCTTCATTCCTTTGGAATAGCGTTCTACTGGAACGTCTACTACTTCGGTTAATCCTACCAACGACAGAGATTTTTCAATATAGTAGTTGATCTCGCTCGGTTTCAAATGATATAATGCGGCAAAATACTCTAGGTTTTCTTTTGCTGTTAATCGCCAATAGATATTCCGTTCCCCACCAGTGATGACGTTTAAATACTTTTTTACTTCCATAGGATATCGAATAGCATCTATGCCATTTATTTGTAAAATGCCTGCAGTAGGTTCAATCATCGCTGCCAACATTTTGATCGTGGTCGTTTTACCTGCCCCATTTATGCCGAGTAACCCAACAATTTTCCCAGGTGTCATCTCCAAGCTGACATCGTCGACTGCTGTAATTTGTCTAACTACCTTTGATCGAAACCAACCTGTTCTTTCCTTTAGTTGAAATATCTTCTTAATATTTTTGGCAATCAACATAATTAATCTCCTTATTAAAAAGATGTTTCGATTAGTTTCCTTTCAACTTTAGACAGCCAAACAAAGCCAATTATCACGTAGGTAACACTAACACATAACAGTTCGAATACTGTAATGACATGTAGAATAATTGACTGGCCTCCAATTACGACAGAACGAAACAAATGCAAGGCATAGGTTAGCGGGAATATATAGGAAACATGTTGTAATGCAACCGGTAAGTACTGTACTGGAAAAGTCATGCCACCCAAAAAACTCATTGCGAAAAACAAGGTATTTTGAATTATGAAGGTATCTCGTACATATAGCATTAAAGACGCAAGAAACACCCCTTGTGAAAAAAAACCAATCATGACTAAAACAAAAACCACAATAAAAGAGAGAGGATTTATATTAGTCAGATTCGCTCCCAATATCCATCCAAATAGGAGAATCACAACAAACTCACTCAGTGAACGGATAAATTGTTCTAAAAAGGTTCCTAGGAAATATCCAATTCGTGACCCTGGGGAGAGAAGAAGCGTCTCTAGTGTTCCTTCGCGAAGCTCGGTCATTAATGAGCGTCCAACATTCATCAGAGTGGAAACTGCAAAGGTATACACACTCGCTCCTACAATTACAAATGTTAAATAATCCATGTTATTGGTGAATTGAAAAAACTGCTCATCTATATTACCTTCAAACATATAGTTGTAGATAAAATACGCAAACAAAACTGTGTAACATCCGATTAACACCCGCTCGATCATAAATGACCAAGGCATTGCTCTCCGAATCATCCGTTGGTTCCTTTTCATTGTTGATATCATTACTTGTATCAAGCGACTTTTCCCCCTTTTTCTTCGTTGCGATGAACAAGGTATCGATAGAGGTAGGTTACACTGATCACCCCATTGTATGTAACATGAACCAAAACTGCGGTCAGTAATGAACCAGTGATCACATAGAGAAAACCCGAACTTACGCTCATGCAAAATTGTGCGATTATATCTTTTCGACCATAATCCTTCGCGTAGAAATGTAAATAATGTTCAATCACAAACAAGAAGCTAGAAATCAATACAGCTACCCATTTGCCTACATACGGATACAGAATGGCGATAACAACCCCTTTGTAGTACAATTCCTGTAATATTGCTGATCCCCATAACGAGTACACTTCCAAGACCGTTTTTGAGAATGTACAAGATGGGAATAATAATACAATCTCTTTTTGAAACAAGGGATAAAGTTCTTTCATTCGCGGAGCTAACAAAACAACGCCGATCGCAACAGCCAAAAAAATTAACGATAAGTGTTGCACCAACGGCTCTGGGGGCAAGGGGGTAAAAAACAGGAACACAGCCAAGTAAGGAACAAAATACGTTGTCCTTCTAACCCACATCGCTCCAGGGAACAAATGGTCCGCAATTAGATAAGCTTTTCGATTCGTGAACCAAATAATCTGGAGACTCGCAAACAAGATGACCATTGGCCATTCCGGATAGAGGAGCAACAACCCTCCCAATAATAATTCGGTCAGAACAAATAGAATATACTGATGTCGTTCCACTATTACACCTCAACTAAATTTTTATCTACTAATTCCTGTATGAATTTTTGGATATCGTTTAATACCATATTCGAATCTACTTGATATTTCCTTGCAATGTGGTCAGCAATCTGTTCTATGGAGGTTTTTCCATCCAAAAGATCCCAAACTTGCTCCCCTACTTCATCTAACTGGTAAACCTCATTATTTTTTGCCAAATACTTGGTATTATTGATGACACGACATTGCACGAATACATCTTTGTTCGGATACATACGTAATAACCTCCTAAAACAAGTTTTTCACGAATTGCTTGGACAAGAAGGGCAAAATAATGCCCTTCTTGTCGCCGGCCACAATCAAGCGTTTATCATGCCAGCTACCCCTTTAACTGCAACAAGCTTGGGAGCTTTGTACATATTTATCACCTCCTTTCAAATTTTTTTAATTATACGACCTCGCACTCGACAATTCTGCAATTTTCAGTATCAGTTATCAAAATCCGTCTATCTCTTGTAAACTCTATCCATCTTGGATAGTACAATTCGTTGATGACAGGTATCGTGGTTGGAAACTGTATTGTTACTTCCCTCTCGTACCATATGTTTCGTTTCTTTTCCAAGAAAATGATTCGATGATTACCTGTATCTAAAACTAGAAATCCGTGTTTAAAAGGGATCGCAAAGCGAGGGTGATTGAACTCTTCGTGTTGTTTCACGTCAGTTTCAAAGAAATCAATTCGTTCTTCCCGCCCATCTTGATAGTAAATAATGATTTGAGACTCGCCAGAGTTTGTAATCACAACACCATCCGCAAATATTTTGACAGAGTGAGGATCATTTAATATTGTCCTTCTGGATGCAATTCAATATGATGCGGATCGCATATATTGAAATGTTTGTTGGAAAATATGCTTTTTTTGAGCTCGCATGATAAAAAGTCAACAAATAAAATTCGATTGTTGAGCCCATCAGCAATGATCATTTCATCCCTTTGCTGATCGTAAGTAGCACATCGGAGCCAATAAATACCGAGAGGATAATTATCATTGTTGATAATCCGAATGAAGTCACCCGTTAATGGATTGATCTGTACAATATTATTCTTGTGGGTATTCGTTATGAGCCAGCTGCCGTCAGGCAATTCTTGGACAGAGCGTGAATACGTAAGTTCCAAAGTTTTGACGTAAGCGTCTCCAAGCTCGAAGACGATTTCCTTACTGTGGGACACTCTCAGGATCCTTTGGTTTTTAGAATCCGCGATAATTGTATCTCCACATGGAATCCTTCGAGCGCAGCATGGTTTCCATAACAAACCTTGAGCGGATCCCAACTTCTTCCATATTGCCAAATGATTTCTCCATGACAATCTATTTCCAGAATACGAGAATTTAATGTATCTGTAATCAAGACGGTATTTGTTTGTTTTATGTATTCAGAAAACATCGGTACACAGAGTCGATACCCTTCCCCAGGAACGCAGTCCTCACCGAATGACCAGAGTATTTCTCCTTTAGGAGAAATTATAGCTACCATCTGTCGTTTGGTTAATGTAATGAGGAGATTGTCTTCCAAAAATTGAATGGAACTTGGTTCCACATTCGTTACAAAGGGATAGACGAAGGTTTTGTCGCACAACACTATGCGTATGACACCGTTTTTCCAAGATACTTCAACCAATTCCCTTCCGTATTCAAAAGCTCTTCCTTGTTGATCCATTACTATAGGCTTTCCATAGGTGGGACAACCAACATTTTTTGGTTCTGCTCTTAGCAGATGTCTATCTATATAGCGGTAATGATTTTCTCCATCAATAAGATGAACGATGTTTCCTTCTGCATGAACTTCGATATTAGGAAGGTTCGATGAACGTAGAGGCTATTTTCCTTGGGTGCAGATATGTCGGACCCCATTCTTTCTTGAACTGGAGTTTCATTGGCTATTCACCATTCTTTGTTGCTTTTCTCTCAGCATATCCTGTACTTTATCATTTAGTTTTTGACAAAATCGCATACCATCTTTTATGTAATTGTGAATGCTTCCTAGGTCAAAGGGATGTGTTTGAAATTCAATATACTTTTTCATCAAAGTATCATCGCACGTTCTTTCTTGATATTTAAGAAGTTTTCTGTACAACCATTTAGAAGCAGGATTTGTCTCACCACACGCTGCTAAATAGGTTGTCACCATCAGAGTTACAAGGTTCCTCACCATGAAAAAACAAGAACCATAATCACCTGCTTCATAAGCTCCTTGCAAATCTTCGATAGTTCCGGAATAAACCTCAGTATTCACCATAATACGATAATACTGAAGATTCTCAAGATTAACGCACTGATAAATACTTTGAAAAGCTTGTTGATTTATGATGGGTTTACCAAATTTAAAACGATGCATAAGATCAAATTCATCTTCAGTAAGACGTTCAATATAGCCGTTGGTGGAAAAGTTTAAATTATTCAATCTTTTTACTACACTAAGAAAGTCGTCCATTGCCCAGTATTCAAAATCATAACGTATGTTATCTTGAATTATATTGTGTATGACAAATTTTTCACTCGGGAGGATTGCGTCATGATCAGAAGCTTTTTGAACCAGTTCCTGAATGTATTCTTTATCGCAGATGACATAGACATCAACGTCTGAAGTACTGTTACCGAACCCTTCCATAATCGATCCTGCGAGATATACAACAGATGAATCTTGATTCAATTCTTTTAAAATTGAGAAAATATGATTTACATCTATCCTCAAATCCACCACAAACATCCCCCACCCAGAAGAAAGTGCTGTATATGATTCCATTATATCCCAACATCACCAATATGTAAATAGGGGTTGCTGAACGTTCCTCAACTCAAGCCATTTGAGGTAATCGAATCACATTCAACACCCATTTGAAAAACGGCAAAAAGAGAACGCGCAGCTTGCGTTCGAGATTCATCACAAGCAATTGTAAGGCGATTACCGTTTCACTTGTCTCCTGAAGACGTGCTCGAATACGCCCCAGCCCGTAGGAGCGTTTGCCTTCTCCGAATTTCCCTTCAATCGCATTGCGTGCCGAGGCATCCTATCGTGCCTGCTTCCGATCTTGTTGTTCGTCTTTCTTTGGACGTCCTAAGCTCGGACCGCTTAGACGAATGCCGTGTTGCTTGCAAAAGCGTAGGTTCTCTCGGTTTCGATAGATTTGGTCAGCAAGAATCGCTTCGGGATAGCATCCGTGGCGCTGGACGTACGCGTCTACAGCAGCTTTCAGTGTCATGCTCTCGTTGAAGTTATCCCAGGATAACTTCTCCATACGGGCGTACCCATCCACCAGACTGATCGCCATTTTGGCCCCGAACTCAACGGGAGCATTCACTTTTCCACGCACAATCGGTCGTACATGAGGTTGGGATAGGCTGACGATGCGATCTTCCACCGAGTGGGAGCGTTTGTCGTACATCTCTTGTTGCTGGCGGTACAGTTCGGATATGACAAGCAGTTGCCGATACTGCCAAGGACTTAGCCGATTCAAGCTGGTTTTCTCTGCTAGCATGCTGATGATACGAAGATTCCGTGAGACATACCGGAGTTGTTTGCCAATCGCTTTCCGAACAGCTTTGGCACCAGCCCGCCGTTTCTTGGCAATCTCGAGGTAGCGTTTACGGGCTGTTTGACGATAGGTTCTCGGTTTCTTGTCCTTCCCGGCGAAAGGCTCGTGAAGGACATCAATGATCGCTTCGAGTTTTTCGCGTGCTTCGTTCAACAATTCCAGGTCGGTCGGATACGAGATGTCCGCTGGTGCGCAGGTCGCGTCAAGCATCAAGGTGCCTTTATTGCTTGGGGGCTCTTCGCTTTTGGCATCCTGCTTGTCGGACGTTCCATCATGAGAGCCATGACCGCCGTTCGGAGGATCTTGAGGATCGTTCTTGTCTGGTTGTTTCTGACGTTCCGTTTCCTCTTCTAGCATCCATTCGTTGATTTGATGGATGACATCCGCGCCAAGGCGCTTGCGGAAATGCGTCATCAGCGAATGAATCGAGTAGGAGGGGGTGACTAACCCCCGTCCTCTCACACCACCGTACGTACCGTTCGGTATACGGCGGTTCACCAAGCTTGACGAATTTCAAAATATCGTTGTACTAAGCTTTTCAGCCCTTGTTGTTGCCAATAGGCAATACCGAGGACTTTGTGTATATGCGGGGTCTTTGTAGTACGCCATGCACCCTTACGGGTGTTCGCAATTCCTATTGCTTTTGCGTGAGATATTCCAAGAGAACGGAGTTCTCGATATCTGGTTCTCACTCGTTTCCACTGCGTCCACAAGCAAAGACGGAGCCTACGCCGTATCCATTCCTCAAGAGATTGTAGGATTCTCTTCGCGTCTGCAAGGGCAAAGTATCCAACCCATCCCATGAGATACTGGTTTAGCTTTTCAATCCGCTCATCCATTGAGATACTCCACACTGGGTTAGTAATGGTGCGGATTTTCTCTTTTAACTTGATGAGGGATTTTGGGTGGATGCGAATTCTTGTCTGTTTTACGTAAGTAGGCTTGCTGAACTGGACTTGCCCTAATTTACTTGACACGAAGTTAAGACCAATCGGTTATGAATGTTGTTTTTCATATTCCACTGGGCTCATATAACCCAATGCGGAATGCATCTTTTCGTATTATAAAACATTTCGATGTACTCGAAGACTGCATTTCGTGCTTCCTTTTCATTGGTGAACTTTCTTGTTTCCGGCATCCGTTCGCGTTTTAACGTTTTGTAAAAGCTCTCCATCACGGCATTGTCATATGGATCTCCCAAGCGGGACATGCTGAGGATGGCTCCATGTGCTGCCAAGGTGCTTTGGTAACGTCGGCTTGTATATTGCGAACCTCGATCCGTATGTACAATCAGTCCTGCTGACGGGCGTTCCCTTCCAACGGCTTGCAAAAAGGCGTCTATCCCCAACTGTTCGGTCATTCGGGTGTTCATTGCCCAACCGACAACTTTCACCAAATTGTCCATGATTCCCGATCCTTTTGGTTTTCGTCCGATCCGACTTCGTTTTCGATAAGAAACGGCAGCCAGTCCCATCCGCTGCATAAGGCGAGCGACACGGTTCTTGCTGGTAAACAAGCCGCGTTTGCACAACTCTAAAGCGATCCGGGGACTGCCGTATCGGCCCTTGAATTCTTTGTACACTTGCAAAATGGCTTCCTCGAGAATTTCCTGGTCGATGGCTCGTTGACTTTTTCTGCGTTTCTTCCAGTCATAATACCCTTGGGGGCTGATTCCAAGCACTTTACACTCAAGTTTGACGCGATGCACTAGTGAAAAGCCCTAAACAACTGAAGTTCAGGGCTTTGACGAACAAACCTGCCACTACATTTCTGACTGCCAGGCTTCATTCAGGATACAAGGCAGAGCCTGGGTGCCAATGGCAACAAAAGCGGCGTTTGCATCGCCATGCCATTCGCTTCGCACGATCTGTTCCTGACCTTCCACACGAATCAGCGAGGCTTTCATCTGACCGACATCATGCAGCACGTCTTTGACGCTCTTTTGGTATCTAGACTGTCGCAACTTGAAGCCTAAATAAGATTCCATGACAAGCGCCAGGAAGCAAATCATGATATGCCCACGAATCCGGCTCTCTCGACGGTGATACATGGGGCGCAGATCGAGATCCGTTTTCAAATTTCGGAAGGCTTGCTCGACACGCCAAAGTTCCTTGTAAACGAGAGCAGCCTCTTCGGGGGAAAGGGCGGCATTCGTACGGATTGCGTATTTGCCATCAAACTTGGCATCCTCTGTCACTTTCTGCTCATCAATACGTGCGGAAGCTTTCTCAATGGTGAGATACTTGGAGTAGGCTCGATTTTTCACAAGGCCGGAAGGCCCTGCTTGCTCCAGTTTGGTCTGTAATTTTTCCAAGACCGCTTGACGGCAAGCTTCATCTCGCAGGGCAGCCTCTGGATTATAACACAGGACATACGTATCCCCTTGTATCTCTTTCGCCTTGATCTCCAGGTTCTGCCGAACCTTTTCAAAACGTCCACGAATAGAGAGTAATTCTTGCGCACAACGAGATTTGCGCAGTTTCACACCGACCACATAATCCATCCCAAGAGTACGGAGGTGCTTCAGGTTGGCTTCACTGACCATCCCACGATCGCCGACGAGAATCACCTTTTGCACGGAAAAGCGCTTTTTCAAGTCGTTGATCACCAATTCAAACGATTTGCTGTCATGGAGATTGCCCGGAAACACTTGGTGGGCCACCGGAATCCCTTGGCGAGTCATGAGTAAGCCAATGACTACTTGTTTGCGGTCTTGACGATTGTCTTTGGAGTACCCGAATTGGGCGAGATCGTCAAGGTCATCCCCTTCAAAGTACGAACTCGTCGTATCGTAGAAAACCAGGTCCACATCCAATGACAACAGATCGGTGAGATGACCAAACAACTGGTTTCTTTTGCTTCTTCACTCATTAGCCATTCTTCGTAGATTTGCAGTTCTCTTGATCCATTTACGCTGCAACCTCCTGAATCAACTCATATCCAGCAGAATCAATTTCGCCGTTTTCGTCATATTCAATGACGTATTTGCACAGACCTTCTTCAACTTGCAGGATTCCGTCAATCGGCTTATCTCCCAAACACACCGCATTGATAAGATCGTCAATTGATGCAGGGTAATGTTCATATTGTTGTGCTTCTTCCTCATCAACTGTTACAAATCAATCTTCAAGTGTTGGGCAGAAGCAGATGAATGCTTTTTTGATTGCTAGAGTTTTTTGCATGGTTGATTCCTCCCTTAGTTTAATTTTTTAATAGTTGCTCACGTTGTTGGCGTAACCGCTCAATTTCCTTCTTGATTTCTACTCTATGCTCATAAGATGCCGTTGAGAACTGTTTTAGTATAGAAAGATGTTTCTTCATAATAGATTTCAACTCGGCATGTAAAGCGTCATCTTGCCAAATACGAGTTAGTATTGACATTACCTCACCTTTGGCTTTAGGGCTGTAAAGTACAGGATGTGCAATGTGTTTAGATCAGTTTTTACTGGAATACGATGGTTAGCATATTTGATAAACAAGCCAACGTGATCTTCATGTAATACACGCCAATAAAACTTCCCTGCCATTAACACTTTGACTTTTTTGCCGATTAATGCTTTAAGTTCGGATTGTTGTGATGGAGTCATGGGCTTGTCCTCCATTAAACCTCCAAAATATTTAATGGAATGTACTTAGAATTTTGTTCCCTAAGAGCGACTCCCCAAATTGCCAAATACCGCTGCGTCATTGCAATATTGCTATGTCTAAGCATCTTTTGTAATGTGAATACATCACAGCCATTCATCAGCATCCGATGGGCGAACGTGTGTCTAAAAGTATGTGCTGATAAACGTACATCAGGAAAATTCATGATTTCCTTCAACCGTTTAAAAACACATTTAACTGCATTGTCCGTAAGTTTTTTACCTTCTACATCAGTAAAAACATATTGAGGAACTTCACCAAACGTCTGCTCACAATATACCCTGTACTCACACAGTTCTTTGATTAACTTTTCCGTAATCGGAATGGAACTTTGTTGACGTTTCTTTCCGAAGACGATGATAGTACCATTCTTCAAATCAACTTCATTCCAAGACAGATTGACCATTTCACCTAGACGAACACCTGTCCCAAGCAAGAACACAATCATTGTATAGTCCCTATAAGCAAAGAATGATTTTTCACGCTGCTTCAATCGTCTGTAATAACCAAGCATTTGTTGAATATGCCGATCCTGAAATACTTCAATCTTAATGTCCTCTTTACCGTATCCAATTTTCTTTGATGGATTTTGTTTCTGAGTAATTACTTCGATTTCTTCAAGATAGTTAAAGAATATCTTGAGGACATGCAACTTACTGTTTCTGGTTGTGACATTGTTGTTTCGTTCCTTTTGGCAATACATAAGGTAATTCTTAACTGTGTTCGCTGTTACGTCACTTACATCGACAATTTCTTGTTTACCGCAAAAATCCTGAAACTCATTGAGGGCTGACATGTACGATTCGATTGTTTTAGGCGACAAGTTTTTAAATTCCCGATCCTCCTTGAAATCTTTAATGGCGAACTTCAACAACACGAAAAAGCACACTCCCTTCCAGTTTTATGACACTGAAAGAAAGTGTGCTTTCTATTTGAAAGCGTGTTTGTATGCGACCACAACAATTTTTCTGTTGTCTAACCGCCTACAAACCCTTGATATATCATGTATGGTGATCCGGACTGGGTTCGAACCAGCGACCCCCACCCTGTCAAGATGGTGCTCTCCCAACTGAGCTACCGGATCATTTTCGTCTAGATGATCTGAACATCGGAAATCAGCATGATGCACAGACCGGTTTTTGCTGGTGGGCCCTGTAGGACTCGAACCTACGACCAATCGGTTATGAGCCGACCGCTCTAACCAACTGAGCTAAGGGCCCTTACGTGCGCGTCCGATTAACGTGACGAAAATAAATATAACCCATTTCAAAAAAAATATCAAGAGGAAAAATAAAAAAAGTTGGACATCCATAAAATAAATTTTCCACTGCGCCGTTTGTCAACGTTACCAGCAAAACGACGTATCCACAGGGAAATCGCAGCGGCACAAGCATCTCATCGGCAGATGAACACTGTTTTAACGCTGCCCCCTGCGGATCGTCTCGTCGCCAAGCGGTTCTGGACTGCTTCTGGTTGGCCACCGCACGTGAGCGCGAAAAACGCCCCACTCACGTTACAGCCTGTCACCCAGCTTGTTCCGCCGCGTCATCTGCAAGCAGAGCGGTACGCTCGTCCTCCGCTTCCTGTTCGTCGCGCAGGCGGTGGGCCATGCGGCTGGACGCGTTGGCGGCGATGCTTGCGACCAGGTCGTCGAGAAAGGTGTGGACGCGGCCGCCTGACGTTTTCGTGTCGAGGCGCTTGATTACCCCTACTTTGTGTTTGTCCAGGTGACCAAAGGTTGTGACAGCGATGCTGCCGTATCCGAAGACAGAGCCCAGCGCCAGTGTCTCGTCACAGCCGAACAACCCTTCGTCCGTAGCGACAAGGGTTTGCAGCGGTTCCGAGAGCATCCCCTTTTCGGCCAGCATGTCCAATTCAACCCCCACCAGGATGGCGTGTTGAATCTCCCGTTTTTCCAGAACGGCCTGAACACTGGCAATGCACGGCTCCATCGTCAATCCGGGATGATAGGGCGATTGCATCAGGTAGACGATCTCGGCGATGTCTTCTACGGTGACACCGCGTTCGTTAAGGCGCTGCAGCGCCGCATTCTTGACTTCCTTGCTGTGTACCGGTTTCTTCATGAAGAAGACACTCCTTCCCCCATTAGCGTGAAGTCACACTTCTATATAGTACCACAGTGCAGAAAAGTTGCGACAATTTTTCGACCATACGGGATACCCACCGCAGTCTTCACACCCATCGTGTGAGGTCGCCCCTGCTGATTCGTCGCCCTCCTTTCCTACGGATAAGCACAGGGCAGGTTTCATAAAAATAATGGAAATCCTGATCCAAGCGCCAAATCCTTGCTGTTGTCGAACACGCGGTATCGAGTATAATGAAAAAAACGCCGACCAATCACAAATCGACTGCGGCGCATCAAAAGCGATCTTTGGATCGGTACAGATTGCAGACAAAGTGTCGTGAATACGAGTGGGGCGTTTTTCGCGCTCACGTAAGGTGGCCAACCCGCGAAGAAGCAACCCAGGATCGCTCCACGACGATCCGCAGGGGCAGCGGCTTTGAAACTCGATCAGCACCGTTTGCTGTCCTGTTCACCCCAAAATGCGCTCGACATCCTTCAGATTGAATCCAATGAGAGTTCTGACAGGAGAGCGGCCATTTTCCGCACGAACGACTTTGCCAACCTGCCAAGCGGAGCAAGACCGAAGCGGGGGAATACGGGCGCAACCCTGACAAACGACGAAGCAGCGCTGCTTTTGCGCCCGCCCGCTTCGGGAGAGCGACGCGGACAGTCCGGCTCCATTGGAGGTTGGCAACGGAGTGAGGAAGGAAAATGGTTGCTTCTCCCTATCCAGACACCCATTGTCTACACGCTGAAGCGATCCTTAGATCGGTATTTACTTGATCTGGTGTTCATTTGCATGTTTTTCCACACAAATGGGCATGCTTAACCTGCGTGACAGGGATTCTTGTTTAACCGGCATGAGTTGCACCTGTTCCCTGTTTGACGAGTGTTTTCGCACGTCATCCTCTTTTCGGCAGGTGTTCAGTCTTCCTGCCCGTTCTCATCCACACGTGTCCTCACGACAGCTTCATCCAACCCCCATTTTCTGAGGGTGAGAAAGAGGGCCACAACCAAAGAGGACAGCATGAGAAGAACAAGAAATGCGTACATCATCAAGTATGTTGTTTTCAAAAACATCCACCTCCTGTCACCCTACAGTGTTGCCGTTCATGCGGGGAATATACACGATTGCGTAGAAGATTACACAAATGGCGAATCTTTTGGTAAAATTAATGGACGTTGTCCATTGATGATAAGAAGCCAGTGAACGTTAGGAGGGGTTTATTTTGAAGTACAGTGTGGTCGTGTTTCCTTCCAGCCATGTGCAGGAAGTTGCCAATTCGTATCGCAAACGTTACGATCCGACCTACGCCTTGATTCCCCCGTACATCCGCATCAAGGAAGCATTTGATCTGGATGAAGAGGAACTGCCGCAGTTGGTTGATCATCTGCAGCAGGTGGCAAATTCAACGGATGCCTTCTCTGTCCGTTTCCACCGGGTCTCCACCTTTCACCCGACCAACAACGTCATCTACCTCGGCATCCAGAACAAAGAGCCGTTTGAGGCCATTCATCAAAAAATTATGGCATACTTCAAGACCCAAACAGAGATGTACGCCTATGTACCGCACCTGACCATCGGGCGTGACCTGCCCGACGATGAGCTGAAAGACGTGGTCGGACAGCTAAGCATGGCCAAGTTTGATCTGGAGTCGAAGATAGACCGCTTCCATCTGGTCTATCAGCTGGAGGACGGCATCTGGACGGTCTATCAAACCTTTCTCTTGCGCAAGGACGCTGCCAACGGAGTGTAGCGTACGTTCATCCTTTCGAGCCAACGATCCAACTGATCCAACTACAGATAGAGGAGCGCGTCAGTCATGAATCAGGTAAAAGACATACGCAGAGTACGGACGGAACAGGAAAAGGCGGATGCTCTTTTCGTCCGGCGCCGGGTGTTTATTGAGGAGCAAAACGTGCCGGAGTCGCTGGAAGTGGATGAGTACGACAGGCCGGAAGCGCCCACCATCCACTTCGTCGCCTACCGGGATGGCAAACCGGTCGGGGCCGGCCGGCTGCGCGTCTATGACCGCCAGACCGGAAAAGTGGAGCGGGTCGCTGTTCTGGACAGCGAGCGGGGAACGGGTCTGGGCCGGGAATTGATGCTGGCCATGGAGCAAACGGCTCGTGACGAGGGCTTTTCCCAACTGAAACTGAACGCCCAGTGTCACGCCCAGCCGTTTTATGAGAAGTTGGGGTACAAACCGATCGGTGACGTATTTGATGAAGCGGGTATTGACCACATTGCGATGGTCAAATCACTGCGCGACTAGCCGTATTGTTTGCGCAATAAAGGCAATAAAGAATGAGAAAAACCAGGGGAAGCGGACACGCCGTTTGGGAGTGTCCGCTTTTTTTACGGCGGATAAACAAACGGGCGGGATGAATTAACCCTGCTGCCGCTTTCGCGCCAACTGCTCCAGTTTGGCTGCGGCCGCAAGCGGTGCCGTCGACGATCCCATCCTCGCATGATACGGCTCCTCTCCCCGCCAGCCGTGAAAGTCCGAGCCACCGGTAGCGACCAAGCCATGCTGTTCGGTCAGCCGCAGATACTTTTCCGTTTTTTCCTGACCGTTGTCGGGATGCCACACTTCAATCCCGTCCAATCCGTACCGGATCAATTCTTCTACCAGTTCGTCGTCCTCATACAAGCCAGGATGAGCCAAAACGGCGACGCCTCCCGCCGCTTTGATCAGGTCAATTGCCTGCTGCGGCGAGATTCGCGGCGGATTGACGTACGCAGCTCCATGCCTCCCCAGGTACTTGTCAAACGCTTCGTCGATCGAGTCTACGTAGCCGCGCCTCATCATTTCCGCTGCAATGTGCGGACGGCCGATATTTTTATCCGGACCTTCCTTTTGCCTGTAGACATCCTCCAAAGAAATCTGCACGCCCAGTTCCTGAAGGCGGGCGATCATCAGCTTGTTCCGTTGATGCCGCGTGTCGCGCAGGTCGGCCAACACTTTTTGAAACCGTGTGTCCTGATAAGGGACGTAGTATCCCAGCACGTGAATATCCTGTCCTTTGGCCACCGAGCTGATTTCCACCCCCGGAACCACCTTGACGCCAAGCTCCTGCCCGGCGGCCAGCGCTTCCTCAATCCCTGCCACCGTATCATGATCGGTGATGGCGAGAGCGGCAAGCCCTGCTTCTTTGGCCAGCCTGACGTTTTCCGCCGGCAGGCAGGTGCCGTCGGAAGCAGTGGTATGGGAATGCAGATCAGCCTTCTGTTCCCGTGTCTTTGCATCCATTCCTTTCCCTCCTAAAAATCGCGTCTGAAACAAACTGGCATCACATATATTCTAAACAAAATTGTTCCTGTATAGGTTAGGAGGGTGTCCATGCAACTGCGAAGCAAAAGTTTGACCGGAGCAATCCAGCCGCTCTCCTTTGTGGATGCCATGCTCCGTCAACAAGGGTTTCGCCGCGTTGGAGAAGAACACGCCCCGCTGTACGATGCCATCATCTACGATTCGGCGACCAGCATTTCTTATTACCTGCGCATACCGACAAGCGTCATCCCGTCCCGTACCGGCCAGGACGAACAGACCTTGAAAATCGGCCAGCCCTATATCGAGTCCAAACCGCCGGCGCAAGGAGGAGAAAAGGATGGGATCATCCCCGGTGCGATCCTTCGCGCCGCCGAATACAAGCTGGCCGAAATTGCCGATTATTTGGCGCATGCAGCATCCCCCGGCAAAAAACGCTTGCGCTGAAGGCAGCTACACGTTCTGCCAAAGCAGTTGATTGGCGGACAAACGATACGATACCCTCTCTTCTTGGAGCAGTCCCGTCAGGTACCCCATCAAGGCCGTACGATACAATTAATGGGTTAACGTGGTGATCTCGTACATGTGGAGGTGATAGTCTAGATTGTACGCAAGAGTCGCATGGGCCTGCTGCTCATACGGCCCGTGCCCTGGCAGGTAACCGGCAAAATCCGTGGCCAACAGCCGTTTGATACTGCTGATGGTATCACCGGTGCAGCCCCCATATTCAGGTAGATGGGTTCGAGCAGCGGATAGCGCATTACGGCCTCTTCCACGGGCGGTGCATACACCTCCGCCTCTGGATAACACTGCAGCAAATAGGCGTTGCCACCATAGTGATCCGCGTGAGCATGTGTCTGTACGATCGCCGCCAGGGATTGGCCGTCTGCGTCCAATCCTCTTTTTATTTTCCTGGCCCTAAGCACACCATGGCCATCGAACTCCCCCGCTTTTTCCCGCATTGGCCGATTCTGGACAATCATTACAATTTAATCAGCACACAGCAGGCTCTTTCCCTCCGTTACAACCTCGGGGGAGCCGATCCGGTTTTGACTGCCCTCTTTCCCAACTGGTATACTAGACTCAAGAGCAGGTTTTTGCAACTGCTCTGTCCCATCTCTTCCAAACTGCAAGAGAGATGGTTAGGTTATACGCAGACGCTACGCGTTTCGTCGGGAATAAAGAGAGGTGAATGGCCGTGGGGCAGTGACTCGGGTCGTCCAACTCGTAGATGAAAGATCGGTTTTTTCCTCTGTTTTTTGACGATTTGCATAGGCCAAACTGTTGCGAATGTCGTATCATGTTTACGTAAAAGGGCATCTCAACACGGCCATGATGATCAAGTACGTGGAGGTGAATTCTCCTCCTTTTTACAAGGACGGAGATCTGATTGGACAGTATTCCAATAGGGGAGATAATGGAGATTTTTGTAAATCTGCTGCTGGTGCTGTTCCTCGTGTTTCTCAACGGCTTTTTTGTAGCAGCAGAGTTTTCGCTGGTGAAAGTCCGCCAAACCCGGCTGGCGCAACTGGTAAGCGAAGGAAACCGCAGAGCGCGATACGCCCAGAAGGTTACCGAACAACTGGATGCGTATCTGTCAGCCTGTCAGCTGGGCATCACACTCGCTTCGCTCGGCCTGGGCTGGATCGGTGAACCGGCGATTGCCAAACTCATTGTTGAACCGCTGTTAGGCAACTTTCAACTGGATCCTGCGCTGATCCACACGATTTCGTTTGCCATCGCCTTCGGGACGATCACGTTCCTGCACATCGTCATCGGTGAGTTGGGGCCTAAATCGATCGCCATTCAAAAAGCGGAAGGTACTTCTCTCTGGGTTGCAGCACCGCTGATGTTTTTCTACAAACTCAGCTATCCGGCAATCTGGCTGTTAAACGGAGCGGCCAACCTCCTCCTGCGCAGGCTGGGCATCGAGCCGGCTACCGAGCACGATCTGGCCCATACGGAAGAGGAGATTCGCCTGCTGGTTAACCAGAGTCACAAAAGCGGACATATCGACCAAACGGAACTGGTACTGGTGGACAATGTATTCGACTTCTCGGAACGGCTCGCTCGCGAGATCATGATTCCGCGTATCGACATTGTTTGTCTGTATGAAAATCACAGCTATCAGGAAAACTTGGAAATCATCCGGCAGTCGCGCCACTCCCGATATCCTGTGGCCCAAGGCGACAAGGACCACATCATCGGCTTTGTGCACGCCTCAGACTTCTACCTGTCGGCCTTGACCAACGGGGAAGCAGACGTCAAGCAGCTGCTGCGGCCCGTGCTGACAGTACCTGAATCGATGGAAGTGAGCCACGTCCTTCGCCTGATGCAGAAGCGCCGTTCACAGCTTGCCATCGTGATCGACGAGTACGGCGGTACGGCCGGCATGCTGACGATGGAAGACATCCTGGAGGAAATCGTCGGCGACATTCAGGACGAATTCGACGAAAATGTACGTCCTGACATAGAAAGTTCCAACAATGTCCTGTCTGTTTCCGGCAAGACTCTCTTAAATGAGCTGCGTGATTACATTCCGATTGAAATCCACTCGGATGAGGTGGATACCATCGCCGGTTGGCTGTACAGTCAGCTTAACGAAGAAGTGGCGGAAGGGCAATCCGTGCGCTACAACAACTATCAGTTTACCATAACGGAACTGGAAAACCACCGGATTAACCGCGTCGGCATCACGCTGATCGAACCGGAGGATGAACCCAAAGACAAGCAGGATATGTTGATGCAAGCATAACGGCAGCCCCTCTCCAGCGGGAGGGGCGCCGCTTTTTCTTTCCCGTCGTGCCGCTTGTACACCACAGCAGATTTGGAGTGATCGATGCCTTGCGTCTTGCACAAATCGACAACCAGTTGATCCGTCTGTGCAGCGATACATATGAGAACATTGCAGAGTGGCGCTTCCTCGCCGATCAGGGGAAGATCGTCTGTCCGGCCTGCCGGGGCAGGCTGCGACTCGTAGCGGGGATCAGCGACGCCCCCCGCTTCATCCATGCCGCTCCGACAACCTGCAGCGGGTATGCGGAGACAATCGTACAGCGGCAAAGCCCCGCACAGGCCGAAACGGCGGCAGCAGCGGAACCAAAAGCCGCTCCATATAGCCGCCGGCTCATTCCCCGCCACACCGTGCCAGGTGATACCAGACTTGAGGAAGATACCTACCACCCCATGCAGTGGCAGGCGATCACGACGACAGAGGGACCGCTGTTGATCCTGGCCGGGGCAGGCAGCGGCAAAACCCGTGTCATGGCGGCTCGAACCGCTTACCTGATTCGCGAAAAAAGAGCAGATCCCCGCTCCATCATGGTGGTCACCTTTACGACCAAGGCAGCGGAAGAGATTCGCCGCCGTCTGGCTGCCAGACTCTCTTCCAGCCAGGCTGCATCCTTGATTGCCGGCACGTTTCACGGCCTGTTCTACCGGATCTTGTGCTACCACGATCCGCAGGTCTGGGACCAGCGGCACCTGCTGAAACAGGATTGGCAGAAGGCTCGCCTGCTCCGGGAAAGCGGGCTGTTGGATTCGCTTGATGCCTGTCCAGGGGAAGCGGATCTTCTCGCCGCACTGGCTGTGATCAGCCGCTGGAAGAACGAATGCCTTATGCCGGACGATCTGGCGGGATGTCCCCCTTCCCTTGACGAAGAAAAACTGGCGCACGAGCTGTATCCGCTGTACGAACAGGCCAAACGGCGCGGCGGGTGGTTTGACTTTGACGACATGCTGCTCGGCTGCTATCACCTGCTGCGCGATCAGCCGCAGATTCGCAAGCAGTACCAGACGCGGATTACCCATATCATGATTGACGAGTTTCAGGACATCAACCGGGTGCAGTATGAGACGGTCAAAATGCTGGCCGCGCCGCAAAACAACCTGTGCGTGATCGGCGATGACGATCAATCGATCTACGGGTTTCGCGGCAGTGACCCCCAGTACATACTCGGGTTTACCCGGGACTATCCGGACGCCCGTTCCATTACCCTGGACGTTAACTATCGGTCGCGTTCTTCCATCGTCAGCCTGGGCTGCTCCCTGATCGGCAACAACCGCACGCGCTGGAAGAAGGACTTGAAAGGGTACCATCAGGAGGAAGGAGACTGCTACCTCTTTCATCCAGAGGACGAGGAAGAACAGGCCGCCCGCATCACCGACGAAATCACTACCCTGCTGGAGGCGGGCATGATCCCGGGAGAGATCGCCATCCTGTTTCGCACCTACGAATCGAGCCGGCCCATCCTGGAGCATCTGATGAAGGCCGGCATTCCCTTCTCTTATTTCCGCGAAGGGGAACCGTTTTATCAGCGGCAAGCGGTACGCTGGGCGCTGGGTTACCTGCGGCTGGCCCTCCACCCCGACGACCATGATGCGCTGCGGGACATCCTGCCAACGCTGTACATCGCGGCCGATCAGTGGAACACGATCCGCAGCCAAGCCATCCTCCACGATACAACCGTGCTGGATGCGCTTCCCGCTCTGCCAGACTTGAAAGGATTCCAACGAAAGCATCTTGAGCAGGTGGTCTCTGTCCTGCGTCACCTGCCCGCCTGCTCGCCAAAACAGGCCCTGGAGCTTATTTACGAAGATTTGAAACTTCGCGACTACGTGAAAAAACGGTCCAAAGACCGCCCCGGCGGTGCGGACGAACGCGCAGCAGACGATTTGCGCCAACTGCTGTCAGCAGCCAAACGGCATGCCACCATCGGGGCCTTCCTGGTCCATCTGGAGGAAGCGGCCCGTTGGGAAAGGGAGATCTACTCCAAGGGCGCCGTTCCCCCTGATGCCGTGCAGGTGATGAGCATCCATCGCGCCAAAGGTTTGGAGTTTGACACGGTGTTTCTGGCCGATCTGATCGAAGGGGTGCTGCCCCATGAGTACGCCTTGGAGCAGCTGCGCCGCCACAACCCCTCTGCGCTGGAAGAAGAGCGTCGGCTGATGTACGTGGCCATTACCCGCGCCCGCCACAAGCTTTTCCTCGGGGTTCCGCGGGAGCGTTTTGGCCGGCAAACCAAAATGTCCCGCTTTGTCGCGGAAATGGAGAGAGCGGAACAACAATCTGCACGCCTGAAGCGAGAACAGTGACGGTTAGGGCCGGTCTACCGGGAGTTGGGGCTGTCAGCCTCTCTCCCGCTCCCCCTCCTCTCCGCCCCCTCTTCCCCGCCGCTCTTCGCGGCTCGCAAGCAACTGGACGGAAGCATCATCAGCACTCTCATCAATGGTTTTTTCCCTACACATATGCAGCAGCAGTTCCTGATGGGTGGTTATGACCGGAAACAACGAAAAAACTCCCTCCTTCGGCATTTGTACTCATCCTGCCTTGGAAGGGAGTCTTTTATTCGTCTGCTCACGGTACAGGTGAAGGGAATAACATCCCGTCACACCTGAACGCCTGCTCCGCCTAGCGGCCCATGATGCTGTATCCGGCATCGACGTGGATGATTTCGCCGGTTATGCCGCGTGACAGGTGGCTGAAGAGAAACAGCGCGGTATCGCCCACATCGGATTGGTCAACCGTACGGCGCAGGGGAGCTTTCTCTTCAATTTCCTTGAGAATGCTGTTGAAGTTGCGCACTCCTTTTGCGGCCAAGGTACGGATCGGACCGGCGGAGATGGCATTGACACGAATCTGCTCTTTGCCCAGGTCGCTGGCCAGGTAGCGCACGCTGGCGTCAAGCGCTGCTTTGGCCACACCCATTACATTGTAGTTGGGAACGACCCGCTCGCCGCCAAGGTAGGTAAGGGTCACGATGCTGCCGCCCTCCGTCATCAGCGGACGCGCTTCCCTCGCTACCGCTACCAGGGAATAGGCACTGATGTCCTGAGCCAGCGCGTACCCGTCCCGCGAGGTGTTGATGAATTCGCCTTCCAGTTCCTCCGTCTTGGCAAAGGCGATGCAGTGCGCCACGCCGTGGAGAACGCCGACCTTCTCTTTGATCTCGGCAAACGCTTTGCGAATGTCTTCGTCGCTGGTCACGTCACAGGGAATGAGCAGCGGTTCCGGCTGATCCAACGTGGCGGCCAAATCGGCTACATTGTCGCGCAGCCTGTCTCCCTGATACGTGAAGATCAGGTTGGCACCCGCCTTGGACAGCGACTGGGCAATCCCCCACGCAATGCTGCGGTGGTTGGCTACCCCCATGATCAAAATGTTCTTTCCTTGCAACAAGGTATTCATTATGTATCGGCCCCTTTATCAAATCTTTCCTTCGCCATTATATACTATCTTGCTGCGAGTGACGAGAGCCTGGACCGCAAGAAAAAGAAAACAGGGCAAAACCGGCCTTCTTGCGGCTCATTCGCCCTGCTGCATCGCGCTGTCCAGTTGTTCCGGGGGAGCAGCGGCAGCGTTTTTGTCAAACACCCACCCCGACTCCAGCGGATTTAGCGCCGTCCCCAGGGCAGGCAGTTCTGCCTGCATTTCCGCGGACGTTTCTTTTTCGAATGGTATTTTTTTGTTTTCTTCTTCCATCTTGCCCTCCCGTGTTCTCTTTTCCCCCTATTGTCGGGAAAATATCCCTTGTTTATACGTGGGGATGCAGATGAAAGCGGAACAACAGCGTAAGCAGCATGTACAGGAGCACACCGCCGACGAAGTATACGGGAAATCGGAGGTGCCGGGTCTTCTGAACAAAGGGCACCAGATGGCCCATCGCCACATAGAGAAAGATTCCGGTAGCCAGGGCCAGTACGACCCGTATGCCTTCCTTCGGCATCAGATCCTGAACCATGCACATGATCAAGCCTCCAAACAAGGTGGCTGCCGCAAGCGCAGCGGTGCCGATGAACGCAAGCAGGCGGTTGTTGCTGGAGACCATCAGCAGAGAAGCTGCCGTTACGCCTTCCGGAATCTTGTGCAGCAGCAGCGCCACAATGAGCGAAAATCCGAGCGCAGCATCCGCTTGCAAGCTGGCGACCAGGGACACTCCCTCCAAAAAGGCATGAATGGACAGCCCGGCCAATATCCCGTTTATCTGTATCCTGCCCGGAACATCTCGTCGATGAAACAGAACATCCGTCACGAACAACAAAAGAAAACCCACCAGTATCACGACCGCATAGGATGAGTCGCCATCTCCGATGCTGCGCGGCAGCAGATCTAGCACGGTCAAGGCCAACAACAGGCCGGCTCCCGCACTTACCATTGCGTACAGGGCGCTCTCTGACCAGGCAATCCGCATGAACAGGAGAATTCCCCCAAAAGCTGTGGCCAATGACGCCAGAACCAAAACAAGCGGCAGAAATAACGCGTTCGTTCCCATGAAAAGCCTTCTTTCCTCGGGGATGAGGACAACCGTCTCTTCATGTCTACGCACCCGAACCGCGCATTATGAGAGGTTTTGTCCCGCAACTTGCGCTTGACCCGTACTGAACAAGTGTCGCCTGGCAAGAGACAGAAATTGTCGAAAGGAGAGATGATCCCTGTGCGAGCGAGCCCCTCTCCATCAACCGACAATAATCAGCCAGCATGTCCAAATTCGCCGAAAACGAGGTCTTTATGAGAACCTTTGTCGATTCTCTTTTTCCGGGAAAAAATGGTGCTATAATGTCCACATATCGTACTGCATACCTGTAAAGGAGTGATGGCGATGAGTCTGAACGTACAGGTCTGGATGGCTTCCAAGGAAGTGGCAGAGCGCTTACAGGTACACGTCCGCACACTGCGCAACTGGCTGGAGATGTTTGTACCGGCCAAAGACCTGAAAAAGAACGCACAAGGTCACTACATGATCAGTGAACAGGGGTTTTTGCTGCTGAAAGAAGTGAAGGAGAGAAAGGATGCCGGGAATGCCTCGCTTCAGGACATCCAGCAGCAATTGATCGCAGAGGGACTGCTGTCGCTGCACGACCTGGCACGCGAGGAGACGGCGTCAGCTTCCGAAGCTCCCTCCCTGCCAGCCAACCGCGAAACAGCCCTCACGACTGCCTTTCGTGAAATGGAACTCGCCGTCCAGGAAACACTGTGCCGATTCCAGGAAGAACTGTCCCGCCTCTCCGCCCTGCAGCAGACACAGACGAGCATCTTGAAAAAAATGGCCGATATTGAAGAGTTGCAGGAGTCGCTTCGCCTGGAACTGCGCCGCGTGACCTTTGAAATGGATCTGATGCAGCAGCGCCTGACCAAGCGAAAACATCGGCAGGAGCGCTATCAGTCCCGCTTCTCGATTAATCCGCTGCGTTGGTTCCGCAGTGATGAGCGAGCGACACCGTGACATATGCTGTCCGGCAGTAAGCCGGACACCAGAGAAGACCCCATGGCGGGTCTTTTGTTATGGGATCAGGCAGGATTTGAGCCGGATCAGCCAGATTTATCCGCTAACCGGCGCTTACCACGTCTCAGCAGGCGAGGGGAGGGATCAGGTGCACTGGTTCGCTTTGACCATATTTCCAGATTCATGCTACAAAGAGAAGGTACTGATTTTTTAAGACAGGAGTGATGTGCAGGAATGTGTGGAATTTGCGGTGTGTTATCGTTCGACCAGGATGTGGAGTCGGAGGACACACTCATACAAATGCTGCGCAGGATGGAAGGTCGAGGACCGGATGACGAAGGAATCCATATTGTACCCGGTACCGCGCTTGGACACCGCCGTCTCAGTATCATTGATCTGAGTCAAGCGGGACATCAGCCGATGGTCGATTCCGAATCGGGACTTGCCATCACCTTTAACGGAGAAATCTACAACTACCGTGAGTTAAGGGATGAACTGACCCGGTACGGCTGCCGCTTCCGCTCCGGCAGTGACACGGAGGTACTGTTAAAAGCCTACGCCCATTGGGGTGAATCATTCGTCCAGAAACTGTACGGCATGTTCGCCTTTTGTCTCCACGATCAAAAGCGGCGGCGTTGGCTCCTGGTCCGCGACCGACTGGGAATCAAACCTCTCTATTATGTGGATAAACCGAACAAGCTCGCGTTTGCCTCTTCAATTCAAGCTCTGTATGCCGCCCGGCAGTTTCAGCCAGACCTCTCTCCCCAAGCTCTCCACTATTACTTGTCGTTTCACGCAGTCGTACCCGCGCCGCTGACCATTTTCCGGGAAGTGAAGAAACTGGAACCCGGGACGTACTTGGTCGTGGAAGAAGACGGCCGCAGACGGCAGGAACGCTACTGGCAGCTCCGCTATTCGCCGCAGGAGGACGTTTCAGAGGAAGCATGGATCGAGCGGCTGCTTGCGGTTCTGCGCAAAAGCGTCAAACGACGGCTGGTAAGTGATGTACCGGTGGGCGCCCTGCTCAGCGGCGGACTGGATTCCAGTCTGATTGTGGCGCTGATGCGCGAGGAACTGGCAGATGTGCGCACCTATTCGATCGGTTTTGAGGATGTGGAGAGCGAAGCAGGCAATGAATTCGTTTACAGTGATCTGATTGCCAGGACGTTTTCCACCGATCACCAGAAGATCTTTGTCGACTCAAGACAACTGCTCACGGAAATCCGCGCCTGTGTGGCGGCGATGTCCGAACCGCAGGTGAGTCATGACGCTGTCGGATTTTATCTGCTCTCCCGTGAAGTAAGCAAACGGACGAAAGTTGTTTTAAGTGGACAAGGAGCAGACGAAGTCTTTGCCGGGTATCACTGGTATCCCAAGATGGAGGGGCAGGCCGATCCTGTCTCCGCCTACAAGGCCGCCTTCTTCGACAGGGACGATGAGGAGGTGCAGGCGGCACTCGCTACCGAGTACCGGACGGAAGATGTCTCTACCCTGTTCGTACAGCAGCACTTTGCCCAGCCGGGGGCGGATGATCCCGTCGACAAGGCATTGCGGCTGGACACCAACGTGATGCTGGTGGAGGACCCGGTCAAACGCGTCGATAACATGACCATGGCCTGGGGTCTGGAGGCGCGCGTACCGTTTCTCGATCATGAGGTCGTTGAACTGGCGGCCACCATCCCGTCCCGGCTGAAGGTGTACAACGGCGGAAAGGGCATCCTCAAAAAAGCGGCCGAGCGCTGTCTGCCGCACGATGTCATCTATCGCCAAAAGGGGTATTTCCCGGTTCCGGCACTCAAGTACCTGCAAGGAGAATACCTTCAGTTTGCGCGTGACGTTTTGCTGTCAGATACGGCAAGACAGCGCGGTCTGTTCGATGCGGTTTACGTTGAGAAGATGCTGCAGGATCCAGGACAGCACATTACCATTCTGGGAGGGAGCAAACTGTGGCAACTCACCTTGCTGGAATACTGGCTCCAACAGATCGGAGCGTAAACAGCTACCCGATCTCGCTGATCAGTTGGCAGCAAACTCCGCCTCACATCGCTTCTCGGTTGAAACCGGAAGTGGCAATCGACTGCGGATGGGGCAATCTGATCTTGGGGCAGACCTTTTCGTCGCACGAACAAATCATCGAACTGTTCAGGCAAGAGCCGGAAGGGCGACGGGACATCGCCATGTACGTCTACGATCCGCATATCCTCGTGGCCAAAGCATCCGATCTCTTGTTCTTCGATCCGTCCATCACCTATCGGTTGTGGCTCCATCCTGGCATCAAACAGCCGTCCCCTTCAAAAAAATACCGGGTACGGCTGCTGCAGGGGATGGCTGACGCGCTTGCAGTCAACAAACTGTACCTGGCGTGCGGCATGGTGCCAAGCGACCCGGAAACCGTTTGTCAAAACCAGCGGACCAGCTGTTTTGTCTACTACGTGGCCGAGGACAGAGAGACCGGTGAGATCGTCGGCAGCGTAATGGGGGTTGACCACAAGGCGGCGTTTGGCGACCCTGACAACGGGGCCAGCCTGTGGTCGCTCGCCGTTTCCAAACCGTACCGGGCCTGGGGCATTGGAAGACGGCTGGTGCGGCAGCTGTCCTTGCATTATTTGACGCGCGGCAGGGATTACCTTGATCTGTCCGTCCTTTACAACAACAAAAAAGCAATTCGCCTCTACGAATCGCTCGGCTTTTGCCGTGTCCCGGTCTACGCCATCAAACGACGCAACCGGCTCAACCGCCACTTGTATGAGGGGGGGCGATGAGGCGATGAACATCTACGCCGGTATTTTGATCGAGGAAGCGAAGCGGCGCGGCATCCAGGTCACCATCCTGGACGAAGCACTGGGCCTGTTTCACCTGCAGCATGAGGGCGAACAGGTAACGTGCCGCGAATCGCTGACAGACCGCACCTCGGCGATTGCGTTCATGCGCTGTGACGACAAACGCCTGACGCATGCCACCTTGAAAGAAGCGGGGATTCGCGTTCCCCGTCAGCACACCTATGCAAGCCTGGCATCAGCCGCCCGCTTTCTTGCCGAATGCGGGGCGGTCGTGGTAAAACCCCTTCGCGGGGAACAAGGGAGAGGCATCACCGTCGACGTCCGCACGGAATCCGAGCTGGAGCAGGCAGTCCGGTACGCCCGCCAGCACTGTGACGAGGTACTTCTGGAAGAGTTCGTCGAAGGACGGGACACGCGAATCATCGTGATCGATCACCGCTTCGTCGCCGCCATCGAGCGGACGCCCGCAGCCGTCTCCGGAGACGGCTGCCGGACGATCCTGCAGCTGATCGAAGAAAAAAATCGGGTGCTGGCGCGCGAGACAGCGGGTGAGTCACGCATTCCGCTGGACAGCGAAACGATTCGCGTCATCACCTCCCAGGGTTATCAACCGGACGACGTGCTGCCCCCGGGGGCCACCCTGCCCGTCCGCAGGACAGCCAATTATCACACTGGCGGCACGATTCGGGATGTGACCCCCCGCATCTCCCCCTACCTGAGAGAAATAGCGGAGCGAGCCAGCCTCGCCCTGGAGATCCCGGTTGTCGGTTTTGACTTTCTTGTCAGACAAACACATGACTCCTCTTCCCCCAAGGAAGAGGAGTACGTGATCATCGAGGCAAACGAACGGCCTGGTCTGGCCAATCACGAACCACAGCCCACCGCCCAGATTTTTATTGATTTTCTTTTCCCATCCACGAAAAAAATTGTGTAAACTGATGAGAGGAGCACCTAACGTGGTGCTCCCTCACGTTTTAGGCCGCTGCGGCCGAAAGGAGTAGCAATCATGTTTTATTCATTCCTGCTCGTCTTTACCATTCAAATCAGCTACATGACGCTGTATTCAATGCGGATGATCTTCATGATCCGAGGACTCCGTTATGCGGCCGCCTTGATCAGTTTTGGCGAAATCGGTGTCTATCTGGTCGGTTTGAACATGGTCCTGAACAACCTGAACAACGTCTGGAATTTGCTGGCCTACTGCGCAGGATTTGCGAGCGGCATTCTCGTCGGCAGCAAAATCGAAGAGCGCCTTGCGCTTGGCTATGTAACAGTAAAAGTGATCACTCCTTCTCCCGATGACCCGGATGAGCAGCCGGACTTCCATCTCCCGGAGGAGCTGCGCAAAGCAGGGTTTGGAGTAACCAGTTGGCTTGGAGAAGGTCGGGACGGCAAGCGGTTGGTAATGGAAATTCTGACCAAACGAACCAATCAGAAAAAACTGCTGGAATTGATCAACAAGTGGGAGCCGCGCGCCTTTGTCGTCTCTCATGAACCAAGCAGTTTCAAAGGCGGGTTCTGGGTAAACCAGATACGCTCCAGAAAAGATGGTGCGCAATAAAACAAACCGTCAGGGACGTACGTCCATGACGGTTCAGTGTGCAGACAGAAAGAGGCGGCCATTTACTGTTCCTCACTCCGCTGCCAACCAACAAGGAGGCGGAACTGCCCGCTTGGCTGGTTGGCAAAGTCGTTCATTCGGAAAATGGCCGCTCTCCTGTCACATAACAGCTTCTTCGCTGGTTGGCCACCGGAAGCGAGCGCGAAAAACGCCCCTCTCGTGTTCACGCCACTTTGGCTGCGATCTGAAACCCAACAAAGTGGTTGGCGAAGCGTACCAATCCTTACGAACCGGTCGGAATCTCATCGGGAATCGATTCCTCGTCCTTCCGCCGTTCCGAAAGCTGAGTAGCTTCACTTTCCTGCCGGCTCCGGTTGCGCACCCACAGCCCAGCCCCGATGACCGCGGCCACGACCAGGATGTCAAAACCGTAGATCAACCAGGGCGAACCCAGAAAGTCGTTGACGATTTTTTCGTGTGTGATCATCTTGGCGGCCGTCCATGCGAGAATTCCCGAACCCAGGTAGACAATCCATGGGAATCGCTCCATCGCTTTCAAGATCAGGTGGCTGCCCCAAATCATCACCGGTATGCTGATCAACAGTCCGATGATGATCAGCGTCAGATCACCCTTGGCTGCCCCGGCGATAGCCAACACATTGTCAAGGCCCATCAGAATATCGGCGACCACGATCGTGCGAATCGCCTGAATCAGATTCTCACCCGGCTTGATGTCTTTTTCTTCCTCTTCTTCCACCAGCAGTTTGTAAGAGATCCAGACCAGCAGCAGTCCGCCGATCAGATAGAGGTACGGGATCTCCAACAACAACGCGGCCGCCACGGTCGCCAGCACCCGTACGCCTATCGCCGCAGTCGTCCCCCACAAGATCGCTTTTTTCTTCTGTTCCGGTGGCAGCTTTCGGCTCGCCAGCGCAATCACCACGGCGTTGTCTCCACCCAGCACGAGGTCGATCGCAATGATCAATAAAAGCGAGCTAAGAAATTCCATCTCCCACACGTTTCCTCCAACTCCTCTCTGCATATCTGTTCAAGCAGTCCGCCAAGCCAAGACTGCTTCGCCCTTGCAGGTGAGAAGTCAAACAAAAAAGACCCCCACCTACGTAGGAACATAGGCAAAGGTCTTGCTAACAACGGTGTGTACGTTGCCAACAAAGCCGAGGACCCGCGGCGTCCTGTGAATGACGACTTTGCTGTAAAAGCTACTCCCCTTTGAATGGAAAAACAATGTATCACGTGCTACCAATATGGTACTCTGACACGGCAGTTGTTGTCAACCTCGCAATTCAAGTATCATGGAGGGGAGGAGGGTTGTCAATTGAAGAAGACGTTCGTCCTGGAGGCGGTCATGCTGGCCGTGTATGGGGAGCTCCTGGTACCGCCCGAACCAGTTGAATACATTATTCCGCTGTCAACCATCTATGAACTGGAAGAGATCCTGCACAGTCCAGACCCGATCATGCTGGACGATGAGGAAGATGCACACGTGCGGACGGTTATTTCTCACATGATCCGCTACTTCGACGATCCGTTTACCCGAAAAAAGCTGCAAAAGGGACTGGTCGCCCCTTGGTCAACCGTTTCCTTTCCATATCAGGATGACGTGACACTTACCGTGCTGAGGGCGGAAGACACCGCCTACTGGGGAGAACTGTTTGATCCCATCGAAACCGAGCTGCTGCTGGCAGCCATGCGCTGCGAAGTACCGCTTTTGACCGACCAGCTCGACCTGCAGAAACGGATCATTGAGCATCAGGCACCCGTACAGTTTTATGATATCGAAGATTTCACGTTTGCCGTGGAAGAGGGAATCTCTCTGGAAGATTTGCGCGGCTAGCGAGGTGGCTTTTTTTTCACAAGCAATTGGCTCTTTTTTTTGCACGAAGAACCGCTTATAGTGAGGAGCAAACGACAGCCTACAAGGAGCAGGATCATGGGACGTAAAGCGAAATATATCTCTGTCTTGCATCAATTGCGCTACCAGATTTTAAGCGGGGAGTGGCCAATTGGCTCCGCCTTGCCGCCGGAGAGAAAACTGGCCGATCAGTTGGGCGTGAGCCGCAATACAGTGGTTCGGGCCTACAGCGAACTGGAAGCAGAGGGCTTGATTGCCGGACGGATGGGCAGCGGACGCTACGTCCAGCCGCTGGTTCCCTTGTCCGTGCCGGAGCGGATGGATTGGCAGAAGAGACTGGATGCGGATCAACCGTCCTCCTCCCCGTCGCACATGGCTGATCTGCTGTCGATCAGTTCGCCGCGTCAAGGCGTGATCAACTTCACCCACGGTGACGGAGGCAAGCAAACCTTGCATTCGTCCGGATTTCCACGCTACCTGCAGCAAACGGCAGAACGCGTTGAGTCCTACTATTTTTTGCCGATTGACGGTCATCCGGACCTTCGCAGGTGGATCGTCTCCTGGATGGGACTGGAACAGATTTCCTCTCCCGAACAAGTGGTCATCACCAGCGGATCGCAGGAAGCGCTGAAACTGGCCACTTCACTGCTGGCCAAGCCGGGTGATACCATCGCTGTTGAGATGCCCACGTACTTCGGAGCACTGCAGTTGTTTCAGCAGCTGGGGATGCGCATCATTCCGATTCCGCTCGATCGGGACGGGATGCGGGTTGACGTATTGGAAGGGGTATTGGTCCGGTACAGCCCCCGTTTCGTCTATACCGTTCCCACCTACCACAACCCAACCGGCTGTACGCTTTCACTGGACAGGCGGAAACAGTTGATCGCGCTGAGTGAGCGTTACAACCTGCCCATTATTGAAGATGATGCATACCGTCACCTGCACCTGTACGAGGAACCACCCGTTCCCTTGAAAGCGCTCGATCAGACCGGTAATGTGATTTACCTGAACACGTTTTCCAAAGTGTTGTTTCCGGGGCTCAGACTTGGCTGGATTGCTGCCAACCGAGCCTTTATCCGCCACATCTCCCGGTTGAAGGAGCTGTCCATCACAACCAATACGTACGGCCAAATGGCTCTGCTAGCTTTTTTGCAGGATGGTGCCCTGCCGGCACATCTGGAACAGGCCCGCCAGCTCTACCGCTGCCAGGCGGAGGCGATGGGAAGGCACTTGAAACAGTTGAAAGCGCTGGGCCTTTCTTACGAGGAACCGCACGGCGGGTTTTACTACTGGGTTGCGCTGCCGCCAGAGACCGATGCCCGTGACGTGCTGCGCCAATGTCTGACCCAAGGAGTTGCCTTTGCCTGCGGCGACATGTTTCTGACTCGGGAAGCAGTCCAGCCGTTTATCCGCCTCTGCTTCAGCCATGAACCAATTGAAAAAATCGACACCGGCATGACCATCCTGGCCAAAGTGCTGATGAAACGAAGGGAGTTAGTATCGTGAAGCAGGCAACCAAACCGAGACCATCCTATCGTCAGGGAATGTTGGACGCGCTGCCGATTACGGTCAGCCTTGTCTTGTTTGGGGCAATATTCGGAATGCTTTCCTTGCAAACCGGCCTGTCGCCCTGGCAGAGTGTGGCGATGTCGATGATCGTGTTTGCCGGTTCCGCCCAATTTACAGCGCTGTCCATGCTTGCCGATAACGCCGGTGTCTGGGCGATCATCCTGGCAACGTTTCTGCTTAACTCCCGCCACTTTCTGATGGGACTGTCGATGTCGCCATACTATCAGCGCTTTTCGACCGCGCAGATAAACGGCCTGGCCTTCTTTCTGATCGACGAGCAGTACGCCATCACCCTGAACCGGTTTCGTCATCACCAGAGCGATCTCGCCTATCTCTGGTCGGTCAGCCTGCTGTTGTATGGCGGTTGGGTAGTCGGCACGCTGATCGGCACATTGGCTGGACGCTGGATACCAGACCCCGCCGCGCTCGGTCTTGGGTTTAGCTTTACCGCGATGTTTGTCGCGCTGGCTTACTACCAGCTTACATCTTTGATACGGATCGCCAGCTTTTTGTTGTGCGGTACAGTCGCAGTTGGACTGGCGCTGGTTCTGCCTGACGGGCTGCACCTTTTGGCTGCAGGCGTTGTCGCCTTTTTGATCGGATACTTGCTGCCCCAAGCGGACGAGCAGACGGCAGGCCCCGCCCAACAGAAAACGGAGGTGGAAACCGCGTGACAATCGAAACTACCTTGTGGTTGTACCTGGGAATGGCGGCCGTTACCTATTTGACACGCCGCGCCTTTTTGCGGCTGCCCAGCAAGTTCTTCTCACCAAGGCTGAGAAACGGGCTGTCGTTCATCCCGATTGGCATTTTTGCGGCCCTGATCTTCCCCTCGCTGTTTGTGGAAGACGGCAGGCTGGTCGTACAGCCGTTGTTTCTCACCGCCGGTCTGGTCTGTCTATTGATGATGGCCGCAAGCCGCAACGTTTTTCTCAGCTTTGGCATCAGTCTGCTGTTGGTCGTGCTCGTCTCCCTGAAGGTGCTCCCGTTTCCGATGTAGAAGAACAGGTTTTTGAATGCCTACAATCGGGAATGTACCTATATAAGGAATACTGTAAGGGAGCGATACGTGATGGCTTTAGGAGAGAGTCCACTCGATCGGGCACCGGAACTGGAAGAAGAACAGGTCCAAACCATCCTGTTTCAGATGGGCAATGAACATTATGGTCTGCCCACCATGCATGTCAAGGAGATTATCAAGCCGCTGCCGATCACGCGTTTTCCCAAGTCGCCGCCGTATGTGGAAGGGGTTATCGACCTGCGGGGAAAAATCCTGCCAATCGTCAACCTGCGCACGATGTTTGGCCTGGAACCGCTGCCGATCACTGAATCGAGTCGTTTTGTCGACGTCGATCTGAACGGCTTTCGGACCGGCATCATCGTTGACGCCGTATCGGAAGTGGTTCACATACCAGTCAGCCAGATCGAACCGGCTCCACCGATAGTCGCAGGGGTGGAGGGACGCTACCTGCAAGGAGTCGCCCGGATCAACGGCAAGCTGGTCCTGCTCCTGGAATTGGACCAAATTTTCTCCATCTGGATCAAGTCATAGGAAATGAAACAGCCGAACACCCCATCAGGGCGCTCGGCTTCTTTTTTCCACGCATCAGATTGATCGAACCAGACCGCCGTCCACCAGGATGGTCGTTCCGGTCATGTAGCTGCACGCAGGGGAGGCCAGGAAGGCCACCACTTTGCCGAATTCAGCCGTTTCTCCGTAGCGGCCCAGCGGAATCGATTGTTCCTCCTTTGCCTTCACCTGTTCCACCGGCACGCCCAACCGTTCTGCCTGATGCTTATCCAGGCTGTATACCCGCTCCGTCGCGATCCGGCCGGGTGCAACCGTGTGAACCAGAATGCCCTCACCAGCCAGTTCGTCTGCAAGAGACTTGGACAGTCCGACCACGCCTGCCCGCAGCGTGTTGGAAAGAACCAGTTCCGGGATCGGCTGCTTCACAGAAGAGGACGCGAAGTTGATAATCCTGCCCCACTTTCGTCGCCTCATGTGAGGAAGCACTTCCCGGATAAAGCGGATGTAGCTGAGCAGCGTCAGGTCAAATGCCCGGTACCAGTCTTCATCGCTGAACCTGTCGAACCCCCCGGCAGCCGGTCCCCCGCCGTTGTTAACCAAAATGTCAACCGTCCCAAACGTCTTCACGGTTTCCCCAACAGCCCGTTTGATCTGCTCCGGGCGGGTAATGTCACAAACCACATAGGCCACCTTGCCCGCAGCCAATCCTTCGATCTCTGCCTTGGTCCGCTCCAGTTCCTCTTCCGAGCGGCTGGAGATCATGACGTGAGCCCCTTCACGCGCCATTTCCAGCGCAGCAGCTTTTCCCAGCCCTTTGCTGGAAGCGGAAACAAAGGCTACCTTGCCGGCTAGACCCAGATCCATCATCATCCCCCTCTTGCTCTTCCGCTGTCCGTACCAGATTACTGGTGCGGAATTGGTCCTGGTTTGCCGTTCGATTCCGGCTGACAGCAGAGCTCTCCCTCGCCGGACTCCAGTGCGGATTTGAGACTGCCCAGAACCTGATCCCAGGCCGATTGATGCCAGCTGCGGGCCTCTGCCCACTCTGCCCCCTCGCCCCAACCGTCATGTACCAGCAGCAGCCGGGTAGAGCCATTCTCTTCTTGCAACGTCACCGTAACATGAGTCAACTCTCCCTCGCGATTCATCAGTTCCGCGAACGGATCAGGCCCCCTCCAGGTAAAGCTGAGCCGCTCATTCGGTGTAAGTTCGGTAAACACACAGCCCCTGGTGCTCATCTTGTCCCGATTGTCCGGGTCAAAAAACAACTCAAACGCACCGCCGACGCGTGCTTCCACATGAGCTGCCGGGGCAAACCAGGCTGTCAGGCGATCCGGGCTTGTCCAGGCCCGCCAGACCAGCTCAGGTGAGGCGGCGATTCTGACCTCCTTCACAATCCCACTCATCTTTTTCCCTCCTTCTGTTTTGTCCTTACCGTATACATTAGCACAAAAAAATGACGATTGTGAAATTTTTTCCGATTGGCCCTCCTCATTCTCGTTTTCGGCCATGCAAAGCCCTCGCTGACCGTGCAGCAAGGGCTTTCCGTTCTCTACTCTCTTCCGCCGCTGGCCAGGTAGCTGTAGTTGACCCAGACCATCTCCTCAATACCGAGAATCTCCTTGAACAGATCAACGGAATCATACAAAATGGAACTGCCGGTCTGCTCGTTGTATTCCGTGAGCAGCGTCAAATCGAAAACAGCGTGAAGCTGCTTTATCTGCGACGGGGAAAGAATACGATGGAAGCAGTGCGGGCGGACGCGTTCGATTCCTTTGACAATCTCCTGGCGCAGGCGCCCCGATTGGATCACTTCGTGCAGAACCTGATCGTATTCGCTGCGCAGTTCCTCATCCTCCACGACAGCCTCCGCGATCTCCATGTCCGGATGACGCCGCTTCAGTTCCAGCTCGACCAACTCGATTTCCAGATCGTAGTTGATTGCAGCCGCAGTGACCTCGTAACCGCCGTCAAACAGGCGAAACCCCCACCCCAACATTTCGGTATCGTGAAACCACAAAAGGGGCGGACCGCTTCTGGACAATTCCCGCAAAAAGAAGAGTGTCTCTGCTTTTTCCAGCCACTCATCCTTGAGAAAAAACGCGTTCCAGTTGTTGTTCAGATTTTTGTGGAAATAGGGTTGTCGGGAATAAGGGAGATGAAGCAGCACGCATTGCTCATGTGTTCGGGGATACAGCACTCCGGTAGTAAACTCGCTCATTGAATTCCCACCGCTTTCTCGCAAAGTAACCATACCACCTGAATCCCGGTGCACGTACCAGCAAAAACCCATCTGTAATCAGTCTATTCAAATGCTGCTTGATTCTTGACGCGATCGCCGAGGCTCACCAGCGCCTGCGACAACATCGTCAGGTTTCATCCTCCGTGATCAGTACCATCATCCCCACCGTAGGGGTTGGCGGTTTCAGGCCAGTTTTGGGCAAACAGCCTCCGCAAGCGGTTTTGAAAGGCTTCCGTCAGTTCCAGATGAAACGGTCTGCCCCGCTCCGCGCGAATGATCGGATAGGCACCGATCGCAAGCGGTTTGAGCTCCCGCGTCTCGACAAACTGCGGCAGTGCCAGCAGGAGACGGGTAAAGGGATTGGCCTCTTCTTCGGAGGTGTGTACCACTTCAAACAAATCGTACAGTTCGGGCGTGACAACAAGAGATAGATAAGGAGGCATTTCTCCCACCCAGACGGTAAACGAACGTTCCCTTACCTCGCTGCGAGCGTGCCGCCTCATCACCAGCAGGGCTTTGTTCAGCGTATCCATCAGCAGAAGCTGAGCCTGATCATCCCCGTGCTGTCTGCACATCGCCGCGTAATCGAACAAATACGCCACACCGTTTTCCTGAAGGGTCTGGTCGCTCAGCGTATCCGCGGCCACACTGATCATCTCTGCTTCTTTTACCTCTTCCACCTCGTCAGCAGATGAATCAGAGGATTCTTCCCCTCCGTCCCCGGTCAAAAGCTGCCGCACCTTCTGAGCGACACGCTCCCGCTCTGCTGCCGAAAAGGAGAACGTTTCTGTATAAATGTGAATCAACTGCCCTGCTTCCAGCGCCAAGTGATGAAGAAAGGTGGAAGGCTGCTGTACCAGTCGAAGCACCATGTAGCGGTCCCGCTCTTCACGAACGTCAAATGAGAGCGGAAATCCCAACGGTTCAACCGGATCAGACGAGGTCCAGATGACGGCCAGCAGCTTATCGCGGTAGGTTTTCCACTCAACGCTCACATCGCCGCGCGCTGACTCGCTGAACGCTTCGACCGATTCAAAAACGAGATACAGTTCCACATCACCCACGGCATCAATGCGGGCAAAGTACGGGAGCCCATCATTTTGAGCCAACCGGTACAAGTCGTGAAAATCAGCAGGCGGCAGGATCTCGCCGAGCGTCTCCGAATCGGGAGAGCACAGCGAAGGATCAGGCTGTATGTGCGGCATCCATTTGTCCATTGCCATACGCTATTGTTCACTCCAGGATCTGATCAGCGGCCATGCGGCCATCTCGTCCAACAGGGAGCGGTCGGTCGCGTCGATGTGAACGGGTGTAACCGTAACGTAGCCGCTGCGCAAGAGCTGATAGTCATCCTGTTCGCGCTGCTCTTCTTCTTCCTTGTACTGTCGTCTTAGCCAGTACCCCGTCTCCTCCTGATGGTACTGATCGTGATAGTGGTACAGCGAGAGTGCGGCCGGTGCCACCCCCTTGATCTCGGAACGCTTGCGGTGCGGAATGTTGACGTTCCAGAACACCTCAGGCGGCATCTGGTTTTGTCCGGTTTTTTCCAGAAAATGAGCCAAAAGCGGTTTGACGATCTCTCCCGCCTCACCGTACTCCGTTTCGTGAAAATAATTGTCATATGAAAACGCCACTGCCGGCATGCCCAAAATTACTGCTTCGCGCGCCGCGCTGCACGTGCCGGAGTAGTAAATATCACGCCCCAGGTTGTTCCCCACGTTGATCCCGGAAAAGACGACATCCGGTTTTTTTTGGTCGGCAAACAACAGGTGGTAGGCGGACTTGATGCAGTCCGCCGGGGTGCCGTTTACCTTCCAGGCTTGAACCGGCAGGCCGTAAAACGGATGGGGAGTGGGCGACAGCGCCGAGCGATAGGTTATGCTGTGGCCGACGCCGCTGTTCTCCTCGGCCGGCGCCACCACGAACACCTCCACATCCGGCAGGCTCAGAATGGACTCCACCAGAATGCGGATTCCGCGGGCGTCAATCCCGTCGTCATTGGAAACCAGTATTCGCAGCATCAAGATTCCTCCTTGATCTTCCATTCTTTCATTGTAACAAAATTGCCCACTTGATGCGAAATACAATAGAGAAAGGGGTTGTCCCAATAGTCTAACGACCACGGGGCAGCCCCTTTCTCCTCTTATTCTCACTCACCGATGATTGTTTGCCAGCGTTCCTTCCAGTGAATCCCTTCCAGAATCCAGTCTTCCACCTGCTGCAGCTTTTCTTGTTCAATGCCGAGCAGGCTGGCGATGCGGCGGATTTCGTTTTGTTCTCCCGTCGTGAGTTTGCGGTCGGCCACGGCAATGTGGTACAGCTGGCGCAGCAGGCGCAGCTTCTCGGAACGATTCAGTCTGGTCATCCCCGCGACCAGTTCTTCCGGCTGCTTGGGATTATCTATGTCATCCATCAGGATTTGTCTTTCCCGCAGTGAAAAGGGTTCACTTTCCACCATGCGATAGACACGCCCGATCTCCTTTTCTCCCATGTACCCGTCCGCATGACCAACACAAATCATCAGCCGTATGGAGTTAAACAAGAGCTGCTTCTCTTTTTCCGTGTTGTGAACTGTCATCGTAATCCCTTCCTTTCCGGTCAGCGGTGTTCTCGTCTTCTTCAATTATACGACGCAAGCAAGAAAGCGGTTGCAAAAAAGTTATGTCGTTTATGTGAAATGTATGATGACACAACGCGCTCTTTCTGTTGAAAACTGCTGCCTATCAAACATATAATCAAGCAAAAGGAGTGAGAAGAGTGAAAAAAGTGGAACGAGTCAGTCAGTTTGTCGGCAGCACGTTCGCCGTGTGGGTCCTCTTGTTTGCTGCTCTGGCCTTTTTCTTTCCGTCCTGGTTTACCGGCTTGGGGGCCTACATCGTGCCGCTGCTTGGCATCATCATGTTTGGCATGGGCCTGACCTTGTCGGCTGACGACTTTAAGGAAGTATTTAGACGACCAAAAGATGTAGCCATCGGCGTGCTGGCCCAGTTCGTGATCATGCCGTTAATCGGTTTTGCCCTCGCCGTCGGGCTTGATCTCCCCCCGGAAGTGGCCGTTGGCGTGATTCTGGTTGGCAGCTGCCCGGGTGGCACAGCCTCCAATGTGATGACCTATCTGGCACGGGGGGACGTCGCCCTGTCGGTTGCGATCACGTCCGTCTCCACACTGCTCGCTCCGCTGGTCACACCGTGGTTGATCCTGATCTTTGCCAGCCAGTGGGTTGCAGTAGATGCCCTCAGCCTGTTCTGGTCGATTGTCAACGTCGTGATCATCCCCATTGTTCTCGGCTTGATCGTCAAAACGTTGTTTAAGCGTCAGGCAGAGGCAAGCGTCAAAGCGCTGCCGCTGGTTTCGGTCGCCGCGATCGTAGCCATTGTCGCCGCCGTCGTGGCAGCAAGCCAGGAGAAAATCGCCAGCAGCGGTTTGCTGATCATTGCCGTAGTCGTGCTGCACAATCTGCTTGGTCTGCTGCTTGGCTACCTGCTGGCCAAATGGTTAAAGCTCAGCCTGGGCAAGCAAAAGGCGCTCTCCATCGAGGTCGGCATGCAAAACTCCGGCCTGGGAGCGGCACTTGCCTCGGCCCACTTCTCCCCGCTAGCCGCTGTTCCCAGTGCGCTCTTCAGTGTCTGGCACAATATCTCCGGTCCGATTGTAGCCACGCTGTTCAGCAAGGTACGAGAGCAAGCCGGCGAGAGCGCACAGCAGGGCTGACAACCTCCGCCCGTCTTTTTTTGGGCCGGGTCCGATTGCCCTTCCTCCGTTAACCGGTTGACAAGGGGGCAATCGGTTTTTTTGTTATACTTCTTGCGGAACAGGCTCTTGTTTTTGCTCGTGCACCGCCAGTTTTTTTGCCTGTACCCGGATAATGCGATAATGGTCCACCTCTTCCACCTTGAAGCGGTACCCGTCCGCCGTCACGCTGTCCCCCACCTTTGGCGGATGATCAATCTGCATGTAAATCCAGCCTGCAAGCGTATCCACTTCCGCTCCGTCCAGAGACAGACCCAGGTAATCGTTCACTTCCTCCAACAGCATGCGGCCGTCAAAGGAATACACGTCATCCTTCCGCTCCACTTCCGGCCGCTCATCGTCGAACTCATCCTGAATATCGCCGACGATCTCTTCCATGATATCTTCAATCGTCACCAATCCGGCCGTACCGCCGTATTCGTCGATCAGGATGGCCATTTGGTTGTGCTGCTTCTGCATCATCGTCAGGAGCCTGCTGATCGATATGGTCTCCGGTGCTGTCAGCACGGGACGCATGATCTCTTCAAGGCTTTGCTCGTCTTCGGCCAGCACGTTGGACAAAAGATCTTTGATGTGCAGGGTCCCGACAACGTGGTCCTTGTCCCCGTCGACAACAGGGTATCGGGTAAACCTGCCGGTTCTTGCCACTTCCTTGTTTACCTCGTACGGGTCGCGCAGATTGAGTACCATCATATCGGTACGCGGCACCATGATCTCACGCGCCATCGTCTCCGAAAAGTCGAAGATGTTGTCCACCAGCATCAGTTCAGTCTGGTCAATCAGGCCGCTCTTGTGACTTTGTGTAACAAGAATGCGGATCTCATCTTCCGTGTGGGCCGCCTCCTGCTCCGAAACGGGCGAAATGCCAAACAAAGCCAAAAACCTGGCCGCCGCCCAGTTGAGAAAGGCGATAAACGGATACATCACCTTGTAAAACCACTGAATCGGCCTGGCCACTTGCAGCGATACCCACTCGGAACGCTGAATGGCCAGCGACTTTGGGGCAAGCTCGCCCAAGACGATATGTAAAAAGGTAATGATGGAAAAGGCAATGATGAAGGAAATCGTATGGGTCCAGGATTCGGCGATGCCGAAGTAGACAAACACGGGTGTTAGCAGATCAGCGACAGCCGGTTCCCCCAACCATCCCAACCCCAGCGAAGCCAAGGTAATCCCCAGTTGACAGGCGGACAGATAGGCGTCCAGGTTGCGGATCAACCGGTCCACATGGCGTGCCTTGGGATTGCCTTCGGCGACGAGTTGAGCAATTCGCGATTCCCTCACTTTGACGACGGCGAATTCTGTCGCGACAAAGAAACCGTTAAAAAAGACGAGCAGCAGGACGAGGAAGAGGTTAAATCCAGCAAGCAGCAGGAAATCGCTCGTCAACGACTGTCCCTCCTTTACCACCGGCTTCCCATTAGTGTATCCCCAAGAATGCGGAAATATCGTGTTCGTTCTCTTCACTGCCAGAGGAAGACGTGTTCCGCAGACAAGCTCACTGGATAAAAGAGTGCAGCCGCTTTCACTTTCCGTGTTTTTTTCTTCACGATCCTGCTGTGATACAATGATTGTAATTTATTTCATGAGGTGAATACTTGTGGAATTCCATCCACATCTTCCTTCTATCGTACAACGCGACAGCACTGTCCTTCTGGAAGTGCTTCACCCGCAATTCTCGGAAGCGCGAGCGGCATTGGCTCCGTTTTGCCAACTTGTGAAAAGTCCCGCGTACATCCACACGTACCGGATTACGCCGCTGTCACTTTGGAACGCGGCGGCCAGCGGTTTGTCCGCTGACCAGGTCCTGGAGACGCTCAAGCACTACAGCAAGAACGGTGTACCCGACTCACTCGCCGCCGAGATACGGGACACCATGTCCCGTTACGGCCTGTTGGAGATGAAGCAGCAGAACGACCGGCTGATCCTGGTCAGCAGCAGCCCGGACCTGCTCGCCCACCTGTTTCCGTCATTGCAGCAGCACGTGGAAGAATGTCTGTCGGAGGATACGTATGTCATCTCCTCCTTGGCACGCGGCCTGGTAAAGCAAGAGCTGCTTCGTCTCGGTTATCCGGTGCGTGATCTGGCCGGCTATCTCGAAGGTGAAGCGTGTCCGCTCGACCTGCGCGATGTGACGAACAGCGGCGAGCCGTTTCAACTGCGCGAGTACCAGGGAGCGGCTGTTGAGGCTTTCTATGCGGGCGGTACGGAATACGGCGGGAGCGGCGTGCTGGTGCTGCCATGTGGTGCAGGAAAAACGATCATCGGACTCGGCGTGCTCACTCGTTTGAAAACAGCCGCATTGATTCTAACCCCCAATACCACCTCGGTACGGCAGTGGAAAAGAGAACTGCTTGACAAGACCACCATTGACCCCGCAATGGTTGGAGAATACACTGGAGAAGAAAAGGAAGTCAGGCCGATTACGATTGCAACTTATCAAATTCTGACCTACCGGCGCAGCGGCGAGGGGGAATGGCCGCACATGCGATTGTTTCATGAGCGCAACTGGGGCCTGGTCATCTATGATGAAGTCCATCTGCTACCCGCGCCTGTCTTTCGGGTGACGGCCGGGATCCAGGCCAAACGACGGCTGGGCCTGACCGCCACACTGGTGCGTGAAGACGGATGTACGGAAGACGTCTTTTCCTTGATTGGGCCAAAGCTGTACGATATACCGTGGAAAGAGTTGGAGCAGCAGGGGTGGATCGCCAAGGCCTGCTGCCGGGAAATCCGCTTGCCCTTCGATCCCCTTTTGCGCCAGAAGTACGCGACAGCGGCTCCGCGGCAAAAGTTCCGCATTGCCGCAGAAAATCCCCGCAAGCTGCAGGTAGTCCGTCAACTGCTGAAACGCCACCAGGGTGAACAGGTCTTGATTATCGGCCAGTACATGACCCAGTTAAAACAAGTGGCCGATGAATTGGGAGTGCCCTTGATCACCGGGAGCGTGGGCGAAAACGAACGGCAGCGCTTGTACGAGCAGTTTCGAGCAGGTACGTTGACCTGTCTGGTCGTCTCCAAGGTGGCTAATTTTGCCGTCGACCTGCCGGAAGCCAACATCGCGATTCAAATCTCCGGCACATTCGGCTCGCGTCAGGAAGAAGCACAGCGACTGGGCCGAATTCTCCGTCCCAAACGGAACAATAACCAAGCCTGTTTTTATACATTGGTAACACGCGATACGCGTGAACAGGAATTGGCCAGGCACCGCCAGCTGTTTCTCGTCGAACAGGGTTATCACTACGAGGTCGTAGAGGAATAAAGAGAGCTGATCAGAATGGTGAAACGCCGAACAAAAAACAATCGTCTCATAAGAAGAAGGGGGGCCAACAGCACGTATGCAAACCGATCAAGAGATCATCGAGCGGATAATGCAGGGTGATGTGGAAGCATACCGCGAAATCATCCAGCGTTATCAGCGGATGATTTTTGTCTTCATCTACAAAATGGTAAACAATGCTGCAGACGCAGAAGATCTGACCCAGGAAGTCTTTGTCAAGGCCTACGAAAAACTATCCACCTATCGCGGTGACAGTCAATTTTCCACCTGGCTGCATACGCTTGCTCGCAACCGAACGATTGATTTTTTGCGGCGCCGGAAAATCCACGATTCGGACGAGCAATTGGCTTTCATCCCTTCTCAGGCACGCGATGAATCGCCGCAAGATTCGCTCTTGACCAAAGAACAGCGAAAAGAAATCGAGCGCGCCTTCTCCATGCTGTCTGATTCTTACCGCGAGGTGATTGTCCTGCGCTGCACGCTTGAGTATCCGTTTGAGAAGATCGCTTCCCTGTTGGGGATTGCCGAATCGACCGCACGTGTACGTTATCTGCGCGCCCGCCAAGAATTTGCCAAACTATTGAGTCGCACGGAAGGAGGACTCGTACATGAACTGCCATGACTTTCGCTCAAGATGGATGAATACCGTAAACGAGGCCACCCTTTCCCATATCGAGACTTGCGACGACTGTCTGAATTGGATCGACACCGCCTTTTCCACTGATGAGGAGGTTGCATTCATGAAGGAGTTTCCCCAGCCGTCCGCAGAGTTGGAAGACCGGATCATGCAGGCCATTTACGCCACAGCCGGACCCGGACAGGGCGCTCTGCCTCCTTTGTCAGCGACCAAACAGACTCTTGCTGTGAAGTTGAAAAAACGAAAGCCGCACCGGCCACGGTTCAGAACGGGAGCCTGGGTGGGCGCAGCAGGACTTTTCCTGGTTGTCGGCTTGATCGGCATGCAGACGATCCTGAACGGCTCCTCCAAAGATCAAGCTGCCGCTCCGGCCGGCGACTCAACCAGCTCTTATGCCCATCAAGCGAAACCGCGCAGTGGAGAAGGAACCACCTACAGTCTTCCTGAAGAGCATATGCCGGCCGTTGGACAAACCGTTCCTGACCAAAGTGCCGCTTTTCATGCTGCTGCCGAAGCGGAGCCGACCGAATCTGCTGCTGTTGAAGAATCGCAGCAAGCCGCATCCGCTTCCATCAAAGAACCGGCGCCCGAGCAGCCGGAAAAAGAACTTTCGGACTTGGCGCTAACGGCGATGGACACACAACCGTCTCCTGAAGCCAGCCTCCCCCTTCGTCCGCATACGGAATTGTCCAGCCGTGATGCCGGGAACAAAACGGTGGAGAACCCAAACACTCCCACCTCGTACGCTGGACTTCATGAAAACACCGGGCAGTCGACTGACGCGGAAAGCGAAAAAAAGGGGGAACCGGTTCCTTCCGTCGGAAATGTACAGAATGAGGCCGCGGCAAAACCGGACGTATCGGTTATGGATGCGGATGCCGAAGATGGGAAAACCATGCAAACCGGCCAGCCGTCCAACGGGGTCATGGCAGAACAAAGACCACTGACCGTCTCCACTTTTACTGATGTGAAAGCGGCCGCTCAAGTCTCGGACATCCCGGTTCCGGTGCTGGCCAACCTGCCGGATGGATTTGCGCTCAAAACGATTTCACTCAAATACCAAACAGAGACCAGCAATCAGGTGAAGGCAGTATCCGTTTCGTACGTGCGCGATCATGATCAGGTCACCGTATCGATTGCGCGTAATGACAAACCGAAACGACACCTGTCCATACCCGGGACGTTTGTAGAACGACGTTTGTTCGCGGTCGGCAAAGATCAGGCCATTGCCGTCACACACGACCCAAACACGTCCTCGGGTAAGGTCGAGCACGAGGTGCACATGGCGACATCCCATGACGGCCTGCCGTTCTACGTCATCCTTACCGGTGACGGCGTCCGACTGGACGATCTGATTGAGGCAGCACGAACCATCCAATGGGATCAGGAATAATCAATCTCGCAGGGGGGAGACCTTTGGTCTTCCCCCTTGCGTGCAGACAAAGTGTCCCGAAGGAACCAATCGTCCTGCTCGCGCTGTTGCCTGACCAGCAAAGATGCACAACTGCCCGCTGCGAAACGATCCGTGGGGGCGAGGGCAAACCGGCTCAGCATCTCCGTGCAGCACCGAGTTGCCCTCGCTTTTCCCCACGTCCACGTTTCTTACGCTAGGTTGGTCAGGCAAAGGCGCTCGTCACGGACAATTGACACCCTTCCCATGGAAACAAGTTTGTCTGCAATCTCGCAGGGGGGACCAAAGTGGCTCCCCCCTTGCGCGTAGATTAGGAACCGCAAGTGAGCGCGAAAAACGCCACACACGTCGTCTGCACAGCCCATTTGGCTCAACAAGCGATTCTTTTTACACCGTTACATCTTTTTTGGTAAAAACGAAATACGAGACCACGAGAGCAGCCAGTGCCCACACCGACAGTACCGTGAGGGAAAACGGGAGCGTCATGCCCTTGATCGGCGGCAGTGTGCCGGCAAGATAAACGGTTAACTGCAGGTTGACCACGAACAGGTACTTGGCCGATTCCCAGGAAGAGGCCATCTGGGTCAGGATGGTACCGCTGATCAATGCTGCCATCATGATACCCATGCCGGCCGCGGCGCTGCGAACAAGGACGGAAACCATCAGGGTAATCACGCCGACGACAAGGCAGACGAACCAACCCAATCCATACTGCATCAGCAGATACTGCCATTGCGGCACCATGAATACCTGGGAGGTATCCAGCTCCGCTCCCACTACGCGAAAACCGGTCAGAACCGGCATGTCCCATCCCTTGTAGCCAAAAACGATACCGGAGATGCCATAGGACATCAAGATGGTTAACAGCAGCGTAAGTGAGACAAACAGAAAAAGTGTAATCAGCTTGCTGGTCAGTACCTTCCAGCGGTGGACCGGACGGGTGAGCAGCAGCTTGATTGTCCCTTCGCTGTATTCCGATGAGACGAGATCGACGGCCAGGACGACGATCATCATCGGCAGAAACAAGGAGATGGCCTGATCCATAAAACTGCGGGCAAAAGTGGGACCGCCCGGTGCACTGGGATTGATATCGTGCTCCAGATAGTACTGCTGCTGCTGAATCCTGATCTTCAGCCACTCCCGCCACTCCTCGGGCAGGCGGCTGGAGGTAAGTCTGTTTTGCGCATCGACGATCTGCTGCTGCAGAAGCGATCGCCAGTCGTCCGTTCCCAAGCGTTCCTGGGCGGTCAGGGAGGCACGATACTGGGCATACGTAAAGATCGGGATCAACACCAGCAGAATCAGGAAGACGACGAGAAACCGGCGCCGGCGCAGGATTTTTAACGTCTCGTTTTGTACCAGATGGAACATGCTACCTCCCATCTTCCGTCCCTCCATGCGTCATCATCAAAAACAACTCTTCCAGCGTGACGGTTCGGGAAGCAATCTGCTCCACTCCGATTCCCGCCCTCACCAGTTCCCGGTTGGCCCGCCCGATTTGCTTGACGTCCATCCTGCATTTCACTGTACCATCTGGCATCGACCAAACCTGGGATACAAACGACAGCCCCTGAAGCACCTCGACTCCGCTCTCCCGCTGCCCGTCGGCAAAGCGCCAGTCTACCTGGTCGGCATACTGCGCCATTAATTCGCGAACCGCGCCGACAAAAATAACACGGCCTTTGTGGATAATGGCTACCCGGTCGCACATCAGTTCAATCTCGCTGAGCAGGTGACTGGAGACAAACACGGCCAATCCCTCTTCTTCGGCCAAGCGGCGGACAAAGTTCCGCAGCTCGCGAATGCCGGCCGGATCCAATCCGTTGGTCGGTTCGTCCAGAATGAGCAGCTTGGGCTTGTGCAGCAGGGCCTGGGCAATGCCAAGCCGCTGCCGCATGCCAAGTGAATAGGTTTTTACCTTTTGATTGATCGCCTCCGACAGACCGACAAAGTGAACCACTTCCTCGATACGCTCCGCGCTGATCCCGCCACTCATCCGGGCGAAGTGTTCCAGGTTTTCCCAACCAGTGAGAAATTTGTACATCTCCGGATTCTCCACAATACAGCCGACCTGCCGGATGGCTCGTGGAAAGTCGTGCGTCAGGGAATGGCCGGCGATCCGGATCGTACCCCCGTCGGGAAACGCCAAACCGGTCAGCATCCGAATGGTCGTCGTCTTTCCGGCTCCGTTCGGCCCGAGAAAGCCAAACACTTCCCCTGCCAACACGTCAAAGGTGATATCCTCAATAATCGTTTTACCGCCCAATTTCTTTTGCAGTTTGGCTACCGAGAGCACGACCTCCGCCATCATTCCACTCCTTTCCAACCGATCTGACAAATGGGAGCGATTTCAACGCCGCAGCCGGCTGGTATGCAGCTTGTACCGTCACAAAACGGGCCGCGGTTCTCGCTGATGACAGTCCGGCTTTGCGCGGGCCGGCTGACGCCAGCGGACAACTTGTGGTACACTACCGATGATAAAACATTTCTTTCAGTATAGCATGCCTGGCAGTCTCATTCAGGTTAAAGGAGGCAGACAATGCGCCGCCAGTCAGGAAGGTTGCTCTGGCAGCTTACCGGTTCCATCGCTCTCCTTTCCTCTCTCTTGTTTGCCTGTGGTTTTGTGTTCGCTCTTAAGCCCCACGTCCTGGCGCCAGCCGATCCGCTCGTTGTCACGCCGGAGATATCGCCACAGGAACAACCAGAAGCCGTTCAGGCAGACGGCGAGTGGAATGTCGTGGCGTTGGGTGATTCGCTTACCCGCGGAACAGGTGACGTCAACGGCCAGGGATATGTCGGATTGTTTCGGCAAGCGTACGAGCAGCAGAGCGGACAGCAGTTGGTGCTGAACAACCTGGCAATCAACGGCCTTACCTCTGGCGAACTGCTTGCCCAATTGGAACAGCGCCACGTCCAGGAACTGCTATCCACTGCCGATCTGATTCTGTTTACAATCGGAGGAAACGACTTGTTTCGTCTGAGCGGTGGATTGTACGAATTGGACGAGCAGAGGATCAAAGAGGGAATCGACAAGCTGCAGAAGAACTTTACAAAAGTCCTGGAACGGCTGCGTCACCATAACCAGGAAGCCATGATCATCTACCCTGCCTTGTATAACCCGTTTGGCAGCACAGAGGCAGCGTCGATCACCGATGATCCGATTCTCATGTGGAACGGAGCCGCCAGCCGGATTGCCGCCAGCTTTGACAAGGTAATCGTCGTGCCCACCTACGATCTGTTTGTGCATAAGGAAGACCACTACCTTTACTCCGACCATTTCCATCCCAACAGCGCCGGTTATGCCCGCATCGCCGAACGCGTGCTTCAGGCGGTTCGCTGATGGGCGGCGGAGAACACAAGAACGGCCTCTTGCCTGCTTCGCCAACAGGTCGTTCTTGTTCTCTGCTTTCATCCCCAGAATTTCTCCCTGCCCCCATGATGACCCCTGGCACAAACAACACAATGTAACGATATTTTTTGCCCCAAGCTAGCAATGGAAGGATGAGTAAGCATGGTTCCCATAAAATTGCGTGAAAATTATAAAAAAAGATCCGTACGATTCCTGGGCCTGTTCGAACACAATGGTTGGAAAATCAAAGTATACGGCATCTCTTACGACAGCGAAAAGCCCAGAGATTCATTGGTGGAAGCGGCGAAGAAAGCAGCCGTAGGGAAACTGCCGCAAATAACGGAGGATATTTACGGAATCGGCTTTCTCGGCGTCCACGATGGGAGAGGAGCAAACCTAGTTTTTCTCGATTGGTGGGGGTATGAAAATGAATTGTTCCATCATACGTTTCTCTCATCAAAAGAACACCCGGAGAACCTGGAAGAGAACACTCCCGACGGACCCGCCGCATGTGTGTGGGATTTGATCGTGATTGGTTTTGAGAGACAAGCCTGGGTTGATTACGTCCTGTCAAACGGGAATGGACCTGACATAGAAGGGTACCTGGCCTGTACGATCAATGAATATGTGTAAAAAAACGATTCCCTGTGGTGATGGAGACGGATGAAGGGATGTGCTGCGGTGCTGTTTGATTTGATGCAATAACGACCTCTTGGCAGTTACAGCCGCAAGAGGTCGTTCTTTTCCTGAGATAGAGCGTGACGGATCTCGTACTGCCGCTGTCCGGACCAGTAAAACAGGATGCTGAGCAGCGTGATTCCGGCCATCGTCACAAACATCGACGGTCCGCCGTATCCGGCCAGGAGAAACCCGCCAAAGGTGGGACCGATAAACTGGCCCAAACTGGTGAAGCTCTGTGTACCGAAATACGCGCCGCGCATGGCCGGAGGAGCGAGCCGATCGATAAACAGATTGGAGGCGGGAAAGGTCAAAATCTCACCGATGGTAAACACGATCATGGAACTGATGAACCACGTCCAATCGGAGGAAACAGCAAATCCCACCTGACCGAGTGCGTAGAACATACACCCCGCCACAATGCTGTACAGCGGCGTGCGTTTCTCCGCCCATTTGGCCAGCGGATACTGCAGCAGCACGACGACCAGCGCATTGACACTCATCAGCACGGCAAACAGTTTGACACCGTCGACAAACAGGTCAGCCACATACTGCGAAAGTGTGACGGTCATCTGCGAATACCCAATGCTGACGAGGACGCCGCCCACCAGGAAAAACCGGAGGGCGACGTCTTGCGCCACAACTTTCCATGTGCTTCCAAACGTAATTCGCTCTTTCTGCAGTCCTTCGATCTGCCTGATTCCAAAGTGGTTGAGGATCACCTGCAAAACGAGCACATAAGACAAGTAGACTGCCGAAGTAACAAAAAACGGCAGGGAATCGGCCCGCAAGGCGAGGTACGCGCCGGCGAGCGGTCCTGCGGCCACGCCGATGTTGATGCACATATAGCGCAGGGAAAATACGCGGAACCGTTTGGCTGGTTCGGTAATATCGGCCATCAGTGCCTGTGAAACCGGTTCGTAAAACGACCGGCACAACCCTCCCAGCACGCTTAAAAGCAAAAAAAGCAGGGGATGATCTCCCACCGCAAAGCCAAAAAAGACCATCGACCAGACATAGAGCGCCCCCAGCATGACACGCCGCCTGCCAAACAAATCGGACAGCGCTCCTCCGACAAAACCGCCGAAAGCCCCGGCCAGCGAACTGGCACCAATGGTCAGTCCGATCATGACCTCGTTCATCTCTGTCTTGGTCGCCAGGTAGATGGCCAGAAACGGCATGCTCATCGAACTGGCGGCGCGAACAAATACGGTGCCAACCAACAGCAAGTGCACGATTGGATGGTACGCGGCCAGGAAAGCGCGAACCCTGTTCATCTCTCTACTCCCATCCACGCGGTATTCAAATTTTTCAATCAGATATGAAGGTACTGCTACCGTTCAACTTCCAGTTTTTCTACAATCTCCTGCTCTTCATTCCATTTCAGCGCCCGGTACTGGACATCGTGGTAAAAGGTGAACCAGGCCCCGTCGCGAATTCCCTCTTGAACCCATTTTTGCTTGGCAAAGATGGAGGTCATCGGATAATCGTCGTACGCCATGACCCAGAGCGGATTGGCGTGGGCGTGTGTCGGCAGCAGATCGGCCAGATGGAGCAGTTTCTCACCGCCGCTCACCATCGATACGATGGCATGGCCATTGCTGTGTCCGCCCGTGTGGTGAAGCGTGATGCCAGGCAGCGCTTCCAACCGCTCGCCGTACGTTTGGACCTGATTCTCAATCGGCCGCCAGTTGTCTTCCCAGTAGGTGTTGCGCGAACGAATATTGGGATTGCGCATTTCGTCCCACTCGATCTCCTGCACGTAAATCACAGCTTTTGGAAAAGTGGAAACGAGTTGGTCTCCGCTGCGGGAAACAAGTCCGTTGCAATGGTCATAGTGCATGTGCGTCATCAGGACGGCGTCGATGTCTTCAGGGGCAAGACCCAAATCGGCCAGTGCCTCGATCACCCGGGACTCTTCGGCCAAGCCGAAATTCCGCTTCTGCTTTTCAGTCAGTCGATCATTTCCAATTCCCGCCTCAATCAGCAGATTCTTGCCGTGTGCCTGCACCAGAATGGGATCCGTTCGGAGTGGAATCTGGTTCAACTCATTGACGGGGTACCTTCTGCTCCAGAGCGGTTTCGGTACGACGCCAAACATGGCCCCGCCATCCAACTGTGTCAAACCGCCCGGCAGCCAGGTAAGTGTAAAATCCCCCAGTTGCAGCTTGTTCATGGAACCATTCCTCCTTGTGGCGGCTGCGCCGGTTTTCTCGTCACCGGACGCAAGCCCGTTATCCTGTCCACGTCCATTATAAACCAATCAGGAAAAAGGAACCATCACTGACGTGAAAAAGCACCCATCCGGGTGCTTCAGTCGGGATTAGCGGTCCGCCTTTTCGATTACGCTCACGAACCGGGTGCAAGTGTCTACTTCCAGGGTAATTTCACTGGCGATCGCTTCTACTGTCAAGGTTGTATCCGCACCCCGGTCGACCAGCTTCAGTTGCGCCATTTTTTCCATATCTCGATAGATACTGATCAAGTTCTTTGCGGACTGCTCTGTTCCGCCGGCAATGACGGTAAAACCGGTGGCGACGTGGAACCTCCATCCCTTCAGCGTGATCGTTTGTGCCCGACCAAACAGGAATTGACGTTTTCCCAGCAGGATACCTTTATCGCCCATAGTGACGCCACCCTTCCCCCTATCACTGTTGTCCACTTCCATTGTGCATCGAATTCCGAGGCAAAAGGAAGACATTCGACAAAAGATCCTATGAAATGACAAGTCATAACCGACTGGTTCTGCCTGTCGGTTGATAAAATCTTACACCATTCGCGCCAGGATGTGTTCGAAATCCTTCAAGGCGGCTGCTGCTGTGGCCCGCGGATCAGACTTCCCTCCGATCACGACCAGGTCCCCCATGTCATCGCTTTTCACCTGTATGGCTTTGGTCGCTCCCTTAACGTGGGCAAACGGATGATCGGACGGATAGAGGGTACAACCTACCTTGGCCGTCACATCCCCGTGAGACGCCCTGGTTAGACTGCCAACCAGACGGGGGACGAGACCTTTTTGACGCCACGTGGCAACTTCCACCGTTGAGGTTGTAATCCCGGAAACGGCAATGTCCGACAGTTTCAATCTGCAGCCAAAGACGGCATTGGCCAGGATCGTCAGTTTGCAGGCGGTGTCCCAACCATCGAGATCGAAGCGCGGGTCCGCTTCGGCAATTCCCAGGCGCTGCGCTTCTTCGGTTGCAGCGGCAATGGACAGGTTGTGCTCCATCATCAGATGAAGGACGAAGTTGGCCGTGCCGGTAAAAATGCCGTTCAGCTCGCTGATTTCACACCCGGCCAAGTTGTATCGGCACAGGTCGACGGTGGGGAGGGCAGCGGCAGTAGCGCCGCTGATTTTTAACGCACCCCCCTGTTGGGAGGCGAGGGCGGCCAGTCCGGGGTAATCGTGAACCAGGGCACCTTTGGAAATGACGATCGCATGCATCCCTTGTTTCAGCGCTGCGGTCAGATAGGAAAGGGCCGGCTCCCCCGTGTGAAAGTCTGTTGGTCCTGCCTCGATCAGCACATCGGCGCCGCAATCCGCGATAAACGAAGGTCCCGTAAAGGCGGCGTCAGCCATCCTGGCTAGCTTCAATCCGCCGTTCGCTTTCCTGCATTCGCGCAGGTACTCCCACTCGATGCCAGCCGGGTCGTACAGCCCGCGGTCCGAGCCGCAGACAGCCGTCACCCGTACGTCGACGCCATACAGGTTGGCGTATCGAACCCGGCGCTCAGCCAGCAGTTGGGCCACGTGCCAGCCGACATTACCAAATCCACTGATTGCAATATTCCAACGTTTCACGTTTCATGTTTCCCCCTGTTCCGTTGTCTTTCGCCGGCGCGCCTCTTTCTTCCCATCCCTCGCCGGCACGATATTGCCGGACATAAAAGCGGCACGCCTTCATCGCGTGCCCAATGGCTGATCCTGTCAGCTTATTCTCCGTGTCAAGTCTCCTCGTCATCTGCCGCGTATTCCGTTGTTATTCTGATTCCTGGCAGCCGTCCCGCCCTTTTGGCCGACTCCCGCAGCAAAAACTCAATATGCGTGTTGACACTCCTGAATTCATCAGCGGCCCATCGCTCCAGCACCTCGTACAGCTTCGGATCCATTCGCAGCAGGAATTTCTTTTTTGCGGACATCTGACCAAATCCTGTCCGTCAGTAGAGTGATCCCGCATTGACCACAGGTTGGGCTGCCCGCTCAGACACGATCGCGACAAGCAAATTGTTGACCATCGCCGCTTTTCTCTCTTCATCCAGTTCAAGCAATTGGTCACGCTGAAGCTGCTCAATCGCCATCTGTACCATGCCGACAGCTCCCTGTACGATCAGCTTGCGGGCCGAAACGATGGCTGCGGCTTGCTGACGCTGCAGCATCGCGCTGGCTATTTCTGTGGAGTAGGCCAGGTGGGTCAGGCGGGCTTCCAACACTTCCACGCCGGCGACGGCCAGACGTTCTTGCAGTTCTTGCGCCAGTTCGTCGGCAATCTCGTCCGTGTTGCCGCGCAGTGAGTACCCTTCCTGCTCAAAGTTGTCGTACGGATAGCGGCTGGCCACGTGACGCAGTGCCGTCTCGCTTTGAATCTCCACGAATTCCTCGTAGTCGTCCACGTCAAACAGCGCTTTGGCCGAATCAACGACGCGAAACACGACCACAGCAGCGATTTCAACCGGATTGCCATCCACGTCATTTACTTTGAGGCGGGCACTGTTGAAATTGCGCACCCTGAGTGAAACGCTGCGTCGTAACGTAAACGGAACAGTCAACCACAGGCCGCTTTCACGAATGCTGCCGAGGTATCTGCCGAAAAATGTAAGGACAACCGCCTGATTGGGCTGGACAATGACGATACCGGTGGCGAACACCACCGCAAGCAGCAAAGACATCACACCGAGCAGCACACCTGCCTGACTAAACAGGGAGAGAACGCCTGCTACCAGCAATACGGCGATGATCAATATCCCTGCAAAACCATTGATTGCCCATACCTTCCGCTCGTTCATCTCTGTTTGCCCCCTCTGTATCACGACGTACGTGATCGTATTGTGATATTGCTTTGATATCGTTATGATATCACTTTTGTAAAAGAATGAAAATCCAGAGGGGGGTGGAATTTTTATCAAATCTCGCGAGCAACCAGCGCTCCTTCCAGAATCGCCCGTTTGGCGTCCAGTTCGCCAGCTTCCCTGGCGCCGCCAATCACGTGGACGGGCAATGTGCCGGTCAAGGAAGAAGCCAGCCTGTCGTTGGAGGTGGCACCTGCGGCAATTACCACGGTATCAGCCGGTAAAAGGCGTTCTTCTCCCCGGTAAACGATCCAAACACCATCTGGTGTTATCTCCCGGTAGTCAATTTCGGTCAGCATGTTCACTCCCTGCTGCTTCAGACGGGCCAGCACTGCCCAGCGGGTCGTTTTGCCCAGCCCGGTCCCCACCTGCCTGCCTCGCCGCAGCATGGTGATCTCCCGTCTGCTGCGCAGCACGTTATGCAGAGAAGCGGCGTCAACGATCCCCCATTCAAGCAGGTATTCAGCCGACTTTGCCGACACGCCGTTCCACTCACACAGCATGTGGGCCAGATCACAGGCAATGCCGCCCGCGCCAATGATGACCACGCGCCGTCCGATTTCAGCCTTTCCCTCGAAAACATCGGTGTAGGAGACAACGTGCGGCAGATCGATTCCCGGCAGATCTGGCCGACGGGGTATGACACCGGTCGCCAGAACCACTTCGTCAAATGCTTCCGTGCGAAGCATTTCCACCGTTACCTCTACACCGCACCGCACGTCTACCCCATGCTTGCCCAACTGTGTCCGGTAATAGCGCAGTGTCTCGTCGAACTCCTCTTTATCCGGTACGAGGCGGGCGTAGTTCAATTGACCGCCGACCTGTTGTTCCCGCTCGAACAACACCACCTGGTGACCGCGTATCGCCAACACACGTGCCGCTTCCAGCCCGGCCGGCCCGGCTCCGACGACAGCCACGCGCTTTTGCATGGCAGCCGGTTTTATGGCCAACTCCTTCTCCCGTCCCGCTTCCGGATTGACCAGACAGCTTACCGGCTTCCCCGAAAAGATGTGGTCAAGACAGGCTTGATTGCAGGCGATACAGGTGTTTACCTCGTCAAACCGGCCAGCCTTGCTTTTGTTCACAATCTGCGGGTCGGCCAAAAAGGGGCGAGCCAGTGAGACCAGATCACACATTCCTTCTCTCAGACACTGTTCGGCAAGCCGCAGATCATTGATCCGGTTGCTGGCCATAACCGGGATGCCCACCGCCGCCTTGATCTCCCGGGCGACCCAGACAAAAGAGCCGCGCGGAACCATCATCGCGATCGTCGGTACCTGCGATTCATGCCAGCCAATTCCGACATTGAGCGCGTCTACTCCTGCCTCTTCCAGCAACTGTGCAAAGCGGACCGTCTCTTCCAGCGTGGTGCTGTTCGGTATCAGATCCAGTCCCGACATGCGGAAAATGACCGGATATTGACTGCCAACTGCCGCTCTGATCCGTTTGGCGATCTCCACACCGAAGCGGCAGCGGTTCGTAAAGGTGCCGCCCCAGCGATCGGTTCGCCGGTTGGTTACGGGTGAGAGAAACTGGTTGATCAGGTACCCTTCCGAGCCCATGATCTCCACCCCGTCAAATCCAGCCGCCCTGGCCCGCAGCGCACCGTCAACAAAGGCCTGGATGGTCTGTTCGATTTCTTCTTCGCTCAACTCGCGCGGCGCCGTACGGTTAATCGGCGCTTGAATGGGCGATGGAGCTACCGGATCAAGCCCCGTCATCTCCTTGTAGGCGTATCTGCCGGCGTGAAACAACTGCAGGAAAATACGTCCCCCCTCCCGGTGTACCGCTTCGGTCACCGGCCGGATTTGTTCCACCTGGGCATCATCATGGATGGCAGCCGCTTCCGGTCCCAGTCCGCCCTCGGGGCAGACGGCCATACCGCCCGTTACAATGATTCCTGCTCCCCCTCTGGCCCGCTCCGCATAAAAGCGAGCCAGCCGCTCCATTCCATTCTCCATCGTTTCCAATCCGGTGTGCATGGAGCCCATCACAATCCGGTTGGGGAACGTGACTCCGGCCAGGCGAATCGGCTCAAACAGACGTCTCAACACGGCAATTCCTCCTTGTACGTGAAATACGCAAAACAGAATGAATGTTCATTCATTTTTATTTCTCTTTTTCCTGCGTAATTCCTGCTGCCCGTATACTGGGTGAGGGTGGATTACAGACAAGGTGTCGGGAACACGAGTAGGGGCGGATTCCGCCCCCACTCGTTCCAAGCGCGAGTTTTGATACTCGATCAGGACCATATGGTGCCCTTTTTGATAAGGATATTGGAAGCAGCTGCGGATATGATTCCATTCAGTAGAAAACCTGGAGCAGCGGCGATGAAGGAAAGCGGCCGGAAACCTCTTTTTGGGCACGCTGACGTTCCTCTTCGCTCAATTGGAAAGACAGCTGTCCCTTGCTCATCTTCCCCACCAGTACGCGCATTTCCTGCAACTCGGTACCGGCGAGATCCACTTCCAGTATGTAGTTGAGCGCTTCATGGTTCTTAATTGGCGACACACTGTGGCCGAGGCTGTAATAAACAGGTTTGTCGCTGATAAACTCCATTGATTGGGAGGAAAAAGGATGGTTGCCCACAATCAGATCGCCGCCCGCCTTGACGATTGCCTCGGCCAATGGACGCTGGTATGATTCCGGTTTGTCGCCCCAAGTCCTGCCCCAATCCATCAACACGATTAAAAAGTCCACCTGTTTTTTGGCTTCCTGAACAGCCTTAACCACTTGAGCCGTGCTGTACGCGCTCGCCAGACCGATTCGCTTGTTGGTCGCCTGGTCAGCCGCTTTATGGATGATCCTCGTTAACGAGAGGAAGCCGATCCGGGTTGGTCCCGTCTCAATCAACAGCGGCTGGTACACCTGAGGCAGCGTGTCCAACCCCACAATCTGGTATCCCTCCTGCATCAGCCGGCTGCGTTCCGCAAGCGTCGATTCGGTCCAGACATCCGTTGTGCCCAGGTTGAGAACCCATTCCGTCTGCTTCCTCGCTCTCAGCCACGCCGGCAGATCAGGAGCATGCGCGACTCGTTCCAGCGGTACCACTTGGTAGAGTGGATTACCCTTGTCCTGAAGCGCTTCCGGCAGAGGCAACAGCTCCGTCTGGTACAGCACGTTCCCCCAGAAGCGCAGGGTGGTCACCGCAGGCTCTTCGGTCACCGTCACTTCAAACGAGGCCGTTTCCGGTACGGCCGGTGCAGGAGAGTCGGAGTGGTCCTGGCCAAAGGCACGTCCAGCTTGACCGGCAGGCACCGGACGATTTTCTTCCGCGGTGATGGACGGACTGCCCGACTGCCGTGCAGGGTTCGGCTGTTTGCTGTTGAAGGGGTCCGACAGGTGGCCATGCTGCGCAGAATCTTGTCCGGTTTGGGTGGGCAGGATTCCCGCCTGTCTCCCGTCACTCCCACTTGAAGCCCATATACCGGCAGCAGCCAGGACAGCCAGCAGCAGCACTGCCAGCCAGACGGAAAAGGTGCGCAGAGGACGGCGGCGGTGATGATAGCTGGACAAGTCAGCCAGGGTAATCTCATACAAGGTTAACAGCTTGTCCAACTCTTCCAGTGTCAGATGAGCACGTCCCTGCTCCACCAGGTACATCTTGCGTGCCGGAATTCCCGTCGACTGTTCAATCTGTGCGAAGTTGTACCCTTTTTCGATCCGAACAGACTGCAATTGTTTCACCAACGGTGTGACACTCATGTTCGTTCCTTACATTCCTTTTCTCTGTTCTCTGGTTGAGGATGTGTTCTTCAACGAAAACCGCAGCAGCGTACCCAGCTGCAGCGCAAACAAGGACAAACGCTCGTCCAGCTCCGCCTGCTCACTCGCGGTACGCGGCGCCTCCACCACAAAGTGGAAGTCCAGCAGCAGATGCGCGTCAACCAAATGTTCTGCTGCCAGAAAGCGGCGCTTCTCCGTAACCGCCGCCTCCACCCCGAGCAATTGCGCCCGTTCAAACAGTGCAGCCAACAGTTCCTTGCCGTCATCGTCGCCCGCTTGGGGATACTGGATTTCTGCAGCGATCTCGACGGCCGCTTGATCCTCAAAAGGATAGAGGAATACCGTGGCCAAAGGCATGTCCCAGGCTGCCTCCGTCTCGGCAACATACAGTTCAATCTCCCGGTTCACTTCCCCGCTGTACAGGGATTGTTCTGTCCTGACAAGCAGATTGGTGACAATCCCGGCATGGGAAAGGTGAGCTTCCAACTGCTTGGTCAATGCTTCTACCATCTGATCCGATTCCCCCTGTTGGCCGGCCGCAGGCAAGTACGATCCCCTGCCCGATCCGTTTTGCTGCCAACAGTATACCACACTCTATTCCCCGTACGCTGCGCATTTCGGCATCTTCCCGGTATCATCGAAGCAGTGAAAGAGCGGACGGAATGAAACGGAAGTGCGGAGTATGGACTGGGAGCAGGTAAGTGAGCAGGTCAACATCCAGCAAATACCTGTAGAAAAAAACGCTTTTCAGCGAAACAAAAAGGCGGCAGACTCGTCAATCTATACAGAGAAAGAGAATACGTGATTCGCGCCAATGGAGAACAAACGGGCAATAGAAAAAACAGATAAAAAAATCGAAGAGACGCCGCAGCGTCTCTTTCTTTTTAGGATTCTCGCTTCTCTTCGCCTGAACAGAATGACAAATCACCCGCTTCTCAGCCTGCTCAGACCAGAGGATTCCCTATGCTCCAGCTTGCCTTCCCTTGTTCCGGTTGTCGTCTCACCGCCAGATCATCCTCCCACCTGCTCTCTGCGTTAAACCAATAGAGCCACTGGCTGGGCACGCTGCGTACGGCCTCCTCGATCAAGCGGTTCAGCCGACTGGTCGCCTCCTTTCGCTGATCGGGGCGAAACTCTTCATGCAGGTGAATCACCGGACCAAAGACCAGCCGATGCCGGAATCCCTGCTCACGATAGCCGTAAAACGGGACAACAGGTACCTGCTGCTCCAAGGCCAAGGCAGTCGTCCCGGAAGGACTGCGCGTGATTCTGTCAAACAGCTTTGCTTTCGGGAAGATCGGCCGCCAGAAATCGCCAAGCAGAAAGACGACACCGTTTTGCCGCAGGTGCTTCCTGAGCGTCCGCATCAGCTCAATTGGCGGCGTGGCATCGTAATCCAGTCCGCGGCAGCCCATTCGTTGAAACAGCAGGTAGAGCGGACGCAGCTCCGGGCTGCCCGCCGTCACTACCGTCAGGCAGGAATACCTGCGGCTGAGATACCAGTAATAGTAGAAAAAGTTTCCCACATGCGGTGCAAAAACGACAGCTCCTTTTCCCTCTTCGAGCGCCTCCTGGAGGTATCGCTCTCCTTCCACGCGAAACCGCCAATGCTCGGAAAGATGCAGCCTGCCGGAGTCAAGAATGATCTCGTACAACACGATCAAAAAATTGCGGAAGTAGTCGCGGCACGCTGCATTGAGCTCGGTATCGCTTCGGCTTGGCAGAAGATCACGCATGTTCGCAAGCACCTTTGCCCGAAGCTGTCTTTCTTTTTTCCACAACAGCCAGCCGCACAAGCTGGCCGCGCCGAACATGACCGGGCGGGGAACCACCCCCACCCATCCGGCAAGGGACGGCTTTCGCTCGATCAGTTTGGTTATTCGTCCGATCCAATCGTACACGCAGTGCTCTCCTCTCTATCAGAGATAGGCCGGTCAAGAAAACTGCGGCGATACCGCTCGTCGATCCGCATTCTGTCCAAGATGGTGAAGAAAAGTGTCGATCCAAAAACAGGATCGTAAGCAGGACCACCGGCAACACACGCCCCGGCCCGCAAATATCCTTTTAACAGCGGCGGCAGGCAGCGGAATTCCTGCCGGGAATCGGCCAGTTCCACTTCCCGCAGTCCTTCAATCCGATAAGGGCTGCGCGGCTGAAGCCAAAACTCTTCCATCCGGTGGTAGTAATTGAGAAACGTATAGATGCGCCTCAGCTCATCGACCGAGGCGGGGTACAAGCTGGGCATTCCGATCAAATAGCGAATCTGCCGCTTCAACATCAACTCGCCGATGGCTCGCCACAAAAGCGTAATCGCCCGCCCGTTGCGGTAGTCGGCACGAATGCAGCTGCGGCCCAGTTCAACCGCTTCCGGGAGTAACGGTTCGATCGGCTGCAGATAAAAAAAACGCTCCGAGTAAAAGCCGATCGTCCTTATCGCCACGTGTCCCTCAACAAAGCGATACGTACCTATCACGTCCCCGCTGTTCTCGTCCACCACGATCAGATGCTCGCTAATCGCGTCATACTCGTCTTCTTCCTGTTCTGAGACAGGCTTCTTCAGCACATTTCCCTCAAGCAGGTGAGCCTGTTCCTGAATAAACACCTGATGCCGAAGCGCATAGACACGGTGTCTCTCTTCATCTGTCTCGGCAAGCTTTACCGTCAGCGACATACGCCCTCCCCCTTCAGCTTTTGCCACTACCTCAACCTTATTACAAATTGGAGGTGAGATACGGAAAGTCAGCATATTTTCAGAAAAACTTTACCTGCGGCACACAATCTTCAACAAAATAGCAGAGGGTTTTACAAATCATTCACAAGGATGAGGTCTGACGGGGATCATGCGTCCCCGTCGTTTTCGTCCTGACTACTACTGATAAGGTTGTTGGGGTGGTTGGGGCTGCTGCGATTGCTGTGCCATCGGCATTTGGGCCGGCTGGTACGTGTTGAGAACGGTATTGGTGGTCATTTCTTTCATCGTCGGCACTTGGTAGTAGCCTTTCTGGTTCATGTACTGAAACGTTTCGTAAGCCATCTCCGAGGAATTCACGGCACACTGCTGAACCATCCGGCGAAGCTGCGGATTGGCGAATTCCTGCGCCGCGTGCATGCGCATCGTCGCCGATGCCTTGTGGCAGCCCAGCATGCCGCTGGCCACATCCTGATCGTTCATTTCAGCCGCAGACTTGTTTGGGCTTTGCGGTGCCGGATTGTTCAGTCCGTATGTCGGCGCCGCTGCGGCAGTTGTACGCGGAGTGCGATAGCCGCTGCCCATGGGGGACATGCCCTGTTGATTTAAGGCATTGACCATGTTGTTGTACTCCTGAACCATAAACTGAATGTGCCGGTCAATCATCGCCTGCAATTGCGGATCTTTGGCATAAGGACGGTACAACTCAAACTGGTTGATGCCGTCAACCGTATCCGTCAACACCTCATGCAGTTCCATCGTTTCGTGCGCACCAAGATGTGCAGCCATTGAGAATCCTCCTTTTTGTCGTTATTGGTGATGCTTTTCACCTGTACCAGTATGCCCAATCGCTGCTAATTTCAAAAGCATCTTAGATCGGTGCCAAACTCTGCATTGCCCATCAATTCCTGTTCGTACTTGATCATTGCGATCCTTCTGGCCAATGGGTTCACAGCTATTGTTTGCAATCGGCCCAAAAGAAACCCTCTCCTTCACCGAGAAGGAGAGGGGGGATTCCACTCTTTTTGGCTTGTGAATTCGGAGAGCCAGGCGCGGCGGATTTCCTTGTTGGGGCAGAAGCCCAGGACATAACTTTCACCGCGCAGATATTTATCTTTGATCCAATCCTTGTGCTTACGGAAGAACGCTTTCTGAAACTCAACGGGCATCTGTTGATACTCTTCCACGGCTGACGGGTTGCGCAGGAAGTATTCTTCGTCGTAGATCGTGTTGTCACCTTTCTGACGGCGACTGATCAGATAAAGAAAGACAATGGCCAGGCACAGGTTGACCAGAAACAGGGTCATGCGTATCCCTCCTCACCGTCATCCAAAAGTTCAGAAGTGTCAGTCTACTCCGTATGACTATCTTACCACGATTTTTTGCTTTGCCAATCCCCTTATTTATTCAGGAGACAAAAAACAGCACATCGGCAAACAAAAAACGGTCAAAAAGGATTTTCTCATCCCTTTTGACCGTCTTGTTTCCCCACGGCCGATGCCGTCGTCTGCTGATCGGACGTATTCCCATCCCCCTCGCCGGTTGACGGGGGGAAGGTTCCGGGCAGCGGAGCGATGTCCGGAGGAGGGACTTCACTACCGCCGCCGGTTCCTGTCGGTTGGCCATCTGCAGGAGCAGTGCCGTCATCAGATCCGCTTTCTCCGCCTGCCGGCGGCTGCAGCGGACCGCTTTCGCCCGGCTGCTGCGGGAGGACGTCAATATCCGGCGGTGGAGCTGCACCCGCTCCGCCCTCCGGTTTTGCCGAACCTGTACGGTTTCCTTCTTTTTCCGTAACGGCTGCCTTCTTGTTTTCCGGCTTTTTCTGTGCAGGCGCACGTGTCGATTTGGAAGTCGTGCTGCTTCTGACCACTTCTGCCGCAGCATATTCGGCTATGGCCGCGTCACTTAGTTCTGCCGTCATGGTCAGCCCCATCTCGCTGATCAGCGTAGAGCGAATCTTCTCCATGTTTTCCTTCGGCAAGAGTGTCATGCTCAGGGCAGAATTCCAGACAGCGCCGTTTTCCAGCACAGTGATGTCATCGGAGCGCAAGCTTTTGAAGTCGTAAACCAAACCTTTGATTTGTTCTTTGGACAGATCCGTGTGAACGTACTGGCTGGCTGTTTCGATCACGCTCAGAATTTTCGCTATCCCTTCAAACGAGGTCATCTTGTCTACTACCGCCTTGACCACTTCCTGCTGGCGCCGGTTGCGATCAAAGTCACTGGAGTAGTAGTTCGGTCCTCTGTTGTCCATCCGGTGACGTACATAACCAAGAGCCTGCTCACCATTCAGCAGCTGCAGTCCCGGTTCAAGGTAGATATGGGTCCCGTCGCTCGGGTCGTCGTAGACCAGTTTGCGGTCCACATTAACCTCGATTCCGCCAAGTTCGTCAATCACTGCCTTGAATCCTTCAAAGTCCACTTCCACATAGTGTTGAATCGGGATGCCCAGCATGTGCTCCAACGTCTTCTTGGTGAGCGTGATCCCGTTTTCCGTCGGTGTCTGTCCTCTCGCTTCCGCCTGGCGCCGCTCCGCCTCCCCGTTGGCAAACACGGAATTGATCTTGTGGTAACCGCGGTAGCCAGGGATCTTGACACGGGTGTCGCGCGGCAGCGAGACCATCGTCACTTTTTGGGTCGCCGGGTTGACCACGGCCACCATCATGACATCCGTATTCAGCGAGCCGGTCTGTTTCCGGGTGTCCCGCCCCAACAGGACAAAGGAAAGAGGTTTTTCTGTGTCATACTTCGTTTCTTTGGTATCGCCATCGACAGATGGTGTTTCATACGGATTATTGGTTACATTCTCTATAGCGTTATGAATCTGATAATAGACAGCGGCAGCCGCTCCACCCATGGCCAGTATGAAGAACAGCGTGAAAATAGGAATGAGTCGCCGCCATTTTTTACGCCGCGACGGCCTCGTTCGTCTACTGGCAGCCCTGCCCCGGTTTCCAACCGTCTCAGGCATAACCGATCAAACTCCTTCTATGTAATCGTTCGAAATCGCAGCAAGCGTCATTTGAGTCGAATCCGTCCGTTTTTTCGGTCGGGAACATTTTGGCGACAGCCTGCCACTGCAGCAGGCTGCGGTTAAAACCCTGCACATCATTTTACCACAGCAGACCATTCATTTGTAGAAAAATGTTTGCTTTAAGGAAAATCCCCTACCGCAGATCTACTGCGACAGGGGCCGTTCGACGGGATTCGGGACTATTCTATTGGCAAGTTCCAGGGCAATTTCCGCTCCCACCCGGGCGTTGTGCTTAACCAACGCGATGTTGGCCTCCAGACTTCTTCCGCCAGTAATTTCGCCAAGCCTGGACAGCAAAAACGGCGTAACCTCCTTGCCGGTGATGCCGCGCGCATTTGCTTCACGAATGGCTGCTTCGATCGCGGCCCCGATCTCACTTTCCGGAAGGGCGTACTCTTCGGGAATCGGGTTGGCGATCACCGTACCTCCTCCCAGGCCAAGCCGGGCCTTTTCGGCCAGCACTTCCGCTACTTCCGCCGCAGAGTGAAGGGCATACGGAACGGGGAAGCCGCTGTCGCGGGTGTAAAACGCCGGAAAACGATCTGTTTTGTACCCCAGTACGGTTACACCTTGTGTCTCCAGATATTCCAGGGTAAGCCCGATGTCGAGAATCGATTTGGCTCCGGCACAAACCACCGCCACTTCAGTACGGGCCAGTTCGCTCAGATCGGCGGAAATATCCATCGTCTGTTCGGCACCGCGGTGTACGCCGCCAATCCCACCGGTTACGAAGACGCGAATTCCGGCCATATTGGCGATAATCATGGTGCCAGCAACGGTCGTGGCACCGTTTCGTCCACTCGCCGTCACGTAAGGCAGATCGCGACGGCTCGTCTTGATCACGCCTTCAGCCCGGGCCAACTGCTCAATCTCTTCATGGGTCAGCCCCACTTTGCATCTCCCGTTAAGAATGGCGATTGTGGCCGGGACGGCACCTGCATGACGAATGATTTCCTCAACAGCGATCGCGGTCTCTACATTTTGCGGATAAGGCATGCCGTGTGAAATAATCGTCGATTCCAAAGCGACAACCGCTTTTCCTTGCTTCAGCGCCTCCGCCACCTCAGGTTTGATGTCCAGTTTCACGTAAAAGGGCCTCCTTTGTCTGATTCAGTTTGTCAACGCTAAGGTCGTGCGTGACGGAGTGTTCGCTGGCCAGGGCAATACCGGCCATGGCCAAGCCGTATGCTGCCTGCTCAATAAGCGAATCGGTACGCATCAGGGCGTACATCACGCCTGCTGTAAAGGCATCTCCGGCGCCGGTCACATCGCGCACCGTGACTGCCGGAGCAGGGAGCCAGCAAGCTTCCGAGCGGCAAAGCGCGTACACACCGCGGGCACCGCAGGTAATCATCACCCGCTCTACACCTTGATCAAGCAGAGAAGCGGCTGCTCGCTCCACATCTGAAGGATCGGAGATGGTCAAGCCGGTGAGCACTTCCGCCTCTGCCTCGCTGGGTGTGAGCAGGGTCAGGCCATTCAGAAGCCCACGCCACACTTCCGCTTTCTTGACCGAAACGGTATCGACGGCAACCGGGCATCCAAGGCGGTAAGCCGCGGCAAGGAACTGTTCGATTACCGGCTTGGGCAGGTTGGCGTCGAGAAACACGCCGCAGTCCTCATCCATCATCTTGATCCCGCTTTTCACCAGCGGCTCGTCCCACGCTTCGTTGATCGCCATGTCAGCGATCGCCACGACCAGTTCTCCCGCTTCGTTGTGAATCGACAAGTACCGTCCGGTGCGTTTTCCGCCCAGCCGAAACATGCCAACCGTTCCCACTCCGCTCTCCGCTGTCTTCTGCCGCAGCCATTCCCCGTCGTTGTCCTCACCGACCAGCGCCAGAAGCGCCACCTCTTCACCCAGACGGGCTATGTTTTCCGCCACGTTACGCGCTACTCCACCGGCTGCGGTGGTGACCACCCCTGGATTGCTGGTGCCGAAGCGCAGAGCAGCGTAAGGGCCTCCCTTGACGTCCAGATTGGCTCCGCCAATGGCCAACCAACGCCTAATGTTCATGAAACGCACCACTTCCTTTATCTTTCGGCACATCTTTTCGCAAGAATCCGCATCTGACGATTTCCTATCCCCATTGTAACAATCCTTTTGTTATGATGAAAACAGGTGACTCAAACCTCCCGCAGCGCTTGCAGCACATCCGCTTTCAGGTCATCGATGTGCTCGAGGCCGACCGAGAAACGCACGAAATTGGACGGAATCCCGGCTGTCCGCATTTGTTCCTCGGTCATCACTCCTTCCCACATCGCCGCTGTATGTACCACCAGTGAATCGACCCCGCCCAGGCTGACCGCATTTTGCGACAGATTCAGTGCAGAAACGAAGCGCTGCGTCGCGTCATATCCACCTTTGACTGCAAAGGCGATCATTCCGCCGAACCCCCGCATCTGGCGTTTTGCCAATTCGTGCTGCGGATGGCTGGCAAGACCAGGGTAATACACCCGCTCAATCTGCGGCTGTGCCTCCAGAAACTCGGCCAAGGCGAGGGCGTTGGCGTTGATGCGTTCGATCCGTATCGGGAGGGTACGCAGACCACGCAATAGCAACCACGCATCCATCGGAGAGAGGACCGAGCCGATTGAGATATGCGTGTGCCAAATACGTTCGGCCAACTCCTCGCTGGTGCAGATCACACCCGCTGTCAAATCATGGTGGCCGCCCAAATATTTCGTTGCGCTGTGAATGACCACATCGACCCCCAGATCATGAGGCCGCTGATTGATCGGCGACGCAAACGTATTGTCGCAAACGACGATAATGCCACGCGGGCGGGCCAATTCCACCACGGCGGCCAGATCTGTCACCACCAAAGTCGGATTGGCAGGTGTCTCCACCATGATCAGCTTTGTATGGGGACGAATAGCTTTGGCAAACGCTGTGACGTCGGCTTGCTCGACCAATGTCACTTCCACACCAAATCGCGGCAGCATCTCGTCCATGATTTTGGCGGTACTCATATAATGCCGCGTCTGTGCGATCACATGGTCGCCTGCGCTGACGAGCGAGAGAAGTGTCGTAGCAATCGCCCCCATCCCGGAGCCGGTTACCAATGCGGTTTCTGTCCCCTCAAGTTCAGCCATGATCTTCTTTACCCGCTCATGAACGGGATTGCCGTAACGCGTGTAATATCGGGGATGTCGAGGAGTCCCTGCCATTTCCGCAAACTCAGTGGCATTTCGTGCAGTGAACGTGGCTGAGTAGTAAATCGCTGGAGCCACCGTTCCATCGTTGGCAACCCAGTCATCCGCGTGTATGACCAAGGTTTCGTCCCGAAGTCCGTCGAGATTCAGCTCTTCCTGATGATCACGTTTGTTCATGCTCCTTCACCCTTTTTCGCGTTGGTCTCGGTTTCTATATTTTTAACTGAATTGTCTCTCTTTTCAACCTTTCAACGAAAAAACATCCCCTCTCACGATCCAAAGTGGGACGGGATGTTTATTAGGGGCTTTCGGACAGCCCCTGCAGCATATGCATCCTATATCAATACGTTTTCCCGCACGCCGAGCAGTTCAGCGACAATCGGCGGGTACACTTGGGGTATGCCTAAGAGATGCCAGCAGCCGTCTTGCGCCTGTCCGATCAAGGCAATAACGAGCCAGCCTCGGCCAGGCGGTCCTTCATCGGATTGTCCCGTTTGCACCAAGATCTCCTCGCCGCTGCTTCTGCTCAATCGCCAGCCGGCTCCCTCTTCCGACAGGAAAAGAAGCACCTCTTCTGCAACCTGTTCCGGCTGCAGCAAAGCGTCCGTCAAATGGGGAATCGCCTGTTTCTGCAGTTGGGCGCGCAGACGGTAGGCTTCCGGCAGCTCTTCCTTGAGAGCTGTCAAAACAGGCTGCAGCCGGGAGGTAAGGGTTAATTCATAGCGTTTATCCAGCCACTTGAAGAAGGCGGAAAGCACCGACAACAGATTGCCGGCCAGTGTCTTGGTCGGAGAATCGACCCGATTCAACACGTCGTGAACGAGGAAGTAGGCCACCTCTTCCGGCCGCAGCTGCGCCCAGGCAAATCCTCTGCCAAAAGCGCTGCGGACAAAATTGCGGAACAGGTTCATCGCCTCGTCGTACTTCTTCATGGTCGAGTCTGACTTGCCTTCCGTCATCTCCTGCACAAAGGTGGCAATGTCGGACAACCGATCCGGGTGAACCGTAAACGAACCCTCGGGAAGACCTTCAAGCAGCGGCCGTTTCAGCAGGTTGTGCACGGACACCTCCCGGTTGGGCAGCGCAAGACGCGGCCGAATCAGTTCCCAGCGCATAAACCGCCCTGGGCCCACTCCCTGCTCACGGGCCCGTTCGATCTTCCCCACCAACTGGAGCAATTTTCCCCGCAGGGCTTCTTCTTGAGCTGCAGCCGCCAACAACGGGGGGAGGTGATCGATTTCGGCGTGGGGGGTGATCAGCCATTTTTCTGCAAAGTAAGTCTGTACGGCCCACTGCAGTACTTTGGGCGGCAGCGCAGGCTGACTGGTGATAAAGATGGTCCCCTGAGTCAACCTGGTGCCGGTGGACGACAGTTTATCGATGGAATGTTTCACATCGGGAGCGGGAAGCGGAAGTTTCTCCGCCAGCGTCGACAAGGCGGAAGGAAACCCTTCAAAGACCAGTTTCGCTTCCTCTACCAACACTTCACCCGCTACCTCGTGCAGCTCCACCAACGCCTTGTTCAGAGTGGAAAGCAATCCGCCTTCCTTGTGGGAGGCATACACCCAAACCTCCTGCGCTCCCTCCCGTTTTTTCAGCTCAAACGAAGCGTCAGTGCGCAGTGTTTCACGGATTGCCTCCCAATCGGGCATCCGCCATTCAGCACGTACCAGTTCCTCCTCCTGCTTGGCCACTGTCCGAGCAGTGCTTCGCTGCTGTCTCAACAGCCGATACAGCCTGGTCGTGTAACGGGACAAATCGCTTTCTTCCACCGTTGACAGCCAATCTGCAAACGGCTGTTTCAGTGCCGCCGGCAGCACAATGCTGCCGGTGAAGAGTTGATAACGCTGTCCGATCGGCAGCAAACGCCCCAGCAGGAGCTGACCCGGTTCCCATACGACGCCATCGGGGGCCACCACTTCCAACAAATCGCCCTGCTTGAGCGAACGAACTGTCAGTTGGTCGCCCTCCCTCCTGACGATCTCATAGATTCCAAGCACAAGTCGGCGGAAGGCTTCCTTTATTTCGCCTTCCAGCCGCCTCCCATCCGTATTGAGAAACGCTTCCACCACAGTGGAGCCATGTTTCCGATCGTCAAAAACGAACCAATTGTAAAAGTGTACCGCCCATTGCGAATGTTGCGCTTCCTCCACAGACAGCCCCGTTTCCTGCACAAAACGCTGTCTGGCTTGTTCGATTTCCTCCCGGGAAAAGTGTGCTGCCACGTATTTGTTCAGCCGTTCGGCTGCGTCTCTATGTGCCTGCCGCAGCTTCTGTTCACGCACCTGGCTGATCGAAGTGACGAGGCCGCAGCATCGTTTGTACTTTTTTCCGCTTCCGCAAGGGCATAGTTCGTTCCTACCGACTGACATAGGGGTTGGTTCTCCTTTCGTCCCGGCAAGCAACCAGGATTGACAACAAATCGTATCGTTCCTTCGTTGTATGAAAACGTTACTGGAAGCGGATTGTCAATCGATGCGAAAGTCGCCCTGTCCTTCCCATTGAGAGACAAACTGCTCCAGTTTTTTTATTCGTTGTTCGATGCGTTCTTTCTCGCGCATGCTGTCGGCAATTGCCTCCAGCTCGTTGGCTTCAAACAACGAGATTACTTTTGCCTCCAGTTGTGTTAGACGCGTGCGGTATATGGCAATAATCTCCCTCAGGAGGTCAAACCGTTGCGTCAAATCGATCGAAGGCATGATTTCTTTCATTGCTGGTTCAAACTTGCCAGTACTTGTTTGATGCCAAGTACCACCTGATCATTGTGCTGTTTTTCCTTCATTAACGCTGCAATCGCCTGCATATCGCTCTGCTGAAAGTGGCTGACCACTTCCTGCCCCATTTCCTGGTTACGGCTTTCCAGCAGGGTGAGCGCCTGCCTCAGCAGTGCGTCTACTTCCTTCTGCACATTGATCTTTTCAGCGGTCGTGTTCATCACACAATCATCCTCCAAAGAAAGTTGTGATCCGGTAGGCTGGGGGGGCTCCATCGCTGCGGCGGCTTCGTCCTCTGCCGTCGCCTCTGCTGCGCTCGCAGCCCCGCTGGCAGGGACGGGCGGCTCCGCTGATCTAATCCGAACGGCGCCGCTCTCTACCTGAAAGCGATCGTCAAGCTCCGGCAAAAAAATGTACTCTCGTGGCGACAGGCCGATTTCCTGTTCCAATGTATGGACAAGCGCACGCAGCGGCAGCACCTTCACTCCCATCCGCGCAAGATATTCGTAGACGTGGTCATTGGCCAGCTTCCATTCCGCCAGAAACCACCGTTCATCCGCTTCGTATCGGACAAAGCGCGGGTCTTTTTCCAGTATGAGAATGCGCGCGATCTGGTTCCATGAAAAATTGGTGCGTCTGCGCAGCTCGAGAGAAATCTGTTCCATCGTCTTGGGCGCGTGAGCGTCGCGAAGATAACGGTAGGCGAGATCAAAAAGCTGGTGCGGCTGATGGACAAGCTCGATGATGGCCTCTGTCCGCCCGATGCGGACAGGTGAATTCGGAATCGTAAGAACCTTGGCCAAAAACGCTTCACCGTCTTCGGCCAAACCAGCCGCGCGCAATCCCGCCTCAAGCCGCTCTGTCACTTCACTGCGCGAAAGGGAGCGCTCCCCTGGCCGAAAGACTTTTTTCATGATGCTCGTGATGGTGTAGGTTGGCCGTCTCATGAACATTCTCCTATCGAGAGTTTTCCATACCCCTGCGGGAGCAAAGCAGGGGCTAAGCAAGGTATTCTACAAAAAGCACAAAACTCCTACCCGGCAAAGGCAAAAGAGTTGTCTGCACATGCTCCTTGCTGCACATGCCTGACAACTCCGCCACACGAAGGCAGCTATCCTGCCGCTCTCCATTTCTAAAATCCGCGCCACACTTTTCGGCGCAGAGCGGGGGCAAAGACCCATTCTTCCTCTTCCGACACACCATGCAGAACCTGCTGCAGGGCGTTCATTTTGCTGTCAATCTGATCCAGATAGTGGAACAGCACGGCAGTCGGGGTTTTGCCTGAGACCGCACTGCCCCACCCGAATTCCACATCGCCGTGATGGCTCAGCATACAGTGTTTCAAATGAAGCACGTCTTTCTCTTCCGTACTGATGGAAAGCCGGCGGCATGCTTCATTGACACGTTCCACTCCCATTACCAAGTGACCAATCAGCTGTCCCGGAGTGGAGTAGTCCGGGGCAATCGGATCGGACAGCTCGTCCAGTTTTCCGATATCGTGCAGGATGCAGGCAGCATACAACACGTCCCGCTCCACCAGCGGATAGAGCGGAAGCAAGCGTTCTGCCAGCGCAAGCAGGGAAACAATGTGCTCCAAAAGGCCAAGGTAGTAGTTGTGGTGCATCCGCACGCCTGCGGGATAACAGCGCAGCCGATCCGCGCAATCGTCGTCCGAGAGAATCTGTTCGACGATGGCACGCAGCGTCACGCTTTCAATCTCCCCGACATAAGACATAAGACGCTGCCACAGGTCGTCAGCCGGGAACCGGGAGGTGGGGATCAGCGATTCCATCGACACCTCGTCGGCGGGTACCGCCAGCCGTATCCGCTGGATGACAAGCTGTTTTTTTCCCTTGTACGACTGGACCAGCGCGTCGACCTTGACGATTGTTTTTACCTGAAACAACGCTTTCTGCTCTTCTGTCACATCCCACAGCTTTGCCGGCAAACTGCCCGAACGGTCGCTTAACTCCAGATTCATGTATTCACTCTGGTTGCTGGCAACCGCCACCTCCCGGCTCCTGATCAGACAAAAGCCGATCATTCGCTCCCCTTCTGAATAATCGTGCAGATACCGCATCCCTTCCGTCTCCTCTCCTGCGGTCTTCTCGTGTACTGTGTTATTTCCGCAGGCTGTCGTTCAGTTTTTGTTCCAGCTTGCTCAGTACCTTGTGGCCGACCAGATCGTCAGCCTTCTCGATCACCCTGCTGATCGTCTGAAGCAGATCCTGTTTGCCGTTCCAATGCTCCAACACAACCTGACGATCCACGTCGATTAGGATGCGCCGCAGAGCGTAGACAGCCAGTACGATGTCATCCAAAAACCCCAGCGGACCGGTCAGCAGTTCGGGTATAAAGTCAATGGGAGACAAAAAGTAGGCAACGACTGCACCGGCGACAACCTTGGCCTGAACGGGAACACGCTTGTCCAGCATCAAGCGGGCAAGCAGCACGAACAAGTCGGGTGCCAAAAGCAGGTATTCCGCCGTCTTGCTGCTTGCCCCTTTCTCTCTGACAAACTCCTCGATTTTGCTCCGCAGCTTGTCATAGTACCGCTGATGCTTGCGGGGCAGCTTCAACGGAATCAGTTCACTCTGTTCCCGAACAACGGGATACGGCCTTTCATCCTGCATCGTTTGCTGGTCGTTCTGTTCGCTCATCGGGTTCCCTCCTCTTTGGTACGGGAAAACGGCCTGCTTTCCTCATTTCCTTCCCGGCGTCTGCCGCGCAGCCACGACCAAACCACGATCACGGCCAGCAAAACCAGGCATACCAGGGTCAAATTGCGGGCAATCAGTTGGAACAACTGCTCCCAGCGTGCCCCCAACTGCCAGCCGAGCGTCACAAAGAGTGCGCTCCAAAACAGGCCGCCACTGTACGTAAAGAGGGCAAACTGCGGAAATGGCAGCTTGGTTATGCCGGCAAAATACGCCGTAAACTGGCGGACTCCGGGGATAAAGTAGCCAATCGGCAGCGACCACTTTCCGACTTGGGCGAACCATTCTTCGGTTCGCTTATACAAAGCATACCCCAAACCAAACCGTCTTCCGTATTTTTCGATGAACGGGTAGCCCAGCGTCCGTCCGATCCAGTAAGCCAAAGTCATCGCGCTGATCGAACCAACGTAACAGACGAGGATTGTTTGTACCAGTTCCAGCTCGCCAATGGAGACCAGAAAGCCGGAAAAGACGAGCAGGGTTTCCTCGGGCAGCGGCATCCCCAAAATCCCCAGGAAAAACAGCAGGTATAGGGCGACATAACCGTATGCCGCAACGTAGGGATCAATCATCTGGATAAATTCTTGCAAGGTTTTTCACCACATTTCGCGCATTGGCCGCTCGTCCGTCCGAGCAACATGAGAAGCGTGAACATCAGCTCGTCAGGCTGCATCGGGAGGACTCCGGCGAGACGGGAAACAAAGGCGACCGGCTCCTTGCTTCAAGAGGCCGGTCGTTTTAAGCCGGTTTGCCGATCCGCGCTTCAGGAAGCCGGCTGGTCAAACACGTTTTTCTCACGCAGGATGTCCATGATTTCGCTGACCGTATATTTTTGCTCCAGAAGAGAGATGATTTCCTCCACCTGGTCTTCCGATAAACCGGTTGCCCAGAGACTTTCCCTAAGCAGGACCAGATTGGAACGGCGGAAATACGCCTGCAGTGTGCGCAGTACGCGCCCTTCCAGGTTGGTACGCAGCATCAGATCCGTCGTGGACATAAGCCTCTACCTCCTTTTATTCCAAAAGGAATCCATGCACACATGATATTATCGTACAAACGATCGCCGGAATCAACGCTGTTCATGTTTGGCGGATGAGCTCATGAACACGGCGAACCCGTGATATTTGTTTCATCGGGAACCTTCATATGCTCGGCATCAGCTGACGTTTGTGCTCCGACATGCGGTGCAGCCGTTCAATTTTTTCGCGGGCCTCCGGAGAGGTCTCGCCGGTGATCAGATAACGATCCAACTCTTCGTAGGTGAACCCCATTTCCTGTTCGTCGGTCTGCCCCGCCCACAAATCAGCAGAGGGCGCTTTGGTGATGATCGACTGGGGAATCCCCAAGGCAGCGGCCAGGAGACGAATCTCGTGTTTGGTCAGGCTGGCTACCGGATTGAGATCGGCCAGTCCATCCCCGCCTTTGGTCATGTAACCGATGTAGATTTCGCTGCGATTGCAGGTATCCACCACCAGATAGCCTTTTTGATTGGCGATCGCGTACAGCGCAGTCATGCGCAAGCGCGCCTTTGTATTCCCCTTGGTCTTGTCATCCAGGGGAAGGACGCCGTTCAGTTCAGCCACAATCGCGTCATACGTCTGCACCAAATCGACCGTGACCAGATTCAGTCCGATCGCCTCCGCCAACTTGTGCGCATCTTCGGCATGCACCTGCTGCGAATAAGCGGGCATCCATACGCCGATCACCCGGTCAGAACCGAGGGCTCGTACACAAAGTGCCGCGGTCACTGCACTGTCGATCCCGCCGGAGATGCCAACCACGGCCCCGCCAAGTCCCTGAGCGATGATCTGATTGTAGAGAAAATCCGTTCGCTTTTTTATATCCTGATCAATCTCGGTTTGATACCGCTTCAGATAATCTTGAAACTTGTCCACTCCTGCACCCTCCTCGCAAGCACTTCTCCTGGCATCCATCCTAACACGTGACAACGGTAGTGGCAACATGCGGCACCCGCACACGTGCAGCCGGATCAGCAGACAAAAAGAGGCCGGGAACCGGCTAGTGCCGGGCCGGCCGCAGGATCAATCGCGCTGCAAACGAAGACAAAGATGGAGCTGGTCAGGCTGCCATCTTGCGAGACATCCATGCAGGAATTCGATTGATTCTTAATTATGGTGTCGTTTTATCGGCACAGGCAACCAGCATTTCTTCCAATGCCTGTACATCTTTCTCCAGTTCGCGGATGTCTTCTTCGATCAACTCTTTCAGATGCTGCTTTTCACGCAGCATCTTTCGCGTCTGCTCCAGACGCTGACGCAGGTCAAACACTCCGAGATACACTGCTTCACCCTCCCTATGTAAGGAGCTTTCCTTCCACCTTACATGGTATGCGGCAGTTAGCAAATGTTTCCCGCCAATTTGTGCAGGCAGCACGATGTTTTTCTCACAGTGTCTGATATTTGGCCAGTTCCCGGCGGAGGCGATAGACTTCCTGCTTCAGGGCCCGTTTTTCCAGTCGGTCGATCTCTTGATCCAGATCGTCGACAGCCCAGCGAGCCCATTCGCTGTGCAGCGGATCGTCCTTGGACATCCAGTGCGGTTCTTTGGGTACAATCAGCACAGCGAGCAGGTAGAACAGGATCGGCACTCCTGTAAACATCACAAGCAGGATAAAGCCCAGCCGCACCCAGGTCGAGTCGATCCCCACGTACCGGGCAAATCCGCCACACAGGCCAAACAATTTCTTGTCATCTCGCGATCGGTATAAGCGATTCATCCCCATCATTCCCTTCTTGTTTCCAGACTGTCTACCTACACGATACCCAACCTTCTCCCCCCACAAAACTGGCTCGGGTGGGATTCTCCTTCCGACTTTAGACGGAGTCGGGGAAGTGATGATCTTGAACTGTGCCGGCAAAGAGGGGCGAATGAAAGAAAGGGGGTGTGACCACGCTAACAATGAGGTGAGCGAGATGAACAAACTGACTACAACCGCGATGGCTGTCAGTGCGGCGCTGCTGCCGGCACTGCTCAACGCAGGATGCAGCCTGTCAGCCAGACACAACCTGTCCGACCCGGCCATACACAGCGATCAGGGGTATTACTATCAAATCAACGTGATCCCGCCCGATGGCCGGCTGCCGCCGTACACACCGTACGGCACACCGGCCAACTTCGGCACGTCAAGTGAATACGGGCGCACGGTCCGCCCCGACAGCATCTCCCGCTATACCCCTTGAACGGCGGACTTCGGGAAAGCCAGGACACACGGTCTTGACGGGCCTCCACGTTTCTGTCGCCCGGCTGGCCAGGCAAAGGCGCTCGTCACGGACAATTGGCACCCTTCATCTGGAAAACAGGTTTGTCTATCCGTCAAAAAAGGGGCGATTCTTCCGGGATGCCGGAAGAATCGCCCCTGTCCCTTTACTCGCTTTTTCCGTACACAGGTCGCGGCCGGTCAAACATCTCGCCGATTTTGGCATAGGTGTGGCCGGCCAGCCGACTGACGGGCGCCAGCTTCTGCACGTCGATTTTGCCTTCGTAATACAGGTCGTCATCGACATGCACGTGCACCACCTCGCCGATAATCAAATCAGATGCTGCCGGATCGCCCAGCGTCACCACCTGATGCAGCCGGCATTCAAAGTGCAGCCGTGATTGGCCGATCCGCGGCACTTTGACCGCTGCCGCAGGGATAAGCGTAAGGCCGAGCTCCTGTGCTTCGCTTATCTCCGGCGGATAATCGGCCGAAGACTGATTGACCGCATCCACGTTGCTGACATCTACCATGTTGACCACAAACTCGCCGGTTTGCTGAATGTTGTGCGAAGTGTCCTTGGGGACCGCGCCCGCTTTTCGTGCAACAGCGATGGAGACCATCATCGGATCGATGCAGGCGACATTAAAATAGCTGAACGGCGCAACATTTACCACTCCTGCCTCACTGACCGAGCTGACCCAGGCAATTGGCCGCGGTACGACGCTGCCTATCAGCAGTTTGTACTTCTCCTGGCGCGTAATCCGGCCGACGTCGATTTCCACGTGCATATCCTCCTTCAACATTACTGGACACGCTGCTTGTTTGAGAGTCGCCGGGAAGCGTTACTCCTGTGCCGGCAGCCAACTGTACATGTAATCCGGATCTTCCACTTCCAACGCTTGACGGGTGACCTTAAGCGGGCGGAACGTATCCACCATCACAGCCAGTTCCTTCGTCTCCTTCTTGCCAATGCTCGCCTCGATTTTTCCCGGATGCGGCCCGTGTGGAATCCCCATCGGATGCAGCGTGATCGACCCTTCGACCACTCCCTTGCGGCTCATGAAGTTGCCGTCCACGTAGTAAAGCACTTCATCGCTCTCCACGTTGCTGTGGTAATACGGAGCAGGTATGGCCTGCGGATGGTAATCGTAGAGCCGCGGTACGAATGAACAGACTACAAAGTTATGTCCGGCAAACGTTTGATGGACCGGCGGCGGTTGGTGAATCCGTCCCGTGATCGGCTCAAAGTCGTAGATGCTGAGGGCATAGGGAAAAAGATAGCCGTCCCAACCAACCACATCAAACGGATGGAAGTCAAACCGATAGCTGTACAGCGTCTCGTTTCTCTTTACCCGGACTTCAAAATCTCCCGCTTCGTCATGGGTGACCAACTGCTGAGGAGGACGGATGTCCCGTTCGCAAAACGGGGAGTGCTCCAGAAGCTGTCCGTGTTCGTTGCGGTAACGTTTTGGCGTGACAATCTCGTTTTGCGACTCCACCACCAGGAAGCGGCTTTGTTTGCTGCTTGGCTCAATCCGGTAAGTAGTACCGATCGGGATCAGCAGATAATCTCCTTTCCGGTACGGGATCGTCCCGAAAATCGTCTGCAGTTCCCCTTCCCCTTCGTGAACGAACAGCAGTTCATCCCCCTCCGCATTGCGGTAGAAGTAGTCCATCTTCTCCGTCGGTGCGCAAACGCCGATCAGCAGATCGTTGTTGCCAAGCAAATACTTGCGGCCGCTGATCGGATCACCGCCAGGGGGCAGGTCAAACGTGAGGAAATGGCGATGTTTCAATACTTCATCGGGTACAAACTCAAGGTTGAGGGCGGCGTAGCGCTTCGCTTCCCGCACTTGTGTCGGCGGATTGTGATGGTACAGAATGGACTGAATCCCGGAAAACCCTTTGGTGCCCATCAACTGTTCACGAAACAACTGGCCATTCGGCTTGTAAAACGTCGTGTGCCGCTTGTGGGGGATACTTCCCAACCGATGATAAAACGGCATGTGCTCACTCTCCCTTCTGATCTTGGTTGGCTGCGATCCTGTTGCGCAGAACGCCGAGGCGCTCCACTTCCAGTTCTACCACGTCGCCAGGTTGAAGCCATGGAAACTCCTCGCCCAGCTCCAGGATACAACCTGTGCCGACTGTACCGGAGCCGATCACATCACCCGGATAGAGCGGACAGTCAGCAGAAGCACGAGCAATCATTTCGGCGAACGTGTAGTAGATGTCGCGGAAGTTTCCACGCGAATACTCCCTGCCGTTCACCCTCGCTGTCATCGTCAAATCATAGCGGGCACCCCGCTCTCCGGCGATGCGCACGTCATCCAGCTCGTCAGGTGTCACCAGATACGGCCCCAGCGAGGTGGCGAAATCTTTTCCCTTCGCCGGTCCCAGACCTACCTTCACTTCCTCCCGCTGCAGATCGCGCGCGCTCCAATCGTTGAGAATGGAGAATCCGGCGATATGCTGATCCGCCTGTTCCACCGGAATGTCCACCCCCCCCTTGCCGATGACGCAGGCGATCTCCAGCTCATAATCCAGCCAGCGGGTTGCTCGCGGGCGGACAACTTCCGCCTCCGGCCCAACAAAAGAGGATGCATTGGAGAAGTAGAAGACGGGGAAGTGATACCACTCCGGTATCATCGTCAGCCCGCGCCTTTCCCTGGCTCTCCTGACATGCTCTTCAAAGGCGTAAAAGTCGCGGAAGCTGTTCGGCCGCGGCAGCGGGGGACCGAGCCGGACATGCTGCCAGGGAATCGCTTCCCCGACAGCTCGCTTTAAAGCCAATTGCTTCAGTGGGCCGTGCCAGCTTTCCCATTGCGTCAACAGGCCGAGCATATTGTCCGGAGCTCCCGCGAGTGCCCGCGCAATGTCGAGCACTCCCTCGCTGACCAGCAGCCCTGCCCGCCAAGAAGCTCCTTCCTCCTCGATACGCCGGTAGGAAACCAGTTTCATCCATTCACCTCCCTTTCCTGTGCGCAGCAGGCACAGAAACATGTAAAAAAAGCCCAGCAGCACCGACCCTGCCTGCCTCGGGACATTCCTCCCTCCAGCAGCAGGAAAAGGCGCTAAACTGGGCCCTATCTACTCCAACGAGAAAGGTCTTGTGACGGAACCTTTCCCCGTAGATAACCAGTCGTTTTTTCAGAGATGCATGCGCGGTACGGCTTGCTTACGCCCGCTGTTTCGCTTCCGCGTAACGATCCACTGCCGCCCGCAGCGCTTGCAGTATCGCTCCCTGCGTCGGGACGAGAAAGCGCTCCCGAACGTCATGCTGCAGTTTGTTCCATTCGTGAGGCAGCCGCCGTCCAATCACCAGGTTGCGCAAAAACGCTTCCGTCAATCCCATCAGAAAGGTGAACGAAGCATCTGTCACCCGGTCCTCTTCCCGGTCAAAGACCAGCGAACAGGCAAACACTTTTTGCTGTTCTGACAGCGGCGTGCCCTTGGGCAGCTGGGCAAACCCGGTCGCCAGTACGTACCGTTCGGACGCATAGCGGGAATCAGCAGCGTTCATTTCCGTACCTCCTACTCATTATCTTAACGGAAACGCTTTCTTTTTTCCAGATCCCTTCAACAAGAACTATCTACATTTTTTCACCAAATCCGCCATGTCGGCAGGCAGCGGATCTTCAAAAGAGAGCGTCTGTTTCGTCCGCGGATGGTCAAACTGCAGCCGGACAGCGTGCAGCGCCTGCCGGTCAATCAAGTCGCGCTTTCCGCCATACAGGTCATCGCCGACCAGCGGATGTCCCAGATAGCTGAGGTGAACACGTATCTGGTGGGTACGTCCCGTCTGAAGCCGCAGTTCCACCCAGGTCAGACCGGCTCCCCGCCCCAGGACGCGGTATTGGGTGAGTGCGAACTGGCCGTCGTCACGAACCGTCCGCTCAATGATCGAACCGGGACGAAGACCGATTGGAGCCGCAATCTCCCCTTCATCGCGCGCAACCACCCCGTGTACCACGGCCTGATAGGTCCGCTTCATCGTCCCTTCCCGCTGCATGCGGGAAAAGGATTCATGTGCCCATTGGTTTTTGGCGATCAGGATCAGGCCGGACGTGTCTTTATCCAGCCGATTGACCGGGCGAAAGCGGCGCGCTTCCCCTTTTTCCATCCAGTAGGCCATCACACCATTGGCCAAGGTACCGTCCGGATGGGTGCGTGTCGGATGAACAACCAGGCCGGCCGGCTTGCTGATCACCATCATGTCGTCGTCCTCGAAACGAATCGCCAGCGGCATGGGCTGAGGGAGAATCGTGTCCGATCGCTCCGGGGGCAGTTCCACCGTCACCACATCCCCTGCCTGCACCTTGCAGGTGACCCGTGCCAGCCTTCCGTTGACACGAATTACGCCCTCGTATTTGGCCCGGTTCAAAAGCCGCCGCGACAAACCGTACCCGCCTTGAAGCACATCACGCAAACTCCGCCCCGCTTCCTCCGCCGTCACCTGAAAACGCAGCAGTTCATTCATCATTCGACTCCCCCGGTCAAGCTCTGGATCAACTGAAAAAACGTACAACGTTGGTTGCGACAAGGCAAACGTAAAAGAAAGCCCTGTCCCCGATGGGGACGGGCCGATACTTTCAGATTTCGGATCTTGTTTATCTTGCCGCCTTGGCAGCCTCGATCGCCGCTTCGTAATTCGGATGCTCTCCGGCAGCCGGCACATATTCGGCGTACACCACTGTATCGTTGGCATCCACCACGAAGACGGCGCGGCTGAGCAGCCGATGCTCCTTAATGACCACGCCGTAAGCGAGGCCAAACGACAAATCGCGATGGTCAGAGAGAGTCTGCACCTTGTCAATGCCGGCAGCGCCGCACCAGCGGGACTGTGCAAACGGCAGGTCGACCGAGATGGTCAGCACCTTCACTCCCTCCAGTTTTGACGCCTCCTCGTTAAAACGGCGCGTCTGGGCATCGCAAACACCGGTGTCCAGAGAAGGAACGACCGAGATGATGCGTATCATCCCTTTCGAATCGTCCAGGGTAACCGGTGACAAATCGTTGGCCAGCACCGTAAAGTTGGGGGCTTTGTCACCAGCTTTCAACTCCGGTCCGAGCAGGGTGACAGGACCTTTAAACTGAAATGCTCCTTGGCGTTCCACTACAGCAGTCATGGTTTTCCCTCCTGGTTCCCATCAATATTATGTACACTATCATCATACACGATCTTTTGTTTTCTTTCACTATGAGATTGGGAAGAACTGCACGGCTCGAGCCGCAAGACGGCAAACTCGCTGTCACCTCCTGCCAGCTCGTTCAACCGCGCACAGCGCAGCAGGGCGTGGTAGAGCGCAAACACAAAGCTGACGCGGGACAAGTCGTATTTGATGATGGCGGGATCAGCAGCAACCGTATCCACCAGTTCCACTGTATAGTCCGCACGGTCCGATTGCCCGTCGCATGAGACGACATACCCCATCTGCCGAAGAACGGCACCGATGTCAAACACGCCGTTGTCGTCAAAATCGTACGTATCCTCCGATGCCAGCAGGCAGTCCAGCAGGCGGTCCAGGGTCATCCGTTCCAATTGGGCGGGTTCGGCCAGGGCGACGACCGAGCCGTCGTTGTTGACGAAATAGACGCTGCCGCGATAGCGAAAGATCAGTTCATCGGGTGGAACATCCTCGTCAAACAGCCGCATGCGGGGAGGAATCATGAGCCGCCACAACTGAGCCGGCTCCAGTTGCAAAAGTTCCATCACACTTCCTCCGTTCTTTTTACCCATTGTGGGCAAGGGAAGCGTCATGTATTCAGGATGATCAGCAGGCCGACACGATACCCGCCCCCATCGCCAACTCGCTCCCGACAGTCTGGCAGCATACGAGACCGTCTCATTCGAGCTGATCAACATCGTGACCAGCATCACGAACCCCGGTTTCATCAGTCGGTGCGCTCCAGTTCTTCGACGATGCATCCGTTCAACCATTATTGAGTGGTTCAAAACAACTCGAATACCGAAGTGGCAATTACTTCTATCGAGATATTTATTTTGGTTCCGCATTACATCTACGAAAACAAGTATTACGGCAGTCTTGACAAGTTTTATGGAGATTCACCCTTCCCTGGAAAACGAAGTTGTATACAGCCTGTGCGCGATCAGCCAATTCCTCCTTAATTGACCGGAAAAATCAATTTTTCCAGATAAAATGACTGAAAATACATTAATATTTTTGTATATTTAAAATAAAGACAGAAAAGAGAAATCCGAAAAATCAGGAGGTAGGGGGAAATCATGACACAAAGAAAAATCAACCGTTTGCTGGTCGCCAACCGCGGCGAAATCGCCATCCGGATCTTTCGGGCGGCCACTGAACTGGGCATTCGCACCGTAGCGATTTACTCGGAACAGGACAACGTCTCCATCCACCGCTTCAAAGCGGACGAATCGTATCTGGTGGGGGCAGGCAAGGGACCGATTGAAGCGTATCTGGACATTGAAAGCATCATCGAGATCGCCAAACGCAATGACATCGACGCGATTCATCCCGGTTACGGTTTTCTGGCGGAAAACGCAGATTTTGCGCGCCGCTGTCAGGAAGAGGGCATTATCTTTATCGGACCGTCTCCAGAGCTGATCGAGAAGTTCGGGGACAAGGTTCAGGCCCGCAATATGGCGGTCAAGGCAGGTATCCCGGTTATTCCCGGCACACCCGAACCGATTGAGACGCTGCAGGAAGCGATGCTGTTTACCAAGGAGCACGGCTACCCGGTGATCATCAAGGGCGTATCGGGCGGCGGCGGACGCGGCATGCGGATCGTGCGGAATCAGGCTGAACTGCAGGATGCCCTGGAGCGGGCCCGCTCGGAAGCGCGATCTTCCTTCGGGAACGCAGCCGTTTACCTGGAACGCTATCTCGAACATCCCAAGCATATCGAAGTGCAAATCCTGGGGGATCAGAGCGGCAATATTGTCCACCTCTACGAGCGGGACTGCTCGATCCAGCGCCGCCATCAGAAAGTGGTGGAAGTGGCGCCAAGCCTCTCGCTGTCTGACGAGCTGAGGGAAGCGATATGCCAGGCCGCGCTGAAGCTGATGAAAGAAGCCGGATACACCAACGCCGGGACTGTAGAGTTTTTGCTCACACCCGACCAGAAGTTTTACTTCATTGAAGTAAATCCGCGGATTCAGGTAGAGCACACGATAACCGAGCTGATTACCGGGATCGACATCGTGCAGGCGCAAATCCGCATCGCTGAAGGATATTCCCTTTCCGATCCGGAGATCGGCATTCGCTCGCAGCAGGAGATCAGGATGAACGGCTACGCGATCCAGTGCCGCGTCACGACCGAAGACCCGGAAAACGGCTTCGTCCCCGATGCCGGTCGGCTGCTGGCCTGGCGTTCCGGCGGCGGTTTTGGGGTACGGCTTGACGGAGGCAACGGTTACCCCGGTGCCATCATCACACCCTACTACGACTCTTTGCTGGTCAAGATTTCCACCTATGCGGACACGTTTGAGCAGGCGGCCCGCAAAATGCTGAGAACGCTGCGCGAATTCCGCATCCGCGGTGTCAAAACCAACCTGCCGTTTTTGGAGAACGTCGTCACTCATCCCGACTTTCTCAGCGGACAGTACGACACCTCGTTTATCGACAGCAAACCGGAGCTGTTCATCTTCCCCGGCAGACAGGACCGCGGAACCAAACTGCTCAACTATATCGGCAACACGATTGTCAACGGCTATCCCGATCTGCCAAAGGGGGAGAAAAAACCGCGCATCGGCTATCCGCGGATTCCCAAAACCCCATATTCCCAACCCTATCCGGACGGCACCAAACAAATCCTGGAGCGGGAAGGGGCAGACGGTCTGGTCAAGTGGATTCAGGCGCAGAAGAAAGTGCTCGTCACCGACACCACTTTCCGCGACGCCCATCAGTCCCTGTTTGCAACGCGGGTTCGCACGTACGACATGGTGGCGATTGCCGAAGCGACCGGCAAACTGGCCCACGGCCTCTTTTCACTGGAGATGTGGGGAGGCGCCACCTTTGACACCGCCATGCGCTTCCTCAAGGAGTCGCCGTGGGACAGGCTGCAGCTCTTGAGGGAAAAAATCCCCAACGTGTTGTTCCAGATGCTTTTGCGGGGAGCCAACGCCGTCGGCTATACCAACTACCCGGACAATGTCATTCAGGCCTTCGTGAAAGCGTCGGCCGAAAACGGCATCGATGTATTCCGCATCTTTGACAGCCTGAACTGGCTTCCCAACATGCAGGTGGCAATTGATGCCGTACGCGAGTCGGGCAAAGTGGCCGAGGCGGCCATTTGTTATACAGGCGATATCCTCGACCCAAGCAAAACCAAATACACACTGAAATACTACGTGGACCTGGCCAAGGAACTGGAAAAGGCGGGCGCGCACATCCTGGCGATCAAGGACATGGCCGGTTTGCTCAAGCCCTATGCCGCCTACGAACTGATCCGCGCGCTGAAACAGGAGATCGGCATCCCGATCCACCTGCACACCCACGATACGTCAGGAAACGGCGGCGCGATGCTGTTAAAGGCCATCGAAGCCGGCGTAGACATCGTCGACGCCTGCGTCAGCTCCCTGTCCGGGCTCACATCACAGCCCAGCATCAACGCGCTGATCGCCTCTCTGGAGCGGACGGAGCGTGATACCGGCCTTGATCTGAATGCGTTTAACCGACTGGCCGAATACTGGGAAGACATCCGACCACTCTACCAGGGATTCGAGAGCGGCATGAAGGCAAGCAACGCCGAAGTGTACATCCACGAGATGCCGGGCGGCCAGTACTCCAACCTGGAACAACAGGCCAAAGCGGTTGGATTAGGGGGGCGTTGGGAGGAAATCAAGGCGATGTACGCGACCGTAAACCGGCTGTTTGGCGACATCGTCAAGGTGACGCCATCCTCCAAGGTAGTGGGCGACATGGCCTTGTTCATGGTACAGAACAATCTGACTGAAGAAAACCTGTACGAAAAAGGGGAACGTCTCGACTTCCCGGATTCGGTGGTTCAGTTTTTCCAGGGCTACCTCGGTCAACCGCCGGGCGGGTTCCCCAAGCGGCTGCAGGAGCTGGTGCTGAAAGGGCGCGAGTCGTTCACAGCGCGACCGGGCGAACTGCTGGCCCCTGTCGACTTTGACCAGGTCAAGCAGGAACTGATGGAGAAAATCGGGCGCGAACCAAGCGAGCTGGATGTACTCTCCTACATCATGTACCCATCGGTCTTCCTGCAGTATGACCAAAGCCTGAAGGAATTCGGCGACTTGTCGTATTTGGACACGCCCACCTTTTTCTACGGACTGCGGCCGGGCGAAGAGACGTCGGTCAGCATCGAACGCGGCAAAACCCTGATCATCAAACTGGTCGCCGTGGGTGATCTGCAGCCGGACGGCCACCGCATCGTCTACTTTGAACTGAACGGACAGCCCCGTGAGATCAAGGTGCGCGATCACGCAGCGCAAATCTCGGAGCAGCAGCGGGTCAAGGCGGACGCCAAAAATCCCCATCACGTCGGCGCCTCCATGCCAGGAAAGGTATTGAAAGTACTGGTGGAAGAAGGAGACAAGGTGAGAAAAGGGGAGCATCTTTTGGTAAGTGAAGCAATGAAGATGGAGACAACGCTGCAGGCGCCAGCCGATGCTGCCGTCAAAACGATTTACGTCAAGGCGGGCGATACGGTTGAAGCGGGCGACCTATTGATCGAGCTGGAATAACTTCAAAAAAACTCTCCCGACTCGCGCTTGCCAGGAGCGACTTCGGGAGAGCTGCTGTAAGGCGGCATCCTGTGCGGATGCCGTTCCTTATTTCCAATGTTGGGGTTACCCTCGTTGAATGACGAAATCATCCTCGTCGGCATGTGTCACGATGGTCGTTGTCGACTTTGCCTGCTGCTGGTTATTTGCTCCAAACATTCCTTGAATCTTTTCGATAAACTGGGGAACGGTGTCAAGAATCCGATCGTACAAGTGGGTCTCGTTTTCAAGCGGGATGGAGCGTATCCCCTGTTTGCCGACAACCAGAAACGCAACCGGTGTGATCGAGACACCACCGCCGCTGCCTCCTCCAAACGGGTGGCTGACCTGGGAGGGGTGATAATCGTGGGCGTATTCAAACTCGCTGCCCCCGGCCGCAAAGCCAAATCCCACTTTGGATACCGGCAGGATCACACTGCCGTCCGGCGTTTCAATGGGATCACCGATGATTGTATTTACATCCACCATTTGTTTCAAATTTTCCATCGTCGTCTTCATCATGCCCTGGATGGGGTGGTCTGCCATTTTCGCTCACGTCCTCTTCTCCTCGTTTTCAGCAAGATGCGGACCCCTGCTACCATAGCGTATCCCAACCGAAACCGGAGTATACAACGAAACTGGGTCTGGATCACTTCCCCATTCCAAACCGGCTGCACGCTGAGACGGGGCACCGTCCTGAGCGTTATGTAGTGGGAGATACTGGTCACGAGGGCACTCTTGATTCCCCAGACCAATCCGGTCAACGCACCGGTGGATGCAGCCTCGCCAAACCCCAACCGGGTATGCCATTCGATTTGTTCACAGCGGATCTTGCGCATCATCCACTTCATGGTTTCGCGCAGGTCGAGCACACGCCGTTGAAACTGCTTATACTTCTTTAACATGGTTTTTACGTCGGGGTATGTAATTTTTTTCTGACTATCCTTTTGTTTTTGCCCCATCTCCCGCTTTACATCGGCAAACACCGCCGAACCCGCCCGACCTGTCAGCAGCTTCATCACTGGAAGTTCATAGGAAAAGCGAACCAGACGAAACCAGGCGCTCACCTGAATGTTTACGTAATCGTTGTCGCTTACCCGCCGATACGCCAATTCGATTCGCAGTGGCGTCAGAACAATCAGCATGAACAGAAGCAAGCCGCCCAACAATAACCAGCCATACAAAAGAATCCCCGCCTTTCCCTTTTAGTATGAGGAAAAAGACAGGGAAATATCCCCTTGCAAGGGGGACGTATGTTAGTCCAGCACGTACACTTTTACCTTCTCCTTGATGCCATGTTGGAGCGCCTGTTGGTAGGTAGGCAGGTATAAATCAATCCGGTTTCCCTTGATCGCACCGCCGATGTCAGCGGCGACGCCATATCCGTAACCCTCAATGTACAAATGACTCCCCAGAGCTATCACATTGGGGTCAACAGCCACGATCCCTGGCCGAAGCGGCCAACCGATGAACGATTTCACGCTGCTGTTCGGGTAATTGTAAGCAGTGGTTTCTACTTCCAATGTACGGGTGTAACGAAACGAAGCAGCCGATGCAGATTCGTTCCATTCTTTGGACAAGTCAGGCTGGTACAAGAAATCGAAAGCGTAGACCGCTGCTGCTGCTCGGGTAACCGGTTTGGTCGGTTCCAGTGTGCCATCCGAAGACGGCTTGGTAATCCCATTTTGCAGAGCGTATACCATCGGCCTCTTGCTCCAGTCTGACACCTGATCCCGATCGGGGTAGGCCAGCAGCGTCTGCATTGTCGTCGACCAGAGGAGTTGGTTGATCCGGCCGCCATCTCCCCTTGCGCGAAGCAGCATGGTGATCAACTCCTGCTTGTTCACATGCTCATCGGGATGCAGATACAGGCCGTCTCCTTTGGTTTGACCGTGGATGATTCCCAGTCGATAGGCCGTTTCCGCATAGGGGTAAAACCAGTGATCAGGTGGTACGTCAGCAAAATGCACCTGCTTTTTCCTTTCCGGGTGAATTCCCTTTGACCTCAAAAACAGCGTCACCAGCTCAGCGCGTGTAATCAGCTTGTCCGGGTATAGCCGTCCGGAGCCGCCCCCTATGATCACTCCGTCCTTTAGCAGCGAAAGAATTTTTTCTTCAGCCCAGTGCCCAGCAAGTTCCTGGGATACGTGGGTATGCGGGGATGCTTCAACAGACTCCGCACCAACATCCGGCACCCTGCACATCAGCAGGATGGCAATGGCGGCGAGTATCCTCTTTTTTCGCATCTTCAACCTCCAAAACCAGAATCTTGTGTTTCGCCCTTGGGAGCAGTTTCCGTCCCGGCGGCAAACCTATGTGTTACTCTACATGGGAGGACACTCCAATTCAACCGACAATACCTGCCAATAACATGGAAAAAGGGCCCTGTTCGGGCCCTGTATCGGCATCCAGTTATCCAGTTTGACTTGCGCCGTATCCGGGCAAGTATCCTTCCGAGGGTCCATTCCAAGGTCGGAGGTTACGCACGACCAGCCAGTTGCTGTTCAGCGAAGCTTACCAGCCGCTTGGTAATTTCTCCCCCTACCGACCCATTTTGACGAGAAGTGGTATCGGGACCAAGTTGAACACCGAACTCTTGCGCGATCTCGTACTTCAATTGATCCAGCGCCTGATTGGCTTGAGGTACGAGCAAGCGGTTGCTAGAAGTGTTGTTCGCTGCCATGTTTCTCACCTCCTCGTTTGTTGTACAATTAATATGTGTACCCGCAGAAAATCCATTCATCGTGGACACTAGCAATGATTTCATACCATGCCGCTCTTTGCATGGATTTTCGTCACGAGCTTTTCATAGAGGAGAGTATTACCTCTGCCGCCCGGTAGACAGCATCAGGACGGGCGAGGCGGGCCGCAAGCGCGGCTGCCTCTGTCCAGCTACTCACCTCTGTCTGCCAGCGCGCGATAGTGGCGGCAACCTCTTCAGGCGAATCGGCTTGAGTAGCCGCGCCATAAGATTGAAGAAACCTGCTGTTGCGTCGTTCCTGTCCCGGCAGCGGTCTGTAGAGAATCAAGGGAATACCCATCGCCAGCACCTCCGCACAGGTCAGACCGCCCGGTTTGGTTACGACGGCATCGGCTGCCCCCATCCACGCCCACATCTCCTGCACATAACCTGTGACGTGCAGGACGTGGTCGACAGTTTGCTCGCGGTAACGGTCTAACAGGGAGACCTGCTGTTTCCGGTTGCGCCCACTGATGACCGCGACCTGCAGCGGCTGAGGCAGCTGAAACAGCCTCTTCACCACCGGCAAGTAGTCGTTATGGCCATCTCCCCCGCTGGTCAGCAAGACGGTAAACAAGTCAGGTGAAAGACCCAACGCTTCCCGCCACTCCCGTTTGGTTCGCCCATTGTGCCTGGCAAACTCCGGCCTTACGGGTATGCCGGCCGGATGGACTCGTGACGGTTCAATGGCAAATTGACGCGTAAGCTGTTCGCCGATTTGCTCATGGGAAACGATGTAGTAGTCGATTCCCCGATTGATCCAAAAGCTGTTTACCTGGTAGTCAGTCTGGACAATTCCCAATTGAAACGGCCGTGATGCCCGGCGCTTGGCCCATTCCAGTGCGGGCAGGCAGTAGGCATGCGTGGCGACAACCGCATCCGGTCTCTCTTTCTCGATCACTTTCTTCAACAGCCTGTCCCCCAAAAAAACAGCAAGAGGCGGCTCCACCAGCCGCTTCCACAGTTTTTCCCGCTCGTAGATGTGCTGCCAGACACCCGGCATACGCTGTAGTGAGAGGCGGTAAGCACTGTCTGACAAGTGCCGCAGGGCGGGACTGACCGCAGACAGTCCATAAACGATTCTCACATTGCTCGCCGGGCTTCGCTCACGCAGGGCCTGGGCAATGGCCAGCGCCGCCACGTTGTGTCCGCTGCCCGCCCACTCTTCCGTCCAGATCATAATGGATTTACTCATGATTACCACTTTCCACTGCCTGGGGCAAGTAACGTCTGAACAGTTCATCCTTGGACATATACACCCGCTTCAAGACAAGTTCCGGCTGATTGCGAACACGTTTGAACCCATCAGGATGAATCAGGGAGAGCATCAGCTTGAGGTACCAGCTCTTGTAGCGGAAAAACAGCGTCATCGGCACTTCTGACACGCTGAACCCCAACTGCTCCGCTCCTTTGGCCAGCATGGTGGTTCCCACGATTCCCTTGATCTGCTCCGCTTGCGGAAGGGAAGCCACGTAGGCAGCCAATTGTGGGAGTGAAATGAGAATGTACTGGCGAAGCAGCAGCCCCATGCGGGTATCGCTGGTGATCCCCTGAAACCTGGTAGCCAGGTAGTAATTGTGGATATGCAGCTTGATGATCCGGTCGCCGGGGCGAATTAGCTGGCCATCTGCCGTCGTCAGTACTTCTCCCCTGTAACGCAGCTGAACGATGCGAAAAATGTTTTTCCCCTTATCCACGTACTGCAATCTCGTGCAGCGCTGGTATATAGCATCCCATACACCCCAGAGGGATAAGATACCGGCATTCATCCATTCACCTGTTCCTTTCCCTTTTTACTCGTTAGTATTGCCAGCCAGACGAAAAAAAAACGCAAAGGAACGCTTCGATCAGCGTTCCCTCTGCGTGAAGACAAAGTGTCATGCATACGAGTGGATCCAAAGCGGGTTCTGACAGGAGAGCAGCCATTTTCCGAATGAACGACTTTGCCAACCTGCCAAGCGGAGCAAGACCGAAGCGGAGGAATACGGGCGCAACCTGGACAAACGGCGCAGCAGCGCTGCTTATGCGTCCGCCCGCTTCGGGAGAGCGACGCGGACAGTCCGGCTCCATTGGGGGTTGGCAGCGGAGTGAAGAGGAAAATGGCTGCTTCTCCCTATTCAGACACCCTGGCCGCAATCAGAATAAACAGGATGGAAGTCAGGGGAATCCACATCTGATCATGCGGAATTCGCCCCAAATAAACAGCAAGCGCCGGGTCTTCGATACACATCCTGAACGCGGTATGGACCAGTACAAACGCCCCGACGTACAAGAGGAAAGGGTACCTGTCAATCAATCGGGCCACCAGGGTACTTCCCCACATCAGCAGCGGAATGCTAAGTCCGAGCCCGAATATGACCAGCGAAACGTCGCCATGGGCAGCCCCGGCGACGGCAAGGACATTGTCCAGACTCATAACGAAATCAGCCAGCACAACCGTTTTCACTGCTTGCCCCATCGTTTTGCTGTACCTGACCCCCGTAAGATCCCCCTCGTGTTCCCGCACCAACTTGACGGCAATGACAAGCAGCAAAAGACCGCCTACCGCCTTGATCCACGGTATGTTCAGCATCCAGGCAGCCATCCCGGTCAATCCGATCCGAAGCAGCACCGCCCCCAGCGCGCCGTAGATCACGGCTCTCCGCCGCTGTTCAGGCGGCAGACCTCGACACGCCATCCCGATCACGACGGAGTTGTCACTGCTCAACACCAGATCAATCAAGATGATTTGAAAAAAAGACAGCCAATACGCTCCGTCCATCCCTGCCCCCTCACGGTATCCGGCCGATTCCCCCTTGTTTCTCCCTATCTACCATATGAGGGAAACGAGGAAGGGATGACAAGCGTTCACGGAATGGCAAAAATTGTCGATATATGAAAAACGATTTTTGGGAAAATAAGCGGAAAGATTCTTGCATTTCTTAACATCCTTCAATACGATGAAGTGGGGTGAGGAAGAAAATGGCCGGCACTGTCACTTTAAATATGGAGGAAATATCAAAAAAGGTTCTTCGTCTTCAATCACTGATAACACTAAGGTGGTTGCAGGAAATTGAGAAACAACTCCAATTCGAGTTCACCATGCCATTGGAGGTCGCCGAACGCCGTACAACGCTGATTGCCCGCTCTTTGGTAGAAGATGTAAACGACGATCTGCAGATCTGGTCCAGGGACATGGGGAATTGGATGCGTTCGCAGCAGCTGCCCCTTTCTTCGATTCTGCGAACGTACCAACTGTATCGAAACGTATTTTGGAGTATATTGCGCCCTGAACTGCCCATGTGGGCGCTGAATGAGCAGGAGATTCAGTATCTGGAGCAAAAGATCGGACAATCCATAGACGAGGCCCTTTACTGGGGAGTGTATTATTTTGAACAAGCTGTCAATGCCGAATTGAGCAAAAAAGAAGAAATGATTTCCATTCTGCACAATGACAAGCTGTCAATACTGGGGAAACTGGCTGCCAGCATGGCCCATGAGCTGCGCAATCCGCTCTGCGCCATTGAGGGTTTTCTCAAACTGATCCGCGAAGCAACCAAGGGACAGCCCAAGATGGAGTCCTACATCGATGTGATCATGCATGAGTTCTCCAACCTGCACCGCCAGATTACCGGGTTTTTAAGCTTTTCCCAAAAACCGATCCTCGATGAGGTGTTTAAATCAGTTTGTTTTCCCCAACTGCTGGACGAGGTAGAAGTGCTGATCAAACCCCGCATCATTGCCGAAAACGTAAGCTTCGAACGTCATGTCGAGTCGTTTTCCCTGCCGTGTTACGAAGAAGGATTGAAGCAGGTGCTGGTTCATTTGTTCCACAATGCAATCGACGCCGTCCAAAACACCCCCATCAAACTGATTCGGATTTTTGCCTGTACCCGTGGAGATCGTGTATTGATCACTGTGGAAAACACGGGCGAAGTGATTCCCAGCCATTTGCTGGAGAAGCTGTACCAGCCCTTCTTTACCACCAAGAACAATGCCGGAATAGGACTTTCAATCTGCAAAAACATCATTGAAAAGCACAATGGAACCATACAGTGTGAGTCAAAGGTGGAACTGACCCGGTTCCTCATTTCCCTTCCCCAAAAGCAGCCACCCTCGCTGTTGGGACGCCCCCTGGCTGAATCGTGAAACAGAGCATCGACCTGCCAGTTGGCTGTACCAGCATGGCTTCTTCTACACTACTCGACAATACGTGTCGAGATTTTTTTGTTCATCACATTTAGGTCCTTGGAAGCAGAAAGCGTTTCACTGAACGTGAAGCAAACGTATACCGACCGTCTCATACATGCGTCTGCAACAAAAAAAGGTAGGGCGCAGGACCACCTCTACCTTTGTCGTTATGGAATGGAGCGGGTGATGGGAATCGAACCCACGCGGCCAGCTTGGAAGGCTGGAGTTCTACCACTGAACTACACCCGCATTTTTGACATTTGGTGCCGAGGACCGGACTTGAACCGGTACGGTAGTCACCTACCGCGGGATTTTAAGTCCCGTGCGTCTGCCAATTCCGCCACCCCGGCGCTGCATGGTCGGGAAGACAGGATTTGAACCTGCGACCCCTTGGTCCCAAGCCAAGTACTCTACCAAGCTGAGCTACTTCCCGACTGAGAGCGAAAAAGGATGGCGTGCCCTGAGAGATTCGAACTCCCGACCTTTTGATTCGTAGTCAAACGCTCTATCCAGCTGAGCTAAGGGCACGTGGACATGACGTGTCTATAAAAAAAGAAATGGAGCGGACAACGGGGCTCGAACCCGCGGCCTTCGCCTTGGCAAGGCGACGCTCTACCAGCTGAGCTATGTCCGCATTGGAATCGGTATAGGGAAACACCGGACTCGGCAGCAGTTTGGCGTACATCGTCTTGTTGCAGAGAATGCATCCGGGATGTGTAAGTAGATGGTGCGGTCAAGAGGACTTGAACCTCCACGGTGTTGCCACCACTAGAACCTGAATCTAGCGCGTCTGCCAATTCCGCCATGACCGCAAATATGAACCGGGGATAAATGGTGAGCCATGAAGGACTCGAACCTTCGACCCTCTGATTAAAAGTCAGATGCTCTACCAACTGAGCTAATGGCTCAAGCTATGGTGGGGAGAGACGGATTCGAACCGCCGAACCCAGAGGGAGCAGATTTACAGTCTGCCGCGTTTAGCCACTTCGCTATCTCCCCATGCTCTTGCATCACTACGTGGTGCCGGCGATAGGAATCGAACCCACAACCCCCTGATTACAAGTCAGGTGCTCTACCAGTTGAGCTACACCGGCTTGGTCGTGTGACATGGGACTGATCTGCTTGCCTTCACCTGAAAAGAGTGGCGGAGCTGACGGGACTCGAACCCGCGACCTCCGGTGTGACAGACCGGCGTGAACTCCAACTTCACCACAGCTCCATGGACGAGTGAACAAAGAAACTGATCGACGTCGTACAGATGATAGTTTGGTTGCACCCTGCCGGGTACTACAATCTCATCTGAGCAAAGAAGTTGATCGACGTCGTACAGATGATAGTTTGGTTGCGGGAGCAGGATTTGAACCTGCGACCTTCGGGTTATGAGCCCGACGAGCTACCGGACTGC
>JACDOF010000013.1 GCA_017656235.1 Brevibacillus sp.
GTGGGTCAGTTCTAAACCGGCGATGGTGGGTCAAAATAAAGTCGGCGTTGACACATTACATCGATTGGACAAGAGTTGAGGCTTCATCGATGCTTCATGCAATGATTCTTTCCCCAAGGGATAACACTGAACTGAGAAATGTGTTGTTTAAGACAATAAGTATAACGAATAGGTAAAGCCCCCCGTTCACCACTATCTCGAGAGAGTACCGCAAGAGGTGCTCTTTTTGTTTTGATTTCTTTTCAGCACGCACCATGGACAGGAAAAAGAGCTCCTGCTAATATTCATAGTGATAATAATTATCAATTTCGATTAATAGACATTCCTGCGCGTGATCAACGAGGTGCTGTCAGATGAACAAGTTGGAAAAGATAGAAACGTTCATTACTCTAGCCGAATGCCGTTCTTTACGGAGGCGGCCAGACGTCTTCAGATCGATCGGCTGCTCCCGAAAATGGCCGAGATGGAGACACAATATCGTGAAGACCGGCAAGCTGCCATCGAGAAGCTGCAATTTTACAGTGAAATGGGCCTGGATAGATTGACGAGAGAGGAATTTGCCTTGTTTGTGGCTCAACACCTCGATCTGCAGATAGATGGAAAAACCATCTATGATCTGGCTGGGGTTGTGCCGGGACCGACTGGAACGGTGGAAAAAGTGGCCGGCAGGATGCCGACCATGCGGGCAGCTCCCATCCAGTCGATGCCGAAGCAGGGTTCCCCCTTGTTCCGGTGTTGATGGCGGCAATTCTGCTCCTGATTGTCTTCTTCCTTGTTTGGAACAAGAAAAAGAAATAAGTAGATGAAAGATCAACAGAAATCGCTCTTTCGGCAGTGTTTGGCGGTCCTTCCGTTTTACCGAAAGAGCGATAAAAGGATAATTGCCAGCGTTCGACGAATAAACTGATTATTGAGAAAAAAAGGAGGGGGCGCCATGTCAAAAACGGAAGTAACATTTTCCTCTTACGAAGAGTTCTGGCCCTTTTATTTGTCGCAGCACAGCAAAAAGGCAACAAGAGCGTGGCATTTCGTCGGTACAACGTTTGTCTTCATATGTGTGATTCTAGCGGTTTTCTACAGTCTTTGGTTTTTGCTTCTGGCTCCTGTTCTTGCTTACGGGCTGGCGTGGTACAGTCATTTTTTTATCGAGGGGAACAAACCGGCGACGTTTGGTCATCCATTTTGGTCGCTGCGGGCGGATTTTCAGATGTATGGGTACATCTTGACGGGCCGGATAAATGATGAACTTAAGCGGCATCATCTCTTGTAACAAACTCCCAATATTCTATCACATGACCCACTGGAGACAGTTTTTTCAAACTGTCCTGGATGGCGGTCATGTTTTTTTATGTCCATATTCTGAATGTGATTCATGATTGCCAATTGCTCTCCCCATTGCAAATTAAATATTTTGAATAAAATTTAAAGATAATTAAATCAAAATGTTTGAAGTTGACGGACTAATGTTTCTTTTATAATATGAACTTTAGTTAGATATAAATTATATCTAACATAGATCTATGTAATAAATTGGAATATTATACGCTGATTATTACATGCCTATTGATTAAAAGGAGGTGTCACTATTGGTAGAAGATCGTATCATTGCCACCTACTTGATAGAAACAGCGTTTCCTTTGGAATACGCAGCTGAAGTCATGGCGGGGGAACAATCAACCGGAACCTTTGTGTCTGTTCCTGGGGAGACACCTGAATTGAAAGAGAAACATGCTGCCCGTGTGATCGAAGTGAAGGAATTGGAAGCGGTATCACAACCGTCGCTGCCGCATGCTAAGATTCCAAAAGGTGTTCACACCCCTGTTTACACAAGAGGGATTGTGAAACTTTCCTTCCCTCTCCAAAATATCGGCTTGTCCCTTCCCAATCTAATGACCATGGTTGCCGGAAATTTATATGAATTAAATGAATTCTCCGGATTGCGGTTACTCGATATAGATCTTCCGGATTCGTTTGCGCGTAAATATCCCGGTCCTCAATTCGGGATCGAAGGAACGCGAAAACTGGCGGGGGTATATGACCGACCGATGATTGGTACTATTGTAAAACCCAGTATCGGTCTAAAAACAGACGAGTATGGTCCGCTGGTAAGAGCGTTGGCGGAAGCCGGGATCGACTTTATCAAGGACGATGAACTTTGCGCTGATCCTCCATGTGCGCCTTTTGAGCAAAGGGTAAAGGTCGTCATGGAGGAAATCAACAGGGCAGCTGATAAAACAGGGAAAAAGGTGATGTATGCATTTAATATTACCGGAGATATCGATGAGTTGAAGCGGAAGCACGATATCGTCTATGAGGCGGGCGGTACCTGCATCATGGTAAGTATCAACAGCGTCGGTCTCAATGCGGTGGAATACCTTCGACGATATTCACAACTGCCGATACATGGGCACCGTAATCAGTGGGGGGCCTTAAGTCGTTATCCGATGCTTGGGTTCGGTTTTGCCGCATATCAAAAATTGTGTCGACTTGCGGGGGTAGATCATCTCCATACGAACGGCTTAAATAGTAAATTTGCTGAAAGCAACGACAGTGTCGTTCAATCTATTAAAGATTGCTTAACGCCACTATTCGGTGGTTATACGGTCATGCCCGTCTTATCCTCGGCACAATGGGCAGCGAGCGCCATTCCGACGTATGAAGCGGTTCGCTCCGTCGATGTGATCCATTTGGCAGGAGGCGGAATTCTCGCACACCCGGACGGACCGAATGCTGGAGTCTTGAGCATGATAAAAGGTTGGGAGGCAGCAGTAAAAGGTATCCCTCTGGAGCAATACGCAAAACGGCACCCCGAGCTTGCGCGAGCCATTCAAAAATTTGCGAACTAGGCAAGAAATCAGAAGGAGAAGTAAGATGGAGGATCAACAATTACTGCTGGCATTTTATGGAGATGATTTTACAGGATCTACAGATGCCATGGAAGGACTGGCATCCAATGGCTATCGGACCATTCTCTTTTTGGAAGCGCCGACAGAAGAACTGGTAAGGAAATTCAAAGGAATACGCTGTATAGGCGTCGCAGGTACCAGCCGTGCCAAAGCTCCTTTGGAGATGGAGGCGGAATTGCGGCCAGTATTCGAGAAGCTGGCTCAGCTGCACGTGCCGATCGTTCATTATAAAGTTTGTTCAACATTTGACTCCTCTCCAGAAGTGGGGAGTATTGGAAAAGCTATTGAAGTTGCACGCGACTATTTTTCAAAAGAGGCTGCGATTCCTTTGTTGGTCGGGGCCCCCTCGCTAGGACGGTACACGCTATTTGGTCAACACTTCGCGAAAATGCACGATGAAGTGTACCGCTTGGATCGACATCCGACGATGTCGCGGCACCCGATCACACCGATGGAGGAAGCTGATCTGCGGCTGCATCTGGGGAAGCAGACGCAGGAAAAAATTGAACTCTTTAACATTCTCGAATTGGACGGTGATCCCGAAACCGTTCTGGAAAAGCTGAAAGCCAAGCTTTCACAAAAACCGGGAATCCTTCTGTTTGACGTTTTAGATGAACCCCGCTTGCTTATGGCAGGACGACTGATCTGGGAAGAAGCACATCGTATGTCCAGATTTGTTGTGGGTTCTTCAGGAGTGGAATACGCCCTGACCGCGTACTGGAAGGCTAACGAGATTCTTCCGATGGACGAACAGGTGAGCAGGGACCTTGTGAAACCTGCGGATCGGATATTTGTCATCTCCGGAAGTGCCTCACCCGTAACCAAATTGCAAATCGAAAACGCTTTACAGCAAGGTTTTTACGGAATTCGCATCCCGGTCCCTCACCTTGTCAATTCCCGGGCGGTTCCTCAACAACTTCTGGACGAAGCGATTCAGCAATTAAATCAAGGGAAGAGTGTCATCATGTACACTGCGATGGGGCCCGATGACACAGCCATTGCCGAAACCAGGGAGCGCCTCGCTGACATGGGGATGAGGGACACCGAATCTGGGGCGTTTATCGGCAGCCAATTGGGAAAATGGACTCGAGAAATCATGAAAGCTGCTCAACTTCGGCGTGTCGTCATTGCTGGCGGGGATACTTCCGGGTTTGTCACAAGAGAACTGAATGTATACGGTTTGGAGGTACGATTGTCAATCTCTCCGGGGGCTCCGTTGTGCAAAGCCTATTCGCATGACAAAGAGCTTGATGGCATTGAATTGGCGTTAAAAGGAGGGCAGTTGGGAAGTACTGATTATTTTGTAAGGGTGAAGCAGGCGAAATCTTAACAGGATAAAAACGTTATTGGGGAAGGTGGTTAGGTTTAATTGGAGACCAAAGGACCAGCACTGTTAAAAGACATTGCCTATGAAAAAATCAAAGAAAGCATCTTAACGGAAGTATTTGCTCCTGGGCAATTTTTGTCTGAGCGGGAATTGATTGAAATGTTACAAATGAGCAAGACACCAATCAAATCCGCTCTCGTAAGATTGGAAACGGAGGGGTTCGTGACGGTTTCATCCAAGCAGGGAATTATCATCAATGACCTCTCGGTGGAGCGGATTATCGACATCTATAACCTGCGAACCGCGTTGGAAACGTTTGTGTGTGAGCAGATTTGCGGGAGGCTTTCTTCCGAGCAGATTAGGCTGATTCAAGAGAATTTAAAAGAGACGGAAGAAAGTGTTAATGAACGAAACGCAAAAGTGTTCACCGAAAAAGATCACGCATTTCATCTGTTGTTGTGTCAGTTTTCCGGAAACCAGGAGATATATCGCATTCTGCTCAATTATCAGGATCACTTGAAACGAATCACTCTTCGGCATCTGAAAAAAGATCCGAATCGAATGAAACGTTTTTGGATGGAGCATGAAGAAATGGTTGATTGTTTGATCAATGGAAATCAGAAAGTCATCCAACTGATGAAGGAACACTTGCAAAACTCCAAACAAAGCTTATTTGCATAACCTTTCCTTTCATGAACAGAGATGTGGAGTGAGAGAGAAATCGTGTAGGAGGAAACATTTTGATGAAAGCGGTTTTTGTAGAAGCAGCTTACCAAGTAAAGGTGAAAGAGATTGAAGAGCAGCAAGTTCGTGCTGACGAAGTGGTGATCAAGGTAAAGGCTGCAGGGATCTGTGGTTCCGATATTCATACCTATAAAGGTCTGCATCCGTTTCGGAAACCCCCTGTGATCATTGGACACGAAGTGGCGGGGGAAATCGTGAAAGTGGGGGAAGCCGTCACGACATTGAAAATTGGTGACAGGGTCACAGTTGAACCTCAAACAGGTTGTGGAAACTGTGAATATTGTTTGAGCGGAAAGGTCAACTTCTGCGAGCAAAGAGGGGCGCCGGGAGTAGGCAATTGGTATGGCACGATGGCTGAATATTTCGTAGCACCGGAAAACTGTGTGTTCCGACTGCCGGACAATGTTGACTTGTATCAAGGTGTTCTGGTCGAACCACTTGCCGTTGGTGTTCATGCTGTACGGAAAGCGGACATCAAACTGGGGGAAAAAGTGGCAATATTGGGAGCAGGACCTATCGGGCTGCTCACATTGGAATGTGTGAAAGCTGCTGGAGCTGCTGCCATTCTGGTAACAGACGTGATGGATTATGCCTTGGAAAGTGCCAAGAAATTGGGAGCAACGTATACCCTGAACATTACAGATAAACCCAATTGGGTTCATGACATAAAGGAGCAAATTGGTTTATTCGACAAAGTTCTTGTTGCAGTAGGGGTCCCCGGAATCATTAACCAGGCATTGGGGCTGTTGCGGAAAGGAGGCCGCGTCGTTACCATTGCCATGTTCCATGGCGATCAAACCATTGACATCGCCCATTTGCAAGGCTCTGAGAAAGAGATCGTGGGATGCATGACCTATAACAGAGAAGATACATTGACGGCAATTGATCTCATTGCAAACGGTTTCGTGCGATCCGATGTGATCATCACGCACAAACTTCCATACGAAAAAGTGGCTGAGGCTTTTCGTATTGTGGACAAGAAAGAAGATTCTTCGATTAAAGTTCTGGTCACCTTCGATTGAAAAATGTTACCTCAACATTTTTCACATATTCAAAATACGCACAAAAGGGGGAATGTTTTGTGTTGAGGAGGTTCATGACTCTACTGTTAACTCTAGTCGTAGTCTTAACGGCAACCGCTTGTGGTGGAGGGGGTGACAATGGAAGCTCAGGCGCAAACACCGGTACAGGAGATGGTGCCGCACAGAAGCCTGTAAAATTAAAGCTTGGTCATATTGCCGCAGAAAACGATGCTTGGCATAAAGGTGCATTGAAATTCGCCGAATTGGTAGAGCAAAAAACGAATGGCAGTGTCGTGGTGGAAGTATTCCCAAGCTCTACACTGGGTAATGATCGCGATCTAATTGAAGGAATGCAACTGGGATCTGTTGATTTTGCCCTGGTTGCGGGTGTACTCTCTAACTTCTATGAACCGTTATCGATTTTGGAATTGCCTTACTTGTTCCGTGATAAGGAACACTTGGAAAGCGTACTGTACGGACCGATAGGTGAGGAGCTCAAAGAAGAACTACTGAAAAATGCTCAATTACGCGGTTTGCAGTTTTGGATGAGAGGCCCTCGTGAACTGACAGCAAACAAAAAAGTGGAAACATTGGATGATTTGAAAGGAATGAAGATTCGCGTTCCAGAAATCCCCGCATCAATCGCGGCATGGGAAGCGATGGGAGCTACACCGACTCCTATGGCTTTTGGTGAAGTATACTCTTCCCTGCAAACGGGTGTGATTGATGCACAAGAGAATCCACGTGCATTAATAAATAGCTCAAAGTTTTATGAAGTACAAAAATACTTGATGAAAACGGACCATGTGTTTGGTTATGTACTGCTAACCATGAGCGATCTCTCGTACAACAAGTTGACTCCTGAACAACAAAAGGCAGTCGAAGAAGCCGCTAAAGAAGCGACAGAGTATGAAAACAAGCTGGTCTTTGATTTGGAAGAAGAGCTGTTGAAGAAACTGCAAGATGCAGGGATGGAGTTTGTAGAACTGGACACGAAACCGTTCATCGAGGCCGTAAAACCTGTTCACCAGGAGTTCGCGAACAAATACGGTCAAGAACTCTACGACAAAATTGTGAATACGAAGTAAATCAAACATTTCGGGAATTGGCACTCGAAACGACTCGAGTGCCAATTCCAACATCCAAAACGTTCCTAAACTTCCATGCAGAAGGGGATATGGGATGCAACGAGCGATTAAAATCATCGATGCCATCAACAAGATTGTCAGTATCGTGTTAAGCGTGCTCCTGGCTGCCATGACATTTCTTATTGTAACGCAAGTATTTACGCGTTATGTCATAAATGTATCGCTCACTTGGACAGAGGAAGCAGCAAGATATGTCATGGTATATGCCGTCTTTCTGGGAGCGGCACTGGCAATACGCAAGCAAAAACATGTCGCCATCAAAATTCTTTCGGAATCCATTAATGAACAAAAACGCAAACTGTTGCAGCTCATCGTTTTACTGATCTGTATCGCGTTTTTTTTCATCTTGCTTGTAAAAGGCATTGATATGATGGAGCACGTGAGCAAACAAAAATCACCCGCATTGCGAATTCCCATGACCATACCCTACGCTGGGATCCCCATCGGAGCAGGATTGTTGATACTCAACTCCATAGCGGTCATCCTGGAGATGTTCTCTGGCAAACAGGAGGTGAATCAATCATGATCGTCATGTTGATGGGGTTTCTCTTGTTTTTCTTCGCAATCGGGGTTCCTGTAGCAGTAGCAATGGGGTTGGCATCCGGTCTGGCGATCTGGTGGAACGACGGAGCACCCTTGACCGTATTGGTTCAACGTTCCTTTACTTCGATTGATTCGTTTCCCTTGATGGCGATTCCGTTTTTCATCTTGGCAGGGGTCTTGATGGAGTTCGGTGGGATTTCCAAGCGCCTGGTTAACTTTGCAAACGCTTTAACAGGGCACTTTGCGGGCGGGCTTGGTATTGTCACGGTGGTAACTTCCATGTTTTTTGCAGCGATCTCAGGGTCAAGCGCGGCAGCAACAGCCGCTTTGGGGAGTATTTTGATTCCGGCGATGATTGCGCGTGGATATCACAAGAACTTTACAGGAGCACTCCAGGCAGTATCCGGGGAATTGGGAGTCATTATCCCGCCCAGTATTCCCATGATTTTATATGGGGTATCAACCGAAACGTCTATTGGAAAAATGTTTGTGGCTGGAGTCATTCCAGGTATCTTAATTGGTCTTTCTCTTATCCTAACTGTTTACAGCATTGCGAAAATGCGCAAGTATGCTCGGGAGACCAAGAAATCAGGCCGCGAATTATGGCAAGCCCTAAGAGAAGCGTTCTGGGCTTTGATCATGCCTGTCATCATTCTCGGCGGTATATATGGCGGGGTGTTTACACCGACTGAAGCCGCTGGTGTTGCCGTTGTTTATGCTTTTATCGTTGGCACATTTGTGTACAAAGAGATCAAGTTTAAAGATTTGTTCACTATCTTGTCGGAATCTACCATCACCACCTCTGTTATTATGTTTATTATTGCCAGCGCCGGATTGTTTGGATGGATTTTAACTAGAGAGGGGATCCCTCAGTTGGTAGCGAGCTTCTTTATTGACCTGTCCGACAATCCAATCGTTTTCTTGATCCTGGTTAACATTTTCTTGCTTATTGTCGGCATGTTCATGGAAACGGGCGCATCCATCATTATATTGGCTCCGCTGCTTGCACCAGTGGCTGTTCAGATGGGCATAGACCCTGTACATTTTGGGATTATTATGATCGTCAATCTGGCTTTGGGGATGTGTACTCCACCATTGGGGGTTAACCTGTTTATCTCCTGCCAGATTGCAAACATTCGACTGGAGCAAATAACCAAAGGGATGATTCCGTTTTATGCAGTCTTGTTGATAGATTTGGCGCTGATCAGCTTTGTTCCAGCCTTGTCCACCTGGATTACGCAGTTTCTGGAGTAAACGGAATTGGACGAATATGGTGAAACAATTAAGAAAGGGACTGATTGCCTGATGAATGAAAAACAGGTGATTTGCGAACTGCAAAAAACCGGCAAATACATGATGGAACATGGATTGGCTTGGGGTAATGCGGGAAATATCAGTGCCCGTATTGATGACAAACACTATGTCATTACAGCCAGTGGAACCTTTTTAGGGGAACTGGATGAGACGGATTTTGCAGTGTGCTCTTTATATGAGCAGATCCCTCCAAAGGGGAAAAAAAAACCTTCCAAGGAAACCCCCATGCACAGAGCGATCTACGAAACGCGCCCGGATATTCAAGCTGTTTTGCATGCCTCACCTTTTTACAGCACGCTGATTGCATGTTCTTCCATCAAGATTCCCTCTAACTGGTTTGTTGAGACCATGTATTATCTGGAGCGGGTCGAGAGGGTGCCTTATCATCATCCAGGCAGTCAGGAATTGGGTGAAGCGGTAAGGGCAAAAGCCAAGCGGGCGAACATTCTCCTTCTGGAAAATCACGGCGTGCTGGTTTATGATGTCAGCATTCGGGAAGCCAGAATGGCTCTGCAAACGTTGGAAATAGCCTGCAAAATGCTGCTGACTGCTCACCAGGCAAACGTAAACATGAACCCATTGCCTTCGGATGTCGTATCTGACTTCTTGCTAAATGCGGGATACAAACCGAGAAGGAAATGGGAGGATTCCTAACCATCAGGAGATAACGATAGCAAACAGGAACTACCCCCTTTGGCTGTGTTGGCCACAAAGCCTCGTTTGAAACAATCGTAGTCCAAGGGGGAGGTTTTTTGACTTATCATGTACAACCAAAACGCTTATGACAAGATCATCCACGCAACTTTTTCGTAATAAAAAAACTGATTAAGTAAAGGTGGTAATAAAGCAATGAAGCAATGACTCCAAATAGGAAAAAGCCGCTGCTGTCCAAGAGTTCATCAAAAACCTTGCCACCTGATAACACAAGCAAAAAGATAAACGTTGTTAACATGCCGGCAATGGTGTAAGCAGCAATATGAAAAAAATACTTGCGAAATACATGGGATATATTCATGTTTCGCTCTACCATATCTATCAGGATGCAACAGGGAACTCCTCCAAGCAGGTAAACGGGAGCAGCGTAGGTCAGATAAATCATCACCAGACTGAGGAAAGAGAAATAGTAGGTGTTGGGTTCCCGTTCAAAAGCTGGCGTATACGCTGCTACTGCAAGCGACAGGCTGAAAACGACAGACGATAACAAGGCAACGATTATCTTTCTGATCATCCGTTCCTCCTTCGGAAACAGAGGGCCTGCTGCCCCCCATTGGGCGGACAGAAGGGGACATTCCAAATGAAGAGAAGCGCCGTGTTCTGATTACGGCGTCTTTTTTTGGTGCAGCGCCCTGTACTCGTCTTCCAAAATGCTCATCAGGATCGAATCGTGGTACTGGTGGTTGTAGTATAAGGCTTCGCGCTGAACCCCTTCCCGCTTGAATCCCAGTTTTTCATAGACGTGCATCGCCCGCTCGTTGTAGGCAAAGACATTTAGTTCGATCCGGTGCAGGTTGAGAACGCCAAAGCCGTACTCCATCAGCAGCAGCATCGCTTCGCTTCCGTATCCTTTGCCCTGGTGGTGACTTTCGTTGATCGCAATCCGGATGCTGGCGCTGCGGTTGGCGGGATCAATCTGCTGCAGGGCGATGTCGCCGATTACTTCGTCAGTGTCCCGCAAGGCAATCAACAACAGCACGCTGGAGGTGTCCTGGGTCTTTCCCTCCAGATAGCGGTAAATCTGTTCTTTGGTAAACCACCTCTGGGTCCCGGTCAATCGTCTCATTTCAGGGTGATACAGCATCTGGAAATAGAGCTCCGTATCGTCCAGGCTGATTGGCCGCAGGTATACTTGCTGCCCTTCCAAAAAACGCACGGCGGTGTTTGGTTGTTTTTCCGTGTGCATGGTGGCAAGTCCTCCCATTCCCTTTTATCATCAGGATAGCGGAAAACGGTAGAAATGAAAATAGCGTGTGTGCGGATGCGTGATTCGCGTCTGGAATAAGTGAGTGCCGCTGAAACACGTCACGGCAGCTGGTGGCTTTGATGGAGGGAGATGAGGCGAACGGGATGCCTCCGGTTCGGGGGCATTTGTTTCGAAGCAGAAACACACCCGGCTGTCTGCGTTTTTGCTTGCAGCACCGGGTGTGGGCAGCGGGGCGCCTTTATTTCATCATCATTGGCTCGGTCAGGTACATCTCCACGAAGTCTTTGCTGACGTAGGTCATGTCGTTTTGCAGGATCGGGGCGTACATGATTTCTTTTGCTTCGCCATTCACCATGATTTGCTTGCTGCCGATCATGATCGTCACCTTGTACATCTCCATCATCATCTCGGAGCCGGACATGTCCTTCTCCATATCGGAGTCGGCCATCCCCATCCCCATCTCGGAGTCGGTCATCTCCTTCATCTTGTCCTCTTCCGACATGTCTGTCATCTTGCCTTTGTACGTGAGGGTGACAGAGCGGTCCGCCTGATTCCAACCCACCATGTAGCCGAGAGTTTCCGCTGTTTGCCGTAAAGGGACCAATTCCTGCATCTCCATCATTGTCTCCGTCGTCATGGCCGCCATCGCTGGTTTTGCCGGGGTGGCGGCCATGTCTGCTGCGCCGGCGACAGCAGCGGTCGAGACGGACAGGGAGAGTGTCAGGAGAGTGATCAAAATTGATTTTCTTCCTTTGTGCATGTGAATTCCTCCTCGCCATATCGTGTTTGGATGACACACTCATACAGTAGCGAGGACTTCTTACCATCGGCTTACGAAAATCTTACATAACTGTTACGGAACGATTTCATTTTTGTAAGGACCTTCGCCAGTGCGGGACGAGGGGGTGGCTTTTGGGATCGTAAACCAGAAGCAGCTTCCTTGTCCGACCGCACTCTCCACCCCCAGACTGCCCTGATGCTCAAAGACAATCGCCCGAACGATGGCTAACCCGAGACCCGCGCCGCCTTTTGCCCGGCTGCGCGCTTTATCGGTGCGGTAAAATCGCTCAAAGATACGTGCCTGCTCCGCTGCGGGGATGCCTTCTCCCTTGTCGGCGATCGACACTTTGATAAAGGAATCGTCTGTTTCTTCCACACGAATCGTAATCAGGCCGCCGACGGGGGAGTGGCGAATCGCGTTTTCCACCAGGTTGGCGATGGCGCGCCTGATTTTTTCCGGCATGACCAAAACAGGCGGCAAGCGTTCCGGGATGTCCACCGCAACCTGGATCTGTTTCTCTTCGATTTGGATCGTCAAGCCCTGCAGGGTTTCGAGAATCAGGCTGTCAGCGTAAAACGGCTCCGGTCTGAATTCCTCCATCCCGGACTCCAGGCGGGAGAGGTGGAACAAGTCGTCAATCAGGCTGCTGAGCCGTTTGGTTTCCAGTTTAATCGTCCGCAAGTAGCGCTGAAAGGTCTCCTCATCCTTGATCACATCGTCCTGCAGCGCTTCCACAAACGACTGGATCGAGGCCAGCGGTGTGCGCAAATCGTGGGACACATTGGCGACCAGCTCGCGGCGGGAAGCCTCGGACGCCTGCAGTTGGCGAAAGCTTTTTTCCAGCTTGCGGGACATCTCGTTAAACTGGCTGGCCAACATGTGAAACTCACGCGGGCCGATTTGCGGAACCGCTACCGCGAAGTCTCCTTCCGCCAGCCGCCGCGACTGTTCGGTGATCCGAAGCAGCGCTTTCTCCAGCGGACGGGTCAGGAAAAAATGAAGCAGGAAAGAGAGCACTCCGGCAGTCACGGTAATGCTGCCAAGCCATATCGTCTCTTCCAGGGAGAGAAACATCTTGATGTAGCTGACCAGCAAACAGAGCAAGATCAACAAAATGCTGGAACCATTGGCGATTAACAAATAGGTGCGCAGTTTCATGTCAAATCCTCTTTTCCAACGCTTCTAGGCATTTCTCTGTCGGCTGTGACCGGGCAGCCAGGCGTCCGTGTCATAACCTCTTACTTCCCAATAGCCGAGGTGTTCCTGGTCAGTCAGTTCGATGGCCGTAAGCCACTTCACCGATTTGTAGGCGTACATCTGCGGGACGACCAGGCGAACGGGACCGCCCAGCTTTTCCGGGATCGGTTTGCCGTCCAGAAGAACCGCCACCATCACGTCGTCCAAACGGGCCTGGTCCAATGTGAGGCAGTCGGTATAAACTCCGTCGCCTGAATACAGTTTGACGTACTTGGCCTGTGGGCGCACGCCGGCCTGATCCAGCAATTGCTTGAGCGGAATGCCTTCCCAGGTGATCTGGTACACGGACCATCCCGTTACGCAGTGGAAGTCGCTCACCTGGACCGTACGGGGGATTTGCAAAAACGATTCCCAGTCGACGGAAATCGGACGCTCAACCAGTCCCGTGACGGCAAAGGACCACGTTTCCGGGCGAAAGGCGGGGATCTCCGTGACCGTGTAGACCCGGAAGTTGCCTTTGGCGCCGCCGCCGATCGGCGGATTGGACTGGGGCAGCGGCTGAATCGATGGCGGAGGGTTTCCCGTCTCTGTATTGGCGATCGCGTCCAGTGAAGCGCCGCCGTCGTCGGTCACGCTTTTCAACCAGCGGTAAAAGGCAGGGCCCACCAGCAGCACCAGCAGCGAACCCATTGACATGCGCACAAAAGAGCGGCGGGAAAACGCCGGACGGCGGTGCCGCCAAGCGGATTGTTCGGGGATGCCCGGCGCAGCGGCAGGAAGCGCCGCTGAAAGCGGCGGTTGCGCGGTGCGCGGGCGGTCAGCCGTTTTTACCCAGCGGCTGCGTGAGAGGGAGTGGTATACTGCCCAGGGGATTCCGACCCAGGTGAGCGCATCGTGCCAGAGAAGCGCTGTCGAATTCCAGCCGGGAAACCAATCCATCTGCCACAAGACGACCCCGGATATCGCCCAGCCGATCAGCAACAGCAGCACCACGGCCAGATTCCCCAACTGAGGAAGCCGTCCGGCAATCTGCTGCACATGCCGCCAGAGAAAAGGCAGGTAGGCCTGCAAGATCAATACAGAGAGCAGCCCCAGTCCGATGTGAAGCTGCTTGAGGGTGACGCGGATCAGTGCCGTGCTGCCGCGAATGGCAGGCAGGTACAGCAGGATTCCGCTGACGGCCAGCAGCAAAACGGTCCAGGCGTTCCAGCGGTGCAGCGCCTTCAGCTTTTTCCAATAGCCGTGGTACAATTGCTCGCTCCATCTCCGCATGTGCACTTCCCCTCCTGTCTGTTGTTCACGCCTTTCTGTCTTCAAACTTGTAGCCGATGCCCCAGACCGTCTTGATGTACTGGGGATCGGAGGGCGTCTGTTCGATTTTTTCCCGCAAGCGGCGGATGTGGACTGTCACCGTGGTCGTGTCGCCAAAGTAGTCGATCTCCCAGACGCGGCTGAGCAGTTGATTGCGGCTGAACACCTGTCCGGGATGGCTGGCCAACAGCCACAGCAAGTCAAATTCTTTTACCGTCAGGTCGATCTCTTGCCCGCGCGCAATCACCCGGCGGGTGGTGGGGTAGATGGCCAGCTCGTCGAACAGCAAACAATCTCCAGCCGTGCTGCCTGTTTTCGACGGTTTGTGTACCCTGCGCAGGATCGCTTTGACCCTGAGCACCAGCTCCCGGGTGCTGAACGGCTTGGTGACGTAATCATCCGCGCCCATCGTCAAGCCCATCACCCGGTCAATCTCTTCGCTGCGCGCGGTCAGCATGATGATCGGGATGTCCTGGTGGTTGCGGATTTCTTCGCATACCTGCCAACCGTCCAGCTTGGGCATCATCACATCGAGGATGATCAGGTCGGGCTGCTCTGCTTTCCAGGCACGCAGCGCGGCTTCCCCGTCGTGGGCCACCACCACCCGGTAGCCCTCCCGCTCCAGATAGCGGGTACAGACATCGGTGATATTGGTTTCATCGTCCGCGACTAATACGGTAAATGCCATGGGTCTCCTCCGATTTCACCTAAGTGTGGTCCGCCCAATCGGAGCGCGGAGCCGCGATACTACATTCGCATTCCGATTGGACGGAAAACGGGTGCGTGTTGAGAGTATACCGGATAGAACTTAGCAAAGCCTTACGAAAAGGTTACAAATGTATTAAGGAGAGAAGGGGAAAGCCGACAGCGGGAACCGCCCGTTCCAGGTGGTCCTGTCCGTTTTGTCTCAAAGTGGATCTCCTGTAAACCAGTTTAGCATGCTGCGGTAGAGGCAGATAGTCTGCTTCTGTCAAGACAGGGGGAGAACAAATGAAAAGAAGCAGCTGCGAAGAGAGGCAGGCCGCTGAGGTGCTCAAGCCGATTGCCTGCAGTGAGACGCTGAAGTCCTCCCGTATGGAAATCCGTTGAGGTGACAGGATCTGAGGAAATGTGATGGAATGATTCAGGAAGAAAAGGAAAATGATGCTTGTCTCACCCTTTAAATCGGCTATAATGGGGAAAAACGAGAGGAGCACAGAACCGTGAGTACGAATCTCCGTCCCCCTTTTACGGTCGATCTGTCGGTCGAAGAGTTTCGCGCCCATTACTGGTACAAGCAAGAACTGGCCGCCATCTGCCGCCAGCACGGGCTGCCCGCCTCCGGCACCAAAGCGGAGTTGGAAGAACGGCTGGTGCACTTCTTGACGGGTACGGCTGAACCGGCGGCGGCTCCCCGAGCCAAGGCGACCAACCTGCGCCGCAAAGCGACCAATCCGCCAATCAGCCTGGAGACGAGGCTGATTCCCGACGGATTCAAGTTTAACAAGGAAGCGCGGGAATTTTTTCAAAACTACTACGGGGTCCAGAAGTTCTCCTTTACCAAAGAGATGGCTGCGGCCCTGCGTGATGCAGAGGCGCGAGGCGATTACGCGATGACCGTCGCCGATCTGATCGCCGTATACGAGAGCAGCCGCAAGCGGGGAAAGCAGAGCGGCGTCCCGGCAACTGCCGAAGAAAAGACGTACCAGTGGAATGCGTTCGTGCGGGATTTTCACGCTGATCCACGCACAAAAAAGTGGAAAAACAAGATGGAAATCGCGGCGTTCTTGTGGCGGCAGGTACGGGATCGCAAAGGCGCCAAGCAGTATGATCCTTCGTTGGTGGACGAGTTCCGGGAACAGATCGGGCGGATCGAAAGGGGATGACATCATTTAATTGGCAAGCTTAATGGGAAAACAAAACCTTGCCCTTGTCGTCGACCTCCAGTCGTGCAGTAACCCCGGGGGATCGACGACAAGCTGTTTTTTGGTGGATTGCTTGTGGGATAAGGGATTTAGGAGGTTTCGGGCAAGCGTCTGGAATTTTTTTCTGTGATCATGTATGCTAAAAGAAAGCTGACAGTACAAGGGTTTTTTGGGGTTTTGATCGTACCTATGAGGGATTGAAACCATGGCTCTGAAAATCTCCTGGTGTTCGGGTTTGGCGTTTTGATCGTACCTATGAGGGATTGAAACAAAAGCTGACGGTAGAAGTTTCGGATGTGAAACGGAGGGTTTTGATCGTACCTATGAGGGATTGAAACAGACGATGCAACAGGTTGAGCCGAAACAGGAGGATGTTTTGATCGTACCTATGAGGGATTGAAACTTACTCTCATGCTCATATGCAGAAAGATACAGAACCTTGTTTTGATCGTACCTATGAGGGATTGAAACTCGGATGGTGTGGGAGAGGGTGAAGAAAGGAGGTTATGTTTTGATCGTACCTATGAGGGATTGAAACAACCGCCCCATTTCTATATCAATACTTTGGAAGGCGTTTTGATCGTACCTATGAGGGATTGAAACTTCGTTTTTCGCTTTTCTTACTAAGCCGATTTCGTGTTTTGATCGTACCTATGAGGGATTGAAACGCGACGTTCGTCACTTCTTGGACGGACGGGCCAAACAGTTTTGATCGTACCTATGAGGGATTGAAACAAACCGGTACTCAGGGTGTTCGTGCAGCCGAACTGGTTTTGATCGTACCTATGAGGGATTGAAACTCTGCGGTGTCAGTCGAACACGTCACATTGGCGTTTGTTTTGATCGTACCTATGAGGGATTGAAACCTTTCCACACTTGGCCGGGCTTGTTCACCCATTTTGTTTTGATCGTACCTATGAGGGATTGAAACAATTAAATAAAAAAAGCCCATGATCTGGGCTTATTGTTTTGATCGTACCTATGAGGGATTGAAACTCGGTCAAGCATTTCCCTGGAGGACAAAGGACGGCAGGGTTTTGATCGTACCTATGAGGGATTGAAACGTTCTATCCAGGTGTACTATGACCATCCGGTTGAACCGGTTTTGATCGTACCTATGAGGGATTGAAACCGTCACGTTTTAATGCAGACTCAGTAAACCCGCATTGGGTTTTGATCGTACCTATGAGGGATTGAAACATGACTACGATGCGAAGACGTCCGACCACGCGAACAGTTTTGATCATACCTATGAGGAATTGAAACATTTTGTAATATGCGCATATTTCTTTAATGTCGATTTGGGTTTAGATCCTACCTATGAGGAATTGCCCCCCAAAAAATCCAGTCATGCCCCGCTAGTAGAAAATATCCCGACAGTAAAATATTGACCTAGGCATTCACAAGTCCGCCAGTGAGTACTCTTTTTCCCCCAATGAAAGCGTGAGAAGTTTTTTGAAACGTAACCCCCAACCATTTTTTCCACCAATTTTTCGGGAAATCTACACATGACTTTCTTCCTATGTTAAAATAGTGTTAAATGACAAAATCTGATAAATCATTACATTGTTGCTAGGAGTCATTCTATGCGCTTCAAACTAACGCTTCAATCAGAAAATGGGACAATTGAACTTCCTGCCCACTACAATCACATGATTCAGGCGGCAATATACCGCAACCTTAGTCCTGAATTTGCTGCTTTCCTGCACGATCAGGGCTACGTGATCGGGAAGAGGCGGTTTCCCTTGTTTGTGTTTTCACGAATGTTCGGTTCTTATACCTACGATTCCTCTCAGAAGGTACTCCGCTTTCAAAACCCGGTCCATTTGTACATCTCATCTCCCGTTAGCCAGTTTGTCCACGACATGGCGCAAATCTTTCTGCGTGACGGGATTCAACTTGGCAAGCAACGACTTCACGTCACAGAAGTAGAAACATCCTCTTTAACCGTCCAACAAGATGAAATCACGGTGCAAACGATGTCTCCGGCCGTTGCCTACTCCACTCTGTTGCGTCCTGACGGGCGAAAGTATACGCTGTATTTTCATCCCAAATCCAGTGACTTCAAGCGAATTGTCTGTGAAAATCTCGTCCGTAAAGCAAAGTTGATTTACGGGGAAAGTGTAGAGTTTTCGCCCTTGCTGATACAGGAAGTGGCTTCCTACAAAAAAAGCGTCGCCTTTTATAAATCTACCGTGATCGAGGCATACAGCGGCAAATTTTTGCTGCAAGGCGACAGGCGGCTATTGCAAACGGCGATAGATGTAGGCCTGGGGAGCAAGAACTCAATGGGCTTTGGCATGGTTCGGCTGTGCTGACCTTGATGATGTTCTGAAAAGTATAAGGGAGGTGATCCTTTGCTGACCGAAATGATGATTCGTGTGGGACAGGCTGTGAAACACAGCAGCTACTCCGTTCAGGAACGAATCGAACTGCTTACCGACGTACATAGCGTAAATTGTAAAAATTACTTTCAAAATGTATTCGTTGTAGAAATTGATGAAGAGCAAACAAACTTATCCTATCTAACTGTAGGAACTCATCAAGAGAAAAACGAGTTTGTGGTCGATCAAAAGTGGAGTCTCTCCTTTCCAATCATCTACCCGAACGGAGGCAATCCGCTCAAAGCCCAGGGTGTTTATCCGATTCCTTGCTACCTTCTCTACGATCCGCATATAAAAAGTTTTTCCGATGCTGCCCGATTCGTCCAGGATTTCTTGCTCCCCAGATTAAACAGTACCGTCAGTTATAAAAGCTATTCACCTGAGCAGCGGGAACAATTGGCTGAACGTATCGCTTGCGAGATTGCCGATAAGGCGACGATCCGTGTGAAAGAAGAGGAGAGACAGCTTGGCATCCTGATGATTGTTGACCGTCGGTTGCCGGAGTTTCGTTACCACCAACATAAAGAGGACCTCGCCAACCAGTTGTGGATTATGGAAAGCAGCCTGTTTCCCGATCATCATGTCTACCTGGATGGGGAGACTGCTTTGCAACAAATTAGCGAAGCGAAGTTTGTGGAAGCCGGTTCGCTCGGTCGTGAACAGAAAGCGGTCTCTACCTTTACGAACCAGTTGGTAGACGAAGTCGTCTCCGTCTACAACAAATCGTGGCTCTGGCTTTCCCCCACCTGGGACATGCCAAAACCGCTGCATTGGAAAGATACGGAGTGGACGAAAGGAATTAAACTGGATCGGGACAGCTATGAATCCTTCTTATACGGCACGCAGGCGGTAAAGAAAATCACACAGCCTCTCGTCAGTGCCGTGCTGAAAGAGATGTTTGCTCCTATAAACAATTCAGAGGCCAAGAAACACATGAAAGCAACCAGCTTTGAGCAGGTATACGGAGCGCCGATCCTCCTGCCGCTGCTAAACAAGCAGCATGAAGATACTTTCCGGAATCTCAAACACCTCTTAAAAAAAGAAAAGAATAAAAACAAAAACGCTCTGCAATTAAAAGTGATTGCCGGCCTGGAATTTGACTTGCTGATGAAAGATCATCCCTTGGACGACTATCGGCTGACGTTACTTTATTATTCCGGTGATCTGTCCAGAGGAAACATGCACATCCGGGCAGTGATAGAAGATGTCGTACCGAGTGTTGCCAGCCAAATCGAAGACATTTTACAAAACCTGAATCAAATCGAATTACCCGACATAAATGCGTTCCTTGGTATAAACGGGGTAAACCAGGATCGGCGTCTGGAAACGCTGCCATCTCTTCTGGCCAATGCTTACGGTCCGGGGTACGTCTGGAGTTCACTGGAGAAAGCCCTGCACCGACAACCCTTGACCGCTGACCGAGTGATTCGTTCCACGGCCACAAGGTTAAACGAACTGGCAAACAAACGAGATCATTGGGGCATCAGGCTGGAATTGTTGTTCTACTTTGGGTTCATGTACTTTCTGCGGGAGTATACGCAACGTGTTGTGAATGAGAAAGAGAGGAGCGTGAACGATTTGAGCCAATGGAAAGAGATCATGGAACGGTATCACCAGGGAGAGATTGACGAAGAAACCATGTACTCGATCGATGCTCTCGGGTTTGTTACCGGTCTGATGTTGAAGCAGTTTGAGAATTCATACTATCACAAAACCAATAAAAAGGAATTCTTCGCGCAGCGGGTCATGAAGTTCGGTGCCAAACTAACCCCGGAGATGATCTGGAAGAACGGTGTTCTGCAATGTCCCGCATTGGAGCATAAGTGGAAGTTGAAACTGGCAGGAAATTTTCACAAAGTTCGCCCGGCAGTTCACTTTGGTTTCAACCATTTTCGCCAAACAGGTGAACTTGTATCCAAAGCACCCGATTTTATCAACATGTTTTGGGCAGGTTTTTACAGCTATCAAAATCCGAACAAACAAGACCAGATCAAGGAGGAGACAGAAAATGTCCATTCGTAATGGAGAAATCTTGTTCATCAAATCGGTGAAAGACGGTATTCCCAATCGCGATCCGCTTAATGACAGTGATGCCAGGCGGTTGTTCCCGGAGGAAGATGGGCGCATCTCACTGTCCGATGTGAGTATAAAGCGCGACGTGCGCGATTTTGTCAGCAGTGCGTATGAAAACGGAGGACCTGAACGGAAACATTACGTCTTTGTCCAGCAAATGATGAATGAGAAAGGAAAGCTGCTCGGACGGAAAAGCATAGCTGAATGGATTGCCCAGGAAGCGGGGAAAGAAAAAGAAGCAAAGCAGGATCTGAAACGTGTATTGTTGGACCACTGCTTCGATGTCCGTACCTTCGGCATCGTTTACTCGGTAAATCCCAAGTTTCATCTAACCGGACCGGTACAGTTCGGATGGGCGCATTCCATGCATCCTGTAGACAGCCACTATGTGCAGGGGACGGTCGTGATGCCAAGCACAGATGCTTCGTCAGGAGACGATGGCAAGGAAGAAGGGAAGACTCAGGGAACGATTTGGACCACCTATACCGTCCCCTTTGCGGTATTCGCCATGCCGGGGGTTATCAATGCCAAAAATGCGGAACATACCGGAATGACAGAAGAGGATCAGGAATTGCTGCTCAGGGCTTTGTGGCAGGGAACGCAGCATCGGCAGGCCAGAGGAAGAGGTCAGCAGCAGCCGTTGGTATTGGTACATATTGAATACAATGATCCTTATTACCGGATCGGGTATTTAGAGGAGCTGGTTTCCCTTGTACCTGATGTGAATGAATGGAGAATGCAGCAAAGACAACCTGCTTCCCTGCAGGATGTCAAGATCAATCTTGAGAGATTGGTACGTGCAATTGAAGAGCATCAATCCAAAATTGCAAGGTGCCGAATCTGGTGTCATCCGTCTGTGGATGTGTTGGGTGAGTGGACGCCGTATCAACAACCATTGTGGTAGATTGAGGGATTCGCATGAAGGTTTTGGCTTTCGACGTCACAGGGGCATTGGCTCATTTCCGCAAGCCGGATACGACCGCCACACAGTTGACCTATCCGTTCATCACACCGACAGCGGCAAAAGGGTTGGTTGGTGCCATTTTGGGACTCTCTGATTTTCGCACGAGGGATCGAGTCGGCATTCAGTTGCTGCGTCCCGTGAGACAGTCGGCACAGCAGATGTCCATGCTGGGGAAAGATGGGGGACAAGTGTTTAACCGTCCGACTACCATCGAGTTATTGGTACAGCCCGGCTATCGAATCTATTATGCCGGTGACGAATACAGTGATGATCTGCACGACTTTTTACTAAAGGAGCATGCAGTTTATCCAACGTATTTAGGGGTTGCCTTTGCCCTGACAAAGCCCAAGCTTGTACAAGTGTTTGAACAGGTCTCACCTGTACAAGATCGCTTGGAACAGATCGTGACAAAAACAGTTGTTCCCGCAGAGATCGTTCAGGACCTTGTGATAGAACCTGATCGGCATTACAGCCGGGCGGGCGGTTTCCTTCGACAATACTTGGGCGACCGTACCTTTGAAAAATCCGTGGACTTTATCTACGAACGGCAGGGAAAGCCGATGTCCGTACGCTTGGCGGATGATTTCTTGTCCTCAGATGTGCAAATTGTTCGTTTGGGAGATGAATACGTATGTCTGGTTTGACCCCGTTTGCTTCGTGTATAGCACGTCCTGATGAGGGAGAGCGGAGATACCCTCTTGAGCAGCACCTGCTTAATGTCAAGCAGTACATGGAAGAGTGGGTTCGCGCCAGCGGGATCTATCGGGAACAGCAAGGATTGATACAACTTATGGGACTGGCCGGTTGCTGTCACGACATCGCCAAGTCTCACCGGAAATGGCAAGCGTACATTCGTAGTCGTTCTAACAACGTCAAAGGCCCCCCGCACGCTCCGGCAGGGGCCTTTCTTTTTTCCTACCTGGCTTATCACCTGTTACACGCGAGAGGGGAGTGGCGGGACTATAAACGGCACTGGCTCTGGATGATCCGTGACGTGGCTGACCATCACGGCAGGCTCAAGGATTTGTCGGAGGTTGCATGGGTGTACAAATACGAATGGAATGAGATGGATCTAGAGGGGATTGAAGCGTTTTTCAAAAGAGAGTATCGTGAGTTAGCCAATGTCAGCATTTCCGTGTCTGGATTGATTGAGTGGATAAAAGAGGTTCGTCTTCACATTCGCCAGGTTGAGTGGGAACTGTTTGCCCAGCCGGATCAAACATACATGGAAGCGATGAGAGAATTGCAGCGCCTTCGACATCTTAGCACCGGTTTGATCGCAGGGGATCGTTTTGACATTGTATCTACTAACAACCCGATGTTGACGGATGAGCAATTAAAGAGATCTAACCTGCATATGGACCGTTACTGTAACAGCAAGCAGCTGCACCGGTTGGCAAACGAGCGGAAACGGGCCCAACATGCCATTCTTGCCCAACTGGCAGCAAACCCGCAGCGCAAAATGTATACGCTGGAGATGCCGACCGGATACGGAAAAACGATTACCTCTCTCAAACTGGCTGTCTGGCTAGCCCAGCAGCAACGATACCACAAAATCGTCTATGTAGCTCCCTATATTTCCATCCTGGAACAGACCGCTGAGGTGATCCGGGATGCAATGGATATGGCGGCACTTGAGCACCATTCGTTAGCGGTATGGGACGACGACCAAATCGAACAACGAACCGGCAAAAGCCAACTCACAATGGAATCCTGGGCCCATGAAGTTGTCTGCACCAGCTTCCAGCAATTTGGCAAAGCAATCTTCCCCAAACGAGCACAGGATTTGCTGCGCAGGGCTTTTCTGCAAGACAGCATCATCCTCATTGACGAACCACAGATTTTCTCGCCGGAAGGCTGGAATCTCTTTTTGTGCGGGTTGGAATCGATGGCGGAACAGCACAATCTGCGTGTGATTTTTTTGTCTGCAACAATGCCGCCCTTTCATGAAGGATTAACGACTCCTCCTACACCGCTTCGCTACAAACCGGAGAAGACACAGGAGCGATACGAAGTATGGTGCCAGTCTGAATCCATGGATGAGCAGCAGTTGGCTGCCTTTTTGCTGGGGCGTCACGAACGGAAACAAGCAGCAATCCTGAATACCATTGAGGATGCCGTGCGTGTACACCAATGGGTAACAGAACTGGCTCCAGAAATCGATACTCGACTTGTGCACGGTCTGATGATTCCGTTACATAAAAAAATCGCTATCCGCAGCATTCAGCACCACTTGACTGATTGCCGGGATCACCCGTTGATCGTGGTTTCCACCCAAGTGCTCGAAGCGGGTGTAGATGTCAGTTTTCAACATGTGGCCAGAGCTTTGCCGATTATGCCTTCCGTAGTGCAGGCCGCAGGTCGTGTCAATCGCCATGGTGAAGCGGAAAGAGGAATTTTGACATTATTCCGTTTTTTACGAAACGGCGAGAAAGATACACGTTCTTCTATCTACCGCCATCATCTGCTCAGCATTACGGACGATTTGCTTCAGCGCCGACAGGTGTGGACTGAATCCCAGATGAACGAACTGATTGAAACCTACTACCGTACCATGTTCAAAGAGAACCGCTTTACGGCCAGCATGAACACCATACTGGATGCGTATCGGGGGGAATGGTCGGAGGTAAGCAAGTTTGAGCCGTTTGGTCAGGATTTGATGCGTTTGCCCCTGTTCGTCCCGTGGCAATACGATGAAGCGGCGAGATGCTTTTTGCCGGAGCAGTTTGTCCGCTTGCAGGAAAGGTTTGCGCTTTTTACACCAGAGAAAATTTATGAATGCTATCGGGATCGTGATTACTGGAAGCGACGTGATATGGCGGAGCGGAAGCAGTTTATGATTTTGTTCAATCACTACGTTTTAAACGTTCCCGTGAAGGTTGCTCTAGATTGTGTGGGGAAGGAGGATTACCTGGACAATCGCATTCCGTACTTGGAGGACACAGATGCGTACGATCATTGGAAGGGCTTGATCAGACACTTTGATGAAGTCGGTGATACCATCATCTAGCGTGTTGCAAAAAGAGGAGGGGAGATCGTGACAGTGGAATTGCCTGTGACAGGCACGGACATTTGGTACTACTTTATCTGCAAACGGGAGTGCTGGTTGATGATCCACCGAATCGCTCCCGATGAAGAAGATGAAAATCTGGAGATTGGACGTTTCATTCATGAGTACCGATTGGGCAGACAAAAAAAGGAGCTTTCCGTTGATTCCGTTCAGTTGGATCGGATCAAGAAAGTAGGTGATCACTTGATTGTACAGGAGATCAAGAAATCGTCACGCTTTCTCGAAAGCTCCCGGTATCAGCTGCTGTACTATTTGCAAACGTTGAAGAAGATGGGGATTGAGGCGAAGGGGGAATTGGTGTTCCCGGAAGAGAGAAAGAAAGAGTCGGTGATATTGACCCCGGAAGAGGAGCGGGTTCTGGATCGGGCGGTGGCAGAGATTCGCCATATCGCCAGGCAGCCTGTTCCTCCTCCCCCGAAAAAGATTAATTATTGTCGGAAATGCGCGTACCGGGACTACTGTTGGGCCGGGGAGGAGTAAAATTGTGAAACGAACCTTGTACATTTTTCAAAACGGAGAGCTGCGTCGTAAAGACAACAGTATTTACTTTGAGGCAGAGGAGCGAAAGCGTTACATTCCGGTGGAGGATACCAACGATATTTACTTGTTTGGAGAGGTGGATGTAACGAAGAAGTTCCTGGAGTTTATTTCGCATAAGCACATCATCTTGCACTACTTTAACTATTACGGGGAGTATGTCGGATCGTTTTATCCGAGAGAACACTACAACGCTGGTCACGTCGTGTTAAAACAAGCGGAACACTATCTGAACCTTGAGCGACGGTTGGTTTTGGCCAGGACGTTCGTTCGTGGGGCAATCGCTCAAATGGGACAGGTTGTCAGGTATTACCGTTCGAGGGTGGAACAGAATCGCGAACGTTTGGATGAACTACTGAGTAATTTGAAACAGATGCCGGAAAGTTTGAACGAAGTCGCCACCATTGAACAGTTGATGGCTGTGGAAGGACATGCCCGCGAACGGTATTATACTGCTTTTGATGTGATTTTGGCTCATCCTGACTTTCCGTTTGAAAAACGAAGCAAGCGTCCACCCTTGAATCGCTTAAACGCGTTGATCAGTTTTGGAAATGCGATCTGTTATACGATGGTCCTAAGTGAGATTTATAAAACGTATTTGGACCCGCGGATCGGCTACTTGCATGCTACCAACTTTCGCAGATTTTCGTTGAATTTGGATGTGGCCGAAATCTTTAAGCCGATCATGGTTGATCGACTCATCTTTACCCTGATCAACAAGAAGATGATCACGAAAAAGGATTTTGATCAACACACGGATCGGATTCTTTTATCTGAATCAGGCAAAAGGAAGTTTATCGCCGAACTGGACAAGCGGATGAAAACCACCGTCAATCATCGGCATCTGGGGAAATCAGTCTCCTATCGCCGTCTGATTCGGTTGGAGCTGTATAAGCTGCAGAAGCATGTGATGGGGGAGAAAGCGTACGAGCCGTATCAATCATTGTGGTAATGGTCTGGCTTCCATGATAGAACAAGACTTATCTCGACTTTTACTCTTGCTAAGGAATGGAAGAGGCAGGTGGTAGGGTGTTCGTGATTTTAGTTTATGATTTTGCCGAAAAACGGGTAGGACGGGCTTTAAAAATCGCGAGGAAATACCTGCATTGGGTACAAAACTCGGTATTGGAAGGGGAAATATCGCAGGCCAACTACGTGAAGTTGAAAACAGAGCTGAGCAAACTGATGGACCCGGAGGAAGATTCAATCATTTTTTATACATTTCGGACTCAAAAATACTCAAACCGGGAGACGTTGGGGCTTCAAAAAGGCGGAGATGAAAATATCCTGTAGGTGTTTCAGAAGGAGTTAAACTGTCGTCGACCTCCAGTAGAGTAGAAAACCTTGGGGATCGACGACAATTTGTTTTTTCTCAGAATGCTTGCGGGATAAGGGATTGGCGGTTTTGGTGGAAACATATGGCGTTTTTGTAGGAGATGGTGTATTGTTAAAAGAAAGCTGGTGTATTAAGGTTTTTTGGGGTTTTGATCGTACCTATAAGGAATTGAAATCTGTTTTGTGAAATCTGCCCGCGCGATGACGACCATGTGTTTTGATCGTACCTATAAGGAATTGAAATACAACATACCGTGCGTTTTGTGCGATCGAGCGCTCCGTTTTGATCGTACCTATAAGGAATTGAAATTTTTCCATGACAGGTGTTTCTGATCGGGTGGAGACAGGTTTTGATCGTACCTATAAGGAATTGAAATCCTTCTGAAAAAACTTTTTCATGAAAATTCCTCCTTACTGTTTTGATCGTACCTATAAGGAATTGAAATAGGGCGTCCGGGTTGTTGAGCAGCCCGAAGAGCTGAGTTTTGATCGTACCTATAAGGAATTGAAATTTATTCTGACGATAGGATGAACGAAGATTTGCCAACTGGGTTTTGATCGTACCTATAAGGAATTGAAATTTTCGTGATAGGCATACAGTTCTGACTCTATGTGCTGAAAGTTTTGATCGTACCTATAAGGAATTGAAATCATTCCGGATGAGTTGTTGCAGGATGAGCGGGGGATCGTTTTGATCGTACCTATAAGGAATTGAAACATATTTCTAGCTCTTGCCATCGCTCATCTTCCCTCCCGTTTTGATCGTACCTATAAGGAATTGAAACTGACCAAAGATGATGAACATATCTATAAGGCCACTCTTGGTTTTGATCGTACCTATAAGGAATTGAAACACGTTGGTTTCGAGCCAGGCGCCCCATTCGCCGTGTGGTGTTTTGATCGTACCTATAAGGAATTGAAACCGAGATACCGCACCACGTCGAGAATCGAGTCGATGTTCGTTTTGATCGTACCTATAAGGAATTGAAACTCGGGGTGCTCGACGATGAGGTGTACGTGATTGAGAACCGGTTTTGATCGTACCTATAAGGAATTGAAACGAGCAGTTGTCCGTGAGGAATTGAAACGCCGGAGAAAGGTTTTGATCGTACCTATAAGGAATTGAAACAGTAAATGATTCTTCTAGCCCAACCGGGCTTTTCTTGTTTTGATCGTACCTATAAGGAATTGAAACAATCATCTCCCTCTTCACACCATGTGACGTGGAACATTGTTTTGATCGTACCTATAAGGAATTGAAACCCGTTACAATGTGAAACACGCCCGGTGAGAAACGGCTTGCGTTTTGATCGTACCTATAAGGAATTGAAACACGATATTGAGAAAGGCGTGGTCAAACGTCCGAATCTTTCAGTTTTGATCGTACCTATAAGGAATTGAAACTTGTTCAAGCTGATACCCCCCCTCTCTATTCTGTACTGTTTTGATCGTACCTATAAGGAATTGAAACCCCGTTGAATGGTCACTTTTTATCACCGCCTCGGTACGTTTTGATCGTACCTATAAGGAATTGAAACCATTCTCATACACAATGGCCGCCTGCGTTTTTTGTGTGGGTTTTGATCGTACCTATAAGGAATTGAAACTACTCCCAAATCTCTAAAGTACGATGCGATGTTTTGTTTTGATCGTACCTATAAGGAATTGAAACACCATCTCCATCCCCATCATGATCGCCGGCATGTCCTGTTTTGATCGCACCTATAAGGAATTGAAACGCGTGTTTCTCTACTCATCCCCTTCCTCCCCCCCTGTTTTGATCGTACCTATAAGGAATTGAAACGATTTGTACAAGCACTATTTCGCGTTTGATCCAACGTTTTGATCGTACCTATAAGGAATTGAAAGACGCGAAGGTGGCAGAGTGTTTGGGGTGGACACACAGTTTTGATCGTACCTATAAGGAATTGAAAGCCAGTTTTAAGATGTTTTCCTTTGAATACTCAAAGTGGTTTTGATCGTACCTATAAGGAATTGAAATGGAGCTGGCTCCCATTCGCCCATGTCTTCTGTCTGGTTTTGATCGTACCTATAAGGAATTGAAATGTAATAGTTGGTTCCCAGTCTCCTATGTCTTCTGTGTGCGTTTTGATCGTACCTATAAGGAATTGAAACGATGATGGCTCGATTGCTATCGAGGATCCCATCCCGTATGTTTTGATCGTACCTATAAGGAATTGAAACCCCAGAATCTTCGGACATATGCCACGGGTCATGAGATGTTTAGTTTGTACCTATGAGGAATTGAAACTTTGCTCCAACAGGAAAGGCAAGTAAGCGGATGAGTGGTTTAGTTTGTACCTATGAGGGATTGAAACATCTCCAGCTCACACCTAATAATCTGATTCGCCCTTTGTTTTGATCGTACCCATAAGAAATTGCCCCTCCACTTCTCCCCATTCCCCTCCTCACAAAATAGGCGCTCCCTTTCGCCCGCCCGACAATAAGATTGAATAGGGGCATTTACACTATGATGAAGTCGGGTGAAAGCATGGAAAATGTTTTAGGAGTCATGACCAATCGGCTGACCAACCGCGATTTGTTTCGGGCGTTTCATGCGGTCGCGACGGAAGAGGGATTTGATGATCTGCTGATCTTTACGCCGGACGGGGTGGATGTCAAGCGCAAGCGCATCAGCGGCTATACGGTTCGCAACGGCGAATTGGTCAAAAAAGTGGCCGGTTACCCCGCGATCTCCTATGACATCGGGTACTACAGCCACCCCCGGACAGTGGCCCAGGTACGCAAGATCAAGCAGTCTCCGGCCATTCCGTTTATCAACTACGGCTTGGGCAACAAGTGGACAATTCACAGAAAGTTGTCGATGTTCAGCGAACTGCGCCCTCACCTTATCCCAACCGTGCCGATCCGTGACACGCGACATGTCAGGCAGCTGCTGGAGAAGTACGGCACGCTGATGCTCAAACCGATCAACGGCAAAAAGGGGAAGGGAATCGTCCGCTTGAGCAAACTGGGCGGTGGATACCTGCTGGAGAAGGAAGTGCAAAAGATAGCGGTTCCCACGGCGGCCCAACTGTCCCGGAGAGTAGGCAGCCTGCTCGGCAAAGGCAAGTACATCGGTCAAAAATGGATCGACATCCACAACCGGGAAGGCATCCCATTCGACATCCGCTCGCTTGTGCAGAAAAACAGGCAGGGGGAGTGGCGGTTGGTGGGAATGGCCGTACGGCAGGGAGAAAAGGGGAAAGTCACGTCCAACCTGATGGACGGAGGGACGCCCTATTCCGTACTGCCGTATCTGCAAAATCTGTTCGGTAAAAAACAAAGCCGCCTGTTGTACGAGCAATTGGTGAAACTGTCGCTTGCTATCCCTCCTTGTCTGGAACTGGCTTATCAACGGCCGCAGGCCGATCTGGGAATTGATCTGGCCATCGACAAAGCAGGCCATCTTTACATTATTGAAGTGAACATCAAGCCGGGAAAGCTTCCCTTAAAAGACGTGATTGGCCTGGAAAAGCGGGAAGACGTCATACGTCTGCCGGTGCAGTATGCCGGTTACTGCCTGCGAAGGGGAAGCAGGGGCACATCGCCAATCGCGATACCCGCATCGGGAGTGCCGGCTGCCAAAGACGAACTGCCTTCCATCGAGGAATCTGCATACCGAGATGGGGAGATGGCAAGAAAAACGAAGAAAAGAAGAGTCTGAATGGTACTGTTCAGCCGCTTGCGATGCCTGCAAGCGGCTGTTGATGTTTTAAGGGGCATCCGTGTGCGCACGGATGGACATTGAGGGATAAGGGGGGGCACAGTCTCGCATACTAACACAAGATGCGGACACGGATTCCGATATGAGGTGGCCCGGCACAATTGCCAATCGTAGTGATTCCAGTCGATCATGAGAGGGAGGGAACGTATGAACATGAGGCAGAAATGGTTGGCCGCCCTGACTGCCGCCGTGCTGCTGGTTGGCGGCTGCAGCGGAAACAATGCGGGTCAGGACGCACAGCAGGCACAAAGGCAGGAGGAAAGAAACGAGCAGGCGCTGACGGCCAAGCGATCAGAAGGTCAGACGGCCCAAAGGCGAACCCCCAACCTGGCGGGCGGCAAGGAATCCAAGGTAAGGGAACCGCATCCGATGACACTTGCCGAGTTACATATGCACTATCCAACCACCTTTCGCTTAAATGGACCGTTGGATAAGCGGCAGGTGTCGCTTACCTTCGACGATGGGCCGGATACGGTGTTTACGCCAAAAGTGTTGGATGTGCTGAAACAGCACAACGTGAAAGCCACCTTTTTTCTGATAGGCAACCGGATCGAAGCGCACCCCGAGATCGTGAAACGCATCATTCGGGAAGGGCATGAGGTGGGGAACCATTCGTACAGCCATCCCAACCTCCCCAAGCTTAAGCCGAACCAGTTTCACGCCGAGGTTTTGCGGACACAGGATTTGATCGCCCGCCACAGCGGGTACCGCCCCAAGTTTATCCGTCCGCCGTATGGAGCGATTAACGAAGAGCAGGTCAAGTGGCTGGCCAGCCAGGGGTTTACCATGGTCAATTGGAACGTCGATTCACTTGACTGGAAAGGGTTAACCGCCGATCAAGTAGCGGACAACGTGTTGAGCAATATTCGTCATGGTTCGATTATCCTGCAGCACAGCGCGGGTGGACATGGCGAGGACTTGAGCGGTTCCGTGCAGGCGCTGCCAAAGATCATCAAGAAGCTGAAAGAGGACGGGGTGTCGTTCGTAACCGTCTCGGAACTGCTGCAGCTGCCGAAAGGGTTTAAAGGAGCGGGGACAAAAACCGCTCCGGTGAAATGACGCAAACCTGTTTCGCAATAACCCGCTGTTTGTGGAGAACGGTCGTCCAAACAGCGGGCTTTTTTATCTGGGTGCTTTCTCCGGGTGCTTTCGTTGACGGCGGCACTCAACGGACGGACGGTACTGACTTGATGCTCCGCCGCCATTCCTGCCAGTCTTTGAGGTTGATCAGCACGACCCCGGAGATAACCAGCAGCGTCCCCAACACGCTGACCGGATCAATCGGTTCGCCCAATGCCCACCACCCAACGATCAGCGCGATGACAGGCGATACGTACAGCCAGGTGGAAGGGAACAGCGGATTGGTCCGGTTTACCAGCCAGTAGTAGATTCCGGAAGCGACAATGGAACCGAAGACAATCAGGTACATCAGCGAGCCGATGGCTTGGGCGGCGGCAACCGATGCGGGCGCTGGTTCAAACAGCAGTGAAACCAGCAGCAGGCCAAGGCCGCCAAAAAACATCTGAAAGCCGTTGACCGAAAGCGGCGACAAACCGTCGGAGAGCAGCTGTTTGGAAACGAGTGCTCCCCACGCGTAAGCGATTTCCGACAGCAGAATGACAGCCGCCGATACGAACCACTCGGCGGATGCACCCCACTCCAGATTGGGCAGGACGACCAGAAACAGCCCCAGAATTGCCACCGCAAGCCCCCACTGCTGAGAGGGAACGGGCCGTTTCCGTTCGAGCAGCAAACCAAGCACGACGACATGGACCGGACCGGTTGCGCTCAACAGTGCGGCGGTTCCGGAGGAGATGTGCTGTTCCCCCCAGTAAAGTGCGGCAAATGGCAGAAAAGTCATGCACATTCCGACGCGCAACAGACCAAAGCAAGCGTTTTTGCGGGCAGGCAGGGCACGCTTGCACAACAGGAGATAGCCGATGATCAGCATACCGGCAGTCGCAAAGCGGAGGCCGGCGGACCAAAAGGGAGGAAGCCCCGCGACAAGCCCCACTTTAATGGCCATAAACGTGGTGCCGTAAATGAAACACATCAGCAGGTAAGCGTAAATTGTCATTCGCACATCGCTCCTCACCCGAAAGGTGTTATAATCTGTTTAGCCAAAATTTAGCGGAAAATAGTCCATAACAGTCAAGGTGAGAATATAACACTAAAGGTGTGGTAGCTGTGCAAATCAACCTCAATCGTCAATCAGGAGTGCCGCTGGTCAGACAGCTGTATCAGGAAATGGCTGACCGGATTCGTTCCGGCCTGCTGGAAGAGGGCGCGCCTTTGCCTTCTATCCGTCATCTCTCCCGACAGGCCAACGTGAGCTTCATGACCGTGGTGCAAGCCTATGAACTGCTGGAACAGGAAGGGCTGATCACGCGGGTACAGGGGAAGGGCACTTACGTAAGGAGGACAAACCGAAGAGATGGAACGGTAGAGCGAAAAGATTCCGGATACGATTGGCAGCATACCATCGCCGACTACCTGCCGCGGGCTCAATTCTGGCGACAGCTTCAGCAAAATACGCTGCCCGATACGGAAATCTCATTCTCGCTGATCTCACTGTCTCCCGATCTGGTACTCCAGCTCGATTGGGCGAAGATGATGCAGCGGATTGTGGCCGACGATCCGGCCGTCTTGTTCTCCTATGGTCCGGTACAGGGGGATGCAGTCCTGCGGGAGGCGGCGGCAGTCTATCTGCGATCGTTTGGCCTTGCGCTCCGGCCGGAAGAGATGATCGTGATGAACGGAGCGCAGCAGGGCATTGATCAGGTGGCTCGTTGTTTTGTAGGACCGGGGGACACCGTGGTGACCGAAGCTCCGACGTACAGCGCAGCCATCGATGTTTTTCGCGGACGGGGAGCGCTGGTGCGGAGCGTCCCGGTCGACGAAGAGGGGATGCGCGTTGACCTGCTGGCTGCCATGTTTGACGACAAGCCTCCCAAACTGATCTATACCGTTCCCACCTACCACAACCCGACTGGAACGGTGATGAGCGCCCGGCGGCGTGCCCAGCTGTTGGAGCTGGCGGAAAGCTGCCGCTGCCTGATCCTCGAAGATGACCCCTGGAGCGAAATCTGTTTTGGCAGCAAGCCGCCCGCTCCGATAAAAAGTATGGATCGGCATGGACATGTGATCTACTTGAAAAGTTTCAGCAAATTCCTGGCACCCGGCTGCCGGGTGGCGATCCTGGCCGCAACCGGCACCATTCTCAACCGGCTGGCTGCGGCCAAAGCGCTGACCGATCTGGGCAGTCCGCTTCTGACTCAGCGGGTGGTAGCGGCATGTTTGACGTCTCCGTTGATGAACAGGTACCTCAGGCAGCTTCAAACAGAGCTGCGCAAGCGCCGGGACCGCGTGTTGACCCTGCTTCAACGGCACGCTTCCAACAAGGTACGCTGGACGGTGCCGCAGGGCGGTTTTTTTCTCTGGCTGACCATGCCTGACCGGATCTCCGCCGACGAATTGTTGATTGCAGCCAGACAGCGGCAGATTGACTTTCTGCCCGGTTCTGTCTGCTATCCGGGCGAGCCGGAAGCCAACCATCTGCGAATCTGCTTCTCCAATGCGGAGGAAGCCAAACTGGATGAGGGAATCAGCCGTTTGTGCGACCTGATTGACGAGTCAATGGAAAGAGCGCCGCATGCCGTCAGGCCACCGGTGATGTAGATGTTTTCAGGCGGGGGTTATACCTTTGCTTGGGGGTTACACCCCCGCTTCTTTTACCAGCAGTTTCATACTGCTTATACAGCCTTGGTGCATGCCTTCGTGAATCAGGCTGAAGTTGAGAATCTCGCCGATGGTTTTCATTTCGACACCCTCCCGGAGCACAAACGGCCGGCGGGCTGTTTCACCCAGGCGGCTGCGAAATGTTTCTTCAATCCGCGTCGTCTGCGTGTTCAACAGCGCGCGCAGCGTGTCCAGAGAGGGAGGGGCAGCCTGCCAGTCAGCCGGTTTTGTCCCTCGGCCAAACATGCGAAAGTAATCCTCGGTTAACAAGAGCGCTTCTCCGGTCAGGCGGAACAGCAAAAACTCCTGGATCACCAGAATATGCCCCAGGTGCCAGCAGATGTTGTTGCGGAACCCCGGGGGGATGTGGGCCGCCTGCGCTTCACTGACGTCGGATGCGGTGTGAAGCGTTCCCTTCCGAATGATGTTCATCTGTTGAAACAGCATTTCTTCCGTCAATCCAACCATTCCTCCTTTTCTTGGTTGAATGAGGGTCTAAGCTGTCTATGGAACCTGCCCTGTCACAACCGTTATTGTTGGAATTATCAATCAATTACGGCTCAATCGTACCATATCCTTCAGATGATCTCAATAAAAGGGAATGGTGAAAAGTGCTGCTTTCATGTCCAATTTTCTCATAAACGGAGGGGGATCATACTGCCCCGTAACGAACAACTCCCGCAGATCCTGTATCACAGGATGCGGGAGTTTTTTCAACTGCACTCCTGGCCCGGGCCAAAAGCGCGAGCCGGTCGCGGACTGCCTGCGTCAGCGCTGACTGATCCCGTTCATCAGGATGTCTACGGTCAGGTCGATCTGTTCTTCTTCCGGCAGGCTGGCGAACTCCTCTTTCCCCACTACGTATTTAAAGGCAACCATGCCCAGCAGCAGTGAGAGTACAATCCGCATCAGCACTTCCGGAGGCAGCGGGCGCAGTTCGCCGGCTTCGATTCTTTGTTCCACGAATCGTTGGATGATCTGTTTCCCTTCTTTGGCGACGGTCTGAAGCAGCGTCTCGCGCAGTTCTTCGTGAAAGAATGCCTCCTGGATCAGGATCCGAAAGTGTTTCTCGTTGGCCTCAAGGAGGGAAAGCCGGTTTCGGTACAGTTCGGTGACGATGTCGGCAAACGATTTTTCCGCCCGGGCCTCGGTAATGGTGCGGATATCTTTCAGGATGTACGGCGCGGCAATCTTGACGATGACCGGGGCAACGGCAGCGATCAGGATGTCCTTCTTCGTCTTGTAGTGACGAAAGATCGTACCTTCGGCGACCCCCGCTTCCCTGGCGATTTCACTGGTTGAGCTGGCATGAAAGCCTTTGGAGGCAAACAGCTTGATGGCCGCCTCCAGGATGCTGCGCTGCTTTTCGGTCATCTGATCTTCCTGTTTGATCTCCTCGATAAATGCTTGCAGGCGATCTTCAAAACGTTGTTCGTCCATGGGGCATCCGTGTTCCTCTCTTTCCTTGGATAAACCCTACTCGATCTGTTTGCGGAAGCGCAGGATGGCCAGCGTGATGACCAGCAGACAGAAAATCATCATGCCAAGTGTATCTTTCCACAAAGCGGTGAGATCCACACCCTTGAGAAAAATTCCGCGCAAGATCTCCAAAAAGTAGGTGAGGGGGACAAGTCCTCCCAACCATTTTATCAAAAACGGCATCGTTTCGCGCGGAAACATGAACCCCGACAACAGCACACTTGGCAGGATGAAGGCAAAGGCGACCTGCATGGCCTGCAGCTGCGTGCTGGCGACGGTTGAGATAAAGATGCCCAGGGTGAGCGTGGTGATCAGGAACAGGACGGACAGCACGACCAAGAGCGGCAGGCTCCCTTTGACCGGGACGCCGAACCAATACGTTCCGAGCAAAAGGACGATGCAAAACGAGAGCGAGCCGATAAAGACGTACGGCGTGATCTTCCCGACCAGCAGTTCCAACGGGCGAACCGGCGTGACGATCAGCTGTTCCATCGTGCCTCGTTCCTTTTCACGGACCAGCGAAAAGGCGGTCAGGATCATCGTCACGTTCTGCATGATAATCCCGATCAGCCCCGGAACGTTGAAAACGATGCTTTTCATGTCGGGGTTGAACAGGACGCGAGTCTCGAGGGCAAGCGGCATTTCCAGTTCGCCCAACCCTTGTTTCTTCAGTTTCTGTTCCTGAATGCTGATCGCCTTGTTCTGAATGATCAGCTGGGCATTGGACGAAGCCGTTCGGGCGATGTTGGGGTCAGAACCGTCAATCAGCAGTTGGACCGAGACCGGCTGATCGCTGTCCCGCTTGTTGGCGTAGTCGGGCGGGATCACGATGCCGACGCGGGCACTGCCTTCATCGATCAACCGCTCCAGCTCGTCGTAGCCGGAGACGTAGGTGGTGACCTCAAACACCTCCGTATTCACAAAGTTCCGTACCAGTTCACGGCTGGCGGCTGATTGGCTTTGATCCCAGACCGCGGTGGCGATGTGATCCACGTCCGTATTGACGGCGTATCCAAACAAAAACAGCATCATGAACGGCATTACCAGTGCGATTGCCAGGCTGGGTTTGTCCCGCCTGATTTGAATGATCTCTTTTTTGACGACGGCCAGGTAGCGGGACAGTTGAAATCGTTTCATTGGATCCGCCCCTTTTCACCAGGAGACACCCGGTTATCCCCGGATTCCGCCTGACGGACCAGGGCGATAAACACATCTTCCAGATTGGCGGCGTCCATTTGTGCGATCAGCTCGCGCGGGGATCCTTTGGCCAGCAGATTGCCGAAAAAGATAAAGCCGATTTCGTCACAGGTTTCTGCTTCATCCATGTAGTGGGTGCTTACCAACACGGTCATTCCTTCCTTGGCCAGGCGGTGGATCACCTCCCAAAATACGCGGCGCGAGACAGGATCGACACCGGCTGTCGGCTCATCCAGAATCAGCAGTTCGGGCTGGTGCAGGAGGGCGCAGGAGAGGGCCAGCCGCTGTTTCCAGCCTCCGGAGAGCGAACCGGCCAGCTGTTTCTCCCGCCCCTCAAGACCGGCCATCGCAATCAGCTCTGCTTTGCGCTCTTCTAGCCGCGCTCCGCTGATGCCGTAAATCCCCGCATAGAATTGCAGGTTTTCTTCCACCGTCAGATCTTCGTACAGGCTGAACTTTTGGGACATGTAGCCAATTCGCTGCTTGATTTCTTCGCTCTCCGTGGTCACGTCAAAGCCGAGTACGGTGCCGGAACCGGAAGTGGGCAGCAGCAGTCCGCACAGCATCCGGATGGTGGTGGACTTGCCGGAGCCGTTGGGACCGAGAAAGCCGAAGATCGTCCCTCTCCGGATGGACAGGGTCAGGTTGTTGACGGCTACGCGCTGTTGAAAGGTCTTGGTTAGATTTTGGCACTGGATGGCGTAGGTCATGAGGTCACCTCCTGCTCTGTCAGGTAGACGTCTGCGGGCATCCCGGGACGCAGTTTGTCAAAGCCGTCTCGCAGTTGAATGGTTACGGCGAAGACCAGCTTTGTCCGTTCTTCCCTGGTCTGTACGTTTTTCGGCGTAAATTCTGCCTTGTCGGAGATGGCGGTGATCGTACCGGTAAAGCGCTGGTCGGGATAGGCGTCCACGCGGACTGTGACCGTTTGGCCTTCCTTGACCAGATCCAGGTCCGCCTGAGGAATGTACACCTGCAGCTTGAGGCTGTCTTTTTGCATCATGGTAAACAAGGTGGCGCCAGCTTTCACCACTTCTCCCGCGGCGACGTTGCGGCGCAGCAGCGTCCCATCCACGGGGGCGGTCAAGGTCGTCTTTTCAAGCTGCAGTTTGGCAGCTTCCAGTTTGGCGCGTGCTTGCTTCTCGGCGGCCAGCAGCGCTTTGATCGTATAGCTGGTACTGCCTTCGCGCAGCAGATCAAGCTGGGCGGAGGCCTGGTCAGCCTGCGCTTGGGCCGCGTTCAGTTGGGCTTGCGCCGCTTCCGCTTCGCTTTCAGCCGCTGCCGCTTGGGTCCGATAGGCTGAGACCTGCGCGGTAAGCTGGTCCACCTGGGTCTGTGCCTGGTTGACTGCCTCCTGTTGGGTCTCATAGTCGCGTTTGGAGGCGGCCCCTTGCTCGTAGAGGCGGGTCGCCTCGGCGAGACGGGACTGATGATAGGCGAGTGTCCGTTTGGCGCCATCCAATTGGGCCTGTATCTGCTGAAGCTGTTCGTGCGCCCGGGTGACATTGGATTTGGCCTGCTGCAGGCGAGCTTCCGCCTGCCGGACATTGGCTTCCGCTTGCTGTACGGATGCGGCTGCTTGAGCCAACGTCTGATCGCGGGTGCCTGCTTTGGCTTCTTCCAGCCTGGCTGTGGCCTGGGCCAGGACGGCTTCCGCTTCTTCTACCTGCAGAGCGTAAACCCTGTCATCGATCTGCGCGATCGTCTGCTGTTTCTTCAGCACGGCTCCTTCGTCAGCCGCGATGGATTGAATCATGCCGCCAACCTCGGCGACGATCGGCAGTTCTTCCGCTTCGATCGTACCGGAGAGGATGACTTCGTTCTCATCGTTCAACGAGCAGGCTGTCAATAACAGGAGTGAGAAGAAAAGGATGAAGGGCAAAAATCGGGTGTTCACAGGATATGCCTCCTTGCTTTTTGAAGTGAGTAATCACTCGCTAATACACCTTCATTATACCTTCATCTGGTTTGTTTGCCTATCCCGTCTTTTTTGCTGACGGCCTCCACCTGCTGCCGCCCGGGACTTCTTCGTTCATCACATGCAGGGCGCGGGGGGCGCAAGGTATTTGGCGCTTTCTCCCGCTGACGGAGGGACTTGCGGTAAGCAGCCTGCCCTTTTTATGTGCCGGAGAATCGATTAAGATAGGTAGAAGAGAGATACCATTGAACCGGGAGAAAGGAGAGAGCCATGCCGTACAGCATCGTTTTTTTCGACATTGACGGTACGCTGCTGAACAAGGAGAATGTCATCCCCGACGACACCAGGGAAGCCGTACTGCGCCTGAAGGAGAAAGGAACAAAAGTAGCGATTGCGACCGGCCGCTCCCCGTATCATTTGCGGCCGATTGCCGATGAGTTGGGAATTGATACGTTTGTCAGTTTTAACGGGTCTTACGTCGTCCACGCGGGCCAGGTCGTCTACGAGCAGCCGCTGAAGCAAGAAGCAATATCAGCCCTTGAGGAAAAAGCGGCAGCCAATAACCACCCGCTCGTCTACCTCAGTGCAGAAAATTGTTATGCCAATACGATCAATCATCCGCAGGTGATCGAATCGTTTCATTACCTGTCCCTGCAACCACCTGCATACCGCAAGCATTACTGGCGTGAAAAAAAGATTTACCAGGCGTTTCTGTATTGTCAACCGCATGAGGAAGGGCAGTATCTGGAGGCATTTGCCGATCTGGCCTATGTTCGCTGGCACCCCTATGCGATGGACATTTTGCCGGGCGGAGGGTCAAAGGCGCGGGGGATTGCCGCTTTGCTCAAGTACCTTGGGATCTCTCCCGAGGATGCGGTGGCCTTTGGCGACGGGTTAAACGACAAGGAGATGCTCTCCTTCGTCGGCATGGGCATCGCGATGGGAAATGCGCATGAAGAATTGAAGCCGTATGCCAAGTGGACCACACGCCATGTGAGCGACGGCGGAATCCGATACGGACTGCAGCAGATCGGGCTGATTGAATGACACTGCATGGTCCTGCTCGCGCTGCTGCCAGGCCAAAAAAAGATGCACACTGCCCGCTGTGAAACGATCCGCGGGGAGAGGGCAAACCCCTCAGCATCTCAGGGCAGCGCCGAGCTATCCTCGCTTTTCCCCGCGTTCACGTGAAGTGTTCGTACAAGGTTCGCTTGCTGCTCCCAAGCTGTGCTGCCAGATCAGCCATGGTAAACTTGATCCCGTTTCGCTGAATCAACTCGATCGCCGCTTGAAGAATTCTCGATGCATACCTTTCGCCTCACTTTTCTGAAACCAACAAAACGATTTTGGTTTTTTCGGTACCGGAAAAGTATAGCATGATGAAAACTGGACATGGCAACGGCCAATCATCGAACAGCAGGAATCCGTCATGTCGTCATGCAGGAGGATAGCACGGGGAGTCGGCGGGTACGATATGGGAGAAAATCTCAGCAGAATCGGGTGAGGGTGCAGTGTTTCTATACGTAGGGAAGGTCATCCTGTTATTTCTGGTGTCTGTCGTTGTCATCAGGATTATGGGCAAAGCGGCGCTCGCCCAACTGACCGCCCACGATCTGACGGCGATCGTTTTTTTGGGTGCGTTCCGGCGGGTACCCCGACATCCGGGACGTGGAGTACGCGATCCTGGAGCCGACGGGAGAAATCAGCATCCTGCCCAAACCGGACGTAATCGCCGTCACTCCGCGCCATCTCAACCTGCAGGTGGAGTATGAGGGGTTGCCGATTGCGGTCGTGATCGAAGGGAAGATTCAGCAGCACAATCTCAAACTGATCAACAAGGATGAGCGTTGGCTGCGTGAACAGCTGCAATCGCTGGGCGTGACCGATCTGAGCCGGGTCTTTTACGCTTCGGTGCGCGATACGGATCACTCATTGACGGTTGACACGGGAGAAGGGGACGTGTCGGATTTTCGCCCTGCCGGAGACTAGGAGGCGCATCAGAAAGAGGGCTGTCCGCGATTACAGTTGGGTGATACTATTGCGCGGTCAGGATCAGCGGGCCGTCACGCGTGATGGCGATGGTGTGTTCGTATTGGGCGGCCAGGCTGCCGTCGGCCGTGCGCGCCGTCCAGCCGTCATCGTCGATGCGGACGTCGTACGAACCGGCAGTCAGCATCGGTTCGACCGTGATAACCATGCCTTCTTTCAGGCGAACCCCTCTGCCGGGCGGGCCGAAATGAGGTACGTACGGGTCTTCGTGAATCTTCTGTCCGATGCCGTGGCCGGTGAATTGGCGAACCACACCGCAGCCGCGGCTTTCGGCGTACGTTTGAACTGCATGGGAGATATCGCCAATCCGCTTGCCGGGGAGCGCTTGCTCAATGCCTGCGTACAATGCTGCTTTGGTCACGTTCAGCAGCTGTCTGGCCTTTCGGGAAATGGCGCCAACGGGGTAGGACCAGGCGGAATCGGCCAACCAGCCGCCGAAGTTGACCACCATGTCAATGGTGACGATATCCCCTTCCTGCAGTGGTTCCTTGCTGGGGAACCCATGGCAGATGACGTCATTTACCGAAGCGCAGGTGGCGTAGGGGTAGCCCTGATAGCCTTTTTGTTCGGGCACAGCACCGTGCCTGGCCAGGAACCGCTCGACAAACTGGTCGATCTCCCAGGTTGTCACACCGGGGCGAATTCGCTTGGCGATCGCTCGATGACAGGCGGCCAGAATCCTGCCCGCCTGCGCCATCTGCTCGATTTGTGCTCTCGTCTTCAGGGTAATCAACACGCTACCTCCCGATTGAAAATGGATTCCATCCTTCTAACCCGCAGCGGTGGTGGCTGCCTCGTCCTGTTTCATTCTCGTGTTCGTCCTTCCGCCTACTTGCCACAACAATCTGCACTGCGCCGCGCCGCAGACCAGGAGCAGTACCGCCACGGCGGAGAACATGGCTTCTCCTCCATAACCGGAGAAGATGAGCCCGCCCAAAAAGGGACCGACTGCTTTGGCAACCTGCCAGTTAAGACCGAAGATGGCAAAGTAACGACCGCGCATCTCTGGCGGGGCCAGGACGGAGACGGCTTTCTGCATATGGGGGCCGCTCAGCATTTCCCCTATCGTAAACAGGATTTCGACCAGCACCAGCAGCGCGAACACCTTGCCGAAGCCATAGCCGAAAGCGACCGCGGCAAACAGCAGGTATGCAAGCAGAATTACCTTGTGCATCGCCAGATGTTCCGTTTTTTTGGTCAACCAGATTTGCAGCAGAATCACCATTGTTCCGTTGATGGTCATCAGCCAGACGAACACAGTCTCATAGTTTGCAAAGTTGGCTTTTAGGTGAAGCGGAAGCGTCGATTCCACCTGGGAATACAAGAGGCCGACGGGAGTGGCGAACAGCGTCATCCACAGCAGCGTTTTATGCTGGCTCAGCTTCATTTTTCTGCTGCTAACGGGACGAATGCTCGGAAGACGCAGATGGGAGGGCAGCGTCTCCGGGATTTTCCACAAGACAGCCAGCAGGTAGAGGAAAGAGGCTGCCGCTGCACAGCCAAAGACAAGCGACGGATTATGCCGGAACAGGGCCAGTCCAAGCAGTGGGCCGCAGGCGGCGCCTACGTTGAGGGCGGTATGCAGGAGGGCAAAAACTTCTGCCCGCTGTGATTCCGGCACCACGTCCGTCACCTGGGCGTTGGCCGCCGGGAAAAAGAGCGCCATCCCCAGCCCGTTCAACAGCGTAAGAGCGGCAAACTCCCACACCGACTCGGCAAAGACGAATCCGGTCATTGAAAGGGACTGGATGATCAAGGCAGCCGTCATCAGCGGTTTTCTGCCAAAGCGGTCGGCCAACCCGCCGCCCCATAATGTAAGGATGATGCCGGTTACCGGCTGCATCCCGACCACCAACATCGGCAGCAGGACTGAACCCTCCAGTTTGTCGTACAGGTACAGCACCAGAAACGGACGCAGCATAAAACCGGTCAGTGTGGTAAGCACGGTGCCGAACACCCTGACCCAGATCGCGGTATCGTACCGCTTGACAATCGCCTGCCATCTGTTCATCTTGATCCTCTTTTCTCGATAAAATCGCTTTGATCATAGATTAATGGGATGTCAGGCGTTCTGCAACAACTATCTGGAAAAATTTTTTAACAGGTCAAGCGGATCGGGGAAAGAGAGAGGCGGGGTTCAGAGCAGTTTCAGTCCGGTAAAAAAGATGATGGTTGAAATGGCACAGCGCAAAAGAAGTGTTGGAACCCGCGTCGCCAGAATGCTGCCGATAAACACACCGGGGATGGAACCGGCCAGGAGTTGGAATACGATCGGGTAATCCACCGTTCCGTAACCCATGTGGACCAAGCCCGCTGCCGTTACCAGGATGAAGGCGTGGCCGATGTCGGTTCCTACCACTTCTTTTCCGCTCATCCGGAAGAAGTACATCAAGGCCAGCGCAAACAGCGAACCACTGCCGATGGAGGTGAGGCCGACAATAAAGCCGAGCACCGCTCCAATGGCGATGGTGATTGTGCGCTTTTCGCCGATGTCCATCTGCTGCCAGCGGTTGGGATGAGGTTCGCGCCTGTCCTGAATCGTTTTGACAATCATGACAACGGGAATGAGGATCAAGGCAAATCCCAGCACTTTTTTGAGGATGACGTCGGCGTCGCCGTAGAGTTGTTCGATCCACTGGATACAGTTGACGGCCAGTACGGCGCTGGGGACGCTTCCGAGCGCAAAGTAGAAGACGATTTGCAGGTTGATTGTGCGCTGCCGCCAGTGTTGAAGGGTACCAAACACCTTGGTGATCGAGTTGTAAACGAGGTCGGTTCCAACGGCAATCGTCGGCTGTATTCCCAGCATCACCAGGATTGGCGTCAGCAGCGCTGCACCGCCAACACCGGTTAGGCCGACGAGGAAACCGACAAACAGGCCGATGCTGATCAGTTGAAAGTCCATGTGGGTTATCCCTTCCTTAATGTCGTTTTGTTCCTGGTCACGTGGTCGAGCATCCGCTGCTGTCCCGTAGACTACTATCACAGTATGGGTGTCCGGCGAGCCTGGTGCCTTGCCTGGCGAAAATAGGCTTATATTTCCAATGTTTTGCGGTTGGCAGTGTAATAAAATTGTCACGATTGCATTCGTCTTGTGACTGCTGTTTCTGATACAGTTACAGTAAGGGAGTTTCTGGTCTGATAATGGCCTGAGAGTATCGGGCCGCGCCTGAAACCGAGGGCGAACCCATCATGCAGACATGCGGGAGAAGCGCGGAGCATCCGCTCTCCAAGTTGACTCCGTCGGTATCATTTCGCTACAATGAGAGGCGTATCGAACGGGTCTTCTTTTGTTGTTTATTGCGTTTAGGACGTTGAACGATAGATGCCCGGGCGGCGGCAGGCAGCATGGCTGTTCTGCCCTGCAGTACTCATCTTGTAAGGGGGCTAGGAAAGATGGACCAACAGGCTACTTGCGACCAATCCGAGAGTCTCGCCTTGGAAACGGACACCAATGTTGGCGCGCAGCCGGCTACATGGAGTGACTATCTGCATCTGACAAAGCCGGGAATCACCCTGTCCAATCTGCTTACCACGTTTACTGGTTTTTGGCTGGCTGCGTTTACCTATGGTACGAGATTTGAGCTGGATACCCTCTTTTGGACACTGCTGGGTACAGCGTTTGTGATTGCCTCCGGGGCGACACTCAACAACTACTGGGACCGGGAACTGGATGCCAAGATGAAGCGGACCCAAAACCGGGCCATCGCCGCCGGCCGAATTCACCCCCGGCATGCGCTGGCGATTGGAATTGTACTCTTGGTGCTCGGACTGGTCGTGCTCGCCGTGTTTGCCAATCCTCTTGCCGCTGTACTGGGGCTGCTCGGTCATATCTTCTATGTGTTGGTCTATACTCCGCTCAAGCGGGTAACCACGTTAAACACCGTGATCGGTGGCATCTCCGGGGCAATCCCGCCCATGATCGGATGGGCCGCTGTCACCCAAAACGTGGAGATGGGGGCGTGGCTGTTGTTTCTGATTTTGTTCCTTTGGCAGCCGCCGCACTTCCTGGCCCTGGCCATGCTGAAGGCGGAGGAGTACCGTGCCGGCGGCATTCCGATGCTGCCCGTGGTCAAGGGCTTTGAGGTAACCAAGCGGCAGATGTTCAACTATGCTGCGCCAATGGTACCGGCCTCCATTTTGCTGATGCTGTATGCCAACCTCGGCTACGTCTACCTGGCTGCGGCACTTGTACTCGGGGCAGGATACCTGTACATTCTGCTGAAGGGCTTTACAGCCGAAGACGATCTGGTCTGGGCGCGAAAAGCGTTCGGCTACTCGCTGATCTACCTGACTGTCATGTGTTTTGCCATGATCGTCAGTGCACTGTAAACCGAACGAGAGTTGGGCAAACCGCTTGCGTTTGCCTTTTCAGGGGTTACGGCGCCATTGTTGCGAAGGCATCCGCTGCCATCACGGCTTTGCGGATGCCGCGTTATTGTGATTCGGGAAGCGGCCATTGACGTGCACCTTTTCACAGGTGAAGAAAAGAGGTGACAGACATGCGAAGAGGAGACAAGTGGCTGACGTGGCTGGCGGTGTCGGCTACCGTGCTGATGTTCTTGACGATGCTGGCCGGTTCGCTGGTGACCAAGACCGGATCCGCGCTCGGCTGCGGCAACGACTGGCCGTTGTGCAACGGTAAGTGGGTTCCCGAGTATACGCTGGAATCGCTGATTGAATATTCGCATCGCCTGATCACGGGCTTGGCCGGATTGGTTGTTATCCTCTTCTCCGCACTGGCCTGGCGCCGATTCCGTGGCAATCAGGAAGTGCAGGTGCTGGCGTTGATCGGCCTTTTCTTCATCGTACTGGAGTCGATTTTGGGGGCGTCCGCGGTTATCTGGCCCCAGTCTTCCGCCGTATTGGCCCTTCACTTCGGGTTTTCGCTGCTCGCCTTCAGCGGCGTATTGCTGCTGACCCTGTTCGTCCTGCAGCGGGAGCGAATCAATCGGTATGTGCGCCAGCCGGTGTCATCGCGTTTCCGCAATCTGGTCTGGGGAATCGCTGTCTATGCGTACGGGGTGGTGTACCTCGGGGCATACGTGCGGCATACCGGTTCCAACATGGGGTGCTCCGACTGGCCGCTCTGCCAGGGACAGCTGATTCCCGAACTGACCGGCCAGGTGGCAATTCATTTCATGCACCGGGCAGCGGCTGCCGTCCTGTACCTGCTGCTGATGGCGCTGTTCATCTACGCATACCGGCAGTACCGGCAAACGCGCCGCGACATCTACCTGGCCAGCCTGCTGGCGTTTGTCCTGATGACGGTACAGGTGTTGAGTGGAGGTCTGGTTGTCTGGTTTAAGCTGCACCTGTATGCCACGATGTTTCACTCAGCAGTCATCACCTGCCTGTACGGCGTACTTTGCTATCTCTGCCTGCAGTCGCTGAAGCAGCCGGATGCGGCACGCCGGGAGCGGCAGGCGGCGGACTTTGGGCAGCAGGTCGTATCGCTGACCAAAGGGTAGAGGAAGGTCAGGCGAACAGAACGTCCCGCTCATTCATGACGAGCGGGACGTTTGTGTTTTTGGGGAGAAGGATCATCGCACAATCACGACTGTACTTCTGCCACCCGATACAGGCCATCTCTCTTTTTCAGCGTAATCCACTCATCTTTTGTGTGAATGATCCCCATATCGGATACGGCCTCATGCATGCGGACGTGATAGGTGACGGTGTCCTCCTGTTTGTCGGCGGACAGCAGATCGTAGCTTTCCAGATGGGGATTGGACACCCCGATCAACGACAGGTAGCCGTCTTCCCGGGCTTTGCTCTCTATCTCCCCGGTGAGCAGTTTTTCGATCTCCTTCACATCTCGCTTGATTCTCGCCTCCAGAAACGAGCGCAGGACGGCCAAACTGCTCTCGTCTGCCTCTGGCAGGGTCAAGTCGCGCAGCGGATGTTGGGAGAGGCGTGTGACGCCTGTGACGCGCCAGTCCTCTCCATTTTTTTCGACGAGCAGTTCTTCCCGTTCCAGCGAGAGTGTCGTGCGGTGGTTGCCGAGGAACAGCAGCACCTCGTAACGGATGGCTTCTTCTCCCGCCGGTGTTGACGCTTCAATCCGGTAATCCAGCAGGTGCGGATTGGGTTGACCGATCAGCCACGGGCTGGCGGCCAACAGTTTTTCGCTGGAGGTGCGCATCAGCCCAACCGGGTTACGGCTGATACGTGCTTCCATAAAGGCACTCAGTGCGGAGTACGGAGTATCGGTGGAGAAGACAAATGTTTTTCCGTCAAAGGCGTACGTTTTGAGATGGGTCTCAGCATGCTGCAGTCGTTCCAATCCTGCTCCAAACGGCGATTCTCCGATCGTTTCCCAGACGAGCAGGAGCGGCTTTTCTCCTTCTTCCACGATTTGATACTCCCCGTAACGCAAATGGGTGGGTTCGTTCGGCACGGACACACGTTCCGTCAGCGTGCCTCTCCAGGCTTCCTTTAGCTCTCCGTTTTCCACATAACAGAGGTGCACATCGTAGCTGTCCAGTCCCGTACCTCCCGTTCGATTGATCACTTCAAACAGCCGTATTCCCGCTACCTTGCCAATCTCGTCGGCATCCTTGACGTTCCATTCGCCGTTGTCAAAACGCCGGAAGTCCCACCGGTCCGGGTCAAAGTGCGGCAGGTTCCAGGCTCTTTCCGCTATCAGCCGGTACGTTCCGTTCTGGCGATCCAGCAGGTAAAAGGAACCGATATGAACGGCGCCGTTGGTATAGGCCGCGATCTCCGGATCGGAGTCGTCGTCCAGGTTGGCCGCCTGAACCAGCAGCTTTGCATCGTCGTCCACTTGCATTTTGGCTGAAGCGTTAATCAGCGCTTTGAGCTGCTCCTGATCAGGGAGTTCCGACGCGATCTGGGGTGAATCGGCAGAATGCGGCACAGGGGACGCAGCTTGCGAATATCCGTCAGCTTCAAACAGTCCTGCTTGCAGGGCTGCTGCCAGTACACCGGCCGCAACAGCCAGCGAGAGTCGGGTTTTGTTCATGAGAGATCATCCTTTCCGCCATGGATGCCAGTTTTTCCACTTGTCAATTCTGACGACAAGGCTGCCTTCGATGTTACACAGCTTCTTCTCATCTGGTACAATAAAAAGGCAAACACGTGATCGGATTGAGGTGGAATGATGCGGATCTTACATACTGCCGACTGGCATTTCGGCCGCACGCTGGAAGGGAGGGAGCGGCGGCAGGAACAAACCGCTTTTGTGGACGAGCTGTGCCGGATCGCTGATGATCAGGCTGTTGATCTGGTGCTGATCGCAGGTGACGTATACGATTCGGTCAATCCGCCGGCCTGGGCGGAGGAGTTGTTTTACGAAGCGCTGGAGCGGCTGTCGCGAGGAGGAAGACGCGGCGTGATCGCCATCGCCGGCAACCACGACCAGCCGGAGCGGATTCGCGCCGCCGCACCGCTGGCCCACAAACAAGGCATTGTGCTGCTCGGACTGCCCAAAGAAGCGCCATTTGTCAGTGACGTTGGCGGCGAGCGTCTGGCGGAGCGGGTAAGAATCGTTGCCGCTGGCCCTTCCTGGCTGGAGATGGCCATTCCCGGTGTTCCCCACCACGCGGTGGTCATTGCCCTGCCCTACCCGTCGGAATCCCGGCTGAAGGAACTTCTCAGCGAGCATTTTACTGCGGAAGAGATGCAGGCAGCCTTTTCTGAGCGGATCGCCGCCTTGCTCGCGGAGAAGGCCAGGGCTTTTCGCCGCGATACAGTCAACCTGGTGATGAGTCATTTGTTCGTCATGGGCGGGGCGGAAAGCGAGTCGGAACGGCCGATACAGCTGGGCGGCACCTCTGTCGTCCCTCCGTCCGCCTTCCCCAGGGAAGCTGACTATGTGGCACTCGGCCATCTGCACCGCCCCCAGAAACTGTCGGAAAAGCCGCTGATTCGCTACAGCGGCTCCCCTCTCGCTTACAGTTTTACCGAGGCAGGGCACAGCAAGGCGGTGGTGCTGATCGATGCGGTGCCGGGTGAGCCGGTGCGGGACGAGCTGATCTACCTGACCAGCGGCCGGCGCCTTGTCCGCTGGAAAGCGACGGAAGGCATCGCCCAAGTGGAGCAGTGGCTGGCGGAAGGGCGTGATGCGGGCTGCTGGATCGACCTGGAGCTGCATGTCTCCGATGTGATCGATCCGGCTGAATTTCAGCGGCTGCGCAAATTAAGTGACGACTTTGTCAAAATCCAGCGTGTGCTGGTTGTCCCCCGGAATGAACATGAGCAGGAAGAAGAGGAAAGGCAGTCGTTGGCCGGTTTGAATCCGGAACAGTTGTTTCGCCGTTTTTACGAGCGAAAGCGAGGCGTTCAACCGGACCCGCAGGTGGTGGAACTGTTTGCACGCTTGATGACAGGCGAGCAGGCCGTGCATGGGGGTGGTGAAGCGGGATGAGACCGATTCAATTGAAACTGGCCGGTCTGCACAGCTATCGGGAGATGCAGGTGATTGACTTTGAGCGCCTGTGTGAGGCTGGTCTGTTTGGCATATTTGGTCCGACGGGCAGCGGCAAGTCGACGATCCTTGATGCGATTACACTGGCGCTGTACGGACAGGTGGTGCGCATGGGGGGCGCTACGCATCCGCTCCAGGTGCTGAACCAGTTGGAGGAGCGGCTGTTTGTCTCGTTCACGTTTGAACTGGGGCGTGACGGATCGCGGCGACGCTACACCATTGAGCGCGAATTCGGGCTGGATAAAAAGGGGAACAGGCGACCGCCGGAAGTGCGATTGATCGAGCGCGGCCTTGCCCCGGACGAGGCCGATCGGGTGCTGGAGTCAAAAGCAACCGCGGCGACAGCGGCTGTCGAGCAGCTGATCGGCCTGACCATTCACGATTTCACCCGTGCCGTGGTTCTGCCGCAGGGGCAGTTTTCCCGCTTCCTGACGCTGAGGGGCAGCGAACGCAACGAAATGCTGCAGCGCATCTTTCAACTGGAGGAGTACGGGGAAAAGTTGAATGAACGCATCCGTACCCGTTACGAGTGGAACAAGGCGGAGCGGCACCGCCTGGAGCTGGAACTGGCCGGGCTGGGGGACGCCGGGCCGGAAGCGCTGCAGGCGGCGACAGCCGAATGGAACGAGGCGTCCCGCCTGGAACGGGGACTTGTCGACGAGTGGCAGGCGCTTGCCGAGAAGAAAAAGGAGCTGGACCAGCTCCGCGAGTGGCAAAAGGAGCGGGAAACGATCATCCGCAAGCTGGATGAGCTGGCGGGCAAGCAGCCGGAGATTGAGCAGATGACGCAGCTGATCGCGCAGATCGAACGGAGTCTCTCCCTGTGGCCGCGAATCGAGCGGCTCAGGCAGTTGGCGGCGGAACGCGCCGAACTGGCACAGCGCTGTGAACAACTGCGGGTTGGGCGGGAAGCAGCCAGTGCAGAGGTGTGTGGGGCGGAGGAGCAGCTTCGGGCCGTGCAGACCCGCGTGCGCACGGAAGAACCGCTTTTGCATGAGCAAAGAAGCAGGTTGGCCTTAGGGATTGAGTGGGAGAAAGAACTGGAGGGGCTGACCCAGGAGCTGGGCCGTTTAACAACGGAACAGTCCCGGCTCCAGGAAGAGCGAAAAGAAGTGGAAAGCCGCCTGCTCGAAGCGGAACGTCAGGCCTCTGTCTGCGCGGAAGAGTGGAATCGGCTTGAGCAGCTGGAGCAGGAACTGACGGCTGCCGCAGGCCAACGGGGTTGGCTGCAGGCCCTGCGTGATGCCAAGCTGAGTTGGCAGGGCGAAGAGCAAAAGCTGAGCGATGCGAGACGGGAGTTGGCAGAGCTCGAACGGAAACGGCAGGAGGCGCAGGCCGAGGTAGAGCGTCAGCGCGCCGCGTGGGAAGGGGCAGCCGCTTTTCGCGAACAGGCGCAGGCCGCGTTGGGCGAAGTCGAGGAGAAGCTCGGCCAGACCGCAGCGGAACAGGAATTGGACGAACTGCGCCAGCAGTTGGTGCAGGTACGCACGATCGGGAAAGCCTGGCGGGAGTGGACGCAGGCACGGCATGCCTGGGAGAAGCGGCAGAGCGACTGGCATCAGCGGCTGCGCGAGGCGGAGAAGCGGGCAGAAGAGGCGGAAGCGGCTTGGCGCCGGGCGGATACGCTGTGCAAGGAGCGGGAAAGGGAGCGGCAGGAAGCGGAACATGCACGCCTGGAGTGGCAGAAGGCCAACATGGCGCTCGCCCTGCGGCGTGCGCTCAGGGATGGGGAGCCCTGTCCCGTGTGCGGCTCACTCCATCACCCGCATCGGCTTGCGGAACCCCCGACCGGAATGGTCCCGGACGACCAGCCGCTTGCTGAACACGAGTGGCAGCGGGAAGAGGCGGAACGGATCGCTCGCGTCGATCGCGCCGTCCTCGCCCTGCGTGAAGCGGAGACCGTCTCTCGTCAGGCTTATGAGCGGCTGCTGCAGGCGAAGACAGCTCTGAAATCGCTGCGCGAACAAGAGCAGGCGCTGCGAGAAGAGGAAGACGCGCTGAACCAACGCCTGGCTGCGATCAGGTCGGAATTGGCCCGACTGGATGAGCGGTGGACGGTTGACGATGTCGATACGCTCTCCATCCGTTATCAACAGACGGAACGCGATCTGGCGCAAATGATGGAGAAGCGCAGTGCGCTGCGCCAGCAGCTTGAACAGCTTCAACAGCGTGCAGCCGGATTGCGTGAACGCGAGCTGGAGCAAAAAGGACAGTACGAAAAGCAGATGGCGCTGCTGGAGCGGCTTGACGAAGCGGTGGCCGCGGCGAGCGAGCGGGTGACGACCAGTCAAAGGGGTGTCGAATTGGCTGTTCGTCGGCTGGACGAGCTGCGCGGAACACTGCCTGTAGAGGAAATTGATCCGCAATACGCCCGTCTGGCAGAGCTGGATACACAGCTTCAACAGCTTCGCGAGCAGCGCCGACAGTTGGAGCGTGACAGGCGGCAGATCGAGGAGAAGCGGCAGGTGGACAGCGAGCGCCAGCTGCAGTTGGCCGCGCGGGAATCTGCGCTGAACGAAAAGCTTTCGGAGATAAGGGATGCCTGGGAAAACAAGCGGAAGCAGCTGCATGCGCTGACGGGAGGAGAGCAGGCCGCTGCCTGTCTCGCCGCCGTTGAGCGGCAATTGGAGCAGCTTCAATCCGCATTCGGGCAGGCGGAGCAGGCCCACCAGGAGGCGGTGACGCGTCTGCAAGCCGTGCAGGAATCCTTGTGGAAGTCTGAAGAGGCCCTTACCCATCTGATACGACGGTATGAAGACGAGTCGGCGGCAATCACGGAAGAGATCGCTTCGAGCGGGCTGGAATCGCTTGAGCAAGTGTCTGTACTCTACGCAAAGCGTGAATCGCTTGACAGCTATCGCAAACAGGTGGAACAGTTCCGAACCTTGTCGCAGCAGCTGCGCTACGACGAACAACGTTTGCGCGAACGGCTGAACGGACGCCAGGTGACCACAGAGGAGTGGCAGCAGCTTGCACAGGCGCTGGAAGAGATGGAGATGGCACTGGCCAACAGCAGGGAGCGGGCGGCAGTGGCCAGACAGACGCTGGCCAGGATCGAACAAAACCATCAGCGCTGGCTGCAGCTGTATGCCCGGCTGGGCGACCTGGAGGCGGAACAGAGCCGGCTGGAAGAGTTAAAGAAGCTGTTTGAAGGCAAGGCGTTTGTCCAGTTTATCGCCGAGGAGAAGCTCACATCAATTGCCCGGGATGCTTCCTATCACCTGGCTCGGATGACGCAAAACCGCTACGCGCTGGAGATTGGTGCGGATGGGGAATTCGTCTTGCGCGACGAGGCGGCAGGCGGGTTGAAGCGGCCGGTCAGCACCCTCTCCGGCGGGGAGACATTCCTGACCTCGCTGGCGCTGGCGCTGGCTCTCTCCGTGGAGATTCAGATGCGCGGGGGCAAGCTGGAGTTTTTCTTTCTCGACGAGGGGTTTGGCACGTTGGACCCGGAGCTGCTTGACGTCGTGCTCCATGCATTGGAGCGGCTGCGCATGGATGACTTTACAATTGGGCTGATCAGCCATGTGCCGGAGATGCGGGCACGGCTGCCGCGTCGGCTGATTGTGACACCGGCAGAGCCGATGGGGGCGGGCAGCAGGATTCAATTGGAGATTGAGTAGGGAATGGGGAGGAGGAATCACAGGTGGCTGTCCGATTTGTTCTTGGCAGAGCCGGAACAGGCAAGACAACCTGCATGATGCAACAGATGGACGATCGGCTTTCCGCAGGAGCCGACGGAAACCCGCTGATCTACCTGGTGCCGGAACAAGCGACGTTCCAGGCGGAGTACGGACTTGCCACCCGCTCGAAAAGCGGAGCATTGACCAGGGTGCAGGTGCTCAGTTTTGGCCGTCTCGCCTACCGGATCATGCAGGAGGAGGGCGGCGGAGCCAGGATTGCCGTCGACGAACGGGGCAAACAGATTGTCCTGCGCATGCTTTTGGAAAAGCATCGTGACGAGCTGCAAATCTTTCAGCGCGCATCGCTGAAGCCGGGGTTTGCCGGACAACTTGCCAAGATGATCAGCGAGTGCAAACGCTATGGGATCGCGCCGGAGCTGTTGGACGGACAAGAGTGGGGAGAGGGGACGCTGGCCGGCAAACTGCACGACTTGCGCCTGATCATGGCTGCCTATGATGGCTACCTGAGCGGGCGGTATTACGACACGGACGACATGTTGACGCTGGTGACGCAAAAAATCGCCTCCTCGCAGTACATAGGTCAGGCAGAGGTGTGGGTCGACGGGTTCAGCGGTTTTACCCGCCAGGAGTACATGGTGCTGCAGCAGTTGATGCGCCATGCCCGCAATGTGACCATCGCCCTCTGCCTCGACCCGGATGAACGGGAACAGGCACATGACGAGCTGTCCCTGTTTTACCCGACCATGGAGACGTATCGGCGGCTGACCCAGCTAGCTGATGAAGCGGGCGTGGAGGTAGCCCAACCGGTTACGCTGCACCAACCCAGGCGCTTCTCCGCCAGTCCCTGGCTGGCCAGACTGGAAGAATCCTACTTTGGCTGGACCAAAGCGGATTCCTGTCCTCCTGCCGCCAGAGGGGACGAGGTGGCACTGGTGACGGCGGCCAACCGGCGGGCGGAGGTGCAGGCGGCCGCGCTGCAGATTCTGGCCTTGACCCGCGAGGAGGGGTACCGGTGGCGGGATGTCGCCGTGCTGGTCAGGGAGATCGGGACGTACGCGGATGAAGTGAAAAGCGTCTTCCGCGAGTACGGCATTCCCTTTTTCCTCGACCAAAAGCGCTCCGTCCTGCACCATCCGCTGGTGGAACTGGTTCGCTCCGCCCTGGAAGTGGTCACCTCGCGCTGGAAGTACGAGGCTGTCTTTCGCTGTTTAAAGACCGATTTATGCCGTCCTGACGAAGAGACAACACTTCATGAGATGCGTCGTGAGATCGACCTTTTGGAGAACTACGTCCTGGCGTACGGGATCCAGGGGGCGGACTGGGCGGCGGATACGGCGTGGCAGTATCATTCCCTGCGCGATCCGCGTTACCGCGATATTGACAGCATACGCCGCCGGTACGCGCGGCCGCTGCTTGAACTGGAACGGGCGCTGCGAGCGGCGGCAAAGCAGGATGTGCGTGCGATAACCACTGCGCTGTACCAGTTTCTCGCCGATCTAAGGGTGCCGGAAACGTTGGAAGATTGGCAGCGGGAAGCGGAGCGGGGCGGCGACCTTGAAACGGCCCGCGAGCATCCACAGGTGTGGAACGATCTGATGAGGCTGTTTGACCAGGTGGTAGAGGTGCTGGGAGACCAGCGGATCGAGCTGATCAGTTACGCGCGTATCCTGGAGAGTGGATTGGAGAGCATTCAGCTTGGGTTGGTGCCGCCAGCGCTGGATCAGGTGCTGATCGGCTCCATGGAGCGCTCCCGTCAGCCAGACGTCAAGGCGTTGTTTGTGCTGGGCGTCAACGATGGTGTGATTCCCCTGCGCCCGCGGGAGGACGGGATTCTGGACGAAACGGAGCGGGAGCGGCTTGCCGCTGCCGGCCTGGAGTTGGCTCCGGGAGCCAAACAGCGCCTGTTGGCTGAGCAGTTTTTGCTGTACCAGGCGTTTACCCGTCCTGCGGAACGGCTGTGGCTAAGCTGCGCACTGGCTGACGAGGAAGGAAAGGGACTGCTGCCTTCTTCTGTCTTTCAGCGGGTAAAAGAAACGCTGCCCGAGGTGACCATTCGCTTCTTTGCCGATGAACCGAGCGGTCAGCCTGAAACTGATGTGCACCTTTTGGGGACGCCGCAGCAGGCTTTCGGCAAGCTGCTGCTCCTTTTCCGGCAGGCGCAAAAGGGAACCCCGCTTCCCCCTTTCTGGTGGGCGGTTTACGATTGGTTCGTCGAACGGGCGGCAGCAGCTTCACGTGAACGCTGGCTGCTCTCGGGACTTCGCTACAGCAACCAGGCCGCTCCGCTCTCTCCCGAGGTGAGCCGCAGCTTGTACGGACGGGAACTGATGATGAGTGTATCGCGGCTGGAACGTTTCCAATCCTGTCCGTTTTCCCACTTTGCGTCACACGGCTTGCGGCTGGCGGAGCGGGAATTGTATCGGCTGGAGCGCTTTGACGTGGGAGAGCTGTTCCACGCTTCACTGAAGCGGGCGGTGGAACGGATGCAGCAGGAACGTCTTGATTGGGCTGGCATGGACGAGCAGAGCGGCATGGCCTTGGCCGACCGCGTGGTGGAGGAGATTGTGCCCAAGATGCGCGGAAGCATTCTGAGCCGAACTGCCCGCTACCGCTTCCTGGCGGGCAAGCTGAAGCGCGCGGTGGGCCGGGCCATTGTGGTGCTTGGCGAACACGCTCGCCGCAGCAAGTTTGTGCCGGTAGGGCTGGAAGTGGCGTTTGGGCCGGATGGCGAACTGCCGGGACTGGTGCTTGAGTTGGAAGAGGGCATCACGCTGCAGTTGATCGGACGAATCGACCGTGTCGACCAATCCGTCGGAGAAGGAAGACGGATTTTGCGGGTAATCGACTACAAGTCGGGCAGCCGGAAGCTGTCGCTGACCGATGTATGGAACGGACTCAACCTGCAGCTGCTCGTCTACCTGGACGTGGTCATCACCCACGCCGAGCAGTGGCTGGGGGAAAAAGCCGATATCGGCGGCGTGTTTTACTACCAGGTGGCCGATCCCTTTATTACCGCCAAAAGCATCCTCACTGCTGAAGAAGTGGCCCAGGAGCGGAGCAGGAAGCTGCGCATGAAGGGGTTGATGCTGGAGGACGTCGAGGTGGCCCGGCTGATGGATTCACAGGTGAGTGTGGGCAGCTCCGATATTCTGCCGTTCGGGTTGAAGAAAGATGGCGGGTTTACGGCCCGCTCCTCCACGGCAACGCCAGAACAGTTTTCCCTATTGACCTCCTACGTCCGAAAAACCGTCAAACAGATCAGCAAACGGATGACAGACGGTGAGATCAGCATCGCCCCCTATGTACAGGGCCCGTATTTGGCCTGTCAGGGCTGCGCGTACAAGCCGGTCTGCCAGTTTGACCCGCTGCACGGCAACAGTCCGCGGCCGTTGGCAGCACACGTCCAGGATGACGACCTTTGGGCACTGATGCAGCAGGTTGTTTTTCCTGCCGCCGAAGAGCGCGGCGGTGCTTGCGCGAAGCTGGTGAAACACGAAGAGGAAGGGAGCGACAGGGATGGCCGAACAGACAGCAAAGCCTGATCAATGGACCGACGAGCAGTGGCAGGCCATTACCGTCAGAGGGGAGAACGTGCTGGTTGCGGCGGCGGCCGGATCGGGAAAAACATCCGTACTCGTCGAGCGGCTCATCCGGCGCATTACCGACCTGAACGATCCCGTCAGTGTGGACAGCCTGTTGGTGGTGACGTTTACCAACGCGGCGGCTGCCGAGATGCGGCATCGGATCGGCCATGCCCTGCACAAGGCGGTGGAGCAAAACCCGACCAGCGCCCATCTGCGCCGGCAGCTGGCGCTTCTGCAGCGGGCGACGATTACCACCCTCCACTCCTTTTGTCTGGGGCTGCTGCGGCAGTATTACTACACGGTTGATGCGGACCCCGACTTTCGGATCGCGGATGAGATGGAAGGGGAGCTGCTGCGCCGCGACGTGCTGGAATCGCTGCTGGAAGAGTGGTACGAGCAGGACGCGGACTTTCTCCAACTGGCTGACTGTTTCGTCGATGAGCAGGGCGACAGTCGGCTGGAGGAACTGATTTTGTCACTGTACGACTTCTCCCGCAGCCATCCTGATCCGAACGGTTGGCTTAAGCAGGCAGCTGCGATGTTTGAGGTGGAGGAAACGGCATCGCTGGACGATTTGCCGTGGACGCACAGTTTGCTGACGATTGTCCGGCTGGAGCTCCGCCGTGCCTTGTCCGCCCTTGAGCGGGCACTGGAACTGGCGGAGGCAGCGGAAACGCTGGCTGCATACGTGACACACATCGGACAGGAAAAAGCTTCCGTCGCGGCTGCCAGCCGGGCGTGTGCAAAAAGCTGGACCGAGACCAAACAGGCCGTAGAGGAGATTTCTTTTGGCCGCCTGCCCCAGATCAGAGGGCTTGACCCGCTGGATGCGCCGGTTAAGGAGCGGGTACAGGCATGGCGCAACCAGGCGAAGGACATCTTGAACAAACTGCGTGACGACTTCTTTTCCCACCAGACGACGGTGATCCTGCGCGACCTGAAGCGGATGGCGCCGTTGATGAAGACGCTGGCCCGACTGGTGGCGACGTTCGGGGAGGCGTTCCAGCGGGAGAAACAAGCCCGCTCGATGGTCGATTTCAGCGATCTGGAACACCTGGCGCTGCGCATCCTGACCGAACGCGACGAAACGGGTCGAATCAAACCGTCTCCCATCGCCGAACAGCTGCAGGAACAGTTTGCGGAGGTGCTGGTCGACGAGTATCAGGATATCAACCTGGTTCAGGAGACAATTCTGGAGATGGTTTCGCGCAAGCCGACGTCCGGCCGTCCGGCCAACCGATTCATGGTTGGCGACGTGAAACAGAGCATCTACCGTTTCCGATTGGCGGAACCGAAGCTGATTATGCAGAAGTATCTGTCCTACCGACGCTTGGGAAGTTCGGCGGAACAGGTGACGGATGCAGGGAATGGCAGAGAGAAGATGGGGCGGCAGGAACCGCAGGCAGCCGCTGGTTGGGGCCAGGAGGACGGTCGGCTGCAGGGTGAAGCCGGCGGGATGCGAATCGATCTGGCAGCCAACTTCCGCAGCAGGCGCGAAGTGGTGGATGCGGTCAACTACCTGTTTCGGCTGATCATGTCACCCGGTGTTGGTGAACTGGATTACGACAAGTCAGCCGAGCTGATCTGTCGTGCCGCTTATCCGCAGGCGGTGGACGACCAGCTGGATGTGGAAGTCCACTTGATCGACCGCACCCTGGCCGTGGGAGAGGCGGAAATGGTGGCAGGTGCGGCTCCCTCCAGGGCGGCCGAAAGCGAAAGTGATCCAGCGCAAGGACTGGTGGAGGAGAGTCCTGCCGAGGAGACGACCGCCGCTCAGTTGGAAGCCAGACTGATCGCCCGAAAAATCCGCAGCTGGATGGAACCGGGCCAGGGGGGACAGCCGCTGCTGGTCTATGACAAACAGAAGAACAGCATGCGTCCGGTCCGCTACCGGGATATTGTGGTTCTGCTCAGGGCAACCGCTGGGTGGGCCCAGCCGATGATCGAGGAGTTTCGCGCCGCCGGCATACCGGTGTACGCGGAGCAGAGTGCGGGGTATTTCGCAGCCACGGAAGTGGAGGTGATGCTCTCCCTGCTGCGGGTCATCGACAATCCCCGTCAGGATATACCGCTGGCAGCGGTCCTTCGTTCGCCGATCGTCGGGCTTGGCGAAGGCAAACTGGCAGAGATTCGCCTTCATTATCCGACGCTCCCCTTCCACGAGGCGGTGGAGCGGATGGTCAGCAGCGGCGAGGCGGAGCAAGCGGGGTGGCTGGAACGACTGCGTCAATTCATGCGGCGGTTGGAGCGCTGGCGCACGACGGCCCGACGCCGCTCGTTGGCTGAACTGATCGCCGAGATTTATCGCGAAACCGGTTACGTCGATTATGTGGCGGCGCTGGAAAACGGCAGGCAGCGGCAGGCCAATCTGCGCGCACTGTACGACCGCGCCCGCCAGTTTGAGGCTGGTTCGCACCGGGGCTTGTTCAGATTTCTGCGCTTCATTGACCGTCTCAAGGAACAAGGCAGCGACTTGGGCGAAGCGCGTACGATCGGCGAGAGTGAAGACGTGGTCCGCATCATGACCATACACAAGAGCAAGGGACTCGAATTCCCGGTGGTATTTGTCGCCGGTCTGGGCAAGCGGTTCAACACGCGTGACCTGCAGCAGCAGTTCCTGGTACACAAAGATTTGGGCTTCGGCCCATACGTAGTTGACACCGCATCGCGGCTGCGCTATCCGTCCATTGCCCACAGCGGCATCAAGGAAAAGCTTCGCCTGGAGATGCTGGCCGAAGAGATGCGCGTTCTCTACGTTGCCTTGACCCGGGCCAGGGAGAAATTGCTGCTCGTCGGTTCCACAAAAGGACTTGCCGAAGCGGCAGCCCGCTGGTGCGACCAGTCCGACTGGGGGGAGAGACTGGCCGATCAGGATCTGGTTCAGGCGCGATGCTGCCTGGATTGGATCGGACTCGCGCTGGTTCGCCACCCATCTGCTGCCATGCTGCGCGAGTTGGCCGGGAGGGGCGATCAAACCGATCCGATCCCCGTGCTGTCCGACTCCTCCCGGTGGCAGTTCCATTTGTATCAGGCAAGTGACCTGCCTGCCGCCGCGGAAGCAGCACCGCTGGACGAAGAGATTTTGCGGCGCATCCTGCGGCTGGAGCCGGTTCCTGTCAATGTGGACACAGCGCCGTACAAACAGATGGTAGCCGAGCGCCTCGGCTGGCGGTACCCGGTGCCAGAGGCAAGTCAGACAGCAGCGAAGTGGAGCGTCAGCGACTTGAAACACGTCTTGTCGCGCCAGACGGAGGAGGACGCGGCGTTGTGGACTCCCACGGCGCGCAGGCCGATCCGGTTGCCCCAGATCACGAAGCGGCCCCGTTTTCTGACGGGTGCCGGAGAGCAGGGCCCGGCGGCTGCGGCGGCCCGCTTTACGAGTGCGGAGATCGGTACCATTTTCCACCTGGTGATGCAGCATGTGGACGTGGAACGAGTAGGTGATGAGCGCGATGTACGGGAGCAGCTGAACCGGCTCGTGGAGCGGCAGTTTCTGACCCCGGAAGAGGCGGAGATGGTGCAGGTGGAACGGATTGCGGCATTCTTCCGGGGTCCGCTGGGCGAGACCCTGAGGAAAGCCCGCCGTCTGTACCGCGAACTGCCGTTTACGATGGCAGTGCCGGTGCGTGAGCTGAATCCGTCCTGCCGCGAAGAGGACGAGTACGTGCTCGTGCAAGGTGTTATTGATTGTTTGGTGTTTGGTGAGGATGGACGTTTGACGTTGATCGACTACAAGACGGATGCGGTGCAGGGAGAATGGAACGAGCGGATGAAGCGACAGATGGTGGATCGTTACCGCGAACAAATCGGCCTGTACGCCAGGGCGGTTGCGAAGGCTTATGGACGCCCTGTAGACGAGTGCTATCTATACTTTTTTGCCCGTGATGCGGCGCTGCCGGTGTTTCTCGATCCATCTCGAACCTAACCGTCACGCTTGCGGTATTCCCTGCGCTGCAGGTCCAGCGTCCACGCCGCTCTGCTGGCTGGTCATTCCGGCTTGTGTACACCTGGAAAAAACGATCCCTCCCGGCCAACAATAATGTTTGTCTACAAGCTTGGAGCCCGGTGTGCCGGGCTCTTTGTCATTGTTTCATCAGAAGCGTGGAGATCAGACTGCACGTGAACACGAGTGGGGCGTTTTTGCGCTTACTTGCGGTGGCCAACCCGCGAAGAAGCAGCCCAGGATCGCTCCACGACGATCCGCAGGGGCAGCGGCAAAACGATGTCCCGCTGCCGCCGTGATGCTGTTGCCGCTGCGATTTCCCTGCGGATACGCCGTTTCGCTGGCAGGTTGGCCAAACCGTTCGCTGGCGAAAACCGCCCGCACTCGTTTCCATGCGAAAGCTATCCAGACACTTTGTCTGAACGCTGCACAGAGGAGCGCCGTCAGCGGGCAGTCGTGCATCCTTGCTGGCCAGGCAGCAGAGCGAGCAGGACATTTGGCCCCTTCTGACCGGGAAAATGGACCCCACACATCCCACAGTTGACAGCGGGCTGTAACTTTAGTAGGATGTGAACAAACGTCGTATCAATGAACAAATGTGCGGAAGGGAGGGGAGAGTCACAGTGGGTAATCTCGCGGAGGAGCGAAAGAGGCTTCTGGTAAAAGTAAGCAAGCTCTATTACGTAGACGGATTTAACCAGCAGGAAATAGCCGAACGTCTGCGGATTTCGCGGCCTAACGTCAGCAGGATGCTGAGCGAAGCGAGATCGGAAGGAATCGTTTCGATCACCATCAAGAATCCGTACGAAGAGGAACAGCAGCTGGAGCGAGCCATTGCCGAAACCTTTGGTATTCACGATGTAATTGTTCACAGCTCCGCTGAGAACGACCCTGCGGCATTGGAACGTCAGTTGGCTCTGGCCGCTGCCGCGCTGTTGGAGACGACCTTGAAAGACAACGATATTGTCGGCGTCATGGCCGGCAGGGCGATTGCCGCACTCGGAAAAGAAGTAGAGTTCTTTTCGCGCAAACAGCTGCAGTTTGTTCCGCTGGTCGGGGGTTGGGGAATTGAGCGCGCCGATTGGCATGCCAATACGAATGCTCGTGTCCTGGGGGAAACGTTTCGCAGCAAGTACTGGCAGCTTAATGCACCGGCTGTAGTGTCGTCAAAGGAGACACGGGACGCTTTAATCAACGAACCGGAGATCCAGGAAGTGCTGGGGATTGCCCGGCGCGCAACGGTTGCGCTGTTGGGAATCGGACAGATCTCGGAAGAGGCTACGATCGTACAGTCCGGATATCTCAATTCCAAGGAACTGTACACCATCCAGCGGAGAGGGGCTGTGGCCAATCTCTGTGCATCGTTCCTGGACGAGCAGGGCAACATTCTTGACTTGCCGGTTACGGAACGCATGATTGGTGTCACCTTGCCTGAACTGCGTCGGCATACCCAGGTGATCGGTATCGCCAGTGGGAAGGACAAGGTGCCGGCGATCACAGCCACGCTTCGCGGAAGGTGGATTGACGTGTTGGTGACCGACTATGACACCGCCAAGAACATTCTGGATTGGAATCGCGCACACCCGGTCACGACATAGGTCGGGGCAGCTGCTGCTATTCTTGTTTACCAGCAAATCAGGGGGGAGATCTCATTGAAAAAAGCCATTCTTTTCTTGCTGACGCTTTGTCTTGCTGCAGCTTTGACCGCCTGCGGCGGCAGTTCCGGCGGTTCTGAAAATACGGACAATCCTGATCAGAAGAAAATCGCCATCTTGACGCCGTACCTGTCCTCGGTCACGACCAACGAGATGGTGGCGGAACTGACACGTCAGGCTGCCGATCGCGGATGGAAGGCGAACGCCATCGATACCAAGGGTGACTTCGGCCAACTGGCCAGCCGCATGGAAGACGTCATTGCGTCCAACGTTGATGCGATCGTACTCGTCAGCACGGACCCGAACCAGGTCAAGAGCCAAATCAAACAGGCCCATGAAAAGGGAATTCCTGTGTTTGGCTGCGATTCCGGTTACATTGAAGGTATGACCATGAACGCAACCAGCGACAATCAGGAAATGTCGCGAATGATCACGGAATACCTGTTTGAAGCCATGAATTACAAAGGAAAGCTGATTGTGCTCACACACCGTCCGCACCCCGGCGTACTGAAACGCACCGAGCAGCTTGATGCGATGCTGAAAGAGCATCCGGAAATCGAAGTCATTACGGAACAACAGGTACAAGTACCCGGTCCGATTGAAAATGCCCGCAAGCAGATGGAAAGTCTGCTGTTGGCCAACCAGGAGGAAGGCTCGATTACGGCTGTGTGGGCTGGCTGGGATGAACCGGCCATCGGTGCGGCCCAGGCGATTAAAACCGCCAACCGGAACAATATCGTGGTAACCGGTATCGACGGGACGAGCCAGGCCGTGGAAATGATCAAGGAAGATTCCCCGCTGAAGGCGACGGTTAAGCAAAACTTTGTCGGCATGGCTCAAATCGTCGCCGAACAAATGCAGTTGGTCTTCGACGGCAAACAGGTAGAGGGAACGGAACTGTACGCGCCTGCAACACTGGTTACCAAAGAAAACGCGTCGCAAATCCAATAGCCATCACGAATGCGATAAAAACGGGGGAAGCAGGCCAACCCCCCGTTTTTATCTAAACAGGGAGGTAAACCGCTCATGCCTCTGTTGAGTGTGAAACAACTGGATAAGATGTTTGGGCAGCATTATGCCCTGAAAGATGTGTCCATTGAGATCGAGGCGGGAGAAGTTCACGCCCTGGTAGGGGAAAACGGGGCGGGCAAGTCAACATTTATCAAAATCATCACAGGCGTCTATCAGCCTACGGCAGGACAAATATTCTGGAATGGACAAGAAGTGCAGATTGACAGTCCCGCTGCGGCACGCCAACTGGGCATCAACGTCATTCATCAGGAACGTCATCTCATTCCATCGTTTAGCGGGACGGAAAACTTGTTTCTCGGCTTGCCGTATCCGCGCCAAAAGTGGTGGCCGGGAATTCGCTGGAAAGAGATGGAGCGCCGCGCGGAACAGGTGAAAGCGGAGCTTGGCATCGACATCCCCCTGCACCTGCCGGTTGCGGAGATGTCACCTCCGGAGCGAACCCTGTTGGAGATATTGCGGGCCATGCTGCTGGATTGCAAGCTGCTGTTTCTTGATGAACCGACCGCATCGCTGACGGACCAAGAGGCTGAACTCCTCTTTTCATTGATCAATCGTCTGCAGTCACAGGGCACAGCCATCATCTACGTCTCTCATCGACTGGACGAGGTGTTTCGCCTGTCTGATCGAATCACGGTTTTGCGGAACGGGAAAAAAGCGGGTATGCTGACCCGGGCGGAAGCCAATCGCGAACGGCTGATTCGGCTGATGACGGACGAGGAGAAGGTCGCGGTGCCTCAGCAACGACAGACGCGCGAAGTGTCGCAGGAGCCGATTGTGCTGGACGTGAAAGACCTGGCGACACTGGACGGAAAGGTGAAAAAAGCCTCCCTCCAGGTACGGCGGCGGGAGATTGTCGGAATATTTGGATTAGCCGGCGCCGGGAGAACGGAACTGCTGGAGGCGATTTACGGATTGCGTCCGCTCAAGCGGGGCGTGATTACTGTCATGGAACGGCAGACGAGCAGCCCCACTCCCGCCCAATCTCTAAAAAATGGGGTCGTGCTGATTCCGGAAGACCGGAGAGGGCACGGCCTGGTCATGAATATGTCCATTAGAGAAAACATGACCCTGCCGATATTGTCTGCGTATACCAGCAGTGGTGCCATCAGGGGGAAAAAGGAGCGAGCCGATGTACGGGAGCAGATGACTTCCCTCAACGTCAAAGCGACTGATTCGGAACAGCGGGTTTCCGAATTGAGCGGCGGCAATCAGCAAAAAGTGGTGTTCGCCAAGGCGCTCATGTCTTCTCCCTGCCTGTTTCTGTGCGATGAGCCGACGCAGGCCGTTGATATCATGACGAGAAACGAGATTCACCGTTTGCTGCGGGAACAGGCCGATGCAGGTAACGGGGTATTGTTTGTCTCGTCCGACTTGCCGGAAGTGCTGGAGGTGGCGGATCGTGTCGTCGTGATGCACGACGGGGAGTCCATCGCCGAACTGCCGGTGGCAGGGCTTGGGGCAGAAGATGTTTTGCAACTTTGTTATCGTCAGAGGAAGGAAGGTGCCGCATCTCATGAAGCAAAGTAACGGACAACGGACGTTATCCCTTGCCGACATGCTGCGTTCCTATGGAACTGTCATGGCCGGGGTCTTGATTATCATCGGATTCAGCTTGCTCAACCCGGACACGTTCGCCACCTGGAGCAATGCCATCAACATCAGCCGCCAGATCTCGTTTTTGGTGATCATCTCCATCGGGGCAACATTGGTCATGTCGGTCGGGGAGTTTGACCTGTCGATCGGTGCGATGGCCAGCCTGGCCGGTGTGATTGCCGCCAAACTGGCATCCGAGCAGGTACCGATCATACTCAGTATCGTCGTGCCGCTTCTGCTGTGTCTGGTAATCGGTTACGTAAACGGCTGGATTATTACCAGGTTCCGTGTGCTCTCCTTTATCACCACCCTGGCCATGGGTACGATTTTGGGCGGCTTTACGTTCTGGTATACCGGCGGGGCCACAATCTTTGAAAATATTCCTGACTCTTTTCGATACCTCGGACAAACCAGCTGGCTGGGCATTCCGCTGCTATCCATTGTGATGATTGCCATTATTCTGCTGTTTTGGTTTATGATGTCGCACACCGCTTTAGGACGCCGGATGTACGCGATTGGCGGAAACGAAATGGCCTCCCGGGTGGCGGGCATCAACGTCGGGTTTAACAAGAACGCTGCCTTCGCGCTGTGTGCCGCTCTGGCGGCGCTTACGGGCATCCTGATGGCTTCCCGCCTCGGATCGGCTCACCCGACGGGCGGAAACGGTTTGTTTTTGCCCGCCTATGCCGCCGTCTTTCTGGGCATTACTGTCGGAAAAGCAGGAGTGCCCAACATCTGGGGGACGTTTGTCGGTGCGGCCATCATCGGTATTCTGGCAAACGGCCTGACGATCATGGAAGTGCCAACCTTCATGCAGGACGTTATTACCGGGATGATTGTGATTGCGGCGGTGATCATGCAGAAACTGGGGCGTGATTCCCGGTGACGCCCCGGTTGCACAGCAATCGCATGGCTCTTGCGTACGAACGGGCAGCAAAACGTGACGAGGCCCTGCTGATTGGCTACTTTATTGCCGCCGACCCCGATCTGTCAACAGCGGTCGAGATCGCTGCGGAATCGGTTGCAGCAGGGATCGACGTCCTTGAGATTGGCGTTCCCAGTCGAAACCCGTTTCTGGAGGGAAACATTATCCGCCGCGGTCACCAGCGGGTGCTGAAGCAGTCCGCTGACCCGCATGAGCTAACCGTGCGGTACTGTACGCAGCTTCGGGAGCGCGTGGAAGTTCCCGTTTGGCTGATGGGCTATTCCGCGGACATCGTGGACAGCGGCCTGTACCGCGAACTGGCGGAAAAGCAGGTGATCGACGGATTGGTTTTGCCCGACGCCCCGCAGGATGTGCTGGCCGGTGTCGAGCAGCAGGTTGGTTCGCTTGGGGTAGACATCGTACGGCTGGTCAGTTCCGGAATGGATGATGACGAGTTAAGCAGGGTGGTTGATTCGGCCACGGTTTTGTATGGCCAGCTTTATGCGGGGACGACCGGGGATTACCTGAGCAGATCTCAAAATATGGATCAACTGTGCAAAAGGGTTCGTTCCCTGTCCAGTGCGTTGTTGGTGGCTGGTTTTGGCATTCGTTCCGCCGAACGGGTGCGGGAAGTGACAGCCAGCGGGTACGATGGAGCCGTAGTTGGCTCGGCATATGTGGCCAAAGTGGAACGCGGGGAAATGGATTCCCTGTACAGATTGATTGCCGACATGAAGATTGCAACCCGCCGCTCTGGCCAGTTAGTAATGAAATGAGGTGAGAAACGTTGCCGTATGTAGCTTCCTTTGATATTGGGACGACTGCCGCAAAAGGAGTCCTGGTCGCGAGAGACGGAACGATCCATGCCGAAGTGACGATGACGGTTGAAACCCACTACGGCGAGGCAGGTCAGGTGGAACAATCGCCCGAACAATGGTGGCAGGCGGTGCTTTCCATCTGTCAAAGGTGGTGGGAGAACGGCATCTCCCCAAACGATGTGGCAATGATTTCGTTTAGCGGCCAGATGCAGGACTGTATCCCGATCGACGAAGCAGGACGCCCGGTGCGGCCGGCCATTCTCTATTCGGACGGCAGAGCGGCCCGCCAGGCGGAGCAAATCAAGGCGTTCGTTTCAGAAGCGGAGCTGCGCCGTTGGACGGGCAACCATCTGGATGGCTCCATGACGTTTCCCAAGCTGCTTTGGCTGAAGGAGAAGGAGCCGGAACAGTACGACCGCACCCATGCCGTGCTGATCAGTTCCAAGGACTTTGTAATCCGAAAGTTGACGGGAGCGTGTGTGACGGACCCTACGTCAGCGGCAACGACCGGTATGATGGACCTTGAAAACCGAAGCTGGCTTGCGGCGCTGGTGGAACGGTGCGGCATCAGGCTGGAACTGCTGCCGACGCTTCTGGCGGCTGATGAGATTGCCGGCGAGGTAACCGATCAGGCTGCATTGGAAACCGGGTTTGCCGCTGGCACCCCGGTACTCTGCGGAGTAGGTGATGCCGGAGCGACGACCGTTGGTGCCGGGGTAACGGAAATCGGGAGCATGTACGTGTACCTGGGAACCACGGGATGGGCAGCAATGCCGTCCGAAAGGGTGACCGGAAAAGCGGCCGGACTCTTTCATCTGGCTCATCTTCCCAAGGACCTGCTGATTGCGATCGCTCCCTTGTCCAATGCGGGGAATGCGCATGCTTGGGCGGCACGTGTCTTTGCGGACGATCCGCAATCCGCCGGCAGTGAAGCGTACGCCCGACTGGAGCAGTTGATGAAATCGTGCAGTCCCCACCTGCAGGATGCATACTTCCTGCCCTATCTGCATGGTGAGCGCTGCCCCGTCCAGGATCCTCATGCCAGCGGCTGCTACCTCGGCTTACGTCCAACCACGACGCGGGGACAAATGGCCCGCGCCGTACTGGAAGGGGTGGCCATGTCAATCCGTCAGGTTCGGGACCTGCTTGCCGGAGCAAACAGCGTGGAGCAAATGACCCTGATTGGCGGCGGAAGTCGCAGTGCGGTCTGGAATCAACTGTTGGCGGACGTCTGCAATACCCGTGTCGTTGTGCCGGAGAATGCCGCGTATCTGCCCTCATTGGGCTCGGCAGCGGCTGCCTTTGTGCGCCTCGGCTGGGCTGCCAGCTACGCGGATTTCGCCGACAAACACCTGAAGCGCCAACCGCTTGCCGTGTATCAGCCAAATCCACAGCACCGCCCGGTCTATGAGCAGCGCTATCAGACGTTTTTGCAGCTGTACCCTGCGCTGAAACCGCTGTTTGGCAATCTGTAATCGTTTTTTGTCCACGAATGAAAGACTTTTCTTAAAGACTGTGCATCTCAGAAAGAAGGAACTGGACAGCCGCTCTGAACGTGCTATACTGATGAAAGTTTAGCAACTAGTATGGAGGAGAGAAACGATGTACCGTTTGTCAGAACGCGACTGGCTGGCGTATCAGGCCAAAAATAAAGATAGAGGCCGGATGCTGATCACCTGCCCCGACAGGCCCGGAATCGTCTCCGCTGTCTCCCAGTTTTTGTTCTCGCACGGGGCCAATATCGCCGAATCCGATCAGTATTCCAGCGACCCGGAGGGCGGTCGCTTCTTCATGCGCATCGAGTTTGACCTGCACGACCTGGAAGGGCGCTGTGAAGAGTTGAAACGGGACTTCGGGAAAGTGGCTGAAGCGTTTCAGATGGACTGGTCGATCGTGGAGGCGAAAAAGCGGAAGCGGATTGCCATCTTTGTCTCCAAAGAAGACCACTGCTTGTTGGAGCTGCTCTGGCAGTGGAAATCCGGCGTGCTGCACGCTGACATCGTAATGGTGATCAGCAATCACCCGGACATGCAAGCGACCGTGGAGTCCTTTGGCATCCCGTACTATCACATTCCGGTGAGCAGGGAGAACAAGCGGGAAGCCGAACAAAAGCAGTTGGAACTGCTGCAGGGGAAAGTGGATCTGATCGTCTTGGCCCGTTACATGCAGATCCTTTCGCCCCGCTTTTTGCAGGAGTATCCGAATGGTGTCATCAACATTCATCACTCCTTCCTTCCGGCGTTTGTCGGGGCCAAGCCGTACGAGCAGGCGTACCGCCGCGGCGTTAAGCTGATTGGTGCGACCGCTCACTACGTAACCGAGGAGCTGGATGCGGGACCGATCATCGAACAGGACGTGCAGCGGGTTACCCACCGGTACGACGTGGAAGCATTGAAGCAGATTGGGCGCCAGATCGAACGGACGGTGCTGGCCCGTGCTGTCAATTGGCACCTGGAAGACCGGGTACTGGTTTACGAGAACAAGACGGTCGTCTTTCCCTGAGGCAGGTACGCGCCTGCATGTGCCTTCACAATGCCCTGGTGAATAAAAGCTGCCGCTCAGCCAAGCCGAGCGGCAATTTCTTTGGCAATCAACTGAATGGCCTGCTCTGCTTCTACGTCCAAAAGCAGCTTGTGGCCGGATTGGGGAAAATAGTAAACGGACGTCTCCGTACTGCCGAGATGACGTTTGAGGTGCTCGGCGCTGATCGCTTTTACCGTGTCGTCCTGCTGTGCCTGCAGAATGACACAGGGGCAGCGAACGTCGCTCATCCGCTGCTTCGTCTCGCCAAGCAGAAGGCGAAACTGAAGCATGCTGCGGAGCGGAATTCGCACCATGCTCTGGATATAGCGGGAAAAATGGGGGCGGAACTGGCTCTTGAGGTTGCGCGCCGCCTGACCCAGATCCCAATAGTAATACGGTGTGTTGATCGTAAACAGCAGTTCAGCCCGATGACGAGCGGCGATCTGGATGGCCAGCAGGCCGCCCATGGAGAAGCCGATCAGCACAATCCGATCGGCCCGCATCGCCAAGCGTTTGTACGCTTCCTCCGCCGAGGAGAGCCAAGCGTGCCGCGTGCTTTTGCCCAGCTCGCGGCGGGTTAGTCCGTGGCCGTCCAATGTGGGGCACTCGACTGCATAACCGGCTTCCCGGAGAGCCCGGGCCAGCGGCAGCACTTCATGGACGTCACCGGCGAACCCGTGTATAACCAGGCAGCCCAGCGTCATGGCTGTCACCCTTTCAGTTCCTGTGACGGTTACCTTCCAACAACCAAGGTAGCAAAAGCAAACAGAAAAAGAAAGGGGCCAAGGCTTTCAACTGCAGCCGAATCAAAAATGCCCCCTTGACCGGCAGCGCGGAAATCCCGGTGGGTCGCTGCTTCAAGGGGGCGTTGCGTCTGGTTTTACAGCTGCTCTTAGAGAGAAATGGTTTTTAACTGGTCGGAGATGATCAGCTTCGGTTCCGTGCAGGCCTGGATGTCGTCCACACTGTATCCCTCGGCAATCTCCACCAGCAGCAGTCCCTGCTCGGTTACATCCAGGACGGCGCGGTCAGTGATGATCCGGTTGACCACCTGTTTGCCTGTGAGCGGCAGGGAGCATGTGTTCAGTATCTTGGGCTGTCCGTGTTTGTTGACGTGTTCCATGATGACGACAATTTTTTTGGCGCCGTGCACCAGATCCATTGCACCGCCCATCCCTTTCACCATCTTGCCGGGGATCATCCAGTTGGCCAGATCTCCTTTCGCTGACACTTCCATCGCCCCGAGGATGGCCAGGTCGATATGGCCGCCGCGTATCATCGCGAACGACTCTGCGCTGGAGAAGTAAGCTGCGCCGGGAATGGCCGTAACCGTTTCTTTGCCGGCGTTGATCAGATCGGGATCTACTTCCTCTTCAGTGGGGTAGGGTCCAATCCCCAACAACCCGTTTTCCGACTGGAGCACCACGTTTTTGCCTTCCGGGATGTAGTTGGCGACCAGTGTCGGCATCCCGATCCCCAGATTGACGTAGAAGCCGTCTTCTATCTCCTGCGCCGCCCGCATGGCGATTTGCTCGCGTGTTAGTGCCATCTCTGATTCCTCCTTCTTTTGGCTTGCTCGATCCAATCCTGTACGTCGGTTGAAGATGTTCTGCTTTATGACAAAGAGAATGCCGCCTGTGTTCCGCTACTTTCGCACCGTCAGGCGCTCGATCCGCTTTTCAAAAGACGGAGCCTGGATCAAACGCTGGACGTAAATGCTTGGCGTGTGGATGTGATCGGGATCCAACTCGCCCACTTCCACGATCTCTTCCACTTCCGCAATCGTTATTTTTCCGGCAGCGGCCATCATCGGATTAAAGTTTTGAGCTGTTTTGCGGTAGACGAGGTTGCCCATCTTGTCCGCTTTCCACGCCTTGATCAGCGCGAAATCGCCGGTAATGGCCGTCTCAAGCAGGTACTCCTTGCCATTGAAGACGCGCGTCTCCCGTCCTTCGGCAATGGGCGTACCCACACCGGCCGGCGTGTAAAAGGCGGGGATTCCGGCACCGCCGGCCCGCAGCCGCTCGGCCAGCGTACCCTGCGGATTTAACTCCACTTCCAGTTCGCCGGAGAGAAACTGACGTTCAAATTCCTTATTTTCACCAACATAGGAAGAGATCATTTTCTTGATCTGCTTTTCGCGCAGCAGCAGCCCCAGCCCCCAATCATCGACGCCGCAGTTGTTGGAGACGACGGTCAGGTCTTTCACACCTTTGTCGCGCAGGGCGATGATCAGGTTCTCCGGGATGCCTACCAGTCCAAAACCGCCGACCAGCAATGTGGCGCCATCGTGGATGTCGGCAACGATCTCGGAATAAGACGTATAAATTTTTGCCATGTACGTCACTCCCATATTCGTAATTTTTTGAGGTTGTTTGACTCGTGCGGCGGCCCACAATCCTCTTGAAACCGCTATCATATTGTCAATCTTATTGTAGCAAAGCTGCTGACAGGCGAAAAGTCACCCGCGCAGCGTTCAGCTTTATTATACGGGACCCGGGTTACGGGCAAGTTACGCTGCCCTTCATCAAGCGGCAGCGGGTGATAAAAAAGCGGTGAAAAACCCATCCTAATGACGAAAAAAACTTGCAACCAAGGATGGAAGTGAAGCGAAAGGATGAAAGTACCTGTCGGCATCTCCAACCGTCATGTGCACCTATCCAAAGAGCATCTGGATGCGCTGTTTGGTCCCGGCTATCAGCTGCGCAAGCGAAAAGACCTGAAACAGTACGGCCAGTACGCGGCTGAAGAGACGGTCACACTGGTCGGCCCCAAAGGCAGGATCAACAATGTCAGGATACTGGGTCCCCTTCGCAGCCAGACGCAGGTGGAAGTCTCCCGGACCGATGCCTATGTGCTGGGGATTGACCCGCCAATCCGGGATTCAGGGGACCTGGAAGGAACAGCCGGCATCTTGATTCAGGGACCGCGCGGCGAGGTGAAGATTGACGATGGCGTCATTCTGGCCTTTCGTCACATCCACTTTTCGCTGGAGGACGCCAGGCGGTTCGGAGTTCGCGACAAACAGCTGGTCTCGGTTGAGGTGAAAGGCCCGCGCTCGCTGATTCTGGAAAACGTTCTTTGTCGCGTGCACAAGGATTACCGGCTGGAGTTTCACATCGACACAGACGAGGCCAATGCTGCCGGACTGCAGAACGGGATGGAAGTGGAAGTGATTGTGCCGGAGCGCAATGAGTATACCTATCAGGACCTGAAGCGCCGGCAGAAACAGCTGGTGCTGGTTCTGAACTGCGGCTCCTCCTCCGTCAAGTACAAACTGTACGAGATGCCTTCCAAGCGGTTGGCTGCCTCCGACTACATCCAGGAAGTGCGGCCGGATCAGTACGAAACGGTGATCAAATCCATTTTTGACCGGTTTGCTTCCGAGGATATTGAGATCGTCTCACACCGTGTTGTCCATGGCGGCGAAGCTTTTCACCAGTCCGTCGTGATAACGGACGAAGTCAAACAAACGATCAAGGAACTGGGACGCTTTGCCCCCCTGCACAATCCGATCAATCTGTTGGGCATTGAGTTGGCCCAGCGCTTCCGTCCCCGTGCGATGCATGTCGCCGTCTTTGATACCGCTTTTCACCAGACGATGCCGCCTTCTTCCTATCTCTACGCGCTGCCCTATGAGTATTATCAGGACTACGGCATCCGCAAGTACGGCTTTCACGGCAGTTCCCACCGCTACGTGATGGAAAGGGCGGAGCAGATCATGGAGATGCCCAAGGAAAAGCTGCGTTTGATTAGCTGTCACATCGGCAGTGGTGTCAGCGTCACGGCGATTCGCTACGGGGAGTCGCTCGATACATCGATGGGCATGACTCCGCTGGCTGGCTTGACGATGGGCACGCGCAGCGGGAACATTGACCCCGGGATCATTCCGTATATTGAGGAGATCGCCCAGACCGACACGGCGGGAGCGATGGAGATCCTCAACAAAAAAAGCGGTCTGCTCGGCGTGTCCGGCGTGTCCAGTGACTTGCGGGAGGTGATCAAAGCGGCGGAGGAAGGGAACTACCGCTGCCAGTTGGCATTGGACATGTTCACCACCAAACTGCATAAGTACATCGGGCTTTACCTGGCCCGGCTCAACGGGGTGGACGGCATCATCTTCACGGCCGGCATCGGTGAAAACAGTCCGGAAGTGCGTCGAATGGTTTGCGACGGCCTGGAGTTTGCCGGAGTGATTCTTGATCACGAGGCGAATCGTTCCATCCGCGGAGAGGGGTTTATCTCCACTCCCCATTCGCCCGTTAAAGTCATGGTGATTCCCACAAATGAAGAGCTGGTCATGGCTACAGACGCCTATCAGCTCTATCTGGCGGCGCCGGAACCGGCGTACGCGTAACTGGCGGCAGGAAAAAACGGGCTTTTCATGTGCAATTCCGGTCTGCTATACTTAAGCAATGAGACTGAGCCTGTACTGGTAGAGGTTCTCGATTTTGTGAAAAGCTAAAAGGAGTGCAAACTTGATGGCAGTAGAAGTGGGAAGCATCATTGAAGGAAAAGTGACGGCAATCAAACCGTTCGGGATGTTCGTAGCCGTAACTGACAGTGAGCAAGGATTGGTGCATATTTCCCAGGTGGCAAACGGTTATGTCAAAGACATCAACGATCACTTTTCCGTGGGAGACACCGTCAAGGTGAAAGTTCTCTCCGTTGATGATGCAGGCAAGATCTCGCTTTCCGTTCGTGCTGCGCTGCCTCCCGAGGAGCGGGCAGGACATCGTGGTGGAGGTCGCGGTGAGCGGGGATTTCAGAAGCGCGACAGTACCTCCTCCTTTGAAGACAAATTAAAGAAGTGGTTGAAACACAGTGAGGAGAACCTCGCCATGATCAACAAAAAGAACAACAGACGCGGCTAAAGCGGTCTTTACCATAAACGAGGTGCAGGAAGGGGAACGGATGGTTCCTCTTCTTTTCATTCTTGCGAGATTCCAGGTGCGGGATCGATGGAAAGAACAATTCATTTCGCGGAGGTTACCAATGCTGCAGGTGATAAGGCGGACAGAACTGGTATGGGATGTCGTCGCGGAGGCAAGCCTCGTCGACGGGGTAGGGTTGTATACGGTGACCTATTGGAGTGAGCAGTGGCGGGTGAAGGCATTGCTGGCCGTACCGGAGGGAATCGGACCGTACCCGGCCCTGTTGTACTGCCGCGGCGGTCTCGGCAGCGTGGGGCGTGTCCGGCCGGAACGGATATCCAGGCTGGCTTCGTTTGGCTGCGTGGTCATGGCTCCACACTATCGCGGGAATGAGGGGGGAGAGGGGCGTGACGAGTTTGGCGGTGCAGACCGTCACGATGTATTTCAGGCACACCAGATTCTCCGTGAACTGCCTTTTGTTGATCCGGCTCGCATCAGTCTGTACGGCTTTTCACGCGGCGGGATGATGGCGCTGCTGGCGGCGATAGAACGCCCGGGGTTTCAGTCGGTTGTCTTCTGGAACGGGGTGTGCGATCTGCTTCTGACCTACGAGGAGCGGATCGATTTACGCCGGATGCTGCGCCGGGTGGTCGGCCATCCCCGAAAAAACAGGGAGGCCTACCTGATGCGCTCCCCTGTACACCATGTGGACCGGATAACCTGTCCAGTCCTGATCATTCACGGCGTTTGTGACCAACACGTGGGCGTGGAACACGCCTGCCGTCTGGCCCGTGCGCTGACCCGGCATTATAAGCCGCACGAGCTGTGGTTGGTGAATGAGGCTGGACACCACTTTGACCGCGAGCAGATCGACCTGTACACGCAGCGCATGTTTGACTGGCTGGCCAGACAGCCGAAAGCTCCGCATGCGGAACAGCAGCGGATGCACAGGGAGAAGTGAGCAGTCAGCAGGGGCGGAGCGGCAGTGACACCTCAATGGAGGTTCCCTCGTTTACCCGGCTGTATACTTTTACGTCACCGCCGTGGTTTTTGACCATTCGCATGGTGATGGGCAGGCCCAGCCCCGTTCCTTCGTCTTTAAGTGAAAAGAACGGGTCAAAGATGCGGCCCAGGTCCTCGCTGGCGATGCCAACCCCCGTATCGCTGACCGACAGGTAAACCTTCTCCAGGTCACACTTGCTGTCCACCGTCAGTGTGCCGCCGTTCGGCATCGCTTCGATGGCGTTTTTGATCAGATTGAGCAAAATCTGCTTGAGCTGCTCAACGTCCGCATGCAGTTTGGTTTCCTTGTCGTACGACTCGACAATTTCGATGTTGTGCAGTCTGGCCTCTCCTTTGATCAGCGGCAGAATGGAAGATATGATCTCTTCCAGCGTCACTTCCCGGTAATTGGGACGGGAGGGTTTGGACAACAACAGCAGTTCGGTGACGATTTGATTGACCCGTTCGATTTCCTTCAAAATCAGCGGCAGGTGGAATTGTGCCCGCTCCTGCTCCGACAGTTTTCCGCCCAACAGCTGGATGAAGCCGTAGATGACCGTTAGCGGATTGCGGATTTCGTGTGCGGCCCCAGCCGCCAACTGACCGGCCAACGCCAATTTTTCCGACTGATGGATGTACTCCTGCACCTTCTCCTGCTCGGTAATGTCGGTAAGGACTACCATCCACCCCATTTCCTGCCGTTTTTGATCCAGCAGGGGGACGTAGGAGACCAGTGCGGGAAACGTTTCGCCTTCCTTGTTGTACAAGCGAATCTTGCGGTTCTCAAACCAGGTGTTCTGCTCGGAAGCGGGAGCGGCTTGCCAGGAGATCTCATCGGGCGAAAGCGGTAAAAACGTCTGTTCATCCAGTCTGACCAATTCTTGGGCCTTGGCGTTGATGTGGACGTCTGAGGAAGGGTCGTGACGGGTGATGACGGCAACCGGCAGCGAATCGAGTATCTGTTCCCGCACCCGTTTTTCTGCCTCCAGGAACTGGTTTTGCTGCTGCCACTTTTGAAACAGTTCGGCGATGCTGAGCGACATTTTGTTAAATTCTTTGGCCAACTCGAAAAATTCGTCCTGTACCTGATAGTTCACCTGTTCGCCAAACGTTCCGCCGGAGACCACGCGGACCTGCCGGATCAGGGATTGAATGGGCCGCAGCAGTTCCCGTCGGAAGTAAAAGACGCAAAACAGCGCAAACAAGAGGGCCAGAACCGAAACCGTATAGGTGACGACGAGCGAAACCTGCAGGCTTTTGGTGCGAGCGGTTAGCTCCTCCTGAGTTTGCCGCTCCAGCAGGGTGAGGGAGAGGCTCAGTTCATGTTCCAGCTTTTCGATACGCGGTTCGATTTCCTTGTTCAAGACATAGGTGACGGCAGCGACATTGTGCGCTTTTAACAACGGGGTAATCTGATTGAGGTAGATGTGATCCAGTTCCTTGATCAATCGAATCACGTTGATGAGCCGGATGTTGTCTTTTGTCCTCTCCAGGACAGGCAGCTGGTTTTCGTTGATGAACGCCAGGTAATAATCGTCCAGGTATCTGGATTGGCGTGTCGAGATGTACATTTTCAGTGCGAACATCTTCGTGTACAACTGGTTTTTTACCTTGAGCAGGGCGTTTTCCTGCGGAATCACATGTCGGGAAAGGTAGGTCTCCCTATCGGTTATCCTGGTCATCTGGTAGCTAAACAGAAGGACGACACAGCCCATCAACAAGATCATCACGAAGTAGCTGAGCATCATCTTTCTTTGAAAGCCCATGGCACGAAAAAAAGACATGTCGTTTACTGCCCCCCGGACGTGTGTTGGTGTTCCCCTTGTGGTTTGTTTGTCAGCAGCTCCAACTCCTGATAGATCCGCTCTTTTACTTCATCCGGGACCATTGGCCCGAGTGGACTTAGCCGGTTTACTCCCTCGGAAAGCCCGTAGGAAACATCACCGGATGGCAGTTGGCCCTTCAGATATTGGTCAATGATGGCGGTGTACACTTTCCCGACATCCTGGATGAGCGAAGCGATCACGTGATGGGGTGCAATGTAACGCTGGTCGGCAATGTAACCGATCGCGTAGATGTCGGCCCGCTGAGCTTCCGTAATCACATTCAGGTTAAAGCTGTCCCCGGTCGTGTAAATGACATCCACGCCTTCGGCAATCAACCGGTGAGTGGCTTGCAGCGCCGATGTTATGTCATTGAAATCAGGTACTTTCTGCACGGATACGTACGTATCGGGATTGGCTGCCGATACGCCCTGCCGAAACCCTTCCACCTGGGCGTACTCGGTTGGCTTGTCGACCATGATGTAGCCCACTTTGTGCTGACTGCTCATCAAAGCGGCCAACATGCCGACCAGGTAGCCGGAAGAGGTCATTTCATAGCTGACGTTGGTCTGATTGGGGTGGACCGCCTTTCCGTTAAAGCAGACAAAACGCGTCTTGGGAAAGCGGGGAGCCACGTCGATGAAGGGCTCTGAAAACACCAGGCCGTGACCCAAGACGAGGTGATACCCTTGCTCGCCCATTGCGATGGCCGTCTCCCTGATTTGTGACACGTGAAGGTTATCGGCTACGAACAGCGTGAAGCCGTACTGTTCTTTTAACCGTTCCAGAGATTCCAATGCACTGCTGTTCCAACCCTGATCATAAGTGGGACCTTCCAGCAGGAGCGCGATGCGGTGCTTGGAGGTGCTTGCAGCCGGTATGGGTATCGTCTGCATCATATTGGAAAGAAACTGCACGGTCAGCAGTGCAACCAGGAAAAATGCAAAGACACCAAACAAGAGGGGAAGCCTTTTTACGCGCTTATTCACGTCCGCTCCCCCTTTCGACCCAAACATGATTTATATGATGTGGACGGAAAAATTCCCTGTGACTATTCTACGGGCATTGTCTGATTCCTGCAAGAATGTCTCAGGGTTATAGTAAATTTTATATTGACATTCTGTTAGAGAGATGATATATTTCTTTTTGTCACCGCGCAACGGTGAAAGAACCAGATTGGACAACAGGATATGCGGTCGTGGCGGAATTGGCAGACGCGCTAGATTCAGGTTCTAGTGGTGGCAACACCGTGGAGGTTCAAGTCCTCTCGACCGCACCAAAATCACGTGCCCCTATAGTTAAACGGTATAACAGATCACTCGTAATGATCAGTTCGTGGTTCGATTCCGCGTGGGGGCACCATTTCCTATAATAGCAAGGGTGTGGATAGTGAATCCACACCTTTTTTTCTTGATCTCTTCCCTCAACCCGCAGATCAGCAGCGGGCTGTCCGGTTCGGGTAAGGGAATCACTTCACAAACGGAGCTGTATCCGTCATCCTTTAGCCGGTTTGCTTCCATTTAATATTGCAGCCGATGCTCGGCTTTTGCTCTACCGTTACCGGTTGACCGGCCAGAAGTTGATCCAGTGCGGTACGGATGTGCTCGCCTGTAACGGGCAGGTTGTTACCCGGACGTGAGTCGTCGAGCTGTCCACGGTAGACACAGGCCAGATCGCCGTCGAAGATGTAGAAGTCAGGCGTGCACGCTGCCTGATAGGCTTTGGCCACTTCTTGCGTTTCGTCGTAGAGATAGGGGAATGGATAGCCGAGCTGTTCCGCTACCTCCCTCATCTTTTCGGGTGAATCATCAGGGTATTGCTCGGCGTCATTGGCGCTGATGGCGATGAAGGAAATGCCTTTGGGAATGTAATCGTTGGCCAGCTTGACCAGCTGGTTCTGCACGTGCTTGACGTACGGGCAGTGGTTGCAGACAAACATGATGACTGTCGCCTTTGGTGAGCGGAGCTGCTCCAAAGAGACCGTCTTTCCGGAGACGACATCGGGCAGCGTAAAAGCAGGTGCCGTTGAGCCGAGTGGGAACATGTTGGATTCTGTGAGTGCCATTTGTTTTTCCTCTCCTTCCTTTCGCGTAGGTTATGAAAGTAAATGTCCTCTTTACTTTACCATATCATCATCGGGTAAGGGACCGTTTCAGCTGCGTTCGATTGGCTTTTTGCAATATGTCGAACCATGTCGGATAGATGTGATTGTTGTTCCCGATCATGTTTACTATTCTGTAAGTGAAACCATTTTGTCATCGCAATAAACATGGGGAGGGAACGCATGAAGCAGGATCAGTCCGTAAATGCTGCCAAGCGCATGACTGCCGATCCAGTTACCTGTGGCCATCGTTTTTCTTATAAGGAAATATCGCAGACCGGGGTCAAGTTTGATGAATTCCTCTGGCAGCAACAGGGGATCTTGATCTTTCACAAGGAAGGAGACCGATTCATTCACTCCTTTTGCGATGGTGCCCTGCTTTGCCGTATGGGGCTCAAGCCGGAACGTGTAATCGGACGGGATGTTCGGGAATTCCTGCCTGATGCAATGGCGAAAGAGACAATCAGGTACTACGAGCGGGCTTGGCAGGGCGAGGACGTGATCCTTGAGGGATTGTCTCCCGACGGCATCCAGTTTCGTGCAACGTTGAAGCCGATTAAACGAAATGGACAAGTATACGAGGTGGTTGCTCTCTGGGGCGAGGTCAACCGGTGTCAGTGGGCGGACTGGGAGCAAGAAGATGAACAGCTTCCTGAGCAGTCGCCGCCTGATGAAGACGTGGATTTTGTGCTGGTTTGCTCGTTTGATGTGCTGGGTAACCTTACCTATGCGAACAACGCCTTTTACCGCTTGATTGGTTATGGTCCGGAAGAGGTTGAAAGGAGATTGCTTGCCTCTCTCATCGATGACGAAGATCGCAAAAAAGCTTCCCGCACGTTCCGCCGGGCCAGGAAAGGGATCAGGCAAAGCGGTGTGTTTGCCATCAGGGATCGCTGCGGTCGCCGGATCGAACTGCATGTGACACAACTCCCGATAAAAGTCGACGATTTGATCATTGGCGTTTGTGTCATCGCCATAGACATGAGAATGCAGAAGTGCAGGGAAGAAGAACTGTGGTTGGCCAAAGAGCAGCTGGAGTCGCTTTTGGAGCATGCTTCCGATCCGATTGCGATTCTGGATCCTAACTGCCGAGTGATCCGCATGAACAAAGCGGCTCAGACAATCCTGGGAATATCCAATAGCAAGGCTGTGGGGATGTACATAGGGGACGGATGGGGAGATTCATGCGATGAGTTGGTCCGCCTGATTCAAGAAGTGAAAGATGGCCGTAGGATAGTCGACTACGAGACGATCAAACAGAGGCCGGACGGAAGCAAGGCGAATATTAGCCTGACGCTTGCCCCGGTCTGCAACATCGACGGTGACGTGGTGGCCATCACCTGTATTGCCCGCGATCTGACCGAGAACAAGCGAGCGAAAGAGAGTCTGCGGGAAAGTGAAGCGCAGCTGCGCACCTTGATCAATGCGATGCCTGATTTCATCTGTCTCAAGGACGGCGAGGGCAGATGGCTGGAAGCAAACGACTACGCTTTACGCCTGTTTCAACTGGAAGGAGTGGATTACAGGGGCAAAAACGGCTTGGAATTGTCTGAATATAGCGAAATGTTAAAAGGGATTCTGGAAGCCAGCCAGTCTTCTGACGAAAAGGCATGGGCGAGGGGAGAATCGGTTCGGGAGGAACAAACGGTTTGGCGCACGGATGGTTCACCGCTTACCTTTGATGTGTGCAAAGTGCCAATCTACGATTCTTCTGGCAAGCGGCAGGCACTTGTTGTGATTGGCCGCAATATCACGGAGCGTAAGCAGACGGAAGAACTGCTGCTCCAATCGGACAAGCTGTCTGCTGTTGGGGAATTGGCGGCCGGGGTAGCCCATGAAATCCGCAATCCGTTAACTGCGCTGAAAGGATTTATCCAGCTTCTGAGATCGGACGACGATTCCAAACGGCACTACTTTGACATTATGGGGTCTGAATTGGATCGTATCAACTTCATTGTTGGCGAACTGCTCCTATTGGCCAAGCCGCAGGCAGCCACCTTTCAGCAGAAAAATGTGATTGGCTTGTTGAAAAACGTCATCTCTCTATTGGAGACGCAGGCAATTATGAAGAACATCGAGATACGGACTTCCTGCGCGATGGAGTCCTTGTTTATCATGTGTGAAGAAAACCAGCTGAAACAGGTCTTTATCAACATCTTGAAAAACGCGATCGAAGCAATGCCGCCATGCGGCGGGGAGATCATGATTCGCGTACAGCTTCAGGAGCCGGACAAGGTGTTGATCAGTTTTGTTGACCAGGGAGGCGGTATCCCCGAGGAGCGGCTGTCCAGACTGGGCAATCCCTTTTACACAACCAAGGAGAATGGAACCGGTTTGGGATTGATGGTCAGCTACAAAATCATCCATGACCATCAAGGAAGCATCACATTCTCCAGCAAGGTTGGGGAGGGTACGAAAGTAGACGTTCTCCTTCCCATTACCCTGAAAGGGAAAGAGGCGGATTCCTGTTCGGACCACATCTCCGGAATTTCTAATAATTGACTTGATAAACGCAGATTCCTCTGGAAAAGCTAACCTCGAATCACCATTGTGTGAGGAGGGGACATATGAAAAAGTTCGTACCAGAAATTCCGCAGGTAGACATTCCTGATGAGATTACCCACGTAAACCATCCGGAAGTGGAGGAGATGACACCGCATCCACAGACACCCGATCCGCAGGTTGGACAATCCGGCGGAAACAGGACAGAAAAAGCATAGGCACCAATTTCGCCCCTGCCCAGGTTGTCGAGTATGTCTCGGCAGCCTTTTTTTCTTCGCTGGACAGCCCGCGCCCCCGCGGATCGTTTCGAAGCGGGCGGGCGCAAAAAGCAGCGCTGCTGCGCCGTTTTGTCAGGGTTGCGCCCGTATGCCCCCGCTTCGGGCTTGCTCCGCTAGGATGGTTGGCCAAGTCGTTCATTTGGATAATGGCCGCTCTTCTGTCTGAACTCGCTGGTATTCAATCTGAAGTGTTGTCGGAGGCATCTTATGGCGAACAGAGCATCAAACGGTACTGGTTGAGCTGCAAAGCTTTCTGACGCTTGGGGCGAGTGCGGGCGGTTTTTCGCCAGCGAACGGTTTGGCCGACCTGCCAGCGAAACGGCGTATCCGCAGGGAATCGCAGCGGCAACAGCTTCACGTCGACAGCGGGACATCGTTTTGACGCTGCCCCTGCGGATCGCCGTGAAGCGGTCCAGTATAGCTTCATCGCTGGTTGGCCACTGGAAAGTGAGCGCGAAAAACGCCCCACTCGTGTTCATGACACTTTGTCTCTCTGGGGGAACTAAAAGGTTCCCCTTCATGGAGAGGAAGAGAGGGAACTTCGAAAGCCGGTTGGAGCCATAGAAAAAGAATGGACAATTGGTCCGATTTCTGCAACAGTTAAATCAAGGAGGATGAAACCGGAAAACATTTGCTGGACGCCATCTCCCGCCTGTTGTGACGGCGGAGGTTGTTCATCCGCATGACAGGCGATGAGCAGTATGTAGGTCAAAGAGGGTGGAAAACATGGCTGCTCAACAAGGATATTTTAATCAGTACCAACATGCCGATATTGATGAGTTGGCCGACGCGATTGGCGAGCTGTTGAATAATCCCATTACGATTGAAGACGTCGATCACAAGCTGATCGCTTACAGCTCACACGGAGAGAGTACCGATCAGGCCCGCTGGTCGACGATTATGGGGCGGCGTGTGCCGGAGAGGGTGCTGACCCGGTTGTGGAAGGACGGCGTTTTTCAGCAGCTGTGGACGCAGGATGATCCCGTGCATGTGCCGGCCAAAGATGAAGTAGGGCTGGGAAACCGCGTTGCCATTGCAATCCGCAAAGGTAACGACGTCCTGGGCTACATTTGGGCACAAGAGGTGAATCGTCCCTTTACCCCGGAAGACGACGAAATCCTGAGGCAGGCCGCCCGTGTCGCTGTGCCACGCCTCCTGGAGCGCCAGGGAAAGAGACGGGCGGAGGAGCAGCGGCGCAAGGAATTCTTTTGGGAACTGCTCCTCGGCAACGATACCAGTGAAGCTGTGCTGAAGAGGAAACAGAAAAGCTTGCAGCTTGATCTGCCCAGTCCGTTCGTCATTTGCATCATTGAATCCCCGGAGCCGCGCCTGGAACAGTTTCTCTACCCGCTTTTGCAGCGTGACAAGATGCTGTGGGTGACGGATGGGACGCAAGTAATCATCCTCGTTGGGGTTCCACCGGCAGCAGCGTCAGAAGGGGTGACTCTGCGTCAGTACGTTGAGCACTTCCTGGGCGAGACGGCGGGCAAGCTCAAAGAACGATTCCGCGAAGAGCAGACCATCGGCGTATACGGACGGGCGTATCACTCGCTTCCGGATGTCGCCAGGAGTTATCGGGAAGCGCTGCAGGTGCTGCAGGTAAAGCACAGCTTCCCTGCGGAAACAGGAAATGTACGCGGTTATTCCGAGTTGGGCATATATCGCTTCCTGCCGCAATTAAAACGGTGGGCGGACGCCGAAGGGTACGAAAACGAACGGCTGCTTTTGCTGAAGCAGTATGATGAGGAAAATCAGACCAATCTGCTGCAGACGTTGGAGACGTTTCTGGATACGGTGGGCAGGGTAAACCTGACCGCCCAAAAACTTCACATCCATATCAATACGCTCAGCTATCGGCTGCGCCGAATCGAAGAGATTATCGAGGTGGACCTGGACGACGCCAACATGCGAACCAGTCTCTACCTTGACCTGAAGATGGCCAAAATCGGAAGAGAGCTTGGCAGTTAGCCGAATTCTGCGTGTGTGGACAAAGGTGTCTGGATAGGGGGGCGGCTGCCATTTTCCTCTTCACTCCGCTGCCAACCGCCCATGAAGCCGGACTGTCCGCTTCGCCCTCCCGAAGCGGGCGGGCGCAAAAGCAGCGCTGCTGCGCCGTTTGTTCAAGTTGCGCCCGTTTACTCCCGCTTCGGGATGGCTCCGCTTGGATGGTTGGCAAAGTCGTTCATTCGGAAAATGGCCGCTCTCCTGTCAGAACTCGCTGTCTTGGGACGAACAGGGCATCATACGGTGCTGGTCGGATCTCAAAACTCTCGCTTGGAACGAGTGCGGGCGGTTTTTCGCCAGCGAGGGGTTTGGCCAACCTGCCAGCGAAACGACGCATCCGCAGGGAAATCGCAGCGGCAGCAGCATCGCGTCGTCAGCGAGACCTCGTTTTGACGCTGCCCCTGCGGATCGTCGTGAAGCGGTCGTGGACTGCTTCTTGGCTGGGTGGCCACCGGAAGCGAGCGCGAAAAACGCCCCACTCGTGTTTCCGACATGTTGCCTGCAATCTGAGAGCCTGGCAATTAGCCGGGTTCTTTGTTTTGTTTGTGAAAATTCACAAATGAAGCCTGATTAACTCAAAAGAATCGCCAATGGGAATCGGGTGAAAACGCTGTACAATGAAGGTAAGAGACGAAATGGGTATGGAAAAAGGAGGGCGCTTCCCGATGATCGTAGGGATTCCCAAAGAGATGAAAAATAACGAAAACCGCGTGGCCATTACACCGGCTGGCGTGACCGCATTGGTGCAGAACGGCCATGATGTGCGGATTGAAACGAACGCCGGATTGGGCAGCGGGTTTACCGATGATGATTATAAGGCGGTAGGTGCCACCATTGTACCGACGGCTGCTGATGCTTGGAATGTGGACATGGTCATGAAGGTAAAGGAACCGCTTCCGTCCGAGTATGGCTACTTCCGCGAAGGGCTGATCCTGTTTACGTATCTGCATCTCGCGCCGGAACCGGAATTGACCCGTGCCTTGATGGAGAAGAAGGTGGTCGCCATCGCTTACGAAACCATTCAATTGGACAGCGGTGCACTGCCGCTGCTTACGCCGATGAGTGAAGTGGCGGGTCGGATGGCTGTACAGATTGGTGCCCAGTTCCTGGAGAAACAATACGGCGGAAAAGGAGTGCTTTTGGGCGGCGTGCCGGGTGTGCAGAAAGGCGAAGTGGTCGTCGTTGGCGGCGGAATCGTCGGCACCAATGCGGCCAAGATGGCAGTCGGTCTGGGCGCCAATGTAACCATTCTCGACATCAGTGCGGAGCGGCTGCGTCAATTGGATGACTTGTTCCAGGGACGTGTGCAGACCTTGATGTCGAACAGCTACAACATCGCCAATGCCGTTAAGAAAGCTGATCTTCTTGTGGGGGCGGTGCTGATTCCTGGAGCTCGGGCTCCCCGTCTGGTGACGGAGGAGATGGTGAAATCAATGGCACCCGGTTCCGTGATTGTCGACGTGGCCATTGACCAGGGCGGTTCCATCGAGACAATCGATCGCATTACGACCCACGACAATCCGGTTTACGTCAAGCATGGCGTCATTCACTACGCGGTGGCCAACATGCCAGGCGCTGTCGCCCGCACGTCCACTCTGGCCCTGACCAACGTAACCATGCCGTATGCACTGCAGCTCGCCAACAAAGGATACGAGGCGGCGATTCGGGACAATCGCGCCCTGGCCAAAGGGGTTAACGTCATTGACGGCAAGGTAAGCTACAAAGCCGTTGCCGATGCTCACGGCGTACCCTACCATCCGATTGAGGAGATTTTGTTGGTGAAACAGTAACCAGCAGCTGAAAATAGCGAAGCAGACAACAACCTGCCCCCAAACCTGTCCCGAAAGCGGGGCAGGTTTTTTGCGTCCAGGTACAGCTTTTCCTTGGGGCTCATGTCTGGTATGCTAGTGCAGAATGAGTTTGCCAAAGCCCCGGTGAGGTTGAGGTAAGGAGTGTCGGTTTCCATATGTTGTACCCGTTGTTGAAGAAATATTTGTTTGCTTTGGACCCGGAAGAAGCACACGATCGAATCATGGCTGCCCTGCGGCTGGCTGGCCGTACTCCGAATGCGAAGCACATGCTTTCCCTTCTCTTCAGGCTTCAGGACAGACGGTTGGAGAGCAAGTTGTGGGGCATTCGCTTTCCCAATCCAGTCGGTCTGGCCGCCGGATTTGACAAAAACGCGGAAGTATATCACACGTTGGCTGCACTGGGATTCGGTTTTATCGAGGTCGGGACGATCACGCCTGTCGCTCAGCCAGGCAGCGAACGCCCCCGGCTGTTTCGGTTGGTGGAGGACAAGGCCGTCATTAACCGGATGGGGTTTAACAACCATGGAGCCTATGCGGCATCCCAAAACCTGATCGACTATGCCTATGCCGACGTGCCGATCGGTATCAACATCGGCAAAAACAAACATACGCCAAACCAGGCCGCAGCCGACGACTACGCCAAGTGCCTGGATCTGCTTTATCCGTACGGCCATTATGTCGTGATCAACGTCAGTTCCCCCAATACGCCCAATCTGCGCGACCTGCAGGAAACGGAAAATCTCAGGCAGTTGCTGACAGCGGTCAAGCGGAAGACGGAAGAACTGGAACGAAGAGGAGCACACCCCAAGCCAATCTTGTTAAAAGTGGCACCGGACATGACAGATGAACAGATGCACGATGTGATTCGGGTCGCGCTGGAGACCGGCATGGCGGGGATTGTTGCCACCAACACGACGTTGTCAAGAGAGGGGCTTAAGGACACCCGGACAGCCCAGCAGGCGGGCGGTGTCAGCGGACGACCGCTGGCGGAACGGGCTACCGACTGGATTCGCGAGATTCGCCAGGAGTTGCGGGGGCAGATCCCGATTATCGGGGTTGGCGGCATCTTTGACGGAGACGACGCGTACGAGAAGATTCGGGCCGGTGCCAATCTGGTCCAGGTATACACCGGGATGATCTACGAAGGGCCGGGGATAGCCAAGGCGATTAACAAACGGCTGCTCGCGCTGCTGGAGCGTGACGGTTTTTCCGCTGTTGACCAAGCGGTCGGAGTGGATGCATAGGCTGCAGTTGCACGCTTTTGGGAAGCGGTGATTTTGTGTACAATAATCGCATGAGCAAAGAGATTACGGGAGAAAGGTGAGGAGGAAGCGGGATGAGGGTACTTGTGTTGGGTGCTGGTGGGGTTGGCGGCTATTTTGGCGGGCGATTGGCCGAAAAAGGGGCGGATGTCACTTTTCTGGTACGGGAAAAGCGGCGCCGTCAGTTGGCTGAACGCGGGCTTGCGATCTACAGCGTACACGGTGACGTCAAGCTTGAGCCGAAAGTAATCACCGCCGGCGAAGCAGCCGAACCGTTTGATCTGGTCATCTTGACGATGAAGGCGTATCATTTCGCGGAGGGTGTGGAGAGCGTGGCACCCTACGTTGGCGAGCAGACGATCGTGCTGCCGCTGTTAAACGGCTTTGCCCATATGGAGCAGCTGCAGCAGCGCTTTGGCGCCGAGCGCGTACTGGGCGGCATGTGCTTTATCGAGACGACGCTGGATGAACACGGTGACGTAAGGCAGACCAGTCAGACGCACGAAGTCAAATACGGCGAGTGGGACGGCAGCCGCAGCAGTCGCGTTGAGAAGCTGGCCCGGTTGTTTGAGGGCGCCAACGCCACCTTTACGCTTAGTGACAACATCGTGGGCGAGATGTGGAACAAGTATTTGTTTATCGTCACCTTGTCGGGAATGACCACGCTGATGAATGCACCGGTCGGCCCGATCCGCGAAGCAAAGTACGGTTTGGAACTGACGCGACAGTTGTTTTCGGAAGCAGCCGCCGTAATGCGGGCAGCGGGGGCCCCCCTGGCTGAAGATGTTGTCGAGCGGCAGATGAAGCTGTTTGAAGCACAGGGATACAAAATGAAGTCGTCGATGCTGCGCGATATGGAAAAGGGACTGCCGGTAGAGGTGGAGCACCTGCAGGGCTATCTGCTTCGTCTGGCGGAAGAAAAGCAGATGGAAGTACCGCTGCTGCGCGTGGTTTACAACAACCTGAAAGTATACGAGTTAAAGCGGGCGATGCAAGAGTAGGTCATGCCAGCAAACATTCGAAGGAGGAGGGCGGACGATGGAAGTGATCAAAATCTCGCCGCGCGGCTACTGCTATGGCGTCGTGGACGCAATGGTGCTGGCTGCGACGACGGCCAAGAACTTTGATCTGCCCAGGCCGATCTACATTCTGGGGATGATCGTGCACAACGCGCACGTCGTGGAAGCGTTCAAAGAGCAGGGAATCATCACCTTGGACGGCGAAGATCGACTTTCCCTGCTGGAACAAATCGACAAGGGAACGGTCATTTTCACCGCCCACGGTGTTTCACCGGAAGTTCGCAAGCGGGCGAGCGAAAAGGGACTGACGATAGTGGATGCCACCTGCCCGGACGTGACCAAGACGCATGATCTGATTCGCGACAAGCTGGCCGATGGCTATGAAGTGATATACATTGGGAAAAAAGGGCACCCCGAGCCGGAAGGGGCAGTTGGCATCGATCCAGAGCGCGTCCATCTGGTGCAGACAACCGAAGATGTGGAGAAATTGTCCCTGGACGGAAAAAAGCTGATCGTCACCAACCAGACCACGATGAGCCAATGGGATGTCAGGCACTTGATGGATGCGATCGTCCGCCGCTACCCGCATGTGGAGATCCACAACGAAATCTGCCTGGCTACCCAGGTGCGGCAGGAAGCGGTCGCCGAGCAGGCCAAAGGGGCCGATCTCTGCATTGTTGTGGGCGATCCGCGCAGCAACAACTCCAACCGATTGGCCCAGGTGGCCGAGGAGATTGCGGGCGTACCGGCCTATCGCATCGCCGATTTAAGCGAGCTGGATCTGAACTGGCTGCGCGGCAAGAAAAAGGTGGCGGTCACCTCTGGAGCCTCTACACCGACACCGCTGACCAAAGAAGTGATTTCGTTTTTGGAACAGTATGATGAAAACAAGCCGGAGACGTGGGAGAAAAAACGTACGGTTAACATGCGGAAAATCCTGCCAGCGGTAAAAGGCTGAGGGAAAAACAAGGAAACGGGGAACAACGATGCCGGAGATACAAGCAGGTGACAAACTGCACAGGCGGAGCCGTGAGGTGACCCGCGTCTATTTTGCGATCAGCGGTTTGTATTTGTTCATCTACTACGGCTTTGGGGCATTCTACCCACTCATCTCGCAGTACTACAAGTCTATTCAGTTGACGGGGACGCAGATCGGTACGATCAGTTCGATCACGCCGCTCGTGTCAATCATTGTCCAACCGCTGTGGGGCATGATCTGCGACCGCTACCAGATCCGCAAACCGGTCCTGATTCTCGCCCTTTTGCTGACAGCGGGAATAGCACTTCTGTTTACCACGGTCAGTGCCTACGCCTGGATCCTGGTGCTGTTTACTGTTTTTTCAGTGTTTCAATGTGCGCTCGTGCCCATCTCCGACAGCCTGGGGCTTACGTATGCGATCAGGGAAAAGACACAGTTTGGCAATTTGCGCCTGTGGGGGGCGGTAGGCTTTGCAGTGGCTGTCTTTTTTACCGGGTTGGCCGTGCAGGCCTGGGGAGTGAACGCGATCTTTTACTGTTTCGCGCTGGCCCTGTTGGTCGCCGTCTTCTTCCTGCGCGGCATTCCCGATGAGGGGACACAGATGAGCGCCAATATCTTCAACGGCTTGGGCGAATTGATCCGGCTGCCGCGTTATGTATTGTTTTTGATCAGCTCGTTTTTTATCTTCGGGGCGGTCAATGCCAACAATATCTGGTTTGCCATCTATTATCAACACATCGGCGGAACGGTGGCCGGAATCGGGCTTGCTTTTCTGCTGTTTGCCGGCAGTGAAGCGCCGTTTATGAAGGTGGCTTCCAGCTTCGCCCGCCGCTATGGCCTGGAACTGACGATCCTCCTAGCCGGCTCTGTTTCAGCGCTGCGCTGGTTCTGGTACGGCACCGCACCCAGTACGACGATGGTGATCGGCCTGTTTTTCATCCAGGGGATATCGGTCGGTTTTTATCTGGCTTCAGCTGCTCAATACGTTCGGGAGAATACGCCGGATGCCCTGCAGGTGACGGCACTGGCCATCTTTAACTCGATCGGTCACGGATTGGGGTCAATGGTCTGCAACCTGCTGGGCGGAATCATCATGGACTACGCAGGGATCTTGGCGACTTACCACTTTTTCGGCTTGGCCACTGCTCTTGGGCTGGTGCCGCTTTTGCTCATCCGTTTTGGTCCGTACCGCAAGCAGACAGACGGCTGAGAGCATTCTGAACGTTCGGCGGACGAGCAGGGTGCCTTTCCCCGGCGGGAGTGGCGGGGTCTGTTGAAAAAGCGCTGCCTCCTCTATCCAGACACCTTTGGCTGTACACTTGGGAGGTTACGATTAGTTCGTGCCTCTCAGTTTGAAGACAACGTATCGAGAACACGAGTGGGGCATTTTTCGCGCTCGCTTCCGGTGGCCAACCTGCGAAGAAGCAGCAGAGGATCGCTT
>JACDOF010000014.1 GCA_017656235.1 Brevibacillus sp.
AAATGGGCATCCGGCCAGAAGTGGCGTATGCGCAGGCTGCGAAGGAGACAGCATTTGGCAGGTTCGGCGGCGTGGTGACACGCGATCACCACAACTGGTGCGGGCTGAAAACGACCAAGGGCGGTAGCAACAGCGACCCTTACGCCCACGCAAAGTTCCCGGATGATGAAGTGGGGGTACTAGCTCACCTGCAGCATCTGGCCCTGTACGCGGGCGTGGAAGTCACGGGGCGTATCGTAGACCCCCGACACTTCTCGTCCATCGAAGGGACGGCCCCGACAGTGGAAGCGTTGGGCGGCAAATGGGCACCGGCGGCAGACTATGGCCAGTCGATTGTTAGGGACTATCTGGCGGGGCTGCTGGAGACGAAAGTATCCACACCGCCTGTGGAAAAACCTGTGGAACATTGGGCACAGCAAGACCATGACGAGCTGCGGGCTGCAGGATACCTGCTAAACGATCATAGTGGCACGTTCGATGAACCGGCTACAAAAGGAATTGTATTCGCGCTGGTTAACCGGCTGAGGAAGACGATAGAGCATCAACCGCCGGCGGATACGCCGGTACCAGAAGTGCCCACTGAACCGAAACCGCCGGCGGAACCTGAGCAACCGACTGATCCAGAACCACCGCCGGCGGAACCGACCAGCTACCCACCCTGCTGGCTGGCTGGCCCCGACGAGCCTTGCGTCCGAGATGACGGCTCAATCGACTGGAAAGGGCAGACACCTCCGCCGGGCGTGGAAGAACCGGAACAGCCCGCACCGCCCTGGGAAGAGACAATCGAGCGCGTAAAAAACGCCACGGTCTACGTCACTGTAAAGCATATGAACTACGGCACAGGCTGGCACATCGGGAATGGATACATTGTCACCGCCCGGCACAACGTGTACAACCAGGATGAGATCATAATCTGGATGCGCGACACGGGCACGAAGGACTACATCGCTCGGAAGGTGGCGATACACCCGGAAGTTGACCTGGCCATCTACCGCCTGGTTGGATCCGAGCCGAAAGAGGCCCTGCAACTGGCGGAAAAGCCCGTCACCAAAGGGCTGGAAGTCGGTCTGGTCGGCCACCAGAAGGGGCAGAACTGGGTACACAAGTGTGGTCAAGTGACTCATATAACCGACAACAACCGCCCGTGGGCGTTTTCTGCCCGGTATGAACCCGACTCAGAGAAAGGAAATAGCGGTGGACCTGTGTTCGACCAGTACGGGAAGGTGTACGGGGTGCATATCGGATATGGAAGCTGTGCCACGAATCTTCAGTTGTACCGCGACTGGATTGCCGAGCACACCCGCTGAATCTTTTCGTGTCAGCAAATCCCCAAAAAAATACCCTCCGGCTTAATCGCCGGAGGGTTTTCTGTAATCGAATACAATCCAGCCATGTTCTTCATGGTCGGCGATGTATTCCTCTAGGTCTTCCCCTTCTTCACACCATGTGACGTGGAACATTCCTTCAAACTTTTTCGCTCTCTCTTCCTCCAATATATCCATCGTTTTCCCGCTGGGGTCTAAGATGACCCCTACCCATTTGCTCATTTCAATTCCTCCTTCATTTTCGCAAATTGCTCCGCTTTCTGGCGGAGCCATAACGGCCTACCCCTCTGATCTGTCGCATCTGGACGCGGAAACGCGCCCCGGTATTTCGGGTTCAGCGCCCGTTTCCCCGACTTGGCCACGTTTTGGCGAGTGGTTCCGAGGAGCTTCGCAAACTCCACGGCACCGATGAGATCGAGGGGCTTGGTCAGTTTCCCGCGACTTCCACCTCGTGGTTTTTCACTAGGAAGTCGTAGAGCCAGTTTTCTACGACCTCCAGATCCTGCGCGTGCAGGTCCTCGATCAATTGTTCAAACCGGAAGATCCCGTTCGGGTAGGTCGTGTTGAAGACGCAGTGGCGACCAATTGGTTTCAGGTCACCTTCCGCAACAGTCCGCTCATAATCGACCGTGACGGTGACGTCGGCGTCCTCGAGCTGGATGTCCAACATATAATATCCGTCCGGCTCCTTGATTTTTGTCGGCCCGAGCAGGTACTGTAGAGCCTCATCATGGGCAATGGTTGTTCCGTTTTGGAAAGTTTCGATTTTCATTTCTGATTCTCCTTTCCTCTTATGCGATGCGGGCCAGGACCGCATCAGCTTTGATTTCGTATACACGCCCGTTAACGACTTCTACGAAGTAGCGTCCGTTGTACGGCTCGCACACCTCGTAGATTTTCCCCTCCTCCAGCTCGAACACTGTCCGCCCAGTGCGGCCGCTGTAGCTCCACTCCCGAGCGACCGGGTTCAGAAACCGCCGCTCGAAGTTGTTTTTCGCGTGGCGGCCGACGATCTCGGCGATCCACTCTTTGCCGCCGCTCGGTTGGTGCCGGATGGCGAGCGTCGTGCGAGCCGGTACTTCTTTTTCAACCCCCTTCACGATCGCCCAAGCGCGCCGGAGAGCTTGGGACCAAGCGGCCATCGTGCGAACCCCTTCCTTTTTGAATATTCCCCATGCCTTCCGCATTACCTGGGCTTTCATCCTCATCATCCTCCTTTTCGTTTTTCCTGTCGTCCCTTGCTGTTGTCTTCATTGTACTCCGAAAAGGTTGCCTTTGTAAACCGAACAAAATACGAACATAATGTAAAGATTTTGTCGAATGCTTCCACCTTGATTAGCGAACACTTGTTTGGTTATACTAAGAACAAACGTTCTGATCTGAGGTGACACCATGAAAACCATGCTTGTGCCATTATATGGGGAACTGCGCCCTGTTCCTATTCTGACGGAAGAACATCTTCGCGTTTTGGGGCAGTTGCAAAAGGGTAAGATACCAGAAGAACATAGCGTCATCGAAGAACTTGCAGCCGCGGGACTGGTGAACTATGGCGCGAAAAATTGACGATGTGTTTGGTGCAAGTCGGTGGATGCTGCCGGAGCATGCGGCTGCCCTGATCGACTATGAGTTTGAAAAGACGCTCGTCCGACAGCCGACCATCGAAGAAGACGAGCTGACCGAATTCAACCGCCTCATCTACGATTCAGTGCATCGGGACTACGCCGTCACCGTGCAGTATTGGGTGCCGATCCGGCGCAACCTGGGCGAGATTCGGACGGTTTGGGGCTGGGTGAAGAAAATCGACGCCACGCACAAGCAGATCAAGGTTGTGAACGATGAGGACGTGGAATGGATCGACGTGAATAGGATTGTGGGTGTGTGGAAAGGCTGAATGAAACCGCCTCCCTTACCCTCGCTGTTGCGGGGTATATTTTTGTGTATCCTTTGGCAATTTCTGAGTTGGTGGTATAATGTTGGGGGATATTTGAGGGGGGGCAGATCGGTGGAATACTTTATCTATTGTGACGAGTCTGAGCAGAAAGGTCATTTATTCAGCAAATTTTACGGCGGCGCACTAGTTCGCAGTATACATATTAGTGAGGTAATACAGACATTAGAAGCGTGCAAAAAAAAATGGTTTAACTGGTGAGGTTAAGTGGACAAAAGTAACTCATCATTATTTAGATAAATACATTAGCTTAATAGATACATTCTTTGACCTAATTAAGCAAGACAAAGTGAAGATGAGAGTCATGTTTCAACAGAATTTATTTGCGGAACCAAGGTTGAAGGGACTAACTAAACAACAAAGGGATGATTCGTTCTTTTTGTTATACTATCAATTTTTTAAACATGCTTTTGGTTTGCAATACTCTAATGAAACTGATCGCCCGGTTTATGTAAGGATATTTTTTGATCAGTTTCCAGACACTAAGGAGAAAGTGTCGATATTTAAAGACTATATCCATCGGCTACAATATCAAACGGCATTCTTGCAGGCAAAATTAAAGATAAGGAAAGAGGACATTGTTGAAGTTACCTCTCATGATCATGTTGTCCTTCAATGCGCAGATATAGTAACGGGTGCAATGTATTTTAGACTAAACAACCTCCACAGAGCCAAAACTGAAGGGCAAAGGGTACGCGGTAAACGCACACGAGCTAAAGAACAACTATATAATCATATAAATGCAAGAATCCGAGATATTTACCCTCACTTTAATATCGGTATATCTACAGGGTTTAAAGGGGATGCGAGAAACAAATGGAACCATCCCTATAGACATTGGAGATTTATGCCTAATGAGACGTAAAGAAAAGTATTGTATTATTCTGTAATCTTTGTTATCATGATGACTAAGAAGAAGCTCTGTCGAACCGAAGGCTTGCGTGCCTACGTGGGCTACTTAGTAGGGGAGATGGAGCTCACTACATGAACGGTTGCTCTCGATTAATACGAGAGTTTTTTTATCCCCAAAACCCCCCATCCTTCGCCAAAGGATTCGACAAGCCCCCTGCAGAAAGAGGCAGGGGGTGATTTTATGGCCGTCAAATGTAGGATCGGTGACATGATCGACCAACGGGGATTGAAGAAAAAGTTTGTAGCCGAGCAGCTGGGCCTTAACGAGTCGTACTTTTCCCGAATCGCCAGCGGCAAGGTGGTTCCGAATATCGAGACATTACACAGGATCGCGCGTTTTTTCGGCTGCTACATAGATGACTTGTACGAATTCGACTGTACTGAGTAGAAAATTTTTCTGTACTGGACAGGCAAATATTCTTTACTGGCGCATACACTGTACCAAACGGATGAGGAGGTATGGTGTATGAAAGAACTGAAACTCTGGCTCAGGCTTCGGGTGCTGAACGAAATCCTGGCTCTGTGCCTCACGGCTGCCACAATCGGACTGGTGATCTGGTTCCTGTTCTGCTATTTGCCGGGTTGGACGGTGATGTTCTGATGTGGATAGTCGATCAGCGCATATGCGAGCTATGGACGATCAACAAGCGACGGCCACTGACTGATGACGAAATGACGGAATTCATCCATTGTATGGACGCTCACCTAAAACGGGCTTGGGAGATTGCGAAGTTGAAGAATCTGTCGCTTGTCGCCAGCATGACCAATGATGTGAAGTGGCAGCATGAACTGTGTGCGAAGTTGGAGCGGCTGATGGGATGATGAAAGCCCTTCTCGCTTGAGAGGGGCTTTACGCATAGTCCAGATGTGTTAAACTATATCAAGTTGATGTGATAATAATAATGAGGTGACATACATGGGTTTCTCTACAGGGATTGTAGGCCTGCCTAACGTCGGCAAGTCAACACTGTTTAACGCGATTACGCAGGCTGGGGCGGAGTCGGCCAACTATCCGTTTTGTACCATTGATCCCAATGTTGGCATTGTCGAAGTTCCCGATCCGCGTCTGAACAAGCTGGCGGAAATCGTGGTTCCCAATAAAATCGTACCTACGGCATTTGAGTTTGTTGACATCGCCGGTCTCGTAAAGGGGGCCAGCAAAGGTGAAGGACTGGGCAACCAGTTTTTGTCCCACATTCGGGAAGTAGATGCGATCGCACACGTCGTGCGCTGTTTTGAAGATGAGAACATCACTCACGTGGCAGGGAAAGTAGACCCTTTAAGCGACATCGAGACGATCATGCTGGAGTTGATCTTTGCCGACCTGGAGTCTGTTGAGCGCCGCATCGAGCGGATCGGCCGCAAAGTGAAAGCGGGCGACAAGGAAGCCAAACAGGAGCTGGATGTCCTGGAGAAGCTGAAGGCGGCATTTGAGCAGGGACAGACAGCGCGCAGCGTTACCCTTGACGAGGAGGAGGCAAAGCTGGTGCGCGACCTGCACCTGCTGACGATCAAGCCAATGCTCTACGTCTGCAACGTGGCCGAAGACGGTGTACTGACGGCTGACGACAACCCGCACGTGCAGGCAGTGCGTCGGCACGCAGCCCAAGAAGGGGCGGAAGTTGTCGTTGTCAGCGCCAAGGTGGAAGCGGAAATCGCCGAGTTGGAGGGCGAGGACAAGCAGATGTTTTTGGAAGAGCTGGGACTGAAGGAATCCGGTTTGGATCGCTTGATACGAGCAGCCTACCGACTGCTTGGACTGATAACCTATTTCACGGCTGGCGTACAGGAGGTGCGGGCCTGGACAATCCGCAGCGGGACAAAAGCGCCTCAGGCTGCCGGTGTCATTCACAGCGACTTTGAGCGTGGCTTCATTCGCGCCGAGGTGGTGGCGTACGACGATCTGATTGAGGCCGGGTCGGTCAGTGCAGCTCGGGAAAAAGGAAAGTACCGGTTGGAAGGAAAAGATTACGTGGTGCAAGACGGAGATGTCATGCATTTCCGGTTTAATGTGTAAAGACTCTTCTTGCTATAGGGGTTTCATTTTGCTATAATGCAAAAATGCGAGTATTTTATGGGTGCATGCTAGAAATGCGTTTCCAATGAGGCACTCGCTCCTTGCCCGGACAGGGCCGCATAGTCCAAAAGGAGGTGAACAGGGATGCGCCAATACGAAGTTATGTACGTATTGCGTCCAGACCTTGAAGAAGAGAAAGTGAAAGCGAACGTAGCTCGCTACAGTGAGGTTGTGACGAACTACGGCGGAGAAGTCACCAATCTTCAAGAGTTGGGTAAGCGTCGTCTTGCGTATGAAATCAAGAAGTACCGCGATGGGTACTACGTGTTGATGAATTTCAAGGCTAATCCAGACGCAGTGGCAGAAGCAGAGCGTCTGATGAAAATTAATGACGACGTCATTCGTTTCCTCTTCGTAAGAGAAGACGAGTAAGAGTCGTCATGGGGAGGGGAACACATTGTTGAATCGAGTCATTCTGATTGGTAACCTTACCAGAGATCCGGAATTGCGTTACACTCCGAGCGGCGTTGCTGTCACCACGTTTACCCTTGCCGTCAACCGCCCGTTCAGCAATCAGGCGGGGGAAAGAGAGGCGGACTTCATCAATGTTGTCGCTTGGCGCCAGTTGGCCGATCTTTGCGCCAACTATCTGCGAAAGGGCAGACAAGCCGCCGTCGAGGGCAGATTGCAAACGAGATCGTACGACAACAAGGATGGCCGCAGGGTGTATGTAACGGAAGTGGTTGCGGAGAACGTGCAATTTCTGGGTGGTCGTGCCAGCGGGGAAGGAAGCGGCTACGATCCGTCTTTTGGCGAACCTCGCCCGACCGGGAAGAGGAATGATCACGATTCATTCGATGACCCCTTCGCCGATGCCGGCAAGCCGATCAACATATCGGATGACGACTTGCCATTTTAATCAAACGGACCATTTTTTCCATGTGGCGTAGTCTTTTACAACCCTGACAAAAAGGAGGGACGAAGATGGCACGTAAAGGACGTCCGAACAAACGTCGCAAAGTATGCTACTTCACGGTGAACAAGATCACCAAGATCGATTATAAAGACGTCGATCTGCTGAAGAAGTTTATCAGCGAACGGGGCAAAATCCTGCCTCGCCGTGTAACGGGTACATCTGCCAGATACCAACGCAGACTGACTGTCGCAATCAAACGCGCCCGTCAAATGGCACTGTTGCCTTATACGGCTGAATAATGAATACGAGTAAAGAGGAGGGCACAGTTCGCTGCCCTCTTTTTTCCTACGTAATGAAATCCTGCAAGGGAGGAGTCACGCTCCTATGCCCAATCGGACGAGGCAGCTTGCTGAAAACGCATTGATGCTGGGGATTTCTGCTGTTTTGCTGCTGTTAGGTACATATACGATCGTCAGCGGGTTTGCCCTATCTGTGGTGCCCGTTCCGTTTATTCTGCTCGCCGTACGACGCTCAGTGCGGGACATGCTGCTGATCGTCGGGGCGTTTGCCTTTCTCGGACTGATACTGGCGGGAATAGGCGGAGCGTTGTCCGGATTGATGATGGGATTGACCGGTCTTTCAATGGGTATCCTGTACAAAAAACGAAGAAGCGCACTGGCGGCTGTCATCGGCGGTGCAGGTGCGTTTTTGGCCTCGATCGTTTTATCCCTGGCCATTTCCACGTTTGTCATGGGCATCGACTTCGCTGGTGAACTGCGGCAGGTTACCCAACAAATCATCAGTGGAAAACTGCCCATTCCACTGCCACCCGGTCTGACCGAAGAGCAGTGGAAGAAAGAGATTGAACAGCAGATTGCCCTGCTGCTGTCGCTTTTGCCGTTTTTGTTCGTCATGGCCAGTTTCCTGATGAGCATTTTGAATCACTGGCTTGCCCGGGTTGTTTCGAATCGCTTGGGTCGGCCCCTTCCAGCGTTGAAACCCCTTCGGGAATGGTCCTTTCCTCGCTCATTGTTGTATTATTACTTTCTTTCCCTGCTTCTTTTGCTGATTTTTCGCAGTACGTTGGAAGGGACGTTCTGGGGCAGCGCCATTCTCAACCTGAAAATCATGCTTGATGTGGTATTTGCCATTCAGGGGTTGAGTTTTTGCCTGTACTTTATTTTTTTGAAGAACTGGAAAAGAGTTGCTCCCGTGTTGATCGTCTCTCTATTTATTTTTCCGTTCTTAATGAATATACTTAGCTTAATAGGGATATTTGACCTGGGTGTTGGCTTGCGTAAGAGACTGGAACAAAGAAAGTAAAGAGGAGCTGAGGAAATGCCCAAGTTCCTTTTGAAACGTTGGTACGGGCTGCACATGGTCTTAGCGCTCAGCTTCTGTCTGCTGCTGTTGGCGATCCTGACAATGTACCACTGGTTATACGGGGCGATCGGAATCATCTGCGTGATTGGGCTGGTACTTGTTTCACGCTACCTGGAAAAGGAATTCCAGCGCGATCTGCGGATGTATCTGGCGACAATTTCCCACCGCGTCAAAAAGGCGGGGGAAGGCGTTATCCAGGAACTGCCGATCGGGATTGTCCTGTATAATGAAGAACAAATAATTGAGTGGACGAATCCGTACCTGCAAAAGATGACTGGAGACGACGCATTGATCGGCAAGTCTCTCTCCGAGGTGTTTCCGGAGCTGGAATGGAAACCGGAGCAGAAGCAGGTTGAGTTGATTCACGACGGAAACGTGTACGAAGTGCTTATACGTCCGGAAGAGCGGCTGCTTTATTTTACGGAGATCACCGAATACAAAGAACTGCTGAACCGCTACAATCGCGAAAGACCGGCCCTGGCGATCATCCACCTTGACAATCTTGACGAAGTGAGTCAGGTGATGGACGACCAGAGCCGTACCCAGTTGTCGACCAGTGTGGCCGGCGTTATCAACGAGTGGGCGCAAAAGCACAACATCTACTTGCGGCGGTTGAGCGCCGACAAGTTTTTGGCTGTGATGGATCGGGAGACCCTGGACAAGGTAGAAGAGAGCCGGTTTGATATCCTCGACGTCGTGCGTGAAATGACGGCTGACAACAAGATTCCGATTACCCTGAGCATCGGGGTGGCTGCCGGCGGTTCCTCGTTTGTCCAGCTTGGTCAAACCGCCCAGTCCAGTTTGGACATCGCGCTTGGACGCGGCGGCGACCAGGCGGCAATGAAGGTGGGCAACCGGCTGACCTTCTACGGAGGAAAGTCCAACGCCGTGGAAAAACGGACCCGTGTGCGTGCCCGCGTGATAGCTCATGCGCTGCGGGATTTAATCCACGAAGCCGACCACGTTATCGTAATGGGACACAAAAATCCGGATATGGACTCCATAGGCGCTTCGCTAGGCGTGTTAAAAGCGGTTCAGGTAAACGGCAAGCAGGCTTACGTGGTACTGGATGAAGTGACACCGGCGATTGAGCGGCTGATGGAAGAGGTTTATGCAAACGAGGAACTGGCCAAGTGTTTTGTCACACCGGAAGAGTCGCTTGATATCGTCACCAACCGTACGCTGCTGGTCATTGTCGATACCCACCGGCCGGCGTTGGTGATAGAACCGCGTTTGCTGCAGGAGACCAGCCGAATCGTGGTCATCGACCACCATCGGCGGGCCGAAGACTTTGTCACCGACCCTGTGCTGGTCTATCTCGAACCGTATGCTTCGTCGACGGCTGAGCTGGTTTCGGAGCTTTTGCAGTATCAAAGTGACCGGATACAAATTGAAAACCTGATCGCCACGGCCCTGTTGGCGGGGATTGTGGTCGATACCAAAAGTTTTGCTTTTCGGACCGGATCACGAACGTTTGAGGCGGCTTCCTTCCTCCGGCGCAACGGAGCTGACACGGCTTCCGTGCAGCGTTTCTTGAAAGAAGATCTGAACCAGTTTGTGCGCCGGGCGAAGATTGTCATGAATACCGAAATTTTTATGGACAAAATGGCCATCGCCATCGGCAATCCGGAAGAGTCGTACACCCAGGTGGAAGTGGCGCAGGCAGCCGAGCTGCTGTTGACCCTGTCTGGCATCCATGCCTCGTTCGTTGTGGCCAGACGGGCTGACAATGCCGTGATGATCAGTGCCCGTTCGCTTGGCGACATCAACGTTCAGTCGATCATGGAACAGATGGGAGGCGGCGGTCACCTGACCGGTGCCGCTACACAGATCGAAGGCATCACGATCGAAGATGCCGTTGCGCAGTTGAAAGAAGTGTTAAAAAGCGCTTTGTAGCCGAGAGTCTCACGTATCGTTTCATTCGGCCTTAAAATGTCTCCAGACTCAGATCTGGCTTTGTGAAAGAAGCAATCGACGCAGTATCAGCCAGGAAGGAGGAACGACGATGAAGGTGATATTTCTCAAAGACGTGAAAGGTCAAGGCAAAAAAGGAGAGGTTAAAGACCTTTCTGAAGGATATGTGCGCAACTATTTGCTGCCGAAAGGATTTGTGGTAGAGGCAACGGAAGGAAACCTGAAAACACTGCAAAAGCAGAAGCAAAGTGAAGACCGGCGCAAGGAGCAGGAGAAGCAGGACGCGCTGGAACTGGCCAAAAAGTTGGAACAACTGACGGTCAACGTGACCGGGAAAGCAGGGGAAGGAGGCCGTTTGTTTGGTGCCATCTCCAGCAAGCAGGTAGCTCAGGCTCTGGAGCAGCAGCACGGCATAAAGATTGACAAGCGGAAACTGGAGATGGAACCGATTCGGGCGCTTGGTGTGACCCAGATCAAGGCAAAGCTGCACAATGAAGTGACGGCAACGGTAAAAGTGCATGTGACAGAGGAGTAAATCGAGATTAGTTGAGGCAGTGAGTGAGGGGTGTGACGTGAGCGACCTGTTCTTGGACCGTGTACCGCCGCAAAATACAGAAGCTGAACAATCCGTGTTGGGTGCCGTGTTCTTGTCAAAGGAAGCTCTGCACACGGCGATAGAAATCCTTCGTCCCGAAGATTTCTACAAAACGGCCCACCAGCGAATCTTTCAAACCATGCTGGATCTCTACGAAAAAGGAGAACCGGTCGACTTGGTTACGGTGACGGCCGAATTGCAGGATCAGAAGGTGTTGGAGGAGGTCGGTGGAGTCACCTACCTGACCAATCTGGCCAGTGCCGTGCCGACGGCGGCCAACGTGGAGTACTACGCACGGATCGTCGAAGAAAAGGCGCTGCTCCGTCGCTTGATTCGCACAGCGACACAGATCGCCAATGATGGCTATACGCGGGAAGATGACGTCGGGCAGATCATTGCGGACGCTGAGCGGTATATTCTGGAACTGTCCCAAAACCGCAACAGTGGCGGGTTTATTCCCATACGCGACGTGCTGATGGAGACATACGAGCGGATTGAGTTTCTCAGCCAGCGAAAGGGAGAAGTAACCGGCATCCCGTCCGGTTACCCCGATCTGGATAAAATGACTTCCGGGTTTCAGCGTTCCGACTTGATTATTCTCGCCGCCCGTCCATCTGTCGGGAAGACGGCGTTTGCGCTGAATGTAGCGCAAAACGTTGCCGCACGTGCCGGCGAATGTGTGGCCATTTTTTCACTGGAGATGGCCGCATCCCAACTGGTGCAGCGGATGCTGTGTGCCGAAGGCAACATTGACGCCCAGAAAATGCGTACCGGCTGGTTGGATGAGGATGACTGGCAAAAGCTGACGATGGCGATCGGAACGCTGTCCAAGGCGCCCATCTTTATTGATGATACCCCGGGTATTACGGTGCAGGACATTCGCGCCAAGTGCCGCCGGCTGCAAGCGGAGCGCGGCTTGGGCATGATTCTGATCGATTATCTGCAGCTGATCCACGGCCGCGGCCGCGGGGAAAACCGGCAGCAAGAGGTTTCGGAGATCTCGCGGACACTCAAGGGGATCGCCCGTGAACTGAACGTACCTGTCCTTGCACTGTCACAGCTCAGCCGCTCGGTAGAGCAGCGGCAGGACAAGCGGCCGATGATGTCTGATATCCGCGAATCGGGTTCCATCGAGCAGGACGCAGACATTGTCGCCTTTTTGTACCGGGACGATTATTACAATCGGGAAGCGGAAAACAAAAACGTGATTGAAGTGATCATTGCCAAACAGCGTAACGGTCCAACCGGAACAGTCGAACTGGCCTTTTTGAAAGAGTACAACAAGTTTGTCAGCCTGGACCGTCATCATCGCGAAATGGCGGGATAACATGTGAAAATGCGATCAGGCCAACAGCCACGCGGTACATGGAAACCGGGTGGCTTTGTTTTTGACCCCTTTTTTACTCAAGCACTTTTGCAAGGATACGTGAATGGGCAACGCATCTTCATAAATCCGCATGCCGTGTTTTGGTTGGCGATGGGGACATGGCCGGGCTGCAGCGCGAGCAGACAATGGCTCCTTTGGGCCTTCCAGAGCCTGAATGATATACGAACAAATTTCCTAAATATTAAATAATTGTTCGGGTTTTTGTTTGACACAAAAGGGTCTCTTTAGTACACTTAGATTGTTCTGATTGAGAGCAGGAGGTGCGTTGCGATGTCAACTGTTGTTGTCGTCGGTACCCAATGGGGAGATGAAGGAAAAGGAAAGCTGACTGACTATCTGGCCGAAACAGCCGAAGTGGTCGCCCGCTACCAGGGTGGAAACAACGCGGGTCACACGATCATCTTCGATGGAAATAAATACAAACTGCACTTGATTCCATCCGGGATTTTTTATAAAGACAAGGTGTGCGTCATCGGGAACGGAATGGTGATCGATCCCAAGGCGTTGGTGCAAGAGTTGGAGTACCTGCACAATGCCGGATTTTCCACTGCCAATCTGAAGATCAGCAATCGCGCGCACGTGATTATGCCGTACCACATCAAACTGGACAGTGTGGAAGAAGAAAGCAAAGGTGCCAACAAAATCGGCACAACCCGCAAAGGGATTGGCCCGGCATACATGGACAAGGCGGCGCGGATCGGCATTCGCATCGCCGATCTGCTGGACAAGGAAGAGTTTGAGCGCAAACTGGCACGCAATCTTGCCGAGAAAAACCGGATTCTGGAAAAGTTGTACGATACGACCGGGTTCGAACTGAAAGAGATTCTGGAAGAGTACTTACGCTACGCGGAGATCATCCGCCCCTATGTATGCGATACGTCCGTCGTCCTGAATGATGCCATCGACCGCGGCAACCGCGTATTGTTCGAAGGAGCGCAGGGAGTCATGCTGGATATTGACCAGGGGACCTATCCCTACGTCACCTCCTCCAATCCGATTGCCGGTGGGGTCACAATCGGCTCAGGCGTTGGACCGACCAAAATACATCAGGTTATTGGCGTGGCCAAGGCGTATACGACTCGTGTCGGCGATGGTCCGTTTCCGACTGAGCTGCACGACCAGATTGGAGACCACATCCGGGAGGTAGGCTTTGAGTTTGGCACAACGACGGGACGCCCCCGCCGAATCGGCTGGTTTGACAGTGTCGTGGTCCGCCACGCTCGCCGGGTCAGCGGCATCACCGGGCTGGCCATCACCAAACTGGACACATTGACCGGAATCGATACGCTTCGAATCTGCACGGCGTACACCTACAACGGACAGGTGATTGAAGAGTTTCCCGCCAATCTGAACATCCTGGCAAAATGTGAGCCCGTTTACGAGGAACTGCCGGGATGGAAAGAGGATATCAGCCATATTCGCAGCATCAACGAATTGCCGGATAACGCTCGTCACTATATCGAGCGGATCACACAACTGACTGGCATCCCGCTGTCCATCTTCTCGGTCGGTCCGGATCGGGAGCAGACCGTTGTTGTGCGTGGTATCTACGGATAAACAATCCGGATACGCGCAGCGGGAGCAACCGCGAACGATGATACCCAATACGTATGGGGCTGTCCCAAACGTCTACCGACGAAAGGACAGCCCCAATCTTCATTTCCCAAGCTGCCGGCACGGTCGCTCAGCAAGCAAATTCCTGGGCAATGTACCTTATGTTAAGAAACGTAACATCATTGTGACGTATAATCAATCACAGAAAAAAATTGCCTCTTGAACAAAGCGAGGCACTGTTTCATAAATATTGGCCGGGACACGCACCACCAACGATCATCTGGGCATATCGTATCCCATACCAAAACGAAATCGAGGTGTTTGCGATGGGATTTGATCAGAAAGCGTTGAAGCTGGTGGGAAAGAACGTGGAGGTCAAGATGTTCAACGGCACGGTAATCAGTGGTACGATGTCGCACATCAGCAAAGGCTATGTTTGTTTTATCACCAATTATAAACAAGCGAATGAGGAAAAAACGACGTTTCGCCGCCTCGCACTAAGAGACGTCACGTCCATGGTGGAAGTAAAGAACGGTTGAACCGGGCTGCATCATCAAGAAGCCGCTGCCGTCTCCGGCTGCTTTCTGCCAGCCTATGAAACGCAGCGGGAAAGCGTTCGCCCAAAAAGCGGCAGCGGCAGCAAGCAAACGCCCCCTTGCAGCCGGGTGAGGGGGCGCTTATCTCATATCTCGCCGCCGAAAGAACGGATTATCTCGGCTGCTTCGTCTCCCCGTTCTTCCGGCACTACTGCTGTGAGCAGCACGCTGCCATTACGGTCCTGCCCGCCGTCTGCCATACCGCTGGCGCTGGGATCGGCGGCAGCCAATACGCTGGCATCCCGTCCACTGGGGAAATCGGCATCCAGCGTCAAGTTGCCCAGACTGGGAATTTTCCCGCTGATCGGATTGATGACCTGCTCGACGCCTTCACCCGGATAGCGGTCGATGATCTCTACCTGAACGGTCTCAAACCCGGCCTGTCTTAATTGTTCCGCTGCTTTATTCGCATTGTCTGCGGACTGAAATCCAGCCAAAATGTTTCGCTCCTTCACCATCATTCCCTCCTGAGAAAACAAAAAATTCCATAAAAGTAGTATGATTCATGGAAACCGATTCTATTCGACGGCATTTTACACTTGATGGAGTTGTCTTTTATGTGGTACAGTCGTTATAGTTGGTCTTTTTGGGCATTTTGATCTGCCTAAAGATTGGAAACAAGCAGGACTTTCGTTTGATTCAGCAATATTTCGAATATTCAAATCGACTCATGTCGGTAGGTTTTCAGGAGGGTCGGTTGATGCAATTTGCCGAATGGAAAGCCTGGTTGCGTCGACGGGTGGAGCCAGTGCTGCGCCGCAGTCGACACCGGGTTGTGGAAGTTGCCAGTCACATTCGAACATATATACAAAACCACAAGAAACAGGCAGCCGCCGCTGCCGTGACAGCCACCATTGCCGTCTCAGGTGCGGCATACGCCAACTACTACTATCATTCCAACATCATCTCGATTTACCACGTATACGTCAATGGGGAGGAAATCGGGGTTGTCAGCAGCCCGGAGGTAATCGAGCGATGGACGGAAGCCAAGCTGAAGGAAGAATCGAGCAAGCACGGCGGGCTTACGTTAAAGCTGACCGATTACATCACCTACAAGGAAGAGCGGCTCTACAAGGGAAAGTATGACAACGAAGCGGCCTTGGCCGCGTTGTCGGAAATCGCAGACATCAAGGTGGAAGCGGTAAAAATTGTCGTGGACGGCAAGCTGGTCGGTTACGCCGCCAGCCCCAAAGATGCGCAGACCGTTTTCAACCGTTTGAAAGCAAAATACGTCGGTTCGGACGTCACAGAAAAAGAAAAGGCTCAGACAGCAAATGCGGCCTCGCTCCAATCGGCAGCCGCAGGCGCTGAGCAGGCGATCAAGAAAGTGCGCTTCAAGGAACAGGTAACCACCGAGACCGATTCCGTACCGGCAGCGCAGGTCCTGACGGTGGACAAGCTGGAGGAGCTTTTGTCAAGGGGAACGTTTAAAGACGTCATACATACTGTACAGGAAGGCGACTGCATCACCTGCATCGCCAAACAATACGGGATCACATCCCAGGATATATACGCAAACAACCCCGGGATTACGGAAGACACTGTTTTGCAGTTGGGACAAAAAATCAATGTGACGGCGATCAAACCGTTGGTCACCGTGCAGGTTATCGAAGAAGTGGAACAAGAAGAAGTGATTCACTACACCGTGCAGACACGCAGCAACGGCCAGATGCCCAAAGGAGACAGCAAAGTCGTCCAGGAAGGAAAAGAGGGCATGAAGCGTGTCCGCTACGAAGTGATCCGGGAAAACGGCCAAGAAGTGGCCCGCAAGGTATTGGAAGAGGAAGTGCTGGAGGAACCGGTGCCCAAGATCGTGGAGCGCGGTACCAAAGTGATTCCTTCGCGTGGGACAGGCCGGTTGGCTTGGCCGGCCAAAGGCTATATCAGCAGCGGTTTTGGCATGCGCTGGGGACGCATGCATCAGGGGATTGACATCGCCGGTTCCGGCTCGATTTACGCCGCCGACAATGGCCGGGTGGTCAGCGCCGGCTGGAACGGCGGCTACGGCAATGCAGTTGTGATCGACCACGGCAACGGCATTCAGACGCTTTATGGCCACATGAAATCGATCAGCGTGAAGCCGGGTGACGTCGTCGCTAAAGGAAAAGTCATCGGTGTCATGGGATCGACGGGCAATTCCACAGGCGTCCATCTGCATTTCGAAGTACGCAAAAACGGCGTAGCGCAGAACCCGCTTCGTTATCTCGGACGCTGACCGCCAACCGGTCAGGCCGCTAAATAGAGGAGATCACCCGCCGCAATCGGCGGGGAAAGACCGTCCTGAACAAAGGGGCGGTCTTTCTCCTGTTTATGGAGATGCGCCTGATGCGGCAGGAAATTCATGCGGAAAAGTGGAATCCAATATAGAATAGAAGGGGTGAGCGGGATGGCCAAACTCCTGGTCGTGGACGATGAAAAACCGATTGCCGACATTTTGAAGTTTACCTTGGAAAAGGAAGGCTACCAGGTGGTCTGTGCCTACGATGGCGAAGAAGCACTGATGCTGGTTGATTATGAAAAACCTGACTTGATCTTGTTGGATGTGATGCTGCCCGGTCGTGACGGCATGGACGTGTGCCGTACCGTACGGCAGTCTTATGATATGCCCATTATCATGCTGACGGCGAAAGACTCGGAGCTGGACAAGGTGCTCGGTCTGGAGCTGGGTGCCGACGATTACGTGACCAAACCGTTCAGCGCCCGGGAGCTGGTAGCGAGGGTGAAAGCGCATCTGCGCCGACAGAAGCCCAAAGGAGCAGAAGCGGACAGCCACTTTTTGCGTGTACACGAACTGGAAATTGATCTCAATTCCTACACGGTCATGAAAAACGGCGAGCCGCTCGATCTGACTCACCGCGAGTTTGAACTGCTGACCTACATGACTCGTCACCAGGGGCAGGTCGTGACGCGGGAAGGTTTGCTCCAGGCGGTATGGGGCTACGATTACTTTGGCGATGTGCGGACGGTTGATGTGACGATCAGGCGGCTGCGGGAAAAAATTGAGGACGATCCCAGTCAGCCCAGGTATATCATCACGCGCCGCGGGTTGGGATACGTCTTTCGCAATCCCGGGGCGGGAGGGCAGCCGTAATGTGGCGGTTGCGCCTGTTCAAGACGATCCAGTGGAAGATTGTCGTCATTTACATGCTGCTGATTCTGCTGGCGATGCAGTTTATTGGCGCGTATTTCGCCCGGGAAGTGGAGACGTACTACACCAACAACTTCTCGGAGACACTAAACGCCCAGGCGACCATGCTGGCAGTCAATCTGGAGCGGCATTTGGACCCCTCGCGGGAGAAGAAAGACGCTACGCCCCAGATGATCAAGGAAGACATCGACAACCTGATCTACAACCTGGTGGCATTGAATGGGGCCAAGGTGCAGGTGATCGACCAAAACGGGACTATTATCAGCACGACCGAATCGGAACAGGCGATCGTCGGGCAGCGCACCTCGCAGAACGAAGTGACGATCGCTTTGATGGGGACGCGCAACGAAGGATTGCGCATCGACCCGTTTACCGGGGATCGGGTAAAAGTGCTGGCCGTACCAGTGAAGAGGGGCAATATCGTCTTTGGCGCCGTTTACATGGTCGTGTCAATGGAACCCACGTATACCACGATTCGCAAAATCACCAACATACTCGCCACGGGGACGGGCATTGCGCTTGTGATGACGGCGGCGCTCGGCGTGGTTCTGGCCCGCACGATTACCAAACCGGTCAAGGAGATGACAAGGCAGGCGACGGCAGTTGCGGACGGTGATTTTAACCGGGCGGTACGGATTTACAGCGGTGACGAAATCGGCCAGTTGGGAATGGCCTTCAACTACATGACCGCACGGCTGAAGGAAGCAATCCTGCAGCAGGAAGAAGAACGGGAGAAGCTGTCGCAGATCCTGGCCAACATGAGCGACGGCGTGATTGCTGCCCAACGCGACGGCAGAATCATCCTGATGAATCGTTCCGCTGAGGAAATGCTGCAGGTGAGTGCGGTCGATGTCATGGCGGAAAAGAAGACCCTCTACGACGTGCTTCGTCTCCCTCCCGAAGAAGAGCTGCCGCTTTTGGAACAGAACGAACCATTGATGCTGGAGATGATGACGCCCAACCGGGACATGCTGATGCTGCGTGTTGCGTTTACACCGCTGCAGCAGGACAGCGGCAAAAAGGGCGGGATCATTGCCGTTCTGCAGGACGTGACGGAACAGGCCCGGCTGGATCAGCAGCGGCGGGAGTTTGTCGCCAACGTCTCGCACGAGCTGCGTACGCCGCTGACGACAATCAGGAGCTACGTGGAAGCCTTGTTGGAGGGAGCCGTGGAGGATCCCGAGCTTTCCCGGCGTTTTTTGCAGGTGACGTTGGCAGAGACCGACCGGATGACTCGGCTGGTCAACGATCTGCTGCAGCTCTCCCGTTTCGATTCGCAAGGCGTGCGGCTGCACCTGCGGCCAATCCGATTCGCGCAGTTGATTCGCTATGCGGTCGATCGTTTCTCCATGCAAAGCGAGCAGCAGGGTATCCGTTTGTCGATTGAGATGGACGACGACCAGCTGCCGTTGGTATATGCCGATCAGGATGCGATGAATCAGGTGCTGGACAACCTGCTGTCCAATGCGATCAAGTATACGCCCAAAGGCGGCTCCGTCACGCTGCGGGTAAGAGTTGACCACCAGCAGCGGCGTGTCCTGGTGTCGGTTATCGACACCGGCATTGGAATTCCCAAACGCGACTTGCGGCGGATTTTTGAACGGTTTTACCGGGTGGACAAAGCGCGTTCGCGCAGCCAGGGGGGCACCGGGTTGGGTCTGTCGATTGCCCGCGAGCTGGTACAGGCACACGGTGCCGATATTCACATCACCAGCGAGTTGAACGAGGGGACGACCGTCACCTTTTGGGTGCCGTTTGCCGAGGAAGGGAGGACGGCCTGATGCGGATCAGGGAGCGGGTCAAGACCGTACTGCTCAACCTGTTGGTGCTGACCAGTTTTGGCTTGACGGTTCTCTTGTGGAACAACCAGCCACAGTTTGAAGTGATCGCGCCGGCCACCTATGTGGAGCCGGAACCGCTCGGCATCGCCCATGATGTGGAGGAGTTAATCAGGCCCCAGGCCATCGTGTTTCACTACGGACAGGACCGGCACACCAAGGCCAGCCCGATCGATCCACCGTACACGATGGTTGCCAGTCAGATGGAGAAGTGGTACTTCTACGACTTTAACCTGTACGTGGTTACTGCCGAGCAGTGGCAGGCGTTAATGAGAGAGAAGCCGGGGATTGAAATCCGCTACCGGGCCGGCATACCGATCTCGGTCGTGCATGAGCTGTTTACGCTTCGCGGCGAGATGAGCCGCGACATCGAGGAAATTGACCGCCTTTGGCTGTATCTGGAGGAGGACGAAGACATCGTCTACGCGCTGTTTATCTCCAGCGAGGAGCAAAAAATGGTACGAGCCCGTACGGTGGTCAGCCCGAAAGATTTGCGCGATTCGTATCTGCGTGTGGGCAACACCCTGCCGGAGCAATACCTCAAAGTGATGGAGGCCGATCTGTACGATGCCGCTCAACTGAAGATATCCTGGCGCACCTTCTACCTGCCCAAAGAGACGAGCGTCATGCGGCTGTACCACTACAATTATCTGCCGATTACGGAAAAGGCGCTGATGGATGCGTTTTTCCTCGATCCAACGCTGGTACGCAGGATTTTGGAGCGGGACGGTACGATTATCTATACCGATGGCAGCCGTTCCATTCAGCTTCGACCGGAAAAACAGATGTTTACCTTTACCGACCCTGCTCTGCCGGAACGCAGGGGAGAGCTGACCATCGCCGACAAATTGCATGGAGCGGTGGCTTTCGTCAATCAGCATCTGGGGTGGACCGATTCGTACTATCTGGATAAAATCCTGCAGCGCCCTGGCGAGGGAGATGTCTTTGTCTTTCGTCAATATCTGGGGGCGTACCCGCTGATCGCCGGTGAAGGAAATGACGGCGAAACCATTACGATTACATCGGACGAAGGTCAGGTGGTCTCGCTCAAACAATCGCTGTTCGATTACGATATATACATCAACTTTGACGAACAGGTCGTGATGTCCGGTCCGGAACTGTTTGCCTACGCGCGGGAGCAGCAGATTGACCTGAGCCTGGTTGACGACGCCTATCTCGCTTATCGTCCCTCGGTCTACCCCGGCTACATCAAGCTCACTCCGGTCTGGGTACTGGAAAAAGCCAGCGGTGAGCAGCTGCTGATTGAGGCTGCATCGCGGCAGGCAGAAGGGAGGGGGACGACATGGACTGGAGTCGGGCAAAAACGATCCTGATCTGGGCCTTTCTGCTGCTCGATCTGTTTCTCGGTTATCAGGTGTACGCCTCGCGAACGCAGCAGTGGAACGACATCCAGTTGGTACATAAAGGAGCGGGCGACATCGAGCTGTTGCTTGCTCAGCGCAGCATTACGCTTGCGGTCGAGATCCCCGAGGAAATCCCGCAGGTGCACCACGTCCATGTCGAGTACCTGACGGCGGATTCGTTGATGAATCTCCCGCTGCCGGCTGACCAACAAATGACCATCAGCGACTCGCTGATCATCGCCCGTTTTGACAAACCGATTCCGCTCAGCGAGGTGAAAAATCCGGCCGAGTTCTTGCGGGGGGTAAGTCAGCGGATCGTGTACGCGGATGAGTATCAGCCAGACAAGTACTACACCGGGCGGGGACTGCTCAGATACTGGCAGCAGTACGAGGGACTGCCGATCTTTGTGGCGCCGCTGGAGTTTTTTGTTCACAAGCAGACGGTCACAGGCTACCAGCAATCCTATTTGCGGATTCGCAACCAGGGAACCGGACGGCAGGTAATCTCCGCCTATACGGCGCTGCGCTCCTTGTTGGAGAAGCAGTTGATCCAGAATGGCGAGACCATCGAAGATGTGACAATGGGGTACTACGGGCACGAATACGATGCCGACATTCAGGTTCTGGCCCCGATCTGGCGAATTATCCATGACGGCAAGATTGATTATGTCAATGCGTTTACGGGTGCCGTCGAACGACCGGTGGACAGTCGGCTGTCCGCCAACTGAAAAAAGACAGCAGAGATAGAGGAAGAAGGGGATGCAGGTTGCGATTTAGCATATTGGCCAGCGGCAGTACGGGCAATGCGATTTACGTCGGCACCGAGCGAGTGTCTCTGTTGATCGACGTCGGGATTACGGGAAAGCAGGCGGAAGCGGCGCTGAAAGAGATCGGCGTCCACCCGGGTGAACTGCAGGCCATTCTCGTTACGCACGAACACGTTGACCATATCAAGGGAATCGGGGTGATGGCCCGACGATACGAGATTCCCATTTATGCCAACGAAAAGACCTGGCAGGCGATGGACGGCCAGATTGGCAGCATCGCCGAGAAGCAGCGGCAGCAGTTCGAGGTGGGCGAGACGCGGGAGTTTGGTGACCTCAGCGTACAGTCCTTCGGGATTTCCCACGATGCTGCTGAACCGATGGGTTTTTGCTTTTATCACGGCCGGAAAAAACTAAGTGTGGCTACCGACCTCGGCTATGTCAGCGACCGGATCAAAGAGACGATCCGTGACGCTGACGCCTACATCTTTGAGGCCAACCACGACGTGGAGATGCTGCGCATGTCGCAGTATCCGTGGAGCGTCAAGCGGCGCATCCTGAGCGACGTCGGCCACCTTTCCAACGAAGCGGCCGGAGAAGCGCTGTGCGACCTCCTCGGCGGGCGGGCCGAGCGCGTTTACCTCGCCCACCTGAGCAAGGAAAACAACTTGATGGAACTGGCTCAGCTTACCGTAAAGAACATTCTGGAAGAAAGCGGACTAAAAGTGGGCGACGATGTTCACCTGCGGGAAACCTACCCGCACCGTCCTACAAGAATGGAGGAAGTGTAGCGGATGATCCCATGGCATCGGAGTGGTGCCTTTGGTTACGGAAGTCATCGGATGAGTGATGGTTGTGCAAAAGCACCTGCCCATCGCGATGCCGTGCTTTTTCGTACAGCTCTTCACGGGAAATCACGCCTTTTTCGACAAGCAGTTCAATCAGGGAATCCAACAGCAGCGAGTTGTAGTAGTTGTCTTCGCGCAGGTCGGCCAGCTTGGCGGCGAGGTTGACCTCTTCCAGTGGAGAATAGTGTCTCATCTCTACCAATCCTTTCAACGAGAAACTGTCATCATACGGAATACGTGCAGCGATTCTAGTAACATCTTATCCGTATGGGAAGAAAATATGCCTGTTTTGCCGTTCCACAACCTTTCCATATTTCTCACGCCACTTTACCGAAACGATTTCGTATACTAAGGTTGAGAAATCGTATATCTGTGGAGAAAACCTGTTACCCTAGTAATACAGGAGGAAGGAGAGAGGAACATGGGCTTTTATGACGATATGTATCCTGTAGAACGGAAAAAACGTCGTGAGCACGGTGTCGGACGCCTGATTCTGACCTCGATTACCTCCGCCGTAATCGGTGGCCTGGTTGTTTTGTTGATGCTGCCGACACTGTCGAAAGCAGGTTATATTTCGATGATGCAGTCCAATCAGGCGTTTGCCAAAGACGAGACGACCGGCGCAGTCGCCACCAGCACGCTTGTTCAACCCGTCTCGGTCAGCGTCGATACGGCTACGGTGGAAGCGGTAGAGAAAGTAGAAGATGCGATTGTCGGCGTGATCAACATTCGGCGGGTAACCAACTTCTGGACGCAGCAAACCGGAACGGTCGAGAGCGGCCAGGGTTCGGGCGTCATCTTTGAGAAGAGAAACGGAAAAGCGCATGTCATCACCAACTACCACGTGATTGACCGGGCGGAGCGGGTCGAAGTCTCGCTGCCAAACGGGGAAAAGGTAGAAGCCAAAATCCTGGGGGCCGACCCCTTTACTGACCTCGCTGTGCTGGAGATTGACGGCTCTCAAGTAACAACGGTCGCGGAACTGGGCAACTCCGATACACTGAAGGTGGGCGAACCGGCCATTGCCATCGGCAATCCGCTCGGGTTGGAGTTCTCCCGTACGGTAACGCAGGGGATCGTCAGTGGAGTGGACCGGTCGATGCCGGTGGACCTCGACAATGACGGGCAAACCGATTGGGAACTGGACGTGATCCAGACCGATGCGGCGATCAACCCGGGGAACAGCGGTGGAGCCCTGCTTAACATTCGCGGTCAAGTGATCGGGATCAACACGCTGAAGATCGCGCGGGAAGACGTAGAGGGCCTGGGCTTTGCCATTCCGATCAACGATGTGAAGGTGATCTCCAAGCGGTTGATGGAAGATGGCTACCTAAAGCGTGGTTACCTGGGGATCACGCCGCGTGATCTGACCACCATTCCGCGCTACGCCTGGAAGGAAGAGCTGCATCTGCCGGACGATGTGAAAGCAGGTGTGCTGATCTGGAATATTGGCCAGTTTACACCGGCAGCCAAAGCAGGACTGCGCCAATACGACGTGATTGTGAAGCTGGATGATCAAGAGATCAGCAACGGAGCCCAACTGCGCAAGTATCTGACGCTGAAGAAAACAGCGGGACAAACGGTGGAAGTCACCTATTACCGCGACGGTTTCCTCAAGACGACTACCGTGACGCTGGGCGAGCAGGGGAGATAAGCCAGACCAAGAGGCACAATCCGTTCGTGCCTCTCAGTTTTAAAACAACGTGTCGTGAACACGAGTGCGGGCGTTTTTCGCGCTCACTTCCGGTGGCCAACCAGCGAAGAAGCAGTCCAGGACCGCTTTACGACGATCCGCAGGGGCAGCGTCAAAACGATGTCCCGCTCCGACGTAATGCTGCTGCCGCTGTGATTTCCCTGCGGGTCCGTCGTTTCGCTGGCAGGTTGGCCAAAACGCTCGCTGGCGAAAAACGGCCCGCACTCGTCCCAGACGAGAGTTTTGAAACTCGTTCAGCACTGTACGGTGCCCTGTTCGACCCAAGATGCCTTCGGTATCCTGCAGATTGAACACAAAGCGAGTTCTGACAGGAGAGCGGCCATTTTCCGAATGAACGACTTTGCCAACCATCCAAGCGGAGCAAGCCCGAAGCGGGGGCATCCGGGCGCAACATGGACAAACGGCGGAGCAGCGCTGCTTTTGCGCCCGCCCGCTTCGGGATGGCGAAGCGGACAAGTCTGGCTCCATTGGTGGTTGGCAACGGAGTGAAGAAAGGCAAATGGCCGCTTCCCTCTATCCAGAAACCTTCCTGCATCCTTGTTGGTCAGGCAACAGCGCGAGCAGGACTTTGGCTCCTTCGCGATACTTAGTCTCGTGAGGCACGATCGGTTCGTGCCTCTTTTCTATTTGCTGCAGCGATTGTTTATTGCACATCTTTCAAATGGGACGGATATATGTTAACCTATTGTATGTAAAGGTTAACAAAAGGAGGACTGCGCTTGGGTACGAAACACACCAAACTGAAAATGTTGATTCTTTGCGCCATGTTTGCGGCGATCACGGCAGTACTTGCACAAGTGGAGATACCGCTGCCGATCGTCCCCATCAGCGGCCAAACATTGGCGGTAGGGCTGACGGCGACCATACTGGGGAGCCGGTACGGAGCCGTCTCCATGATCTGCTACCTGCTGCTGGGGGCGATCGGTGTGCCTGTCTTTGCGGAAGCAAAGGGAGGGGCCCACGTGCTGATCGGACCAACCGGTGGATACCTGTTCGGCTTTGTCGTGACGGCTTACGTGACAGGGTGGATTCTGGAACGGACGCGCTTTACCTTTCCGATGGCCATGATCGCCAATACCGTGGGGATGGTGATTACCCTGGCCATGGGGGCTGTCCAGTTAAAATACGTAATGGACATGTCCTGGGCCAACGCGCTTGCAGTAGGGGTGTATCCATTTATCGTGGTCGGACTGATCAAGGCATTTCTGGCCAGCTGGATCGGCATTATTGTCCGGAAGCGGCTGATACAAGCCAACCTGATCGAAAATCTGCCGAAAGCCGCTTGAGTCCTGTTTGAATGCCGCTTTCCTGTTTGGTGTTTTTGCTCCCAACCTGCACCGCCTGGCGTGAACAAGGATTGTTGCCCGGTATCAGTTGTTCACGTTACGGTTCGCTCTGCGGGTGTGGGAGCTCTTTTTTGATGAGCTGGAAAAGTCCGACTCACCATGCTGGAACCCACGGGGAAAATCTATGGCGTGGTTCTGTTGCTTTTCTTTTGCCCATCCCCTAAGGTAGAATGAAACTGGTTACCATGCGTGAGAAAGAGAGAACGAACTGCTTATGTTTTCCTTTTTGCTATGGCTTCACATTCTGGCCGGAACGGTCTGCCTGATAACCGGTTTGACCGCGGCTGCTGTAGAAAAACGAAAAGGGCTGCATACGGCGGCGGGAGAGGTATACCACGCCGCGTATGTGCTGCTGTTTGTGACGTCTGCAGCCATGGCGATCATGCACTGGTCGGAGAGTGCGTATCTGTTTTATATCGCGCTGTTCTCCTACGGGTTGGCGCTGATCGGCTATCTTTCCTGGAAGCGTCGCTGGCGCAACTGGCTGGGTAAACATATCGGGGGGATGCTGGGTTCGTACATCGGAGTGGTGACGGCTGTGCTGGTCGTCAACCACGCCAACATCCCGCTGGTTCGCGAACTGCCGATTTTGCTCGTCTGGTTTTTGCCCACCATCATCGGGACGCCGATTATTTTTGCCGTGGCACGAAAGGATAACAAGAGAAGGAGCACGGGCAGTGGGGGAAAGGCGGCCTCATCGGCAGAATAGCATTACCCGGGCCGACATGGACGCAGTGTTTCATGCCGCTGTCCTGTGGTGGACAGATACGACACCGACAAACAAATTGTTCGAGGGTTCTCGTGGTACATACGGACAGAAAGGAAGAGTGCGGAAGTGGACACAAAAGAAAGGACGATACAGATTCAAGGCAAAGAGGCAGTTGTGGATGCTGACTTTCCGGTTCGGGTCAGCTGTGCGGAGCACGTGGAGCGGGAGCTGGACGACTACGTTGACCAGTATGAAGCGGCCCCCGACACGTACCCGATCAAGGACGTGGAAGACCCGGAGTTGAATAAAAGCTGCATGGTCTGCGGGGCGGAAGGCAGCGTCGTCCTGCTGCGCGTGAAGGGAATGTGACCGGTGCAGATTACGGTTATCGCGGTTGGCAAACTAAAGGAAAAGTACCTCAAAGAAGGCATCAGCGAGTACAGCAAGCGGCTTTCTTCCTACTGCAAGCTGCGGTTCATCGAGGTGAACGATGAGAAGGCTCCCGATACCCTCAGTCCTGCCGAAATGGAACAGGTCAAACAAAAAGAGGGCGAGCGCATCCTCGCCCACCTCAAACCTGATCAATACATCATCGCCCTCGCCATCGAGGGACAGATGTGGTCGTCGGAGAAGCTGTCCAGCGAGCTGGACAAGCTGGCCGTACAGGGGAAAAGCCACGTCGCCTTTCTCATCGGCGGCTCGCTCGGCTTGTCGCCTGAAGTACTGGAGCGGGCTCATGTGCTGCTCTCGTTTTCCAGGATGACGTTTCCCCATCAACTGATGCGGCTGATTTTACTGGAGCAGGTGTACCGGGCGTTTCGGATCAGTCGGGGGGAACCGTATCACAAATAGAGGTAAAGCGGTGAGTTGAACTTATACTTGAAAATCCTTGATAGAATTTTCTTTCTAATCAAGGGTGTAGCAATTTCATATATCCTTTTGAAAGAACAAGAGCCCAAACCCCGCTGAATGAGGAAATATCGTTCAGCGGAGTTTTGATATTTTATTGCAGGTTCTATTCATCCAATGGGTCAGCAGAGCCATATACATAAGCAATCATTTTAGCTGCTTTCAGATGTTAAGTCGATTTTTAGGAAATTTTCAATGGAAAATGCCGTCATTCCCAAGGAAGTGGAGTATTTGGCCAGTTGAGAAAAATCCAGTGTTAAATTGTCTTTAAAGAACCACAACAAGTTTTCTTTCAGCTTTCTTTCAACGGCTTCCCGAAGCCATTTTTCTGCAGACGCCATTCGGTTTCCGATTACAATTTGCTGGGGATTAAACGTATTAATGATGTTCGTGATACCAATTCCAAACATTTCTCCAACTTCCGCAAATATTTGAATGGCCTTTTTATCGCCCGTATTGGCCAATTCCATTAATTTCTCCAGGGAAATATCATTTTCATCATAGCCATTTTGAATGGCCTTTTGAATCAATGCCTGTTCAGAGGCGTACAGTTCCCAACACCCAGAATTGCCGCAGCGGCATTTTCCGCCATTTACGTTAACCGTCATGTGGCCCATTTCTCCGGCATATCCCATGTTTCCTTGATAAAGGCGGCCATCGATAATCAGACCGACCCCGATTCCGATCCCTGCACTCACATAAACCATATTGTCGCTTTTTTGTCCGATTCCAAAAACCTTTTCTCCGTATGCTCCTCCATTTGCTTCATTTTCAATGATTACCGGTACATGGAACTTGTCCTCAATGATCTGTTTTAAAGGGATGTTTTTCCAACCCAGGTTTGGAGCCAACAAAACGGTTCCATTTTTTTGCACGATCCCCGGTACGCCAATGCCAATCCCGATCAATCCATAAGGGCTTTTTTTCATGTTGCTTTTGAAATAAGTGATCATATCAATCACTTTGTTTAAAATCTCGGCATAATCCAAACGCTTCATGGAAATGATTTGTTCTAACAAAATTTCTCCTTTTAAATCGGTTAAAATACCCAAAATGTAATTGACACCGATGTCAATCCCAATGGAATATCCTGCGGAGGCATTAAAGATTAGCATAATGGGTCTTCTGCCGCCGGTGGATTCTCCCGGTCCCGTTTCATAGATGAGATGTTCATCGATTAGCTCATTGACTAATGAAGAAACCGTTCCTTTGTTGAGATTGGTTAGACTGGCTATATCAGCTCGTGAGATTGGAGACCTGTTTTTTATGATTTCTAAGACGATCGATTTGTTTCCCTTTTTGACTACATGTTGGTTCCACGTCCTGGTCAGATCCACGTTCATGTTTAATCCCCTCTGTCATCGTTTATAGATATTATACAGAACTTAACGTTATTATAAACTTTGTTTATCCACTAGACAAACAAAGTTTCTGCTGGTATACTAAACGTAACATTTTTAGAATGTTTCAACAAATTTATCTTTTAGGGGGGATTCGCATGAAAAAGAAAGCGATTACATCATGGTCGCTGGCATTTGCGCTGATTTCAGTCTTGGCGGGGTGTTCAGGGAATCATGCAACAGATGCCGGCAGCAATCAGGAAGAAACGACCATTTCCTTTATGCATTTATGGCCGGAAGGAAACTCGACAGCACATTACAACATTGTAAACGATATTATTGCTAAATATGAAGAACAGAATCCAGGCATTCATATCGAAGTTGAAGTGTTAAGCAATGAGCAGTACAAGGAAAAAATAAAAGTGTTGTCGTCTTCTGATCAGCTTCCCGATGTTGGAATGACCTGGGCGGCAGGGTATCTGAAACCTTACGTGGAAGGAAACCAATTTACTCCTTTAAATGATCTGTTGGAAGGTGAATTTGCTGATTTATTTGTTCCAGGTACGGTCGATGCCTATACCATTGATGGAAAAACTTACGGTTTACCCCTTGAGTTGAATATTGCGCCCATTTTCTACAATAAAGCGATTTTTGATCAATATGGGCTGAATGTACCACAAACCTATGAAGATTTCAAAAATGTCGTGAATGTCTTGACGGAAAATGGAGTCGCTCCCATTGCCTTGGGAAACAAAGACAGGTGGACAGGGTCACTCTGGTATATGTACTTGGCGGACCGTATCGGCGGACCGGAACTGCTCACCCAGGCGATCAATGGAGAAAAGAGCTTTAACAATCCTGAATTAACTCAGGCTGCTGAGGAAACACAAAATCTGGTAAAAGCTGACGCCTTTGTGAAGGGATTTAACGGACTAAGTGACCAAGAAGCAAAAAGTTTATTTATGAACAGTCAGGCGGCCATGTATTTGATCGGATCCTGGGACTTGCCAAACTATACAACCAATGAAGACGTACCTCAAGAATTCAGAGATTCCATTGGCTACTTTAAATTCCCGGAAGTTAATGAGAATAGTGATGCTAACAGTTTTGTAGGAGGTCCTGGTGTAGGACTGTTCGTTGCGGAAAATTCTGATGTGAAAGAAGAAGCAAAAGACTTCGTTCAATACTTTATTGAACAGTGGGGAGAACAGGCAGTTACCAAAGCAGGCGTGATTCCTGCCACGAAAGTGGATACATCCAAAGTAGACTTACATGAAATGTACATTAGCGTACTAAACGATTTAAATAATGCCAGCAATATTACTCTTTTTGCAGACGTTCAGATGAATCCGGACGATGCGCAGGTACACCTTGACTTGATTCAGGCTTTGTTCGGGGTCGAAGTAACACCGGATGAATTTACAAAACAACATCAAGAAGCTCTTACCAATTAAGAAAGATCAAACAGAAAGCAAATAACGAATAGGAAAAAGGGACATATACTATTCCAGCTAAGAATCGGCAAAAATATGTTCCTTTTTCATCTCTATCAAGCACAGAAAGGCGATTCCTATGAATAAAGTCTTGTCTAATAAATTCATGATTGCTTTATATGTTCTGCCTGCATTAATCCTTGTCGCGATACTCATCTTCATTCCATTAGGGCTGACTGGTTATTATGGCCTGATGGAATGGAGCGGTATCGGAGCAATGAAATTTATTGGACTGGAAAATTACAAAGAAGTCATCAAGGATCCCAAGTTCTGGAACAGCGTCTTGCATTCTTTTCTTCTGGCGTTGTTCTCCACTTTAAGTCTGGGAGTATACCTTCTGATTTCCTTGATACTGGCTTCCAAAATAAAAGGAAGCAGCTTGCTGAGAAAAATTTATTTAATTCCGATGCTTCTTTCTTCCGTTGCCATTGCTCAATTATGGATGAAAGTCTATCACCCTACCAATGGAATGCTCAATCGTTTTCTAAGCATTCTGGACATAGATAACCCTCCAGCCTGGCTGGCCGACCCATCCATTGTGTTATATGCCATTTTTATACCGATTTTGTGGCAATACGCCGGGTTTTATATCCTGATCTATTACGCCGCCTTAAAGAATATTCCTGAGGAATTGATTGAAGCGGCCAATATCGATGGCGCTACCCCATGGCAAATTGCCATGAAGATAAAGATCCCGCTCATCTCCGGGATTATTAAAGTAACCGTTGTTTTAGCCATCGTTGGATCATTGAAATACTTTGATCTAATTTATGTCATGACAGGCGGTGGTCCAAACGGTGCAAGCGAAGTCATGGCTTCTTATATGTATAAAGAAGCTTTTGGCAGCTATCACTTTGGCTATGGAAGTGCCATCGGCTTTTTCTTGTTAATCATCACGCTCGTAACTACTTTCTTTATTCGCAAACTGACCGCTTCCAAAGATGATGTCCAGTATTAGAGGTGTGCAAATGATGAAGAAACTCCCCAATATCCTGCTCTACACCATCTTAATTGCTATAGCCGTTTTTCAGATTTACCCACTTGTATGGCTGTTTATGTTCTCTTTAAAAAATAATCAGGAAATATTCGCGAAATCACCATTTTCATTACCAGAGGACCCTCAGTGGGAAAACTATGTCAAAGTTTGGACGAACGGCAACATAGGCACTTACTTCTTTAACAGCGTGTGGATAACTGCTCTCTCGATTCTGTTAACCGTTCTTCTGGCCAGTATGGTCACGTTTGCGATTACACGTATGAAATGGAAATTAAGCAAATTGGTGCTCGGGCTATTTATGGTTGGGTTGATGATACCCGTTCATTCATCACTGATTCCCCTTTTCAGCATGTTTCTCAAGGCAGATCTCATTGATAACCCGCTTTCCATCGTCATCACGTATACGGCGTATAATCTGCCCATTACCATCATGATTTTGCTGGGTTTTTACTACAGCCTTCCGAGGGAATTGGAAGAAGCGGCCCTCCTGGACGGGTGTTCGGTGAACCGCTTGTTTTTCAAGATTATTCTGCCGATGACAACGCCGGTGATGTCTACTACTGTCATTATCAACATGATTTTTAACTGGAACGAATTCGTCTTTGTCAACACGTTTATCAGTTCTGACAAGTACAAGACATTAACCGTTGGGATTCAGAACTTTATCGGACAATACATGACGGACTGGGGCGCAATCGGCGCCACATTGATGATCAGTATCATCCCGATATTAATTGCGTTTATCTTCTTTAGTGACCGAATCATTGAGGGAATAACGGCTGGTGCTGTTAAAGGATAAACACGGGGAGGTCGTATGCATGCCGGAAAATATTTTTTTTAATGCTCACCATTCGCCTATTGGAGCGTACTCCAGCTTGACGCTGGGCTTTCCTGGAAGCGGAGGAGGCCTGGATCTGGAACTGGGACGGTCACCGAAAAAAAACATGTATATAGGAATTGAGTCTCTGGAAGAGGAAGGAAAGTATGAGGCACTGCCTTTCTTTGATGCAAAAGAAGACGAAAGCCTAAGGTTTGATATTGAAAATCCTGACCCTAATCCAGAAAAGCCAAACATTATCCGTCCATTTTCCAAACAGGAAGTGAAAAGAGAATTTCATTTGGGAACGGACACATGGAAAGCCGGTGATCTAACATTTACCATCTATTCACAGGTTCAGAGCATTCCCGATCCACAATCAGCAGGGGACGAGGAGCTGAAGCTGACATTAGTTCCGGCTGTGCTTGCCGAATTGACGGTGGATAATCACAAAGGGAATAAACCCCGCAGAGCCTTTTTTGGCTATGAGGGCAGCGATCCGTATTCTTCCATGCGAAGAATCGATGATACCAGCCCTTTAATTGGGGTTGCCCAGGGACGGCTGACGGCGGTTGCCACGAATAATGAACATGTGGAATCGGCGATGCATTTTAGTATGGAGGATATTTTAACAGCAGCCAATAAGGAAAATTGGACCTTTGGTTTGGGAACTGTTGGCGCATTGGTCATGGAAGTACCGCCCGGTGAGACGAAGACATTTCAGCTGGTGATCTGTTTTTATCGGGGGGGAATCGCGACGGCAGGTCTTGATGCGTCTTATTATTATACGAAATATTTTTCAAACATTGAGGAAGTAGCGGCTTTTGCCATGGACAACTTTGACATCATGAAAAAACGCGCTTTGGAGTCGAACCATCTGGTTGAAGCATCTTCCCTCAATGAGGATCAGAAGTTTATGATCACCCATGCCATTCGAAGCTACTACGGAAATACACAATTGCTGGAGTTGGACGGCAAGCCGGTCTGGGTTGTTAATGAAGGCGAATATCGAATGATGAACACCTTTGATTTGACCATCGATCACCTGTTCTTTGAGTTAAAAATGAACCCATGGGTGGTCAAAAATGTATTGAATCTGTTTGTCAATCGCTACAGTTATTACGATGAAGTGAAATTTCCAGGCGATGCAAAGCGATATCCGGGAGGCATCAGTTTTACCCATGATATGGGGGTAGCCAACACCTTCTCAAGACCCCATCACTCTTCTTATGAATTGTATGGGCTTGATGGTTGTTTCTCCCATATGACCCATGAGCAGCTGGTCAATTGGGTGTTGACGGCAGCCGTTTATGCTGCCTGGACCAATGATCAAACATGGGTGAAAGAAAATCTGAAAATCTTTAAGGATTGTTTCGACAGTTTGGTCAACAGGGATCACCCTGATCCAGCAAAAAGAAATGGGATCATGGGCTTGGATTCGTCACGGACCAAAGAAGGTGCAGAAATCACCACCTATGACAGTCTGGATATTTCCCTTGGACAAGCGCGGAACAACATCTATCTGGCCGGGAAAACCTGGGCAGCCTATGTGGCCTTGGAGAAAATTTTTGCTGATCAGGGAGAAACAGAATGGGCAAAAAAAGCAGGAGAGCAGGCAGCGAAATGTGCGAAGACCATTACTTCCCATATGACACCGGAGGGGTATATTCCGGCTGTCATTGAGGGCAATAATCGCTCCAAAATTATCCCTGCCATTGAAGGGCTTGTCTATCCTTATTTTGCTGGCTGCAAAGAAGCGGTCCGTATGGATGGAAAATACGGGGATTATATTCAGGCATTAAAAAAGCATCTGAAGACGGTTCTTCAAAAAGGGGTTTGCTTATTTGAAGATGGAGGCTGGAAAATTTCATCGACCAGCAATAATTCCTGGCTAAGCAAAATCTATCTTAACCAATTTATTGCCCGGAAAATATTAGGTTTGCCATGGGATGAAAAGGGCAAGCAGGCAGACCGTGCCCATGTTCAGTGGCTAACCCACCCGGAATTATCTGTCTGGAGCTGGAGTGATCAAATTATCAACGGCAAAATTTCAGCCAGTAAGTACTATCCGCGGGGAGTAACCAGTATCTTGTGGCTCGAGGAAGATCAATAAATCCTTTTTTAGCTGTTCTTCTTTTGGGAGATTCGGTCAAAAGCATGCAAGCAAAGATATGTATTGATCCAGGCCGCAGAGCTGATACCAAAAAAGAACGCGATTCCCGGAAAATAGAAAAAAATGATCAGGAGTGATGAAAGGCTGATGAGTAAAAGGATGTCATGTAATGGACTGATCAGCATAATCAGAAAAGCGTTTTTCATGATCGACAACAGACCCATATCAAAATGAACATAAGCAGGGAAAACGTACAAGAAAATAAGGATGAAAAAGAACAAAAAGACAAAACTCGAAAGATGGGCTGGACCAAAACTCTCATTTTGAGATAGAAATGCGATGTGGATAGCCATGATGAAGAGGAGTGGCACCACAAAGAACAGCAAACGGTTCGCCGGCTTCCATTCTTGTTTGTAGATTTTCCAGTAGGTCTTCCATAAAGGCAAATCCCTTTCACCCTGAATCCATTTGCGCATGATGGAATAGAGCGCAGCGGTGGAAGGCATGAGCCCGAAAATAACGAGTCCAGCCAAAGTGAAGAACACCCATAAAAAATGGATCGCCGCAAACCTGGTAATCCATTCGCTTGTAACGTATAGGAATTGACCATATTTTTTCATGTTGCTCTCCTTGTGGATAAAAGTGTATGAACGTTCACTCCTTTCAATATTATAAAGGAATGGACGAACCAATACATCATGACAATTCCAATCACAGGATACCGGCATGATGAAAAAATGAAAGGAAAGGAGAATGCAGTTATGGTGTTCGAAAAAGTAAACAAGATTCAGTACGAAGGTCCGAAATCTACCAATCCATTAGCATTCAAATTTTATAACCCGGATGAACTAGTTGGTGGCAAAACCATGAAAGAACATCTTCGTTTTTCAGTAGCCTACTGGCACTCATTCACTGGGGATGGATCCGATCCATTTGGTGCGGGCATCCATATTCGGCCCTGGAATCATTTAAAGGGAATGGATTTGGCAAAGGCTCGTGTAGAAGCTGCTTTTGAATTTTTTGAAAAGCTTGGCGTGTCTTATTTTTGTTTTCATGATGTGGACATTGCGCCAGAAGGCGATACGCTGGCGGAAACCTTTGATAATTTGGATGAAATTGTCGCCATGATAAAAGATTATATGAAGAACAGCCGTGTGAAGCTGCTCTGGAACACAGCAAATTTGTTTACCCATCCACGCTTTGCCCATGGGGCGGCATCTTCCAATAATGCGGATGTGTTCGCGTTTGCCGCAGCCAAAGTGAAAAAAGGGCTGGAGATTGCCAAAGAGTTGGAAGCTGAAAACTATGTGTTCTGGGGCGGTCGCGAAGGATATGAAACCTTGCTCAATACCGATATGAAACTGGAGCTGGATAATTTGGGACGCTTCTTCCATATGGCTGTTGATTATGCCAAAGAAATTGGATTTGGCGGACAATTCTTAATTGAACCAAAACCAAAAGAGCCAACCAAGCATCAATATGATTTTGATGTGGCTTCCGGTCTTGCTTTCTTGAAAACCTACGGTCTGGATCCTTATTTTAAGTTTAATATTGAAGCCAATCATGCCACTTTGGCCGGGCATACTTTTGAACATGAGCTGCGCTACGCACGAATTCACGGCATGTTGGGTTCGGTAGACGCCAACCAAGGGGATTTATTGCTTGGCTGGGATACGGATGAATTTCCAACTGATTTATATTCCACTACCTTGGCCATGTATGAAATTCTGAAAAATGGCGGATTGGGAACTGGAGGTTTAAATTTTGATGCCAAAGTGCGAAGAGGTTCCTTTGAACCGGAAGATCTATTCTATGCCCATATCGCTGGAATGGATAGTTTTGCAGTTGGCTTAAAAGTAGCTCACAACCTAATTGAAGATGGGGTTTTGGAAAAAGTGGTAGAAAGAAGATACAAAAGCTTTACCGAAGGAATCGGCAAGGAAATTGTAGAAGGAAAAACCGATTTCAAAAAGCTGGCCGAATATGCCTTGAAACATGATGCCATCCAAATTGAATCTGGCCATCAGGAGTTAATAAAATCTACCATCAATCAATACTTGTTGAGTGCCTTTGCTGGTGAATAAATGTAAGATGGCTGACCAATATTTATTGGTTGGCCCTTATTCTTGTTACACTCATTGCGTGAAGCGGAGGGAATGAAGATATGAAGTATGTCATGGGGGTTGACCTGGGAACCAGTGCGGTCAAAGTCCTGCTCGTCAATCAACAAGGAGACGTTGTAGATGAAGCATCGAAATCTTACCCATTAATTCAGGAAAAAGCGGGATATAGTGAGCAGGACCCGGAAGTGTGGGTGACACAAACGGAAGCGGCGATACGTGAACTGGTAGATAACTTTTCCGGAGATCCAGCTGCGATTAAAGGGATGAGCTTTTCCGGCCAGATGCATGGGCTGGTACTCCTTGATGAACGAGGAGAGGTTTTGCGAAACGCGATTTTATGGAATGACACTCGCACTACCAAACAATGTCTGGACATATATGAAAAAGTAGGAAAAGAAAAATATATCGAGATTACGAAAAATTTGGCCCTGGAAGGATTTACACTCCCGAAAATTTTGTGGGTCAAAGAGGTTGAGCCGGAGATTTTTCAGCAAGCCAGCCTGTTTTTATTGCCCAAAGATTATGTAAGGTATCGGCTCACCAATCAGATTCATATGGACTACTCTGATGCAGCCGGGACAGGTCTTCTGCATATTACGAAAAAGCAATGGAACAGGGATATTTGCCGTCAATTAGGGATTGATCGAAACATTTGCCCCCCATTAATCGAATCCCATGATTACGTGGGAACGATTTCGGCTGATGTTGCGGAGCGAACAGGTTTGCATCCTGATACAAAAGTGTTTGCCGGAGGGGCCGATAATGCCTGCGGGGCAATTGGCTCTGGCATTTTACAGGAAGGGAAAACCTTATGCAGCATCGGTACATCGGGTGTGGTCCTGTCCTATGAAGGTGATGGAAGCAAGAATTATCACGGAAAGGTCCATTTCTTTAATCACGGGAAAGAAAATGCGTTTTATTCCATGGGGGTGACCCTCGCGGCCGGATACAGTTTAAGCTGGTTTAAAGATACGTTTGCCCGGGAGATGAGTTTTGAAGATCTGCTGGCTGACCTCGCCAGTGTGCCAATTGGTGCAAATGGTCTGTTATTTACCCCTTATATAGTGGGGGAAAGAACTCCCCATGCAGATGCAATGATCCGGGGGAGTTTTGTCGGAATGGACAGTTCCCACAAGCGAAAAGATTTTGTCCGTGCCGTAGTAGAGGGCATTACCTTTTCTCTGAATGAATCGATTGAAATGTTTCGAGATAACGGAAAAACGATTGATACCATTGTTTCCATCGGCGGCGGTGCAAAAAATAAAGATTGGCTGCAAATTCAAGCCGACATTTTCAATGCAGATATTGTGAAGCTGAAAAGTGAACAGGGTCCTGGAATGGGAGCAGCTATGCTGGCTGCCTACGGCTTAGAATGGTTTGATTCATTAGAAGAATGCGCCGAAAAATTTATACAAGTGGATGAAGTCATTCACCCGATCCCTGAAAATGTGGAAAAATACAAACAATTATTCGCAATCTATCAAAATGTATATTTCCATACCCGAGAATTAAGTGAACAATTAGCTTCATTTAGGAAATAATAGAAATAGCAGAAGGGTTGAATCTATGAATATTGAAGTATCAACGATCCAGGTCACAGAAGATATATCCTGGAAATGTTATCAATTAACCAATGATAATGGGATGGAAGTCCAGTTTCTGGATTATGGCGGAGTCATTACAAAAATTCGGACTCCTGACCGAAAAGGAAATGTCGAAAACATTGTTCTGGGTTATAAAAACTATCGCGATTATCTCGATAATCCCGCATTTCTTGGCGGGATTATCGGGCGAGTTGCCGGGAGGATCAAAGGAGCAGCCTTTACCGTAAAGAATCAGACATACAAGGTTAGCGCCAATGAAGGAAGTAATCATTTGCACGGAGGAAAAACGCATTTTCATAAAGTTTTGTGGAAGTCATCGCCTTTTGTAACGGCGAATACAGTTGGGGCTCAGCTTTCCTACTTCAGCTCGGACGGGGAAGATGGATACCCCGGAAACGTTCAGGTGGATGTTATTTATGAATTAACCAATGACAACGAATTGGTGATCAAATACCAGGCAAAGTCTGATCAAGCAACACCTCTGGCTCTGACCAATCACACGTATTTTAATTTGAGCGGGAATTTAAAGGAAACGATTCACAATCATCAGGTAACGATCTCTAGTCATCAATTTTTGGAATTGGACTCCAATCTGCTGCCGACAGGAAATATATCAGACGTCGAAGGGACACCTTTTGACTTTCGGCATGGACGTCTATTGAAAGATGGAATTGGTTCCAATCATCATCAAAATACGCTGGTGGGGAATGGGTACGATCACTATTTTCTTTTTGATAGACAACTGAAATACGATGTGTTGGTTCAGGATTTGCAAAGTGGTCGGCAGCTGATGATCTGCACCGATGAACCCGGCATGGTGCTGTATACGGGAAATAATCTGGGGACTGATCTGGAGCTTCTGGAACGGTCATCAAGAAAATATCTGGGACTATGTCTGGAAACGCAGGTTCATCCGGCATCACTGCATTATCAGGGATTACCTTCGGTCATTCTGGAACCAGGGAAGGAGTATTCGAAGAAAACCGTTTTCCGGTTTAGTGTATCGTTCGTCTTTCACGGATGATTTTTGCTAGAGGACTCGGTTCATTAGCCCTTATTTCCTGCATCATTCGGTCACCCCCTCCAATCGATAATGAATATCATTATTACGAGAAAATGATAATCGATATCATTTAAAAAAACAAGAACAACTTATTCAAGGTTGCAACATCAAATACAAGACGAAAGACGATTAACGACGGGAGGGTGCCGTGGGCTCTCGCCAACGTCGTGCTGGACGAACTGGACTACGGCCCAATCGATTCGATATGTTCCGATGGTTTGATTATTGACATTCGCGAATGAAAACCATTATCATTATGCTTGTCGTATTAATAATGAATATCATTATTGCTAAATAAACGGGAGGGTTGCATCATGTCATTAGAGCACAAACCAAACCCTCAAACGCAATCCCGTCCTCTCATTGGTTCGTTCATTCTCCTTGGTGGCTTGGCGCTTCTTGCTCTTGGTTTGGCCATTTCGATTTCTGTCGGTGCAGCGGACATTCAACTGCTGACGGTATGGGAGGCGGTCTTTCATTTTAATCCTGATTTGACACAGCACCAGATCATACAAGAGCTGCGACTGCCCCGGGCGCTATGTGGAGCGATGGTTGGAGCCGGTTTTGCTGTGGCGGGATCGATTATGCAGGGGATGACCCGGAACCCCTTGGCAGACCCCAGCCTTCTCGGTGTAAATGCCGGTGCGGGCTTTGTATTGGCGCTTTGTTTTGCTTTTTGGCCTGGTCTGCCTTTTCATTACGTCATCCTGTTTTCATTTCTCGGCGCCGGGCTGGGTTCAGGACTCGTATACGGTATCGGTTCATTGGCCAGAGGAGGATTAACCCCGGTCAGGCTGGTATTGGCTGGTGCAGCTGTTAGTGCCTTGCTCGTGGCACTCAGCGAGGGAGTAGCGATCTACTACCAGGTTGGTCAGGAGTTAGCCTTTTGGTACGCTGGCGGTGTTGCGGGAACCACATGGCTTCACATTACGATCATGCTCCCATGGATGGCGGCTGGGTTGATCGGGGCGCTGATGCTTTCCCGTTCCATCACGGTACTTAGTTTTGGGGAAGAGGTGGCTGCCGGTCTGGGACAGCGAACAGGTCTTGTCAAGCTGGCAGGTTCCTTGATCGTTCTGATCCTGGCGGGTTCGGCGGTGTCATCCGTTGGCATGATTGGCTTTATTGGTTTGGTGATCCCTCATGTGGCACGCTATTTGGTGGGAGTCGACTATCGTTGGATTATTCCTTGCTCGGCTGTTCTTGGCAGTTTGCTCATGGTTCTTGCCGACATTGGAGCAAGAATGGTCAATCCCCCTTTCGAAACGCCGGTTGGTGCCCTTATTTCCCTGCTCGGAGTGCCATTTTTTCTATACCTGGCCCGTAAGGAAAGGAGGGAATTGTGATGAGCCCTATACAGTCAGGAGCAGTGGAGCACAGAAGAAAAATTCGTGCAGTCAAGGTCATGGCTGTATTGGGAGCATGTATTGTCACCTCCTTCATCATTAGCATGAATACAGGTTTCATCAAGCTCTCGCCCTGGGAAGTAGTAAAGACGCTGTTTGGAGGAGGAACAGAAAAACAGGCGCTTGTCTTGTTTGACTTCCGGCTTCCTCGTATTGTTCTTTCTGTTTTGGTTGGAGCAGGGCTGGCTGTATCCGGGGCCATTTTGCAGGGAGTTTCCCGGAATGCATTGGCCGATCCGGGTTTGTTGGGAATCAATGCTGGGGCAGGTCTTGCGGTGGTATTGTATGTTTCATTTTATCGGATAAGCGAAGGGGCTCCAGTTTTTTTATTGCCGTTAGTAGCGTTTGCAGGCGCTTCCTTAACCGCTGCCGCAATTTACTCCCTGGCCTTCAGAAGAGGACAAGGCATTACACCGACGCGGCTAATTCTTGTAGGGATTGCCATTTCCGCAGGGATTAGCGCCGCAATGATCGTCCTTACGATTAAACTAAACCCCCAAAACTTCCAGTTTGTTTCCATATGGCTGGCTGGAACGATATGGGGGGCAGACTGGAACTTTGTAACGGCTTTGCTGCCTTGGATCATGCTGCTGCTGCCATATGTCATGTATAAAGCTCGGGTATTGGATATTCTTCATCTGGGAGAGCAGCTTGCAATTAGCCTGGGAACATCCACTGAACGTGAACGAATCAGACTGCTTGCTGCTGCTGTTGGGTTGGCCGGCTCATGTGTGGCAGTCGGAGGCGGGATCGGCTTTGTTGGCCTCATCGGTCCCCATCTGGCCAGGCGATTGGTTGGTCCCAAACATCAATATTTGATCCCCGCTTCCGCACTCACGGGAGGGCTGCTGCTTATTGTCGCGGACACATTGGCACGCTGGATTTTGCAGCCGTCGGAGATTCCCGTCGGCATTGTCGTAGCCGTTATTGGCGCTCCTTACTTTATCTATTTGCTGGTGAAGACCTGACAAAATGGAAGTAAATATTTAGGGCAGCTGTACACGAAGCGTGTAGATATCATTCATCACCATGATCACGTTCTCATGAGAAGGGGGCATGAATATGTACAGGAAAAACTTGTTTCTATTGCTGACAGTCCTTTTCTGATACTGGCGGGATGCGGCAACCAGGAAAATAGCAGTCCCTCCCATACACCAGCAGCAGAAGAGAACAAACGTATTGTCAAACATCTAATGGGTGAGACCGTGATTCCTGATAAATTAGAAAAAGTTGTAGCGCTGCTGCCGGCCTATCAGGATCACATTCTTGCTCTTGGTGAAAAACCATACGGTGTAACCGTAGAACCGCAGTTTGGAGGAAGTTATATCCCTTACCTGGCGGATAAGCTTCAGGACGTTGAGATTGTAGGAGAATCGACAAACGTGAATTTGGAGAAGATCCTTTCATTGGATCCCGATCTCATCTTCGTTGACAAATTTACGGCAGAAGAGATTTATTCACAGCTGGAAAAAATCGCTCCAACCATTGTGTTGGGAACTGAAAATGACGAAGACTACTACAATCCGGACTTTTGGCAGCAAGACCTGTTAAAAATTGCAGAGGTATATGGCAAGGTAGAGCTTGCGAAAGAAAAAATAGCCGCCTTGGAACAGAAAGTTGCAGAAGTAAAGGAAAAAATAGACAAATTGGAACGTAAAAAATTGGCATTTTTGCGTATTCGTCAGAAAGCCGTACAAATATATCCACAAACAGGACATCCAATGGACTCTCTATTATATGAAAAACTGGGATTCGCTCCATCCGCCCTGACCGATAAAACAGAGCACGGCGAATTGTCATTGGAAGTCATCCCTCAACTCGACGCAGATTACATTTTCCTGCAAGTGGACTCCTCCGGAGGCCCGGATAACTTGAAGAAGATTACGGAAAGTCCTCTGTGGAAGGAACTGAATGCCGTTAAAAACAATCGCGTCTTTGAAACGGATTTCTGGATTTACAAAAGCTGGGGACTGATTGGCCGTGATGAAATTCTACAATGAAGTCCTTACCTATTTGAAATAATCGCGGCAGAAAGAGAACACGGTACATTCGACGGAGAGAGGTCGGATGTACCGTGTTCTTCACTTATGAAACGCGTTCTTCGTCGGGAATAAGAGGACACGTAGCGCAGCAAAGGCTTTTGTCAGCCCCATGGATCATATAGGCTAAACAGCAATGCTTACGGATATAGAAGGGACTGCTTCCATTTGGCGGCTGATACAAACGGAACTCCCCTTGTAAAGGATTTTGGCCGGTTTCACAAAATAATGGATCGGATACCAGCGCATTTAGATAAGCGTCGATCTTCTGTTCCTGATCGGGCAGCTCTGTGCGCAATTGTAAAGCAGTCTGATACAGGTTGTGTGAAACCTAGCTAACAATCAGGCTGCAGACAAACCTGCGTCCAGGGAAGGGTGCCAATTGTCCGTTACGAGCGCCTTTGCCTGGCCAACCGAGCGGAGAAACGACCGATAATGAAAATCATTATTACATATAAATGATAATTGTTATCATGAAAAGAAACAACGAAAAAATCATAACATGTTATGGATCAGGAAATATATGTAATCCCTCTCCCTTCTGTTTCCATCATGATGCCCCCTGCATTGACGCAGCATCTTATATTGACAAACAATTGCTAAAATCATAAAATAACAAAATGTAGTATTTTCATTCATATGATTGAATAAAGTTACGGGAGAGGTCATCATGTTTACGAGTCCCGGTCCCGCTAAGTATGTGAGACAGGAAGGTTTGCTTAAGCAAATCGGTTCCTATATCAAAGCGTTTGGCGATCAGGCCCTGATCATAGGCGGCAAAACGGCCTTATCGGTCGTGGAACCCACCTTGATGGAGAGTTTGAAAAAGTACGGCATCGAAAGCAAAGGTACCGTTTGGTATGGCGGGGAGTGCTCATGGTCCAACATTGAACGAATGGCTGAAATCGTTCGTGAGCGCCAACCGCAGGTCCTTGTGGCAGTCGGGGGCGGCAAGGCCATCGATGCAATCAAATCCGCAGCCTTTGCCGTCAATCTTCCGCTCATTGCGGTTCCGACCATTGCTGCCACCTGCGCGGCGGCCACTCCGATTGCCATCATTTACGACGACGAGGGGACATTCATCGAAATCAGTCATCGCTCCAAAACGCCTGATGTCGTCCTGGTCGATACTGGCGTGATCAGCAAAGCGCCGTATCGTTTTCTCGCTGCCGGGATAGGAGACACGCTGGCCAAGTGGTTTGAATCCTCCGCTTCCGTGAAAAAATGCGAGCCGACCGCCTTAAACAGAAGCGCGGTGAAACTGGCCGAGGAAGTCTACCAGATCCTTCTGGAAAAAGGCCCTTCCGCGTTGGAAGCAGTCAAACAGGGAAAAGTGGACCAGTCCGTTCACGATGTGGTCGACTGCATCATCCTGATCAGTGGAAGCGTTAGTGGGTATGGCGGGGATGATTGCCGTACGGCAGGAGCCCATGCCATTTATTCCGGGTTGACGATCTTTCCCGAGGTGCATCAAACCTACCACGGGGAGATTGTTGCCTTTGGCATCCTCGCCCAACTGGTCATGGAAGGCAAAAGTGAGGAGACCATTCAGCAGCTGATCTCCTATTATCAGAAGGTGGGACTGCCATACACGTTGGAGGACATGGGGATAACCTCCTTGTCGCCGGATGACTGGAATCGCCTGGGGCAGGTCACGGTGGAGATCGAAGATATGGCAAACATGCCCTTTGAGGTGACTCCTGACATGGTGGTGCGCGCAATCCAGGGCGCAGATCAGATTGGAAGGATGGTCAAACGACAGTGAAGGTAGAGAATCTTGTCAGAAAGGTCTACCCCAACCTGACGCCATATATCAGCCAACTGCCGGATTTGCCGGTGGACGAACTGAAACAGGTGCTGGGAACAGACAAAGTATACAAGCTGTCCTTTAATGAGAACCCGTTGGGCCCATCCCGCAGAGCCATCGAAGCGATGCAGAAGTCCCTGTCCCAGTTGAATCTCTATCCCTGTTCATCGGGAAAAGCTGTCATCCAGAGGATAGCGGAAAAGGAAGGGGTTCATCCCCGCAGCATCATCCTGTCGAACGGTGCGGATGACATGATCCTCCTGACCGCTCAAACGTTTCTGGAGCCGGACGATGAGGTGATCATCCCCAAGGTGACGTTTGTCCAGTATTTGGCTGCGGCGCACTTAATGGGGGCCCGTCCGGTGATCTCTCCGATGAAGGAAGATCTCGGCATTGATTTGGCGGGGATTTTGGAGCGCATTACGCCCAAGACGAAGCTCATCTTCTTGTGCAATCCCAACAATCCCACCGGAACGGTGATTCCATCCGGCGAGCTGGAAGCGTTCCTGAATGCGATTCCGGGGCACGTGCTGGTCGTGATTGACGAAGCTTATCATGAGTATGCGGATGGAGAAGAATACGTCTCTTCCGTGGAGTTTGTGAAGCAGAAAAAGAACGTGTTCGTCATCCGCACGTTTTCCAAGGTGTATTCGTTGGCGGCCGCCCGCATAGGGTACGGGATCGGACAAACAGAGGTTGTCGATGCGATTTCCCGCGTCAGACCGCCCTTTAACGTCAACGGTGTGGCCCAGGCGGGGGCCTTGGCCAGCCTGGATGATTCGGAACACGTAGCCGAATCCAAAAGAGTCAACAACGTCGGAAAACAGCTGTTGTACGACTTGTTTGAAGAACTGGGCATGCCCTATTTGCGAAGCTTTACCAACTTTGTCTATGTGGATACGGGAAAAGACAGCCAGGTGTTGTTTGAACGGTTGGCGAAACAGGGGATCATTGTTCGCACGCTCACCGGATACGGCCTCCCGACTTCTCTTCGCGTGTCGATTGGTCACCAAGAGGAGATGGAAGCATTTCGGCTGGCTTTTCAGCAAGTTCTTCGAGCATGATGGGTAAAAGGAGGATGTTACGTTGAAAAAGTTTTTCTCTCTCTTGCTGTCCGTGATGGTCGCCCTCAGTGTGGCAGGGTGCGGCGGCGCTTCTCAAGAGACCGGTCAAAACCAACCTGCCCAAAATAACAGCCAGGATCAGCCGAGCGCTGAGGCAAAAGAACCGCTGAAAGTGACACTCCCTACGTGGACGGGATATGGTCCGCTGTTTTTGGCAAAAGAGAAAGGGTTTTTTGAAAAGCATGGCGTCAATGTGGAATTATCCATCATTGACGGGTTGGCTGAGCGGAAACAGGCTTTGGCAGGCGGTCAGGTAGATGGCATGGCGACGGCGCTTGATGTCCAGGTCACGTTGGCTGCCGCCGGCATTCCGATGGAAATCGTATGGCTCCTCGATGACTCGTATGGCGGAGACGGCATCATTGTAAAAAATGAAATCAACTCCGTAGCCGATCTGAAAGGGAAACAAGTCGCGTTTGAACAGGGATCGACCAGCCACCTGCTCCTGCTTACTGCTTTAAAACAAGCAAACCTGACTGATAAAGACGTGGAAATGGTCCAAATGTCGGCAGGGGATGCTGGAGCCGCGTTTGTGGCGGGAAAAGTTGATGCAGCGGTAACCTGGGAACCGTGGCTGACCAAGGCATCAAGTGCAAACGGAAAAATCCTCGTATCTACCAAAGAGCTCTCGGGAGTCATCGTGGACACGGTAGGGTTTAAAAAGGATGTCGTGGAAAAGCGTCCGGATGATATCAAGGCCTTCGTGGCCGCGATGGCGGAAGCAATGGATTACTGGAAGCAAAACGAGGAAGAATCAAACAAAATCATGGCCCAAGGGCTCAAAATTGATCTGGAAGAGTTTACGGGAACGGTTTCCGGTCTGAAGTTTCTCGACAAGGATGATAACAAACGGCTGTTTGGTACTGGTGAAAAGAAGGGTGACATTTACCAGTCTGCGAAGAATGCGATTGACTTCTACCTGGAACAAAAAATGATCGACACCGCTCCTAATCCGGAAGACCTTTTGAACTCGAAGTTTGTAGAGGGATTGTAAAGGAGAGCCCTGTCAGGGCCTCCTTTTCTCATGTGCGTCTGGTGAAGGCCTTGCTTCGCGATATGTTGATGGGAAAAAATGAGGGATGACAGATGTGGAAAAATGTCTTTACCCCCAAAAAAGAGATCGCCAAACCGCTTTATACGGGGGCGGGGATCACGACCTTTCTGCTGCTGTTGGCGATCTGGTCCGTGCTGAGCTACGGCGGTTTCGTCAATCCGCTGTTCCTGCCCTCGCCGGGCCAAATTGTACGAACGGCCGTGGACATGTTTCAAAGCGGGGACATCCTGGGTGATATCGGCATCAGCTTTTCACGGGTGGCCCTTGGGTTTTTACTCGCGGCGCTGATCGGCGTCCCGCTGGGGATTCTGATGGGAACCTTGCGCATTGTGGAAGGGGCGTTTGAACCGATCATCGGATTTATTCGTTATATGCCGGCCTCTGCCTTTATCCCCTTGTTTATTTTATGGATCGGCCTGGGCGAAAGCGAAAAAATGGCGGTGATTTTCTTCGGGACCTTCTTTCAGCTGACGCTCATGGTGATGGACGTCACCAAAAACGTGCAAACCGAGTTGATCGAGGTGTCCTACACATTGGGCGCCAACAGGTTCCAACTGTTCAGCCGCGTCATTTTGCCCGCCTCACTGCCGGGAATCGTGGATACGCTGCGTATTACGTTTGGCTGGGCCTGGACCTACCTGGTAGTGGCAGAGCTTGTCGGAGCGTCCGACGGCCTCGGGTACATGATCATGCAGGCTTCCCGCTTCCTGAAACCGGATAAGGTCATCATTGGCATCATCATCATTGGCTTGTTGGGACTGCTGATGGATCTGTTGTTTAAAGCGATTTACCGCGCATCTTTTTCCTGGATGAGAAAGGAAGGATCGTGAGATGACCACGCCAAAACTAGTCGTTGATCATGTCGGGAAGCGTTTCACCACCAAGAACGGGCAAGTGGTGGCTTTGGAACAAACCTCTTTTTCCGTCATGGAAGGAGAATTTGTCACCATCCTGGGCCCTTCCGGTTGTGGAAAGTCCACCTTGCTGCGGGTTGTTGCCGGGTTGGAAGAGCCGTCTTCGGGGCATGTGTACGTAGATGGAAAGGAGATACACGGACCGGGCCCTGACCGGGGCATGGTATTTCAATCATATACGCTGTATCCGTGGCTGACCGTAGAAGACAACATTACCTTTGGCCTGCAGCTGAGGGGCATCTCCAGGAAAGAGCGGAGAGAAGTGGCCCAGCATTACCTCGAACTGATTGGGCTCAAGGGGTTTGAAAAGCATTACCCGATTCAACTGTCGGGAGGAATGAAACAGCGTGTAGCCATTGCCAGAGCACTCGCCAACGACCCCGAAATCTTGTTAATGGACGAACCTTTTGGCGCACTTGACGCGCAAACACGCGCCATCATGCAGGAGATTCTGCTGAAGGTATGGGAGGAAACCAAAAAAACCATCCTTTTTATCACGCATGATGTGGAAGAATCCATATTCCTGGGAGACTCCATCTATGTCATGACGGCCCGACCAGGGCGCCTGAAGAAGAATATCAAGGTGCCGCTGCCCCGTCCTCGTGATTACCACTACAAAAACAGCCCGGAATTCCTGGCGCTCAAACAAGAATTGCTTGAGCTGATCCGCGAGGAAAGTTTGAAAGCGGTGAAACCATAGAAGCAGGGCAGCGGCAAAACGGGTGCATGAAACAGACAGCCGGGAATAGTTACCGTTAGTGGAACCGTTCCCGGCCAAATCCTGTCGTCACACCCGTTGTGGTTCCCGTTGGTACGTATCGGGCGACAATCGGATGAGAAACGGACTGATCTCGCCGGTATAGTACAGGTGCAGCTCGTGCATCGCCCGGGTACAAGCCGTGTAGAACAGTTTGCGGTCGCTTTCCTTCCCGTACCGCTGGCGGGAAGCATCGTAGATAATCACGGCATCGAATTCGACGCCTTTGGCCAGGTAGGCGGGTATGACCAGAGCGCCTGCCGTGAAGGAAGAGGTCTCTTTCCCGATCAAATGGAGCGGGAAGTCACCTTGGAGGGCCGCATATGCCTCTGTGCATTCCCGAGCCGTTTTACAGATAACCGCGATCGTGCGGTGTCCGGCAGCCTGTAGTTCCCGGATGCGGCTTTTAATTTTCATGGCCAGCTCTGTCGAGTCCGCAGCCCGGGTTAAGGTGGGCAGCCGGCCATCCCGGTTAATCGGTTCTATTGACTCCCCTCCGGGGATGAGCTGACGTGTGAACTCGACGATCTGCCGGGTGGAACGGTAACTGCGGGTCAAGGTGATGGTCTCTTTCTGAGCCGTGCCAAACAGCGACGCCAGCGACGCAAACCCAAAACTGCTGGTGGCGTGGGCGTAGATGGCCTGGTTTCGATCACCCAGCACCGTCATTTTGCAGCGGGGGAACAGCCGCTTGATGAAAGCAAACTGAAACGGCGAGTAATCCTGCGCTTCATCGATAAAGACGTGCCGAACAGCCGTGTTGACGCGAAACCCTTCGAGCCGTTCTTTCAAGTACAAGAATGGCGTTGCGTCTTCGTACGCCAGCTCGGATCGATCCAGCCGCTCCACCGTCTGCCGACAGATGGCCTGCCATTCTTGAGCTGGCGGCAGTTCCACTTCGGACGCAAAACGGCAGACCAGTTCCGGATCGGCAAACAACTGCCGGTAGATGGCGGGAACGTCGATGAAGCGCAGTCGTTTTACTTCCGTTCGCAGTGGTTTGAAGTGCCTGTTTACCACCGCGGCAGCCAGCACTTTTTCTTCCAGTCGGTGATCGTCAAACGTACGTCCTCGAAACCGCTGCTTCTTCTTTTGAAGCTGCCGATAGGCCCACTGGTACGCCTCCTGGTCAAGCAGCTCCACTTCCTCCAATACCCATTGTTTCTTCCGTTCCAGCCGCGCTTGTTCTTTCAACTCCGCAAGCAGCCAATCGGCTGTTAATCTCAGCCGATTGGGAATGGGCAGGGAAGCGTCAAGCGAATAGAAACGTTCCTTGATCTGCTCGGCGGCGACAACCGTTTGCCCCTGGAACACGAGATCGGTAAAGATCATCCCTTCCCCGGCGAGATAGGCAAGATAGCGTTCCATGAGATGTAGAAAGGGGAGGGAGGACTTGTAACGGATGCCGTTGAGTCGAGTCTCATAACCCGTTTCACCGCTGGCGGTATGCACGTATTCCAGTTGTTCAAAAGGGTCTTCCAGGCGAAAGATTTTGCCCAGTCGGTGTTCCAGATACTCCTGAAAGGTCGTCTGCTGCACATTTTCCTCCCCCAATTCGGGAAGGACGGTGGAGATGTAACTGGTAAACATCGGGTTCGGCGAAAACAGGACGATATGTTCGGCTCGCAGTGTATCCCGGTAGCGGTACAGCAAATAAGCGGCTCGTTGCAGGGCGGCTGACGTCTTGCCGCTGCCCGCCGCCCCTTGTACCACCAACAGGTCGCTGTGGGTATTGCGGATGATCTGGTTCTGCTCTTTTTGGATGGTCGCGACAATGTTTTTCATCTTGGTATCGGCGTGTTTGCCCAATACTTCCTGCAATAGCTCATCGCCAATTGTCACGCTGGTGTCAAACATGCTCCGGATACGTCCGTCACGAATGACGAACTGCCGTTTCAGCTCCAGCGTGCCGCTTACGGATCCCCCGGGTGTGTCGTACTGTGCAGGTCCGGGCGGATAGTCGTAGTACAGACTGGCCACCGGTGCCCGCCAATCGTAAACAAGGAAGGTTTCCTCGTCTTCATCGAGGAAAGAAGCGATGCCCAGATAGATGCGCTCGGTTGTTTGAGCTCCGTTTTCCTTGAAATCAATCCGGCCGAAGTAAGGAGACTCTTTCAGCTTCATCAAGGTGGTCAATTCACGGTGGGCATGACGGTGGGTACGTTCCCGTTCCGCCAGTACTTCCGCCTGCTGTTTCATGCTGGCGTATGTTTCCACCGTTTCGTTCGGGTCATCGAAGTTAACGGTAACGTCATCCCAGAAGTGCTTGCGGATATGAACGACTTCTTCCTTGATCTGGCTGACATCTTGCTGAAGAGCAGCGATTCGGTTGGTGATCGCGTTTACTACCTGATCGACACGCTGCTGCTCTTCCTGCCATTCTTGTCTCTCCGTACTCACAGAACCGCTCCTTTTCACGAGAATCTTGTTCGGAAACATAAACATGTGGACAAAATGTTTCAGACAATACGTTGACAAACCAGCACTCTTGTGCTAAGATTATGTTGGGTAATTATGATAAAATATTATAGAATGAATCGAAGCCGGTACTTATTTTAACATAGTATTGAACTTGTTTTCAATCATATTTATCATCAAAGGTATGACGGAGACAGCATGACGTCTCCGTTTTTTTGTTAGAAACGATACGCAGGTTGAGTTTCCCATCATTTACTTAAAGAAAATCTGAGAAGAAGGTTGTTTGTCGGCAAAACTTGATTTATAATTCAAAACGCAGGAAAAATTCAAATTTTTGCACAAGGGGGGAGTTCGTTGGAACAGTTTTTTGTCACGATTAACGAGATACTGTGGAGCCAACCGATGATTTATCTCTGTCTTGGCGTAGGACTTTTCTTTTCGTTAATAACACGCTTTTTACAGGTAAGACATTTGAAAGACATGGTTCTTCTGATGTTCAAAGGGAAGAGCTCCGATGCCGGTGTCTCCTCGTTCCAGGCTCTGTCGATCGCCTTGTCGGGCCGTGTGGGTACAGGTAATATCGCGGGAACGGCGACGGCGATTTTCTATGGCGGACCTGGCGCCGTGTTCTGGATGTGGGCCATTGCTTTCATCGGAGCTGGAAGCGCTTTCGTAGAATCGACATTGGCTCAAATTTACAAAGAAAAGCAGGATGGCCAATACCGGGGTGGTCCGGCCTATTACATCGAAAAGGGTACAGGCTGGAAGTGGTACGGCATACTGTTTGCCATTTCGGCATTTGTCGCGATGGCGATGCTGATGCCGGGTGTCCAGTCCAATGCGATCGCATCCGGTCTGGAAAATGCGTTTGGAATCAGCCCAACGGTAACGGGATTGGGAATCGTGCTGCTGCTGGCTTTGATCATTTTTGGCGGGGTGAAGCGGATTGCCCGGGTAGCCCAGTACATTGTGCCGTTCATGGCTGTCGGTTACATTCTGGTATCCCTGCTCATCGTCCTGGTCAATATTACGGAACTGCCGGCGGTACTGGCCCTGATCTTTAAAAGCGCATTTGCGGTCGATTCTGTCTTTGGCGGCATTATCGGGATGGCGATCTCCTGGGGCGTAAAGCGTGGCGTATACTCCAACGAAGCGGGTCAAGGAACGGGTCCGCACGCCGCTGCTGCCGCCGAGGTTTCCCACCCGGCCAAACAAGGGCTGGTGCAGGCTTTCTCGGTCTATATCGATACCCTTTTGGTGTGCTCGGCAACGGCATTCATGATTCTGTTTACCGGTATGTACAACACGCAAGCACCAGATGGGACGTTTCTCGTCAACAATCTGAGCGGCGTGGAGGCGGGACCGGCCTTTACGCAAGCAGCCGTTGAGACGGTTCTACCCGGCTTCGGCTCGGGATTTGTGGCGGTTTCGCTCTTCTTCTTTGCCTTTACTACCATCATGGCTTACTACTATATCGCGGAAACCAATATTGCCTATCTCACCCGTGGAAGGGACAGCCGGATACCGATGTTCATCTTGAAGGTGGTTCTCCTTGCCGCTGTATTCTACGGATCCGTCAAAACGGCAAGCATCGCCTGGACGTTGGGGGACATTGGCCTGGGCATCATGGTTTGGCTGAACCTGATTGCCATCCTGATCCTGCATAAGCCGGCGATACAGGCCCTGAAGGATTATGAGGAGCAGAAAAAACAAGGACGTGATCCCGTGTACAACGCAGAGAAGCTGGGTGTGAAAAATGCGGATTACTGGGTAAAGGAATACAAGAGGGATCAGGAACAAGCTTCGTAAACCAACCGCGAGTTGGAGAAATGGTATGTTTGTCCGCAAGAGGGGATGTCTCCGTTAGGTGGGACATCCCCTTTCTCTACGTACGCGGAATGTGCAGGTGTTCGGGGAACCGTAGGGATCATTGATTAGGGCCAAACAGGGGTTTTTGTAGAAATGTCCAATTCATGAGAGTAGACGAAACCGGATCAGGAATAAAAAAGAAAGGTGGCTGCACATATGAAGCATTCAACCCTCCTGGCCAAGATTGAGAATGATATGGATCGGTTTACAATCGCGGAGAAGAAAGTTGCAGCCTATATATTGAAGCATGCGGAAATGGTCCCCAACATGACGACGAAAGAACTCTCCAAACGGGCGGGAGCAAGTGAAGCCAGTGTTGTCCGTTTTTGCAAGACAATCGGGATTAACAGCTTTACAGCGTTTAAAATGGCCCTGGTTCGCGATCTGATCCGGTCAGATATGAACGTAAGCGACTTTTCCGTCATTCACAAACAGGATACGCCATATGATATGTTCCAGAAGGTACTCTACCACAACAAGACAGCGATTGAAGAAATGACCACAACGCTTGAAAAAAAAGAGTTGGAAAAGGCCATTGAGGCGATTTTGGGTACGAAACAGATTATTTTTTACGGGGTGGGCGGTTCTTTTGCGGTCTGCATGGACGCCTGCCACAAATTCCAAAAGATTGGCTACCAATCTGCACTACATGCTGATTTTCACCTGATGCTGCCGGTGGTATCCAATATGAAGAAAGGTGAAGTGCTGGTAGCGATTTCTGTGAGCGGCAGCACCAAGGAAGTACTGGATATGGTCCGGTTTGCCAAAAAGAAAGAGGTTACTGTAATCGCGATTACCAATATGGCCAAATCGCCATTGTATAAAGAAGCGGACATCAAGCTGTGCACGCCAACCATTGAACAGGATTTCCGCGTCGGCAACATGGCTTCACGCATCATGCAATTGACCCTTATTGATACCTTGTATATCAGCGTCTTTAACCGCATCGGCCATTCCATTATGGACAGGTTTAACGAGATTCGGGAAGAAGTCCTGAAATCAAGGAGATAGGCAAGGAAGGAAAAGAGGAGGTGTTTTTTTGCCCGATGTGAAATATTGTTTCGGAAAATTTCAATTATAGTTTGATTGAATGTTTCAAAAATGGTAAAATGTAATCGCTTCCAATAGAAAATATGGGATATGATGAGGAATTCCCGCCAAGGAAAATAGAGAACCGATTGTCAAAGGAGGGTTTTTGATGAGAATACTGTTTGTCTGTTCTGCTGGCATGTCCAGCGCGATTGTGGTAAACGCGCTCAAAAAGGAAGCCGAGAAAAATGGCATCGAGATGGAAGTGCTGGCGGTCAGTACACAGGAGTTTGGCGAGGAGGTGAAAAAAGGATGGGATGCTGCCATGGTAGCCCCGCAGGTGCGGCACCGTTTTGATTGGTTGAAAAAAGAGGCAGAGGCGGCTTCGGTCCCCTGTGATCTGATCCCGCCACAAGCATACACGCCATTAGGCGGGCCACTTCTTTTTCAAAAAGTGAAAGAGTTGGTAGGCTAACGCAGTGAAGCGCAGACAGACAAGGGAGGGATTCATGTGGACAGGGTTGTAAACTTTCTGGACAGGTATTTTTCCGGACCGGTAGCGCGATTGGCTGAGCAGCGTCATTTGCGAGCCATTCGCGACGGCGTCATTTCCGCATTACCCTTTATTATCATCGGCAGTTTTTTCCTGATTATTGCATTTCCTCCGGTACCTGCTGATTGGGCCATCGCCCAGTGGGCAAAAGAGCATGTGTTGGAAATCTTGATTCCTTATCGACTTACCATGTTCATCATGTCACTTTATATCGCGTACGGCATCGGCCACAATCTGGCCAAGAGCTACAATGTTGATCCGCTGGCAGGTGCCCAGATTGCCATCGCGGCCTATTTGCTCACCATTGCGCCCAAAGTGATGGACGGCGTTGGATATGTCCTGCCAATGACCAACTTGGGCGGTCATGGTTTGTTTGTGGCGATGTTGTCTTCTATTTTTGCCGTGGAGATTCTGCGCATCTGCAAACAAAAAAACATCACAATCAAAATGCCGGAGCAAGTGCCGCCGTCATTGATTCGTTCTTTCGAAGCCCTGATCCCGGTAGCGATTGTGATTGTTCTGATGACGATGATCACCGTTGTGCTTGGCCTTGACTTGCACTCATTGGTTGATAAACTGGTCGCCCCGCTCGTTCAGGCTGGGGATAGTCTGCCAGGTATCCTGATCCCGGTCTTCCTGATTACGTTTTTCTGGGCATTTGGAATCCATGGCGTCTCCATCGTTGGAACCATAGCACGGCCGCTGTGGGAAGTTTACCTTGCCAAAAACGCAGAAGCCGTGGCAGCGGGGGAAACGATTCCACATGTTGCGCCGGAAACATTTTACCAGTGGTTCATCTGGATTGGTGGCTCCGGGGCTACCCTGGGACTCGTAATCTGCATGTTGTTCTTCTCCCAATCCAAATACAGCAGAACGTTGGGTAGAACAGCCGTTGTGCCGGGAATCTTCAATATTAACGAACCAGTCATTTTCGGGGTGCCCATTGTATTAAACCCAACGATGATCATTCCGTTTGTGCTGACACCGCTGATTACGGCGACACTCTCCTATTTTGCAACCGTACTGGGGTTTGTAAATCCAACGTATATCATGCCTCCGTGGACGCTGCCCGCACCAATTGGCGCTTACCTGGCCACCGGAGGCGATTGGAGAGCCGTTATTCTTGTTTTCATCAACATCGCGATTTCATTCGTCGTATACTTCCCGTTCTTTAAAATGTACGAGAAGAAAATCCTGGAACAGGAAAAAATGGAAGAAACGGTTGGGGCGTAACGAACTGCCGAAACAAGGCGTGGCAAGAGAGGAGAGGAAGAAGCGATGGGCGACAGCAGCTTCATCCGGTTTCGTTTTCGCAGCGCTTTCTTTTTCCTTGCATTTGTGGTAGCCGCAAACCTGATCTTTACTCCCTTGCTTACCTTAATCGGGCTGACCAAGCAGGTAAGTTTGTTTATCCTCAACAGCCTGTCAGGCGGGATCGGAGTAACCATCGTTTTCCTCTATTTTGAAGGAAAATACAGGAACCGCACTCACGCATGGAAGTTTTTTGCAGGCTCCTTGGTTGTTTGTACACTCGCCAGCTATTATCTGGTATTTCTGTTTTAGGATAGAGAGATACATGGACGCATTCTTTCCAAGCGGAGGAGAGTCGGTATCGTGAAGGAAGACGGCGTAAAGATTGTCACCATTGGTGGCGGCTCCAGCTATACGCCGGAACTGGTGGAAGGATTTTTGAAGCGTTACGATGAATTGCCGGTCCGGGAGTTATGGCTGGTCGACATTGAAGAGGGAAAAGAGAAGCTGGAGATCGTGGGGAACTTGTGCAAGCGTATGGTCCGCAAAGCGGGCGTCCCCATGGATATTTATCTCACGCTTGATCGTCAGGAGGCGTTGGAAGACGCTGATTATGTCACAACGCAAATGCGTGTCGGCGGGTTGGCAGCGCGGATAAAAGACGAGCGCATCCCGCTGCGGCACGGTATCATTGGGCAAGAAACAAACGGAGCGGGTGGCTTGTTTAAGGCACTGCGGACGATCCCCGTACTGCTGGAGATTGCGGAAGAAATGCATAAGCTGTGCCCGGATGCCTGGCTGATCAACTTTACCAATCCGGCGGGCATGGTTACCGAGGCGTTGCTGCGATACAGCCGGCACCAAAAGGTAATCGGGATTTGCAACGTGCCGATCACCACCAAGATGACGCTGGCAAAAATGCTGCAGGTGGACGAGCAGCGTCTTCACATCGACTTTGCCGGGTTAAATCATCTGGTGTACGGACTTCGTGTTCTGGTGGACGGCAGAGATGTGACCGCTGATGTGTTGGATTTGCTGGCTGCCCCGGAAACCCAAATGTCGATGCAAAACATCGCTCCGATCCCGTGGGAGCCTGCTTTTCTCAAGGCATTGGGGGTGATTCCGTGTCCCTATCACCGCTACTACTACAAGACCAAACAAATTCTGGAGGAAGAACTGGCGGCCTTCGCCTCCGGAACCACACGCGCCGAAGTTGTGCAAAGGCTTGAAGACGAACTGTTTCGCCTGTACCGGGACAGAACGCTGGACAAAAAGCCTCCGCAGCTGGAAAAGCGCGGTGGTGCCTACTACAGCGATGCTGCCTGTCGTTTGATCTCTTCCCTGCACAACGACAAACGAGATATCCAGACCGTTAACGTTCGGAATGATGGAGCCATCCAGGGAATTCCCGATGATTCGGCGGTTGAGGTAAATTGCATCATCACGAAAGCAGGACCCAAACCGCTTGCCGTAGGCGAACTTCCCGCCGCCATCAATGGACTGGTACAGCAAGTCAAGTCGTTTGAACGAGTTGCGGTTGAAGCAGCTGTAACCGGTTCCTATGAAAAGGCTCTGCTGGCGATGACGATCAATCCATTGGTGCCCGGTGATGAGGTAGCCAAAGCGGTCCTGGACGAGATGCTGGAAGCTCACAAGGAATATCTGCCGCAATTTTTTGGCCATGCCGGCAAGAGCACATGAGACAGCAGGGAGGAAGAGAAACATGGAGCATTTGATGAAAAACGAACAGGATATTTTTAACATCATTGTCCACAGTGGAAACGCCCGAGGACTTGCGTTTGAGGCGTTGACAGAGGCAGAAGAATACCGCTTCGGCAAGGCCGAAGAATTGATGAAGCAGGCTGACGAGGAGTTAACTCTGGCCCACAAAACCCAAACCGCATTGATTCAGGCGGAGTTAAACGGCAGCGGCCCGGAAAAATCGCTTTTGATGATTCATGCCCAGGATCATCTGATGACCGCCATGAGCGAGTACAAACTGATTGAACACATGATTCGGATTATCAAGAAACTAAAGGCGGAGCAAAACAGATAACAACCATATGGGAACGGTACAGGGAGGTGCAAGGTGGGTGAACCGGCTTGGCATTTCAATCTACCCGGAACATTCAACTGTCGAAAAGGATAAGGAATACGTGGATCTGGCGCATTCGCATGGGTTTACCCGAGTGTTTACCTGCTTGTTATCCGTTGAAGGCGACGCAGAGAGCATCTTGGCCGACTTCCGGGAGATCATCGAGTATGCCAATCAGCGGGACATGCAGGTGATCGTCGATATTGCACCGCGGGTGTTTGCCAAATTGGGGATTTCCTATAACGATTTGTCTTTCTTCCACAAACTGGGAGCTTACGGTATTCGCCTAGACCTTGGATTTACCGGGCATGAGGAAGCCTTGATGACCTACAATCCCTACGGCTTGAAAATCGAAGTGAACATGAGCAGTGGCACGAAATATATCGACAACCTGTTCACACATCAGCCGAATCGGCATAACCTGATAGCTTCCCACAACTTTTATCCGCATCGCTACAGCGGATTATCCCTTGCCCACTTTCTTGCCTGCAGCAAGCAGTACAAGGAGTACGGTATTCGGACGGCGGCGTTCGTCAACTCACAGACAGCAACCTTTGGTCCATGGCCCATTATGGAAGGTATGTGCACGCTGGAAATGCACAGGTACCTGCCCATTGATGTACAGGCAAAGCATCTGTTTGCAACCGGCTTGATTGATGATGTGATCATCGCAAACGCCTATGCCTCCGAGGAGGAATTGCGTGCGCTGAAGCAGGTGAATCCCGAAATGCTGACGTTTCGTGTGGATCTGCACGAGACGATTACGGAGGTGGAGCAAAAAATCGTACTGGATGAACTTCACGTGTACCGCGGCGATGTTTCCGACTACCTGATCCGGTCCACACAATCGCGCATCAAATACAGGGAGGAGGCATTTCCCCCTACTTATACCCCGCCGATTCGGCGTGGTGATATTTTAATCGAAAACGAACGGTACGGCCAGTACAAGGGAGAACTGCAGATCGCTCTTCAGGACATGGAAAACACAGGCAAGACCAATGTGGTAGGGCGCATTGTAGAGGAGGAGCTTTTCCTTTTGGACTATTTGCAGCCATGGAGCAAATTTTCTTTTACCCGATGAGGTGTTAGAGGAGCAACAGAGATGGAGCAAGCCCTTAACGAAAGCGAGAGGGACACCTTGCCTTTTCAGGGAGGTGTCCCTTGCTCTGGTCGATCAAGCCTGCCGCAAACGTTGATATGTCTCCTTGTCGCAGATGACAAACAGGCGGGCATCCTCCGCAATGGTCTCATCCAGGCGGCGATTGATGTTGAGATGCTGCCCTTCGGAGACGAGTGTAGCCCCTTCGCTTAACAGTTCGGTAAATGCGTCCCGGTAGGTTTTCCAATGGGGCCGTTTCTTGATCTCGTACAGATCGTCTCCCACCTGTGTCGACAAGAGCTGCGTCACGATTTTGGAGGCACCGGGACTGAAAGCGGAGCGGACGGCCAATTGCGATACCGTGTCGGTTCCGAGGATGAATTCGTCGACGTTGACATGTATGAAGTTCTGAATATTGTCCCTGTCTTTCACTTCCACGATCGTGTAGATGTCGCTGTAATGGCGCTCAATCGCCGTTGCAATCAGCAGGGTTTTGCCATCGATAAAGGAAGTGTCGCGGATGACGTTTTGATACTCCGTTACCTCGTTGGCAAAGATAAAGGCGGCTTTGGCTTTGGCCAGGTTGGCTCGTTCCATCGTGTCCTTGTGTACGGGATTGCCCTGGATATAATGGACCCTGTTATGAGTGATAGGTGTTTTCGCAAGCTGGTCAATCAGCACGACTTCTACGGCAGGGTCGCTGTTCAGGATTTCCTGGATGGCCAGTTCTGCATTTTTGCTCCAGTCGATGATCACGAAATGGTTTTCGCCTTGGTAACGCAACTTCCCTTCCTCCTTTTTCCGGTTGTAAACAAAAATGAAGTCTACCGTTTTGCTGATGACGACCGAGATCAGGCCGATGCCGAAGATGTACAGAAAAATGCCGAGGAACTTGCCGGCAACCGTCTGCGGATAAAAGTCGCCGTATCCGACCGTCGTAACGGTTGTCATCACCCACCAGAAACCGTTAAACGGATTTTCATACGTGTCCGGCTCCAGCCAGTAGATCAAAAACGAACTGATCAGGATCAATAAAGTGGACACGAGAAAAATGAAACGACTGCTTACCTGTATGAATCGCAAAAAGAGTTTTTGGAAAAATATCATCCCGCACCCCTCCAACAATCGCCATACGAACCTTATTCTTTTCTAAAGTATAACAACCTGTATCTGCATTCAACCTGTAACCACGACTGATTGCCCGCTACCCCAAGATCCCGTCGGGGGCATCCACGAAAATAATAGAAAAAACCTGCTACCTTCGAGGATAACAGGTTTAGGCAGACATGTATCAAACCAAATCAATCAGCATGAAACGCGCTCCCGTTTTGGTGGTCAGATTCAATTCGGTTGTATCCGTAATGCGCGCTGAATCACGCCTGCTTAACGTCGTATCACCATTGATCACAACATCGCCCTCGATGACAAACAAAAAGATTCTGCGGCCGCTCTGTTGGGTAAAGGTGATCTGCTTGTCTTTCTCCAAATCAGACAAATAGATGGTTAAATCCTGATGGATATGGGCCACATCATCAGAAGACGGGTTCCTGGTTACAACGGGAAGAAGCTGATTTTTCATCTTGTTTACATCAAAGTTTGTTTGTTGATAGGAAGGGGGCAAACCGGTTTCCTCCGGCAGAAACCACATCTGCAAAAAGTTCACGTCTTCTGTAGAAGAGGGATTCATCTCTGAATGAACCACCCCTGTTCCGGCCGTCATTCGCTGCACTCCTCCAAAGGTTGTGGTTGCAGTATGGCCGGTACTGTCCTTATGCTCCAAATAACCTTTCAACACGATTGACACGATTTCCATCTCTTCATGGGGGTGGGGACCAAACCCCATGCCAGGCTTTACGATATCATCGTTTAATACGCGCAGCGAACCAAAGTTCATGTTTTGCGGATCGTAATACTCTGCAAAGGAAAAGCTAAAGCTGCTTTTCAGCCATCCGTGGTCAGCCGTATATCGCGATTCTGCGGGATAAACGTTGATCATTGAAAACACCTCTCTCGATATTACTACCACTCTCTCCCTTTCGTGGACACCGGAGTCGTGGTATGAAAAAAACAAAATATCTCGAATGAAATTATCTCGAATTCGAAACAAATCATATTATACTGCAGCGTTTTTTGTCAACCAAAGGAGAGCTGATCCGCAGTCGATTATTCTGGGGGGCTTGATTCGGACCAAAGAACAGACGAGCGAAGCCCTGCGGCACGGTGCAGATGCGGTATCGCTCAGCAAACCGGGGTTGTGGCACGTCCTTGCGCAAACGAAGCCAGAGGGATGAACCCCGCATTTGTCCTCCACATAAGATGGAAAGAGCCGATAATGGCACATTTTAGGAGGAGGTTGTTTTATTTACGCATATCCTTGGCTGGTCCACTACCTGCCGGTCTCGACCTATTATCCAGAGGAGAGCGGAACGGCTCGTGCGATTGCACACATCAAAGGGGGACCGCTGGCGCCCCAACTTCGCGGCACCGTGGTATTTACCGATGTTTCCGGCGGAGCAGAGGTGTGTGCAGAGATATCCGGGCTTCCGCCCTATCAGCCGGGAAGCGCCAATCAAGCTCCGATTGGGCCGCACGGTTTTCACATCCATGAAAACGGAAGTTGTGAAATAGGCGATCCGGATAATCCGTTTCAAGCCGCAGGCGAACACTGGAATCCGACCGACCAGCCGCACGGCAATCACGCTGGTGACTTCCCCGTTCTCTTTTCCAACAACGGTTACGCTTGGATGTGCTTTTTTACGAATCGCTTTCGGGTGGCAGACGTGATTGGAAAAACGGTCATCATCCATCAAAATCCGGACGATTACCGGACACAACCGGCTGGCGACTCCGGCAAGCGATTGGCGTGCGGCATTATCCAGCCGTACCGGGAAAACATTTGATATTTTTTCTTGCGCAGGGAAATCATTCGTGATACAGTTAAAACATCAAAAAAATTTGATGCAGGTGACAGCAATGAAGCAACTGCCGCTATTGAGCAGCATGGACGAAACGTTTGAACGGTATGAAGCAAAGTTCAAGGCTCTGGCCGATAAGAAGAGATTGCAAATCATGTACGAATTGACGCAGCGGGGAAAGGTTTGTGTATGTGATTTGGCGGAGATCATGGGGATGGCCCAGTCCAAGTTGTCCTATCACTTAAAGATTCTTCTTGATGCCGGTCTGATCACAAAAGAGACAGATGGGACCTGGAACTACTACGAATTAAATCATGGCGAGGTCAATCACCTTCTTTCCGAGGAACTTTGCTGCATTTTTCGCGCCAGCAATCATTGCTGCTAGGTTTTTTTACACCAAACATCAAATTTTTTTGATAAAAACATCAAATTATTTTGATATAGGGAGGATTGCCCATGAAGTACGTTCACGTCGGCATCAATGTGACAAACCTGGAGAAATCGATCGCCTTTTACTCCAAGCTGTTTGGTACCGATCCGGTAAAGGTAAAACCGGATTATGCCAAGTTCCTTCTTGAGTCACCAGGGTTGAACTTTACACTCAACGCCAGGCAGGAAGTGAGTGGGAATCAGGTCAGTCACTTTGGTTTTCAGGTAGCCTCTACGGAAGAAGTCCTTGCCCACAAAGACCGCTTGGAGAAGCTCGGTTTGTTCGCAGATAAGGATGAATTCAACACAGTCTGCTGCTACGCGACTCAAGATAAATTTTGGGTTCGCGACCCGGACGGCAACGAATGGGAGTTTTTCTATACGAAATCGGATGCTGACATCCCTCATGATGAGGCGAGTGCTTGCTGCACTCAGGATACAAAAGCGAAGAAGCAGTTTCACCGATGTTCCTCGTGAAAAATACCAGTTTCATGTAAAGAAGGAGAATCAGCAGATGAAGCCGATTCTCCTTGTGTGTTTTGCACCAGGCAGTTATGTAGAGCTGCTGCCAGTGCTGTGCTTAGCGAAACGATTGCTGCAGCTTGGCCGCCAACTCGCTTAGCTGGCCGATTTCTTTCGTAATGTGGTTGATTTTTTCATGCTGTGTCTCTGCGGTGGCAAACAGCTCTTCCAGGCTGGCGACCGACTCCTCCGTCACCTGGGTGATGGTAGACATCTCCTGGGACACCTCGCTTGATCGCCGCTTCACCTGATCCATGCTGGCACGCACGTTTTCAACAGCACCGAGGAACCCTTCCATTCCTGCTTTCACTTTCTGAATGGAGGCCAGCGTGCGGTTGGTCAGCTCTTGCCCCTTGGAAACGGAAGATTCGCCGTTTTTCATCTGCTCAACGGCGTTCTGGCTCTCCTGATGCAGCGACTGCAGGATGGCACTGATCTCCTGGGTGGCTTGAGCACTTTGTTCGGCCAGCTTGCGCACTTCGTCAGCCACTACGGCAAATCCGCGACCGTGCTCGCCGGCGCGAGCCGATTCGATGGCGGCATTAAGAGCCAGCAGATTGGTTTGATCGGCAATTTGATGAATCGTCCCGACGATTTGTTCCACCTTGTCCGACTGCTGATTCAGTTGATAGATGGTTTTGGAAGCTACGCGGACGGTTTCCACGATATGCTGCATCTGCTGCGACAGCTCGTTCATCATCTCGATGCCCGTCTCCAGGCGGCGGTTGTTTTTCTCTGCTTCTTCCTTGATTGCGTTGGCTTCCTTGTTGACCTGCTCGATTTCCCGGTCGATTGACCGGACTTCTTCGTCGATCTTCACCGTCGAATTCGCCTGAGTTTCCATACCCGTTGCCACTTCACGGAACGCGACCATCATTTCGTCATTGTTCCGTTTTGTCACTTCAGCGTGGTCGTGCACTTGAACCGATGTGCTGTCCAGCTGTTCCGTTACATACTGAATGTCGTCAAGCAGCTTGCGCAGGCGCTGCTCCTTTTCTTCCGCTTCGCTGCGTGCCGCTTCCACTTTGGCCAAGGTGACCTGTCCTGCTGCACAGAGGTAAGAGAGAGCGGCAATCATCAAGATGAAAGCGATCACTTTCAGCAACAAATCTATCTCGGAATAATCCCCTTGAAAGATGTGGTAATACCCGGTGTAATACCCGACCACCGTGGCAATCAACAGCATCGTTCCGCTGGAGACGATCAGCTTCCAATCGAGGTAAGCAGCGAGGAAGCCAAGAATGATAAAGGAGAGGTAGGACATTTCTGGCAGCTGACTGTAGTGATCAAACGAAATGGAGTAAAACAGGAAGCCGATGGCTACCAAATACCTGATCCACGGACTATTTTTGTTGATAAAATAATAGGGAGAAACGATCAGTGTTACCAGCAAGCCCAGCGAAACCAGTGAAAAGTAGGAAATGTCTTCATACAGGGCGAGCCAACCGGCAATCCAGAGATGGTTCCAGAGAAGAAAAATCATAAATCCTTCTTTGTTGGTTAAGGTGCTGCGGATTACATGCAGCATATCACAGTGCCCCCCTTTCGTTTGTCTGCGGGTCTCTGTCAAAGGAATTACCCGCGGGAAATCTGGAATAAACCACTATTTACATTTTACACGGGATTGTTATCCTTGGACTGTCAATATAGTTAAGAAATATTGAAATGTTTACATTATTGCCCTTTTTAGACCATCGGAAATCGTCCCAAAACAGGCAGCAACCTGCGATGAACATGATCATACACGGACCGCGATGCGGCAGAATAAAAAAGCAAGCCCGAGACAAGGGGGGTAACAAATGATTCTGATCAGTGCTTGTATGGCTGGACTGGCAACCCGTTACGACGGGAAAGACGCTTATGTGGAAGCTGTGGATCAGTTGGTGAAGAACGGAAAAGCGATGCTGGTCTGTCCCGAACAGCTTGGCGGTCTGCCCACGCCGCGGCTGCCTGCGGAAATCGTTGGAGGTGACGGCTATGATGTGTTGGACGGAAAAGCCCGGGTGGTTGATGCAAGCGGTCGGGATGTCACCGAGGAGTTCATCAGGGGGGCGCAGCAGACACTGCAGCTGGCTCGGAAGGTGGGGGCGACGCAGGCGGTCCTGAAAGAGAACAGCCCGTCTTGCGGCAGTACGTATATCTACAACGGAACATTTCGTGGAGAAAAGAAGAACGGGGTAGGAGTGACGACCGCGCTCCTGGAGCGAAACGGCATCCAAGTCATTTCGGAAAAAGACATCCGCTGACTCCTCTTCCCCCGTCTTTTTGATTTGTTCCAGCCGCTCATCGTCCGACGAGGCAGCTGCTGCGATGGTGTGCCTTATCGGCTCTCTTTCAGAAGTGCTTTCGTTTGTTCAAACTGCTGCTGCAGTTTTTCCGCAGGTTTCGCTGTCAGCAGGCTGACGATGACGATCGCAAGCAAACTGACGGCGAATCCGGGGATCATCTCGTAAAGCAAATCTTTGAGGACGTCAAAGCGCGTCCATATGATGACGGTACTGGCTCCGGCGAGCATTCCGGCCAGTGCTCCCCATTTTGTCATCCGTTTCCAGTAAAGGCTGAGCAATATCACCGGCCCGAACGATGCGCCGAAGCCCGCCCACGCATAGCCGACCAGGGACAGGATGGTGTCGTTTTTGTTGTAGGAGATCAGCAGAGCGGCAAGCGCCACCAGCAAAACGGAGAGCCGGCCGATCAGGACCAGTTCCTTATCGGAAGCGGAGCGGCGGAAGAACGTTTTGTACAAGTCTTCGGTCAGCGAGCTGGATGTCACCAACAGTTGCGACGAGATGGTACTCATCACCGCGGCCAGGATCGCCGACAGCAGGAACCCGGTAATGATCGGGTGGAACAGGATGCGGCCCAGTTCAATGAAGACCGTCTCCGGATCGGCAAGCGTAAGACCTTCCCCGGAAAAGAAAGCGATTCCAAACAGTCCGGTCAGCATCGCGCCAATCAGCGAAAAGATCATCCAGCCCATGCCAATGCGGCGGGCGTTCTTCAGCTCTTTTACCGAGGAAATCGCCATGAAGCGCACGATGATGTGTGGTTGGCCGAAGTAGCCAAGTCCCCAGGCGAACAGTGAGATGATGCCGAGCAGGCTGGTTCCTTTAAACAAATCGAGCAGGGCAGGATCGATGGACTGGATGCGAGCAAATGACGGACCAATGCCGCCTGCCTCCATTACGGTTACCAGCGGGACCAGAATCAAAGCGATAAACATGATCGTTCCCTGTACGAAGTCGGTCCAGCTAACCGCGAGAAAACCGCCAAACAAGGTGTAAGCGATTACAACTGCGGCAATCAACCACAAGCCAAGTTGATAGTCGAGACCAAACGTGTTTTCAAACAGGACAGCACCCGAGACGAGTCCGGAAGAGACGTAAAAGGTGAAGAAAACCATAATGACAAAGCCTGATATGAGACGCAGGATATTGGTGCTGTCGCCGAAGCGGTGTTCCAGAAACTCCGGGATTGTGATCGAATTGTTGGCCACCTCCGTGTACGTCCGCAGTCGAGGAGCGACGTACAGCCAGTTGGCGTAGGCCCCCAGGGTCAGCCCGATCGCAATCCATGCGCTGCTGATTCCTTCGGCAAAGAGTGCTCCCGGCAGCCCCATCAACAGCCAGCCGCTCATATCGGATGCGCCGGCACTTAGTGCGGTTACCGCCGGCCCCAGCGTGCGCCCGCCCAACATGTAGTCAGACAGATTGGTGGTACGCCTGTAGGCGGAATAGCCGATCAGCAGCATGCCCGCCATGTAGATGATGATCGAGATAAGAATTTGTCCATCCATCCTGTTACCCCCTTTTTTTGGCATGTTTTATAATTGGTTGATGGATACACTTATTATAATTGAACAGAAGAAGAAATAAAAATCCAAAAACTTTCAATAATGAAGTTTTCTTAATCAAAAAAATAGAATGATCTTAGGAAAATGAGGATAAAATCAGGAAAGGATGAGAGATATCGCGCAAATATTTTATTTTTCTGACAAAGTAAGTTGTATGCTGGGACAAGAAATATCCCTGGTTTTTCCAGTTGAATCAAGAAGGCCATGAAGGGAAAGATCGTGTCAGCATGCCCCTGGACAACGGACCAGGCAGCAAAAGTTGAACTCTGCTTATGTACACAGTATTATGGGAGGGAGATACCATTGTTGTGAACGATGACTTTACAGAAATGAAAGGTTGATAGCAGTGGAACACAAGTCGGCTTCATCCAACTTTATCCGCACGATCGTGCAGGAGGATTTGCAGTCCGGGAAGGTAAAGCAGATCGTCACCCGTTTCCCGCCGGAACCAAACGGCTATCTGCATATCGGACATGCCAAGGCAATCTGCCTCAACTTTGAGTTGGCAGATGAGTTCAATGGAAAAACCAACCTTCGTTTCGACGATACCAACCCGTTGAAAGAAGACAAAGAGTACGTGGACGCGATCAAGGAAGACGTGAAATGGCTCGGATTTGAATGGGACGGCCTTTACTTCGCTTCCGATTACTTTGAAGAGATGTACAATCGGGCCGTCCTGCTCATCAAAAAGGGAAAAGCGTATGTTTGTGACTTGTCCGCCGAGGAGATCAGGGCTACCCGCGGCACCCTTACCGAACCGGGGCAGGAGAGCCCGTACCGGAACCGTTCCGTCGAAGAGAACCTGGACTTGTTTGAGAGGATGCGCAGGGGAGAGTTCAAGGATGGCGAAAAAGTGCTGCGGGCCAAGATTGATATGGCTTCCCCCAATATCAATCTGCGGGATCCCGTCCTCTACCGCATCTCGCATACGCCCCATCACCATACGGGAACCAAATGGTGCATCTACCCGATGTACGACTTTGCCCATCCGCTCGAAGATGCCATAGAGGGGGTTACGCACTCGCTTTGTACCCTGGAGTTCGAGGATCACCGACCCTTGTACGACTGGGTAGTCAGAGAGTGCGAGATGGAACACCAGCCGCAGCAGTACGAGTTTGCACGTCTGAACATGACCAACACGGTAATGAGCAAACGGTACTTGAAGCAGCTGGTCGATGAGAAAGTGGTGGACGGCTGGGATGATCCGCGCATGCCCACGATCTCCGGCCTGCGGCGCAGAGGATATACCCCTGAGTCTATTCGCACCTTTGCCCGGGAAATCGGCGTATCCAGAAGCAACAGCGTGGTGGATGCCCGCATGTTGGAGCACTTTCTCCGGGAAGACCTGAAGTTAAAAGCTCCCCGTACGATGGCGGTTCTGCGTCCGCTCAAGGTGGTCATTGTCAACTACCCCGAAGGTCAGACAGAAATGCTGGATGCGGAGATCAATCCCGAGAACCCGGAGATGGGGATTCGGCAGATTCCGTTTTCAAGGGAGATTTACATCGAACAGGACGACTTCATGGAGAATCCGCCGAGCAAGTATTTCCGGCTGTTTCCGGGGAATGAAGTCAGGTTGAAGCACGCCTATTTTATCAAATGCGTCGACGTGATCAAGGATGAAGATGGCCGCGTCGTCGAGCTGCACTGTACGTACGACCCCGAGACGAAAAGCGGCAGCGGATTTACCGGCCGCAAAGTAAAGGGGACGATTCACTGGGTGGAGGCCAGAAGCGCTGTTCCGGCTGAGTTTCGCCTGTACGATTCACTGTTCCTGGACGAACAGGATGCGGCGGATCAATCACTGCTGGATCGCCTCAATCCCAACTCGCTTGAAATCGTGCACGGTTTTGTCGAGCCAAACATGAGACAAGCGAAGCCGCAGGACAAGTTTCAATTTTTCCGGCACGGTTACTTTAACGTAGACCCCAAGTATACGACGGACGATCACCTCGTCTTTAACCGGATTGTGCCGTTGAAAAGCTCGTTTGACATCAAAAAACAATCATAAAGGCGTCCTGCGTCTCTCTTTTTTTCCCAACATTATGATCAGGTGGAAGGCGATATTCCCAATGGTTTTCACGAAAAAAGCGCCCTCGTTTCACGACAGAACGTGAAACGGGGGCGTCTTTCGGTAAAGAACGAAACGGTTCGAGAGGATGTCACCAAGTGTGGGTGATCTTCGCGAAGCTTAAACATTCCATTCACTTCAAAGCAGGAATATCGGGGCGATTGTTGAATAGGATAATGAAATCCTGTCCAGTTATGTATGAATATGCCACTCATTGGGATAATGATACTATTATGATCAATTTTGATGTCGCACAACCGAACTTGTGCGACATAATTTTGCATTTTCCGACACGATCATATCATAGCAAACGATTCTATATCAATTATTTTTTGGAGGGAGTTTTGTTCGCGCAATCGTGCATCGGAATCGGACGCAAAGGCGTCCGATTTTGGCAATTTCCGGAGAGTGTGTAAGCAGCGGTTCGGTGAGAGTATTCGAGGGTTGTGTTTCTGCTTGCGAGGACTGTGAAGGGCCATCGACCAAGGATCTTCTCGCCCTGAATCCCGGATTTTTCAGATGGCCCTAGAGCACTTCCTTTAGACAATCTTCGACAAAATCCGGAGCCGCTTTCTTGATCTGTTCCACCGTATGAATATACTGCTGAGTCGTGTTGATGTGGGAATGTCCCAACGTCTGTTGAACCTGCTGCAGAGTCGCTCCGTTTAACAAAGCCAAGGTTGCGTTTGTGTGCCGCAGCCAGTGCGGGGTTACATTTTTGTTTAAATCGGCCTTTTTGCGGGCGATTTCGATGATCCGTTGAACCTGACGGGTGGTAAGCGGAAAAACTTTGCCTCTCCCTCCATGTTCCATACGGTACAAACGGAGCAGATTCCAGAGCTTATCGGGGACTTTCACCTCCCGCACTTTTTGTCCTTTTCCATTAAGCACAGTCAGCCAAACGGAAGTTCCCATGGGGTCGGTATGAAAATCGTCCCATTCCATGGACACCAATTCGGAAACTCTCAACCCAAGCAAAACCAGGGTCAGACCGATGGCATAATCACGAAGCCCCATTGTGTTTAACTGCTGTAATATTTTAATGACCTCGTTTCTCGTTAAAAAATGACGGCTGCTGTTGTTCGAAACCTTTGGTTTCTTGACGCTCGCAGCCGGATCGTGGGTAAAGCAGCATATATTGGGGTTGTTCCCCCACTTGTAAAGGGATCGAAGAGGAGCCAGTAAGACGGAAATCGTCGCTGCGGCATATTGGCGATTATTGTTTTGATCCTCTTTGAGCAAACTCAGTTTATAAAGCTCGATATCCCTCCAGGTTACGTCTTTAAGCCTCTTTTGACCGATGAAGTTTTGAAATCGTTTAATGGCGTATTTGTAATTTCGCAACGTGTTCTTTGAGTGGTGATATGTTGCCAAAAACATATTGACAATTTCTTCGTCAGTCAACTCCTCTTGCTCCTTCTCAAGCGGCTCCAAGCATTCGATACCGTGTTCCATTTCCGTCCCTCCTGTTGTCGCACAAGTTCGGTTGTGCGAAATGTTATGTATGGCACGTGCAGTACGTTACAAGACAAGATGGGTCCTGTCAACATTATCCTATATGGAGGGGCATCCCCATTGAATCAACCCCCAAAACATGTACTGGGTTGTTCCTTGCACGATATAGGTAAAATATTTTTTTGAAATACATATTGGAAAAATATTACATAACCACATTCCTTGGTTCCCTGGGGGGTGAAATAGTGGAAGTTTCACAGCAAGACCAGTATATAGTGGTTGAACTGGGCACGGAAAAATATGCACTAAAGATTTCGGAAGTTTATGAAATCATCAAAATGCAAAAAATAACAGCAATACCTAACAGTAAGGCTTTTTTGGAAGGTGTTACGAATATTCGGGGGAAAATTGTGCCGATCATTAGTTTGCGAAAAAGATTTCAAATGGGAGAGACGCCCGTAACTCTTCATAAAGCAAGAATCGTAGTGGTGAATCATAACGAAGAAATGATCGGCATCGTTGTGGATGGAGTTAATCAAGTGATCAAATTTTCCGATATACAGCCCTCTACTGAAATTGTTTCTCGCGTTGACAGCAGTTATTTTCAAGGGGTTGGCCAGTCGGAAGAAGGACTTATCGGCATCTTAAATCTAGAACATGTTCTTGTAGGGTAAGGGGGAGACCCATATGGATCGTTCGGAAATGATGGGAGTCTTCCTGTCTGAAGCGGAAGAGCTGCTCCAATTACTGGAGATGGAGATCCTGAATTTGGAACAGCAAGGCGATTCTCCGCAAATCATCCAAAACATTTTTCGGATTGCTCATACATTAAAAGGTTCATCCGCAGCGATGGGTTTCGAGGAAATGAAACAATTGACCCATGAAATGGAAAATATTTTAGACAAGATTCGAAATCAACTCCTGCCGGTGACACAGCAGGTTGTGGATATCCTGTTTCAATGCCTGGATCAATTACACTGGCTGAAAAGAGAAATTGAACAAGAAGGTGTTACAAAAACCAATATTGATTCCATCGTGCATCAATTGCGGCGATTGGAAAATGGGGCGGAAGGGAACCCCGAATCAAAGAGTAAGTTGTTTGAAGAGAAAAAACAGATAGTAAAAATGTGGAGATGTAAGGTTCGTTTATCCGAACAGTGTGAGATGAAGCTTCCTCGGGCCTACATTGTGTTAAATCATCTTAAGAAGTGGGGATCCGTTATTTCGTCGGAACCGGAATTGGACAGCGTCATCGAAGAAACAAACCTCAATGAAATATCCTATATCGTCAAGACGAACGCCGATTCTGATGCCCTCCAACATTCGTTGAGACAGCTTCTTGATGTTGAAGATGCCGAAGTGGTGCCTTTTTCAAATGATAACTTGGCTGATGCTTTCCTGCCTTTGACAGATGCCAATAAGGACGAGGAGACGGAAAATCCGATCCCAAACCAGGTCAGAAAAGAAGAGAGGAAATCAGGACATACGATTCGCGTCGATGTGGAACACTTGGACAGCATCATGAATTTGGTTGGCGAATTGGTCATCGACCAGACAAGAATCGCCCAAATCGGAAATTTGCTGCGCGATCGTTACTCTGCGGATGAAACGATCGATGATTTGGAGCGAATTTCCAACCATTTCAGCCGAATAATTGGGGAAATTCAAGAATCCGTGATGAAGACGCGAATGCTTCCCGTCGAGCGATTATTCAACCGCTTTCCAAGAATGGTACGAGATTTAGCCCGATCGTTAAACAAGGATGTCGATCTGCTGCTTGAAGGGAAAGAAACTGAACTGGACCGGACGGTCATAGAGGAAATCAGCGATCCGTTGCTTCACCTGATCCGGAATGCCATAGACCACGGTATAGAAGAAGTGGAAGTGAGAAAAAAACGAGGAAAACCCCTTAAAGGTACGATAAAGATCAGGGCATCCCATCAAGAAAATCAGGTGGTGCTGACGGTAGAGGATGACGGAGCGGGCATTAACGCGGAGAGAGTGAAAGAATCCGCCATACGCAAACAATTGATTGCCGCGCAAGATGCCGAAAAGATGTCGGAACAGGAATTGATTCAACTTATTTTTCTGCCTGGATTTTCGACGGCTCAAACCGTAAGTGATATATCGGGACGCGGAGTCGGGATGGACATCGTCCGAAATCATATCGAGAAATTAAACGGATTAATCGATGTAGAAACCCGCCCGGGCGAAGGGACGAAGTTCACGATTAAATTGCCTTTAACGTTAGCGATTCTTCGGGGGCTTCTGATAAAGCTGCAGGAAACAACTTTTGCCCTGCCGATGAACAGTGTGATCGAAATCGTCCGTATATCGAAAAAAGAAATCCACTCCGTTAAGGGACAAGCTGTTGTAAAAATCAGAGAAAAAATTCTTCCACTCATCGGTCTTCACGATCTTTTTAGAATGTCCTGCGGCAAAAGAAAAACAAAACATGTTTTTATCGTGGTTGTCGGACTCGCAGAAAAGCGACTCGGGTTGGTTGTCGATGAATTGATCGGCAGTCAAGAAATTGTAGTAAAATCCATCGGTTCCTATATCGGACAGGTCGAAGGCATATCGGGAGCTACGATTCTGGGGGATGGAAGCGTAGCGCTGATCTTGGACGTAACCGGAGTTTTCAAATTGGCAAATAACCTTAGGTCAATCCAACCCCAGGTAATGGATGATGTGGGCTGACCATACCAATGAATAAAGGAGGAAAACATTCCATGAGTACTTTCACCAAAAAACTTGCTCACCAGTTTATGAAAGTTGCAGGAGTCTCCGAGACAATTGAAGCAGCTATAACCGATTCAAAAAGACTAGAACAAAATCTGAAGGATCTTACCGTAATTGCGGAACAGATTTCTCACGGGAGCAGCCAGCAGTCGTCAGACATTGAATCCACATCCGACATTATTGCAGCGATATCGAACTCCATGGAAGGGGTAAGCAAACATTCAGATCGTCTGGCTTCTTCCACCAATGAAATAGCGGAAGCTATCCATGAAATGGTCGCTTCCGTTCAGCAGGTTGCTGGCAATGGCCAAAGCACGGCAAGTTCAGTGGAGCAGATTTCGGCATCCATGGAGGAAATGGGTCAATCGATCAAAGGTGTAGCGGATAATGCGGCGAGCCTGACCGCCTCGGCTGAAGAAGTTTCAAATGCCATCCAGGAAATGGTGGCTTCCATTCAGCAAGTAGCGGGAAATGCGGAAAGCACGGCAAGTTCAGTGGAGCAGATTTCGGCATCCATGGAGGAAATGGGTCA
>JACDOF010000015.1 GCA_017656235.1 Brevibacillus sp.
TCCTTTAGGTTTACTTTACCAGTTTGGTTGTTCGTAGAGAAGCCTAACAGTACAAAATATATACCTCCGACAACGGATGTAACCGCAGACAACATAAATCGAATGAAAAAGAAAATCCTGCAGCTGTTTGGCATGCTGTTTTTCTTTATTATGATTGTTTCTCTTGTTGACGATTTGACAAACTATGGTTTTCTTTTTTCCATCGTTCTCGTTATTGTTCCCTTCTCCTTATGTTCAGCGTTGGTATTAAAGAAAGTGAAAAGATACCTAACCGTCACCATTCCGCACTGGAAAGAACGGACAAAACGGCTCTCAAACTACTTCTTCATGTTTTTGAGTGCAGGACTTTTCGTGGACATGGTGTCACAGACGAAATGGGTTCATGAGCTTCAAAACATGCTTGCTCACTATGCCGATCAAACAATGCTTTTCTATCTATTTATCGCTGTTTATTTTGTTGTTACTGCTCTAGTGGGTTTTCATCCACTCGTTTCTTTTTCCCTTGTGATCAACATCCTGCAGCCTATGATTGAGCAAGTATCTTCGATTTCTTTTGCCCTGGTATTGATTTCCTGCAGTTTGGCGACCGTTATGTACAGTCCATTTAATGTTTCCGTCTCCCTGCTATCGAGTGAAATCAAGGTGAATCCATATCGCATCACCCTATGGAATTTCGGTTTTGCCATGTGTTATATGTGGGTCAGTATGGGTGCTGCTTACTTTTTACACCTGCTGGGGTAGCCTTTACCCTGGTACGGTAACTCAGATCGTAGACGTTTCTTAATCATATTGTGAGGAGAGTCGGTTGAAGATGATGGGAGATTCCGTAATTCCCCTGCGAGAAAAGAATATTGTATTGATCGGTTTTATGGGGGTGGGGAAAACCACTGTTGGCCAGCTTGTCGCAAAGAAGCTGTATCGGGATTTTATTGATGTTGATCAAGAAATCGAAAGAATCTGCAATATGCCAGTCACGCGCATTTTCAAGGAATGGGGCGAAGCGCATTTTCGCAGCCTGGAAAGAGAGTTGATCGTAGACATCTGCAAGAACAAACGCTTAAAAATTGTTTCGCTGGGAGGAGGAGCATATCAACAAGAGGAGATCAGAAAGATTTGCCTGTCCACGTCCATCGTATTTTTCCTTGATTTATCGTGGGAATCCTGGAAGGACCATCTTCCATTCATTATCGATAGTCGGCCCGTTCTGCAAAATAAAACGTTGGACGAGATCGAAGCTTTATTTTTCCAGAGACAAGACGCCTATTCGTTTCACAATTCCAAAATCGCGACCAGCAATCTCGATCTTGAGACGGTAGCAAATCGAATTGTTGAATCGTTAAAACTTGCGTGGGAAATCTATCAACCGCAAAGTGAATAGTCCCGAAGGCCCCACTTGTCCTGCTCGCGCTGCGGCCTGGCCAGCAACGATGCACGACTGCCCGCTGACGGCGCTCCTCTGTGCAGCGTGTAGACGAAGGTGTCTGGATAGGGGGAGGAGGCTATTTTCCTTGCCTCTCTCCGTTGCCAACCGCCCATAAAGCCGTACTGCTCGCTTCGCCATCCCGAAGCGGGCGGGCGCAAAAGCAGCGCTGCTCCGCCGCTTGTCCAGGTTGCGCCCGTATGCCCCCGCTTCGGGCTTGCTCCGCTTGTGGAGTTGGCAAAGTCGAATAGGGAGAACATAAGTGAAGCAGCCCCTTCTCGCCTTTAAGGAGGAAACTTGGTCGTTCACATCAAGGCTGATCATTGTTTATGCTATTTTTTCAATTCGAATTTGTTCATAAAACTCGTAAAAGCGACGCACTTCAACCCAACCGGTTTTCTCCTGGATCGCGTTCAAAATGCCGCAAGTGGTTCCCACTTTCAATATTTTCTCAAAACTGCTGTGATTATGAATTTCTTTCACCATTCCCGCCACCATCGCATCCCCCGAACCGACCGGATTTATCGCATACACCCGCGGCACCGACACTTTGTATATGTGATCCTTACAGAAGGCGATGCATCCGTCCTTTCCCAACGAGACCACAATCATTTCCATACCGTAAGTTTGAAGTTCCTGCAGGGCGGAAATGAGCTCCCTTTCGGAATGAATTTTTGTTTTCAACAGATCTTCAATCTCGGTGACGTTGGGCTTAATGAGATAAGGGGAGGCGGCCAGTGCCTCTTTTAAAAAATCGCCGCTTGTATCCAACACAAATTTGATGTTTCTTCGTTTGGCCTCCCGTATGATTCGTGCGTAATAATCCGGTTCCAAACCTGGGGGTAAACTTCCGGAGGCGGCCACTACCCGAATGGGGCACTTGTCCATCAAACCTGTTAGCTTCTGGATAAAGGTTTCAGACTCTTCCTTTGTGATACGGGGACCAGATTCGAGAATTTCTGTCTGGGTTCCGTTTGCAAGAATAGCGATGCAATTTCTTGTATGCCCTTCAATTTGAACAAAATCTGTGATCACGGACATGTTCTTCAGTTCTCTTTCAATCAACTGTCCTGTCTCCCCACCCAGGAAACCGGTGGCAACCACCTCACAACCCAGCGCTCTCAGCACCTTAGTGACATTGATGCCCTTTCCGCCGGCGTTTTTTATGCATCGATCGCAACGGTTCACTGCGTTGATGTTGAATTCGTCAATGAAGTAACTAATGTCCACAGAAGGGTTTAATGTAACGGTTGCTATCATTCTCCCATTTCCCCTGTCATTATGCACCAAGTTGCACTCTGTATCCGGATTTTCTCAAACCGGCTTCTGATTATAGTGTTCCTCATACATTCTTTTCAGTTCCTCAAGTGTCGTATTGCCTTCCATCGGCCCTTTTTTTGTAACCGCCTTCGCCCCGGCAAGAGATGCCAGTCTCACCGCCACCTCCGGCCTCAATCCCTGGTTGATGCAAGAAACAAAGGTTCCGCCAAAACAATCACCGGCCCCGGTCGAGTCCACTTCCTCAACGGGGTAAGCTCCCACGTGAACCGTATTGTTTGGGGTATATAACGTAGCCCCCCTTTTTCCTCTTTTGACAATGATCATTTCCGCCCCACGCCCTAAAAGCGTCTCCACGTTCTTGCGTTCCTGTTCTTCCCCCATCAGATAAGACAATTCTTTTTCCCCAAGCAAAATAATGTGCGATTGATAGAGGATCTCTATCAAGAGATTTCTTTTCTCATTATCCGTAATGATTTCTTTTCGCACATTGGGATCGAAAGAAATCTTCCCGCCTTGCTTGAGACACAGCTCTATGCCCTTCGTAATGGCGAGGTATGTGTTCCTGTTGTAAATGGAGGAGCCCATCACATGGAAAAAATGGCAATCCCGAAAATCTTCCTCGCACACATCTTTTTCATCGATATATCCACACGCCGCATTGGAAATATGGTATATAAAATCCCGTTCCCCGTCTTTTTGATAGGTGACAAACGCCACTCCCGTCGTTTGTCCTTCCAGCACTTTGATTCGCGACACATCCACTCCGTCTCTTTGCAAACGGTGCAAATTCATCCGGCCGAACCCGTCGCTGCCAATCGCGGAAATAATCAGTGAGCGGCTTCCACATCGGGCTGCCTGATCGATAAAAATAGCCGGAGCACCACTTGGAAAGGGGCCCACATATTCCCCTGTTTCTTCGAACTTTTGGTCGTTGTTCTTTGCCATCACTTCAACCAGAATTTCTCCGATCGTGATAATTTCAGCCATTTATGCCCCCCGCTTTGTTTCGTTTTTTATATTTGTATTATTTTCCCAGCATCCGCTGTTTGTTTCTAACATCAATATACACAGCAATGATAATAATGAGTCCTTTTACAATTTGCTGGTAAAAATAGGGCATGCCAATCAAATTCATCCCATTGTTGATAACTCCCATAATCAAGGCTCCGATAAAGGTTCCCAATACTGTGCCGTATCCGCCGGTCAAACTTGTTCCTCCCAAGACTGCGGCGGCAATCGCGTCCAACTCATATCCTCCTGCGGCGTTGGGCTGGGCAGAATACAATCTGGAGGCCATCAGTATCCCGCTAATCGCGGCGGCAATCCCCGAAACGACGAATATTTTCATCTTCATCGTTTTGGTGTTCACACCAGCATATTCTGCAGCCAGCCTGTTTCCGCCCATCATTTTGGCGCGTCTTCCGAAAGTGGTCTTAGCAAGGATGACATGAAACAAAATCAGTAAAAAGAAGACAATCAATACGGGAACGGGAAGGACGCCGAATAATTTTTGATTCCCGATGAACAAAATAACAGGGTTGTCGATCTGAATCGGCTTCGCATCGGTGACGGCGTATCCAATCCCCCGGAAGATTCCCATCGTGGCAACCGTAACGATAAAAGTGGGAATGCTGAACCGGGCACTGACAATCCCGTTAAACAATCCGGCCAATGCACCCGTCAGCAACGTCGCTGCGATGGCAATCCATTCGTTGAAGCCGCTGTACAACATCACGCCTAACACAAGCCCGCACAAGGCCAAAATGGAGCCTACGGACAAATCGATTTCCCCGATCATCAGCACAAACGTCATGCCGAATGCCAAAATGGCAATAATAGAAACCTGGGAAAAAACTGTTAATATATTGTTTGCATTCAAAAAATTTGGACTTAGAAAGGAAAAAAGAATTACCAATCCGACTAAAGCCAACAACACTCCGCCATAGTTTTTCATAAATTTATTCTCTGGAAATGTCCTGCTTCCCATTTACGATTCACCCCGTCGTCCGGTAATATGCATCATGATTTCCTCCGGTGTAGTCCGCTTGGGATCAAGTTCGGTGACGATTCTGCGATCTTTGACGATCAACAGCCTGTCGGACATGTTTAACACTTCGGGAAGTTCCGAGGATATCAGAATGATCCCTACCCCTTTTTTGGCGAGGTCGATCATCAGTTTGTATATTTCGTACTTTGCCCCGATGTCAATTCCCCGGGTTGGTTCATCCAGTATCAGGATCTCCGGTTCGATTTCAAACCATTTGGAAAGAACGATTTTCTGTTGGTTTCCCCCACTCAGGTTATTTACCATTTGATAAATGTTCGGTGTTTTTATGCGCAAATGGTCTACATGTTCTTTGGTGATGTCCGCTTCTTTTTTGTGGCTGATTAATTTTATGGCATTCAAAACCTTATGGAGGTTGGCAAACGTCACATTTTCATAAACACTCGCCGTCAACACAAGACCTTCATGTTTTCTGTCTTCGGTGACGAAAGCAATTTTATGTTTGATCGCGGAAATGGAACTGTCGACATGGACCTCCCGGCCACGAATAAACATTTGCCCACTATCTTTTTTTAACATGCCGAAAATTCCCCGGGCGATTTCCGTTCTTCCGGAACCCATCAATCCGTAAAGACCCAATATTTCCCCCGGTCTGACGAATAAATTGACATCATGGTAATAACCTTTTTTCGTGTAGTTTTTCACTTCCAGCAATTTTTCATCTTTCACAAACGTGAACTCTTTTTGCGGATAAAACTGGTTCATCTCTCTCCCGACCATCATTACGATTAATTCATCCGGATCGGTGTTTGCAGTTTCGACGGTTCCGATGTATTTTCCATCCCGCAGCACACTGATGCTGTCCGAAATCTCAAAAATCTCTTCCATCCGATGGGAGATATATATGACGGAATTCCCCTTATGTTTGAGCTTGCGGATGATCTTGAACAGAAGTTCCGTTTCCTTGCTGCTCAAAGCAGATGTGGGTTCATCCATGATGATAATTTTCGGCTGCATCGACAACGCCTTGGCGATTTCCACCAACTGTTGGTTGGAAATGGACAATTCGTTTACCGGTTTGGAGGGAGAAATGTCGATTTCAAGTTCATCCAGCAATGTTTTCGCCTGGCGATTTAACTCTTTGTCATTTATCAGGCCAAACCGAGCCGGTTCCCGCATGGCGAAAATATTTTCGGCCACCGTCATATTCGGACTAAGACTGAGCTCCTGGTAAATGATGCTGATTCCGAGACTTCTGGCATGATTTACGTTCTTGATTTCAACCTTCTTTCCATAAAGATAAATGTCTCCCCCGTCCGGTTGGTATGAACCAGACAATATTTTCATCAGAGTGGATTTTCCAGCCCCATTCTCCCCCAAAAGTGCCAGAACTTTTCCTTCCTCGAGCTTCAAATCCACCCCGTCTAATGCGACAACACCAGGAAACTCTTTGTGTATTCCCTTCATTTCTAAAATGACTCCCACAATATCACTTCCGTTCCTTTTCAAGCTCGTAAAAATTTGAAGAAATACCGTCAAAGCGGTATTTCTTCAATAAACGAAAAGTTCGGAACACTCATTCTAACTCGAGAATGACTTTGTCATTTTCCACTTTGACGTCAACAAATCCTTTGCCATTGACGTATAGGCCCGGCGTGATCGGAATCTCTTTTTCCACTGCCTCGCCTTTTGCCAACTTCACCGCGTTGATTACGCCTTGTGCCCCCATTTTGTCCGGGAACTGGACAACGACAGCCTTAAAGGCATTGTCTTGATCCACAGATTTTCTTGCTTCTTCGAGACCGTCGAATCCGACCACTATCGTATTGGATTTTCTTTCGGCAATGGCGGCAGTGGCGGCAATGGCCATATCGTCTCCGAAACCGAAAATCCCGTTCAGGTTCGGATGGCTTGTCAACATGTCTTCGGAAGCAGACTTGGCTTCTTCTCTCGTTCTTCCAGGCAATTCTGTAACGATTTTCATATCGGGATAGGTTTGTGCCCATTTCTTAAATCCGTCGATGCGGTCTCTTACGGACTGCACTTCAGGGTATGTGATCAACCCCACATCACCTTTCTCCCCAAGATAATGGGCCATGGCTTCCGCTGCGATCATGCCCCCCGAAAAGTTGTCCGTGGCAATATGGGAGTCCACTTCCACGCCGTTCGCTTTAATATCGACCGTGACCACGGGAATATTCGCTTCCTTCGCCCTCATGATGGCGCCTTTAACACCGTCAGAATCAACCGGCGTAATAATGATGGCGTCCACTCCTTTATTGATAAAATCCTCAATTGCGGATATTTGCCGGTTCAAATCCTGATCCGCCACTGCAATATCGATGTCCACTTTTTGATTCGCCGCTTCTTTTTCCATGGCATCCTTAATGGCAACGTAAAACGGATGGGATTGTGTTAAAATAGATGCGCCAATTGTGATGGTTTTTTGTTGATTCCCTTCATTGTTGTTTCCTCCAGTTGCTTCCTCATTGCTGCCTCCGCATCCAGCCACAAAGACGGCCAACAGTACAACGGCCATGATGGTTGTTATCGCTTTCATAACCTTGTTCATCTACTATTCCCCCTTAATAATCAATTTTTTATGGATCAAGCACGGCCAATACAGCCGGCCATTTCCATTTTTTGAATCACAATTTTCTTTACAGCTTCTTTGGCTGGTATCAAATACTTCCTAGGATCAAACTCTGTAGGATTTTGGGCAAAAAAGTCCTTGATAGATTCGGAAAACGCATTTTTCAGTTCTGTTGCCACATTGATTTTGGCAACCCCCAAGGATACACACTGTTTTATCTGTTGGACGGGTATCCCCGACCCGCCGTGCAACACAAGAGGCACATCCACCCTCCTGGATATTTCCTCCAGTCTTGGGAAGTCGATTTTGGGTTCACCTTTGTAAAGACCATGCGCCGTCCCGATGGCCGGAGCAAACGATGTAATGCCGGTCTGTTTAACAAACTCTTCACATTCTGCGGGATTTGCCAATAAGGCATCCTCATCTTTAACGACCAGATCATCTTCTACTCCGCCCACTTTTCCGAGTTCGGCTTCCACATTGACTTGAAAAATTTTAGCGATGTCGGCAACCCACTTAGTCCTTTGGATATTTTCTTGAAACGGATGCATCGACGCGTCAATCATGATGGAAGTATATCCCGCGCGCAAACACCGGACAATGAGATCAAAATCATGGCAGTGATCCAGATGAAGCGCAATCGGAATACGGGCGTTTTGGGCTGCCGTTTTTGCGGCAGACACGACATAATCAAGGCCCAAATGTTTAACGGTTCCCACCGTTGTTTGCAAGATCAGCGGCGAACGGCATTCTTCCGCCGCTTCGACGACAGCCTGCATCATCTCAAGGGTATGAAAGTTGAACGCCACCACCGCATACCCGTTCTTCCTCGCTTCGTTCAGCATGGAAACAGAAGAAACCAGCTCCATCTTTCCAGCTCCTCACCATTCATGTTTTTTTAAAACAACCGTTTCACGGAATCCGTTGTGATCAATTTCGTTTTCAACCTTTGAATTTGTGGATGACCGCCAAAATCGCCGTTCATTCGTTTGAGCAGGATTTCCGCGGCACTGATGCCTATTTCCCTGCAAGGCTGGACGACAACGGATAGAGGGGGATGGAACATCTGAAACAAGTCCGTTTGATCATATCCGCATAACGAGATATCCTCACCGATTTTAAGTCCTTTTTCCATGATGACTTTCATGGAGTTGACCGTTGTCGGATAGTTCGTGGTGAAAACGGCCGTGGGCTTGTCCTTCAGGCTCAGCAATTGGTTCAACGCTTCAATCCCGCCATCTTTCTTGTATTCGGCGTATACAATGTAGTCCTCGTTGATCTCAATGTTGTAATCCGTAAGAGCTCGCAGATACCCCGTCAACCTTTCCTGGGCCGTGTAAATGTCCTGAGGACCAGCGATAATGCCGATCTTGCGGTGTCCCTTGTTGATGATCATCTCAACGGCGGAATACGCGCCATTTACGTTATCGCAAACCACCGCATCCAATTCGCAGTTTTTCACCAGCCTGTCTATTAAAACCACCGGAATCCCGTCGTCGACGATCTCTTCCACATCCAGCTCCAGGGAATTGACGGGCATGACAATCATGCCGTCAACATACTTACTTTTTAAATATTTCAGCTTTTCCGATTGCTGCTCGGGACTGTCGTTTGCACTGCAGATTACAATGCTGTAATTTAAAGGATTCAACACTTCCTCAATGCCCTCGATGACCTGCGTACAAAAAATGTCCGTAATCCGGGGGATTAGCACCCCTACTGTTAAGGTTTTGTTGGTCCGCAACCCCCGCGCAAAAGGATTGGACTTAAAATTGAGTTGATGGATCGCTTCTTCGATCTTCCGCCGATTCTCCTCCTTTATCCTGTGCCCGTTAATATACCGTGAAACAGTCCCAACCGAAACATTGGCAAGTTTGGCGACATCCTTAATCGTTGTCATATCCCTCTCCATTAAAACGTTTTCTAATTAATCTTATCAAAAATTGAAACGTTTCATTTTCTTCAAATGATACACTCCTTCTGGCGAAACTGTCAAGCGTTCATACCCCACAACGACGAATGACCATGATGGCAATATTGTATGCATTTAAGCAAAAATGCGTATAAAAAAGCCGGGCACTCAACCCGGCGTGAATAATCATCCAATATGAGAGAACATATTTTTTACTCTACTACTGCCCACGGGGGCAATATAGTCTAAACATACCGGTACTCAAGCCGCTTTCACCACTCTTTTCACCGTCTGCAGGTAGACGAGGAACAGACACAACAGCAAGCCCTGCACCATAATCGCCCCGGATACGGACAGGCCCAGGTAAACCACGGTGTAGTAACATCCGGAGCCAATCAGCATCAGCAGGTTTTCCAGCAGGTTCTGCACCGCAATCGTCTTCCCCGCTCCGATCAGCCTGCTGCCTTCTTCCTGGAGGATCGTATTCATCGGTACGATAAACACGCCGCCCATAAAACCGACCGCCAGCAAAAAGAGAATGGTCAGGCTCGTTACGGGAACGTGCGGGAACAGCAGGATCAACACCATCATGCCGAATCCGTACAGCACAGACCGGTAGAAGCGGCTCAGCGGTATCATCCGGGTGGACAGAAACGCGCCGACGATGATCCCGACCGACGTCGTGGCCAGGATTAGCGAGACGGAGACGTCCTTTGGATTCAATCCCAGCGCAAGCGGGATCCAGGCCAGCACCGCAATGCGCAGCACAGCCGAACTCATCCAAAAACTGCTGGTCCCAATCAGACAAAACCTGGTCGATGGATGGCACAGCAGCTGCTGCACATTCCTGAAAAAGCGGGACACCTCCGCAGCGTAGTGAATGGTTGGATCTCCGCCGCTGCGCGGGATCCAAAAAGTCATCAGCACGGACGTAAGGTACATCGTCAGGCAGACCAGCGAAGAGGTCGCTGCCGTCGTCAGCGAAGCGACAGCTCCTCCCCCGCCGATGCCGGTCAGGATGGCAATAATGGTGTAGGCTTCGATCCGTGCATTGGCCCGAAACAGTTCCTGGTCATCGCCGGTTAATTCCGGCAGAATGCCGTACTTGGCCGGTGAGTAGATCACCGCCCCCACCCCGACGGTGAAGTAGCACAACATCAGAAGCAGGATATTGGCCGGATCAATCATCATCAACAGCAGGACACCCAGCACTTTTACCAGATTGCCGATGACCAGCACCAGTGCCTTCGGATGCTTGTCGGCGAAGGGGCCGACCAGCGGCGCAAGCAGGATATAAGGCAGGAAAAAGGCCATCGAGACCAGCGCCAGGGCGGCGGAGGAGAATCCGTTGTCGGTCAGCAGATTGGCGATGACGAACAAAATCATGTTGTCGGCAAAAGCGGACAGAAACTGGGTCAGATACAGCGCCGAAAGCGGATTAAGCCGTTGTCGTCTCACGAATGCCGCCTCCTTGTTCTGCCATCTGTCTGAGTGTGACGTAATCGGTTTTGCCGCTGGCAAGCAGCGGAAGTCTCTCCAGCACCTGCACGGTGTGGGGCAAAAGGAGCGGCGAGTAGCCGTTGTCCGCCAGGAACTGCCGCAGCGGGGCGATTTGTACAGCGGGATCGGTCGTATAGAGGATGATCCGCTCTCCCTTTCTTTGATCACCAATCGAGACGCAGGCCACTTCGGCGTGCCCAAAACATTGTTCCGCAAGCGACTCCACCTGATTCAGCGAAACCATCTCTCCGCCAATCTTGGCAAACCGCTTCAGGCGCGACTGAATCGTCAGGAAACCCTGTGAATCGATGCTGACCACGTCGCCCGTCCTGTACCAGGTGTCCGCCGCCACGAACCCTTTGCCGTGAAGCAAATAGCCCTTCATCACATTGGGGCCCTGTACAAGCAGTTCGCCGCCGTCGGCGATCCCTTCCACCGCTTCCAGCCTGTAGGCAATACCCGGCAGGAGCCGCCCCACCGTTCCCTTCTGATGGGCCAGCGGCGTGTTGAGCGAAAGGATCGGAGAGGTCTCTGTCGCACCGTATCCTTCAAAGATGCGTACGCCAAACTTCTCCTGCCACAACTGGCGCACCTCGTCCTTCAGCTTTTCCGCTCCGGCGAAGACGTACCGCAGCGCGTAAAAGTTGTAGGGATGTGCCTGTTTGCCGTATCCGGCAAGGAACGTAGAGGTGCCAAACAGGATTGTCACATTCTGGTCGTAACAAAGCTCGGCAATGACCTTGTAGTGCAGCGGACTGGGATACAGAAAAACCGGCACCCCGGACAAGATGGGCAGGAGTGTCCCCGCTGTCAGTCCGAAACTGTGAAACATCGGCAGCGCATTTAAAATCTTGTCGCGCGATGTGAAATCTATCACGCTTTTGACCTGCTGGATGTTGGCGTAGAGATTTTCATGCGTCAGCACGACTCCCTTGGGCTTGCTTTCGCTGCCGGAGGTAAACAGAATCAGTTCTCCCGTCTCCGCTGCCGCTTTTTTGCCCAGCAGATAAGCGAACAGACCGCCAAGTTTGTCTTTCGGCGTGATTGTCTCACGGATATCCTCCAGATAAAGAAGTGATACCTGCTGCTCCAGTCCGTTAACCAGCCGATCCAGTTTCCCTTTTTCCACAAAGGTGCGCGAGGTGATGACGGTGTAGACACCGGCCGTTTCGCAGCAGTCGAGCAGGGTGCGTGCCCCATGCGAGAAGTTCAGGATGGCCGGTGTTTTTCCAATCTGAAACAAGGCAAACAGGAGTACCGTGTGTCCAACCGAGGTGGGCAGCAGAATCCCCACCTGTTGATTGGCGGTCAGGAGGGGCTTCAGCTTCCTGCCCAGCACGTAGCTTGCCATCAACAGCTTGCGGTAGCTGACTCTTGAGCTGAGGTCTTTGGCAATCTCCCGGCTTTTGCCGTGTGTCCTGGCCGCTTCGAGCGCTTCATCAAACAGGTTCACCCGCGGTTTCATCCGGGAGGCAAACAGTTCTTCCTGCATCGTCCGCAGGATGTAGTCGCTCGCGGCTGCCTTTTGCTCTCTCATCGGTTTGTGTTCGTCCCGCTTCAGCGTAAACGGTGCCCCCACCCGGATTGTAACCGGCGGAAACCACCGGCGCTTCACTTTTCCTTTCAGATAGGAAAACCGGGAGTGTTCCAGTCCGATGATCGTTACCGGATAAACCGGCACACCGGTTTTGAGCGCCAGATAGCCGACACCGCTGTACATCTTCATCAATCCGCCTGTCGTCGTAATCCGCCCCTCCGGGAAGATGACCAGCGACCCTCCCGCATTGATCACCCGGAGCATGCGGCGAATCGAATACGGATTGAGCGGATCGACGGTGATGTGGCGGCAAAAGCGCATGACAATTGCGAACTTGCGGGCAATCTCCGTGTTGGCCACAAATGTCACCGAAGGCGGCAGATACAGTGACAGCAAGACAGCATCCAACAACGAGACGTGATTGGGAATAATCAAAGACGGTTGTGAGAAATCGATGTTTTGGATGCCCTGCATGCGAATCCGAAAGCAAAGAGTCAGAATCCACTTGATTAACGGTCGAATCAAAACCATATGAGACCACACCTTTTTTGAAATGATGAACCTGTTTATGTACCATTCTAAGGTGCGGCCGATTTTGGAAAAGTACCAACTTTCTTTGGTACCTGGTCCTAACCGCTGATCGTAATAGCCTGTGCAGGGTTGGAGACGGGGCTGCATAACGGCCGAATCCATGCAAAAAGCTCCCCGCCACGGAGGAGCTACAACATTTTCTTCTGTTTGGCAATCTGGGCCGCTTCTTTGCTTGATTTGGCGCCCATTTTTTTTAAAATGCGGTTGATGTGGTTTTTGATCGTCCGCTTGGTGATGTGCAGGGTTTTTTCGATTTGTGATTGGGTATGCCCCTGGTAGATCAGCTGCAGGATCTCTTTTTCAGCGGGAGAGAGCAGCCGCTGGTTTTCTTCCTGTTTCATTCGGACGAACTCGCTGCGAAGCGCTTCGGCGGCAGTTGGGTGGATCGCCGACTGTCGCTGATGGGCGGCTCGAATGGCGCCCGGAATCGCTTTAAAGTCCACTTTGCTGATGTAGTTCACCACGCCTGCGGAAAAGGAGTCGATGATCACGTCCTGCTGCGTCAGCGAGGTCAGCATGATAATCGTACAGTCCGGATTGAACCGGGTCAGTTCGTAGGCGACCTCGATACCGTCCAGGTTGTTCTCCGTCAGGTTAATGTCCAGCAGGACGACATCCACCTCCAACTGCCGGTACAGCCCAATCGCCTCTTCGCCCGTTGCCGCTTCTCCCGCGACGATCAGATCAGCCTCCTGTGACAGGTAATCGACCAATCCCCTTCGCCATGCATCATCATCTTCCACCACCAGAATCCGGATCTTGTCCATCGTATCCCTCCTTTCGGGACGGCTGGTCTCGAAGCACGCGCTTCTGCGGGAAATACAGGTAGACGGTCGTCCCTTCTCCCTTGACGCTCTCAATCTCCAGCATGCCCTGGTGTTTCTGCATCACGTTGTAACAGTAAGACAGACCCAGTCCGTAGTTCTGTCCCTGCTTTTTGGTAGAAAAAAACGGATCCATCACATAGGGCAGATTTTCTTTGGAAATCCCCGCTCCCGTGTCGGCAACTGCCACAACCAGATATTTGCGGGTCTCATACATGCGAACCGTCAGCAGTCCACCCGGATGCAGCGCTTCCAGCGCATTCATGCAGAGGTTGGCGAGCACTTCCTTCAGATGGACGGGATCAGCCAGGATGGTGACAGATTCATCCAGATCCATTTGCACCTCTGCCTGTACCTTCTCGACGTACGGCGTCAAATCATGCAGGACGCGCTTCACCAGTGAAGAGAGGGGGATCGCTTCTTTTTTCAACACGATGTCCTGAATCTGACCCTGGATCCGCTTGGCCATCTCCAGGATGTTGTGGGTGGATTGCAGCAGGACCCCGATGTCCTCTTCCATCTGCTGCTGCTTGTTCGGGGAGGCGTAGGAACGTATCCGTTCCGCATACAGCGAAATCTTGCCCAACTCGTTCTTGATCGTGTGATTGACAATCGCGGCACCTGATGTCATCGCGCGCAGCGTACTGTCCAGGCGCCTTTTTTCCAGCCGCAGCTTAACCCCCAACAGCCCGTATTTCACGCTGATCAACAGAAACAGCACAAACTGGATGGCGACGATGATGATGTTGTAACGCCAGGCATCGTAATTGTTCAGAATCCGCATCACGTAAATCGAGATAAAGACAAACGACAGAGGCAGAATCACCAGAATATTGTTGATAAAGCGGCTTTTGCGAACAATCGGGTCGCGCTCCGTCAGATACAGATACACCAGAATCCAGCAGGCCAGAAGAAAATACGGGATGACCCACAGCACCATGGCCCAGTAGTTGATGGCCAGCACCGGGTAGATCGGTGTGATGGCCAGCATGATCAGCGGCGGAACCAGGGCTGCGTACGTAACCAGCCGCTTCACCCTGCGGGACCAAAACTCGCCGTAATGGACGGCAAACATGAGAAAGGTATACGGCAGTCCCGTTTGACAGACAAAAGACGAGACGCGGCTGAGCATCGCCAGCGCCGGCTCAAGCAGTGGATGGGCTGCCATGTACGGCCTGAAGAACGGATACAGTTCCTCATCAATGACGGCGGCGAAGTACCCCAGTCCGCCGACAAAGGCTGTCGCACTGCCCCAGCGGATGGAGGTGCGTTTGGGATCGGTAAACAACACCAGCAGCGCAAAGGTCCAAATGGCAATCAGAATGGCAACGAGCACGATTTAAAACCCCTATACATGTCAGATCGGTCTTGCGAGCACCAAGTGTGAACAAGAGATTGATGCAGATTGCTATCATGTATTATATCAGAGAAGCGGATGCACGTTTGTACCGATCCGTTTGCATTCAAAAAAAACAAAGCGTGGCGATTCCCGGCAGACAGCCAAAGAATTGCCCCACATCCAAGCGTCCGTATCCGTTGTGCTGTCATCTCTGGCGAAGTATACTGATGAATAATAGTTGATCAAGCTGGGTACGATGCGTTTTTCCTGATAAAGCTCGTATGACGGGGCCAGTTTTTTTGGGCACGATCCTGTCACGGATGGCTCCATGTACTTTGCCAAGGAAGGAGACTTCTAGCATGACCACGATCTTGATTGCTGTCATTCTTCTCGCGGCGGTCATCGGCACGTTGGCCATCGGCCTCTCGCCGCAGGAAAAGGACTATGGCAAGAAAACAAAGCGAAACCTGACCAGATTAAGCTGGCTGTACGTGGTGGGGACGATCATTTTCATTGCGATTTTTATTTACGGCGCCGAATGACGCCCCTTCTTGTGAATCCTGACTGCTCCGCCTGTGACATCGTCCCTCTTTCCCGAATAGGCTGAAACATAGCCGAAACCAACAGGGGAAAGGAACGGGAGATTTGTGGAACTGAATCAACTGCCCAGTACAATTTTGACGCGAACCATTACGCATCCCAAGGTGACCATTTACATTCCGCAGCTCGCCAATCTGCAAAACAGGCAGGCGGAGGCTCACATCAACAAAACGATCAACCGCCACGTCAATGAGATGATCAAACGGCAGGGCTACTACGAGCATCCGGCCCAGACCGAGATGCAGGGCATGTACGAGATCAAAAGCAACGAAAGAGGACTTGTCAGTCTCACCCTGAGCAACTATGCCTATACCTACCCCATGGCCCACGGCTTGACCTTGATGAGATCGGTCACAGCCGATGTGCAAACGGGGCGAATCTATTCGCTGTCTGAGCTGTTCAAGCCTGGCAGCGACTATGTGGGGGTGCTGTCGGAGATGGTTCGCCAACAGATCAGGCAGCGGCAAATCCCCACGCTCAGCGAGTTTGTCCGCATCCGGCCCGACCAGGATTATTACATCGCGGACAAGGCATTGGTCCTGTATTTTCAGACGTACGAAATCTCACCGTACTACGTGGGGCTGCCGATGTTTCCCATCTCCGTATACGACCTGCAGTCGATCATCGACGAAGACGGACCGCTTGGCATCATGTCCGCGCAGTGACCGCATCACTCTTGCCGGGGTGTAAACAACCGTTCCACTGCATACACCCGGCTGCCATTCAGGCAGAGATGAAGGGATGCGGCCAGGAGAATCAGATCAAACTCGTATCCCGCTCCTTGTCCGCTGCCCAAGAATCCCGCCCGGGCCTTAACCGTGACAATTGCTCCCAGCATCAACAGCACAAACAATCCGCTCACCAGACGTGTACCCATCCCGGCGATGAGCAGCGCTCCTCCGGCCACCTCCAGCAGGACGACCGGGTATGCAAGCTGCCCGGGAAGGCCCAAACCGGAAAAGTGCGCGGCTACGTGGGGAAGACCCGTCTTTATTTTGGCCAATCCGTGTACCAAAAAGATCGTGCCCACCACAATCCGCAAGATAAACGTACTCCATTCCGCTTTTTTCATTCTTCCACCCTCCGCTCGCAGCCGTTAATCTCTATACGATGGGCGGGCGAGGGGCTATTCAGAAAGAAGGTAGATGCTTGCAACGATTGCTGGACAACGCCTATCTGATCATCATCCTGATTCCGCTTACCTACAGCATTGTGGACGGCATGGCATTCGGCTTCATCGCCTATCCCGTGCTTAAGCTGCTGCTTGGCAGGACTCGGGATGTATCGGCTGCACTGTACGTAATCGCCGGCCTGTTCGTTCTCCACTATGTGCTGCAGGCTGTCAGTCTGTGAGGAATGTCAGAGCAGCGCCGAGTTGCCCTCGCTTTTCCCCGCCTCCTTGAGGTAAGGAACGCTTATGCGCAAACAAAAGCCCGTATCACCGGAAAGTGGTACGGGCTTTATCACGAAAGTTCACGCGATCACACGTCCGATATACAGCGCCAGGAACAGCACGGGGAGAAACAAGAAGATTACGGCCACAGCGACCGTGAACTGCCGTGTCGTTGTGTTTGTCGCAGCCAAGAACAGCGGACTGACCACACTGTCGCCGACCAGCGCGTGCAGTTCGTCCCGGTGTTCCCTCATCCAACTGGAATAGGTGAGGATTTCCTCCCCATCATGAATCAAAAAGACAAGCGGAAAGAGCCAAATCAACTGTTTGATCGAAATTTTCTGCCCCCATTTTCCCAACATGCCGACTCATCTGTTTCCTTATCCTTTTTATCCTTTTTGCAAAAGTTGATCAAGTTCCGCCGGATTGTACCCCTTTACTGCCTTGTCACCTACAACGGTAACCGGTACACCGAGGAAGCCGAACCGTTCCACTTCGTCGCGGTACTCCTGCCGTTCCATCACATCGCGCACTTCATGGTCAATTCCCCGCTGCTTCAGGTACTGTTTTACCAAATCACAGTCGATGCATCCCTTGGTCGAGTAAACGATTACCTGTGCGGACTGCGGTGTCATATTCTGCAGCATGCCGCTGACGATTGCAAAGGAGCGCTCGGCAGCCAGTTTGGTAAACTCCACGAAGTTAACGTGAGCGGAACCATCTGCCTTGTCCGACATCGAGCGAACAATGACAAAGGGGATCTCGTTCATTGCACAGACCTGGGCTACTGCCGCCCCCTCCATCTCCGTGCAGTGGGCGGAAAACTGCTCATACAGCCGCTTCACTTTCTCCCGGTCCGCCAGGAATTGATCACCCGAGAGAATCCGTCCTTCGATGACGCGGCTCTCCCCCCCAATCGTCTCTCCAGCGCGAACCGCCAGCCTCACCAATTCGGCATCAGCTTCCCACACCCACTTTTCCTGATACGGAATCTGGCCCGGTTGAAAACCGAGTGCCGTTACATCCATGTCGTGCTGGAGACAGTCGGTGGAGACGACGATATCGCCAATCTCCAGTTCAGGATGAACCGCTCCTGCCACGCCGGTAAAGATGACCCGATCCACCTGGTATTGATCGATCAGGATTTGCGTGCAGACGCTGGCGTTTACCTTTCCCACGCCCGACTTGCAGAGGACAACGTTCTGACCGGCGAGAATCCCTTCCCAGTATGTGATTCCAGCTCTCACTGATGATGTCGTCTTTTTCATCGCTGCTTGATACAGTGCGATCTCTTCATCCATCGCGCCGATGATCCCGATACGCATGGCTGGTACTCCTCCTGTTTTTTCTGTATCCGATCCTGTGTCACTTCTCTTTGCTTTGCGACCTCGTACTTTCGCGATGCTCAATCCGATGCGGCAGGACAACAACATGCTCATCCACATGCTCGTTGTTCATGTACTTGGTCAAGAGGCGCATCGCCACCGCGCCAATATCATACATGGGCTGTACCACACTGGTCAGGCGCGGCCGCACCATTTCGGCCAGGCGAACGTTGTCAAAACCGATAACTTCGACATCTTCCGGTACGCGCAGCCCTGCATCCTGGACGGCGTGAATGGCTCCGATCGCCATCTCATCACTGGCGGCAAACACAGCCGTGGGCGGCTGGTCCAGCTTGAGGAAGTTGTTCATCGCCTTCAGCCCGGAGTCGTACTGGTAGTTCCCGCTGGCCACCAATTCCTCATGGTACTGGATTCCCGCATCAGCCAGTGCCTGCTTGAAGCCCTCGAAACGCAGCAAACCGCCGAGCGGATCATTGAGCGGGCCGGTGAGCATCGCGATCCGGCGATGCCCGTCCCGAATCAACAGGCGAGTCGCGTCGTAGGCCGCCTGAAAGTGGTCAATGGTCACCGATGGCAGCGAACTCTCCACGTCGCGGGTCGCGGCCAGTACAACTGGCACGGCAGCCGTCGACAGAACCTGCAGATGGGCGTCTTTTACCTCGGCACCCATGAACAAGAGCCCGTCCACCTGCTTTTCCAACAGGGTGTTGATCAACTGCAGCTCCTTTTCCAACCGCTGGTCAGAGTTGCACAAGATGATGTTGTATTTGTACATGGTGGCAATATCTTCAATTCCGCGCGCCAATTCGGCAAAGAACATGCTGGAGATGTCCGGAATAATCACACCGACAGTGGTCGTCCTTTTGCTGGCAAGCCCTCTCGCCACCGCATTCGGCCGATAGCCCAGGCGCTCAATTGCGGCCAGCACTTTTTTCCTCGTAGTCGGCTTGACATTGGGATTACCGTTGACGACACGGGAGACTGTGGCCATCGAGACGCCTGCTTCCCGTGCCACATCGTAGATCGTAATCGGCATCGTAGAACCACTCACTTTCCACCATTTTTTGGCTTTCAAAATTGTTTTCATAAATGGTATGGACATATAATACGACAGGAATCTGTTACTTGCAATCGTTTTCTCGTTTTTTGTGTCAATCCTTATCGTACCCGTTTTGCTCAGACAAAAACCGGCTTCCCAGGTTGAAAAAGGGAAGCCGGTTCAAACGGAGCAATCGTGCAAAATCAAGAAGTACAGTTCCTGTTCCCGAGCCGCCAGCTTCTACTTGGCAGCAGCCGCTTCCTGCTTGTAGAGACCGGAGGCGATGAGTTCATCGAGGATTTCGTTGAACTGCGGGATCGTCACCTGCTGCTTGGCGTCAGAAAGGGCCACGTCCGGGTCAGGATGCACTTCGATCATGATGCCGTCAGACCCTACGGCCAGTCCCGCTTTTGCCGTTGGCAGCAGCAGATCACGGCGACCGGTGGAATGGGTTACGTCGACGAAGACAGGAAGGTGCGTCTCCTGCTTCAACAGCGGTACCGCCGAGATATCCAGGGTGTTGCGGGTTGCTTTCTCATAGGTGCGTATGCCCCGCTCGCACAGCATCACCTGGGTATTGCCTTCCGATACAATGTACTCCGCTGCGTAGATGAATTCTTCGATCGTCGCCGAAAGGCCGCGCTTCAGCAGAACCGGGTGGTTAACCCGACCGGCCGCTTTCAATAGCTCGAAGTTCTGCATGTTGCGGGCACCGATTTGAATCACATCGATATACTTGGTAGCCAGTTCGATATCGTTCGGGTTGACGATTTCACTAATGGTCACCAGGTTGAATTCTTCGCCAATGCGCTTGAGGATCTCCAGTCCTTCCACACCGAGGCCCTGGAAGTCGTACGGCGAGGTGCGCGGTTTAAACGCTCCGCCGCGCAGGACGCGCAGTCCCCGTTTGACGTGGTTTTCGGCCACCATCCGTACCTGCTCGTAGCTCTCTACGGAACAAGGACCGGCGATCATGATTGGCGCAGGACCGCCAAACGAGACTCCTTTCACGTTGATGACGGTGTCTTCCACTTTCTTTTTGCGGCTGACCAGCAGTACCTTTTTGTTGTCATCCTTCTGCAGGTCAAGCGAAGCTTTAAAAATCTGCTTGAACAAGTGGCGAACGGTATCATCGCTGAACGGTCCCTTGTTGTGCTCCACCAGCAGGTTAAGCATCTGACGCTCGCGCTCGGGGTCGAAGCGGTTGATCCCCTGTTTCAGCTTCTCCCTGCCCAATTCCTGAACGAGTTCAGCCCGCTTGCTGATCAATTCAAGAATTTTCAGATTGATCTCATCCACCTGTTTGCGCAACAGCTCCAGTTGTTCGTTGCTCACTCTTCTCCACCCCTTCTCGGTACGGTTCAACTTCTTCTATTATTTCGGGTACCCGACAAGTTAGGGATTATTATAATGGAAGCCGTGTATTTTGTCAGCAATTTAGCGCCAAAAAGCGCGAAAGTGTTTGTAAAGAAAATTAAAGCGCTTTCACAATAGCGAGACAAGACAAATCCTGGCGTTTTTCGACAGGATTCTCCGCCATGAAGGCGAATACATACGACAGATCGAAAATATTGCCAGAAAAACAGCATGTTTTTTGCCAGAGTAAAGGAGTGACGACAGCATGTCACACGATTCCCAACAAGAGACGATCTTCGCTTTGGATATTGGCACACGCAGCGTCGTTGGCTTGATCGTTGAACCGGACGGCGAACACTTTCGGGTCATTGACTGCGAAATCCAGGAACACGACGAACGTTCCATGCTGGATGGCCAGATTCACGATGTGATCGCGGTGGCAAAGGTGATCGAACAGGTGAAAAACCGCTTCGAAGTGAAGCACGGCCCGCTGAAAAAAGTAGCGGTCGCCGCCGCCGGACGCTCCCTGCGCACCCGCCGCGTCCAGGTGGAGCTGGAGATCAGCCATCGCACCAGCCTGACGCGTGACGATATGCTAACCCTGGAGTTCTCCGCTGTACAGGAAGCACAGGCCCAACTCGCCCAGGAACTGAACGAACAGGACACAACGCGCTACTACTGCGTCGGCTACAGTGTGGTCAATTACTATCTGGATCATGAGGTGATCGGCAGCCTGGTTGACCAGCGCGGCGACAAGGCCGGTGTCGACGTCATTGCCACTTTTCTGCCGCGCGTGGTCGTCGATTCACTCTTGGCCGCCCTCAAGCGCTGCGATCTGGAGATGCAGGCGCTGACCCTGGAGCCGATTGCGGCGATCAACGTGCTGATTCCGGTATCGATGCGCCGCCTGAACATCGCCCTGGTTGACATCGGTGCGGGAACGTCCGACATCGCCCTGACCGAAGAAGGAACGATTACCGCTTACGGCATGGTGCCCATTGCCGGCGACGAAATCACCGACGGCTTGATGAACGCCTTCCTGCTCGACTTCTCCGTGGCCGAAGCGGTGAAGCGCAAACTTTCCCGGGAGGAAACGATACAGTTTCAGGACATTTTGGGAATGGAGCACACCCTGACGCGTGAGGAGATCGTGCAGGCCATCGAGCCGGAAGTAGAACGTCTGGCAGCCAGGATCGCGGAAAAAATCATCGAGCTGAACGGCAAACCACCCCAGGCCGTGATGCTGGTTGGAGGAGGCAGTCTTACGCCGAAGCTGCCGGAAAAGCTGTCAACCGCACTCAAACTGCCCGTTAATCGCGTCGCGGTTCGAGGGGCGGATGCGATTCAGCAGTTTATCGGCCGCGACCCGCAGATCAGCGGGCCGGAATTCGTCACCCCGCTTGGAATTGCGGTCGCCGCCCGCAAGCAGGCAATCAAGTACCTGACGGTGACGGTCAACGAAAAACCCGTGCGCATCTTCGACCTGCGCAAGATGAGTGTCGGCGACGCCTTGCTGGCCGCAGGCCTGGACATCCGCCGCCTTTACGGCCGCCCCGGGCTGGCCAAGACGGTCACGCTGAACGGACGGCTGCGCATGGTGCCGGGCGGTCACGGTACGGCCCCCGTCATCCTGCAAAACGGCAAAGAGGCCCAACTGGACGCTCCCTTGTCGGACGGAGATGTGATTACCGTTGTACCGGGCCAAGACGGCGAGGAGGCGGAAGCGACCATCGTGAAACTGTTGGACGAAGTGGATACGCTTGATCTGACCGTAAACGGCGAGCCGCTCTCGCTGGCCCCCCTGGCCACGGTAAACGGACAGTCCTATCCACTCGATGCCCCGCTTGCCGACCGTGACCAAATCGAGGTGCGGCTGCCGCGAACAGTGGGCGAAGTGCTGAAAGAGGCGGGATTGATCGCAACTCCCGATGCCGTCGAGGAGACACGCTATGCCCGCGTCACGCTTAACGGACAGCCGTACAACATTCCTCAAACCCGGGTACAGCTGACCTTGAACGGCAGTCCGGCTAAGGTGAACTCACGTGTCCGCTCCGGAGACGACCTCTGTTACACGGTGGAAACGCTGCCCCTGCCGACGATCAAGGAGCTGGCCCCACCAGAGGCATGGGGACACCTCTCCATTCATGTCACGTTTAACGGGCAGCCGGTCTCCATACGCACCACACAGCTTTCCATCACGATGGACGGCAAACCCGTCGGGGAAGAGGCCGTGGTGTACGACGGTGCGGTGATCAGTATCGGAGTAACCGCAGGTCCCCCGCCCGTCTTCAACGACATCTTCCGCTATGTGGATGTGGAGATGAAGCCCCAACCCGGAGAAGGACTGCGGCTGGTGACAACCATAAACGGAGAACCGGCTTCGTTCCAAACCCCGATCAAGGATGGCGACGTGCTGGAGTTGTATTGGGGGGAAGCCTGACGGACTTGTGCAGATCACCGGAAATCAATAAACAAGCATCCCGTCCCACTGTTGTCAGGGGGACAGGATGCTTGTTTGCCGATTGGGAGCACTCCTTATCGGGAGTTTTGGCCGTCTACCTGACCTGCTCGTACAGTTCGTTGCACTCCACGGCCATCCGCAGATCCAGATCGGTCAGCCCGCCGGCATTCCAGGAGGAGAGCCGCAGCGTTACCAGCTTGTAGTCAATGGCAATCAACGGATGATGGTCGTGCTGTTCGGACAATTCCGCCACCTTGTTGACGAAGGCGATCCCATCCATGAACGACTTGAAGCGATATTTTTTCTCGATCCACTTCTCGTCTGTCCGTACCCAGCCGGCAGCAGCGGTCAACTGCTCCGCAATCTGCTGATCCGTCAGGCGTTCCATCGCGCTCCCCCTCCTGTCAGGCGTTAACAGCTTCCGCAATCGCCTGTTTGGTAATTTTCCAGTGTGATGCATGCCACTTGACCGCACCATCTTCGAGCAAAAAGATCTGTGGGGACTCGTGCTTGATCCCGTACCGGTCCTCCACCTCGTTGGAAACGGGCCGATCTTCCCGGACCAGAATGACGGCAGCAGGGATATCGTTGGTTTCCAGATAAGCGGTAAACTCGTCGTGCGCTGCCGTACTGATCGGGCAGATCGTGCTGTGTTTAAACAGCAGCCGCTTGCCTGGTTGGTTGACGAATTGGTCAAGCTCCTCAATGGAGTGCAGCTCGGTAAGCGTCGGCATGTTTTCCTCCTCCTCTCTCATTGACGAAAAGCATGAAGCACGTAGGCTCATTCACAGTATAAGAGAAAACGGCAGCCAAAGCCAGCTTACCCGCCACCGGCGAGAAAAAAGACAGCGCCTCCTCTCACCTTGCCAGGTGAAAGCGGAGCCACTCTAACAGATCAAACAGGTCAGGCGCTCACGGATTTCATGCATCCACTTTTGGTCGCCAAGCGAATGAGCCAACAGATACAAGTCCAGCAAATCCCTCACCTTCTGCTCAACCGAAGACGTAACGGCCGTTTCCTCACAATGTTCCGCGACCATCACCAGCAGCTTGGAAAACTCGCAGATTCGTTCAAACTCAATATCTTGACGGACCGGTTTGTGTCCGAGATCATTCATTAACGATTTCAGCTCATCCTTCACTGCTTCCACGACTTGAGAATGGGCACACTGTTTGTTTGTACAGACGTGGACCGGTACGTTTTTGATTTTCACCCGGTTCCGATACACCACGTTGCGCAGCGTTATGCCCATCTCGCGTCCACAGCGGCTGCATGTCTTCAGCATGAACCCCCCTCCTTTCTCAGCTTCCTGCCATACCACCTAACTACATTTCGGGGCTCCTGTGCAAAATCCTCCCCTTTTTTCGGTGGTACATAGTGGGTAGGGTACCAAGACTGAGAAGCGAGGGGGGGAACACGGCACGGCCTTCTTCGAGCCGGCAGCCGCCCTTTGGGATGTTACGTATAAATGGCGTTTACCTTTTCACACTGCGGGCAAACGGCCACTTTGCCGGCTACGCCAGACTCGTCTTCCACGCGGTAGCCGGTAATTCTCTCCGAATAGCAGAACAGACACTCGGTGTCGAAATCCATGTCGTACTCCGCTTTCCAGACGATCGATTTGAATCCATCACCAACACTGATGGTAATCGACAGCGGCTCCTTGTGAACGAGGTGTGACTGGGAAAAATTCCTGCTCATAAAAATATCACCCTTTCCTCTAGCAAAGTCATTTCGTATCCTCCAGCTTTTCCCTGTTTTCTGAATAATATTCATGGCGGAAATGGGCGAATGCCGTTCCTCCTCGTGAGCCGTACCCATATGTTATGGATGTAAGCAGAATAGATCTGGAAAACAAAAGAGGAGGGAAAGCATGAGCAGCATTTTCAAGGGCGACTTCGACGACTTTGTGATCATTCTCGTTCTGTTCATCCTGTTGGTGATTGTCGGCGCTGCCAACGATTAAAGCGGCATCCGCATGTTCCGGCGATCAGGTGACAGCAGAGAATCCGGTACTCTTAAGGGGGATCAACGGCAACAGGCCATTCCCCCTTGCGCCAGCTGACCCAAAAAATATGGAAAAACCGGGCTTTTATCAACGTATATATGAAAAACCGAATCCAATTGGCGCGTTTCACGTGGCAAGCTGCTCGCGGAGGGCAGCTTTTTTTTCTTCAAAAAATTTTTTATCGTTTTTCGCTGTTCGTGTACGAATTCCATCATTTTTTGTGTACAATAGGAACGACGCAACAGAAAGAGAGGTAGTCGTGTTTATGAAAGATCCACGTGTAGAAAAGCTGGCTGGGATCCTGGTAAACTACTCCGTCCGAGTCCAACCAGGGGAAAACGTGTTGATTTACGCCGTCGGCCAGGTGTCTGACATGGTCACGGCAGTGATTGAAAAAGTGTACCAGGCGGGTGGGTATCCGTACGTCCAGTTGATTGACCCCGTGATTCAGCGGGAACTGCTGCTGAATGTAAAAGAAGAGCAGCTTGCCGTCATGCGTGAAGCAGATGTCAGCTTTATGAAGAAGATGGACTGCTATATCGGCATTCGCGGAGGAGACAATATCAACGAACTCTCCGACGTTCCCGCCGATCGGATGAGCATGTATTCCCGACTGCTGCAGCGCCCGGTTTTGGACGTCCGCGTACCGGAAACCAAATGGGTCATCCTGCGCTATCCAAACGCGTCGATGGCACAGCTTGCCAGCATGAGTACAGCAGCCTTTGAAGACTTCTACTTCAAGGTATGCACACTTGACTACAGCAAAATGGAAAAAGCGATGGACAACCTGGTGGCGCTGATGCAGCAAACGGACAAAGTGCGCATCACCGGTCCGGGAACCGACCTTACATTCTCCATCAAGGGAATTCCGGCGATCAAATGTGCCGGCCACAACAACATTCCGGATGGCGAAGTGTTTACCGCCCCGGTAAAGGATTCCGTCAACGGCGTGATCAGCTACAATACCCCTTCGCCATACCAGGGGTACACGTTTGAAAATGTCAAACTGAGATTTGAAAACGGGCGGATCGTGGAAGCGACAGCCAACAACACAGAGCGGCTGAACCAGATCCTGGACGAAGACGAAGGAGCGCGCTACGTCGGCGAATTTGCCATAGGCGTCAACCCCTTCATTCAAAACCCGATGAAGGACATCCTGTTTGATGAAAAAATTGACGGCAGCTTCCACTTTACACCTGGCCAATGTTATGATGAAGCACCCAACGGCAACAAATCGTCCGTGCATTGGGATCTCGTCTGCATCCAGCGGCCAGAATGGGGCGGCGGCGAAATCTACTTCGACGACCGCTTGATCCGCAAAGACGGGCGATTTGTCGTGCCCGAACTGGAATCGCTCAACCCTGAAAACCTGAAGTAATGCACACGTACCAAAAAGAGCCTGACAAACCTGTCAGGCTCTCAGCATGTAGACAAAGGGGGTCTGGATAGGGACAAGCGGCCATTTTCCTCTTCACTCCGTTGCCAACCACCAATGGAGCCGGACTGTCCGCATCGCTCACCCGAAGCGGGCGGGCGCAAAGGCAGCGCTGCTGCGCCGTTTGTCCAGGTTGCGCCCGTATGCCCCCGCTTCGGGACGGCTCCGCTTGGAAGGTTGGCAAAGTCGTTCATGCGGAAAATGGCTGCTCTCCTGTCAGAGCTCGCTTTGAATGCAATCTGAAGGATGTCCAAGACATTTTTTGGGCCTACAGTCCTCCATACGTTACTGGTTGAGTTTTAAAGCTCTGGCATGGGACGAGTGCGGGCGGTTTTTCGCCAGCGAACGGGTTTGGCCAACCTGCCAGCGAAACGGCGTATCCGCAGGGAAATCGCAGCGGCAACAGCATCACGTCGCTGCCGGACATCGTTTTGCCGCTGCCCCTGCGGATCGGCGTGGAGCGATCCTGGACTGCTTCTTCGCTGGTTGGCCACCTTACGTGAGCGCGAAAAACGCCCCACTCGTATGCACGACACGTTGTCTGCAATCTGAGAGCAACCCTGTCAGGTTCTTTTTTCTCCTGTCATCAACCGGTTCTGCTCGATAAATGGGCGTCCCATTGGATGTGATCCACCATAAGATGATACATACCTATCGCGATGGGGGGATAGATTGTTTTGAAGCGAAAGAAATGGGCCAGCGTCGTACACAAGAAGTATCCGGCGAAAAGCAGCCTTCACCCTTACAATTTCTTTGTTCCCCTGGTAGAGCAGGTGAAAGATGGTGTCGTCTCCATCGTGACGGAAGGATCGTCGATGCCCTCCGATCTGAAACAGTTCATCAATCAGCTATTGGATGGCCAACAGCTAACTGAAACAATGAAGGAAAGAAGTTTTGGTACAGGGTTTATCTTTCATCCCGATGGGTACATCCTGACAAGTGAGCACGTCATCAACAAATCGAAAAGCGTGCTGGCCAAACTGTGGAACGGTCGGGTGTTTCGTGCACGTCCTGTCATCACAGACTTCAACCGGGACTTCGCTGTTCTCAAGATCGATGCGGATTGCCCGCTTCATCCCTTGCCGCTCGGCAGTTCACGGCGGACGCAGGTAGGCGAATGGGTCGTTGGCATCGGTGCCCCGCTGGGGCTGGAAAACTCCGTCACCGCCGGGATTATCAGCGCCAAAAACAGGCGGCTGAACGTTGCCAAACGAGTCTATGAGGAAGTACTGCAGACAGACGCGGCGATCAATCCGGGAAACAGCGGCGGACCGCTGATCAACCTGCACGGGGAAGTGATCGGGATGAACGCCTTTATTATCCAATCCAGCCAGTGTCTCGGCTTTGCGATCGGAATCGATTCCCTGAAAGGACATCTGCGCGACTTTTATTAGTGGATGCTGTTGCTGGGTGGCTTCGCCAAGGTGCACGCCTGCCTTGTTCTAAAACCAGCCGAAGCAGAGGATGTGGCAGGCCCCCGGACACAAGCGTACCCACTTTTCCCCTTAAGATAAGAGCAAAAGTGGGTACTTTTTGTTATCGTGTCGGGTCTGCTACTCACCCTCACGTTGCTTCGTTTGCCCTTGGGCAAAGGCAATCAGGTACACCGGATTGCCTTCCTGATTCAGGCGAATCTCCGCCTGCTGCAAATCCCGAAGCTGTTCTTGCGTCAACTGCGCAAGCGGCAGCTGCCCCAGCTCATGTTGAGCTCCCATCATTCCCCCACCTCCGCTGTACAATGAGAATGTCATCCGGTACGTATAGTCTGTCCGGCCCATGCCGTTCCTACAACAGGATGATGGTCCCTTATGTATCACCGTTCGGGAGTCCGGGATGGACTGCTCTTCACGCTACCTGCTGCAAGGCCTTGATGATCGCCGCACATGAGCGCTTGCAAAAAAGAATGGGCATTTGACGTTCCTTGGCCTGATTCTTGACCGTCCTGGCCAGGTTGTGGTTGACAAAATCGGTCAAAACGAGAATCAGTTGAACACCGTTGGGGATTTTCAACCCCGTCTGCGAGCTTTTCCGTCCTGTCACGTGATAGATTTGATCAAAACCTTTCTCGTGCAGGAGATCCACAATATTGCCTAGTCGGTCGCCACCAATGACCATAATGGCTGACATGCTGCACTCCTCCTTTGCAAAGCAGTTGCTATATTGACTAATTGATAATAAGTATCATTATTATTGATAAATATTATCATTCCCAACTAGCTTTGACAATACTCTTTTCCTGATAAGTTTTCTTCTGACGCATACACTAGGTGAGAAGCGAGAGATCTGCTTGCCGGGTTGATTTTTTCAGCGGTATAATAAAAAAAACCTTGGCCAAAGGAGGTGGAGTTCATATGGAGGAGTTTTCCCGACTCCACAACATATTTGAGCAGACAAAAGAGGCAATCGGCACATTCATGGGGATGCTGCAGCCGATTATTGACAACGCGCAGGACGAGCACACCAGGCTGTATTACCATCACATATACGAAGAAGAAGAGCAGCGCCTGGAGCGGCTCAATGAACTGCTTCCCACGCTGGAGGGAATCATTCAGGAAAACAGAGGAGATCAATTGAGCAATCGTGAGCTGTCCCGGCTGCTCTCAGACCTGAATCTGGAGCGGTTTGGTCTGCATAATTTCCGCGAACATCTGGAACTGGCCATGTACGAATTCACGGCCGATGAAGATCGCGAGCGACTAAAAAACATGCGCGACATGACGCAGTCAGATTACCTGGCAGTGAAAGAGATCATGGCTGCGCTGAGCGAAAGAGTGGATGACGTAGCTGTCGGCAAGCTGGTTGATCATGACGAAGGACACACCATCCACCAAGTGGATCATGCAAAAGCCTCGGCCAAAGCCCAGGGAAAAGCCATCGGGCAAACAGACCAACCCGGTGAGTCTGCAAAAGAGGCACACCGGCTGTCAAAAGTCAGGAGAGGCTTGACGGTGGGCAGCCTGCGCCACTTGTAGCGGCCTTTGCCTGCTTTGGAATACAGTGGCTGAACGTCAATACGACACGTACATGGGAGGAACGATCATGGACAAGCTTCACAAATATCCCGATTCCCCTCTCTCCAAGGAGGAATGGGAGCAGCTGGATGAAACGATCGTGGAGATGGCACGGCGGCAACTGGTTGGCCGCCGGTTTATCGACATCTACGGCCCGCTCGGGGAAGGGGTTCAGACCGTAACCAACGACATTTATGAAGAATCCCGTTTCGGCAATCTGAGCCTGCGCGGCGAATCGCTGGAGATGACCCAGCCGAGCCGTCGGGTCAGCCTGACGATTCCGATCCTCTATAAGGATTTCATGCTGTACTGGCGCGATGTGGCGCAGGCCCGCACCCTGGGCATGCCGCTCGACCTGAGCGCAGCCGCCAATGCCGCGGCAGGATGCGCCCTGATGGAAGACGATTTGATTCTGAACGGCTCCCCTGAATTCGACCTGCCCGGCCTGATGAACGTAAAGGGACGGCTGACACACATCAAGAGCGACTGGATGGAGTCGGGGAACGCGTTTGCCGATATTGTCGAAGCGCGCAACAAACTGTTAAAAATGGGACACAGCGGCCCCTATGCACTGGTCGTATCCCCGGAGTTGTACTCCCTGCTGCACCGCGTCCACAAGGGCACCAATGTGCTGGAAATCGAGCACATCCGCAGCCTGGTCACCGACGGAGTCTACCAGTCACCGGTCATCAAGGGCCGAGCCGGTGTGCTGGTGGCAACCGGACGACACAATCTTGACCTGGCGATTGCCGAAGACTTTGACTCCGCGTTTTTGGGCGACGAGCAGATGAACCACTTGTTCCGGGTCTATGAATGTGTCGTACTGCGGATCAAGCGGCCGAGCGCGATTTGCACCTTGGAAGAGGCGGAAAGCTGAATTCATGTGACGTAAGGAAAGCCCGGAGCTTCTCGCTCCGGGCTCGGCTTGTAAGACGGGTAACAAAAAAAGCGGCACGCCGGAACGGGCGATGCCGCTTGTTTTTTTCCTTGTCTGCGGTTATCATCAGGCAATCCGCACGACCTTCGTCCTGTCTTCCGACGGGAGAAACGGCAGATCAACATGCTGACGGGCCAGTTCTTGCCCGATGTCCTGGGTCAGCATCAGCACTTCTTCACGGAACGGGGGCGTACTGGTGCCTTCGTTTAGTTCACACAAGCGCTTCAGGTGGCGCAGACGTTCAGCCAGCTTTTGTTCGCGCATCGTTTCGTTCTGCAAGTCGCAGACGTTGACGTGCCGGGCATCGGCAATCATGGCAACCTCGTTTACGTGTACGATCAGACGCTGCCCCGTGTCAGTCACAAAGCCGATCGAACAAAACTGGGATGCGGCCATCTCCAGACGGGTAATCACAACATTGTGATACTCTTCGCCCGAACGCAGCCGAACGAGGCCAGCCTCGACCGCTCCTCCAACTTTTCGCTCATTGGCAATCACCGTGTACATGTCCGTGTAGCCGTTGATCTGATACCGCATAGCGCCCTCCCGTGTTCGAAGCAATTCTGAGGAATGATATTCATTATCACCCATTTGCTGATATCGTATAATGAAAATCATTATCTGTCAACACGCCGGTGAGTAAAACATGCGTGATCTCCCGCTGCCTCCACTTTAGTATCGCCCAATCCGACCAGATTATCCTCGCGAGGTCACTAACACGATATGCCCAAACGCGACAAAAAGTGAAGTCTCGGCTATTTTTCGACATAAAATTCTAAATTTACTGTTTTCACGTGAAACAACATAAGAAAACCCGGGCGAAACCCGGGTCAGACTTTGGAAAAGAAAGAAAACAAGAATCACCGTCGAGCAACCCCTCATCCGGACGCCGCTCCTTGCTGGTGAGCTGCTTTGGTTATACCGAGGCAAACAATCGCAATCTGGCGATACGCTCCACTGCTTCTACCAGCCGCTGTTCGGATGTGAGCAGGGCCACGCGCACATAGCCTTCTCCGTGTTGGCCAAAACCGATACCAGGGGCCACCACTACATGCGCTTTCTCGAGCAGCAGGTCGGCAAACTGAGCCGATCCCATTCCGCTTGGAACGGGCAGCCAGGCAAAAAAGGACCCTTGTGAAGGGGCCGCTTCCCAGCCAATCCGCGCCAAGCCGCGAAACAGCGTATTGCGGCGGCTCTCGTAAATGGCTACCAATTGGCGCACACATTCCTGCGAGTCGGTCATTGCTCTCGCTGCCGCCATTTGTACGGCGCCAAACAGACTGACAAAATAGTGATCCTGAATCAGATTGATCAGCCGCACCAGTTCCCGGTTGCCGACCATCGCACCTACCCGCCAGCCGGCCATATTATACGTTTTGGACAGGGTGTAAAACTCGACCCCCACTTCCCTGGCCCCAGGGATTTGCATGAAGCTGACCGGTTTTTGGCCATCGTAGCTGATCGCCCCGTAGGCAAAGTCGTGACAAACGACAATTTCGTGCCGTCGGGCAAAGCGAACGGTCTCTTCAAAAAATTCTGCCGGTGCGTTGACCGCCGTTGGATTATTCGGGTAGTTGAGGAACATCAGTTTCGCTCGTTCCAGATCTTCCGCGGCCAACTCCGCGTAATCAGGCAGAAACCGGTTTTGCGCGCGAAGCGGCATCATCACCATCCTGCCGCCGGAAATCGCCACACCCGACCAATAGTCCGGATATCCGGGATCTGGCACCAGCGCCACATCGCCAGGGTCCAGCAGCACCTGACAGATCTCGACCAGTCCGGTCTTGCTGCCGAACAGGATGGCCACTTCCTCTTCCGGTTCCAGGTCAACGTCGAACTCCTCTTTGTACCAGCGGGCAACAGCTTCTTTCAGTTCCCGCCTGCCCTGAAAGGGCGGGTATTTGTGGTGTAACGGATCGGCCGCCTGCTTCTGAAGCTCCTCCACGATGTGCGGCGGAGTGGGCAGGTCAGGGTTGCCCTGGCCGAGATTGATGATATCGTGTCCTTCCGCCATCACCTTGTTTACCTTGCTGACCAGCGTGGAGAAAAATTGTGTGGGAAGTTTGTCGATCATCGAAGCCGGTCTGATACGCATCGTCTGTCCTTCCTTTCAAGCAAATGAATACACCCCTTCTCCCATACAGAAGAAGGGGTGGGCTTGTATCGCACAACCTTATCTGTCAGGAAGAAATCCTGCTGGAATTGGCACAGCATCCCGCATTTTCTCGCAGGACCCGCTGCCGGGCTTCATCGGGCCAGTCCCTCCGCCGCTCTCGATAAGTGATTTTGTTTTTTGTTTTCTGAAATCAATCATTTTTTATACTAGCCTTGGACAGTGGCGATGTCAATCCCCGGCGGGCCTGACCTAGTTGCTGTTTTGCTGCACCTCTACCTTGATGCCGTCTTTCAGCATCGTCTGCCCTCTTACCACGACCTGATCGCCTTCGGCCAGTCCTTGTTTCACCTCGATCAGATCGCTAGATTCCTGTCCGGTGACAACCTCCACTTTTTTCGCTGCTTCGCCTTCCAGCTTGTAGACGTAGCGTTTTCCGTTTTCGTCAAAGGCAGCTTTTCGCGGAATAATCAGCATACGATCTGCCTGTTGGCTGACCAGTTTGACGCTGACCACCATGTCCGCCTTCAGTTCGTTGGAGGAATTGGCCAGTGAAATCTCCACCGGGTACGCCTTCACGCCGGGATCCATCACCGGACTGACCGCGGTAACGGTTCCCTCCACCTCTTTTTGCAAGGCGGCAATTTCCACTTTCACCTTGTCTCCTACTTTGACCCCGGTCACCTCTTGTTCCGACAGATTCGCCTTCACAAGCAGCGGATCGGTATTGACGATGGTGACGACCGGCTGCTGCGGAGCGGCCATCTCCCCGACTGCTCCGTTGACGGAGGAGATGTAACCGGAAATCGGCGCGACCACGGTTGCATTGGCCAGCTGCTCGCGGGCGTTGTCCAGCGCTACTTTTGCCTGTGCCACGGACGCCTCCGACACCTCGATGGGTGCCTGCTTTTCTGCCGCCTCGAGTGACTGCTTCGCGTTTTCGTAGGCGTTTTGCGCGTTGATCAAAGCTGTTTTTGCCTGCTCCATCTGTTGGGAGGAAATCGCTCCGGCCTTATACAATTCGCTCATCCGCTGTTCATTTATTTGGGCGTCTGCCAGGGCCTGCTCGGCTTGGCGCAATCCTGTTTTTGCCGCTTCCAGGCTTTGGCTGGCACTGGTCTTGCTTTGGTTGAGGTTGGCCAGCGCCAGCTTGTATGCAGCTTCAGCCTGCTGGACGCCCTGCATCAAATCCGTTTTGTCCAGGGAAAACAACACCTGGCCCTTCTTCACATACTGGCCCAGCTCTACGTTTATGGAAACGATTTTCCCCGATATTTTCGGCGTCAAGGCAACTTCCTCACTGGGGGAGAGCTTCCCGGTAATACCCGACGCATCGTTTAGCGTTCCCAGTTTTACCGTCTCAATCTGTACCGGAACCGGTTTGGTCTCCTCGTTGTTGTTGTCTGTCGCAGCCGGCGCTTCCGGGCTGCATGCAGATAAGGCGAGGGACAGGGCAACCAGCATTCCAACCCGTTGCATTCTTTTTTTCATCGCTTTTTCGCCTCCTATCCAATCGTCGGAATCTCTTCGGCAGCAGTTGCTTTGCGTTTGCGCCTGCGGTTTTTAAACTTGCGGCCGATGTCGTCAAACCAGGTATAGACAACCGGTACCAACACCAGCGTAATCAGTGTGGAGAAACTTAACCCGAATACGACAACCACGGCCATCGGGGCATTGGACTCGTTTCCTTCCCCGCCGCCGAAGGCAAGCGGCAAAATCGCCAGGATCGTGGCCAGCGTGGTCATGGTAATCGGACGCAGGCGAAGCGGTCCAGCTTTCAGTATCGCTTCGTTGCGCTCCATTCCTCTGCTGCGCAGCGTATTGACATAGTCGATCAGAACGATCGCGTTGTTGACGACGATACCAATCAGCAGGATATAACCGATCAGCGCCGGCACGCTCAGCGTCTTGCCCGTAACCAGGAGCCCTACGACCACCCCGATAAACGTTGGCGGGATGGAAAACATGATCACAAACGGCGTAAACAAGGACTCAAACTGTCCTGCCATGACCATGTACACGAGGACGATCGAGAGGATGATCGCCAATCCCAGGCTGGCGAACGACTCGGCCATCTCTTGGCTTTGCCCGCCGAATTCGATTGAATAGCCATCGGGCAGATTCAGCTTGCTCAATCGCTCCTGAATGTCCCGGTTGATCGAACCGAGGTCTCGGCCGGCAATGTCACCGGTAATCGTGATCTCCCGTGTCTGGTTGGCCCGTTTGATCAACTGCGGCACGTCCTCCTGGACAATGCTGGCCACGGACGTGAGCGCAATCTGCGCGCCGCCGGGGGTCGGAATCCGCAGCCGCTGCAGATATGAGATATCCTCCTGGAAGTCGCGCGGCATCATCAACCGGACGTCAATCTGATCGTCGCCGGTTTGATAGGTGGTGACGGTTTGCCCTTGAAACGCCGTTCTGACACTGGACAGGATCTGCCCGGTGGTCAGGCCGTAGTAACTCGCTTTGGCCGGATCAACCACGACTTGAATCTCGCGGCGTTTCTCTTCCAGCGTAGAGGTAACGTTGCGGGTCCCCTCCACCTGCTTCACTTCGCCGACGATGATGCTGCTGATGTCCTCCAACACATCGAGATCATCGCCGCGCAAGCTGATTTGAATCGGTTCGCCCACTCCGCCGCCGCTTTCATTCGCTTCTTCTACCCTGATTTCCGCACCCGCGATGTGGGCGAGCTTCTCGCGCAGATATTCCGCGACCTCAGCCGTCGGGAGTGGCCGCTCGTCTTTATTGATCAGGGTAACGTCTACCTGTGCCCGATTCGTCGCGGCAAGGGCCAAAACGTTTGCCGGGCCGCCGCTGCCGATGGACGTGTACATTTCTTTAAAACCAGGCGTTTCTTTGGCGATTTCCTCAATCTGGGCAACCACTTTCTCGGTTTCCTCCAGCACCGTACCGTTGGGCAGTTCCACCGAGATCGAGACTTTCCCTTCGTCAAATGCCGGCATGAATTCCATCCCGACCAAACCGACTAGCGAACTGGCTCCGACAAACAGCGCAATGGTCGCTGCCAAGATCGTCTTGCGATGGCCCAAAGCCCACTTCAGGAAACGGCCGTAGCCTTTTGCCACTTTCTCAAAGCCGATGTTAAACCAAACGGCCGGATTAAACCCCCGGTACTTTCCGGAGTGATACAGCTCTTCATCCGGAATACGCTTCAGCCAGCGTGCACTGAGCATCGGAACCAGTGCCATGGATACAACCAATGCGGCGATATGTGAATAGACAACGGTCAATGCCAGCGGACCGAAGATCTCGGATGCAATCCCTTCTACGAACACGATCGGCAGAAAGACGCAGATTTGTGCCAAAGCGGAGGCCATCACCGCGTTCCCTACCTCGCGGGAACCGAACAGGGCAGCCTCTACCATTCCTTTGCCCTCCTGGCGATGGCGGAAAATGTTCTCCAGGATGACGACGGCAAAGTCAACCAGCGACCCCAAACCGAGCAGCAGACCCATCAACGAAATCAGGTTGATGGTCTGACCGGTAAAGTACATCAGACAGAAGGTGGCCACCACTGATATGGGCAGCACAATCGAGGCGACCAGCGTCGAACGGAAATTGTTCAGAAACAGGTAAAGGATCAGCACGGAAAAGAATCCACCGATCAGCGCATGCTCACCGACGGTGTAGATGGAATCCTTGACAAACTGCGAAGTATCGCTCACAAGATTGACTTTGATATGCTGCGGCAAATCGGCCTGCAGATCGGCAACCACCTCTTTTACCTGGTCGGCCACCGTGATCGTGTTGCCGCCCGATGATTTGGTGACGCTGATGCCGACACTTGGCACCCCGTTAAAGTACGCCTTCTGGGTTACTTCCTTATACGTGTCCGATACAGTGGCGATGTGCTTCAACGCGATGCTGCCCTGCTGCAGGGGGATCGGCGTTTCCCCAATCACTTCTGTACTTTTGTACTCACCCTGTACGCGAATGCTCAGCCTCTCGTCGCCGATACGGACCACGCCGGCTGCCCCGGACAGGTTTGTGGCCGAAAGCGCTTGTCGGACCTGGTCGATGCTTAACCCGTACGCAGCCAACCGGTCGGGATCAAGAACCACGTCAATAACCCGCTCTTTGCCGCCGGTAACACTGACGGAAGCAACCCCGTCAATTCGTTCCAGCCGCGGTTTGATGACGTCCTCGGCAATCGATTTCAGCTTGGCTGTATCTTCCTCGCCGGTCAGCGAGTACGTGATGATGGGCAGGCTGTTTGGATCAAACTTGAGAATGCGGGGGGAATTGGCCGAATCAGGCAGAATTCCGCGAATAAGGTCCACCTTGTCGCGCATATCCAGCGTAGCCTGATTCAAATCCGTTCCCCAGTTAAACTCCACGATTACCTGTGAAGCCCCCTCTGCCGAGTTGGAGGAAATCTGCTTCACATTGGGGACGGTTCCCATCGCTTCCTCGATGGGGCGGGTAATCAGCTTCTCCACTTCGGCGGGAGGACTCCCTTCCGCGCTGGTCACCACGACCGCCACCGGAAAGTTTAAATCGGGAAAGAGCTCAACCGCTAACTTTGGCAGTGACACGAACCCAAAAATCAGCAGAGCGATGACCAGCATCAAGATCGTTACCGGTCGTCTGATGGAAACCTCGGAAAGCTTCATTTTCGTCCACTACCCCTTTCTCTCCACTACGTATCACAATTTCTCAGGCACAGAATAAAGCAGGTGCAGCAAGCGGACCTGCTCATCCCTTCTTCGAAATGCCGGTATTGGCTTGAGAGAGCTGCCTGTCGTCCCGACGGATGCACGGCTTCACTTCCTCTCTTGTTCCGCATGTGTCGCTCGGTTTTCCCTGAGATACGCGTTGATCAGCACGAGGGATTCGCAGATTTGGTTTACCTCTTCCACCGGCATCCCTTTGAACATCTCGCCGATGTAGGTTTTGCGCAGAAATGGCAGACGTGACTCCAATTCAGCCCTGTCCCGGGCAGGATATACCCAAACCACGCGCCGATCGTGTTGATCCTTTTTTCTGACCACGTAACCGTCCCGCTCCAGGCGATCGACCACACCGGAAATCGTGCTGTACGGCAGGGCGGACACTTTGCTTAAGTCGCCGATTGTCTTGGGCGACTCCAGGATGTGATAGAGGATAAAGACTTCCACATTGGAAACCTCGTATTGCGAGAAGACTTCACTAAAGATGTCCTGAAACAACTTGTTTGTCTGAATCAGCAGGTCGGACAGTCGAACCAGGTGTTCCATGGGTACCCCCTCAAATATTTCGTCACTCGAACATTTCGAGCTACGAAATATTATCTCACAACACTGGAAGCCGGGCAAGGGTGCGTGGTCAACCGCGTTCTCGTTCTGCTCACGTTACAAGAAAACAACAGCCAACCTCATTAGGAATTACGAATGAGTTCTACCAGAATTTGTGACAATTCTATGAACAAAACAAACCGTCGAATTGGTTCGACGGTCTCAGCGGGTGAACAAAGTGTCGTGAGCACGAGTGGGGCGTTTTTCGCGCCCACTCTCGGTGGCCAACCAGCGAAGAAGCAGTCCAGGACCGCTTCGGGATGGCGAAGCGGACTTGTCCGGCTCCATCGGAGGTTGGACACGGAGTGAGGTAAGGAAAATGGCCGCCTTCCCCGTTGAACCTTCGGTTAATTCGACGGTTTGTCGGTACGGATGAAATCCCCGCTCTTTCCACCGGTTTTGGATACCAGATAAGTAGGCCCCAGAACCATTTCCTTGTCCATCGCTTTGCACATGTCGTACACGGTCAGGACGGCTGCACTCGCCGCAGTCAACGCCTCCATTTCGACACCTGTCCGGCCCGTGGTCTTCACCGTCGTCTCAACCATCAGGGTGTCCTCCCCGGCAAAAGCAAAGCGGATGTCGATACCTGAAAGCGGCAGCGGGTGGCACATGGGGATGATTTCCCACGTTTTTTTGGCCGCCATGATTCCCGCCACCTGAGCCACCGCCAGCACATCCCCCTTGTCCGTGCTCCCCTCGCGAATTCGCTGCAGTGTCTGCGGCTTCATCTTCACCTGGCTGCAGGCCACGGCAACCCGTTTGGTCGTTTCCTTATCCGAAACATCCACCATTTTCGCTCTGTTTTGTTCATTGAAATGAGTCAACTGATCGCTCAACAGCTTTCCCTCCCGGTTGTACATCAATCCTGTCGGCATTTCTACCCTGTATTTTTGTATCCTTCCCCATCTGCTTCCTTAAGGTATGGCAGTGGTGTGAAGAAAATCTCTTGTTCAATTCGCAGTGAAATCGAAAATCCCTTTTTTGGACTCTTCAGCGCTTTCGCGTTATCATGAAGCTAGGCACAGGTGGGTGTTGGACAGCACCCAAAACCGCCCTTTATCGGGAATGTTTGGCAAAGAGCTGCAACAAAACAGCCTGTATTGGACAAAAAGAATAGGAAGGGGAGGTGCGGGAAACTCTGCTCCCGCAGACCTGCATCCGCTTCCGCTGGAAAGGAAGAGGTTCACGTGGATATACGTTACTCCCGTCAAATCCTGTTTGCCCCGATTGGCCCCACCGGTCAGGAGAAACTGGGGACAAGCCGGGTGGCCATCGTCGGCATGGGGGCATTGGGGACCGTGCTCGCCAATCACATGGTCCGCGCCGGAATCGGTTTTGTGCGGCTGATCGATCGCGACTTTGTCGAACCGAGCAATCTGCAGCGGCAGATGCTGTACGACGAGGATGACGCCAGACAGCACCTGCCCAAAGCGATGGCTGCCGGTGACAAGTTGAAGCGGATCAACTCGCAGGTCACGATCGAGCCCATCGTCGCCGATCTGACACCCTATAACGCAGAACGCTTGCTGACCGACGTCGATCTCGTCCTGGACGCGACCGACAATTTCCAGGTGCGCTATCTGATCAACGACGTGTGCGTAAAACATGAGATCCCCTGGGTATACGGCGGGGCTGTCAGTGCCAAGGGGATGTTTGCCGCCATCCGACCGGGCATCACACCTTGTCTGCGCTGCCTGTTTCCGGAGGCGCCCAAGCCGGGTGAGACGCCGACCTGTGACACGGCCGGCGTCATTGGACCGATCATCCACGTCATCGCCTCCTACCAGGCGGCGGAAGCGATGAAACTGCTGATCGGTGCCGACGATGCCCTCAATCCCCATCTGGAACACGTTGACCTGTGGCTCAACCAGCACCAGCAGCTGAGCATCTCCTCCGCCCGGCGCAGCGATTGTCCGACCTGCGGATTGCGGCAGTTTGTCTACCTTGAGCCCACTTCGGACGAGGGGCTGGCCACTTCCCTGTGCGGCCGCAATACCATCCAGATCAGCCCTGCTGTGGAAACGCGGCTTGACCTGGAGCAGTTGGTCGAGCGACTGTCCCCTCTGGGCAAAGTGGAGCGGAATCCCTTTTTGCTCCGCTTTCACATCGGCGAGCATACGCTGGTCGTCTTTCCCGACGGACGGGTGCTGGTCCAGGGAACGGATGATCCGGCCCTGGCACGGTCGCTGCACGCCAGGTATATCGGAGCATAGGGAGGCAAGCTGGGTGTTGATGAACTTTTTGTTACCATCCTGTGAAAATTCCTATGGTAGATGTAACACAAATCGAGTATAATGGAGGCGTAACGGTAGAAACGAAACTTGGTTTCATCTGATGAAACATCATCGTTTCCACAGTACTGCGACACGAACAAGGAGGGTGATCGGTTTGGCGAACAAAGACGCTTACCAAGTGAAATCAACGCTGACAGTAGGAGATCGCACCTACACCTACTACCGCCTGCAGGGCCTGGAAGAGAAGGGAATTGGCGAAGTTTCCAAGCTGCCGTTTTCCATCAAGGTTCTGCTGGAAGCAGCCGTCCGCCAGTTCGACGGCCGTGCCATTACCAAGGAACACGTACAGCAGTTGGCCAACTGGACCAAGGGTCGCGATGCCAACAGCGAAGTGCCGCTGATGCCGGCCCGGATCGTCCTGCAGGACTTCACCGGCGTACCGGCTGTTGTTGACCTGGCCGCGATGCGGGAAGCGATGAAGAAAAACGGCGGCGATCCGAAACGGATCAATCCGCTCGTCCCGGTTGATCTGGTCATTGACCACTCTGTCATGGTTGACGCGTTTGGTTCTCCGGATGCTCTGGAAACCAACATGAAACTTGAGTTTGAACGCAACGAAGAACGCTATCGCTTCCTTCGCTGGGCGCAAACCGCGTTTGACAACTTCCGTGCCGTACCTCCGGCAACAGGAATCGTGCACCAGGTAAACCTGGAGTACCTGGCTACTGTCGTCGCTACCCGCGAAGTGGATGGCGAAATGGTCGCTTTCCCTGATTCACTGGTGGGAACCGACTCCCACACCACGATGATCAACGGTCTTGGTGTCGTTGGCTGGGGTGTCGGCGGAATCGAGGCAGAAGCGGGCATGCTCGGACAGCCGCTCTACTTCGTCACACCGGAAGTAGTCGGATTCAAACTGACCGGTACGCTCTCCGAAGGCGCAACCGCAACCGACCTGGCTCTGACCGTTACGCAGATGCTGCGCAAAAAAGGCGTTGTCGGCAAGTTTGTCGAATTCTACGGCCCTGGCCTCTCCAACATTTCGCTGGCAGACCGTGCGACCGTTGCCAACATGGCTCCGGAATACGGCGCAACGATGGGCTTCTTCCCCGTTGACGCAGAAACGCTCAACTACCTCCGGCAAACCGGCCGCAGCGAAGAGCTGATCGCCCTGGTGGAAGCCTACACCAAAGCACAGGGGCTGTTCCGTACGGATGAAACGCCGGACCCGGTGTTCAGTGAAACCCTTGAACTGGACCTGTCCACCGTGGTACCCAGCCTGGCTGGACCGCGCCGTCCGCAGGACCGCGTCGAGCTGACCGCGATGAAGGAAACCTTCAACAGCAGTCTGCGCGCCCCGATTGAGAAAGGCGGCTTCGGCCTGTCCGAAGAAAAAATCGCAGCACAAGCGGAAGTGGTTCACCCGAACGGTGAAAAGAGCGTGCTGAAGACCGGTGCCGTAGTGATTGCGGCGATCACCTCCTGCACCAACACGTCCAACCCGAGCGTCATGCTGGGCGCAGGGCTTGTCGCCAAAAAAGCCGTGGAAAAGGGTCTGACCAAACCGGCCTACGTGAAAAGCTCGCTCGCACCCGGTTCCCGCGTCGTGACACAGTACCTGAAAGACGCCGGACTGCAGGAGTACCTGGATCAGCTTGGCTTCAACGTCGTCGGATACGGCTGTACCACCTGTATCGGCAACTCCGGGCCGCTGCCGGACGAAATCAGCAAGGCGATTGCCGACAACGATCTGACCGTGGCCGCCGTGCTGTCCGGCAACCGCAACTTTGAAGGACGCATCCACGCCCAGGTCAAGGCCAACTACCTGGCTTCGCCGCCGCTGGTTATCGCCTACGCGCTGGCTGGAACGGTTGACATCGACCTGACCAAGGAGCCGATCGGAACGGGCAAAGACGGGCAACCGGTTTATCTGAAAGACATCTGGCCGACACCGCAGGAAATTGCGGAAGCGACCAAGAAGGCGATGAATCCGGAGTTCTTCCGCGCCGAGTATCAGCACGTCTTCACCGCCAACGAGCGCTGGAACCAGATTCCGACACCGGCCGGCGACCTGTACGAGTGGGATGAGAACTCCACCTACATCCAGGAGCCGCCGTTCTTCAAGAATCTCACCAGTGAAGTGGGCCGCATCGCCGATATCAAAGGGGCAAAAGCGCTGGCTCTGCTCGGCGATTCGGTGACCACGGACCACATCTCTCCGGCGGGCAACATCGCGCCGAACAGCCCGGCTGGCCGCTACCTGACGGAAAAAGGCGTCGAGCGCAAAGACTTCAACTCTTACGGTGCGCGCCGTGGCAACCACGAAGTGATGATGCGCGGCACGTTTGCCAACATCCGCATCCGCAACCAAATGGCACCCGGCACGGAAGGCGGCGTCACCACCTACCTGCCGACTGGTGAAGTGATCTCGATCTACGACGCATCGATGAAGTACCAGGAGAGCAGCACACCGCTGGTTGTACTGGCCGGTAAGGAATACGGTACGGGAAGCTCCCGCGACTGGGCGGCCAAAGGCACCTTCCTGCTCGGCGTCAAAGCGGTTATCGCCGAAAGCTTCGAGCGAATCCACCGCTCCAACCTGGTCGGCATGGGGGTTCTGCCGCTGCAGTTCGCCAACGGCGCAAGCTGGCAGTCGCTCGGGATCACCGGCAAAGAGACATTTGACATCATCGGCCTGACCGACGACATTCAGCCTGGTCAAACGGTAAAAGTGAAAGCAACCCGCGAAGACGGCAGTACGTTTGAATTCGATGTCATTGTCCGCCTCGACAGCACGGTAGACATTGACTACTACCGCAATGGCGGCATCCTGCAAACGGTGCTTCGCCAGTTGATGGACGAAAATCCGGTAGCCGTAAGCTAATCGACTTCAAACCGTACCGCACGAGAAATGCAAAGAGGACACCTTTTGCGAGGTGTCCTCTTTTTTGACTATAGGCGCTTACGAATCCTGCTTGTTCGCCCGGTAGATCGCCAGCGCCTGTTCGATAAAGCCCCCTTCCTCTTTGCCGTAAGGAGCGGGAAAAGCCGAATGGGCGTACAGCTTTTTCAGTCCTTCCTCGATTTCCGGATCGCCCTGGGTAAACTCGTACACCAGCTCATCAAATCGCTTGGCCAAAACCTGTACCTCCGCACTGGCCGGATCTTTTCCTTCCGCGTAAGCCTGCTTCATGTCGCGAATCAAATCGGCCCAGCGCTGCGCGTCCCGCTTCTGCTCTTCTTCGGAGTAGTTTTTTTGCCGTTCCTCCAGTTTTCTGATCGCACTTTCGGAATAATACTGCTTCCACCAGTCTTTCTCTTCCATTTGCATCGCCTTGATCAGAGTGGCTGCCAGATTCCAATCAACGGCCGATTCGCCCTGTACGGCCATCTGTGCGTACTCGATCGCTGCGATCACCGCATCAAGCTGTCTTTGTTTGGCCAACAGCATCTCTTTTTGCACGCGCAGAGACTCGGAAAAGGAAAGCGCCTGCCCGTCCAACAGCCGCCGGATCGTCTCCAGCGGAAAGCCAAGAAACTTGAGGGCCATGATCTGCTGCAGCCTGATCAGGTCACGATCCGTATACAGACGGAAGCCTGTATCCGTATGTGCCGACGGGACAAGCAGTCCCACCTTGTCGTAGTAACGCAGCGTGCGGATGGTCACACCCGCTTTTTTGGCGAATGCGCCGGTGTGGTAGTAGCGCTGATCCAAGGCCTTCCCTCCTTTCGACTCCGATCATAAAAGATGACGTTACGTCACAGGCAAGGGGGGAATCAGCAAATTTATTGTTTCCATCACTTCCAGATTTCGTACAATGGTAAAGAAGGAGTGATTCGAGATGGAACTGCTCATGATTCTGGCTCAACCTACGCCAAACTCTTGGCAAACGGATTCCGCTGCCGGATGGAACACTCCTCCCCGCTGTTCAGTCATTCGGAGATGGTGGGACATGCACGCAGTTTCACCCTGGGGCGGGTGTACGTGGCCAAAGGGCAGTATGCGGCGGCTTGTCGGCTTTTGCTGGAGTTGCAGGCTGGGGAGTAGAGCAGAAAACGGGAATGGTTTTGCTTCTTTATCCCATCATTGACTCCAACATTCCCTGCTTCGCTTCTTCCAATCGAAAAAGGACAGGAACACGTTCGATTTTGATCTTCAACGCTTTTGCCGTTAACTCGAACAGATCATAAGTCTCCATATTGGACACGAATATTCGCTGCGGTTTTCCACCCGATTTTTCAATTAACTGCAAAAAATGTTGAATGAACTCCTCCAGGTTATCCCTTCCTTTAAGGATGTGAAATCCATACACATAACCCGTATCACGATCGATCCACATGGTCATACGCGGATAATACGGCCTTTCTTTGTCTCTGATCGGAAACGGTGCAAAGAAACAATCAACCTCCCAGGCCCCCAATTTCCTCTGTACCGCGTCTGAGATACGTTTCAGGTGCAATTCATCCTGATACTTCACTTTGACCGGCGGTTTAACTGGAATCGGATCAGGTTTCAACCATTCATCTTCCCAGGTTCCATCTTCTCTCTGAACTCGTACGAGATACATTCCCTTGTTCGGAGGCTGCAGCAAGAAAGGATTCTCTTTTACTCTTACAGCCATATGACAAGCTTGTTCCAAAGCAACAGTCAAAAAGCGAACCTGATCCGCTTGAAGGAACCAGGGAAAAAATCCCGGTTCATATGAACGAAACATTGGCCATGCATTTGCTCCCCGAAATTTGAGTCCCAGTTGTTTAATCTCGTTACGGTCACGCTGTTCCAGTGCATCTCGATTTTCAAAAGAAGCTTGCAGACATTTTTGGATGTACAACAGCTTGTCCGTTTCTATACTTCCTTCTTGAATGCGATACATTCCCTCCAAGCCTTCGCTGCCCAGATATACATTAAGGGCGAATACTTCCCCCAACGCTCCCAGCACACAGCAGTACCCGATTTCTCCTGTCTCGGGATTCTGTACACCGAAAAGATCCGTATCATCCATCCAATTCCAACACTCTAATTTTTTAAAAGCAATCGCAGCCTCGTATAATTTTTGCAGTTCAATTAATGTGGGTTGCAAGCTACGTGACCTCCCCAATCCATTCATATGCTTGATTAAGATATGGAAGATTTATCCCCACCATATTTCTCCTCTTAATTGTGTCCTCATGCTTGCTCTCAGGATATAAAAGACTTGTTCTTTCCCTGCCATTCCTCAAAACCTTGTTTGTTCCAGGTATTAGAAATCATTCCTTGGTCCATCTTTGACGATGAAATATACTCAATGTTTGTTTCAATTCCTCATAGGTACGATCTAAACGTAGCACACGGTATTTCCACGCTTTGAACCGGTCGCGAGTTTCAATTCCTCATAGGTACGATCTAAACGAAATCCCAGAACCGCGCGTGCTGCGTATCTGGGAGTAGTTTCAATTCCTCATAGGTACGATCTAAACTCGTATCTCTCGCGCCTAAATTTCGGTAAAGCTACCGTGTTTCAATTCCTCATAGGTACGATCTAAACCACCTTCATACGCACCTTCTTTGTCGCCATGCTATCACCTCGTTTCAATTCCTCATAGGTACGATCTAAACGATGAACTGTAACCCGGAAGGGCCATACCACTACATGTTTCAATTCCTCATAGGTACGATCTAAACCGCAAACTGGCTGAGGGTGATAGGCGATTTCTCTGCACTGTTTCAATTCCTCATAGGTACGATCTAAACACGCTACAGATCGGATCCCGTCCACGTCGTGGAACTTGGTTTCAATTCCTCATAGGTACGATCTAAACCTACCGCAGTTGCAGTACATGACCGGAGCCAAACAGGTTTCAATTCCTCATAGGTACGATCTAAACGGACGGACGAGTCGAGTACAATTCCTTGGCACAGATGTTTCAATTCCTCATAGGTACGATCTAAACTGGAAACACACATTCATTGCAACACAGGAGATCATGTTTCAATTCCTCATAGGTACGATCTAAACAAATACTTCGTTGCCCGACTGTTGGACAAAGGATACTCCGTGTTTCAATTCCTCATAGGTACGATCTAAACCAGGGCGGAATCTCAAACCATGAGACACGTAAATTGTTTCAATTCCTCATAGGTACGATCTAAACGGATGTCATTCAACCGGAGGTATTTGACCCATATGTAATCGTTTCAATTCCTCATAGGTACGATCTAAACGGCAGTTCCTATGAACGAAATTTCCGACCTCAAAAACGTTTCAATTCCTCATAGGTACGATCTAAACTGGGTTGGTTCAAGGTACATCACCATACACGATACAGCGTTTCAATTCCTCATAGGTACGATCTAAACTAGTTGAGGTTGACCATCAGAGTAAGATGGTCGCTTTACGTTTCAATTCCTCATAGGTACGATCTAAACTCGTAAGGTTTCTGTTACACTTCCAGATGAAGTGTGGTGTTTCAATTCCTCATAGGTACGATCTAAACAAACACCTCCTGCACCCTCGCTGTTACGGGGGGATCAAGTTTCAATTCCTCATAGGTACGATCTAAACGAGGTAATTTTAATCTGATATTAAGAGAGATTTTTCCAGTTTCAATTCCTCATAGGTACGATCTAAACGAACGGCTGCCGGAGAAAAAACGGGAGCTGGTGAAGCTGTTTCAATTCCTCATAGGTACGATCTAAACCCCAAAAAACCCTTGTAATATCGGCTTTCTCTTAGCATACATGATCGCAGAAAAAAATGCCAGACTCTTGCCCTTAACCGCCTGAATCCCTTGTCCCGCAAGTATTCCGCGATAAAAGTAGCTGTCGTCGATCCCCCGGACTTTTTGAATGATTGGAGGTCGACGACAGCTTCTTGCGGTATACCCGCAACATCCCGCATTGAAACGAGCAGGCGCCTGTCCAGCAAGAACGTGTTTGCTCACTTGATCATCTTGCCCATGCGCCAGGCCGCTTCCATCACCGGACCGGAGATTTCCCGCATCTTTTCAAATGTCAGGCGGTTGGACGGACCGGAGACGGCCAAGGCAGCCACAATCTTGCCAAAGCGGTCAAAAATGGGGGCGGAGACAGCAGCGGCTCCGGCTTCCCGCTCTTCCATACTGGTCGCATAGCCCAGTTGGCGAATCTGTTCCAGCTGCTCGATATATTTGGCTCGATCAACCGTATCGGGCCAGTCCGGATCGGACAAAATTTCCCGCTGGGTCTCCTCATCGGCATAGGCGACCAGCACCTTGCTGGATGCGCCAACGGCCAGCGGCATCCGCGCACCGACGGGAGCAACACGGCGGATGGCCTGGTTGCTCTGCACGGCCTGAATCCGAATCCGCTCCTTGCCGTCACGAACGTACAGGCTGACCGTCTCTCCCACCAGATCCCGCAGCCGCTCCATCTCCGGCAGCAGGATTTGCGCGGGGTCATCGGAGCGGCTCATGCTTGCGGACAGCTCCCAGATCCGAAAGCCCAGCCGGTACTTCTCCGTATGCGGATCGCGTACGACGAATCCCTTTCCCTCCAACGAGGCCAACAGGCGGTGGACCGTACTTTTGTGCAAGTTGATCCGATTGGCGATTTCGCTCAGGCCCAGTTCCCCGGTCTCGGTAAAACAGAGCAAAATGTCCAACGCGCGCTCAACGGCACGTACGGTCGTTTTTTGTTCTTCCACGACTCTCCCCCGCTTTCGCAGCAGCGTAATAGGTTTCCATACATCCCCTTGTTGTTTCACAGGCTGAAATCTTGTTTTACATCTAAGTATACTGAAAAAATGCCTGATTTGACATCTGTCACGCACGCCATGCGCACATGGGGGAAGAGGTCATTCCGCCGATCCCTTACAACAAGCTGCTCCCTTCCAGCAGCGCCTTGGCATCTTCTGACGAAATCAGCACGGTCCGCGGCTTGCCCCCGCTCTGACCGGAAACGTATCCGTCCGCCTCCATCATCTCGATCAGCCGCGCGGCCCGGTTGTAGCCGATCCGGAAACGCCGCTGCAAGGCCGAAGCAGATGCCTGTCCCTGTTCCGCCACGTGGACGAGAGCTTCCATGTACAGCGGATCTTCGCCCATGTCGTACGACTGGACAGACTGCTCCAACTCTTCCTTGGTAAACAGATAGTCCGGCTTTCGCTGTCGCTTGATCATCTCGGTAACGCGTTCGATCTCATCATCAGAGACGAAGTTGCCCTGCAAGCGGAGCGGTGCCGCCCCGCTTTCCAAAAAGAGCATGTCGCCGCGCCCAAGGAGTCGTTCCGCCCCTGTCTGGTCGAGAATGGTGCGGGAATCGATCTGGGAGAAGACGGCGAACGCCAGTCGAGTCGGGACATTGGCCTTGATGTTGCCGGTAATGACATCGACGGAGGGGCGCTGGGTGGCCAGCAGCAGGTGGATGCCGCAAGCTCTCGCTTTTTGCGCGATGCGGATAATCGCGTCTTCCACATCCTGTGGCGACACCATCATCAGGTCGGCCAGCTCGTCGATAATGATCACAATGTACGGCAGCGATTCCTCCGCCACCCGGTTGTAGCGCTCGATGTCGCGGGCCCCGGCGTCGACGAACAACGCGTAGCGCCGCTCCATTTCTTCCACTGCCCACTTCAAGGCTGCCGTCGCCTGTTTGGCATCGGTCACGACCGGAGTGACCAGGTGCGGCAGATGGTTGTAGGGAGCCAGTTCCACCATCTTGGGATCGATCAACAGCAGGCGGACCTGCTCGGGGCTTGCTTTGTACAGCAGGCTGACAATGATCGAATTGATGCAGACACTTTTTCCCGACCCGGTCGCACCGGCGATCAGCCCGTGCGGCATCTTTTTGATATCGGCGACGATCGCCTCGCCCCCGATGTCCATGCCAAGCGCAACGGCAAGCGGCGAGGGGTGTGCCTGGAATGCATCAGATTCGATGATCTGCCGGATAAACACCGGCTGGCTGCTGCGGTTGGGTACCTCGATGCCGACCGCGTTGCGGCCGGGGATGGGTGCTTCAATGCGGATGTCCTTGGCACTGAGGCTCAACTTGATGTCATCGGACAGGCTGGTGATCTTGTTCACTTTCACGCCTGGAGCCGGCTGCACTTCAAAGCGGGTGACGGTCGGCCCTTTCACAATCCCGACCACCTGTGCCTGTACATGAAAGTTTTCCAGTGTTTCCTCCAGCAGCCGCTTCTGCTCGGCAGTCGATTCTTCATCCGCTAGATCCGCCTGCGGCGGCTGCGCCAGCAGATGAAGGGGCGGATACAGGTATCCTTCCCTGCCACCGACGGACAGCGTCTCTCCCCCTGCCAGCCCGGACGGTTCCGGATCTGCCGCTTGCGGCAGTTGATACGCAACGGGATGGCCTGCGGGCCGCTCCGGTCCGATCAGGTACGGTGGATGTTCCGCAGCCCTCACCGCCTCCTCCGCAGCCTCTCTCCCATTTCTCTGGTCGTATTCGGGGCGTCGCGGTGAAACAAGCGGCGTCTCTTCTGCCTGCTCTGCTGCATAGGACTCTTCGGAGTCGGCAGACGGAGCACCATCCGTTTCCCCTTTCGTCATGCCTTCCGTACCAACCGGATCATCTTCTGCCGCTTTGGCACGGTCCCATTCAGAATGGTCTGCGTCATGGTCAGCGTCGATAAAGTCAACCGCCTCCGCTCCCGCCAATCCGCTGTGATCCTGCCTGTCCTCGGATGGCGTATCACCGCCGTTAGCTGCCATCGGCTCTTCGTCTGTCCGGCTCTCTTTTTTGATTGATGCAGGCGACGGCTCACGCTCCATCCGAGCGGACGTTACCGCCGGGCGCGTTTCCTCCTCTACCGTAACCATGCCCTGTGTCATTGGCTGCTCCGCTTCCTTCGCGGGGGGGTCTGCGTTATTTTGGCGCAAGGGACGAGACAGCATCTCCCGATCGTACCGGCGATTGGGGTCAAGCCTGCCGAACACAGGCGAGATGATCTCCGTCGCCTGAAAGGGACGGTTCTCCTGTTCCGCTGCCGGAGCGGCTTCCCTTGTCCGCACACGCTGTTCGGGATCGTGCCCGCTCCGTGGCTCGCTTGTTTCACGCTGTTTCGCATGGACGGCTGCATTTGGTTTGGACGGCTGCTTCCTGTCTTCCTTTGTATGGGGCGATTCTGCCTGGCCTCGCTGTTTGGCTGACTCCGCATACATCTCATACGGTGCAGGAGGGTCTCCAGCTTCGGCCCGACGTGACAATTTCTTCGGCTGGTCGGGAATGACGGGAAACCGAAACTGCGGGCGCCGTGCCGGCTCTCTCTCCCGGTCCGCAGCTTGCTTGCGCCGCAGCCGTTCCCTGGGATAGATGTTTTTGGAACGAGCCTGCAGCTGGCGGGGCTTGACCCGGGGCAATACGTCCTCCGCGCGCCGCTCTTCCAGCGGGTCGTTGACCAGACGTTTCCACAGTTGTACAATCCATTTCCACATCATGCTTCGTCCTTTCTTCGTCTTCCAGGGTAGCGGGAATCGTTCTGCATCGCCCTTTTATCTTATCATGAAATGTCTCCTTTTTTTGCCTTTCGCAATTATTTTCTCTTCCCCGAAACTTTCCACGTATTGGCACGTATAACCTAATTGGGTGTTGAATCAGCCGATTTGGTGTTCCTTTCGGGAACCGCGAAACATCTGCCACAAATCTATCTGAAAGAGGTGTATCACATGTTCTGGAAAAAAGGGAGCCTTCTTGTTCTGGCCGTCTTCCTGGTGTTGACCGGATGCGCCGGAGAAGCGTCTCTTGTCCGTGACGCCGTGGTCAAGTCGATCGAAACGCCAAACTACGACTTCCAGGGCACGCTGAAGCTCACGGGCAACTTTGAAGAACTGCTCGCCCTGTCCGGCGAGGAAGTGGACGAGGAGGCCAAGGCAGTCCTCGCGGCACTTCAGGCGGGGGTAACCCTGAGCGGTTCGCAGCTTGATCTGAATCGGATGAAGCTGGTGCTGGAAGCAAATGACGACAGCCTGCTGCGCCAACACAACCTGTGGACCGGAGACGACAAGGCATCGCTGGAGGTATTGTTCGATACCAGCATGACCTATCTGAAGTCTCCGCTTGACGAAAAGTACATCGCATTTGACCCGAACGCAGTTGACGGAACCGAGATCGACCCGGAAACTGCAGAAGCTTTTCAGGAAAAAGTAAACAAGCTGACGCTCGATTTCATCAAGAAGTACGTGGCCGACTACGGCTTCACCCTGTCCCAGGCAAAGGATAACGGAACGAAAACCGTTACCCTGCCGAATGGCGAAAAGGTGGACGCCACCCACATCTCCATCACCCTGGACACCAAAGAGCTGATCAACCTGTTCCTCTACACGGCCAAAGACGCGTATACCAACCAGGAAGTACGCGCTTTTGCCATTGAGCTGATGACCGCCATCAGCGAGTTTGCGGCAGCCGCCGGAGAAGACATGATGGGCCCGCTGTCGGCGGAAGAGCGCAAAGCGCAGATTGAGCAGATGGTAGATGAAGGGCTTGCCGCATTAAAGGGCATGGTTGAAGAGCTGGAGCAGTCCTATACGGTCGATGAGATGGTGGAAATGGCAAAAGAAGAAGGGCTGACCTCGCTGGAAATCAAGCTGGACTACTACATCAATGAAGAGAAACTGCCGGTCCGCTCCATCAGCACGTTTGATATCGCGTTTACCGTTCCGAAAGAGCCGGTGGCGGTTCCGGTTGAACTCGGCCTGGAAGTGGACAGCTACGCATGGAACTTCGGCAAAGCAACCGAATTCCGTTATCCGGAAGCTGACGAAGTCATCCCCGCGGAGCAGTTGGCAGAAGACATGGATGCGGTCGAAGGCCTGAACAAAGACGGTTTCCTGTACGCCCTGGTAAAGGAAATGAACAAGGAAACCGGCACGATCGTGTTTGACATGAACGAAAAGTCGACCACGCTGAATGGCCAGCCGGTTGACGCAAAACCGTACCAGGACCCGCAAACGGGTACCACCATGGTACCGTTCCGTTTCATCGGAGAAGCGATGGGCGCCGAGATCGGCTTCGATGCCGACAGCAAAGCGGCGATCTTTGAGAAAGACGATGTCCGCATCGTTCTAACCAACGGCAGCAAGACGGCCGAAGTAAACGGTGAGACTGTCACCCTGCCGCAGCCTGCGGTCATTCGCGACGGCTCCCTTTACGTTCCGCTCCGCTTCGTCAGCGAACAGCTGGGTGCTGAAGTGATCTGGATCGACGAGGTAAAACAGGCGCTGATCCAATTCGAACGGTAAGTGAGTCAGACAAATCAAAAGGGCGGCACTTCTCTGCAGGAGTGCCGCCTTTTTACTGGTAAGGAGGAAACGGGATGACCAAAGAGAGATTCAAAGCACCGGTGGCCGTCCACCTTTTCCTGATCCGGGACGCACAGATCCTGCTGTTGCGCCGTTACAACACCGGCTACGAAGACGGCAGCTACAGTGTCATCGCCGGCCACCTGGACGGAAATGAACAGGTAGTCGACGCGGCCATCCGTGAAGCGCGGGAGGAAGCGGGGATCACGATTGAACCAGAGGATGTGGAGATCGTTGGGGTGATGCACCGCAAAGCGGCGGACGAGCGGATCGACTTCTTCGCCGTCGCTCACCGATGGCACGGCCATGTGGTCAACAACGAACCGGACAAATGCGATCAACTGGCCTGGTTCCCGCTTGACCGCCTGCCGGACAACCTGATTGGCTATGTGCGAAAGGCAATCGACAACTATCGGCAGAATGTCTGGTTCGACAGCTTTGGCTGGACAGCCGGATAATGGCTCCGGCTGCCTGTCCAGTCATGGAGCAAAAAACGTTTATCCGCTTTTGGAGCGGTCCGGGCAGACTAGGGTTTGTCAATCTTGAGCTGCGTTTGTTTCATCCACTCGTCAAGAGCTGTCTAGTAAAAGATGTATTTGATGCCGATAGCCACATAGGGGATCCCTGACTCGGACCGTTGGACAAGATCAGACAGCTCTTGATACTCCATGCCCAAATAATCTGCGGCATCTGTCATGTACAGATACGCTTGTTCTTCTTTCCTGGGCTCTTCAAGTCGGACAGCCACTTCCCGGATGGCCCGGGCCTCCAAACACAGGCAGCGTGCATCAAGCTCCTGCACGCCGCGAAGAGAGTTACCCCCTGATGAGCCTGCGCACTTCCTCATGCAAGCGACCGTTGCTGGCCATCATCGACGGCAGATGCTCCGGGTCAAATGGCGTATGCCGGTACGGCTCTCCCTGCCAATCCGTAATCCTGGCCCCCGCCTCCCGGGCAATCAGTATGCCGGCGGCCACGTCCATTACGCTGGAACGATGCAAAATGATGTAGTCAATCCAGCCATTGGCCAACAGGCACCAGTCCAACGCCGGAGCAATCGTGCGCAGCAGTCGTTTGGTATGAAGCACAAACGGCTCGGTAAATACCAGCTCCTCTTTGCGGGTAAGGGAGTCCCGCCCGCGGATGTAGGAGCCGACCGCTCTGGACAAGTCATTTCGTGTGTTGACGGAGATCGGCTTTCCATTGAGGTATGCCCCCCGTCCGCGTTCAGCCCAAAACATCTGATCGGCAATCGGGTTGTACACCACGCCCAGCACGATCTCGCCCGCGTGTTCCAGCGCAATCGAAACCGAGAAATAAGGATAGCCGATAAAGTAGTTGTTGGTTCCGTCCAACGGGTCGACAATCCAGACGTACTCTTTTTCCCGGGCAATGTGTCCCACTTCCTCCGAGATGATCGTGTGAGCGGGAAAGTGGCGATGCAGGTGCTGGATGATCCGCCGTTCGCTCTCCTTGTCTTCCGGCAGTTTGACATCGTTGTGCGACTCCAGATCGGGGATGAGCTGCTGCATAAAACGCTGCTTCAGATATTCTCCTGCATCACGCGCTGCTTGTTTGGCAACTTCTAACATCATGGCCCTGACTCCTTTTTTGTGGTTTTCCAGATTCCTTATCAGGTCAGACCCGCCTTAGACGGCCTCCCACTCGGTATCGGGCTCAGTCCATCCGCCCTTTTGCCCTTTGACTGGAGGTTGGCACCAATTTCCCTTGCCTTTTGGCAGCCGCAGTGACTATCATAAGAAAAGCTGTCCCAAGGAAGGGAGGTAGACGCCGTGAACCGAGATTTTATTCGCCTGAAAAACCTGGAAGGCGAGTTGAAGCTGACTCAGATGAACAGAAGCTTCAGTTGTTCGGTTACCAGCAAGGAACTGGTGTTTCAGAAACCGCACATCACCTATCACCTGTTTTTGCGCGATATTCTCAGCATCGTACCGGTCCCGGCGAATCAACGCATCGCCTCATTTCGCCGCTCTGCCGACTTGATTCAGCCCTTGTGCGATCGCGATTCGTATAAACTTACCGCCAAGTGGGTTCGCCTGGTGACCCGCTCCGGAATAGCGGAGCGGGAGGATATGGAGTTCATCGTACCCCTCTCGTCCAAAATGCTTGCCTACATCGTCCGCTACAGCGGACTGACAGTTATTCCGTAGCTTCCCGGTTCCGGCTGAGGATCATAAATGTGCCGGTCGCATGGGCAACCAACCGGTTTGCGTCATCGTACAGGCTGCTCTGACAGACGACCAGCGTTTGCCCGCGATGCAGGATGGTCGCCTCCACTCGCAGTTGTTTGCCTGTTCCCGGACGGATGTAGTTGATTTTGAGTTCCGTGGTGACGGCAAAACGTCCCTGCGGCAGCGAGCGATTGACCAAAGATCCCATCGCCGAGTCGATCAGCGTTGCGGTAATGCCGCCGTGCACGACGCCCAGCCGGTTATACATAAACGGCGTCACCGGCACGATGAACTGATAGGTCCGCTTCTCTTCGTCCAGGTACTGCCCGGACAGCCCGAGAAAACCGGACATGTAGGCGCTGTTTCGCTCCCTTTTTTGGCGGATGGCTTTGACGGCCAGTGTCAGCAGTTCCCGCTCTTCTTCCGAGCCGCTCTCCCAAATCTCCCGCAACTCGTCCAGCATGTCTCTCTCTCCTCCACTTCTCGACAATCTTTCTCTACAAGCCTTATTCATTGTACCTCAATCACTAGAAAACGGGCAAAAGCAAAAAGCGCCTGGCACATACTGCCTTTGACGCTCTCCGAAAATCTTGAAAATTTCTGATTTTGATGTATGATAGGAATTTATAAGGCTTGAGGTAAAACGACACGTTGGCCCGTCGTTCTTCCCCAAGCAGTTCGGATTGCGAACGAAGCGACAAGAAGGCGGAAGTCCCGTACGGGCAGCCCTGAACCTGCTCCACGTGCAGAAGCAGTACGACGCCGCATTCGCCAGAGTAGATTTCAAGAGGAGGAAGAAACCATGCCAAAACGTAGAAGCGACATGATCAAGAAAGGTTTTGACCGCGCACCTCACCGCAGTCTTCTGCGGGCAGCGGGAGTAAAGGAAGAGGATTTTGACAAACCGTTTATCGCGATTTGCAACTCCTATATCGATATCATCCCCGGCCATGTCCACTTGCAGGAGTTCGGCAAGCTGGTCAAGGAAGCGGTTCGCGAAGCCGGCGGCGTACCATTTGAATTCAACACGATCGGCGTCGACGACGGGATTGCGATGGGCCACATCGGAATGCGTTATTCACTGCCCAGCCGGGAGATTATCGCTGACAGCTTTGAGACAGTGATCAATGCGCACTGGTTCGACGGCGTAATCTGTATCCCCAACTGCGACAAGATTACGCCCGGAATGATGATGGGCGCGCTCAGGGTCAACATCCCCGCCATTTTCATCAGCGGCGGTCCCATGGCGGCAGGCAGGACCAGTGACGGACGGAGCATCTCACTTTCGTCTGTATTTGAAGGTGTGGGCGCCTATCAAGCGGGCATCATCAACGACGACCAATTGAAGGAACTGGAGCAATACGGCTGTCCAACCTGCGGCTCCTGTTCCGGCATGTTTACCGCCAACTCGATGAACTGCCTGGCGGAAGTACTTGGTCTGGCCCTCCCCGGCAACGGTACAATCCTGGCTACCTGGCCGGAGCGCAAGGAGCTGGCCAAGTCGACGGCAGCCCATCTGATGTACCTGATTGAGCACGACATCAAGCCGCGGGACATCGTAACCGCCGAAGCCATAGACGACGCTTTCGCCCTGGACATGGCGATGGGCGGTTCCACCAACACCGTCCTGCATACGCTGGCATTGGCTCACGAAGCGGGCATCGACTATCCGATCGAGCGGATCAACCAGGTAGCAGAACGCATCCCGCACCTCTGCAAGCTGAGCCCGGCTTCTGACTACCATATCGAAGACTGCCACCATGCAGGCGGCGTCTCCGCGATCCTGCGCGAGCTGTCCAAAAAAGAAGGGGCTCTGCACCTGGAGCGAATTACCGTTACGGGCAAGACGCTGGCAGAGAACATCAAGGATGCCGAAATCAAAAACGAAGACGTCATTCGCCGCCTGGACAATCCATACAGCCAGCGGGGCGGACTGGCGGTGCTGTTCGGCAACCTGGCTCCGGAAGGGGCGATCATCAAGGCCGGAGCGGTGGACCCTTCGATCAAGAAACACGAAGGCCCGGCGATCTGCTTCGATTCCCAGGAAGAAGCCCTGGCAGGCATCGCCAACGGCAAGGTAAAAGAAGGACACGTAGTCGTCATCCGCTATGAAGGGCCAAAGGGCGGACCGGGCATGCCGGAAATGCTGGCACCCACCTCCCAAATCGTGGGCATGGGGCTTGGCACCAAAGTAGCGTTGATCACAGACGGTCGCTTTTCCGGCGCCTCGCGCGGCATCAGCGTCGGACACGTCTCCCCGGAAGCAGCCGAAGGCGGACCGATTGCCTTCGTTCGCGACGGCGATCTGATTACCATTGACATCGAGCAGCGCACCATCCAACTGCATGTCTCGGATGAAGAACTGGCCAAGCGCAAGGCGGAATGGCCCGGTTTTGAACCGAAGATCAAGACCGGCTATCTCGCCCGCTACACCAAGCTGGTCACCAACGCGAGCAAGGGCGGCGTTATGAAAATCTAAGAGTAGTGACAGACTGCTGCTGCGTATGAGATCTGTCATACACGAAAAAAGAACCCTAGTAACGGACTCTTTCAAAAGCCCGTTACTAGGGTTCCTTTCCGTTTGGACATAGAATGCACAAGCTTCACCGACTTCGCTTTCTGTACTCGGGGACAAACCCAAACGCCCTCCAAAAATCACGCGTTACTGAGGCCAATATGCAGGAAACCGTGAGTTGGGTCAAGCTCTCCGTAGTGAAGGTCATCCCATCCAGCAAATTACCTCTGCCTTCAACTGAATTCAACGTTTTACTATCCCCTGTTGACTTAGGACAAAACAAGTGGTACCATATAATACATAAATTTTAAAATATTTCAAATTATGAGGGGATTGTGGGGATTTCCCTGGTTTTTAATGGAACTCAGGGGGTTAGTTTAGCTGACTCAAAAAAGTTTTCAACTGAGCAACTTAAAAAAATAAAAGATGAAGGAGAAAAAATCCAACATCTAGTTCAGTCTGGAAGAAAAACGCGGTAACTAAGCGTTGGGGGTGAGTGAAAAAGCTCACCCCCTACTTTCCTATCAAATCAAAAAGAATGGAACGGGGAGGAAGGTTTTTGGAACTTTTAAGCATACTATTATTCCTGGTTTTTCTTGCTTCCCTCTTCTATATGAGCAGTGCGGAAAGGAGACGGGAAACGGTCTACGAAACGTCGGGAATGCATGCCGAAGAAGCACAGGCAAGGTATGCTTATTTGCAGGCAAACGGGATTCGCTGCAGGCTGCGAACGATTACCTCGGCTGGCATCCAGGAAGTGAACAGTCCTGCCATGATCAGCACGGTGCGAGTAGAGGTTTCTAAAAAAGATCGCAACAAAGCATATGAGCTACTTTCAAAATACAAATAAAGATTACGGCTTTGGACAAATTTAAGCAACATACCGCAGCGCCATTCGACAAAGCCATTCCGCCGCCAGCGGCAGAGCGCGCTCGTCGATCACAAAGCGCGGGTGATGGTGCGGATAGACGGGCTGATCCGGTTGTCCCGCGCCGATGAAGCAAAAAGCGCCGGGCACGTTTTGCAGGTAATAGGCGAAGTCTTCTCCAGCCATGTTGGGCGGCATGATCCCGACGTTCTGCGCGCCAAACACCTGCTCCGCCTCTGCCAGCGCAGCCTGTGCTTCCGCCTGGTGGTTGACCACAGGCGGATAACCGCGGACATAGTCCACTTGAATGCGGGCACCGTACAGCTGCGCGATTGCCTCCGCCGTCTGTTCCAGACGCTGCTGCAGGTATTCTCTCACCTCAGGCCGAAAACTCCGCACCGTCCCTTTCAGTACCGCGCTGTCTGCAATAACGTTGAAAGCGGAGCCGGAGTTCAGTGTGCCAAACGTAACGACGCCCGTGTCCAGCGGATCAATCTGCCGGCTGATGATCTGCTGCGCTGCCATCACCAGATGGGAAGCCACCACCACAGAATCAACCGTCTTGTGCGGCAGCCCGCCGTGTCCCCCTTTGCCGTTGACCGTGATTGTAAACATATCGGCCGCCGCCATCATTGGCCCAAGGGTGGTGTAAAACGTGCCCAGCGGATATTCAGACCAAAGGTGCAGGCCAAATATCGCGTCTACTCCATCCAGTGCACCCGCCTCAATCATCCCTTTTGCCCCGCCGGGTGGAATCTCCTCCGCCGGCTGAAAAAGAAAGCGGACCGTGCCGGCAATCTTTTCCCGCATGCCGCTCAATACGCGGGCCGCTCCCAGCAAAGCCGCCATATGCCCGTCATGACCGCAGGCGTGCATCACGCCGGGCACTTCCGAGGCGTACGGCAGCCCCGTCTCCTCCACAATCGCCAGCGCATCCATGTCAGCGCGAAGGGCAATGGTTTTCCCCGGTGCCGCTCCGACCAGATCGGCCACCACGCCGTACCCGTTCACCCCTTCCCGCACGTCAAGTCCCCACTGCCTGAGAAAACCGGCCACCACACCTGCTGTCCTGCTCTCAGCATACGACAGTTCCGGGTGCCGGTGAAAATCCCTGCGCCATGCCACAATATCCGCTGCCAACGCCTGACAGGTTGCTTTTACCACCGTTATCTCCCTCCCGATCAGATCACCTAAATCACTGTACAGATCGTGTCATCTACCCGCATTGTAACAGAAATCGGCGCCGGTGAGACGTTCTCTTGAATTGCGCTGGCGGACAAGATAACATGTAGAAGGAATTTTTTCTTGCCTTACCCGTACATGAGGAGGATTCACATGCGATTACGCAATATCCCCGGAGCGGAGGAAGCGCTCCGGCAGTACCCTGTGTTTGTGGAAGATCCGGCATCGTACAAAGGGCGCTGGCAGGAGCGTTTCGGCAACACGCAGCCGCTGCACCTGGAGATTGGCTGCGGCAAGGGCCGCTTCATTACCACCCTTGCCGAACGCCATCCCGAGATTAACTTCATCGCCCTGGAAGTGAAGGCGGAAGTGCTCTACCGGACAGCCCAGCGGACCCAGATGCGCTCCATTCCCAATCTCGCCCTGGTCCAGTACAACGCTGCCCAGCTAACCGATCTGTTCGCAGAAAACGAGCTGGAGCGGATCTACCTGAACTTCAGCGATCCCTGGCCCAAGCGGCGCCATCACAAACGACGCCTTACCTACGTCACCTATTTGCGGATGTACAAGCAGGTGTTGAAACCGTACGGCGAGATACACTTCAAAACAGACAACGAGGGACTGTTTGAATTCTCGCTCAACCAGTTTTCCGATGAGCGCTTCCAGCTGCGCAACATCACCTTTGACCTCCATCACTCTCCATTTGCCGAAGAGAACGTGATGACCGAATACGAGGAGCGGTTCTCCGCTCGCGGTCAGCGCATCTACCGGACGGAGGCGATCAACGTACCATAAGCGCTGGTTGAACCCCGGTGAGCCTCGGTCGAACCGCCCGCCGGACAGCAGCATATGGTAATACAGATACGGTTGGTGCAAAGAGGCGATGCGCTCTGAAAAACAAGAACGGGGATGGAGTTTCCAAGGAAGATCTCGCGCTGTTGTCCGCCCTGTTGGTGCTGCTTGGCGATTTTTTGGCTTTTTTGGCGGTGTTGAAAGAAAGAAAGGACGGGTAATATCCTTCCCCCGATTGGTGCACGGGCAATCTCTGCACTGCCTTTCGGTGAAGAGGCCCCTTTACCTCGTTCCCGGCTGCCGATCGTTTCGGCAGCCGTTTCCTTTTGTGCTGATTAAACGGCAGAGCAATTCCATTCTTCACTCCCGGTCCTGCGGCGATTCGCCATCGGCAGGCGGTGATCCATTCGCGCATTTCTCCGCTAACCGGATGGACGAGCCCGTCCGATATGGTAAATAAGGGGAGGGGTGGATGTGAACAAAGGCGAGTTCCTCAAAGAAAAGATGGAATATTTCATCCGCCACCCGCAGCATACGGAGATGGACTTTTTCCACTATCTGTCCAAACGATATCCGGACGAAGCCGCCGGATGGTTTCACCTGGGACAGGAATGGGAGCTGCGCGGCAAACCTGCCAAAGCCTTGGCCTTCTATCGCCAAGCGGTTCGCAGTCAGGCAAACAGCCTGTTTTACGATCAAGCCCGCGAGGCGTACCACCGAATGCTGCGTGAGCGGAGGCGGCAGCGACTGAAGACGGCAGCAAGAGGGCTCATCTCATTTGTCCTGTCCGTCGCTGTCCTGTTCTCATTCGTTCCGCAGCTCACCCTGGCACCCGCGCTTGGAGAGCACCTCCAGCCGCCTGCTGTGCCAGATCCTCCTTCACCCGGGCAGCCGCTTGTCCACACGGAAGTAATCGCCGTTCCCGCTCATTTGGAAGGGAAAGAGTTATCCGAACAGGTAAAACGATATCTGGTCAAGCGCCGCCCGTACTTCCGTACCCCGTTTACGCTGCTGCTGGTTCCGGAAGGCGAAGGACTGCCGCTGTTTTCGCCGCTCGTATTTTACCGGCCGCATCAGGTAAAGGGCGTCATTCGATACGACACGACCACAAACAAGCTGATACACGAGCAGTACTTCTCTCCTGCCTGCGACTGTGCCGATCAGCCGGAGGTGACAGCAGCAAAAAAGGCACTCGCCCAGGAACAGCTTGCTTTGGAACAGGCCGCGATCCTGCGCAATGCACTCTACCGCTATTATCAACAAACGGGCCGACTGCCAAGGCACCTGTCCGACCTGCATCAACCCCATCCGGCCAACATGTTGTCGGCTCTGCCGCGTTGGCCGCACCCCGCCGCGGGCGTGAACGAAAACCAGCCGGCGGCAAGTGAATGGGACTACTTCCCTGACAGGTTTCAACCGGCAAATGCCTGGTCCAGCTTGCAGGAGGTGCTGCCGCTTCGCTACTATCCCGAGCCGAGCACCCCTCTCGAACCGCTGCGGATCGTGGTGCACAAACCAACCTACACGCTGCTTTTGCTCAGCGGGTCCCATCTCGTTCGCCGCTACCCGGTCGGCATCGGCAAAAACAATGCCACTCCGGACGGGTATTTTACCATCCTGCAAAAGATCAACCAGCCGGACGGCAAAGGCAATATCTACGGGACACGAGGCATGACCTTCAAAAACACCTCATACGCCATCCACGGCACCAACAACCCGGACAGTATCGGCAGGGCCATGTCGCTCGGCTGCATCCGGTTGTACAACCGCGATGTGGAAGAGCTGTACAGCTTCGTCAGTCCGGGTACCGATGTCGTCATTACCTCACAGCCGCAACCGTCCCTCGCCTGGTCAAACGGTGATCGGCTGCTGCTGCCGGCAGGCGCACGCGAACAGACACCGGGGATCACCTACCGCTGGCTGCATTGATGCGTGACGATATCCGATCAAAAGAAACAAGCATCCCGTTTTCCTGATGGGAAACAGGATGCTTGTTCGTTCATGCTGGTGATGGTCTGTTTACTCATTAAACTGCTGCAGCTTTTCTTCCTGAAGATTGTCTTCTTCCGGGTACCAGTGGTCAAGCACTTTGCCCTGCAGCACTTTTTCCTGGATAAAGGAAACCTGCCGCTCGGTAAACAACGCCTTCCAGTCGATTTCCAGTTCCTCCGCCAGTTTTACCACGGTCAGCAGCTCCGACCAGGCAACATAACGTTTGTACCAGAAAAATTGCGGCTGCTCGCTCATGTATGGGTAGAGGTCGTCAAAGTCCGTATGCTTGCAATCGAGGGCCCGCTCAAAGTGGGTCTTCGCTTGCTGTATTTTTTCATGGAAAAACTTCTGCAGATCCAATTGTACCAAATCGGTCATGAGTATCCCCTCCCGTCTATCATCACTGAGCCTCGTCATCACCACTGGCGATCAGGTTACAGGTTTCTTGTATTGTAACATGCAAGCCGAAACGTGCAAATAGTCCAACACTTGACAATACAAAAAAAGAGAGGCAAGCCCTGAGCTTACCTTCTCCTTTTGCCTGCTTCGAGCAGGGGTCAGTTACTGCGGCCGGACGTGTCGGCGCCCGGTGGTATCGTGACTGGCGGGATGTCGGGTGGAGGGGAATCCCCGCCGGGGGAGATGATTCCACCGTTCGGCTGATTCCCCCCATTGATTCCATTCTGAGTATCGGAATCACGGTGATTGGTTCCATCTCCCTGACCGCCGTGAGGATCCGTCAAGTCACCTTGCTGGCCATTCCCGGTTTGTCCGTCACCGCCATTCGGGTCATCCCCGTCACTCGGCCACCAACCGTTTTGATCCGGATCGCCTTCGCCGCTGCCGTCTTCAGGCACGCTTTCATCCTGCTCCTGGTGATGCTGCTCGGCATCCCGCAAAAACTGCTCCAACTGTAACATGTCGACTTCGGCAATGTTGGACGGCGGTCCTTCCTGGCCATTTTCGTCTTTCGGAATGACCAAGTACTTGTACAGGGTCGGTCCGGTGACCGGATCGATGTGCGTGTAGCCGGTGAGCCCTTCGGCAATCAGCTCTTTCTCCTCTGGAGAATCGACAAAACGGTACACATCGTAGGTTAGGTTCAGCCCTTCATTGCCAATCCAGCTCAGCAGTACGATCGGCTCCTGTCCGTTCAGCGACAGTACCGCTGTCAACTGCGGAGACTGCATCTCCACCGGCATCTCCGGCTGCTCCACGCCCGCCGGAGGCGTAAAGTCAGTCACTTTAACCCCTCTCAGTCCCTGCTCGAACACGCGCTTGAACAACTGGGCCGGTTTGCTGCTGCCCTGGCTCATCACGTGCTCCTTGTCTTCGGGGTCGAAGCCCATCCAGATCGCTCCCACGTATTCGGGTGTGTAGCCGACAAACCAGGCATCTTTGTTGTACTTGGTGCTGTTTTTGTACACTTCCGACTCGGTCGTTCCGGTTTTCCCGGCGACGGGACGACCGCTGAGCCGGGCTGCCCGTCCGGTTCCTTCTTTGACGGCCGCTTCCAGCATCAGGTGCATCTCCCAGGCCGCCTGCGGTGAGAGGACAGTGGTCTGCTGCGGCTCAGCGGTTGCGACCGTACCCAATTCCACCGAATCGATCCTGGTGATGGCGTGAGCATGCGCCATCCGGCCGCCGTTGACAAAGGTGGTGTAAGCCTGAGCCATCGCCAGCGGCGAAGTTCCCTTGTTCAGCCCGCCCAAGGCGATCGCCAGGTTGTGGTCTTCCGGCCCCAGCGGGATGCCGAACTTCTCCAGGTACTGCTTCGCCTTGCCGACTGTTATCTCGTTCAGCAGCCAGACAGCCGGGACGTTCAGCGAGTCTTTGACCGCATCCCGCATCGTGACCCATTGGCTGTACTTGTTGTTGTAGTTGCGCGGCCTGTACCCGTTGAAGTCCTGCTGCTGATTGCTCAGTTTGGAGTACATGTGCCACTCCCCGCTGTCCAGTGCGGGGGCGTAGACGGCCAGCGGCTTAAACGACGAACCCGGCTGTCGCACCGTATCCACCGCATAGTTGAATCCTTTGGCCACATACTGGCGGCCGCCCATCATCGCGGCAATGCCGCCTGTCTTGGGGTCGATCACGATCATCCCCGACTGTACCTGCCGCTCCTTGCCGTTTGGCGGGAAGTTGGCCGGATCCGCGTAGGCGCTGACCATCGCATCCTGCATCTTGGTATCAAGCGTGGTGTAAATTTTCCAGCCTCCCCGGTACAGTTGGTCCTCGGTGATGCCGTGCACCTCTTCCGCTTCCCGCACAACATAATCAATAAAGGCGCGGTAGCCTTTCTTCAAGCCGCGCTCCTCCTGCTCACGAGGCTCCGGCAGCGGCTGTTTCTGGGCCGCTTCTTTTTCCTCCTGCGTGATGTAGCCTTGTTCCATCATCAGACGCAGTACGGTATCGCGCCGCTCTTTGGCTTTGTCCGGATTGGCGAAAGGCGAGTAAGTGGACGGTGCTTTGGGCAGCGCCGCCAGCATCGCCGCTTCATGCAGCTTGAGCTGCTGCAGATCGTCTACGCCAAAGTAGTATTTGCTGGCCGCCTTGATCCCGAAAATACCGGGACCCAGGTAGATTTTATTGAGGTACATCTCCAGAATTTCATCCTTGGAGAATTTCCGCTCCAGATTGATGGCGATCATTGCTTCTTTGGTCTTGCGCCAAAACGTCTTTTCGTGGGAGAGGAAGACGTTGCGGGCGAGCTGCTGCGTGATCGTACTGCCGCCTTCCAAGGCACCTCCCGCCTGAATGTCCTTGAGGATCGCTCCGCCGATACGAATGATGTCGATCCCGTTGTGCGTGTAGTAGCGCTTATCCTCGACGGCCACAAAGGCGTTGATCACATGCTTGGGTATCTCGTTGAAACTGACGTACTCACGGTCTTCTTCAATGTAAAGTTTGCCGATTTCGTCACCGTTTTTGTCAAACACAACAGAAGCTTCCAGCTTCAGGTCTTCCAGCTTCTGCATGTCAATCATCTTTTCGCCTGCGAACAGCAGGGCGAAGTACCCCCCGATTACGGTAAACATCAGAAATGCAAAGAATGAGGCAACTAACATCAGCCATTTGTTTTTCTTCCTGACGACTTTCTTCTTGGCCTTAGCCATGTTCTACCTCCTGGTTTCTTTCCCCTCTCCTCAAGTTATAGACGGAAAGAAACCGAAAAAGTTTCTGGATTGCACAAAATACATGAACTGACAATCCCTTACATCCAGGGAAGGACGTGAATACGAGTGGGGCGTTTTTTCGCGCTCACTTGCGGTGGCCAACCAGCGAAGAAGCAGGTCAGGACCGCTTCACGACGATCCGCAGGGGCAGCGGCAAAACGATGTCCTGCTCTGACGTGGTGCTGTTGCCGCTGCGATTTCCCTGCGGATGCGTCGTTTCGCTGGCTGGTTGGCCAAACCGTTCGCTGGCGAAAAACCGCCCGCACTCGTTCCCAAGCGAGAGTTTTGAGATCCGACCAGTACGCTTTGGGCTTGCGAAGCGGACAGTTCAACCCCGTTGGTGGTTGAAAGCGGAGTGAGTGGAGGAAAATGGCCGCCTCCTCTATCCAGACACCCTTTGTCTGCGCGCTGTACAGAGGAGCGCCGTCAGCGGGCAGTCGTGCATCTTTTTGGGCCAGGCAAGAGCGTGAGCAGGACTGTTTGGCCCCCTCGGGACACTTTGTCCGCAAAAGAGGCCAACCGGAAATCCGGCTGGCCTCATGCTGCAGTTCCTTCTTGCGTCCTTCCTGCCAACGGTCAGAAGTTCATGACCTGCAATCTTTGGAGTAACCGTCCCGAAAAGGAACGGTTCGTCATCAGCCCTTCAGCAGTTTTTCCGCTTCACGGACGACGTTCTCCACCGTAAAGCCGAACTCCCGCATAATCCGTTCACCTGGTGCGGAAGCGCCAAAGGTATCGATTCCCAGGACAGCACCACTGTCGCCGGTATAGCGCTCCCACCCCAGCGGGCTGGCCATTTCGACGGCCAGTCGTGCCTTTACATCCGGTGGGATGACGCTGTCCCGATACGCTTTGGGCTGACGTTCAAACAGTTCCCAGCTTGGCATGCTGACAACCCGTGCCTGGATGCCGCGCGAGGCGAGCTCTGCACGCGCTTGCAGGCAGAGCGATACTTCCGATCCGGAAGCGAGCAGAAGGAGGTCAGGCTGACCACCCTCGGCATCGGCAACCACGTAAGCTCCTTTGGGTACTCCTTCTTTTGCCGCTGCCGCCGTCTCCGCCAGCACCGGCAGGTTTTGTCTGGTCAGGACCAGCGCCACCGGTTCGTCCGTGCGGCTGATTGCGTAGCGCCAAGCCTCGTTGGTTTCGTTGGCATCGGCCGGGCGCAGCACGCTCAGGCCGGGCATGGCCCGCAGCGAAGGAAGCTGCTCGATCGGTTCGTGGGTCGGACCGTCTTCACCGACAGCGATCGAGTCGTGTGTAAAGACATAGATGACCGGCTGCTTCATCAGTGCGGAGAGGCGAATCGCCGGACGCAGGTAGTCCGAGAAGACGAAGAACGTTCCGCCGTAAACCTTGAGTCCGCCGTGCAGGGCCATCCCGTTGAGGGCCGCTCCCATCGCGAATTCGCGAACGCCAAACCAGATGTTGCGACCGTCGTAACTGCCGGGAAGGAAGTTTCCTTCTCCTTTGATGACGGTATTGTTGGAGTGCGCCAGGTCAGCCGAACCGCCGAACAGGTATGGAACGCGCTTGGCCAGTGCGTTGATCGCATTGCCTGACGCGGCGCGTGTGGCCAGTTTGCTGCCCGGTTCGTACGCAGGCAGTTCCGCATCCCAGCCGTTTGGCAGTTGGCCGGAAGCCGCCAGCTGGAACTGCTCAGCCAGTTGCGGATATGCCTGGGCATAGGCGGCAAAGAGCTCCTGCCACTCCGCTTCCCGCTTTTGCCCCGCTTCCGCCAGGGCCGCATAGTAGTCGGCTACCTCTTGTGGAACATGGAATTCCTTATCTTCTGCCCACTGGTACGCCTGCTTGGTCAGTCTGGTCTCATCTTTGCCGAGCGGCGCTCCATGTGCGGCGGACGAGCCGGCTTTGTTCGGGCTGCCAAAGCCGATTGTTGTCTTCACCTCGATCAAGGTTGGCCGGTTCAGATCTGCCCGCGCCTCCGCAATCGCCTGTTCAATCGCAGCCAGATCATTGCCGTCTTCGACCCGCAAATACTGCCAGCCGTAGGATTGGTAGCGCATCGCTACATCTTCCGAAAACGAACGGGAGAGCTCCCCGTCGAGCGAGATGTCGTTGGAATCATAGAGGACGATCAGTTTGCCCAACTTCAGGTGACCGGCAAGCGAGGAGGCTTCTCCCGATACCCCTTCCATCAGGTCGCCGTCGCCGCAGATGACATAGGTGTAGTGGTTGATGATCTCATAGTTGTCCCGGTTGTATGTAGCGGCCAAGTGTTTTTCTGCCATTGCCATCCCGACCGCCATCGCGATGCCTTGTCCGAGCGGGCCCGTAGTCGCGTCAACGCCAGGGGTGTGTCCGTACTCCGGATGACCGGGCGTGCGGCTGCCCCACTGGCGAAAGTTTTTGATATCCTCCATGCTCACATCGTACTTCATCAGGTGCAGCATGGCGTACAAGAGCATGGAACCGTGACCGGCGGACAGCACAAAGCGGTCGCGGTTGATCCACCCGGGATTTTGCGGGTTTACACTCATAAACCGGCTCCACAGCACGTGCGCCATCGGAGCAGCCCCCATCGGCATGCCGGGGTGGCCGGAGTTCGCTTTTTCGATCGCATCGATGGCAAGCGTACGCAGGGTGTTAATCGCCAGTTGATCGACAGATGCTTGATTGGTCATGAAAGGTTTCCCTCCTCCGAGTCATTGCAGTGTGATTATACCACAGCTTGTTTGCGCCGGGCGAACCGGGCCATCATTTTTTTTGCTCCTTCAGCGCGCTGATGGCCTGTAGAAATTCTTCCCTGTCGATCAGCCCCAGCTCGTACAGTTCGCGCAGTTCGTCTTCGATCAACAGCCGGTCCCCTTCCGGATCACCGGTGTAGACGAGAATGCCGAAGCGGCGCAGGAACTGCTTCAGGTCAAAGCGGTTCCCCTGGCCCATTATCCCGCTGCCTCCCAGTCCGATTCCATGCGGGCCAATACGGCGCTGTAGTCAAACTCTACGGCGAATCCGGTGATCGCCACGACTTTGGCCCGCGGGTAGGCTTCCTGCCAGGCAGCCCGCTCCTGCTCCGATATGCCGACGATATACAGCGGATCGCGCTTAAGCGCTTCATCAGCGGTCAACAAATCGAGAAAGGCTTTGCTCTGTTCTTCGCCGCCCGCCGGATTGACGACAATGATGCCCTTGTCGATCCCTTCCTCGCGGCGCTGTTCTTTTACGATGGCAAGAGTCTGGGGCGAAGGGATCAGCGCATGTACATCCGTGAAGTAATCGAGCAGCTCATCCAGCCACTCGTCTTCCTGCCAGGCAAAGTAGTGAACCATGATCCGTTTCATCTCTATCCTCCCAACCTGCGTCTTCGGCTGACAAACGCCTCTCTTCTCCCGCCTGTTTTTGGAATCCGCGGCGGAAACGGTGACGAATTGACGACATTTTTTTCAACGCTTCATTATAGCACGAATGATGGATCGGTTTCGCGCCGCGTTCGCTTGACTTCCGATTTTTCATCACGTAAGGTGAATGCAGAACAGATCATCGCGGGTACCAAACCTGAGCAGAGCTCGGACAGAACAGGTTCATTCTCATTCGTCAGGAAAGAGGTTTTTTTCGTGCACAAAAAACTGCTCGTCCTATTGTTTAGCGTCATGTTTTTCATCATGCTCGGCTTTGGCATCATCATACCGATTCTGCCTTTTTTTGCAGAACAGATTGGCGCTGACTCGTTTGAGATCGGTCTGTTGTTTGCCAGCTACAATATCATGCAGTTTCTGTTTTCGCCGCTCTGGGGCAGCTTGTCTGACCGGGTTGGCCGCAAACCGTTGATCGTCACGGGTTTGCTCGGGTTTTCCGTCACATTTGTTCTTTTCGGTTTGTCTGATACATACGCGGAAATGCTGCTGTACCGCATCATGGGAGGAGTCCTCTCCGCAGCCGCCATCCCCACCGTAACAGCGATGGTCGCCGATTTGTTCCCGCCGGAGGAGCGGGCCAAAGGGATGGGCGTGATTGGTGCCGGAGTGGGACTAAGCTTCGTTTTCGGGCCGGTCATCGGCGGACTGCTCGGCGACATGAACGCCTCCTATCCCTTCTTCGCTGCCGGTGGTGTGGCATTGGTGACGACGCTGTTCGTGCTGGCCGTGCTGCCGGAAAGCTTGCCGCCAAAGAAGCGCGGCCAAAGCAGTGAGAAGCGGCGCCTGAATCCGCTTGCGGCCATGACCGGGCGGCTCGCCCTTTTGTACAACCTGCTGTTTATCGTCTCGTTTTCCTTCGCTGGTCTGGAGGCGACGTTTGCCCTGTACATCGGTCATCAGTTCGGAATGACCGCCAAAGACCTGGGGTACATGTTTCTGGTGATGGGCGTCATCGCTGCCATTGTCCAGGGCGGACTGATCGGCAGGATGGTCAAAAAATGGGGGGAACCCGCCGTCCTGTCCCTGGGGCTTGGCCTGTACGCCGTCGGCTTCGTGCTGATTCTAGCCGGCCAAGGCTTCTGGAGCCTGTCCCTTTTCCTCTCCCTGTTTGGAGCGGGGCAGGGCATGATCCGGGCAACGGCGACCTCGATGATCACCCGTCGGACCAACCAGGCTCAAGGGGTTACGTCCGGTGCAATGAGTTCGATGGACTCGCTTGGCCGCATACTCGGTCCGCTCGTCGGCGGCGCGCTGTTCTCCTGGCACTACAGCGCCCCGTATATCGCCGGGGCCGTTCTCGTCGGCGGGATTCTGATCTTGTTTGTGCTCCGCAACCGGGTCCTGCCTGAACCGACTTAGGCGAAGAAAGCATCGCCATACTCCCCAGGCGCGGCTTGCCCGGCCAGGCGGGTGAGAGATATGCAGAACCAGCGGGGAAGAGGATGCGGGACATCCACTGCCGTTTGAAGGGGGAAACCATGGTAATGAAAACGAGTAAGCGAAGACCACCTCGACCCTTCGCGTAAAAGAAAATCATCGGGATAGCCCTGCTTCTCCTGCTCTCCTTTGTGCTGATCATCCAGCTTCTCGACTACCGTCTGCAGCAATCGTATAAACCGGGCTTGATTACGGTCACCTCGCCGATAGTCCAGGGGGCTTTTGAAAACATCGAATCCGGTGAGGATTTTCAAAGTAGCTGCCGCCTCAATCTTTCCGTTTGGCAAGCGGGAACTGCCGCTGACTCAAATGTCGTTGACGATGCTCTCCAGTTTCCACTCTTCACCTTCCCGAACAAAGGTCATGACCAATACAGCCAGCAGTGAATCGTCGCCGTAAATCTCCATTCCCGTGACAAACCGGCCATCCTGCTGCCATTCGTACCAACGCTGCCGAACATCTTTAGCCCGCTCCAGGAAGGGATAATCGATCTTTTTTTCCGTTCCGTGCGGATAGTCAAAGATGAGTTTTTCCTCGCCTACTTCAACATCTTTGGTCACCAGTTCAGTGATCGCCGCACTGTCTTTGGCCAGCATCGCGGCGATCACCTTTCTCGCCTGAAGATCTACCAGATTGCGAATCTCTTTCTCCTGGTTGAGACGATCCACCTGCTTCGTCAGGATGTCCACCTGCCGTTTCAACTCATTTCGCTCAGCTTCCAACTGTTCAACTTTCGCTGCAAGCTGCTGATGCTGGTCAGATTGCTTGTCAGGCGGCGTCTCCGATGACTGGCCAGGACTGCATCCTGCAGTCAGGGCTGCCGTCAGGCTCCACACTGTCAGCAAAATCATCAGGGTACGTTTCATATGAGGCCCCTCCTTGCGGGATAGTTCCGCTGTTAGGCAATGTCCGTCCGTACCACAGCGATTAAATACCGATGGTGATTTTAGGGAGTGATTCCAAATGGAGAAAAATTATGTGCAGACGTTCACTCGGAAAACAGTCGCTTGCCTGTCGCCGCGTCAAGCACCACCATTGTCACGTGCGGCGGCAGTTTGGCTCTCCCGACAAGATAGGGATAGCTGATCACCTGCGCGTACAACTTTCCTTCCTCCGGTTCGGTCAGCCGGACGTAAACCAGAAGCTGCTCGCCGCTCATCTGCTGCTTTACCAATTCGAGGCCATAGCCAGGATGGGGAGTTTGGCCGCGAGCGATCACGTACAAGTCGCCCAGACGATACACGCCCGGCTCTTTCACCACCTTCTCCACAAACATTTTTTCTTTTTCGGTCAAGTCCGCTTCATCGACAAGGACAAACTGTCCCGAGCCCTTCGTCTCGCTGATGCTGATCGTGCGCGTCTGTTCATCCCAACGGATGTGATACCCCAATTGCTCCAGCGTCCAACGGAGCGGAAGGTATTGGTCATACCCGTTCTTGATTGCTCCCTGATCGATGGTAACCCATTCCTGCCCTGCCTTGACCTGATTGGTATCCGGTTTATACACCAACTGGGAGCCGTCAGGAGCGGTCAGCGTAATCAATCCCTCCGCTTCTTCGACCTGGCCGTCAATCAACTTGGCCGCATCTTCCACTTCTATCATGGTGCGACCGCTTTGCATCACCAATTCCCGGGAAAGGGGAAAAAGCTCACCGTCCAGTTTCACCTGCACTCCCTCTTCCGCGGCGATCGTGCCGGAGATCAACAGCGAAAGAGTCAGGAGGAGCGCTGGCACCGTTTTGCGTCGTTTCATCATGCATCCCTCCAGCCAAGTATGGATCTTTTGTTTTCTTTGACTGCTTCCCCTGCCAAAATGTTTCACGAGGTCGCTTTCTTCTATGAGTGTTTCCAGTGAACGGAAAAAGCATGACAAAGGCGCTTTCCTCAGGAACTTTTCGAGTGGGGCGGTTTTTCGCGCTCACTTGGTGGCCAACCAGCGAAGAAGCAGTCCAGGACCGCTTCACGACGATCC
>JACDOF010000016.1 GCA_017656235.1 Brevibacillus sp.
ACGGCAACGTGTGGAGCTGACGAATACTAATCGGTCGAGGGCTTATCCACACACGCTTCTCTTCTGTCCATTCGTTATCCGGTTTTGAAGGTGTGAACAGTGATAACTGGATAAAGCGAGCTTTGCTCAACTTACGCGGATCAGCTGGAGTTGGGTTTTTTTATTTTTCTCCGGAAAACTCTCAGCCAGGTGATGATAAAAATCTGGGAAAAGTATACAATAATGACATGTATAAACGCGGACGAACCCATGTGGGGTCGCCGCAAAACATAACAATCGATCATCGGCAATACGGGCAGCCAGTAAGGGAAGGACTGCGAAGGAGAGCAACCGGAATGAAAAAAATACTGATCTTTTCCGCCTCTATTGGCAACGGCCACAATCAAGCGGCAAAGGCGATGCAGGAGAGTTTAGCCGGAAAAGGGTATTCGTCGATGATTATCGACACCCTTGAATACATCAGTCCGACTTTTCACAAGATCTTGCTGGAGAGCTACACCAATCTGTTGAAATTATCCCCAAAAACGTGGGGGAGAATCTACCACAATTCAGAGAGATCGAGATTCTTTGATATGAACGTGTTCATGAACAAGCTGCTGGCCAACAAACTGAAAAAGTTGATCAACAGCGTAGAGCCGGATGCGTTTATTGCGACCCACCCGTTTGCCAGCTGCATGCTTTCCGTGTTGAAAGGACGCAACGAGTGGACGATGCCGATCTATACCGTGATTACTGATTACACCATCCACCCGTCCTGGATTAATCACCATATCAACTACTATTTTATTGCACACGAGCAGCTGCTGTATCTCGTCGATATCTACCACCAAGACAACAAAAAGTTTAAACCGTTCGGCATACCCATCATGAAAAAGTTTCGCGAACCGGTTAACGAAGAGGAGGTTTACAAGAAGCTGTCCCTCTCCCCTAGCCGAAAAACATTGATCCTGTCGGGAGGCGGTTTGGGCTTGGGACCGATGGAGCAGGTCCTGCAAGGTTTGGAACAGATCGATCAGCCGCTGCAGGTTCTTGTCCTGACTGGAGTAAATGAGAAATTGTACGCGAAGGTATCCAGCCGTACTTATCGCCATCACGTGATTCCGCTCAGGTATATCGATAATTTCCATGAATGCCTGCACGTAGCCGATCTGATTGTCACCAAATCGGGCGGGCTGACAACGGCCGAGGTACTGAGCAAACAAGTACCGATGATTGTGTATAACCCGCTGCCTGGGCAAGAAGAACGCAACAGTCACTTCCTGTTGAACAACGGGTGCGCTGTCTATGCCCACGTCACGGAACAGCTTGTCTACTTTATTCAGGAACTGCTGCACAATCCGACCAAAGTGGACTACATGAAGCGCATGGCACGCCTTGTTGCCAAACCGGATGCGGCGGAAAACATCTGCCGATTTATCATGGACGATCTGAAGGATCGGGAAAAACAGCCAGCAGATATACAGAGGTGAGATTCATGTCCATTACCCGGGCCATCTTGTTTGACATGGACGGCACCCTGCTGCAGACGGAAAAATTGGCAGTGGCAGGATTTCATCGTACATTTGAGGACCTCAGACAGCAGGGCTTGTGGGACGGCCCGACACCGGATGACGAGACGCTGACCAACGTCTTGGGAATGACCTTGGAACAGTTGTGGAACACCTTGCTTCCGGGGAAAAGCGAAGAGACGAAACGAATTGCTGATCAGTTGATGCTGGCCCACGAACAGCACCTTGTCAGGGAAGGGATAACCGACCTCTATCCGGGTGTGCGGGAATTACTGCCGGAACTGCACGCGAAGGGAATCGCTCTTTTTGTTGCCAGCAACGGCTTGGAAGCTTACATCGACACCATCTGTGAGCACTTCGGCATCAAGCGGTATTTTACCGATCTATACTCGGCCGGCCGTTTCCAGACCAAATCAAAAAAAGATCTGGTTGCAAAATTGCTGCGGGATTACCCGATTCAACAAGCAGTTATGGTGGGCGATCGCCACTCTGATATGGAAGCAGGCAAGGAAAACGGCCTTTTCACCATTGGCTGTGACTTTGGTTTTGCCAGACCGGGAGAACTGGACCAGGCAGATGCTGTCATTCGCCACTTTCACGAACTGCCTGCCTACCTCCCTTTTCTCTGACCAATGAACCTCTAAAAGCGAGACAAAGGGTATCTTGATTATCCCCCGCTTCGGGTTTGCTCCGCTTGGATGGTTGGCAAAGTCGCTCGTGTGGAAAATGGCCGCTCTCCTGTCAACTCGCTTTTTAGGCGAACAGGAATACGGTGCTGGTTGAGTTTCAAAGCTCTCGCTTGGGACGAGTGCGGGCGTTTTTTCGCCAGCGAGCGGTTTGGCCAACCTGCCAGCGAAACGGCGCATCCGCAGGAAAATCGCAGCGGCAACAGCCAGCAAGATAAAACACAAAGCAAACATCCCGTTTCACAGGAAAAGTGAAACGGGATGTTTTTTCATTCCTGTTTGGGCTTGGATAATTTCGGGATCCCCCTATTGGGACAGCCCCTTTTTCGTTATAAATGGTGTCTTTTGAGGCAAAATAGTAGGAGAATAGATATTGTCAAAATGAAGCAAACCACTTATAATAAAAGTCAAAGATAGTCAAAGTCAGATTGGGAAGCAGTTGCTGTCTGGATGGCTTACGTGCGGCGGTCAGCAGAATGTACAGTCATTTTGCCAAGTTTATCAGAGGAGGAGGCGCTTTGCGTAACATTTCGGACATTATTGAACAACATCTCAAACGAATCATGCAGGAGAGTCCCAACGGGGCAGTGGAGATTCAGCGCAGTGAGCTGGCTGAAATGTTTCAATGCGTGCCTTCACAAATCAATTACGTCATTAATACGCGGTTTACAATTGAGAAAGGATATATCGTGGAAAGCAAACGGGGTGGAGGAGGATATATCCGGATCCGAAAAGCGCAAATCAGCAACAAATCAAGATTACAGGAGTTGTTGACGGAAGAGTTGATTCGCAACAGTATTACACAGGCAGCGGCGTACGCGATCATTGACAGGCTCCTGGAAGAGGGAGTGGTGAACCAGCGAGAAGCCGCCCTGATGAAGACGGCAACATCCCGCACCGTACTTGCTCTGGAGACGCCGCTTCGGGACCGTCTGCGGGCCAGCATTCTGAAGCACATGATTGCCTCGATCTTGATCCGTTAGGAGGGAGGGCCGACATGAATTGTGAAGAATGTGGAAAGAGACCGGCTACACTGCATTTGACCAAAATCGTCAACGGAGAAAAAACGGAATATCATATATGTGAGCACTGCGCCCAGGAAAAAGGGGATGTGATCTCCGGCTTTCACAACTTCAGTATCCATAACATACTCTCCGGGCTGCTCAACTTTGATCCGATGGCCAAGAACAGCTTCAGCAGTTCGCTGAACAGTCAGACGACGACCCACAAGCCGCTGCGGTGCGAGACGTGTGGTCTCACCTATGCCCAGTTTAGCAAAAGCGGCCGTTTCGGCTGCAGCGACTGTTACCGTTACTTCGGCGATCTTTTGGACCCGTTGTTTCGGCGGATCCACGGCAACAACAATCACATCGGCAAAGTTCCGGAGCGGACCGGTGGACAACTCAAGATTCGCAAAGAGCTTGAACAGTTAAAAACCCAACTGAAACGGTATGTCGAGACGGAAGAGTTTGAGAAAGCGGCGGAAATCCGCGACCGCATTCGCGCTCTGGAAAAGAAGATCGACCAGGCGTAATCGCGAGGAGGTGAGGAGCGAACCATGTCTGTTCAACAATTTATGCAAAACCCCTGGAGCAATTGGATGAAGGGAGAGGGGCCAGACGCTGACATCGTCATCAGCACCCGCATTCGCATAGCCCGAAATCTGCGTCATCATCCGTTTCCGCTGTTGGCGACCGATTCACAGGCTGAAGAAGTGGTACGACACGTGGCCAGCGTGGGTCAAACGGAAGAGATGCGCAAGGCCGGGCCCTTTGAATTGATCATGATGGATCAGTTGCAGCCATTGGAAAAAAGAGTATTAGTGGAAAAACATCTGATCAGTCCCAACCTGGCCGAGGAGTCGCGCAAGGGAGGGGTCCTGCTGAGCAAAGACGAATCGATCAGCATCATGATCAACGAAGAGGATCACATCCGGATACAGGTTTTGCTGCCTGGCTTTCAGCTCAAGGAAGCATGGGAGACGGGCAGTCGGATAGACGACATCTTTGAAAGATATGTTAACTATGCGTTTGATGAAAAACGGGGGTACCTTACCAGTTGTCCGACCAACGTGGGGACCGGAATTCGCGCATCGGTGATGCTTCATTTGCCGGCTTTGGTGATGACCCAGCAGATCAACCGGATTTTGCAGGCGATCAACCAGGTAGGGCTGGTCGTGCGAGGGATGTACGGTGAGGGAAGCGAAGCACTGGGCAACCTGTTCCAGCTTTCCAACCAGGTGACGCTGGGCATGTCGGAGAACGACATTCTGTCCAACCTGTACAGCGTAGCCAAACAGATCATCGAGCAAGAACGGGTGGCCAGACGTTATCTGTTGGAAAACTCGCCTGTCGCTCTGGAAGACCGGATTTGCCGCTCCTACGGCATCCTGCTGCACGCCCGTACCGTCGAATCCAAAGAAGCCGCACAGCGCTTGTCTGACGTTCGCCTGGGAATTGACCTTGGCATCATCAAAAACGTATCTGCATTTGTGACGAACGAATTGCTGGTCTTGACACAGCCTGGATTCCTGCAGCGTCACGCCGGGCAAAAGTTGAGCCCGGAACAACGGGACGAACGAAGAGCACGGCTGATTCGCGAACGCCTTGCTGCCCAATCAGTATAAGGAAAGTTTACACGGAGGTGTATGGAGATATGATGTTTGGTCGTTTTACGGAACGCGCACAAAAGGTTCTGGCTCTGGCACTGGAAGAAGCAGTTCGCCTGGGGCACAAGGACATCGGCACGGAGCACGTCCTTTTGGGCTTGATCCGTGAAGGGGAAGGCATTGCCGCCAAAGCGCTGCAAGCGCTCGGACTCGGTCTGGACAAGATCCAGAATGAAGTGGAATCGCTGATTGGTCGCGGCACCGAACAGCCGGCAGCGGGTACCTATACGCCCAACTATACGCCGCGGGCCAAAAAGGTAATCGAGCTGTCGATGGACGAAGCGCGCAAGTTGGGTCATACGTACGTGGGGACAGAACACATCCTGCTCGGCTTGATCCGTGAAGGGGAAGGTATTGCGGCCCGCATCATGAACAATCTCGGCGTCAGCCTGAACAAAGCTCGCCAGCAAGTTCTGCAGCTTCTGGGCAGCTCGGAAATGATGTCCAATCACCAACCGAGCGGCAACAATCCTGCCGCCAACACGCCCACCCTTGACAGCCTGGCCCGGGACCTGACCGCAATCGCCCGCGAAGGTGGTCTGGATCCAGTGATTGGACGTCAAAAAGAGATTGAACGGGTAATTCAGGTGCTGAGCCGACGCACCAAGAACAATCCGGTACTGATCGGTGAGCCGGGGGTCGGTAAAACGGCCATTGCCGAAGGTCTGGCCCAAAAGATCGTCAATAATGAAATCCCCGAAACACTGCGTGACAAACGGGTCATGACCCTCGATATGGGAACCGTAGTGGCCGGTACGAAATACCGCGGCGAGTTTGAGGATCGACTGAAGAAGATCATGGACGAGATTCGCCAGGCAGGAAATATCATCCTGTTCATTGACGAACTGCACACCCTGATCGGTGCGGGCGGAGCCGAGGGAGCGATTGATGCATCCAACATTCTGAAACCGGCGTTGGCGCGGGGAGAATTGCAATGCGTCGGTGCGACCACGCTGGACGAATACCGCAAGTACATCGAAAAAGACGCAGCGCTTGAGCGGCGTTTTCAGCCAATCAATGTCGATGAACCTACACCGGAAGATGCGATCAAGATCCTGCACGGTTTGCGCGACCGTTATGAAGCGCATCACCGCGTAAAGATTACCGACGAGGCCATTGAACAGGCAGTAAAGCTGTCTGACCGCTACATCACCGACCGCTACCTGCCGGACAAAGCGATTGACCTGATTGACGAAGCTGCATCCAAGGTCCGCCTGCAATCGTTTACGGTGCCGCCGAACCTGAAAGAGCTGGAAGCCCGCCTGGAGGAAGTCCGCAAAGAAAAAGATGCGGCCGTCCAGTCGCAGGAGTTTGAAGAGGCGGCAGCGCTGCGTGACCAGGAACAAAAGCTGCGTGAAGAACTGGAGCAGACCAAAAAGGACTGGAAAGAACGGCAGGGCAAGCTAAACATGGAAGTAACGCCAGAGGATATTGCTCATGTCGTGGCCAACTGGACCGGCATCCCTGTGGTGAAACTGAAAGAAGAAGAAACAGAACGGCTGCTCAAAATGGAAGAGATTTTGCACAACCGGGTGATCGGCCAGGACGAAGCGGTCAAATCAATCTCCCGTGCCGTTAGACGGGCTCGTGCCGGGTTAAAAGATCCGAAGCGTCCGATCGGTTCCTTTATCTTCCTTGGGCCGACCGGTGTGGGGAAAACAGAGTTGGCCCGCGCCATTGCCGAAGCGCTGTTCGGTGATGAAGATGCGATGATCCGCATCGACATGTCCGAGTACATGGAGAAACACTCCACCGCTCGCCTGGTTGGAGCTCCTCCGGGATACGTGGGATATGATGAAGGCGGCCAGTTGACGGAAAAAGTACGCCGCAAACCGTATTCCGTGATACTGCTCGATGAAATCGAGAAGGCCCACCCGGACGTGTTTAACATCTTGCTGCAGGTTCTTGACGACGGACGCCTCACCGACTCCAAGGGTCGTACGGTTGACTTCCGCAATACGGTGGTGATCATGACCTCCAACGTCGGGGCCAACCTGATCCGCAAGAACACCTCGCTGGGGTTCACCACCGGAGAGACGGAGAAGAAGTATCAGGACATGAAAGACAAAGTGATGGATGAATTAAAGCGTACGTTCCGGCCGGAGTTCCTCAACCGGATTGACGAAGTCATCGTCTTCCATTCCTTGGAGCAGGAGCACATCGAACAAATCGTCTCCTTGATGACGGAAGATCTGCGCAAGCGTCTCAAGGAACAGGATATCGACTTCCAACTGACCGACGCTGCGAAGAAATTCCTGGCCAAGGAAGGTTTCGATCCGGCATACGGAGCAAGACCATTGCGCCGTGCCATTCAGCGCAATATTGAAGACCGTTTGTCGGAAGAACTGCTGAAAGGTACGATTCACAAAGGTGATACGGTCAATATCGACGTGGAAGGAGACCAACTGGTGGTCAAACGGCTGGAACCCAGCAAGAGCTGAGGGCTTGTGCACCCCCTGCCAACAGGCAGGGGATCTCTTTTGTGCACACGCCTGCAAGCAGGAAAAACTGCCCCCTTACCGAATGTATGTATGAATGAAACCAGATGCACGGGAGTATACGTATGTCAAAGTATAAAACGAAATATGCGTGCCAAGAATGTGGCTATGAAACGCCGAAATGGTTGGGAAAATGTCCGGGCTGTGGCTCCTGGAATACAATGGTGGAAGAAGTCGTCGCCAAGACGGGGGCCGGCGGCAGGGAAAGACAGAGCCTGTCCAAACAGACTGCCCAGCCCATCACGGAGGTAAAAAGCGAGGACGAACCTCGTCTGAATACGCGGATGAACGAGTTAAACCGCGTATTGGGCGGAGGACTTGTCCCCGGATCACTGATTCTGGTCGGCGGGGACCCTGGGATCGGAAAGTCCACGCTGCTCCTGCAGACGTCGTTTGCCTTGGCCGGACAGGGGTACAAGGTGTTGTACGTATCGGGTGAGGAATCAGCCAAGCAGATCAAGCTGCGAGCAGAGCGCCTGGGGTTGGAGACGCCGGAAATGTTTGTCGTTTCTGAAACAGATCTCACCCTGATCGAAGAACAAATCGAGCAGATAGAGCCGGCGGTGTTGATCGTCGATTCCATTCAGACCGTGTATCACCCGGCGATCACGTCGGCTGCCGGAAGCGTCGCCCAGGTGAGAGAGGCGACCGCTCACCTGATGCGGATTGCCAAGGGCAAGGGAATCGCAACGTTTATCGTCGGCCACGTCACGAAAGAAGGAGCAATTGCCGGGCCGCGCATGTTGGAACATATGGTGGATGCGGTCCTGTACTTTGAAGGGGAGCGGCACAATACGTTTCGCATTTTGCGAGCTGTAAAAAATCGGTTTGGCTCGACAAACGAGATGGGTATTTTTGAAATGAAAGAAAAAGGATTGGAGGAAGTATCCAATCCATCCGAAATTTTTCTCGCAGAGCGGCCTGTCGGCGTTGCCGGTTCGACGGTTGTGGCCAGTATGGAGGGGACAAGACCTGTCCTCGTGGAACTGCAAGCGCTGGTTTCGCCAACCAGCTTTGTTACACCGCGTCGGATGGCCACAGGAGTGGACCATCAGCGGGTCGCCATGATTATGGCCGTGTTGGAAAAGCGTGTCGGTCTGATGCTGCAGAATCAGGACGCTTATGTCAATGTGGCAGGGGGCGTCAGGCTTGATGAACCGGCCGTTGACCTGGCGATAGCCGTAAGCATTGCCAGCAGCTTTCGCGAGCAGGCAACCCTTCCCCATGATGTCGTCATTGGTGAAGTGGGATTAACCGGTGAAGTGCGTGGTGTCTCACGGATTGAACAGCGCATCCGGGAAGCGCAAAAACTGGGATTCAAACGGGTGGTGATCCCGGAGAAAAACGTGCGTGGGTTGGACGTACCTGTTGGCATCGAAGTGGTCGGCGTACGCAATATTGAAGAAGCTCTGCGGGAAGTGTTAAGGGGGTAAACCATGCAGGAGACGTTGGAGAAAGAGGCATCGGTAAGCGACGTACTGCGTTTTGTCGCTCCCGGTACATCCCTCAGGGAAGGGCTGGAAAATGTTTTGCGGGCGAAAACAGGCGCACTGATCGTTGTAGGCTTCAGTCCGGAAATGAGGTCAATCGTAGATGGGGGATTTTCCATCAATTGTGAGTTCACCCCTGCCAATCTGTATGAATTGGCCAAGATGGACGGGGCGATCATATTAAGTGAAGATGCCAAACGCATACTGTTTGCCAACACGCAGCTTGCTCCTTCTTCGGCGATTCCATCCAGTGAAACGGGTACCCGCCACCGTACTGCCGAGCGGACGGCCAAGCAGACAAACCACCTGGTAATCGCGATTTCACAACGGCGAAACGTGATAACGCTCTACCGGGGAAATTTTCGCTACGTGTTGAAAGATATTGGCGTCATCCTGACCAAGGCCAACCAGGCCATGCAGACCCTGGAGAAGTACAAATCGGTATTGGATCAGGCATTGACCAATCTGGGGGCATTGGAGTTTGAAGAGTTGGTAACCGTGTATGAAATCGTTTCGGTCATGCAGCGGATCGAGATGGTTCTCAGGATCAAGGCGGAAATCATCATGTACATCAACGAATTGGGAAACGAAGGCCGCCTGATCAGCATGCAGTTGGATGAACTGGTCGCCAACATTGAGGAAGAGGCTTGTCTGTTAATCCGCGATTACAGCCGCGATGAAGATGTTGATCCTGAAAGCGTGCTGACACAGATGAACAGCTTGTCATCCGAAGAGCTGCTGGAACTGGAACCATTTCTTGAACTGCTGGGATTTGCTGCTGGAACCAATCTGCATGAAGAGTCGGTATCTCCTCGCGGGTATCGCATTCTCCACAAAATCCCCCGACTGCCAAGTACGATAATCTCCAACCTGGTTGCCCACTTCCTCAATCTTCCCCGGATCATGATGGCGACGATAGAGGAACTGGATGAGGTGGACGGTATTGGCGAAGTGCGCGCTCGTGCAATCAAAGAGGGGTTGAAACGGATTCAAGAACAGGTGTTCATTGACAGGCATATATAATGTACAATAGTATTAAGGCATTATGTTGGTTTTTTCGATGACTTGTTCGTCCAACATCCCTGGGAGTCGGGTTGCCGGCTCTCATCACTGATGCAGGAGGTACCCCTATGTTCGTGAAAGCATTGCCGAACATGTTGACCATAGGCAATCTGTTTCTGGGGATTGTTGCCATCATTCTGGCGTTTCAAGGGGATGCCTACGTAGACTACGCTGCCATCACCGTCATTGTCGGCATGCTGCTGGACGGACTGGACGGACGGGTGGCGCGGATGCTAAATGCGCAAAGCGAGTTTGGCAAGGAGCTGGATTCGCTCTCCGATGTGATTACCTTTGGCGTGGCACCGGCCTTTATCATGTACGTGGTGGCGCTGCAGCAGTTGGATTTGCTGGGCATCCTGATTACTGCCATCTTTCCGATCTGTGGTGCCCTGCGTCTCGCCCGTTTCAACGTTCAGACAGGCGTTCCCGGTTACTTCGTCGGCCTGCCGATTACGGCCGCGGGAGGCGTGTTGGCGACACTGGCGCTGTACAACGAAGTGTTTTCGATTGGTCCGTTGGCGATTGGCATGCTGTTGCTGGCATTTTTGATGATTTCCCGCATAAAGTACCCCAACTTCAAAAAAGTGGGCATCCCGAAAGCAGCGTTCTGGATCACGCCAATCATTGTCGCCGTGGTGGTTCTGTTTGCCGTCAGGTACCCCGAGCAGTTTCCGAAACTGGTCTTTTTGCCGCTTGCTCTGTACGCTCTCTACGGAATAAAAAAAAACGTTGACTTTTTGCTGAAAAAAGGTAAGAAGAAAAACATAGGTGAAGAAAAGTCCGTACCGTTTGACTAAGGAGCAGGTACAATGCGACTTCGGGATGCCGAAGCCGACAGTCCAACCCCATTTGTGGCTGGCACAATGCTGAAACCCCGTTGAAAGAAAGTTTCAACGGGGTTTTTTGCAACCTTCTGGCGATCTGCATCGTATATGTTGGTGAAGGGTTTTGCGGGAGGGCGGTTCAGGACAGATTGTAAACGCCCAACGTATGTAATCGCTGTGATTCGCTTTGCAGTACGTTGGACAACTTGAGGTCTGTCAGATTGCATAAGGCGGTCAGGTAAAACAGATTTTTTCCCAATTCGGCCGTAATCACCTCTTGGCAGTGGTCACAGAGGCGGCCGGTTAGGTGCGTATCCAGATTGGCCGCGTTCTCCTGCAGGGTTTTATTTACGTCGTAGGGCTGCTTTTTGGCAATCACTTCGATGCAGCCGCATTCTGTAATCGCCTTGGTCAATGCGCGGTTGACCCGAGCGGTTGACTCTTGGGTTTTGGAAATGACGTCGAGAACGCTGCGATGCCGGATAAGCAGTTGAGATACTTGCTCTTGAAAATCGTCGAGAGCGCTCTTGCTCACTGAAAATCACCTCTGCTTCGCACCATGGTGCCGTCAGAATCTTTCGTACTTTTCTCTGCTCTTTCAATTATAAAGAGAGCGACTGGATGATGTCAAACAGGGAAAGTAATGGAACCAGAGTGTTTGTGTTGACTGAGCAGTGTAAAGTGTGATAAACTTTTAAGCTATTTGACATGCAAAAATGAGATTTGCTATAGTGAAGAATAGGCCGAGTAAAAAATCTCTATCGACTTTCCCATCCTGCAGGGTTTTTCTTAGGCGCTTCTGTCTATATTAATAAGAGGAGGTGAGCCCAGTTGTTAAAGCGGGTGTTTAAAGTTCTGTTTGTCATCATCGGGGGAGTGTTGGGCTACCATTTCGGACCCGACTTTTTCCAACTCCTCAACAAGCTGCTGAACTTTGGAGATTTTGCCGGACAAGGGTATATAGGAGCCGTTCTCGGAGGAGTACTGTTTTATCTGGTTTCAAATTGGCTGGTCGATTATATTGTGAACACGATTCACTGGGGAGAGGAAATGCTTGTCAAGCTGCCGATAACAGACGTGATGTTCGGCGCGATGGGGTTGATTATTGGTCTTATTGTTGCATTTTTATTATTCCTGCCCATCAACAGCATTCCGATACCCGTGGTTGGTGATTTTCTGCCGCTGATCGTATCGGGACTGCTTGGATACCTTGGTTTCCAAGTCGGTTTCCGCAAGCGGGACGAAATCATGAATGTCTTTTCGATTGGTCGAAAAGAGAAAGGCAAAAAAGAGAGCGGCGGCCTTGCTGCCAATGTTGAACATAAGATTCTCGACACCAGTGTCATTATCGACGGCCGGATTGCCGACATCTGCCGAACCGGCTTCATTGAGGGAGCGCTGGTGATTCCCAGCTTTGTGCTGGAGGAACTGCAGCACATTGCAGATTCATCTGATATACTGAAGAGGAACCGGGGCCGTCGCGGTCTGGACATCCTCAACAAGATTCAAAAAGAACTGAAGGTAAAAGTGCAAATTTACGAGGGTGACTTTGAAGACGTGCAGGAAGTGGACAGCAAGTTGATCAAGCTGGCCAAGGTACTGAACGGAAAAGTCGTGACCAACGACTTTAACCTCAATAAAGTATGCGAACTGCAAGGCGTGCCCGTGCTCAACATCAACGATCTGGCCAACGCAGTCAAACCGGTTGTACTGCCTGGCGAAGAGTTGAAGGTACAGGTGATCAAGGACGGTAAGGAATACGGGCAGGGTGTCGCTTATTTGGATGACGGTACGATGATTGTCGTTGAGGGGGGCCGCGATTACATTGGCGTCGATGTGGAAGTACTGGTCACCAGTGTTCTGCAGACGTCGGCCGGCCGGATGATTTTTGCCAAGCCGAAGTTGCTAGAAAAAGCGCTGTAGTGCAGCGATATCTGGAGAGGATCTTATTTGTATACGGGTGTGGTTATTGTCGCCGCAGGCTCCGGGAAGCGAATGGGGGCCGGACGCAACAAGCTGTGGCTGACCATCGACGGGAAGTCTATTTTGGCACACACGGTGGAGCGGTTTGCCACCCATCCAGAAGTAGAGGAGGTCGTGCTGGTCGTCAGCGAAAAAGATGAGGCTGACGTGATCGCCTGGTTGTCCAAGGTTCCCTATCGGAAAAAGGTCTCCCTGACACTGGGTGGGGCCGAGCGGCAGGACAGTGTGCGAGCGGGGTTGGCTGCACTGTCTGAGCAGTGTGACTACGTACTCGTACATGACGCGGCCAGACCTTTTGTAACCAAACAGCAAATAACGGAGATTATCGCCAAAGTGCAGGAAGACGAAGCTGTCGTCATGGCTGTACCGGTCAAGGATACGATCAAGGTGGTCAACCGGAGTGGCATCGTAGAAGCTACGCCGGCACGTGAGAGCTTGTGGGCCGTTCAAACCCCACAAGCTTTTCGTCTTTCCCTGTTGCGGGAAGCCCACCAGAAGGCACTGCTTGAACAAATACACGGCACCGATTGTGCCACACTGGTAGAGTGGCTGGGATTCCCGGTTAAGATTTTGGCCGGCAGTTATGAAAACATCAAGATTACAACTCCGGACGACATCTGGTTTGGCGAAGAGATTATGCGCAGACGAAGGGAGCGGGAGTAGTGCGGATTGGACAAGGTTTTGACGTGCATCAGTTGGTAGAGGGGCGTCCTTTGATTGTTGGAGGAGTGACGATCCCGTATGAAAAAGGACTGCTCGGACACTCTGATGCGGATGTGCTGCTGCATGCGATTACCGACGCCTTGTTGGGGGCGATTGGGGAAGGGGATATTGGCCGTCATTTTCCGGACACCGACCCGGCTTACAAAGACGCGGACAGCGTGCAGTTGATGGCTCGCGTGTGGGAGTTGGTCAAAGAGCGGGGGTTCGTATTGGCCAATCTTGATGCGACGATTATCGCGCAAGCGCCCAAGATGTCACCGTATATTCAGGAAATGCGAAAGGTGATCGCACGGACCTTGGAGACGGATGATCTGTCGCGTGTCAACATCAAGGCGACCACGACGGAAAAACTGGGGTTTCCCGGGCGCGGCGAAGGAATGGCCGCTCAAGCAGTATGCTTGCTTGTCAAGGCCTAGATTGAGTAGTAAGATGTGTATGGTTAGAGAACGATAAGGATGGTGTCATCATGGCTAACGAAGTTCGTCTGCGGTATGCGCCCAGCCCAACCGGTCACCTGCATATCGGCGGGGCCCGCACTGCTTTGTTCAACTACTTGTTTGCCCGCCGTCACGGTGGCAAGTTCATCGTGCGGATTGAAGATACCGATCAGACACGCAACGTGGAAAACGCGGCTGAAGAACAGATGAAAAACCTGAAGTGGCTCGGCATCGACTGGGACGAGAGCGTGGACATCGGCGGTCCGTACGGTCCCTATCGGGCGATGGACCGGCTCGATATCTATCGCCGCTATATTGATCAACTGCTCGCCGAAGGGAAGGCATACTACTGTTATGCGACCAAGGAGGAGCTGGACGCGGAGCGCGAAGAACAGATCGCTCGCGGTGAGACGCCAAAGATCTCGGAGAAGCACCGCAACATCACCCCTGAGCAGCGGGAGCAGTACGAACGGGAAGGGCGTGTTCCGTCGATTCACTTCCGCGTACCGGAAGATCGGGTTTACGTGGTTAACGACCTGATCCGCGGGGAAGTCACGTTTGACTCGAACGGAATCGGCGATTTTGTCATCTGCCGCCCTGATGGCATTCCCACCTACAACTTTGCCGTCGTCATCGACGATTACTTGATGAAGATTACCCATGTGGTGCGCGGCGAAGAGCATCTCTCCAACACGCCGCGGCAGTTGATGATTTACGAGGCATTTGGCTGGGAACCGCCTCTTTTTGCCCACCTGGCGCTGATCTTAAACCAGGATGGGAAAAAAATGAGCAAGCGGGATGAGAGCATCATCCAGTTTATTGAACAGTACCGTGAGCTGGGCTTCCTGCCCGAGGCGATTGTCAATTTCCTGGTGCTGCTTGGCTGGTCTTCCGGCGGCGAAGAGGAGATTTTCTCCAAACAACAGTTGATCGAGCAGTTTTCGCTGGAGCGAGTCAGCAAGGCGCCAGCCGTGTTTGACACCGCCAAAATGCACTGGATGAACAATTACTACCTGAAGCGTAAGCCGCTCGATACAATCGTGGAGATGTGCCTGCCGCACCTAAAGAAAGCAGGCTTCGTCGAGCAGGATCCGTCTGAACAGGAAATGGAACGGGTCCGTGGTATTGTCGCTCTTTACCAGGAAGAGATGTCGTACTGTGCGCAAATCGTGCCGTTTTCCGCGATGTTCTTCCTCGATGAAGTGGAGATGGATGAGGAGGCCAAAGATGTGCTGCGGGAACCGCAGGTGCCGGAGGTACTTGCTTCCTTCCGCAAACACATCGAAGCCTTGGCTGAATACACTGTAGAGAACATCAAGGCACTGCTGAAAGAGGTGCAAAAGGAGACCGGACAAAAAGGAAAGGCGCTGTTTATGCCGATTCGGGTGGCTGTAACCGGTCAGGCCCACGGACGGGATCTGGTTCAGTCGCTCTACCTGCTCGGACAATCACGCGTGATGAAGCGGTTGGAGCGGGTTGTATCCAAGCTGCCTGAATAGTAAAGTATCAGGTAGTAGCATCGAAAATAACAAGGGAAAGAAGAACAGCGTTGAACAGGAGAAGTACAGGCGAAATGCGCGTCCCCAGAGAGGACGGTAGAGGTGGAAGCTGTCCGGCGCCGCTGCCTGGAAGTGCGCCTGGGAGCTGTTGCCTGAAACCGGCCGCATGTGGCGTGCCGACTAGGGTAAACCGGGTCCCCCTCCGTTATCGGGGCAAGAGCGAGGTCGCAACGGATGGAGCGCCGTCAAAACACGGTGTGAGGTCGGTCAGGCAAGTGTCCGATTGTACGCCATCTGCGCATGCGGCCTAAGCAGAGTGGAACCGCGGTATCAGCCGTCTCTGTACCTTTGAAACAAAGGGAGGAGGCGGTTTTTTAATGCAGGAAAAATAAGGATAACAGCCAAATGCAAGGAGGGAGAGTACAATGTGGAAAACGATAAAGGATGACATTCAGGCCGTCTTTGAGCGGGACCCGGCAGCCCGCAGCACTCTCGAGGTAGTGCTGACGTACTCGGGACTGCATGCAATCTGGGGGTATCGAATCGCTCATAAATTGTGGAATGCGGGTTGGTATACGACTGCTCGTGTCATCTCCCAGTTTGTCCGCTTTTTGACGGGAATCGAGATTCATCCGGGTGCGAAGATCGGCCGGAGGCTGTTCATCGATCACGGATCGGGCGTGGTGATCGGCGAAACGTGTGAAATCGGTGACAATGTGACGATCTACCAGGGGGTGACGCTCGGCGGGACGGGTAAAGAAAAAGGGAAACGGCACCCCACCGTCGGGAACAACGTCATCATCGCTTCCGGCGCCAAAGTGCTGGGATCCTTTAAGATCGGCGACAACTCCAAGATCGGAGCCGGTGCGGTCGTTCTGCAGGAAGTGCCGCCCAATTCCACGGTGGTCGGCATCAAGGCGAAAGTCGTGGTGCAGGATGGCAAGCGGGTCACCTATGATCTGGATCACTGCAACATTCCGGACCCTGTAGCTGATGCGATGCGGCAGATGCAGCAGGAGATTGAAGAATTGCGCAGAGAGGTGCGGCAGTTAAGGGAGGAACGACAGACCAATGAGCATTCACGTGTATAATACGCTGACGCGCAGGAAAGAAGAATTTGTTCCCATCGAACCGGGAAAAGTGAAAATGTACGTGTGCGGTCCAACCGTTTACAACTACATCCATATTGGAAATGCCCGGCCGGCGATTGTCTTTGACACAGTCCGGAGGTATTTGCAGTATCGGGGATATGACGTGACCTTTGTCCAAAACATCACCGATGTGGACGACAAACTGATCCGGGCAGCGGCGGAAGAGGGCACGACCGTGCAGGAGCTGGCGGAACGTTATACCAGAGCCTACAATGAAGACATCAAGGCACTCAACGTGCTGCCGCCAGACATTCAACCTCGTGTCATGCAGACGATACCGGAGATCATCCACTTTATTTCCGGATTAATGGAGAAGGGGTACGCTTATGAGAGTCAGGGCGACGTCTACTTCCGTTCAGGACGCTTTACCCAATACGGCAAGTTATCCCACCAGCCGCTCGATGAACTGCAGGCGGGTGCCCGTGTGGAAGTAAGCGAGAAAAAAGAAAATCCGCTCGACTTTGCGCTGTGGAAAGCGGCCAAACCGGGCGAGATCGCCTGGGACAGCCCGTGGGGAAAAGGGCGCCCCGGTTGGCACATCGAATGCTCGGCAATGGCGCGAAAATTCCTCGGCGATACGATCGATATTCACGGTGGAGGGGCGGACCTGGTTTTCCCTCATCACGAAAACGAAATCGCCCAGTCCGAGTGCCTGACCGACAAGCCGTTCGCCAACTACTGGATGCACAACGGCATGCTGAACATTAACAACGAAAAGATGTCCAAGTCACTCGGCAATTTCCTGTTGCTGCGTGATTTGATCAGCACCCACGGCGGTCAGGTGATTCGTTTCTTCATGTTGTCGGGTCACTACCGCGGGCCAATCAATTTCTCCGACGATTTGCTGCAGCAGGCGGCCGGCGGCCTTGAGCGGATCAAAACAGCCTACGCCAATGTACTGCACCGGCTTCAGACGGCTCGCCCGGAAGAACCAAACGGTGTGGCCGAACAGCAGGCGGCCGTCGTGGAGGGGCTCCGCCGGGAGTTTATCTCGGCGATGGACGACGACTTCAACACCGCCAACGCGATTACGGTATTATTTGAATTGGCGAGAGAGTCCAACCTCTATTTGCGGCAAAAAAACGTGGGCCGGGCGCAGCTGGAAGCGTACCGCGACTTGTTCTTGGAGTTGGGCGGCGTGCTGGGGTTGGAGTTGGACGACACCGCAGAACTGCTTGACGATGAGGTGGAAGCGCTGATTGCCGAGCGTACGGAAGCGCGGAAGGCGAAGAACTTCGCCCGTGCGGACGAAATCCGCGACCTGCTGGCGGAAAAGGGGATCGTACTGGAAGATACGCCGCAGGGCGTCCGGTGGCGCCGGAAGTGAGGGGTTCCATGCGCCAGGAACCGCTAGCCCGCGACCCCGTAATGACCAATCCGCTTGTCTTGGCCTATCTGGGTGACGCCACCTACACCCATTGGGTTCGTTACCATCTGATCGCCAGCGGCATGGTCAAGCCCAATCAGCTTCACAAGGCGGCCAACCGCTATGTATCGGCGAAGGCGCAGGCGGGCATCCTGCTGGCGCTGATGCCCCATCTGAGCGAAGAAGAAGCAGCAGTCGTCAAGCGCGGGCGCAACGCCAAGTCCGGATCGGTGGCCAAAAACGCCGATATCATCGATTATCGTCACGCCACCGCATTTGAAGCGCTCATCGGCTATCTCGATCTGTTGGGAAGAGAAGAGCGTCTCGCCCAGATCATGAAGTACGCATTTGCCGTTGTGGAAGGGGTCAATCAAGATGAGTGAAGAATGGATAGTTGGGAAGAACCCGGTGATGGAAGCGCTCCGCTCGGGCCGGACGATCAACAAGATTTGGATTGCCGAAGGCACCAATAAACATCATATGGGGCCGATTTACTCCTTGGCCAAAAACCAGGGCGTGGTGATTGCTGTCGCTAACAGGAAGAAATTGGAACAGCTTACAGGCACGGAACACCACCAAGGTGTGATCGCCTCGGTTGCCGCTTACCGGTACGCCGAAGTGGACGAACTGCTGGCAAGCGCAGAGCGAAAAGGAGAGGCTCCCTTTCTCATAATCCTCGACGAGCTGGAAGATCCGCACAACCTCGGATCCATTTTGCGAACAGCCGATGCGGTGGGGGCACACGGCGTGATCATCCCTCGACGCCGCTCCGTCGGTCTGACGGCAACCGTTGCCAAAGCGTCAGCCGGTGCAGTCGAATACGTGCCGGTAGCCCGTGTCACCAATCTGGTTAGGACCATCGAAGAATTGAAACAGCAGGGGATTTGGATTGCCGGCACCGATGCGGATGCGCCGCAGGATTTCCGCGAAGGAGACTTCTCGATTCCGCTGGCACTGGTCATCGGCAGCGAGGGACGGGGCATCAGCAGGCTTGTTCGCGAACACTGTGATTTTCTCTTCCGCCTGCCGATGGTTGGCCGGGTGACGTCGCTCAACGCTTCCGTAGCCGCTGCGCTGTTAATGTACGAAGTGTACCGGGCGAGACGCCCGTTATCCTCGCGGGTGAAATGAGATGGCGAGGAAGAAGGAGAAACATCTCCTGATCGTGGACGGCTACAATATCATCGGCGCTTGGCCTGAACTGCGTGCGCTTAAAGAGCAGGAGCGGATGGATGAAGCGCGAGATCTGCTGATCTCCAAGCTGGCCGACTATCAGAGTTACGCCGGCGTCAAAGTGATCGTGGTCTTTGACGCCTACACCATCCCCGGCCTGGGCCGCAAACAGCAGCAGTATGCAATCGAGATCTACTACACCAAAGAAAAAGAGACTGCCGACGAAAAAATCGAGAAACTGGTTCATGAATACTGGGACAAAAATCGACAAATCTATGTGGCAACCTCTGATTTCACCTCTCAGTGGGTGATCTTCGGCCAGGGAGCCCTGCGCAAATCAGCGCGTGAACTGCAAATGGATATCGAAAGTGTGAGTAAAGAGATTGAGCAGCAGGTGAAACGGACCCAGGAGCCCACCTTCTCGACGCGCATCCAGCTGCGCGACGAAATCGAGAAAATATTCGAAAAATGGCGAAGGGAATAGCGGTTGGCTTGGTTGACGCTATTTTATGCTCTCATGTATAATGACATTATCCTATGAGCGCGTGGAAGCCTGATGTCGGAGGGATGATGGTGAGTGTAGACCTCAAGGAATTGAAGCATACGCAGTTCGAACTGATGTCGGATGAAGAAGTGGTCGATCTGGTGAGAGAAAACGATGCCGATGCCCTGGAATATTTGATTGGCAAATACAAAAATTTTGTACGGGCCAAAGCTCGTTCTTATTTTTTGATAGGCGCCGATCGGGAAGATATTGTGCAGGAAGGCATGATCGGATTATACAAGTCGATCCGCGACTTTCGTGGAGACAAGCTGACGTCATTCAAAGCATTTGCGGAACTGTGTATTACCCGCCAGATCATAACCGCGATCAAGACGGCTACCCGCCAGAAACACATTCCCTTGAATTCCTATGTTTCGCTGGACAAGCCCATCTACGACGAAGATTCCGATCGTACCTTGCTGGACGTTATCTGTGGCACAAAGGTGACCGACCCCGAAGAACTGTTTATCAACCGGGAAGAGTTTGACGACATCGAGGGCAAGATGAGCGAAATTCTGAGCGATCTGGAGCGCCAGGTGCTGATGCTGTATCTGGATGGACGGTCGTATCAGCAGATTGCTGTCGACCTCAAACGGCATGTGAAGTCAATTGACAACGCCCTCCAGCGGGTGAAACGGAAATTGGAACGCTATCTGGAAGGAAGAGAGATCAGTTCGTAGGTGACGCATCTCTCTTTTTTTCTGTCTTCATAGCGAATTCATCTGGTTTTGTCAAGGTCTTTCGTTGACATCGGCTTTTTCGTGTGATAAAGTTGTTTAGGTAGCCATAGAGCAGGAATCTATGGTTACTTCTTTAGAATGGCCCGGAAAAAGTAGCGGTTTTTTCCAAGTTTTAAATGGTTGTTGGTAATGTCGATAAGGTATGAGATGAGACGGAGGTGGCAATCATGCGAGTAAACATAACGTTGGCTTGCACGGAGTGCGGTGAACGTAACTATATCAGCACGAAGAACAAGCGCACGAATCCGGAGCGAATCGAGCTGAAAAAATACTGCTCCCGCGACAAAAAGCATACACTCCATCGCGAAACGAAGTAACGATGAGAGCGAGCGAAGTCTGGGGGTGGTGCTGTGAGTTTCCTCGCTAGAATTGGAGCAAGTTTTCGGCGTACAGGCGAATTCTTTGGAGATGTCGTATCCGAGTTGAAGAAGGTGCGCTGGCCGAACCGCAAAGAGCTGACGACCTATACGATCGTTGTGCTGGTGACGGTGACGCTGCTTGCGCTGTTTTTCTACTTGATCGACTTGGGGATCTCGTATCTGATTGAGCTGATACTGGGCTGACAATACTCGAAACCTGGGAGGGACGGACGGTTTAGCGTCCTCGTGGCTATGGAAAAAGCGTGGTATGTGATTCATACGTACTCTGGGTACGAAAACAAGGTGAAAACAAACCTGGAAAAACGGGTCGAGTCGATGGGGATGGGTGACAAGATTTTTCGTGTCCTCGTTCCCACCGAGGAAGAGCTGGAGACGAAAGACGGGAAGAAACGGACCGTCACCAAAAAAGTGTTTCCGGGTTACGTCCTTGTTGAAATGGTGATGACGGACGATTCGTGGTATGTCGTTCGCAACACACCCGGAGTGACCGGATTTGTCGGTTCCACAGGCGCAGGTTCCAAGCCCACGGCGCTGCGTCCCGAAGAGGCGGATGCCATTCTCCGGCAGATGGGCTTCGAGACGCCCAAGGTCAAAGTCGACTTCGCACTCCACGATACGGTGCGGGTCAAGGACGGTCCGTTTGCCAACCGCACCGGCGAGATTATCGAGATTCAGCCTGACAAACAAAAAGTGCGGGTTCTCGTCGATATTTTCGGGCGGGAAACGCCGGTTGAATTGGACTTTACCCAGATCAATAAATTGGATTAGGATTCATCTTGAAAAGTACCGCCTGTTATGGTACATTTCAATTTGTTTCTGGAATCTGCTAACATGCGGTTCCCGACTCTCACTGTAAGGAAAGTCTTTTACATAAAGACTTTCGGGTAACAAAGTGGGAGGGGGTTATCCCCCGCATAACCACATTTGAAAAAGGAGGTGTCCTTACGTGGCTAAGAAAGTGATCCGCGTAATCAAGTTGCAAATTCCGGCAGGTAAAGCGAACCCTGCACCTCCAGTAGGTCCGGCACTCGGTCAAGCTGGTGTCAATATCATGGGCTTCTGCAAAGAGTTCAACGCTCGTACGGAAGGCCAGGCAGGAATGATCATTCCGGTAGAGATTACCGTGTATGAAGACCGTTCGTTTTCATTCATTACCAAAACACCGCCTGCTGCCGTGCTGTTGAAAAAAGCGGCTGGCATCGAATCCGGCTCTGGTGTGCCGAACAAGACCAAGGTGGCTACGCTGAAGCGTGACAAAGTTCGTGAAATCGCCGAATTGAAAAAACCGGACTTGAACGCAGCCAGCGTGGAAGCTGCGATGCGCATGATCGAAGGTACAGCTCGTTCCATGGGTATTGTGATCGAAGACTAAGTCTTTTGATCGGTACAGGGGTACATGCTTGTACCCCTGTTTTGTGGGAGGATTAAACCGCTACGACCACAAAGAAGGGAGAATGAAACATGCCAAAACACGGCAAGAAGTACCGTGAAGCACTCAAGCTGGTAGACAAGAACAAAGTCTACGAAGTAAAAGAAGCAATTGAACTGGTAAAAAAGATGGCATCCGCCAAGTTTGACGAGACGGTGGAAGCAGCTTATCGTCTTGGCGTTGATCCCAAGCGCGCCGATCAGCAAATCCGCGGTGCGGTTGTCCTGCCGCACGGTACGGGTAAGGTGCAGCGCGTACTGGTGTTTGCCAAAGGTGACAAGGCCAAGGAAGCGGAAGCAGCTGGTGCCGATTACGTAGGCGATGCCGATTTGATCAGCAAGATCCAAGGTGGCTGGTTCGACTTTGACGTCGTAGTGGCTACCCCGGACATGATGGGGGAAGTGGGTAAACTGGGTCGTGTTCTCGGACCGAAAGGCCTCATGCCCAACCCGAAAACCGGTACCGTTACGTTTGACGTTGCCAAAGCGGTCAACGAAATCAAGGCTGGTAAGATTGAATACCGAATCGACAAGGCAGGGAACATCCATGCCCCAATCGGAAAAGTTTCCTTTGATACAGACAAGCTGGCCGAAAACCTGGCAGCACTGACTGACGCATTGAACCGCGCGAAACCGGCGGCTGCCAAAGGTGTTTACATGCGCAACGTTTCGATCAGCTCGACGATGGGCCCTGGTGTAAGAGTTAACGTAAAATAATGGAAATCTCTTGACTTCCGTTCTGGAAGTTGCTAATATATAGCCTGTTGAATGAACAGAATAAATGTCATGCCGTAGACAGAAGGTGCGTTTCTGCATATTTCGCAGACTCGCTTAATATCCCTCCGAGGCGTGTAATGGAAACGGAAAGAGTCAGCTCTTTTGTGGAGTCATTATGCCCTCGTTTGGTCTGCGAGGGCATTTTTATTTGTTCAGATGCGAATCAGGCATGGGAGGTGTAGACATGGCAGAAGTTCGTCCTACCGTTATCCGGGAAGAAAAAGTAAAAACGGTCGAAGCGATTGCAACCAAGCTGCGTGAAAGTCAGACGACGGTAGTAGCCGATTACCGCGGACTGACGGTAGCACAAGTGACGGAACTCCGCCAGCAGCTGCGTGAAGCAGGCGTCGAGTTTAAGGTGTACAAGAACACGCTGGCTCGTCTTGCTACTGCAAAAGAAGGGCTGACCGAACTGGATCAATACCTGCTCGGACCGAACGCCATCGCATTTTCTAAGGATGACGTGGTTGCTCCGGCCAAAATTCTCGTAGAGTTTGCGAAGAAGAACGAGCAGTTGGAGATCAAAGGCGGTATCATCGAGGGCAAAGTCGTCGGTCCTGCCGAGATCAAGGCGCTCGCGTCCTTGCCGTCCCGCGAAGGACTGCTGTCGATGCTGCTCAGCGTACTGCAGGCACCGATGCGCAACTTCGCGCTTGCGGTTAAAGCGGTTGCCGACAAAAAGGAAGGCGAAAGTGCCTAATTGGCGAAAAGCGGTTTGCGCTTGTTGAGCGTCCGCAACTACATCCGAAATGAACAAAAGGAGGATTATTCACATGAGCAAAGAGCAAATCTTGGAAGCCATCAAAGGCATGTCCGTTCTTGAACTGAACGATCTGGTAAAAGCAATTGAAGAAGAGTTTGGTGTAACCGCTGCTGCACCAGTAGCTGTGGTTGGTGCTGCTGCTGCCGGCGGCGAAGCGGCTGCTGAGCAAACCGAATTCACTGTTGAACTGGTAAGCGGCGGCGCTTCCAAAATCAACGTTATCAAAGTGGTACGCGAAATCACCGGTCTCGGCCTGAAAGAAGCAAAAGACCTGGTAGACAACGCTCCGAAAACACTCAAAGAAGGCGTATCCAAAGAGGAAGCCGAACAAATCAAAGCAAAACTGGAAGAGGCAGGCGCAACTGTCGAGCTGAAGTAGTCGCCTTTTCTCTCACTCAATAAATGAAAATCCCCCATGCCTGTTGGCAGGGGGATTTTCGTTCCGCATTCATCTTCCCCTTGAAAGGTGTGCTGATCGTGACCGACCACTACTACACCAATCGTCCCGATTTGCCTCACGACGAACGCTCCTTTACCTTTTCCTTACGCGGTTATTCCCTGCGCTTTACGACCGACGCGGGCGTCTTTTCCCGAGAGCGGATCGATTTTGGCAGTGTTCTGCTGATCGAAACCATGCATATTGACGAGACGGCTGAGGTGCTGGATGTTGGCTGCGGCTACGGACCGCTCGGCCTGTTTGCGGCGAAGCTGGCTCCGCGCGGTCGGGTGACGATGGTGGATGTTAACGAGCGGGCAGTCCGGTTGGCCCGCCGCAATGCCGAACAAAACGGAATCGCAAACGTGGAGGTGTTGACAAGTGACCTTTATGCAGCAGTGGCTGATCGCAGTTTCGACGTGATTCTGACCAATCCGCCCATCCGCGCGGGAAAAGAAATCGTTCACCGCATCTTTGTGGAAGGACATGCGCTGCTCAGGTCGGGCGGGGAAATGTGGGTCGTTATTCAGAAGAAACAGGGGGCCCCTTCTGCCTACAAAAAGCTGCGGGAAGTGTATGCGGAAGTGGAGGAAGCAGAGCGTAAAAAAGGCTATTCCATCTTCCGGGCGAAGAAGTAGAAAGGCGGCCTTCCTGCGCCGCAGCGGGACAGAAGCGGCAAATCCCATGACTGTCTTGAAAATGTACAGGCAATCAACTTTTTTGCTTGACGCTAAATATTGAATATGGTAGCATTATAAAATGTCAATATGGGTTTAATCTACCCTTTATGCCTTTTTTGCTTTTGTCAATGGGATTTTCCCTCCATTTTACACCATGTTTTTGTTTGTTCACGCCCCCCCTGCAGGGAGCTGTGGTGTGCCTCAGCTCCGATGGGGTCATTTTCTCCGTTATTGGCAAAAAGGAGGAATGTAAGTGTAAAAAGGTGGGAATTCTGTTACAATAGAGACTCTCTGCTTAAAAATGAGGTTACTGGTTTAACCCATTTTTATTTTTGTGTGAAAAACAGCACAACGTTTTTCATGGGCCCAGTCCCTGTCAGGGAACACAAAACAGCGATAAGTCTTTTGTGGTGGGAACACAAACATGAGGGGTGAATGAGTTGGCAGGTAAAGTGATTCAATGCGGCCGCCACCGCCAGCGTCGTACGTATTCTCGCATCAACGAGGTGCTGGATCTTCCCAATCTGATTGAGATTCAGCAGAAGTCCTACCAATGGTTTTTGGATGAGGGACTGCGGGAGATGTTCCAGGACATATCACCGATTCAGGACTTCACCGGAAATCTGGTGCTGGAATTCATCGACTACAGTCTCGGTGAACCCAAGTACGATGTAGACGAGGCCAAAGAACGCGACGTTACCTACGCGGCTCCGCTTCGCGTAAAAGTGCGTCTTTTGAACAAAGAGACCGGTGAAGTGAAAGAACAGGAAGTGTTCATGGGAGACTTCCCGCTGATGACCGAAACCGGTACATTCATCATCAACGGAGCCGAGCGTGTTATAGTCAGTCAGCTCGTTCGTTCCCCCAGTGTTTACTATAACACGAAAGTAGACAAAAATGGCAAACAGACCTTCACGGCGACTGTTATCCCCAACCGCGGGGCTTGGCTGGAACTGGAAACGGATGCCAAGGACATCATCTACGTGCGCATCGACCGAACCCGAAAGATACCGGTGACCGTTTTGCTGCGCGCGCTTGGTTTTAGTTCCGATGTCGATATTCTCAATCTGCTCGGAGAAGATGAGTACATCAAAAACACCCTGGAAAAAGACAACACCGATTCGACGGAGAAGGCGTTGATCGAGATCTACGAGCGACTGCGTCCTGGCGAACCGCCGACGACGGAGAATGCGAAGAGCCTCTTGATTTCCCGCTTCTTTGATCCGAAGCGCTACGATCTCGCATCTGTTGGTCGCTACAAGATGAACAAGAAGCTTCATATCAAAAACCGCTTGTATAATCAGCGGTTGGCGGAATCGCTGGTTGATCCGGCCACCGGAGAAATCATTGCAGAGGCCGGGCAGCTAATTGACCGCCGCCTTCTTGACCGGATATTGCCTTTGCTCGAAGACAGGGTCGGCTTTGTTGAGGTTCACACCAACGGCGGCATCCTTGATGAGGATACGATTCGCTTGCAGTCAATCAATATTTTCTCCCCTGTCGAAGACGGCAAGGTGATCAAGGTAATTGGCAACGGCAATGTTGACAAGTCTGTCAAACATATTACACCGGCTGACATCGTAGCCGCGATCAACTACTTCATCAACCTGCTGCACAACGTCGGCAACACCGACGACATCGACCACTTGGGCAACCGCCGCCTGCGTTCTGTAGGAGAGCTGCTGCAGAACCAGTTCCGCATCGGCCTGTCCCGGATGGAGCGGGTTGTGCGGGAGCGGATGTCGATCCAGGACCAGAACCAGATCACGCCGCAAGCGTTGATCAACATCCGTCCGGTGATTGCGGCAATCAAGGAGTTTTTCGGCAGTTCCCAGTTGTCGCAGTTTATGGACCAGACCAACCCGCTGGCTGAGCTGACCCACAAGCGGCGTCTGTCTGCGCTGGGGCCCGGTGGTTTGACGCGTGAGAGAGCGGGCTTTGAGGTTCGGGACGTGCACCATTCCCACTACGGCCGGATGTGCCCGATCGAGACTCCCGAGGGTCCCAACATTGGTTTGATCAATTCGCTCTCCACCTATGCACGCATCAATGATTACGGATTTATTGAGACGCCGCGCCGCAAAGTGGATCCCGAGACAGGTAAGGTGCTGGACGAAATCGTCTACCTGACGGCAGACGAAGAAGATGTCTACAATGTTGCCCAGGCCAACCAGCCTCTTACCGAGGACGGCTACTTTGTGAACGAACAGGTGATTTGCCGCCGCAGAGGCGAAAACCTGATGGTGCCGCGCGATAAGGTCGACTTTATGGACGTATCGCCGAAACAGGTGGTCTCTGTGGCAACCGCACTGATTCCGTTCCTGGAAAACGACGACGCCAACCGGGCGTTGATGGGTTCCAACATGCAGCGGCAAGCTGTACCGCTTTTGGTTCCGGAGGCGCCCTACATCGGTACCGGAATGGAACACAAGGCGGCAAAAGACTCAGGCGTTGCCATCGTGGCCAAGTGGTCCGGCCAGGTGGAGCGGGTAACCGCCCGCGAGATCTGGGTACGCCGCTACAAAGAGATTGACGGCAAGAAGGTTGCCGGTGATCTTGACAAATACAAACTGCACAAGTTTATTCGCTCCAACCAGGGTACCTGCATCAACCAGCGGCCCATCGTCAGGAAAGGCGACTGGGTTGAGGCGGGCGACATCATTGCGGACGGTCCGTCTACGGAAAAAGGCGAACTGGCTCTCGGCCGCAATGTAATCGTCGCGTTTATGACCTGGGAAGGGTACAACTACGAGGACGCGATCCTGCTGAGCGAAAAACTGGTGAAAGACGACGTCTATACGTCGATTCATATCGAGGAATACGAGTCGGAAGCTCGCGATACCAAGCTTGGACCGGAAGAAATTACCCGCGACATACCAAACGTCGGTGAAGACGCGCTGAAGAATCTTGACGAGCGCGGCATTATCCGCGTCGGAGCAGAGATTCGGGACGGCGACATCCTGGTAGGTAAGGTAACGCCCAAAGGGGTTACCGAATTGACTGCCGAAGAGCGCTTGCTGCATGCGATCTTCGGGGAAAAAGCCCGTGAAGTTCGCGACACCTCGCTAAGGGTGCCGCACGGCGGATCGGGAATTGTCGTGGATGTCAAAGTGTTTACGCGTGACAATGGCGACGAACTGCCTCCGGGAGTAAACCAGCTTGTCCGCGTTTACGTCGCTCAGAAGCGCAAGATTTCAGTCGGCGACAAGATGGCCGGACGTCACGGAAACAAAGGGGTTGTCGCCCGGATCATGCCGGAAGAAGACATGCCGTTCCTGCCCGATGGTACGCCGGTAGAGATCGTGCTCAATCCGCTTGGTGTACCGTCGCGGATGAATATCGGTCAGGTGTTGGAGACGCATTTGGGCATGGCGGCCAAGATGCTGGGAATCCACGTGGCTACTCCTGTCTTTGACGGTGCCCGTCAGGATGACGTATTCAACACGTTGGAAGAAGCGGGGCTCGACCGAGACGGCAAGACGATTCTCTATGACGGACGAACGGGTGAACCGTTTGACCGCCGTGTAACGGTTGGTTGTGTTTACATGCTGAAACTGGCTCACCTCGTCGACGACAAGATTCACGCTCGTTCCACAGGGCCTTACTCGCTGGTTACGCAGCAGCCGCTCGGTGGGAAAGCCCAGTTCGGTGGTCAGCGTTTTGGCGAGATGGAGGTATGGGCACTGGAAGCATACGGCGCTGCCTATACACTGCAGGAGATCCTCACCGTCAAATCCGACGATGTCGTCGGGCGCGTCAAGACCTATGAAGCCATCGTCAAGGGAGAAAACGTACCGGAACCCGGCGTTCCCGAATCGTTCAAGGTATTGATCAAGGAACTGCAAAGCCTGGGAATGGATGTGAAGATTCTCTCCGAAGACGAACAAGAGATCGAGATGCGCGAGATGGAAGAAGAGGAAGAAGGTGCAGGCGAGAAGCTGAATCTCGTACTCGAAGGCGGGAACTTGGAAGAAGAGTAAGATTCCGGGACAAGGGAGGTAACGCCCTGTGATAGACGTCAACAATTTTGAATACATGAAGATCGGTCTGGCCTCGCCGGACAAGATTCGTTCATGGTCCTACGGTGAAGTAAAAAAGCCGGAGACAATCAACTACCGTACGCTGAAACCGGAAAAAGACGGCCTGTTCTGTGAGCGCATCTTCGGACCGACAAAGGACTGGGAGTGTCACTGCGGCAAGTACAAACGGGTTCGCTACAAGGGCGTCGTCTGTGACCGCTGCGGCGTGGAAGTGACGCGGGCCAAGGTGCGGCGCGAGCGTATGGGTCACATAGAGCTTGCTGCTCCGGTGTCACATATCTGGTATTTCAAAGGGATTCCCAGCCGGATGGGGCTTGTCCTGGACATGTCGCCGCGTTCGCTGGAAGAAGTGATTTACTTCGCTTCTTACGTGGTGACGGATCCGGGCGACACGCCGCTTGACAAGAAACAGCTACTCTCTGAGAAGGAGTATCGCAATTACCGCGAAAAATACGGGTACTCCTTCCAGGCGATGATGGGGGCGGAAGCGATCAAGCGGCTCCTGGCTGAAATCGATCTGGACAAAGAAGTAGAGGCCTTGAAAGAAGAATTGAAGACGGCGCAAGGTCAGCGGCGCAATCGCGCGATCAAGCGGCTGGAGGTACTGGAAGCATTCCGCAACTCCGGCAACCGCCCGGAATGGATGGTGCTTGACGTACTCCCGGTCATTCCGCCGGAACTGCGTCCGATGGTGCAGTTGGATGGCGGTCGGTTTGCCACGTCTGACCTGAACGACCTCTACCGCCGCGTGATCAACCGCAACAACCGCTTGAAGCGGCTGCTCGAACTGGGCGCTCCGGACATCATCGTGCAAAACGAGAAACGGATGCTCCAGGAGGCGGTCGACGCCCTGATTGACAACGGACGTCGCGGTCGTCCGGTTACTGGTCCCGGCAATCGTCCGCTGAAGTCGTTGAGCCACATGCTCAAAGGGAAACAGGGCCGTTTCCGTCAAAACCTGCTCGGGAAGCGGGTTGACTACTCCGGTCGCTCGGTAATCGTTGTCGGCCCCAACCTGAAGATGTACCAATGCGGTTTGCCCAAAGAGATGGCGCTGGAGCTGTTTAAGCCGTTCGTAATGAAGGAACTGGTAGCCAAGGGGCTTGCTCACAACATCAAGAGTGCCAAGCGCAAAGTGGAGCGCGTGCAGCCGGAAGTGTGGGATGTTCTGGAGGAAGTGATCCGTGAACACCCCGTTCTGTTGAACCGTGCTCCCACGCTGCACCGTTTGGGTATTCAGGCGTTCGAACCGGTTCTTGTCGAGGGACGCGCCATTCGTCTGCATCCGCTGGTATGTACCGCCTACAACGCCGACTTTGACGGCGACCAGATGGCCGTGCACGTGCCGCTGTCTGCGGAGGCGCAGGCCGAAGCGCGTGTACTCATGCTGGCGGCCCAAAACATCCTCAACCCGAAAGACGGCAAGCCGGTTGTCACACCGTCACAGGACATGGTGCTCGGGTCTTACTACCTGACGCTGGAGCGCGAAGGAGACAAAGGGGAAGGGTCCTACTACCGCGATCCCGCGGATGCAATCGCCGCTTACCAAAACGGATATATCAGTCTGCATACGCGGATTGCCATTCCGGCCAAGAGCCTGAACAAAACATCGTTTACGGAAGAGCAAAAAAACGCCCTGATGTTTACGACAGTCGGCAAGATTATTTTCAACGAGATCTTCCCGCCTGAGCTGCCGTACATCAACACACCGACGAAAGAGAACCTGACCAACAAGGTGCCGGATGAGTACTTCGTCTTTGAGAAGGGCGTCAACCTGAAAGAATTTGTCAAGACACTGCCTGACAACGGGGCGATCAAGAAGGGCTTCCTTGGGACGATTATCGCCGAGTGTTTCCGCCGCTTCGGCACCACCCAGACGGCGATCATCCTCGACAAGATCAAGGAACTGGGCTTTATGTACTCGACCAAAGCGGGGATTACCATTGCCGTCGCCGACATTGTCGTACCGGAGCAGAAAAAGGACATCATCAAGGCAGCGGAAGAAAAAGTGCAGACCGTTATGGCTCAGTATCGCCGCGGTTTGATTACCGAGGACGAACGTTACGATCGCGTCATCTCGATTTGGTCCAAGGCCAAGGACGAAGTGACGGACGTCCTGATGAAGTCGATGGACAAATTCAACGCGATCTTCATGATGGCCAACTCCGGTGCGCGCGGTAACGTATCGCAGATTACCCAGCTGGCCGGTATGCGCGGGCTGATGGCCAACCCGTCAGGTCGGATCATCGAGCTGCCGATCATCTCCAACTTCCGGGAAGGGTTGACCGTGTTGGAGTACTTCATCTCCACGCACGGTGCCCGGAAAGGTCTTGCCGATACGGCTCTTAGGACCGCCGACTCCGGTTACCTGACCCGTCGGCTGGTTGACGTGGCGCAGGACGTCATTGTACGTGAAGAAGATTGCGGAACCGACAAAGGGGTTCGGATCAGTGCGATAACCGACGGCAAGGAAGAGATCGAAAAACTTTCCGACCGCCTGATTGGCCGCACCTGCTTTGAAACGGTTCGCCATCCGGAGACAGGTGAAATCATCGTCGGCCGTAACGAGGAAATCACCGAAAGCATCGCCGACCAGATCGTCAAAGCGGGAATCAAGGATGTCTACATTCGCAACGTCTTGTCCTGCCGCACCAGTCATGGTGTCTGCAAACGCTGCTACGGACGCAACCTGGCGACCGGTTCCGAGGTGGAGATCGGTGAAGCAGTCGGAATCATCGCGGCCCAGTCGATCGGTGAACCAGGAACCCAGCTGACGATGCGTACGTTCCACACCGGTGGGGTGGCCGGCGACGACATCACCCAAGGTTTGCCGCGGATTCAAGAGCTGTTTGAAGCGCGCAATCCGAAGGGGCAGGCCGTTATCACCGAGATTGACGGCGAAGTGATTGACATTCGCGAAGGAAAAGACAGGCGCGAGATCGAAGTGCGCGGAGAGGCAGAAAACAAAGTGTATGCCGTACCGTATGGCGCGCGGATCAAAGTCTCTGTCGGGAGCAAGCTGAGTGCCGGCGATGAGCTGACAGAGGGCTCTGTCGATCCGAAAGAAATGTTGAAGGTGCGAGGTTTGCGCGGCGTGTCCAACTATATCCTGCAGGAAGTACAGAAAGTGTACCGGATGCAGGGGGTAGAGATTAACGACAAGCATATCGAAGTGATGATTCGGCAAATGCTGCGTAAAGTTCGCATCGTGGACAGCGGCGACACGGATCTGCTGCCGGGCTCGTATGTGGAAGTACACGAGTTTGAACAGGCCAACGCCAAAGTGCTGCTGGAAGGAAAACGGCCTGCGGTTGGACGTCCGGTGCTCCTGGGGATTACCAAAGCGTCACTGGAAACAGACTCCTTCCTGTCCGCAGCCTCCTTCCAGGAGACGACGCGCGTCCTGACCGACGCGGCGATCAAAGGCAAAGTGGACCGCCTGCTTGGTCTCAAGGAGAACGTGATTATCGGAAAGCTGGTTCCAGCCGGTACCGGCATGGCACGATACCGCAACACCAAAGTAATGACAAAGGCCGACTACGAGGCCAAGCTCAATCAGGATACGGAAGAAAAAGAAGCCGTACCGGTAGCGGAATAGCAGAGTTGGCGGGTGCCCATCCTCCTGTGGTGGGCACCACCTTTCTGCCCGCATTTTCTGCGTGTCGGGCACGAGCGGGATGCCGAAACTTCTCCGTTGACATTGCGGTACCGACCTGATATTATATTCAAGTGTGCCTGATACCTTTGCTTTGGAGGATATGGTGTCATGTCTTATGAAAAAGTAGAGCGGGCCAAAGAGCTGACGATCGGGATCAAGCAGACGATGAAGGCGATCGCGAACGATCAGGTGGAGGAAGTGTACATCTCCCGTGATGCCGATCAGCGTCTGACCCAAAAAGTCCAGCTTCTATGCAAGGAAAAGGGTGTACCAGTCATTTACGTCGATTCCATGAACCGCCTGGGCAAGGCATGCGGAATCGAGGTGGGTGCGGCGGCAGCCGCGATTAAAAAGACGGTTTGAGATGTTTTTGTTACGCAGGCCGCATTGTCGGCTTGGCGGACAAGAACTTTCTATTTGACCCAAAAATGACTCACCTGGATCTGTGGTCTTAAGATTGGGTAAAAGGAAGGGGGTACAGCATCATGCCTACAATTAACCAGTTGGTGCGCAAGGGTCGTAAAGACAAAGTCGTGAAGTCAAAATCTCCTGCTTTGCAAAAGGGGTACAACAGCTTCAAGAAGACGCAAACGAACCAAAGCTCCCCGCAAAAACGCGGCGTGTGCACCCGCGTAGGTACGATGACGCCGAAGAAACCAAACTCCGCGCTTCGTAAATACGCTCGTGTACGCTTGAGCAACGGCATCGAGGTTACCGCATACATCGGCGGTATTGGCCACAACCTGCAAGAGCACAGTGTTGTGCTTGTACGCGGCGGCCGTGTTAAGGACCTGCCAGGGGTTCGCTATCATATCGTTCGCGGTGCGCTTGATACGGCTGGCGTCAACAACCGGATGCAAGGTCGTTCCAAGTACGGAACGAAGCGTCCGAAAGAAGCCAAGAAGTAAGCGGTCCGCGTAGATACGCAGCAGCAATTCATGCAAAAAGGAGGGAAACAAGATGCCAAGAAAGGGACCGGTTCCTCGTCGGGACGTATTGCCTGATCCGATTTACAACAGCAAACTGGTTACCCGCCTGATCAATCGCATGATGATTGACGGGAAGCGCGGTGTAGCACAGAACATTCTTTACAAAGCTTTTGACATCGTACGTGAGCGCACAGGCCGCGATCCGATGGAAGTGTTTGAAGAAGCACTGAAAAATATCATGCCTGTACTGGAAGTAAAAGCTCGCCGTGTCGGTGGTGCCAACTATCAGGTTCCGGTAGAGGTGAAACCCGAACGCCGTACGACGCTGGGGCTGCGCTGGTTGGTTAACTACGCGCGCACCCGTGGTGAAAAAACGATGCAAGAGCGTTTGGCAAACGAAATTATCGATGCAGCCAACAATACAGGTGCGGCTGTCAAAAAACGTGAGGACACTCACAAAATGGCAGAAGCAAACAAGGCATTTGCGCACTATCGTTGGTAGAATCCAAAGCGGGTATCCGCTTTGGATGCCTGCATATTCTCACATATGAGGAAGGAAGGAGCATTCCTAGATGGCTCGCGAGTTCTCTCTAGCGAATACGCGCAACATCGGGATCATGGCCCATATCGACGCTGGAAAGACGACCACGACAGAGCGCATTCTGTTCTATACGGGTCGTGTCCACAAGATTGGGGAAGTGCACGAAGGTGCCGCAACCATGGACTGGATGGAGCAGGAGCAGGAGCGTGGTATCACCATCACCTCTGCTGCCACCACGGCGCAATGGAAAGGCCACCGCATCAACATCATCGACACGCCTGGGCACGTAGACTTCACGGTGGAAGTGGAGCGTTCCCTGCGCGTACTCGATGGTACCGTTGCAGTATTTGACGCCAAGGGCGGCGTCGAGCCTCAGTCGGAAACGGTGTGGCGCCAGGCAGACCGTTACGGTGTACCGCGTATCTGCTATGTAAACAAGATGGACATTATCGGCGCTAACTTCGATATGTGCGTGGAGCAAATCCGCGACCGCCTCGGGGCCAATCCTGTGCCGATCCAATATCCGATTGGAGCGGAAGACCAGTTTACCGGGATTGTCGACCTCGTAACGATGCAGGCGTACTATTACCTGGATGATCTGGGAACAAGAACGGAAGCGAAAGAAATCCCGGATGAGCTGAAAGAGAAATGTGAGCAACTGCATCTGCAGCTTTTGGAAGCAGCGGCTGAGCAGGACGAGGAACTGATGATGAAGTACCTCGAGGGTGAAGAGCTGACCGTGGAGGAAATCAAACGTGCTCTGCGCAAAGGTACCACGGAAGTGAAACTGGTTCCCGTTCTCTGCGGTTCTTCCTACAGAAACAAGGGCGTGCAGCTCATGCTCGATGCCGTTGTAGACTACCTCCCGTCTCCGCTTGACGTACCGCCGATCAAAGGGGTACTGCCGGATTCGGATGAAGAGGTAACCCGCGAGTCGGACGACAACGGTCCGTTTGCCGCTCTGGCATTCAAGATCATGACCGACCCGTACGTTGGTAAGCTGACCTTTTTCCGTGTGTACTCCGGTACGCTTTCTTCCGGTTCGTACGTGTTGAACTCGACCAAAGGCAAGCGGGAGCGCATCGGGCGTATCCTGCAAATGCACGCCAACCACCGCGAAGAGATTCCGGTTGTATATGCCGGTGATATCGCGGCGGCTGTCGGTCTGAAAGACACGACAACCGGGGACACGCTGTGCGACGAGAAAGCACCGGTTATTCTGGAATCCATGGAGTTTCCGGAACCGGTTATCCAGGTTGCCATCGAGCCGAAGTCGAAGGCGGATCAGGACAAGATGGGCATTGCCCTGTCGAAGCTTGCGGAAGAAGACCCGACATTCCGTGCCTGGACCGATGAAGAAACGGGTCAGACGATTATCGCCGGTATGGGTGAGCTTCACCTGGAGATTATCGTGGATCGTCTCAAGCGTGAGTTTAAGGTGGAGGCCAATGTTGGTGCTCCGCAGGTTGCTTACCGCGAGACCTTCCGCGGATCGGCAAAAGTGGAAGGGAAGTTCGTCCGTCAGTCCGGTGGTCGTGGTCAATACGGTCACGTTTGGGTGGAGTTCTCTCCGCTTGAGCCGGGTTCCGGCTTCGAGTTCGAAAACAAAATCGTCGGTGGCGTAGTTCCGAAGGAATACGTGCCGGCTGTTCAAGCTGGTATCGAAGAAGCGATGAAGAACGGTGTGCTGGCCGGCTATCCGCTGGTTGACATCAAAGCTGTGCTCGTTGACGGTAGCTACCACGACGTCGACTCCTCGGAAATGGCGTTTAAAGTGGCCGGCTCCCTCGCTTTGAAAGAGGCGGCGAAGAAATGCAACGCCGTTCTGCTTGAGCCGATCATGAAGGTCGAAGTAACCGTGCCGGAAGAGTACATGGGTGACGTTATGGGTGACCTGAACTCCCGCCGCGGGCGCATCGAAGGCATGGAGGCACACGCCAACGCACAGGTGATCCGTGCGATGGTTCCGCTGGCCGAGATGTTTGGATACTCGACTGTACTGCGTTCGCGCACACAGGGCCGCGGTACCTACTCGATGCAGATCGACCACTATGAAGAAGTGCCGAAGAACATCGCCGACGAAATCATCAAGAAGTCCAAAGGCGAGTAATCTCCCAACTTTCTTCTTTCACGTGTACAAAGAAAGGTTTACAATATGGATGGGATCAATCAACCCAACTGGGTAAACCTTTCTCTTATAATTAACCCTTACCTTTTAAGGAGGATTAGGCTCACATGGCAAAAGAAAAATTTGAGCGGACCAAACCGCACGTAAACATTGGTACTATCGGTCACGTTGACCACGGTAAAACTACGCTGACTGCTGCTATTACCACTGTTCTTGCCCAACAAGGGAAAGCGAAGGCAATGGACTACGGCAGCATCGACGCCGCTCCGGAAGAGCGTGAGCGCGGTATCACGATCAACACGGCGCACGTTGAGTACGAGACGGAAAACCGTCACTATGCGCATGTTGACTGCCCTGGCCACGCTGACTACGTGAAAAACATGATCACCGGTGCAGCCCAAATGGACGGCGCAATCCTGGTTGTATCCGCTGCTGACGGTCCGATGCCGCAAACTCGCGAGCACATCCTGCTCTCCCGTCAGGTAGGCGTTCCGTACATCGTCGTATTCATGAACAAGTGTGACATGGTTGACGACGAAGAGCTGCTGGAACTGGTTGAGATGGAAATCCGCGACCTGCTCTCCCAATACGAATTCCCGGGTGACGACATCCCGGTAATCAAGGGTTCTGCTCTGCAAGCCCTGGAAAATCCGACTGGCGAGTGGGCGCAAAAAATCATTGAACTGATGGATGCAGTTGACACTTACATCCCGACTCCAGAGCGTGCTACTGACAAACCGTTCCTGATGCCTGTAGAGGACGTATTCACGATCACCGGTCGTGGTACGGTTGCTACCGGTCGCGTAGAGCGCGGTGTTGTTAAAGTAGGTGACCCGGTAGAAATCGTTGGTCTGGCTGAAGAAACCAAGTCCACCACCGTTACCGGCGTAGAGATGTTCCGCAAGCTGCTCGACCAGGCAGAAGCTGGTGACAACATCGGTGCCCTGCTCCGCGGTATTGAGCGTAAAGAAATCGAGCGTGGTCAATGTCTGGCCAAGCCCGGCACCGTTAAGCCGTACACCAAGTTCAAGTGCGAAGTTTACGTACTGTCCAAAGAAGAGGGCGGACGTCACACTCCGTTCTTTGCCAACTACCGTCCGCAATTCTACTTCCGCACCACGGACGTAACCGGTATCATCAAGCTGCCGGAAGGCGTAGAGATGGTCATGCCTGGTGACAACACCGAGTTCGAAGTAGAACTGATCGCACCGGTAGCCATGGAACAAGGTACCCGCTTTGCTATCCGCGAAGGTGGCCGTACCGTTGGTGCCGGCGTGGTATCCCAAATTATCGAGTAATTGGCCGTTAGTGCCCGAAGAACCTGGCAGCCCATGCTGTCAGGTTCTTTTTCACCAATAAGCATGTAGAAGTAGTGGGGCCCAAGGGGGTCCCTATATTCATGTATGGATAAGACAGAGGGAGGCATTATCGAACGGTTTGATGACACTCATCAAAAACCTTCATAACGGCTGTGATTCAGGTGTGCTAGAATACAGCAATAGCGCAAGAGTAATCAAGAGAGAAGGAAAACCATGCGGGACAATGAAAAAACGGTTTATCTGCTGCTTGGCGGGGTCATCCTCCTGTGGGGCTTAAATGTCGTGATGGTCAAGTACTTGTCTTTCTTTCCGCCGGTGTTGATCGCGGCCATTCGCATGAGCATTGCGGCCTTGGTGCTGCTGCCGTTTGTCTGGTGGAAAATGAGAAGAACAAGACTGCAGCGGCAGGATTGGCTGTTCATATGTGGTGTGAGTGTTAGTTCGATTACCCTGCATCAGATATTTATTGCCTCAGGTGTTCAGCATACATCGGCGGGCAACGCATCGCTCATCCTGGGTCTTAATCCGCTGGTGACCACCCTGCTCGCCGTACCCTTCCTCGGCGAACCCCTCACCAAGCGGAAGTTGGCCGGAATCGGCATGGGCTTTATCGGCGTGCTGCTGGTCGTATTCATGCAGGCTGGGGCGAGTGGGGTGGCATGGCGTGGTTACGGCGATCTGCTCATCTTTTTGTCCATGCTGATGTACGTCATCGGGGGATTGTTGATACGCAAGGCGACGGCGCGTGGCACGCACGTGCTGGTGGTCACCGCGTATTCGCATGGGATCGCTTCCCTGTTGTTGTGGTTCATATCGCTGGTGGTATATCCGGCGGAAGTGTTTGCTTCCATTGACACCAGGCCGTTTACCTGGTTGGTGATCGTGTCGTCCGGTGCGTTTGCAACCGGTCTGGGAACACTCGGTTGGAATTACGGGATCAGGCAGTTGGGGGCGGGGAGGACGGCCATCTTTCTCAACGGGATGCCGCTCGCCAGCCTGTTTTTTGCCGCGCTGCTGTTGGGGGAAACGCTCCATCTTCTTCATCTGGTGGCGCTGGCGATGATCGTGCTCGGTGTCTATCTCGGCTCCTACCAGCGAAGAGCGGCTTCCATTGGTTCAGAAAAGCTGGGCAAACAACTGTACGGGTGAAGAAAAAAACCAAGCGGAAGCTACAAGGGCTCCGCTTGATTTTCTTCCATTGTGTTCACCATGTGGTAAGCCGTCATCGTCAGCCGCTGAAAGATCGCTTCCCGCACTTCGCCGGTGAGGCCGATCCGATCCATCGCTTCCTTCATGCAGGCAAGCCAGGCTTGGGCTCGCCTTGGTGTAATGGGAAAGCGCAGGTGGCGCGCTCGCAGCATGGGGTGGCCGTAGCGCTGGCTGTACAAGGCGGGGCCACCCAGATATTGGGTAAGAAAACGGTATTGCTTCTCTTTCGTTTCTGTTAAATCGTCAGGAAAGAGCGGAGCCAGATCCGGGTGCTGTTTAACCAGGTCGTAAAAGGTGTCAACCAGGCGGGCAACTGTCTCATCGCCGCCGATCATCTCATACGGATTGTCCAGTTGTTGGTGGGACATGCACGCTGCTCCCTTCTTCAATGGAAAGTAGATGCTCGGCTTCATTGTACCACAGCCGGGAAACGTGCTGATAGAAGCGTGTGCCCGCAGGTGGCTGGAAGCCACTTCCGCTTGCGCACTCGGGCAGAAATCGGTAAGATAGGCGAAGTGAGTCCAAGCAGGTATCAAAGAAGGATTTGTACAGAAAAGATAGGCGGCTGACAAAGGAAAAAATCTTGCGTCGCCTATTCGTTTTTAGTACAATAGTGAATGTTGGTCATGGACTTGCGATGAAGTGGGAGGTTGCTGACACGCCTGGCCCCTTTGCCATGGCTAGGGTGCAGGATATTTCCACGGAGAAATGTCCGTTAGAAAATGGGCGAAAAAGGAGGGACTCAAATGGCAAAGCAAAAGATTCGTATCCGTTTAAAGGCGTACGATCACAAAATCCTCGATCAATCTGCTGAGAAAATCGTAGAAACAGCGAAACGTTCTGGTGCCAACGTATCTGGACCGATTCCGCTTCCTACGGAAAAGGCAGTGTACACGATCCTTCGTGCGGTACACAAGTACAAGGATTCGCGCGAGCAGTTCGAAATGCGTACACATAAACGTTTGATCGACATCTTGAATCCGACGCCGCAAACAGTTGATGCGCTGATGCGACTCGATCTGCCTTCCGGCGTGGACATTGAAATCAAGCTGTAAGCCAAAAATGCGACACACGCGCAGGCGTTGTCTTGATAACAGACCAACGATGCGGTCCCGACGCTGCTCGGGAGCCATTCAACCATAACCAACATGGTCATTGACAAGTACGAATGCTGAGGAAACAAGTACAGGAGGTGGCACAAATGACCAAAGGAATCTTAGGGAAGAAACTGGGCATGACCCAAGTGTTCGGTCCGAACGGTACGGCAATCGCTGTAACGGTTATTGAAGCAGGTCCTTGCGTGGTTTTGCAAAAGAAAGACCAGGCAAATGACGGTTATGAAGCGATTCAGCTCGGTTTTGAGGACAAGAAGGAACACCGCGCCAACAAGCCTGAAAAAGGGCATGTGGCCAAGGCCAATACGGCACCTAAGCGCTTCATCCGCGAGATTCGCGGGGTAAACCTCGAAGAGTACGAGGTAGGTCAGGAAGTAAAAGCTGATATTTTTGCCGCAGGAGACATCGTCGATGTGGCAGGTGTGACCAAAGGGAAAGGGTTCCAGGGTGCGATCAAGCGCCACAACCAGGCGCGAGGCCCGATGGCACACGGTTCCCGTTACCACCGCGGCCCTGGTTCTCTCGGTGCGATTGCCCCGAACCGCGTATTCAAGGGGCAAACGCTGCCGGGTCAAATGGGTGGCGATAACGTGACGATCCAGAACCTGGAGGTTGTCAAGGTGGATGCAGACCGCAACCTGATTCTGGTGAAAGGTTCCGTGCCGGGTCCGAAAAACAGCTACGTGGTTGTTCGTTCGGCAGTCAAGAACAAGTAAGGAAAGGAGGAACTGACATGCCAAAAGTAGCTCTTTACAATCAAACAGGCGCACAAGTAGGGGAAATCGAACTGGCCGACAGCGTGTTCGGCATCGAACCCAACCAAGCTGTGCTTTATGATGCAATCGTGATGCAGCAGGCGTCCCAACGCCAAGGTACGCACGCTGTAAAAAATCGTTCAGAGGTTCGCGGCGGCGGCCGTAAGCCGTGGCGTCAAAAAGGTACCGGTCGTGCCCGTCATGGCTCGATTCGCGCACCGCAATGGAAAGGCGGCGGTGTTGTATTTGGTCCGACTCCGCGCAAATACGGGTACAAGCTGAACCGTAAAGTTCGCCGTTTGGCGCTGAAATCGGCGCTTTCCAGCAAGGTGCAAAACAATGAACTGCTGGTGCTGGATGCTCTCACCATTTCTGCTCCCAAAACAAAAGAGATGGTGGCTGTGCTCAACAACCTGAAAGCAGATCGCAAAGCACTGATCGTTACATCCGAGTTCGATCAAAACGTAGCGCTTTCTTCCCGCAACATTCCGGGTGTGAAGTTTATCGATGCTGCCGGCATCAATGTTCTTGATTTGGTCGCTCACGACAAGGTGATCGTAACCAAAGATGCGGTTGCCAAAGTAGAGGAGGTGCTCGCCTAATGAAGAGCCATTACGATATTATCAAGCGCCCTATCATTACGGAGCGCACCACCGATATGATGGCGGAAAAGAAATACGTTTTTGAGGTACCGCTGAAAGCGAACAAAACCGAAATCAAGCAAGCTGTGGAAAAAATCTTCGGCGTCAAGGTGGCAGCTGTCAACACCGTTCGGGTGCCAGCCAAACCGAAACGCTACGGAAAATATGCCGGATACACTTCCGAGTGGAAAAAGGCGATTGTCAAGCTGACGGCTGACAGCAAAGAGCTGGAATTCTACGAAGGCGTGTAATCCCGACGACTATCGATAAGGAGGGAATAACGAATGGGTATCAAAAAATTTAAACCGACTTCTCCTGGTCGTCGCCAAATGACGGTTTCTACCTTTGAAGAGATTACCACCTCCACCCCGGAGAAATCTCTTTTAGCGCCGCTTACCAAAAAAGCAGGTCGTAACAACCAAGGTAAAATTACCGTTCGTCATCAAGGTGGCGGTCACAAGCGCAAATACCGCATCATCGACTTCAAGCGCAACAAGGACGGGATTCCGGGCCGCGTGGCGACGATTGAGTACGACCCGAACCGTTCCGCCAACATTGCCCTGATCAATTATGCAGACGGTGAAAAGCGTTACATTCTGGCACCCCTTGGCTTGAAAGTAGGCGACACGGTTGTTTCCGGCCCTGATGCCGACATCAAGACGGGGAATGCCCTGCCGCTGGAAAAGATTCCGGTTGGTACGACCATCCACAACATTGAGCTGAAGCCTGGCAAAGGTGGACAACTGGTACGGGCAGCCGGTGCGGAAGCGCAGCTGCTGGGTCGTGACGGGGACTTCGTCATTGTGCGCCTGTCCTCCGGAGAGATTCGCCGGATTCACGGTGTATGCCGGGCAACGATCGGACAGGTCGGCAATCTGGATCACGAACTGATCAACATCGGAAAAGCGGGACGTGCCCGTTGGCTGGGCAAGCGGCCGACTGTGCGCGGTAGCGTAATGAACCCGAACGATCACCCGCATGGTGGTGGGGAAGGTCGTGCGCCAATCGGACGCAAAGCACCGGTTACGCCGTGGGGTAAACCGACGCTCGGTCTCAAAACCCGCAAGAAAAACAACAAGTCCGACAAGTATATCGTTCGCCGCCGCAAGAAGTAAGGTAAGCTGAAAGAATAACCGAACGCTTGAAAGCGAAGGGAGGTTCACTAATGGGTCGCAGCTTGAAAAAAGGACCTTTTGTGGATGACCACTTGATGAAAAAAGTCGTTGAGCTGAATGAGAAAAAGGAAAAGCGCGTGATTAAAACCTGGTCTCGCCGCTCGACGATTTTCCCTGAATTCGTCGGCCACACGTTCGCCGTATACGATGGCCGCAAACACGTTCCGGTGTATGTGACCGAAGACATGGTCGGCCACAAGCTGGGTGAGTTCGCACCGACTCGTACCTTCAAGGGTCACGCCGACAACGACAAAAAATCCAAGAAGCGTTAATTTCTCTGCACAGAGAGGAGGTACAACTGATGGAAGCTAAAGCAGTTGCTCGCTATATTCGCATTGCTCCTCGCAAAGTCCGTCTGGTCGTGGACTTGATCAGAGGAAAGGAAGTGGGCGAAGCGCTGGCGATTCTGAAGCACACGCCGAAAGCCGCTTCCCCGGTAGTGGAAAAACTACTCAAGTCGGCTATAGCCAACGCGGAACACAACTACGAAATGGATCCGAACAACCTCGTGGTAAGCAAGGTGTATGTTGACCAAGGTCCTACCCTTAAGCGATTCCGCCCTCGCGCCATGGGACGCGCAAGCCGCATTAACAAACGGACCAGCCACATCACAGTGGTACTGAACGAGAAATAAGGAGGGAATACGTGTGGGTCAAAAGGTAAGTCCGGTTGGTCTTCGAATCGGCATCATCCGCGACTGGGAATCCAAGTGGTACGCCGATAAGGATTTCGCGACGCTGCTGCATGAAGACCTTCGTATCCGTAAATATATCAAAGACCGCTTGAAAGACGCTGCCGTCTCCACGATCGAGATCGAACGCGCGGCAAATCGCGTAAACGTGACGATTCACACGGCGAAGCCTGGCATGGTAATCGGGAAAGGCGGCGCGGAAGTTGAGACACTGCGCAAAGCCTTGAACGACATGACCGGCAAGCGTGTACACATCAACATCAGTGAAATCAAGAAGCCTGATCTTGACGCAACACTGGTTGCGGAAAACATCGCACGCCAGTTGGAGAACCGGATTTCGTTCCGCCGTGCGCAGAAGCAGACGATTGCTCGCACGATGCGCGCAGGAGCTAAAGGGATCAAGACGCTGGTAAGCGGACGACTGGGCGGCGCAGACATTGCCCGTTCCGAAGGATACAGCGAGGGTACGGTTCCGCTTCACACTCTTCGTGCGGATATCGACTACGGTACGGCAGAGGCGCACACCACGTACGGACGTATCGGTGTAAAAGTATGGATTTACCGTGGTGAAGTGCTTCCTGCAAGAAAGAACGTTGCCGATGAGGAAGGAGGCAAGTAATCATGTTGATGCCGAAACGCGTAAAGCACCGCAAGCAGCATCGCGGCCGCATGACCGGTAACGCCAAGGGCGGCACCACGATTGCATTTGGCGAATACGGTTTGCAAGCACTCGAGCCCTCTTGGGTGACCAACCGCCAGATCGAGGCAGCCCGTATTGCGATGACTCGCTACATTCGCCGCGGTGGTAAAGTATGGATCAAGATCTTCCCTGACAAACCGATTACGCAAAAACCGCTGGAAGTGCGGATGGGTTCCGGTAAAGGTTCTCCCGAGCACTGGGTAGCTGTTGTAAAACCGGGCAAGATCATGTTTGAACTGGCTGGTGTATCTGAAGAAGTAGCGCGCGAGGCCATGCGTCTTGCTATGCACAAACTGCCGATCAAGTGCAAGTTTGTCAAGCGCGAAGAGTTAGGTGGTGACGCACATGAAGGCTAATGAATTACGCAATCTGACCACTGCCGAAATCGAACGCAACATCAATTCGCTGAAAGAAGAACTGTTCAACCTTCGCTTCCAATTGGCGACCGGTCAACTGGAAAATACGGCTCGTATCAAGCAAGTGCGCAAGGACATTGCCCGTGCGAAAACCATCCTGCGCCAACGTGAATTGGGAATCGGTTAATAAGGGAAGGAGGTTTGATTGATGACGGCAGAACGCAATCAACGCAGAACCATGGTAGGACGCGTGGTATCCGACAAGATGGATAAAACCATCGTGGTCTTGGTTGAAACCTATAAAAAGCATCCGCTGTACGGCAAGCGTGTAAAATACTCCAAGAAGTTTAAGGCTCATGACGAAAACAACAAGGCGAAAATCGGTGACATTGTGGAGATTATGGAGACGCGCCCGCTGTCCCGTGACAAACGGTTCCGCCTTGTACGGATCGTCCAAGAAGCTGTTATTGTATAATGTAACGTTCGGAGCAACAATCCGAAGGGAGGGACCTTGAGATGATTCAAACGCAAACCAGGCTGGCTGTTGCTGACAACTCCGGCGCTAAAGAACTGATGTGCATCAAAGTACTGGGTGGTTCTGGTCGCAAGACGGCCAACATCGGAGATGTTATTGTATGTTCGGTAAAATCCGCTACACCCGGAGGCGTTGTCAAGAAGGGTCAAGTAGTAAAAGCGGTTGTCGTTCGCAGCAAGCGGGGGGTTCGTCGCAACGATGGCTCCTACATTCGCTTCGATGAGAACGCGGCTGTGATCATTCGTGACGACAAGTCGCCTCGCGGAACGCGTATCTTCGGACCAGTGGCCCGTGAGCTCCGCGAGAAAGATTTCATGAAGATCATTTCCCTCGCTCCAGAGGTTCTGTAATTCCGCATGATTATGCCATGCAGTTTGTTTGATAGGAGGTGCACCAAACGATGCACGTGAAAAAGGGCGACAATGTGATCGTGATTGCGGGCAAAGACAAGGGCAAAAAAGGGCGCGTGCTGGCTGCCTACCCGAAACAAGAGCGTGTATTGGTGGAAGGGATTAACCTGGTGAAAAAGCATACCCGTCCGTCTCAATCCAATCCGCAAGGCGGTATTGTTACGCAAGAGGCTCCAATCCACGTATCCAACGTTTCGTTGATCGATCCGAAAACCGGAAAACCTACCCGCATCGGGTACAAAGTACTGGAGAACGGAAAGAAAGTTCGGGTTGCAAAAAAATCTGGCGAAATAATCGACAAGTAGTCAGGTCGGAAGGGAGGTTGTCTTAGATGGCAGCAAGATTGAAGGAAAAGTACTTGAAAGAGATCGTTCCAAGCCTGATGGCGAAGTTTAACTACAGTTCTGTCATGCAGGTACCGAAAGTGGAGAAAGTGGTAATCAACATGGGGGTTGGCGAAGCTGTCGGCAATGCCAAGGCACTTGACTCCGCTGTAGAGGACCTGCAAATCATTTCCGGTCAGAAGCCGGTCGTGACCCGCGCCAAAAAATCGATCGCAGGTTTTAAACTGCGTGAGGGGATGGCGATCGGTGCGAAAGTGACGCTGCGCGGTGAGCGCATGTATCATTTCCTTGACAAACTGATGAATGTATCCCTGCCGCGTGTGCGTGACTTCCGCGGAGTTTCTCCCAAAGCATTCGATGGACGCGGAAACTACACGCTGGGACTGAAAGAACAGCTGATCTTCCCGGAGATCGAGTACGATAAAATCGACAAGGTTCGCGGTATGGATGTCGTCATCGTAACCTCCGCGAAAACGGATGAAGAAGCGCGTGAACTGTTGTCGCAAATGGGAATGCCATTCCGGAAATAAACCCCGATCGTAAGGAGGGAAACATGTGGCGAAGAAATCGATGATCGTTAAGCAGCAGCGCAAGCCGAAGTTCGCCGTTCGTGCTTATACGCGTTGTGAACGCTGCGGCCGCCCGCACTCGGTGCTGCGTAAATTCAAACTGTGCCGTATTTGCTTCCGTGAATTGGCCTACAAAGGTCAAATCCCTGGTGTAAAGAAAGCCAGTTGGTAACCTAGACGGGAAGGAGGTTTTTTTGAGATGGTTATGACTGATCCGATTGCAGATATGCTGACTCGCATCCGCAACGCAAACATGGTGCGCCACGAGAAAGTGGAGATTCCCGCATCCAAACTGAAAAAAGAGATAGCTCGCATCCTCAAGGAAGAAGGTTTTATTCGCGATGCGGAGTTCATTGAAGATAACAAGCAGGGGATTATCCGCCTGTTCCTCAAATACGGTCCGAACAATGAACGCGTTATTACCGGTCTGAAGCGCATCAGCAAGCCTGGCTTGCGCGTATATGCTTCCACCGACCAAATCCCGCGCGTTCTCGGTGGCCTTGGCATTGCCATTCTGTCCACTTCTTCCGGTGTAATGACCGACAAGCAGGCTCGCCAGGCTCACGTTGGCGGAGAGGTTCTCGCATACGTCTGGTAATTTTCGATTTACGCACAGGAGGTGCAAGACATGTCTCGTGTCGGTAAAAAACCGATAGCGATCCCTGCAGGCGTTACTGTCAGCTTGAACGGAACGGAACTGACAGTAAAGGGCCCTAAGGGTACTCTCGTACGCAGCTTTCATCCAGATATGAAAATCAGTGTCAACGACAACGAAGTTGTTGTTGAACGTCCAAGTGATAACAAACAGCATCGTTCCCTGCACGGAACGACCCGCGCGCTCATTGCCAATATGGTGGCCGGTGTTTCTGAAGGGTTCAGCCGTACGCTGGAACTGGTTGGTGTCGGATATCGTGCGGCTAAAGCGGGGAAAGGTGTAACGTTGTCGCTCGGTTTCTCCCACCCGGTGGAAATCACGCCTGAAGAGGGCATTGAGATTGAAGTGCCGAACCAAACGACACTTGTTATTAAAGGGATTGACAAGGAGCGCGTTGGTCAAGTCGCAGCAGAAATCCGTTCGATCCGCAAACCTGAACCGTATAAAGGGAAAGGGATCAAGTACAGCGACGAAGTTATCCGCCGCAAGGAAGGGAAAAAAGGTAAGTAAGCTGGTTAGTTTGATGAGAAGGGAGGCCGCGTAATGTTTACGAAAGCCGATAAGAATAAAGCACGGAAAAAACGTCATCTTCGCATTCGCAGACGTTTGTCTGGCACGGCTGTGCGTCCGCGTTTGAACGTATTCCGTTCTTCCAAGCACATCTACGCCCAACTGATTGACGATGTAGCGGGTCATACGCTGGTAAGCGCATCTTCGCTTGACAAAGAGCTGGGTCTTAAAAACGGCGGCAACATCGAGGCTGCTGCGGCTGTAGGCAGCCTGATCGCAAAGCGGGCGCAAGAAAAAGGATATACGGAAGTCGTATTTGACCGTGGAGGCTATCTCTATCACGGACGTGTCAAAGCTCTGGCAGAAGCTGCCCGTGAAGCTGGTTTGCAATTCTAAGCTACGAGACACGATTGCCTGTAAACAAGGAGGGTAAGGAATGCGTATCGACGCTAGCAAATTAGAGCTGGAAGAGAAAGTCGTCGCCGTTAACCGCGTTGCCAAAGTGGTTAAGGGTGGACGTCGCTTCAGCTTCAGCGCACTGGTCGTTGTCGGCGACCGAAACGGCCATGTAGGCGCAGGCATGGGGAAAGCTCAGGAGGTACCTGATGCGATCCGCAAAGCTATTGAAGACGCGAAGAAAAACCTGATCCGCGTGCCGCTCAAAGGTACGACGATCCCGCACGAGGTGTTGTGCCACTTCGGTTCCGGTAAAGTGCTGATCAAGCCGGCTTCCGAAGGTACCGGAGTTATCGCCGGCGGCCCGGTTCGTGCCGTGCTTGAGTTGGCCGGTGTGGGCGACGTACTGAGCAAGTCGCTGGGTTCCAACAACCCGATCAACATGGTCAACGCTACGCTGGAGGGCCTGAAGCGCCTGAAGACAGCGGAAGAAGTTGCGAAGCTGCGCGGTAAGACGGTCGACGAACTGTTAGGATAAAAGTGAGGAGGGAACGAGAGATGGCGAAGTTGCAAATCACCCTCAAGCGTAGTCTGATTGGCCGCCCGGCCGATCAGCGGGCAACGGTTAAAGCCCTCGGTCTGCGCAAGCTGAACCATACCGTTGTAAAAGAAGACAACCCGGCGATGCGTGGGATGATCTTTAAAGTGAAACACCTGGTCGAGGTAAAGGAAATCGAGGCATAAATCCAGAATCTGTTTGTTAGGAGGTGCAACGCATGAAATTGCATGAACTGAAGCCAGCAGAAGGTTCCCGCCACACCCGCAAGCGCGTAGGGCGCGGTATCGGAAGTGGTACGGGTAAAACCGCGGGAAGAGGGCATAAAGGGCAAAAAGCACGTTCCGGCGGCGGAGTACGTCCTGGTTTCGAGGGTGGTCAAAACCCTCTGTATCGTCGTCTGCCGAAGCGCGGCTTTACCAACATCAATCGCAAAGAGTACGCGATTGTCAGCCTGGACGCCCTGAACCGCTTTGAAGAAGGAACCGTTGTGACTCCCGAACTGCTGAAAGAAACCGGCGTCATCAGTGCGCTGCGCGATGGCGTGAAAGTTCTTGCCAATGGTGAATTGAACGTGAAGCTGACGGTAAAAGCTCACAAGTTCTCTGCTTCGGCTGCCGAGAAGATCGCTCAAGTCGGCGGAACAGCAGAGGTGATCTAATGTTAGGGAGTCTCTCCAACATCTTTAAAATAGGCGACTTGCGTCGAAAGGTACTGTTTACCCTTTTGATGCTGGTCGTCTTCCGAATTGGAAGCTTTGTTCCCGTTCCCAATGTAAATGTGGACCTGCTGAAACAGGCGGGAGAAAGCAACAACTTCCTTGGCCTGTTGAACACTTTTTCAGGAGGGGCGCTTGCCAACTTCTCCATTTTTGCGATGGGGATCATGCCTTACATCACGGCATCAATCATCATGCAGCTTCTCTCGATGGACGTCGTGCCCAAGTTTACGCAGTGGGCACGCGAGGGGGAGGTTGGCCGTCGCAAGATTGCGCAGGTGACGCGCTACGGAACCATTTTGTTGGGACTGGTTCAATCGATCGGCATGACCATTGGCTTTAACCGGTTGTATCCTGGTTTGTTAAATGACACGTCAGTCGGCAGTTATGCCTTAATCGCCCTGACCTTAACGGCAGGAACCGCCTTTTTGATGTGGCTTGGCGAACAAATCACGGAAAAGGGAATTGGCAACGGCATTTCCATCCTGATTATGGCCGGGATTGTCGCCGGAATTCCGACAGGCGTCACGACGATTGCCGCATCCCAGTTCACCGACGCGGGGAACCAGCTGTTCTTTACGATCATGAAGCTCGTGCTGATCGTTCTGGTAATCGTGGCGCTGGTTGTCGGGGTTATCTACATCCAACAGGCCATTCGGAAAATCCCGGTGCAGTATGCAAAGCGGGTGGTTGGCCGCAAGATGTACGGCGGACAGTCCACGCACATTCCGTTGAAGGTTAACTCTGCTGGAGTGATACCGGTCATCTTCGCCATTTCGCTGGTGATATTCCCGGCGACGGTTGCAAGTTTTTGGGCGGATAATTCCGGTCAAGGCATTGCGAACTGGATCTATCAGAACTTCCAGGTGAATGCTCCGCTTGGGATGACACTGTATGCGATCCTGATCATCGGGTTTACCTACTTCTATACGTTTGTGCAGATTAACCCCGTGCAGATGGCGGAGAACATGCGCAAGAACGGCGGCTATATCCCGGGGATACGTCCTGGTAAAAACACGGAAGTGTACATTACCCGTACACTCAACCGCCTCACGTTGGCTGGTGCGTTATTCCTGACCTTCATTTCCATTCTGCCGTTCTTCTTCAGTAAGTTGGCTGATTTGCCGCAGTCGATCTACATCGGAGGAACCTCTCTTCTGATCGTAATCGGCGTTTCGCTTGATACGATGAAGCAAATCGAAAGCCAGATGATCAAACGCCATTACAAAGGCTTTATCAAATAAACACGTTTGATCACGGAAGGATGGAGGGAATAACGTGAACGTCATACTGATGGGGCTGCCAGGTGCCGGGAAGGGTACGCAGGCAGAACGCATTACCAGGGAATTCAAGATTCCGCACATCTCGACTGGCGACATGTTTCGCGCTGCCGTGAAAAACGAGACAAAGCTGGGGTTGGAAGCCAAGTCCTACATGGACAAAGGGCTGCTTGTACCTGACGAAATCACGATTGGTATAGTGCGGGAGCGGCTTGGACAAGAAGATTGCAAACAGGGCTTTCTGCTGGATGGATTTCCGCGGACGGTTCCACAGGCCGAAGCACTTACCGAAACGCTCAAAGAAATGGAGCAATCCATTGATCACGTCATCAACATCCAGGTGAGCCGTGAGCTGTTGATCGAGCGCCTGACCGGAAGGTGGATCTGCCCGGTATGCGGAACCAGTTACCACACCTTGTTCAATCCACCCAAGGCAGCGGGTATCTGCGATAAGGATGGCGGCAAACTGTACCAGCGAGATGACGATAAATCTGAAGTGGTGACACAGCGTCTGGACGTCAACATTGCGCAGGCTCAACCCCTTATTGACTACTACGCTCAACAAGGGCTGTTACGCAACGTAAACGGAGAACAGGACATTCAGGATGTGTTTGCGGAAATAGCCTCGATTTTGCGAGGGTAAACGCGGATGATAATCCTCAAATCAGCAGCGGAACTTGAGATCATGCGTGAAGCGGGGCGCATCGTAGCCTTGACGCATCAGGAGCTGGCCAAAGCGATTAAGCCGGGTGTTACCACAAAAGAGCTGGATGAACTGGCTGAGACCTTCATTCGCAGTAAAGGTGCGATTCCTTCTTTTAAGGGCTATGGTGGCTTTCCAGGCAGTATCTGTGCTTCAGTCAACGAGGAACTCGTACACGGGATTCCAGGCAAACGGACGTTGCAAGAAGGAGATATTATCAGCATCGACATTGGTGCCCAGTTTCACGGGTATCACGGTGACTCCGCTTGGACGTACGCGGTCGGCAAAATATCCGAAGAAGATCGCCTGCTAATGAGGGTAACGGAAGAGTCGTTGTACCGGGGGTTGGAGCAAGCTGCTCCGGGAGCACGTCTTTCCGACATCTCTCATGCCGTACAGGTACACGCTGAATCGCACGGATTCACGATTGTGCGTGAATACGTGGGGCACGGTATCGGGCAGAACCTGCACGAGGACCCGCAGATTCCCAACTACGGACCGCCGGGACGCGGTCCGCGGTTGAAACCGGGAATGGTCCTGGCGATCGAACCGATGGTGAATGCCGGAGAACGTTATGTCCGCACGCTGGAGGACAACTGGACGGTTGTGACGGTTGACGGCAAAAAGTGTGCGCATTACGAACACACCATCGCGATAACGGAAAATGGGTATGAGATCTTGACGAGGCCGTAAGTGAAAACATGGTCAGACTGAACACAGTGGAAAGGAGAGGTATCAATGGCCAAAGATGATGTAATCGAAGTAGAAGGAACGGTAATTGAGCCGCTGCCGAATGCGATGTTCCGGGTCGAACTGGAGAACGGGCACAAAGTGCTGGCTCACGTATCGGGTAAGATTCGCATGCACTTTATTCGGATTTTGCCGGGGGATCGGGTAACCGTAGAACTGTCCCCATACGATCTGACCCGCGGCAGAATTACGTATCGCTATAAGTGAATGACCGTACTTTCCTGCGAAAAGCGCCAAGGCGTTTTTCCCAATTACCCCTTACAAGGGAGGATAAAACCATGAAAGTGAGACCTTCGGTGAAGCCGATTTGCGAAAAGTGCAAAGTCATTCGTCGCAAAGGCAACGTAATGGTGATTTGTGAGAATCCGAAGCATAAGCAAAAACAAGGATAAATCCAAGGAGGTGCTGATGCATAATGGCACGTATTGCAGGCGTTGACTTGCCTCGCGAAAAGCGCGTGGAAATCGCTTTGACCTACATTTACGGAATCGGTCGTTCCACGTCCCAAAAGATCCTTGCCGCGACCGGTGTGAATCCGGACACTCGCGTACGCGATCTGACGGAAGATGAAGTAAGCAAACTCCGCGATTATATCGACAAGAACGTGAGAGTAGAAGGGGATCTTCGCCGCGAAGTTTCCCTGAACATCAAACGGTTGATGGAGATCGGCTGCTACCGCGGAATCCGCCATCGTCGCGGTCTTCCTGTTCGCGGTCAACGGACGAAAACAAACGCACGTACGCGCAAAGGTCCGCGCCGTACCGTAGCGAACAAGAAAAAGTAAAGGAGGGTAAACTGACATGGCGAAAAGAAAGCAAGCGACTGCTACACGTACCCGTCGTCGTGATCGCAAAAACGTGGAAGTCGGTGTTGCGCACATCCGCTCCACTTTCAACAACACCATCGTTACTATCACGGACCCGCATGGCAACGCCATTTCCTGGTCCAGTGCCGGTGCTCTCGGCTTCAAAGGCTCCCGCAAAAGTACGCCTTTTGCCGCACAAATGGCGGCTGAAGCTGCAGCCAAAGCGGCAATGGAACACGGCATGCGTGCCTGCGAAGTGCTCGTAAAAGGACCGGGCGCTGGTCGTGAAGCGGCCATTCGCTCTTTGCAAGCGGCAGGTTTGGAAGTTAACATGATCAAAGATGTTACCCCAATCCCGCACAACGGGTGCCGTCCGCCAAAACGTCGCCGCGTGTAGTCGGGTTTACGAAGTCCAGAACATGTCCATACTAAAATGGTAGTTTCTGCATAATCGGCTTGACATGCACGCAACGGTAAACCGCCGAATGAAATTCCGCAGGTGGGCTGGATGCAGGCCCATCGGGAATTTCGACGTTTTGAAGGAGGGTTTGTTTAAATGATAGAAATAGAAAAACCGAGAATCGAGGTTGTGGAAGTAAGCGACGACAATGCTTACGGCAAGTTCGTCGTTGAACCTCTTGAGCGTGGTTACGGTACAACCCTTGGCAATTCGCTCAGACGTATACTCCTATCCTCACTGCCGGGTGCGGCCGTTACCTCTGTACAGATTGACGGCGTGCTGCATGAATTCTCCACAGTAGAGGGAGTCGTGGAAGACGTAACCGAGCTGATTCTCAACATCAAGGGTCTTGCCCTAAAGATCCACTCGGATGAAGAGAAGATTCTGGAGATCGACGCAGAGGGAGAAGGAGTCGTCAAGGCGGGTGATATACGAGCTGATAGCGACGTGGAGATCTTGAACCCTGATCTGCACATCGCTACGTTGGCAAGCGGCGGTCGTCTGCACATTCGCATGACAGCCGGTCGCGGTCGTGGATATGTTCAAGCGGACGGAAACAAGACGGAAGATCAGCCGATCGGGGTGATTCCGATCGACTCGATCTACACTCCAATCAAGCGCGTGAACTATCAAGTGGAAAACACCCGCGTCGGGCAAATGACGAACTACGACAAACTGACCTTGGAAGTTTGGACAAATGGCAGCATCAGTCCGGAAGAGGCAGTAAGTCTGGGTGCTAAGATCATGACCGAGCATCTGAATCTGTTCGTCGGTCTGACTGACGAAGCAAAAGATGCGGAGATCATGGTGGAAAAAGAAGAGGACAAGAAAGAAAAAGTTCTGGAGATGACGATCGAAGAACTGGATCTCTCTGTCCGTTCCTACAACTGCTTGAAGCGTGCCGGCATCAACACGGTTCAGGAGTTGACCCAAAAGTCGGAAGAAGACATGATGAAAGTGCGCAACCTCGGCCGAAAATCCCTGGAGGAAGTACAGGAAAAACTGGCTGAGTTGGGACTTTCCCTGCGCAGCGACGACTAGTACGAGACTGGAGCAAGGAGGTAGGAGACATGGCATACCGGAAATTGGGTCGCAGATCGGCTGCTCGCAAAGCGTTGTTCCGCGACTTGGTGACGGACCTGATCATAAACGAGCGCATTGAAACCACGGAATCCAAGGCAAAGGAACTGCGCTCGATCGCAGAAAAAATGATTACGCTGGCAAAACGCGGTGATCTGCACGCACGCCGTCAAGTGGCCGCTTTCGTACGCAAAGAAACAGCGACGGAAGAAGGGCGTGACGCTGTACAAAAACTGTTCAACGACATCGCGCCGCGCTATGCTGAACGCAACGGAGGATACACCCGCATCCTCAAAATTGGTCCTCGCCGTGGCGACGCTGCACCAATGGCATATCTGGAATTCGTTGAATAGTTCGTTGTAACGGTTATATGGAGATGATGGAAGAAAACGTCGCGACGTTTTCTTTTGAATCAGGGTGAGGGCAGAGTCTGGTCAATGGCTCGATTCATGCCCTTTTTTTCTTTTTCACCGTACAAGGATGTGAGGACCGGTTGAGCCAGTCTGACGTGATAGAAGCCAAACAGGTATCGTTTCGATATGAAGAGGGGCAGGAAAAGGAAGGTCCACTAGTCTTGAACCAGCTGGATCTGGTCATTGAGCGCGGTTCGTTTGTATCTGTCCTGGGACCGAACGGCTCCGGCAAATCGACGCTGGCCAAACTGTTGAATGCCCTGCTGGTCCCAACCGAAGGTGTACTGATCGTTTGCGGTGTGGACAGCAGCGAGGAAGAGATGGTCTGGGAGGTTCGCCGACAGGTGGGAATGGTGTTTCAAAATCCCGACAACCAGATCGTTGCCCCGACAGTGGTGGACGATGTGGCTTTCGGCTTGGAAAACCTCGGGGTAGAGCCGGCGGAAATGGAAAAACGCATTGCCGAGGCGCTGCAGGCGGTTCAGATGGAGAAGTATGCGGAGGCTCAACCCCACCACTTATCGGGTGGACAGAAGCAGCGGGTGGCGATTGCCGGGATTATTGCGATGCGTCCCCGTGTCATCATCTTCGACGAGGCGACCGCCATGCTCGACCCGCAGGGGCGCCAGGAGGTTGTCGCCATGGCGCACCGTCTCCATCGGGAAGAGGGGATTACGGTCATCATGATTACCCACTTTCCTGAGGAGACGGTGGACAGCGACCGGGTAATCGTCATGCATCAGGGCAGGATTTATGCTGACGGCTCTCCGGCAGTTGTGTTTGCCGATGTGGAGCGGCTGCGCAGCATCGGGCTGGACGTTCCCTACCCCGTCCGGCTGCGTCACAAACTGCTTCAACATGGGCTGGACGTGTCGGCTGTGCTGCATCAGGACGAGTTGGTGGAGGAGCTATGCAGATTGCTTTTGAACAAGTAAGCCACATATATGGAAGGGGAACTCCCTTTGAGAAGCGGGCACTTGACAATGTATCGCTGAACATTCCTTCCGGTTCCTATGTAGGAATAATCGGCCAAACCGGGTCAGGTAAGTCGACATTGATTCAACACCTGAATGGTTTGCTCAAGCCCACCTCTGGCAAGATCAGGGTGGGAGAGTGGACCATTACGCCGGAGACCAAGCAGACCCTCGAACTGCGCAAGCGTGTCGGGCTTGTCTTCCAGTATCCGGAACACCAGTTATTCGAAGAGACGGTCCTTAAGGATGTCGCGTTTGGGCCGCGAAACCTCGGGTTGCCGGAGGAAATGGCACTGCTTCGCGCAAGAGAAGCGCTGGAGGTTGTGGGCCTCGCATATGAAGAGTGGAAGGATCGCTCACCGTTTCAACTGAGCGGCGGTCAGATGAGGCGAGTCGCCATCGCCGGCGTCCTGGCCATGCAGCCGCAAATCCTGATCCTGGATGAACCGACGGCCGGATTGGATCCGGCGGGTCGCCGGGAGATTCTGGAGGCCATCTACCGCATCCACAAGGAGCAGAAGATGACGACGCTGCTGGTAACCCACAGCATGGAAGAAGCCGCTCGTTACGCGGATTGGCTGATTGTAATGGCGGCGGGGCGGATTGCCCTCTCGGGAACACCGGCAGAAGTGTTCGCCCAGGCAGATCGATTGCGGCAGCTATCCCTCGATGTGCCCAATACGGTTGCCCTTATTCATAAACTAAACGAACGGCTGCCTGAGGAATACAAACTGCCGCTTCATCTCTATCGAGAAGAAGAACTGGAGGCATATCTTTTACAGCGGCTGAGCGGTGTGAAGGAGGGAACGCGATGAGTGTGCTGCAGAATTTTGCAATCGGTCAGTACCTTCCCGGAGAATCCCTGCTGCACCGGCTCGACCCGCGCAGCAAACTGGTTTTTGTGTTTGCGTTTGCCTTTTTTGTTTTCATGGCCAACAACGGGCCTACGTATGCCATATTGTGCGTCTTTATGGTCATTGCCACCATCGCCGCGCGCATTTCCGTCTCGTATTTGCTGCGGGGGTTGAAACCGGTATGGTTTCTCATCCTGTTAACCGCTGTCATACACTTGTTTATGACCAAGGGGGGCGCGGTTTACCTTCAATGGGACTGGGTTACCGTTGAAGAGCAAGGCGTGCGCCAGGCGATGTTCATGTCGATGAGGTTGGCCCTGCTGGTCCTGATTGGCTCGCTGTTGACGCTCACCACATCGCCGCTCGATTTGACGGAGGGGATGGAGCGTCTGCTGGCTCCCTTGCGAAAGCTGGGAGTGCCGGTACATGAGATTGCGTTGATGCTCTCGATCGCGCTGCGCTTTATTCCAACGCTGTTGGAGGAGACGGACAAGATCATCAAGGCACAGACCTCGCGCGGTGCCAACCTGGACAGCGGCAACCTGCTGACGCGGGCCCGCAACCTGGTTGCCATCGTGGTGCCGTTGTTCATCAGTGCGTTTCGCCGGGCCGATGAACTGGCGCTGGCGATGGAAGCGCGCGGGTATCGGGGGGGAGCGGGGCGCACCAGGCGCAAACAGCTTCGATTTACCTGGCGTGACGGTCTGTTGGCATTTGTGGCCGTTTTGCTTGCCGGATCGTTGGGATGGTGGAGAGCATGAGACGTCTGAAATGTCTGGTTGCCTACGACGGAACCGATTACAGCGGCTTTCAGGTTCAGCCGGATCAGGTGACGGTTCAGGGCGAGATTGAGGCTGCAATCAAGCGAATTACCGGCGAGACGGTACAAATTGTCGGCTCCGGCCGGACAGACGCTGGCGTGCACGCCCGGGGTCAAGTGTTTCACTTTGATACGGCGAGCAAGGTGCCGCTGGAGAAATGGGCATTCATTCTCAACAACCAACTTCCCGAAGCGATCGTCATCCGCTCGGTAGAGCAGGTGGAGCCAACCTTTCACGCTCGTTTTGATGTAAAGCAGAAAGAGTATCGTTACTGCATCGACAACGGCCCGGTTCCCGACGTCTTCTTTCATCGGTACGCCGATCACATCCGCCATCCTCTTGACCTGGAGCGGATGAGGCGGGCGGCCCGCTACCTGGTGGGCGAACACGACTTTACCTCGTTTTGTTCGGCGAAAACCTTTGTCGAGGACAAGGTACGGACCATCTACCGGCTGGAGGTGGAGCGGGACGGGCAGATGATTTGGGTGATCTGTCGAGGGAACGGCTTTTTGTACAACATGGTGCGGATCATCGTGGGCACACTGGTGGAAGTGGGACAGAACAAGCGGGACCCGGATGAAATCCCGGAAATACTGGCTGCCTGTGACCGGGAGAAGGCGGGAAAAACAGCACCCGCCAAGGGCTTGACGATGTGGGAGGTTGCCTACTAACCCTGTTCAAGTTTTCCCTTGACTCTGCAATCCCGATATAGTACGATAAACATTGGTATTTTCATACCCCGCTAGCCCCACTCTAGCCCCGGGATTGAAAAACATGTTGTTCGTAAATGGATACACAAGGGTAAGTTGTTCAAGGATCGTGAAGAAGGAACAGCAGACGCCCTGATGCAACCGTACGATCATTAGGAGGGACATTCATGCGTACCACATATATGGCAAAGCCGCTGGAAGTTGAGCGTAAATGGTACATCGTTGACGCAGCAGGCCAAACGCTCGGACGCCTGGCAAGTGAAGTAGCTTCCATCCTGCGCGGCAAGCACAAACCGGAATTCACGCCACATGTAGATACTGGCGATTTTGTCATTGTCATCAATGCGGACAAGGTGAAACTGACTGGAAAAAAACTGTCCGACAAAATCTACTATCGCCACTCCCAGTACCCGGGTGGTTTGAAAGCCACCACTGCCGGGGACATGTTGAAAAACCGTCCGGAGCGCATGTTTGAACTGGCGGTAAAAGGGATGCTGCCGAAAAACAGCTTGGGACGCCAAATGTTCACCAAGTTGAAAGTATACGCTGGATCGGAGCATCCGCACGAAGCACAAAAACCGGAAGTATGGCAAATCCGCGGTTAATTAAGTAAGGGAGGAAAAGACTCGTGGCACAAGTTCAATACTACGGCACCGGTCGTCGCAAGCACTCTGTCGCACGTGTACGCTTGGTACCGGGTGAAGGCCGTATCGTGATCAACAAGCGTGACATGGATGACTACTTTGGTTTGGAAACGTTGAAACTGATCGTAAAACAACCGCTCGTGCTCACCGACACGATCGGTCGTTACGACGTCTTGGTTAATGTATCTGGTGGTGGAACCACGGGACAGGCTGGCGCTATCCGCCACGGCGTTGCCCGCGCCCTGCTGAAAGCAGATCCGGAACTGCGCGGTCCGCTGAAGCGTGCCGGATTCCTGACTCGTGATCCGCGTATGAAAGAGCGCAAAAAGTACGGGCTCAAGGCAGCACGTCGTGCACCGCAATTCTCCAAGCGTTAATCGCCCTGGGATGCAACCCCTTGTCTCTTCGGAGGCAGGGGGTTTTCTTATGCTCGAAACGACTGATCGCACGCAGTCATATTTTGTCCATCCCCCCCATATGATGTGAAAGACATGGGGACAAAGGGGCGGTCGATATGACGAAAAAAGCAGCCAGTTGGCTCACTGCTTTTCTGTTCTTGCTCCTGCTCTTTACATACAAAATACCCGATTACTCCTCCTGGTCGACATGGACACTGCCGCTGGCCGGTACGGTTATTGCGATTGATCCCGGCCATGGCGGAGCAGATGGCGGAGCCGTCAGCAAGGACGGAAAAGTAGTGGAAAAAGAAGTGACTCTGCCGATCAGTCTGTACCTGCGTGATTTTCTGCAGCAGTCCGGGGCCTTAGTGATCATGACCAGAGAAGAAGACAAAGATCTGGCTACCCCCCAGGCTGAACGTGAGGGGAAGCGAAAATCGGTCGACATTCGCAACCGCGTCAAGTTCGTCAATGAACATTCGCCTGATTTTTTGATCAGCATACACCTGAACTCGTTTCCGTCGTCAAGGTGGAAGGGAGCGCAAACCTTTTACTACCCAGGTTTTAAGGAAAGCGCTGACATGGCGTACCTGATCCAGGATGAAATCAGGAGAGTGTTGGATAATACAGATCGGTTCCCCCAAAAAACGGACGACATCTTTTTGATCCGGGAGGTTCAATGCCCGTCCGTGCTGGTGGAAGTAGGGTTCCTGTCCAACCCGGATGAAGCCCGCCGCCTGGATTCGCCCGAGTACCAGAAGGCAATGGCCAATGCCATCTATCAGGGAATCCTGCGCCATTTTGCGGGAGAAAAACCACCGGCGGCCCCCGGCCATCCGTCAGGCACATGATAAACTGTGAGCATCACTGTGGGTATGCTATAATGAACGCGAAATGAGGTGCTGATTGGAACCTACATAAAGGGGTGTCAGGATGATTACGAAAGAGCAGGTACTGGAAGCACTGCGCGATGTTCACGACCCGGAAATCAACCGGAGTCTGGTAGAACTGAACATGATTCGCAATATTACCATTGAGGGAAAGCGCGTTGGACTCGACGTAATCTTGACAATAGCCGGCTGTCCGCTGAAAGCAAAGATTGAGGAGGATGTCAGGAACGCCATCAAGGCGTTGGGAGCAGAAGAAGTGGACGTCCGTTTTGGTTCCATGACGGATGAAGAGAGAGCGGCATTAAGCGCACAACTGCGGGGAGGACAGCCCCAAAATCAGGCACCCGGACAAGCCCGGCCGCTCAATCCCATTCTGGCGGAAGGGTCTCCCACGGTTTTTATTGCGATTACGTCCGGCAAGGGCGGTGTCGGGAAGTCGACCGTTACCGTCAATCTCGCCGTCGCGTTGGCCCGGTTGGGTAAAAAAGTAGGCATCATTGATGCCGACATTTACGGGTTCAGCGTACCAGACATGATGAATATTGAACAGCGCCCGACCGTTATCGGGGAACTGATTCTGCCTGTAGAGAAGTTTGGGGTAAAAGTAATGTCCATGGGCTTTTTTGTGGAGGACAACTCACCGATCATCTGGCGTGGGCCCATGCTGGGCAAGATGCTCCGCAACTTTTTCGGCGAGGTGCATTGGGGCGAATTGGATTACCTGATCCTCGACCTGCCGCCCGGTACCGGCGATATGGCCCTCGATGTGCATACCATGATCCCGCAAAGCAAGGAGATCATCGTCACCACGCCGCATGCCACGGCGGCGTTTGTCGCGGCGCGGGCAGGAGCGATGGCCATTCGCACCAATCACGAAATCCTCGGCGTTGTGGAGAATATGGCATGGTACGAGGCCAAGGATGGCAGCAAAGAATACGTCTTTGGACGCGGCGGTGGAGCGAAGCTGGCAGAGCAGTTGTCCTGTGAACTGTTGGCGCAGATTCCGCTCGGACAGCCGGAGAACCACCCGGCAGAGCCGGATTACAGCCCATCCGTTTATAAGCAGGACACGCCGAATGGCCGTTTGTATACGGAACTGGCGCAGCGTGTGCTCGAAAAAACAGGCAAAACAGGCGGTTAAGCCGTTTTCCTGTACCAGAGGAAAAAGGCTGCTCCCAGTATTTGACAAACGAGGAGCAGCCTTTTTCTATGTGGTTCTAATCATCAACGACACAGTTGCGGCATCGCGGATGCGGCGTCGATACATTTCTAATTAGATATTTATCAAAACAAAGGGTGGTTTTATGCAGCTTGATGTTTTGGTCACCTTTCACAAAGCGGTTGCTGACGTGACCCGCATACGCATTTTATCCCTGCTTGCCACCAAACCCATGAGCGGTAGTGAGCTGGCTGAGCGCTTACAGTTAACGCCCGCCACGATCACACACCATACGCAGAAACTGAAAAAAGCCGGACTCATCAAGGAAAAAAGAGAGAAAAATACGATTACGTTCTTTTTGCTGCCCCGTGAACTGAGTCGTTTGGCCGCTGGCATCGTGCATGCGGTACTGCCGCCGGGACGAAAGGTGCTGGAGGAATGGGAAGTTTGGCGGGGGGAGGATCAAGTCGATGCACATGCCCAGGAACAAGCGGCTGACACAAGCAAAAGGAACGAATGGGAGGTGGATCTGACTATGGAGAAGGAACGGGTAATTGCTCCTTTCTTTACGGCAGACGGAAGGTTGGCGCAAATTCCGGCGCAGTGGAAAAAACGAATGTACGTTCTGGAAAAACTGGTAGCTGGCCTGGAAGTGGGGCGCTCTTACACGGAAAAGGAAATTAGCGATTACCTCAAACAGTACCACGAGGACTATGCGACTCTGCGCCGTGAATTGATCATGAACCAGATCATGTATCGAACCAAAGGCATTTACACGCTTAATCCGCGGGAACTCTGGCGATCAACGGAGTGAAGCGGTGGATGGGCAATACGCGGGTGAACCGCCGTTGAGGTGGTTCACCAGTTGCGCAACAAGCGATCCTATTGGCTCATCAATTGACCGCCACCATCACCACTTTCCTGCTGATTGCCTTTCTCTTCTTTTTTTGGCTTCATCATCTCTTCGGTTGCTTTCGTCATCAGCTTCAACATTTCTTCCTGGAACAAGGGACTCTGCAAGGCTTCTTTCATGATTTGCATGGTCTGTTTGCGGTAGGCGGCGCTTTTCATCAGGTCCATCATTTGTTTTTCAAACTCGGGATCCTTCAGGATGTCCATCATCATCTTTTGGTATTCCGGATCTTTCATCAGCTCTTTCATCAGCTTTTTATGCTCGTCTTTCATCGATTTCGCCAATGTCCCCGCAAATCTGGGATCTTTGAACGCTTCCTTGATGTGTGGGTTGTCCGGTTTGCTGATGCTTTGAATCAATGAGGTGCGTATTGTCTCTTGATCGAGCGCCAGATTTTGTTTGAACTTTTCGTCCTTCATCATGTCGGCCAGCGCTTTCTTGGCGTCTTCGGTGTGCAGGATATCGAGAACCATCGTTTTAACGGATTTGTAATCAGGTTGGGCCGTTTGCTGCGTTTGCCCGCCGCAACTGCTGAGCAGGAACACTGTGACGAATAGAAAGATCAGCCAACAGGAGCTGCGCTGCTTCTTCATGGGATGGAAATGCCCTCCTTTTCCCCTAGCTATATTTAACGTGTGCAGGATGGACTGTTCTTACGCTAGTATTTTCTTGCACGTGTTGGTACAATCATAAGCGATGTGATGGGAGGGAATAAATCGTGAATCTGCGCAATTATGGCTGGTTGTTGGGCACCACGCTGCTGGTCGGCGGAGTGAGCGGCATCCTGGCCGGGTTTCTCGTCGCATGGGACGAACTGGTAGGGGGCTCGTGGGGCAACCTCTTTGTTGGCACATTGGTTAATCTTTTGGTTGGTCTGACCATTGCCGTGCTGGCGGAGATGGGTTTTTTTGCGTACATGACGCTGAATTATCTGGTTCTCAGCTTTCTGAAAAACCCCGGGCTGTGGAAGAGTATTCAGGTGTTGTTGATTCTGTTTACCGCGTTTGACATGGTTTATCTGCGATACACTGTGTTTGGAGAAGGAGGACCGCTCTGGCCGTTTTTACTGGAACCGGCTGCCTTGCTGCTGATTGCCTTGGTGGCGGCGTACGGAAAAGTGAAGCTGACCAACCCAAGCGCTTGGGTTCCCACTGTATTCTTCCTGTTTGTCGTGACGGTATTGGAATGGGTGCCCGGCCTCAGGCAGAACAACATGAGTTCAGCCCTCTTTATGATCGTTCCGCTCATCTCCTGCAACATCTGGCAGGTGATGCACCTGCACCGCCTGACCAACAAGACAAGCTGATCACGGTTCGCGATCAGCCTGTCTGTTCAGTTTACTTCCTGCAGTTTTACCTGTGACCCGGCGATGAGTTGAGAGACGGTGACGAACTCATATCCTTTATCCCGAAGCTGGTCAATAATGATCGGCAGCGCTTTGTCGGTCTGTTTACAGGAATCGCTGGCGTGCATCAGAATTATGTCACCAGGATGTGCGTTGGCGACAACGTTTTTGACGATTTCGTCGACACCCGGATTTAGCCAATCCTTGGAGTCTGTATCCCATTGGATTACCGTGTAGCCCATCTCTTGGGCAATACGCAGGACGCGCTTGTCGAAATCGCCGTTTGGCAAGCGGAGCAAGCTGGGCTTTTTTCCGGTCAGTTCGGTCAAGATGGTATGTGCCTTTCCGATCTGAGTGCGGATCTCCTCCTCTGTATACTTGCTGTAATAATCGTACTTGTGACCGTGGGAGCCGATCTCATAGCCTTCTTCGATGATTCGTTTGACGATTTCCGGGTGTCGCTGACCCCAGGGGGAGGATATGAAGAAGGTGGCATTTTTCACGTTCTTCTGCTTCAAGACATCAAGGATGGGACCAGGCCTGACTTCGCCCCAGCTAATGTCAAACGTAAGCGCTACTTTTTTCTCGTTGGTATCAACTTTATAGATCGCCTGCGGTTCTTTTGATTTTCCTTGCGTAAAGACAGCAATGGCATCCCGTTCGGTGTAGGCGATGACAATGGCAAACAGGAAAGCGGCAAAAATGATGAATAGTTGCTTTAGTTTTTTGATGCTGATGACAAACATAAACCTCAACTCATCTCACCCCTTTACCCATGTCCCCTTACATTGTATGCAGAGCAGACAAGGATATTCTTTTGGGGAGCATAGATAAGAAAAGCAGCATATGCTTAACTATCCGACAAAAAGGAGCGAGTCGTTTGCTGTACAAGCTGAAGGAACTCTGGTGGGACAACAGATGGTATTTTGTGGCAGGATGTCTGTTGATGCTGGGGGGCGCCCTGGTTGGTTTTTTCCAGGCTGAGCGCATCCAGGATTTGGCCCAATCCATGCTGGCAGAGCTGGAAAAGATCGTGAAGACGATACAGGAAGATAACACGACGGCAAATGTGTTCTGGCTGATCTTTAAAAATAATGTGACCAGCTCTGTGTTGATGATGGTGTTGGGACTGTTGTTTGCAGTCTTCCCCATCAGTGGTTTGGTGTCCAACGGCGTACTGTTGGGGTACATTTTGGAGACGATGAGCGCCCGGGGAATCAATTGGCTGCAGGTGTTTGTCATCGGGATATTGCCGCATGGGATATTTGAATTGCCCGCCGTTATTTTTGCCGCTTCACTTGGTATTCGTTATGGGATCCTGGTTTTCCGCACAATTGGCGCAGTGTGGCGAACTGATCGGAAGCAGCGAGTCAAACAGGATTGGCAGAGGATAATCCGGCAATTCCCGGCTGCACTGTTTACCGTGATCGGACTGTTATTGGTGGCGGCGATCGTCGAGAGTGTAATCACGCCAATTCTGATTCAAAATACGTTTGGAACGACCATCTCCGGGATGGAGTAGGAGTACTTCGCCTTTTGGCCGCGCCCTCGCAATATAAAAAGAGGCGCGGCTTTGTCATGGTGAGCAGCTCCCGGAAGCGATGGGTGATATTGAAAAAGGGGTATAGGGAACAGCAGTCTGGTTAATCTAATAGGTACCACTCGCATTTATCGGAGGTTGATTTCGTTGTTAGGTTTCCTGTTTAATTCCAAGGAGTGTCAGGAGCTGGAATACTTGTTGAAGCGTGAGCTGGAGGAGATGTTGCTGGATTTGGGAGACAAGCGAATTGATTCTCTGGTGAAACGGGCAATGGAAGAACGCTACCAGATTTTGTTTCGGATGTACGCGCGGATGGCTTCGCCTGCAGAACTCACCAAATACATCCGACGTCCTCAACTGGAAAAAACTCCACTCACATAAATTTTTAAAAACCTATTGACTTATTGGTATCTAACGTGATAGATTATTCCTTGTCCGAAAGAACGTGATTGTTTCGGCAGGTTTTCCAACAACAAACCCCTTGACAACAATGTTCTTTTCTGATTACAATACTAGAGCTCACTTTTGGTGAGTTGATCATGCTCCTTGAAAACTGAACAGCGAAGCGTTTGAAGCGAAGCAATATGCT
>JACDOF010000017.1 GCA_017656235.1 Brevibacillus sp.
AGAATTGGAAGTTGAGTCTAAGTTGACTGTTCGGAAAGAAGCTTAACTGTACAAATATGCCCTACTCCATCTTCTATACGAATACGGGTTCCAAAGAGAATTGCCCATTCTCCTTCCCACTGCAGGGAAGGAGGAGAGCCATTCTAAGATTGCTCATAACGTGACGTCAGCTGAGCATACAAACAACTGCAAGAAAAACCTTGGCTATCGTTTTGATTTGGGGTTAAACGCATCTTTCAATCCTTCGCCAACGAAGTTGATCGCCAGAATGGTCAGCGTGATCAGCGTCCCGGCAGGCGCCCAGACCCACCACTGATTGCGGATCACTTCCGGCGAAATGGCGTCTGACATCATGTTGCCCCAGCTGGGTACATTGGCCTGCACCCCGAAGCCGAGGAAGCTGAGCGAGGTCTCCACCGCGATCATCGTCGCCACCAGGTAAATGGCCTGCACGATAATCGTAGAGATCACGTTGGGCAAAAGATGCTTGACCATCACCTTAAGCGGCGTGCAGCCGATGGAGATGGCGCTGAGAATGTATTCGTTTTCCTTTTCAGCCAGTACCTTGCTTCGCACCAGGCGGGCCGTAGAGCCCCAACTGAGCAGACTGACGACGAAGATCAGCGTGAGTATGCCCGATCCCTGAAAAATGGCGCTGATCACGATCACAAACAGCAAAAAAGGAAAAGTAAGGATAAAGTCGGTAAAGCGCATCAGGGCGTTATCCACCCTGCCGCCAAAGTAGCCCGCCGTCACTCCGATCACGGTTCCGGTCAGGACCACAAGCAGCGCTATCGAAAAGCTGATGGTCAGGGTGACCCGCCCGCCGTAGAGCAGGCGGGTCAGCACGTCCCGTCCTCCCTTGTCCGTCCCCAGCCAGTGATCGGCGCTCGGCTCCTGGTTAATCTGGCGAATATTCAGTCTGGTCGGGTCTTCCGCTGTCAGATAAGGGGCCAGAATGGAGAGAGCTGTGATGGTGACGATGAAAACCAACCCAAGCATTGCCAGTCGATTGCGGACGAACTTTCTTCTGGCAATGGCCCAGGGAGACTGGCTCTTTGGCGGGATGGGGCGGCGCGGCAGGTCAAACTGTGGTTTGACTGGCATCGGCTGCACGAACATCCCCCTCCTTCTACTCCAACCTGATCCGCGGATCGACGATGCCATACAGCAGGTCGGCAATCAGGTTGCCAATCAGGGTCATCACCGACAGCATCATCGTAATCGTCATCACCACGGAGTAGTCGCGGTTGCTGACCGAATCGATAAACAGGGAACCAACCCCCGGGTAGACAAAGATTTTTTCCGTAATCACCGCTCCACTCAGCAGCAAACCGATGTCAATCCCGAGGAAGGTGACAATCGGAATCAGCGAGTTGCGCAGGATGTGCCGATTGTAGACCAGCGATTCGCTGGTGCCTTTGGCCCGCGCCGTACGGACGTACTCCTTGCGGCTGCTCTCGATTATATCGTTGCGCAGAAACTGGGTGTACTGGGCGGTCTGTACCAGGCCGAGGCAAAAAGCGGGCAGAATGGCGTGCTTCAGCCGATCGAGAAGCGAGGCCAGCCATCCCTCGCCGCCTCCTACGCTGATCGTGCCGCTGGCCGGAACCCAGCCCAGCGTTATCGCAAAGATGTATATCGCCACAATCGCGGCAAAAAAAGAGGGAATGGCATACGCAATGTAGTTGAGGGCCATCACCAGATTGTCTCCCAGCGTATAGGGCCGACGTCCGGCGTAAATCCCGGCGGCAAAGGCAATCAGATACGTAATCAGCAGCGAAAGCAGGGCCAGAAAGATCGTATTGGACAGCCGGTGCCCCATCAACTGCGAGACCGGCATCTTGTGAATGAACGAATCGCCGAAGTCCCCCTGTATCACGCCTGACAGCCAGCGGACATACTGGACGTACAGCGGATCGTTGTACCCCAGCTTTTCCCTCATTTCGGCGATGTACGCCGGATTGGTGTTGGTCGGATCGATTTTGCCCGACAGGGCGTCCCCTGGCATCAACTTGGCCAGGGTGAACACCACAATCGAGATCAGAAACAGGAGGGGAACCATGCCGACCAATCTTCTGAGCGTATACGTAAGCAGCGTCCTCTCCCCCTCTCCCGGATTACCTCATCCGTTAATCGGTTACGTACCATTTGTGCGAGTAAAGGTTGTTGGCGAACGAGTTGGTGTGGACGCCCTGCAGCCGCTTGTTGATGACGTTGATCTCTTTGCGCGAGTAGAGGAAGATCATCGGGACCTCTTCATTGACCAGTTTCTGCCACTGGATGTAGACGTTTTTCCGGTATTCGGGATCAAACGCCTTCTCACTGACCCCCTCCTCGATCAACCGGTCAGACTCTTCGTTGTACCAGCGCGGGAAGTTCCACATGTCGCTGCTCCGCCACAAGCCCGTCGGATCGGGGTCGCTATCTAACCCCCATGCGCCGGCGAACAGTTCGACAGAAGGGTCGTCGTTTTCAATCATGTCGTAAAACAGGTTAAATTCTTTCAACGAACCGCCGTTCAAGCTGGCGTCTATGCCCACCTCGCGCAGGAACTGGATCACGGCCTGGGCGCGCGGCTCGGATACCTCGGTGCCGGACATGGCGTGGTATGTTACGGTAAACTTTTGGCCTTGCGGGTCTTCGCGCATGCCGTCTCCATCGATGTCTTTGTATCCCGCCTCGTCAAGCAGCTGCTTCGCCTTTTCGGGATTGTACTCGTACGGAATCAGCTCCGAGTCAGGGGCTTTGGCCCAGCTCACCGTCGGCATCGGCGATTGGATCAAGGTGCCTTTGCCGTTTTCAAACGCGTCCAGCAATCCCTGCCTGTCTATTGCGTAGTAGAAGGCCTGGCGCAGCTTCTTGTTCTGGAACTTGGGATTGTCCATGACCACTCGTTCCTGTTCCTTGTCCCAATGGCCGAAGTCGAAGCCGATGTAGGCGTACCCCAGTTCATCTTCTTCCTTGATGTAGACATTGTCCAGCTTCTCCACCTCTTTGACCTGGCTGCGCGGTATGTCCGTGATGTCGATTTCCCCGTTTTTGAGCAGACTGGTGGCCAGCGCTCCATCATACACCTTGTAGACGATGCCGTCCAGATACGGTTTGCCCTGCCAGTAGTCGTCAAACCGCTCCAGCTCGACAAACTCGCCCGGCTGGATATTCTTCACTTTGAACGGCCCCGTGCCGATCGGCTTCTGCCGGACCTGTGGCGAACTGGGCAGATCTTTGATTGGGATACCCTCGTAATACTTTTTGGGCATCGGATAGGACCAGAGATTGTCAATCGTATTGACGGCTGCCCGCTTCATTTTGAGTTCGATCGTGTAGGGATCAATCACCTTGATCCCGGAAATCTCGTTCGCCTTGCCTTCGTGGTACTCCTGCGCCCCTTCGATCATCTCCACGTAGGAGTAGCGCGGACCGGTGTAGTCCGGGTGAGCGATCACTTCCAGCGCATACTTCCAGTCTTCCACGGTCAATTCCTCGCCGTTGTGCCACTTGACTCCTTTTTTGAAGGTGAAGGTAAACGTCTTGTGGTCCTCAGACTCTGTCCACTCGGCAATGTAGGGGTATACGCGCAGGTCGTCCCCTACCTGAAACAGCGGGTCCATCATAAAATACAAGATTTTGTCGTCGTCCACCCCTTCGTAAAACCCCCGCTCCAGCAGCCCTTGAAACGGCGAGCTGAACCCGTAGGTAACCGTCCCGCCGTACTTCGGTTCTCCGCTCGGCTGTTCCGCAGTCCCGGTCGTGGTGGTCCCAGGCGACTCCCCCTGACCGCCTTCCGTTGTCGCAGGCTGACCGGAGCAGCCTGCAAGGGCTATGCTGAAGGCCAGCACAACAGACATCCCCAACGAACCTTTCTTTTTCAATCGGATTACCCCCTTGTCAATAGTGGTAGAGATGATCCATCTAGTAGAGATGGCAGGCGACCTGGTGTCCGGGCTTCACCTCCTTCATCGCCGGGCGCACCTCGCGACACGTACCGTCAGCGTGGCGGCAGCGCGGGTGAAAGGCACACCCCTGCGGCGGCCGCTCCGGGCTGGGCACGTCTCCTTGCAGGACGATTCGCTCCTTCCTCTTGCGCGGATCGGGAACCGGAATCGACGACAGCAGCGCCTGGGTGTACGGGTGAAGCGGGTCGGTATAAAGACTGTGCTTGTCGGCCAGCTCCACCAGCCTGCCCAGATACATCACCCCGATCCGGTCGCTGACGTGCTTGACGACACTCAGGTTATGGGCGATGAACAGGTAGGTAAGCTGAAAGTCTTGCTGCAAATCCTGCAGCAGATTCAACACCTGTGACTGCACGGACACATCCAGGGCAGAGACCGGCTCGTCGGCGATAATCAGCTTTGGCTTTAAGGCCAGCGCCCGAGCAATTCCGATCCGCTGCCGCTGACCGCCGGAGAACTCATGCGGGTATTTGTAGTAGGCATCGTCCGGCAGCCCCACCTTGGCCAGCAGTTCCAACACTTCCTCTTTCAGTTCCCGCTCCGTCCTGCCGGTGTAGTTGCGAAGCGGTTCGGAGACGAGACTTCCTACCATCATCTTGGGGTTGAGCGAGGCGTAGGGATCTTGGAAGACCATCTGCATCTCTCGCCGCAGCGCGCGAAGTTGTGCGCCCTTGAGGCGGGTGATCTCTCTGCCCAAAAACGTAATCGAACCGTCTGTCGGCTCCAGCAGGCGCAGGATCGTACGCCCCGCGGTCGACTTGCCGCAGCCGCTCTCCCCCACCAATCCCAGCGTCTCACCGGCGTGAAGGGAAAAACTGATATCGTCGACCGCTTTCACTTCCCCCACCTTGCGGCGAAAGAAGCCGCCCAGAATGGGGTAGTACTTTTTCAGGTTTTTCACTTCCAGGAGAGGGTGCTGAGTCGCAGGATTGGTCGTCTGCGTCATCTGTACACCCCCGCTTCCCTGCCCGGATAGCTCTCCTTGTACAGCAGACAGCGCACCAGGTGGTCTCTGTCCACTCGCGCCAACTGCGGGGCGAGTTGATGACAGTCGGCTTTCGCCTGCGGGCAGCGGCTGGCAAAGCGGCAGCTCGTTCTGGGCATGTGTACCAGCGAGGGGACGATGCCACCGATTGCATCAAGCCTTTGGCGATCCTCATCCAGGCGGGGAATCGCTTTCAGCAGCAGACGCAGATACGGGTGCCTGGGCTGATGGAAGATGGCGTCAACCGGTCCCTGTTCCACAATCTGCCCGGCGTACATCACCATCACTTCGTCGGCCATCTCCGCCACGATGCCCAAATCGTGGGTGATCAGCAGGACCGACATGCTGCCGCTTTGCTGAACGTGTTTGATCAGGTCCAGAATCTGGGCCTGAATGGTCACATCCAGTGCGGTCGTCGGTTCATCGGCAATCAGCAGCTGCGGATGACAGGCAATCGCCATCGCGATCATAATCCGCTGCCGCATGCCTCCGGAGAGTTGATGCGGATATTCATCAATCACCTTGTCTGCGCGGGGAATCCCCACCTGCTTCAGCAGGTCAATGCATGTCTTTTTCGCCTGTTTCTTGCCAATATTCTGATGATTCAACAGACACTCCTGTAATTGAAAACCAACGGTAAAGACGGGGTTTAAGGCGGTCATCGGCTCCTGAAAAATCATGCCGATGTCCTTGCCCCGTATCAAGTTCATCTCTTCCTGCGACAGTCGGGTCAGGTCCTGGCCTTTGAACAAGATCTGCCCTTTGGCCACACTGCCTGATTCACGGGGCAGCAGATTCATGATCGACAGAGCCAGTACGCTTTTGCCGCAGCCCGACTCTCCGACGATGCAGACGATCTTGCCGGGATGGATCGTAAAGGACACATCGTCGACAGCGCTGTAGAAGCTGCCGTCAATCGTAAATCCGGCGTGCAGATTCCGTACTTCCAGCAAGGGGTCAACAGATGTGACGGTCATGTTTCACCTCTTCACCTCGTATCGTAATAGAAACCATCTTTCTTCATGAATTCATCTATTTCTCACTGGATAAAAATATTGTATAAGATGGATATTTTATCTAAATTATCGCAATGCCCCACTGCCGTGTCAATCACCAGCCCGAAAAAAAGCCACACCCGGCTTACGCCTCGGGTGTGGCGATCGTGTTATATCGTTATCATTTATTCTCCAACGTCCGGTACAAGGCAACGACGCAGACGGCGCGCGTGGTTGGTTTACCCGGTTCAAACCTGTCGTGGAGCGGATCCATCAGCCCCAACCCCACCACATTGCGGATCGACGCGGATGCCCACTGGGGCCAATGCTGTGAATCGGCCAGCGCCGGCGTTTGGGATGGTTTTTGGCCGAGCAGGCGATCCAGGATCACCGCCGCTTCCGCACGCGTAACAGGCTGATCAGGCCGGAATGTCTTATCCGGATATCCCATCACCAATCCTTTGGCGACAGCTGCCTGTACCGCCCCCTGGGCATAAGCCGGAATGGCATCCTTGAAGCCCGGATTGGGCTTTTCAGGCAGCTTCCAGCCGTACACTCTGGCCAGCAGGGTGACAAACTGGGCCCGCGTCAGCGCCGCCTCCGGCCCAAAGGCATCGGCAGTGAGTCCCTTGACGTAGCCTTTGTTGTACATGGCTGTAATCTCGGCACGCGCCGGGTGGTGCACGATATCCATAAACGGCAGATCAGCAGGTATGTCCAGATAATACGGAATGTAGGTCCCGTACGCATTCAGCCTGTACACCCACTTGCCTTCCGGCGTCATCTCGCCAATCAGCGGATCAAGCGTGTTGGTCTGCCCGTTGACATACAAAAGGCCGACACCCTTCCGCTTCAACCACTCTTTTGGCGTCAGGGTCACCGTCACCGGACGGGTGCTGAGCTGATCGGTCTGCCCCTGTTTGTAGGTGACCGGACTGATGGTAAACGAGTAATCCGCCGGTACGTATCCCGGCATCTGCTGTTTGACCACCGACTGTACGTCAATCCTCGCCTTTTCCAGGAAAGAGGCCGTGTTTTGGAACGAGTAGCCCAGATCCAGTTCCTGGCCCAGCGCAAGCTGCCCAGGGGCGGAAGGGGCAACATCACGTCCCGTCACTTGCTGTTTGGCGTCGTACGGATACAGGAGGGACACTTCGTCAAAGTAGACGGTTCCCCGCTCTGGACGCGTAATGGTCTCTTCCGGTTTGTTGACCAGATAAATACTGCGCAGTTTCAGCGGATACGGCACACCGGGAGGGAAGTACCCTCTTACCTGCTTCCAACCGGTCCAATCCACCTTCTCCGCCAGGTTGACGTAATGCAGGTCGCCCTTGCCGTCAATCACTTCCGCGCGCAGCCAGTGATTGCTGCCGTCTCCGTATACCCACAGCCCCATTCCAAATGGTTCGCCAGGGATGGTCACTGCCTCCGGGCCAAGTCGGCCATATGCGATACGAACGTCATCAGCGGGTGCACCGGCAAAGTTGTACGACAGGCGGGCTGCTTTCCGCGTGCGGAACACCGGCTCTCCTTCGCCGCTTACCATCGTGAATGAACCGGCGTTGTTCAGCGATGCCGGGTAACCGCTGTGATACGGTTCGCTCAGGTTGTCAAAGGTAAGCCATGGTTTCTCCTGTTCACCGATATTGATCCGTACGCTGGTTGACACACCATCGTAGGAAACGGTTAGTGTGGCATGTCCCGGCGACGAACCGGCGGTAAGCTGCAGACGGTCATCGACAGCAGCGAGCGGGGAGTTGACCACCGCCTTGACACTCTGCGGCGAGGCCGTGATCAACTGGCCGCGCTTGGTCTTCACTTTTACCTCCAGCGGAATCGTCTGGCCGACGGCAACGTTGATTACCGACGGGGTGACAAGCAGTTCGGCCACATCTTTGCCCGTGATCACGTAGATGTCTTTCGTCTTGGTGATGCCTCCTGCTGTCGCCCGCAGCTGGACGCTGCCCGACTTTTTCGCTGTAAAGCGGCTGCCCTCAAACGTCCCCGCATCGGTGGACGGTACGTCCCAGGTAATTTCCGATGGTTTGATCGTATACGGCAAGTAGTGGTTGTCATACGCTTTGGTCGTATACTCCACCTGCTGGCCGACCAGCACTTCTGACGGTCCGTAAATCTGGAAGTTGGACAGCGTCCCCGGAGGAGCCGTGTTGTACACGGCCAGTCCGGTCGGCACTCGTCGCTGTGCTCCGCCCTTGGGATTGTTGATCAGTGTGGCCTGGGTGTCGAACAAGCGGCGGGCGGCCAGTGTCGTCGAGCCGCCTCCGTCAAAGTTGACAGCCCGCCAGACGCCCAGTTCCACCAGCAACTGGGCCAACTCCTGCAGGTTGACACCCCGACTGTTGGGGCCCTCCTCCACGACGACCATGTACAGCGTCTTGCCGTCCTGTGAGACCCCTACAGCCGTATGGGCATTGATGCCTTTGACGTAATCGTCGGCTCGAAAGCTGGTCAGCGCTTTCCCCTGATCAACCAGGAGCACGTGTCCCCCGACAGCCTGCAGCCACTCCCTGTCGGCTGGGGTGGTTTCATAGTCAATGGTTACGCGCGAGCCGACCGGCACGTTTTGCAGCAGGTACTGCGCTGCTGCTCCCTGCCCCCAGAGTACGAAGCCATTCTGCGGAATGGGCGCGCCCGGCTGATCCACCCGCACCTCCCTGGCCACCCCGTCCTGGAACACCACTTCCACCACGTTCTGGTAGTTCTCCACTTTTCCCAGGCTTGTCCGGCCAAACGATGGTGTGTACAAGTTGAGCTGGTCGAGATGGCTGTACCCTTCACTGGGGTTGTACTTTTCCTTGTTCACGCCGCGCAGCGGAAAGCTGGCTCCGTTGTCGGCCGTGACTTTTCCGGTAAAGCCAAAGTGCTCAATCCGGGCTGTCTTCTCCCCGGTGATGCCGAGGCTGTACCAGTAGGAAATGTGCCCCATCGAGGAAATCAACTGCTTGTCTCTGATGACAATCCCAAACGGTGCGCCCCGCTTGGCCATGTCGAAAAAATCGGCGTTGATTGCCGCTATGGCTCCGGTCTCGTTGGCCATCTGTGTTACTGTTTGTTTATCTGTCAACAAACCACCTGTTCCGTAGACAGGCTTTACTTCCACGTACTTGTTGTTCAAATCCACTTTCGTGACGTAAATGATCGCCTGCTTCTCCCCATACGTCTTGACATATTTGTACAGGGTCGTCCCCTCGCCGATCGGGGTTTGCCACTGCTCGGTCAGCGCACCTGTCTTTTCCTCGGCCCCGGCAGCCGGGGAAGGTGACAGGGGTATCAGTGTTCCCCACGCCAGCAGCGAGGCAAGAAGCAGTGACAGCAGCTTCCGCGGTCGTTTGCTCACAGTTGTTCCCCTCCTGTGCCACTCTTTCTCTCTCTGCGTCTCTTTGATCCTCTGCGTCTCTTTGTTCGCCTCGAATCGGCACCCAGTTTAATAGACGAATGGACCGGTCGGAATGTTTCGTTGGTTCATCAAATTTCACCAAGGAAAATGATGGGAACATTTGCAAACCTTGCTCACCCCCTGGCAGTCTGCTGCCGGATCAACTGCGCCAAGCAGCGGATGCCCGCCTCCAGCCGCCAGCTCCTTTCAGCGGATAAAACTGAGGCGAAAGTTCCCCTGTACTAGGATTCCGGTCGATACACATTACACCGGACCAACATCCAGACGTTCGGCTGTCGTGCGGCAGACCGAAAAGTGGTTGGGCCAGCCACATGCCAATTGGTTGGAGATTTCTTTTTTCTTTTCGAGTAGGATAGAGACATGTTGGTTAGAAAGGAGTTCATCCCCATGATCTCTGCTTTTCTGCACGGTTTCCTTTTGGCCTTGGGACTGATTCTGCCTCTTGGCGCCCAAAACGTTTTTGTCTTTCAGCAAGGAGCGACCCAACCTGCCTTTGTTCGTGCGCTGCCGGTGATCCTCACCGCCTCTTTTTGCGATACGCTTTTGATTTTGCTGGCCGTATGGGGTGTCTCGCTGATCGTGCTGCAGGTGGTCTGGTTAAAGACCCTGCTCTTTTTGGGAGGAATGGTTTTTCTGTTGTACATGGGTTATGCCACCTGGACCTCACCTGCCGGGAGCCCGGCAGAAGAACGGCCTGAACCTCTCTCCCCGCGTCAGCAGGTCGCCTTTGCCGCTTCTGTCTCGCTTTTGAATCCGCACGCGATCATGGACACGATCGGCGTCATCGGCACCAACTCCCTGCAGTACGACGCACCGGAGAAGTGGGTTTATACCGCTTCCTGCATCCTGGTTTCCTTTGTCTGGTTCGTCGGACTGGCGGTATGCGGCCGACTGATTGGCCGCCTTGACCGCTCCGGCAAGTGGCTGAAGAGGATCAACCGTCTCTCTGCGCTGATCATCTGGGGTGTGGCCCTTTACATGGGGCGTCAGCTGCTGGGCTGAAGGTTGTTACAGAAAACGAGGCGTCGTTCCAACGCCTCGCCAGTTCCCCCAACAGGGAATATCAGGATTTCGTCAAATGTATGTCCACAGACTGAAAAGGGGCAGGCGGATGCGGCCGTCTGCCGAAATGGTACAAAATCGCTTCGACAATGCGGCGGGATGCCTCTCCATCGCCGTAGGGGTTGACCGCACGAGCCATCGCTTCGTACGCGGCCGGGTCACGGAGCAGTTCGTCTGCCATCCGGTAAACCTGATCTTCACTGGTGCCAGCCAGTTTCAAGGTGCCGGCGGCAATGCCTTCCGGCCGTTCGGTCGTATCCCTGAGCACCAGTACCGGGACACCAAGCGAAGGAGCCTCTTCCTGTACGCCTCCCGAATCGGTCAGGATGATGTAGGCGCGACGGGCAAAGTTGTGGAAATCAAATGCGTCCAATGGCTCGATCAAATGGATGCGGGAGTGGCCCCCAAGCACCTCCCGGGCCACTTCCTGCACGGCCGGATTGAGGTGTACGGGGTACACCACGGCAATCTCTTCCCGTTCTTCCACCAGGCGCCGCACCGCACGGAAAATGCGCCGCATCGGATCCCCCAGGTTTTCCCGCCTGTGGGCGGTCATCAGCACCATCTTTTTTCCCTCGATCTCAGACAGTACAGGATGGCGGTAGTCACTTTTCACCGTCGTCTTCAGTGCGTCAATCGCCGTGTTGCCGGTAATGTAAATGGAGGATTCCGGCTTGTTTTCCCTAAGCAGGTTCTTCGCTGCCCCGACCGTTGGCGCAAAATGCAAATCAGCCATGACTCCGGTCAGCTGCCGGTTCATCTCTTCCGGAAACGGCGAATACTTGTCCCAGGTGCGGAGCCCTGCCTCGACGTGACCAATCGCCACCTGGTTGTAAAACGCGGCCAGGCTGGCCGCAAACGTCGTTGTCGTGTCGCCGTGGACCAATACGATGTCCGGCTGGTGTTCCCCGATTGCCTTGTACAGGCTGTCCAAGGCGCGGATGGTCACATCAGCCAGCGACTGCCGCTCTTTCATGATGTTGAGATCAATATGCGGCTCAATGTGAAAGATGTTCAGCACCTGATCCAGCATTTGCCGGTGCTGTGCCGTGACACAGACCAGCGACTGGATCTCCTCTGGATAACGGTTCAGCTCATGGACCAACGGCGCCATCTTGATCGCCTCCGGCCGGGTACCGAACACCGTCATCACTTTCAGCTTCTTCATCATCATCACCTACTTCGTTCCGTACAGGCGATCACCGGCGTCGCCCAGACCAGGGACGATATAGCCGTGTTCATTGAGGCGGTCGTCGACGGCCGCTACGAAGATATCAACGTCCGGATGCTCTTCCTGGATCACTTTTATTCCTTCCGGCGCCGCAATCAGGCACATCAGCTTCAAGCTTTTCGCGCCGCGCTGTTTCAACGCGGTCAGAGCCGCGGAGGCCGATCCACCGGTTGCGAGCATCGGATCGATCACAATCAGCTCGCGCTCCTCGATGTCGGTTGGCAGCTTGACATAGTATTCGACCGGTTTTAACGTCTCCGGATCGCGGTACAGCCCAACATGCCCCACCTTGGCAGCCGGAATCAGCTTGAGGATGCCGTCCACCATGCCCAGACCGGCGCGCAGGATCGGAATCAGCCCTACTTTTTTGCCGGAGATCACCTGGGCCTTGCACTGGGAGACAGGCGTCTCGATGATTACTTCTTCCAGCGGCAGGTCTCGCGTGATTTCATAGGCCATCAGCGTGGCCACTTCGTCCACCAGTTCGCGGAATTCTTTGGTCCCCGTATGTTTATCGCGGATAAACGTCAGTTTATGCTGGATCAATGGGTGGTCAAACACATAGACTCGACTCATTCGTATAACTCCCCCGTTATTTCGCTTTCTAGCTTGCTCACCGCTTTGCCGCGCCCGCATGTTACATTTGACTGCCAGGTCGATAGGGTTGTATCGCACAGCGAAGCTTTTCTTATGATACTGGAGCCGGCGGGCAACGTCAATTTTTTGCGGTCGGCGGAAACTAGCCAGCGAAACGACGCATCCGCAGGGTATCGGTGTCTTTAGGCATGAAAAACCGCCGGGCAGCGCCCGACGGCCTTTCACCATCTCGTTATCATCTCGTTATGCCGTTTCCGTTTGCGGTTTTCCCGGTTACACGTCCAGTCCGGGATACAGCGGAAAACGTGAGCAGAGTGCCGCGACGCGCTGACGTGCTTCCTCATGCTTTGCCTGATCTTCCGGGTTCTTTAACGTCAGTGCAATGATTGCAGCCACTTCCTTCATCGCTTCCTCGTCAAAACCGCGAGTGGTTACGGCCGGTGTCCCCATCCGGATTCCGCTGGTCACAAACGGGCTTTCCGGATCGTACGGGATCGTGTTTTTGTTGGTGGTGATGTTCACTTCATCCAGCAGATGTTCCGCCACTTTTCCTGTCAAACCGAGGTTGCGGACGTCAACCAGAACGAGGTGATTATCGGTACCGCCAGAAACCAACTGCAGACCTTCCGCCTTCAGCGCCTCGGCAAACGCGGCCGCGTTCTTCACAATCCGTCTGGCGTACTCTTTGAACTCCGGCTTCAGCGCTTCGCCAAAAGCCACCGCCTTGGCCGCAATAACATGCATGAGCGGACCTCCCTGCACGCCTGGAAAGACGGATTTGTCGATCGCTTTGGCAAACTCCTCCTTGCAGAGGATCAGACCTCCGCGTGGGCCGCGCAGCGTCTTGTGCGTGGTAGACGTAACAAAATGCGCGTACGGAACAGGATTTTGATGCAGTCCTGCCGCTACCAGTCCGGCAATATGAGCCATGTCAACCATCAGGTAGGCTCCCGCTTCATCGGCGATTTCGCGCAGCCGGGCAAAGTCAATCTCCCGCGGATATGCGCTTGCACCAGCGACGATCAACTTTGGTTTGTGTTCCAGCGCTTTTTGCCGGACTTCGTCGTAATCGAGCAGATGGGTTTCCCGGTCCACGCCGTATTCCACAAAGTTGTACAGCGAGCCGGAGAAGTTGACCGGACTGCCGTGGGTGAGGTGACCACCGTGAGCCAGGTTCATCCCCAGCACCGTATCGCCCGGTTTCAGAACAGACATGTACACAGCCATGTTGGCTTGGGCGCCGGAGTGCGGCTGGACGTTGGCATGTTCGGCACCAAACAGTTCTTTCAGGCGGTCACGAGCAATGTTTTCCACGATGTCAACATATTCGCATCCTCCGTAGTAGCGGCGGCCCGGATATCCCTCTGCATACTTGTTGGTCAGTACGGTGCCTGCCGCTTCCAGCACGGCCCGGCTGACGAAGTTCTCCGAGGCGATCAATTCGATCTTCTCCCGCTGCCTGCGCAGTTCCAGCCCAATCGCTTCGGCGACCTGCGGATCTTGCTCCTTCAGGAATTCCAACATGTCTTTCTCCTCCTCTGTATGTAACTGAACGCCCTTTGCACACAGCCGGTTGACTGCGATGGCCATGATAACAGCCATGGCGCAACCGGCTGTACGGTCGCTGCTTACCGGCAGCTGGCATCAGGCGCCGTCCGTTCGTAGACTGCCCGGCTGCCGCCAATCAGTTTGGGGCGTGTGCCGGCTGCCGTCACATGTGCCTGCCCGATCTGACGAATACTCGGCCGGATCGGCACCGCAACGTGCTTCAAATGCATCCCGATCAGCGTATCGCCGATATCAATCCCGGCATGTGCCTTCACATGTTCCACTACCACGGGAGATTCCAGTGCCTGGTAGGCGCAGGCGGCCATCGATCCGCCCGCCGACGGCACAGGCACTACGGAAACTTCCTCCAGGCCGTAGGTCTCCATCGTGCTTCGTTCCACTACCAACGCCCGGTTAAGGTGTTCGCAGCACTGAAAAGCAAGGGCGAACCCGTGCAGCTGCTGCACGTGCCGAATCCCCCGGTACAGCGCCTCAGCCACATCCTTGCTGCCCGCCCTGCCGATCTTTTTGCCGAGCACTTCACTGGTACTGCATCCGATCACCAGGATCTGCCCAGGGCGAAGCCCGGCCAGCTGCTGCACTTCTGTCACCACGGTTCGCACCTGTTGTTCGATCAGCGACAGGTCCACCTTACTTCACTCCCAAGTGCTTTGCTTCGATCTCCCTTACCTTTTCTACCCGACGGGCGTGACGTCCTCCCTGGAATTCCGTCTCCAGCCAGATCTTGACGACGTCAAGGGCAAGCCCGGGACCAATGACACGTTCTCCCAGCGCCAGGATGTTGGAGTCGTTGTGTTCGCGCGTCGCGCGGGCCGAAAATGTGTCGTGCGCGATCGCGCAGCGAATACCTGGTACTTTGTTGGCCGCAATCGACATCCCGATGCCTGTCCCACACACCAAAATGCCGCGGTCGAATTCTCCAGCCGCCACCTTTTCGGCCACCGGCAGCGCATAGTCCGGGTAATCGACCGATTCTTCACAGGTACAGCCAAAATCCTCATAGGCAATGTCCATCGAGTCGAGCAGTTTTTTTATTTCTTCTTTCAATCGAAATCCGCCGTGATCGGCGCCCAAGGCCACTTTCATTTGCCACCCTCCACACTTTGGTCATGACACGCTGTCTGGATGATTGTATTATACCTCATTCCCGTGCTCTTTCCCACAAAAACTAAACATTCTTCACCAAAAACAATAAAATGTTCGTTTTTTCTACAACAGATGATTGCTTCGCTGAAATCCCTCTCCAACCATCTTATTCCTTGTGCTCTGAAGCGGTGAGTTTCTCGCTCAGACGATCCAGCAGTTGGTCCAGTTGCTCCAGGCACTTGGTGTAGATGTCGAGACTCCCCCCAAAGGGGTCGGCAACGTCCTCATCCTCTGTAAAACCGACGTACTCTTTCAGGGTGTATACCTTGTCCACCTGGTCGGGAAACAAGTCACAAACAACTCCTTTGTGCCCCTTGGTCATGGTCAGCACCAGATCCGCCCACGTTATCAACTCGTCTGTCAACCGCCGGGCGGAGTGCTCCAGCCGAACGCCCCGCTGTTCCAGCGCAAGCAGCGCATTTTCCGAAGCCTTTTCTCCATCCAAAGCAGCTACGCCCGCCGACTTGATTTCCACCCCTGTTCCCTTTACCTTTTCCCGCAGCAGCGCTTCTGCCATCGGACTGCGACACGTGTTTCCCGTACAGACAAACAGAATGTGCATCCCGTCTTCACCCTCTCTCGCGGTTTTGTCCCATCGTCTTGCATCACAGCATAAACTTGATCCCAAACACGATCAGGATCAGCCCGCCCATCAGCTCGCTGTAACCTCCCATCCAACCGCTGACATGGCGCCCCAACAATAGACCGCAACCAGCCATCATTCCCCCGATCAAACCGAACAGACTGACCGCCAGCAGACGGTTGACGTTCATCAGGCCAAACGAGAATCCGACCGAAAGCGCATCGAGACTGACGCTAAAAGCAAACAATAACAATCCCAAGCCGTTCGTTTTCAGCAGACTTGGCTGCTCGCTCTGAAAAATGCCTCCCCACAGCATATGCAGTCCCAAGAGCGTGAGAACCGCTCCTCCCAGCATGACGGCGACATCGCCAATCACTTCCGATAAGGATATGCCGATCAAGATGCCAATTAAAGGCATAGCCACATGAAAAAGGCCGATCGTCGCGCTGACGCGGAATACCTCACGCACCCTCATGCCGATCATGCCGACGCCTATGCCTAACGAGAAAGCGTCCATTCCCAGGGCAACGGCAATCATCAGCAGGGTGAGAAATTGTCCCCACTGGAACAAGGAGATGTCCACGCTGCTTCCCCTCCTGTCCTTTCACCATATGCGGACAAAAGGGGAAACATGTCCGGTCAGACGCAGATGATCCGACCGCCTGCCGCTTTTTCCAAACGGTTCATAATCGCGGCCCCCAGCCCTGTCCGCGGAAAGGCCTGGGCCACAATATACGCCACCTGTTCCTCATCGAAGCGGCGCAGACAGGCGTACAGCTCACGGGCGGCAGCGGACAGATCGCTGTTGGCACCGCAGCGGAGAACAAGGTCAGCACAATGCTGCTGCTGCCACCAATGGACGGTTTCTGCAGGTGCCAGCACACCTGTTTTCAGTCCGGCCCGAGATGCGCTGTTCAAAAGCTCCAGCATCCGCTCGCGGACTGCCTCCGGCTCCCCGTCCACCACCCACAATTCCCCTTGCGGAGCGTAGTGAGTGTACTTCATCCCGGGTGAACGGGGCTGTTCCGCTTCCCGCGCGAGCGCCGGATCAACTGCCACTTCTCCCAGAACCTCAGCCAGCTGCTCCCGGGTGATCCCGCCAGGGCGCAGGATCATCGCCGGCTGAGCAGTCACATCCAGAACAGTTGATTCCACGCCGACACCTGCACTGCCGCCATCAAGCACACCGGCAATCCGTCCGTCCAGATCGGCCAGAACATGCTTGGCGGTCGTCGGACTGGGCCGTCCGGAACGGTTTGCACTGGGGGCGGCGATTGGTACACCCGCTTCCCGGATCAGGGCCCGAGCCAGTTGATGGTCCGGCATCCGCACGCCCACCGCATCCAGTCCAGCCGTCACCCGCTCCGCTACCAGTGCCTGTTTGGGCAGAATCAGTGTCAGGGGTCCAGGCCAGAAGCGCTCCATCAACCGTTCTGCCTGTTTCGGCACGTCACGGGCAACCATGCTCAACTGCTCCCTGTCGCTAATGTGGACAATGAGCGGATTGTCACTGGGCCTGCCTTTTGCTCTGAATATTTTTTCCACAGCCTGGTCGGACAATGCATTGGCTCCCAGTCCGTACACCGTCTCGGTCGGAAACGCGACAACTTCTCCCTGCCGTATCAACCGTGCTGCATCCACAATCTGTGCATAATTTTTTTCGTCGTCCACATCGTTTTCCACATGCCAAACTTTTGTTTGCTTCTGATCATCCATTGCCGAGAATTCCTTTCCTGTCAAAGCGAGATGAGCCGTTTGCTTCCCCCAGTATAGAGGCTCCGTGAAAAGTTTTCAACAGCCTGTGGGTAACTTGTGAATAACTTGGGTATAAGGGCAATACAAACCCCCTACCTCAATGAGATAGGGGGTGGGAGAGGCGATTATGAAAAGAGAGAAACGAGTTTTTCCCAGAAGAAGAATCGCACTTCCACTTGCGATGCGGTCTCTTCTGCAGGAGAATCCGCTGCCGCATCCGGACCCGCAGCCGGATCGGCGTTCTCCCGGCTTACAGTCTGTTCGTCGGGGGATTGGCTGCTTCGCTGCACCGCTTCCCCATTGGACATGTCGATAAAGCAGAGTGGTGGAAAGAGCACACACCACCAGTTTTGTCCTTCGGCCCGCCCAATTTTGACCAGCAAGGCTTCATATTCCCCGGCGGGATATACGTATCGACCATACAGCTTGGTGGGAAACGCCACTTGGCCGAACTGTACGTCCGCTCCGTAGGAGTAACCCCGCTCGCGAATGGTCCGGATGACAAGCGCTTGCAGTTCAGGCAGCCGCTCGACAAGCTGAGAGCGAGCATCCTCAATGGATCCAACCTCGCTTATCCAGCCGTTCACCTGATCCACAATCGCATCCCGCACCTCTCGCTTGAGCCACTGATCGTAAAATGAATCACTGTTGGCGATGATGCGCAGCCGAATCGACTGCTGCGGAATCGGTCCCGGATCGTTGACACTGGCCGCATCCAATTGGTTTTCCCAGCTCATCATCCCTGTCAACAAGGCAAATACCAGAAAAAAGAACCGCTTCATTGTTACCCTCTCCCCGTCATCCATCGTTTCATGGATCCTGCTTTCTCTTTTGGTAGCAGTATGGACGAGAAATCTGGCAACCATACGCGGTTCTGAAAAATCTGTTCGAGATGAGCAGGGATCGACTGGTCGACAAGCGGAAAGCACTTAAAGCACTTCCCCGTCACGTAGGGCGCCCGCCCGACCTGCCCCGCCAACCGATGACGACGCGTTCGATTCCGGCCAGGTCGGTAACCGCCGCCACGCCTTCAATCACGCCGCTGTCGATCAGCAGCTGCCGCACCGCCTGTGCCTGGTGTATGCCCACTTCAAAGGCGACCAGCGCCTTCTGCTTCAACAAGCGGGGCAGCGAGGCAGCAAGACGGCGATAACAGTCGAGACCATCTTCTCCACCATCAAGCGCGAGACGCGGTTCATACCGGCTCACTTCCGGATCCAGCCGGTCCACCTCGTCGCTTGGAATATACGGTGGATTGGAGATCAGCAGATCTACCCGTTCTTCCGCGGCCATAAGAGGTTCGGCCAGGTTCCCCCGCAGGAATCTGACGCGCGACAATACCTTCAGACGCTCCGCATTCCGCCGCGCAACCGCGAGAGCCTGCTCCGACAAGTCAATCGTCGTGACCCGCCACTGTGGACGTTCGGCCGCCAGCGTCAGCGCAATCGCTCCGCTGCCTGTGCCGATATCGACCACAGCCAGTGAGGAGGCGTCCGACCACAGCCAATCGGCATAGCGCAGTGTCTCCTCTACCAGAATCTCCGTCTCCGGCCGGGGAATGAGTACGCCGGGCTGAACCGAAAACCAGCGGCCGAAAAACTCCTGCCCGCCGACAATATACTGCAGCGGCTCCCGCTGGGCCCGGCGCTGGCAGAGCTGCTTTATCTTCTCCAGGTCTGACGACGCAATCGGCTCCGGCAGGGCCATAATGAAACGGGTACGGTCCAGGTTGAGCAGGTAACGCAGCAGCAGTTCCGCCTCAAACTTCGGGTCCTTGCTGCCTGCCTGTCTTAAAAACGAAGAAGCCCAGACAAGGGCTTCCCGGACTGTCACCGCTTCAGGCGTTTCATGCGCTGGCACTTTTCAAAAGCTCCGTTTGCTCATGCAGAATCAACTGGTCGATCACTTCATCCAGTTCGCCCTGCAGGATCGCATCCAGCCGATGCAGCGTCAACCCGATCCGGTGGTCCGTAACCCGGCTCTGCGGGAAGTTGTAGGTGCGAATCCGCTCGCTTCGATCCCCTGTGCCGACCAGGCTTCTGCGGGTCGCATCCTGCTCGGCCATGGCCTGCTGCTGGTAGTAGTCGTAGAGGCGGGCCCTGAGCACGCGCAGTGCTTTTTCCTTGTTGGAGTTCTGCGACTTCTCGTCCTGACAGGAGACGACAATCCCGGTCGGAATATGCGTCACGCGCACCGCCGATTTGGTCGTGTTGACGCTCTGCCCGCCAGCACCGCTGGAACAGAAGGTATCAATGCGGATATCTTTTTCGTTCAACTCCACTTCCAACTCTTCCACTTCGGGCAGCACGATCACCGTGGAGGTGGAGGTGTGAATGCGTCCACCCGACTCCGTCGCCGGAATCCGCTGTACACGGTGCGCCCCCGATTCAAACTTCAGCTTGCTGTACGCACCGTGACCGCTGACGGAGAAGATGATCTCCTTGTACCCGCCGATGTCGGTCGGGTTGGCTTCCAGCACCTCCACCTTGAAGTTGTGCCGCTCTGCAAAACGGCAGTACATCCGAAACAGATCTGCGGCAAACAGGGCTGCTTCATCGCCGCCCGCCGCTCCGCGAATCTCGACGATTACGTTTTTCTCGTCGTTGGGGTCTTTGGGCAGAAGCAGAATTTTCAAACGGTGCTCCAGCTTTTCCTTGCGCTGGGTCAGTTCGGCGATCTCCTGCTTTACCATTTCGCGCATCTCGTCATCCAGTTTTTCCTCAAACATTGCTTTGGCATCATCAAGCTGCCGAACCACAGATTTATATTCACGATAAGCCGTCACCGTCTCTTCAAGGGCTGCCTGTTCCTTGGAGAGTTCGCGCAGCTTTTTGGTATCACTGATCACATCGGGATCACACAAGAGGTTGGTAACTTCCTCATAGCGCTCTTCCACTGCAGCCAAGCGATCAAACACTGCTTTTCACCCCATATGATACAGAATGAAATGAAATATACTACCTTTAACAGTAAAAGTATAGGAGAATAGCAGCCAAAAGTCAAAGTCAAAGCCCGGCAGAACCGGGCCAACGTTTTCCATCAGCGGTGATAACCGTCGTTGGAGGTCACGTAAAAGTCGTATCGGGGTACTTTTTGCTTCAAAGCCGCAATCACCTGCCGCTCAATCGCACGCGCCTGATCGGCCGTAACATTGGGAATCAGGTCAAGTGTGATATAAGCCCTGCCGCCATTCAGGGTGATGCGCGCATTTTCTACTCCGTCAACCCGTTCTGCCATCATCCGCATGTTGCGAATATCAGCGCCCTTGTTGACGACATCGGGATGTTCAATGACCAGATTGGGGTTCTGGTTGCGTCCCATCAAATCGTCCCTGTCTTCCAGCGGGGATGCTCCGCGATCAATGACGTCGTCGTTGCGGTCAGGCACAACCTCTGCATGATTCACCGGGTCGAGACTGCGCTTGCCGGCACTTTGCTCCTGCGGCGTCGTGGGCGAGTTGCAGGCGGAGAGAAGAGACAGCACCATTACACTGCTTGCGAGCAACAGCCACGTTCTGCTTGCTTGCACGGGAAAGCCACCTCCTGTTTTGCCTAGTTTGCGCATCCCGCCGGGTACGCATACGAAGCAAAGAGGTGGCTCTCTTTTCCTGGTGTGATGATTCGCTGACGCTTCCCCTTACGCCTGGGACGGATCACCGCAAGCTTCTTCCGTCAGCGGACGGGGTTTGCCCGGTACTTCATGACAGTGACGGCAGCGAGCTTCGTAACTCTCCGCTGTGCCGACCAGAATAACCGGATCATGGTAATGAGCTGGTTTGCCTTCGATCAGGCGCTGTGTGCGTGTCGCCGGACTGCCGCAGACGACACAGATCGCGTGCAGTTTGGTCGTAAACTCGGCCTTGGCCAGCAGAGTGGGGGTCGCACCAAACGGCTCGCCGCGAAAGTCGAGGTCAAGCCCGGCACAGATCACGCGAACCCCTCGGTTGGCCAGAGCTTCTGCCACATCGACGATGCCGTCATCAAAAAACTGCACCTCGTCGATGGCGACAACGTCCGTATCCGGCCGAACCGCCTTCCAGACATCGCACGAATGAGCCACCGCAACCGCGTCTTCCGTCGTGCCGTTGTGTGAGACAACGGCCATCGCGTGGTATCGGTCGTCAAGCAGCGGTTTAAACACCTGGGTCCGCAGCTTCCCGTATTTGGCCCGACGTACACGCCGGATCAGCTCTTCACTCTTGCCGGAAAACATGCATCCGCACACCACTTCCAGCCAACCTTTGCGATTCATAAACAGCATTCCAGACATCCCCACTTGTGTAGTCTCGATTCCCGGCCATATGGAAGGGGAACCTTTCCATCATACCATCCATGCTTACAAAGAACCAAGAAAGACCGTCGAGCCTTTTGCAAAACAAAGCCAGGCAGTCGGGCCGCCTGGCTTCTTTTCGAGAGATTGTTACGACGCTCTTGCTTACGAAAGGTTGTATTTGCGTTTGAAACGATCCACACGACCACCGGAATCAACGAACTTTTGCTTGCCGGTGAAGAACGGGTGGCAGTTGGAGCAAATCTCCACGCGCAAAGCCTGTTTCGTGGAACCAGATTCAAACTCGTTGCCGCACGCACACGTTACCTTGACCGTGTGGTAGGCAGGATGGATTCCTTGCTTCATGTTTTACACCTCTTTCCGCCCTGATTCGTTTGCCGAAACAGAGTTATCTCAACACACATAAAGTTATACTAACACGTCCCCTCCACAATTGCAACAGGTAAATCTCTGTCCTTTTGGATGACGCTTGACCCTCACAGCGGACGGCTGCCTGAAGCCCTTCTGCGGCGCTGTCCCTCCGGCGGTACGTGGGTAAAGGAACCAATCACCACATCCGGCAGTTCCTGCTGATAGATCTCGATCGCCTGCTTCATCCCGAACACTTCCCCCCGCGCCGGTGGAATCATCTCCAGATAGCTGTCCGGGTCAATGTTGAGGTTGCGCAGTTGAATCAGCTTGATCCCGGTGCGCCGGATAAAAGAGATCATGGCTTCCATCTCTTCTTCGCGGTCAAAGACTCCCGGAAAGCAGAGGTAGTTGATCGAGGTATATACGCCGTTAGCCGCAGCATATTCGGCCGAACGGGCCACGTTCTCCAACGTGTAGCCGCGCGGTCGGTAGTAGGCATTGTAATGCTCGTCGATCGCGCTGATGATGCTGATCCTCATCAAATCAAGACCGGCATCGACAATTCCCTTGATATGGTCGGTCAAACCGGCATTGGTGTTGATGTTGATATAGCCCATGTCCGTCTGTTGGCGGACGCGGCGCATCGCCGGAATAATCAGCGAAGCCATCGTCGAAGGCTCCCCTTCGCACCCCTGTCCGAAGCTGATGATGCTCTCCGGTGTTTGCAGGTGGTGCAGCATTACTTCAACCAGTTCGTCTTCGGTTGGCCGAAAGTTCATTCGTGTTTGCGGCGCCGGAAACCCGCTGTCCTCCGGCTGTTCCGAGATGCAGCCGTAGCATCCGGCATTACAGGCAAACGAGACCGGCAAACTGCCTTCCCATCGGTGAAAAAAGTTGTTGGACGCCGTCAAACATTCGTACTCCAATGCACAGTGCGACAAGTGCTGAAAGATGCGGTTGTCAGGAAACATGGCCAGTGTCTTTTCTACCCGGCGGCTTAGCTCGTCCATCGGAAAATGAAGGGGGTTCCACTTGTGGGGTTCATCTGATTTCCTCGCCGCAACCCAGAACTGGTCGTCCTTCCAGACCACGGCCGTGTACCCGAACAAGGGAAATTTTTTCTGTTTGTCCACCTTGATGTAACCAGGCAGCAGCAGACGCGTGAATCCCTGCGGCAGCAGAGCGCCGACCGCTGTACAGCCGTCCGCTCTGATCATCTCTCCCGTATCGGGGTCCATTCCGACCGCCACCGTATCGGGCAGGCTGACCAGTTGAGCCCCCTCCGGCAGCGGAAGCAACTCTTCTTCCAGGATCTCGGTCAGCATGTCACCGTTGCGGGCCACGGCAAACAGCTCCGGATGATCGTACACCCGCCCTTTCGTATCAGCATATACCAGTTGCACGGTATGGATCGCCTCTCTTTACAGCTTCTGCTCATTGTATCGTACCGTATTGAAGAGGCGTTGTAAACGCAGGGTCGCTGGAAGCGTACCGTTCCGTCAAGGAGATGCAGCCGGCAGCCCCTTTTCCACTTTTTGCTTCCGCCGTGGCCGCTTTAGCGCAAATAACTGAGCGGATTAATCGGGACATTGTCCTGCCTCACTTCAAAATGCAGATGGTATCCGGTTGAATCACCCGTGTTCCCCATGTAACCGAGCAGTTGGCCCCGCTCCACCTGCTGTCCGACATGAACGGAGATCTTGCGCATGTGGGCATAGTAGGTCTGCAGCCCGCCTCCGTGATCGACAATGACCATGTACCCGTAGCCGCCATGCGTCGCCCCGGCTTCTGCGACAACCCCCTCTTTGGCTGCGAGAATCGGCGTTTTCGCTTCCCGTTCGTTCCAGAGATCCAGTCCTTTATGCAGTTTGCCCCAACGCATACCAAAGCCGCTCGTTATCGTCGCTCCTTGCACCGGCCAATCCATCGTGCGCGAGCGGACGGCGCTGCGGCTGGCCGCCTGGGCCATCTGTCGGCGGAGCTGCACATTGCCGGCCAGCATGGGTTCTGCCTGCGGCAGCGGCACATACAAAACCTGTCCCGCGTAGAGGTAGTCGGGCAAGATCCGAAGCAGAGGATTGCGGGCGATAATCGCCTTCTTCTCCACCTTGTAGCGGGCGGCAATCTCCTCCAGCGTCTCGTCACGGGCAACGGTATGCGGCACTTCATTGCGGCGAATGATAATCTTCATGCCAATGGACAGGAAATGGGGATTCCTGATCTTGTTTTCTTCCACCAGCTGCTTTAGACTCACGCCGTATTGATAAGCAATTTCTGACAGGGTATCACCTTCCTTGACGGTGTAGGCAATAACCTTTTTGTGTTCAGCAATCGGCTGTTTGTCCTCTTTCAGGGACGAAAATGGATTGAACGCCTGAAACAGCGTCTCCTCGATCACAGACTGTTTGGCATCCTCCGGTGTGGCCCACTCGGGCGAAAGTGCCGTTTCCTGCAGATCCATGTCAAGTCCCCCTCTCCCTTCCCTACTGTTATGCGGCAGGGACAAAAAAAATGACGGGAGTTTTACCTCGCCGTCATGGATGACTGTCTGGCCGCTCGACTTTGCCTGGTCTCTGTCGATCCTTCCGCTTTGGACTCTTTCACTTCGATTGTTTGCAAAAATTCCTCATTGGTTTTGGTCTCTGCCAGCTTTTTCAGGAACGACTCGACAAACTCGTGGCTCTCGTTCATCGACTTGCGAATCGCCCACAGCTTTTCCAGCTCTTCCTTGCTCAACAGCAGTTCTTCGCGGCGGGTTCCGGAGCGGCGGATATCGATCGCCGGGAAAATACGGCGTTCCGACAGCTTCCGATCCAGGTGCAGCTCCATGTTGCCGGTTCCTTTAAACTCCTCGTAAATGACGTCATCCATCCGCGAACCCGTCTCTACCAATGCAGTGGCCAGGATCGTCAAACTGCCGCCCTCCTCGATGTTGCGGGCAGAGCCGAAGAAGCGCTTCGGACGGTGAAAAGCAGCCGGATCAATCCCTCCGGACAAGGTGCGCCCGCTTGGCGGAATGACCAGGTTGTAGGCCCGGGCCAAACGGGTAATGGAGTCCAGCAGAATGACCACATCTTTCTTGTGCTCTACCAACCGCTTGGCCCGCTCCAGTACCAATTCAGCCACTTTGATGTGATTCTCTGGCAGCTCGTCAAACGTCGAGGCGATGACCTCCCCTTTGACCGACCGCTGCATGTCCGTCACTTCTTCCGGCCGCTCGTCGATCAGCAGCACAAACAAGTGGATATCCGGATGATTCTCCGTGATGCTGTTGGCAATCTCTTTGAGCAGCACGGTTTTACCTGCCTTGGGCGGGGCCACAACCAGTCCGCGCTGACCAAGGCCAACCGGAGTGAATAAATCCATCAAACGTACGGAAAGCTTGGAAGGTGAAGTCTCCAATACGAGTTTTTTCTGAGGATAGAGCGGTGTAAGAGCGGGGAAGTGCAGGCGTTCCGACGCCAATTCCGGGTCTTCTCCGTTGACAGCTTCCACTTGCAGCAGACCGAAATATCGCTCATTTTCCTTGGGGGGGCGTACCTTGCCGGAGACGAGGTCGCCCATCCGCAGGTCAAAGCGGCGGATTTGCGACTGGGAAATATAAATGTCTTCCGAACTGGGCAGGTAATTAATCGGTCGAAGAAACCCATACCCTTCCGGCAGAATCTCCAGCACGCCTTCCATGAACATCAAACCGTCTCGTTCCGCCTGTGCTCGCAGGATGGCAAAAATCAGTTCTTTTTTTTTCATTTGCGAGTAATGGGGAATCTGAAACTCTTTGGCCAACTTGTATAACTCGGTCAACTTCATTTCTTCTAGTTCTGATAAAAGCACGTACGATTCCACCACACTTTACGTCTTCTCTTCATGTCACCTGTTCCTTTCTATTACAAGACTAACCGCGGTTTGCGCTCCAGACGATGATTTCCGGTAATGAAGCGAACAGTGCCGGTTTTGGCGCGCATCACCACGGAATGCGTGGTTGCCCGCGTGCCCTGGAAGCGAACGCCTCGCAGCAGTTCGCCGTCCGTCACACCGGTAGCGGCAAAAATGGCATCATCACCTTTGACCAGATCGTCCATGTACAGCACCTGATGCGGATTGGCAAGGCCCATTCGCTTGCAGCGTTCCAGCTCTTCTTCACTTTGCGGCAGCAGTTTGCCCTGGATTTCGCCGCCCAGACATTTGAGCGCCACCGCAGCCAGCACTCCTTCCGGTGCTCCGCCGGTTCCGAACAAGATGTCGACACCTGTGTCGGGAAACGCCGTATTGATGGCAGCCGCCACATCTCCGTCGGGAATCAGCTTGATGCGCGCTCCCGCTTGACGGATTTCGTGGATGAGCTGCTGGTGCCGCTCCCTGTCCAGTACGACAGCGACCAGATCGCTCATGTCTTTGCCAACAGCTTGTGCCACTGCTTTAAGATTATCGGCAACCGGTGCGTTAATGTCAATCTTGCCGACTGCTTTGGGTCCGACCGCGATTTTCTGCATGTACATGTCCGGCGCATGCAGCAAGTTCCCGCGATCGGCAATGGCGATAACCGAGATGGCATTCCACGTTCCTTTCGCCACGATGTTGGTCCCTTCCAACGGATCCACCGCCACGTCTACATACGGCGGGACCCCTTGGCCGAGCCGTTCCCCGATATAGAGCATGGGCGCCTCGTCCATCTCTCCTTCTCCTATGACGACTACTCCGTCCATCGGAATGTTTTCAAACTCTTTGCGCATCGCCGTGGTTGCCGCTTCATCCGCTTGGTCTTTCTGGCCCAATCCCATCCAGCGGGCGGAACTGAGTGCCGCTGCTTCCGTCACACGTACCAGCTCAAGCGTCAAACTGCGTTCCATCTGAGTTATCCCCCTTCATGGCGTTGCTTGGCGTTGTTGTCTCTCTCCAGGCACTGGCGCCCAGTTTGCGCAGCTTACCGACCAGATTCTCATAGCCGCGATCAATGTGGGACAGCCCGTCAATCTCGGTTATCCCGTCGGTAGTCAATCCGGCCACCACCAGAGCGATACCGGCCCGCAGGTCGGATGCCACCACCTTGGTGCCAACCAGCTTCGTGCCGCCCTCGATCAAAGCGGAACGACCCTCCACTTTGATCGATGCACCCATCCGCCGAAGTTCGTCAACATGTCGGAACCGATTGGCATAAATGTTGTCGGTGATGATGCTGGAGCCTTTTACCTGGGTGAGCAGAGTGGTCATGGGCTGCTGCAAATCAGTCGGAAACCCTGGATACGGCGCGGTCTTGACGTCTACTGGTGAGTAGCGCTCCCGACCGATCACGCGGATGCTGTCGTCGTCCTCTACAACCGTTGCCCCGATCTCGCGCAGTTTGGCTGAAACGGATTCAAGATGTTTGGGAATGACGTTTTCCACCGTCACGTCCCCGCGGACGGCTGCGGCGAGAATCATGTAGCTTCCCGCTTCAATACGGTCAGGGATAATCGTGTGGCGGCAGCCGCGCAGGCGATCCGTACCCTCGATCCGAATCACGTCGGTGCCTGCTCCTTTGATGTTGGCCCCCATGTTGTTCAGGAGTGTTGCCACATCGACGATCTCCGGTTCACGGGCAGCGTTTTCGATCACGGTCAGACCTTCTGCCCGGGAAGCGGCAAGCATGATATTGATTGTCGCACCGACACTGACCAGATCGAGGTAGATGCGCGCCCCTCGCAGTCTATCCGCTTTCATGCTCATGACGCCGTTTTTGTTTTCCACGCGGGCACCCAATGCCTGGAACCCTTTGATATGTAAATCAACCGGCCGCGGTCCCAGATCACAGCCCCCCGGCAGACCGACGCTCACTTCGCCGTATTTGCCGAGCAGAGCTCCCCATAAATAATATGAGGCTCTCAGTTTTTTTACGCGTCCGTTGGGCATCGTCATCGGCCTCAGTGAGCGGCCGTCAATCTCAATCCAGTCACCCTCCAGAAGGACATCCGCTCCCATATCGCGCAGGATCTCCGTGTAGATCTCCACGTCCTGAATGCGCGGCAGGTTTTCGATTACTACAGGACCATCCGCCAGCAGAGCAGCCGGAATCAGTGCGACCGCACTGTTTTTCGCTCCGCTGATTTCCACTTTTCCGGCGAGCGGCTTTCCTCCTTCAATGAACAGCTTTCCCATTATTCGCTCTCCTCAGGCATATCTTTCGGCATTTGTCCCGGCGTCTTGAAAGGAGCACCTTCTCCCCCGGAAAAGGTGCTCCTGATTGACCGTCATCATTCCTTTTGCATCTTGGCCCAGTCATCCAAAAACTTCTGCAGTCCGCTGTCCGTCAGCGGGTGCTTGATGATTTGCTTGAACACTTTATAAGGGATGGTAGCAATATGGGCACCTTGACGTGCCGCCTCCGTCACGTGCAGCGGATGGCGAATGCTGGCCGCGATGATTTCCGTGTCGATGTCGTGGATGTCAAAAATCTCGGCCACCTGGCTGATCAACTGCATCCCGTCATAGCCGATGTCGTCAAGGCGTCCGAGAAACGGAGAGACGTACGTCGCCCCGGCACGGGCCGCCAGAAGCGCCTGGTTGGCGTTAAAAATCAGCGTCACGTTGGTTTTGATCTTGCGCTTGGCAAAAACCTTGACGGCCTTCAGACCTTCATCGGTCATCGGCACTTTAATGACGATGTTTTTGGAAAGGGACGCCAGTTTTTCCCCTTCTTCAATCATTCCTTTGGCGTCCGTGCTGATCACTTCCGCACTGATCGGCCCGTCTACAATGTCGATGATTTCCTTGAGGGCCTCGAAGAAATCACGCCCTTCTTTGGCGACCAGCGACGGGTTGGTCGTCACGCCAGCCAATACGCCCCATTCGTGAATCTCCCGAATCTCTGCAACGTTCGCCGTATCAATGAAAAATCGCATGCGTTACCTCCCGTTACACCCTGTTGCTGCTTCCAAACAAGCGCATTTTTCCTTTTACGACCTCTTTAATCGCTTCGCGGGCAGGTCCCAGGTATTTGCGGGGATCGATTTCATTCGGCTTTTCCGCCAGGATTTTGCGGATGGTTTCCGTGCATGCCACCTGGTTTTCCGTGTTGACGTTAATCTTGCCCACACCCAGGCTGATCGCTTTCCTGATCGATTCATCCGGTACGCCGGAACCGCCGTGCAGCACGATCGGCGCTCCTATGCTGCTGGCCACTTTTTCGATGATGTCGAAGCGGATTTTCGGTTCCCCCTTGTACATGCCGTGCGCCGTTCCGACGGCAATAGCCAAGTAGTCTACCTTGGTCTCTTCCCAGAAACGGATCGCTTCTTCCGGCTTGGCCAAGGTTGCGTCTTCTTCGTCCACCGAGAGGTCATCCTCTACGCCGCCAATCGTACCAAGCTCACCTTCAACGGAAACTCCCACCGCATGTGCCGCTTCCACCACCTGTTTGGTCAGGCGGATGTTCTCTTCCAACGGATAATGGGATCCGTCAAACATCACCGACGAGAAGCCGGCACGAATGCACTTCATCACCACTTCAAAGCTGCTGCCGTGGTCCAGGTGAAGGGCAACCGGAACTCCCGCGCGCTCTGCGGCCGCTTTGGCCATGGCAACGGTATAGTCCAGGCCCATATAACGCATTGCCCCTTCGGACACACCGAAGATCACAGGCGATTTTTCCTCCATCGCCGCTTCCGTGATCGCCTGTGTAAACTCCAGGTTGTTCAGGTTGAACTGGCCGACAGCATATTTATTCTTTTTGCTATCTTCAATAAACGCGGTCATCGGTACCAATGGCATGACAGTATGATTCCTCCTCCGGGTGATCATGAACTCGGTTTATTATACCACATGTATGTAGTTCTTAACAGTGCCGTACATCAACATGCCAGCTGTTGATTGACGGCGTGGCGCAGCTCGTCAATATCAAACGGTTTGGTAAAATGGGTCAGCGCGCCAAGCTGGGTGGCTTCCTTGATCATGTCCAGTTCTCCATAGGCCGTCATCATGATGACCTTGATGTTCTTGTCAATACTTTTGATGTGTTTGAGGATCTCAATGCCGTCCATGCCGGGTATCTTCATGTCAAGAATGACGAGATGCGGAGATTCCTTTTGCACAATCTCCAAGGCCTGTTTGCCGTTTGCAGCTTGAAACGTGGCGTACCCTTCCTTGCCCAGAACTTCATACAACAGAATGCGGATTCCATACTGATCGTCCACTACCAATATTTTTTTCTGCTGCTGCATCTGCCTTTTCCCCCTCTCGACTCTACATCCTCAAAATAACCTTTCTCAAAATTCGCTAGTAATCTGGAAAATCCTGCTGAATCAGCGCGGTCATTTTCACAAAAGTTGCGGGTAAGGGGATTGGGCTGATAAAGAGGAGGGCTGTGGAACAGAAAGGCGATAAACAAACAGCTTTTTCCGGCCAAACAGAATGGTGGATGCCCACGAGGCATCCACCGGCAAGGTATGTCATCAGTTGCAGAGAAAGGGACGAGAGCAGCTGGTCCGCCCCATTCAGAATCGGGATTGTGCAGCTGCCTTGGCTGCCAGAGCAGCTTTAACGAATTCGCGGAACAATGGCTGAGGACGGTTTGGACGTGAGGTAAACTCAGGATGGAACTGCGTCGCCAAAAACCACGGATGGTCGGGCAGTTCGATTGCCTCCACCAGCCGACCGTCAGGCGAGGTTCCGGAAAAGGAAAGCCCCAGCTTCTCCAGTTGTTCGCGGTACTCGTTGTTTACTTCGTAACGATGACGGTGCCGTTCATAAATCATGGACTGCTGGTAGGCGCGCTCCAAGAGACTGCCCGGTGCCGCCTTGGTGGGGTCAAGTCCAAGGCGCATGGTGCCGCCTTTGTTCTCGACTTCCTTCTGCTCCGGCAGCAGGTCGATGACCGGATAAGGCGTGTTGGGGTCAATTTCCGAGCTGTTGGCTCCTTCCATCCCGGCGACATGACGGGCGAACTCGATCACTGCCACCTGCATCCCCAGGCAGATGCCGAGGAACGGAATCTTTTGCTCCCGGGCATAGCGCGTTGCGGTTATTTTTCCTTCCACCCCTCTGTCGCCAAATCCGCCGGGAACGAGGATGCCGTCCACATCTCCCAGCAGCTCATCCACATTGTCAGGCGTTACTTCTTCCGCCTGCACCCACTTGATCTCGATTTCGCTGTCGTTGGCATACCCGGCATGATACAGCGCTTCGGCGACAGAAAGATAGGCGTCATGCAGCTCTACGTATTTGCCGACAATGGCAATGCGCGTAATGTGGGTGGTGTTCTTGATCTTCTCCACCAATGCCTTCCACTCGGTCATATCCGCTTCGCCGCAATCGAGGCCGAGGTGTCGACAGACGTATTCATCCAGTCCTTGTTTCTGCAAAAGCAGCGGGACTTCGTAAATGGTTTCGGCGTCCAGCGCTTCGATCACTGCATTCCGGTCGATGTCGCAGAAAAGAGCCAGCTTGTCTTTCATCTCTTCGGAGAGCGGACGCTCTGTGCGGGTTACGATCACGTTTGGCTGAATCCCCAGACTGCGCAGTTCCTTTACGCTGTGCTGGGTCGGCTTGGTCTTGAGCTCGCCGGCCGCGCTGATGTAGGGAATCAGCGTCACGTGGATGTACATCACGTTGTCGCGTCCAATATCGCTCTTGATCTGGCGTATCGCTTCCAGGAACGGCAGACTTTCGATGTCTCCCACGGTTCCGCCGATTTCCGTGATCACCACGTCCGCCCCGGTCTGTTCCGCCGCCAGAAAGACCCGTTCCTTGATCTCGTTGGTGATGTGCGGAATCACCTGTACCGTTCCGCCCAGGTAGTCACCCCGCCGCTCTTTGGAGATAACGGCAGAGTAGATCTTTCCCGTGGTGACATTGGAGTTGGCATTGAGATTTATATCAATGAATCGTTCGTAGTGTCCCAGGTCCAGATCAGTCTCCGCTCCGTCATCAGTGACAAACACCTCACCGTGCTGGTACGGGCTCATCGTTCCCGGATCCACGTTGATGTACGGGTCAAATTTTTGAATGGTTACCTTCAAGCCCCTGTTTTTTAGCAGACGTCCCAGTGATGCTGCTGTAATCCCTTTGCCAAGTGAGGATACGACCCCACCGGTAACAAAAATGTACTTTGCCACTGTATGTGTCCCCTCTTTCTCTTTTGCATGTGTTCAAAAGCAGCCGATAAGCGGAATCCGGTGAGGATGGCTCCCAAAAAAAGAAAAAAACAAAAGCGTTGCCTATCCCGCCAAGCAGGTAGGGGCACTTTTGTTTTATAGCGTTCCCATATATGGTATCCCTTCATGTGAAGCCCAAGGAGTATTTTATACTGTTTTAAATATGGAAGTCAACCCGCTAAAAGTCGTCATTTTCCTCGTCTATCTCTTCTATCGCCTCGTCGTTTATCTCTTCGTCTTCGTCGAAGATGTCGTCCTCTTCTTCAAGGATCTCTTCATCATCAAGTGCTTCATCATCCAGATCGTCATCGTCGAATTCGTCGTCATCGTCCAGCAGCTCGATCTCATCTTCATCGTCGAACTCTTCCACCAGATCATCTTCGACTTCTTCATCGTAGTCGAAGTCGTCATCCAGCGGAACTTTTTTCTTCTTGCCGCTTTCATGGGTCTCTTCGACCGTCTCCATCGGATACCAGCGCTTCAAGCCCCAGATATTGTCCCCCAGGCAGACAAATCGGCCGTCGATGTTCACTTCGGTATAAACCTGGGCAATCATCTTCATCATTTCTTCTTCTGACATGTTCCGCAGCGCGGCTATCTGGTTCATCAAATCGCGAAAGTTTTGCGGTTGATTGGTCTCTTTCAAAATCTCAAATGCAATGTCGACCATTGCCATCTCGTTCAGTTTTTCCGGTGGAATATGTTGAAGTAGTTGACTCAACCCGGGCACGTCCTTTCCCAACGATAACTTGGCTAGTTTACAGTATTCCTTATTTTACTGGAAAATGCAAGCGATGCAAGAGGGGAAAAGAAAAACGGCCGCACCCTCCTGACGCGGCACGACCGTTGTTGTCCGCTACATGTTGCGGCGATACTGTCCGCCCACTTCGTACAGCGCTCTGCTGATCTGGCCGAGCGAGGCCACTTTTACCGTCTCCATCAGCTCGGCAAAGATGTTGCCGCCGGAGACGGCCACCTCCTGCAGCCGCTTAAGGGCCCGCGGTGCCTCCTCACGATGCCGCTCCTGAAAGGCGCGCAGGTTTTGGATTTGCTGTTCTTTCTCCTCTTCGGTGGCACGGGCCAGTTCGATGTCGTAATCTTCCTCCGACGCGTTGGGGTTGAGAAACGTGTTGACCCCGATGATCGGCAAGTCGCCGGAGTGTTTTTTCAATTCGTAATACATGGATTCGTCCTGAATCTTGCCGCGCTGATACTGGGTCTCCATTGCTCCCAACACGCCGCCGCGGGCGTTGAGCCGTTCAAACTCCATGAGAACCGCTTCCTCCACCAGATCGGTCAGTTCTTCGATGATAAACGAACCTTGCAGCGGATTTTCGTTTTTGGCCAAGCCAAACTCCTTGTTGATGATCATCTGAATGGCCATTGCCCGCCGCACCGAGTTTTCCGTTGGAGTCGTGATGGCTTCGTCATACGCATTGGTATGCAGCGAGTTGCAGTTGTCGTAGATGGCGATCAGCGCCTGCAGAGTCGTGCGGATGTCGTTAAAGTCCATCTCCTGCGCGTGCAGGGAGCGCCCCGATGTCTGGATGTGATACTTCAGCTTCTGGCTGCGCTCGTTGGCACCATAACGGTACTTCATTGCCGTCGCCCAGATGCGCCGCGCTACCCTGCCAATCACCGTGTATTCTGGATCGAGACCGTTGGAGAAGAAAAAGGACAGATTGGGCGCAAAATCATCCACGTGCATCCCGCGGCTCAGGTAATACTCCACGTACGTGAAGCCATTGGCCAGCGTAAACGCCAGTTGGGTAATCGGGTTGGCCCCCGCTTCGGCGATATGGTAGCCGGAAATGGAGACCGAATAGTAGTTTCGTACATTGTGATCGATGAAGTACTGCTGGATGTCGCCCATCATCCGCAGGGCAAACTCGGTTGAAAAGATGCAGGTGTTTTGCCCTTGGTCTTCTTTTAAAATGTCGGCCTGCACCGTTCCGCGGACGGTGGATAACGTGAACGCCTTGATCTGCTGGTACTCCTCCGCGGTGGGCTGCCGCCCTTCCCGCTCGACAAATTTCTCCACCTGCTGGTCGATCGCTGTGTTCATAAACATCGCCAAAATCATCGGAGCCGGTCCGTTGATCGTCATCGAGACCGACGTGCTGGGGGCGCACAGGTCAAAACCGGCGTACAGCTTCTTCATGTCGTCCAGCGTACAGACGCTGACGCCGCTATTCCCGATCTTGCCGTAGATGTCCGGTCGGTAGTCGGGATCTTCCCCGTAGAGAGTAACACTGTCAAAAGCTGTACTAAGCCGCTTCGCTTCATCATTTTTCGACAGAAAGTGAAAACGGCGGTTGGTCCGCTCCGGCGTTCCTTCTCCGGCAAACTGGCGGCGCGGTTCTTCTCCTTCGCGCTTGAAAGGGAAGACGCCCGCCGTAAACGGGAATTGACCAGGCACATTTTCTTTCAGCGACCACTTCAGAATCTCGCCCCAATCGGCGAAATCGGGCAGACAAACCTTGGGAATCCGCGTTCCGGAGAGCGATTCGGAATACAGGTTGGTCACAATCTCTTTGTCGCGGATTTTAGTGACAAATTGATCTTGTCTGTATGCCTCCTTCAGCCTGGGCCAATTGTCAAGGATCTTCCGGCATTCCGGATGGAGCTGCGCTTCAAAATGAGCCACTTGCCGTTCCAGTACAGCGACCACCTCTTCTGCCGCCGGTTCGCCGGAAGCGAGCACCGCTTCCTTGGCGCCTTGCAGTTGGAACAGCTTGCGGGCGATTGCCGCCTGTTCCGCGGTAAACGTCCGATACCAGCGGACAGTGTTGGCGATCTCCTGCAAGTAGTTGATTCTTTCCGCCGGGATCAGCGACGGTTTGTGGATGGAGATCGGGGTTGGATCCAGATGCTCGACAGGCCAGTCGACACCCGTTTTCTGAACGAGCGCTCGCATGACAGCCGCAAAAAGGACATTGGTGCCGGGATCGTTAAACTGGCTGGCGATGGTCCCATAAACCGGGATTTGTTCGTCCGGCAGATCAAAGGCGTTATGGTTGCGGCGATACTGCTTGCGCACTTCGCGCAGCGCGTCTTCCGAGCCTTTACGGTCAAACTTGTTGATCGCCACAATGTCGGCGAAGTCGAGCATGTCGATCTTCTCCAACTGGGTCGGTGCGCCATACTCGCTGGTCATCACGTACATCGCCACGTCGCAAACCTCCGCAACCTGGGCATCCCCCTGGCCGATGCCGCTCGTTTCCACGATGACCAGGTCAAACCCGGCTGCTTTCACCACTTTGAGGGCATCATGGATGGCAGCAGACAGCTCCGAGCCAGATTTGCGCGTGGCCAGACTGCGCATGTATACGCGCGGCGTTTGGTTGGAATTCATCCGGATGCGGTCGCCCAACAGTGCTCCGCCCGTTTTTTGCTTGGAAGGATCAATGGAGAGAATGGCAACGGTTTTTTCGGAATAGGTGTTGAGAAAACGGCGAACCAGTTCGTCGGTCAACGAGCTCTTTCCTGCTCCGCCTGTACCGGTAATCCCCAAAACCGGAATCACCCGCTCCGGCTTCGGCAGTTTTTCCGAAACAGGAGCAAACAGATCCGGCTGCTGTACGGCGTACTCGGCCAGCGAGATCAGCCTGGCCACGGCCTTGTGATTCTGCCGGATCAGTTCATCCAGCTCGTTTTCCAACTGCTTGACGGTTGGAAAATCGGTTTCCCGCAGCATCAGATTAATCATGCCCTGCAGGCCAAGATTGCGTCCGTCATCAGGCGAGAAAATCTTGCTGACGCCGTAGGCTTCCAGTTCCCGGATCTCCCGCGGCACGATCACACCTCCGCCGCCGCCAAACACCCGGATATGACCTGCTCCGCGCTCCCGCAGCAGGTCGATCATGTACTTGAAGTATTCCATGTGACCGCCTTGGTAGGAGCTGACAGCGATGCCCTGGACATCCTCCTGAATGGCGGCCGTAACCACTTCCTCCACGGAGCGGTTGTGACCAAGGTGGATCACTTCCGCGCCCGACGCCTGCAGGATACGGCGCATGATGTTAATGGAAGCGTCGTGTCCATCGTAGAGACTGGCCGCGGTTACAAAACGAATCTTGTTGACCGGTCGGTACGCTACCGTTTCCAAACTTGCTCCCTCCTCAAACAGGCGGCCCTTTCGCTGGTACCGCCTGTGTTTTCTCACACCATCAGCAAAATCTTGCAGCATGGATCTGATTGTTCCGGCTCTCCTCTTCCGCCTACCGGGTCGATTGAACGCTGATGTCGCGCAGCAGCAGGGCCGTTTGTTTTTCTGTGTACTCTTCCAGGGTGTAGTCTTTCTTGAGCGTCCAGCGGCGAAACACCCACATCTCCCCCAGGACCATGATGTTATGAGCCATCAGCTTGACGTGTTTCTCGTCAATCGAGATGGAGCCGTCGGCAATGCCTTTGCGCAAAATCTCTTCAAATATCTCGGCGATTTCTTCCTCCCGGCGCAGCACATAACGCATCGTGTCTCCCGGCAGCGATTTGGTTTCCTGGTAGATCAGCAGTACGCGGTCGCTCATCTGATCCATCACGCGGAAAAAACTGCGCAGGGCCATCTTCAGGATCTTGAGACCGGTTCCCTGGTAGGTAATCGCTTCTCTGAGCCGATTCTCCACCTCGGCGTGAATTGCGTCACAGACGAGGTACAGGACATCTTCCTTGGACTCGATGTATTCGTACAAGGTGCCGATGCTAAAACCGGAAGCGCGGGCGATTTCACGCGTTGTCGTCTTGTGAAAGCCTTTGTGAATAAACAGATCAACCGCCGCCTCGATGATCTGTTCGCGCCGCTTTTCAATCAGTTTGGGATCTTTGACCAAAGACGGGATTGCTTTCTTTCGTTCAGACACTGGATACACACCTCGCGAACTGACTGAGCGTTTAGTCGGTCAGGATGACCAGATAAGAATTGGCTTGCTTTGCTCTCATTATACGACGAGAACCCTGCAGCCACAATCCTTATTTTGCGCGGAACTCGGCAAGGTCAAACCAGCTATGGACGATCTCTGCCGCCGCAGAATAAGGATCTTCCCGTCTGGCCGCCACCGCTTCCAGCCTCTCGGCATAAGAGCCGGACACAAGCCTCTGCTGGATTGCCTGCGCTACCTGATAGCTTACGATGTCCAGCACCTCCTCCCGCAAATGGCGGGAGCGCCGTTCCTCCCACAGGCCGCTTTCCTTCAGAAAGGAATGGTGCTTTTCCACCTGCTGCCAGAGTTCATCGATCCCCTGCTTTTGGGTGGAAATCGTTTTGACCACCGGCGGTCGCCAGGCGGCGTCGTGTTTTACCAAATCCAGCATCTGTTCTACTTCCGTCTCCAGTTTGCCTACACCGGGCAGGTCCGCCTTGTTGATCACAAACAGGTCAGCGATTTCCATAATTCCTGCCTTGAACGCCTGCACGGAATCCCCGCCGCCGGGCGTAAGCACCACGATCGTCGTATCGGCGATGTTCATCACGTCCAACTCCGATTGCCCCACGCCAACGGTCTCGATCAGCACCACATCGCAGCCGTAGGCGTCCATCACCCGTACCGCATCCTTGGTGTTGCGGGAGAGGCCGCCGAGACTGCCGCGTGTGCCCATGCTGCGAATAAAGACGCCGCTGTCCACCGCGTGGTGCTGCATGCGCACCCTGTCCCCCAGCAGTGCGCCTCCCGTAAAGGGACTGGTCGGATCGACCGCCGCCACGCCTACAGTCAAGCCCTGCGCACGCAGGAAGCCGATCAGGACGTCCACCAGCGAGCTTTTCCCCGCACCCGGTGAGCCGGTGATGCCAATCAACCTGGCCCGACCCGTGTGGGGAAAAATCTCCCGCAATATTTGCGCCCTCTCCGGATAGTCGTTTTCGATACAGGTGATGGCGCGGGCTGCTCCCCGTACATCACCGGCGAGGATTCGTTTGGAAATATCGTGCATGTCGAGACTGCCCTCCGTCTGTTGAAAGCGGCTTTTTGGGGCCGTCCGCCCTGTTGTCCAACGATGTCCGGACGGCCCATGCGCTCCGGTTATTTCTTGAGCAGGTAATTGCTGATGACCAAGCGCTGGATTTCGTTGGTCCCTTCGTAAATCTGCGTGATCTTGGCGTCACGCATGAAGCGTTCGACCGGATACTCGCGGGTGTAGCCGTATCCGCCAAACACCTGTACAGCTTCCGTGGCAACCTCCATGGCAATGTCGCCGGCAAACAGCTTGGACATCGCTGATGCCTGACCATAGGGAAGCCCCTGATCCTCCAGCCATGCCGCCTGGTAGGTGAGCAGGCGGGCTGCCTCTATTTTCGTGGCCATGTCGGCCAGTTTAAACGCAATGGCCTGCTGCTTGGCGATTGGCTTGCCAAACTGATGCCGCTCTTTGGCGTAGGCCAGTGCGTGATCCAATGCTCCCTGGGCGATCCCCAGCGCCTGTGCGGCAATCCCGTTGCGTCCGCCATCCAGCGTCATCATGGCAATGGTGAACCCTTGACCCTCTTCTCCCAGCAGATTGGCTGCCGGAACGCGTGCGTTTTCGAAAATCACTTCCAGCGTCGGCGACGAACGGATGCCCAGTTTCTTCTCTTTTTTGCCCATCGAAAAACCTGGCGTTCCTTTCTCGACGATAAACGCGCTGATTCCTTTGTGCTTTAAAGCGGGATCGGTGACCGCAAAGACGATGTAAATGTCAGCCACTCCGCCGTTGGTAATGAAGATCTTGCTGCCGTTCAACACGTAGTGATCCCCGTCTTTGACCGCTGTCGTGCGCATTCCGGCTGCATCAGAGCCGGAGCCCGGCTCGGTCAGGCAGTACGCCCCGATTTTTTTCCCCTCGGCGAGCGGCCTGAGAAACGTTTGTTTCTGTTCTTCCGTTCCAAACTTGTATATCGGCCAACTGGCCAGAGACACGTGGGCAGAAAGCGTCACGCCGACGGAGGCATCGACACGGGACAGCTCTTCCACAGCCAGCACGTAGCTCAGGTAATCGGCTCCTGCACCACCGTACTTTTCCGGCCAGGGAATCCCGGTCAGCCCCAGTTCCGCCATCTGGTCAAAGATCTCCCGGTCAAACCGCTCCTCCTCGTCACGCTCGGCCGCCGTCGGTGCCACCTGCGTCTCAGCGAAGTCGCGGACCATCTTGCGAATCATCTCTTGCTCTTCTGTCAGACGGAAGTCCATCTCGTTCCACACTCCTAACCGCTTTCCGCGTATGGTTTATCATCATTGCTCACCAAGCAAATGTTTGGCCACGACGATTTGCTGAATCTGGTTGGTGCCCTCGTAAATCTGCGTCACTTTGGCGTCGCGGAACAGCCGTTCTACCGGATATTCGCGGGTGTAGCCGTATCCGCCAAATACCTGGATCGCTTCCGTCGTGATCTTCATGGCCGCGTCTGAGGCAAAGCGCTTGGCCATCGCCGCTTCCTTGCCGCAGGAAAGACCGCTCTCTTTCAGCCAGGCCGCCCGGTAGACCAACAGACGCGCCGCTTCCACCAGCGCAGCCATGTCAGCAAGCTTAAACGCAATGGCCTGCTGCCTGGCAATCGGCTGACCAAACTGTTTTCGTTCCCTGGCGTAATCGACAGCGTAAGCCAGTGCCGCTTCAGCGATACCCAGTGCCTGTGCGGCGATCCCAATCCGTCCGACGTCCAGGTTGGCCATCGCGATGGTAAACCCGTCACCTTCACGTCCCAGCAGGTTTTCCGCCGGTACCCGGGCCTGATCAAAGATCAGTTCCGTCGTGCTGGAGCCGTTCAGCCCCATCTTCTTCTCTTTTTTGCCGATCAAGAATCCTGGTGTATCTTTTTCGACGATAAAGGCGGAGATTCCTTTCTTGCCCTTGGTCGGATCGGTGACGGCAAAGGTGATGTACGTGTCTGCCTCACCGCCGTTGGTGATGAACACCTTGCTCCCGGACAGCACGTACTCATCCCCCTGACGGACAGCAGTTGTGCGAATGCTTCCCGCATCCGAACCGGCGCAGGGCTCGGTTAGCGCGAACGCTCCCAGGTATTGTCCGCTTGCCAGTTTGGGAAGGTAGCGCCGCTTCTGCTCCTCGGTGCCAAAATAAAGGATCGGATTCGTGCCGACAGAGGTGTGTACGGACAAGATCACTCCAACCGTCGCGCTTACCCTGGAGATTTCGTTGATCGTCAGGATGTATGAGATAAAATCGGCTCCGGCCCCGCCCCACTCTTCGGCGATGGGAATACCAAGCAGCCCCATCTCGCCCATCTTGCTGACGATCTCACGGGGAAACCGATCCTGTTCTTCCATCACCGGTACAAAGGGAGCAATCTCCTTTTGTGCGAAATCGCGCACCATTTTACGCATCATCTCTTGTTCTTCCGTAAACCGAAGATCCATGGTGATCGTTCCTCTCCTTAAGCGGAAAATGGCTTGGGTTCCGGTCATAATGGGATAAACCGCCACAACGTCTGCGTTCGTCATGGCGAATCACATGGGGCAGTTGTGCTTGCTGCGCGTGGGCCTACGTATAGACGTAAAACCCGCGTCCGCTCTTTTTCCCCAGCCATCCCGCCTTTACGTATTTGCGCAGCAGCGGGCAGGGACGGTATTTGGAATCACCAAACCCTTCGTACAGCACCTCCATGATGTACAAGCAGGTATCCAGACCGATAAAATCAGCCAGCGCAAGCGGTCCCATCGGGTGGTTCATGCCCAGCTTCATCACTTCATCAATCGCCTCTGGCGCGGCCACTCCCTCGTACACGCAGTAAATCGCCTCATTGATCATCGGCATCAGCACCCGGTTGGAGACGAATCCGGGAAAGTCGTTCACGCTGACCGGCACTTTGCCCATCTGTCTGGCCAGGTCCTCCACCAGTTGGTACACTTCATCGGCGGTCTGCAGCCCGCGGATAATCTCGACCAACTTCATGACCGGCACCGGATTCATGAAGTGCATGCCGATAATCTTTTCCGGCCGTCTGGTTACAGCGGCCAGTTCGGTGATGGGCAGGGACGATGTGTTGCTCGCCAAAACCGCATGCGGTGGGCAGATTTCATCCAACTGGCGAAAAATATCCGTTTTGATCTGCATGTTTTCTGTCACCGCTTCCACGATGAAGTCGACGTCGTTGGCATCTGCCAGGTCGGTGCTTGGCGATATCCGCGAAAGGATCGTCTGCTTGTCGTCTTCGGTTATCCTGTTTTTCTCCACACTGCGGGTGAGGTTGCGGGCGATCGTCTGCAGTCCCCGCTCCACAAATTCCTGCTTGATGTCGTGCAGCAGTACCTGCAGCCCGGCCTGTGCCGCCACTTGTGCGATACCGCTGCCCATCTGCCCGGAACCGACAACCAACAGTTTCTGTACTTTCATCCCTGTCACGCCTCCTCTTTCCTCGCTCCTTCTACTTGCAGCAGAATCGCATCTCCTTGTGCCGCTCCACTGCAGATGGCGGCGATCCCCAAACCGCCACCGCGCCGACGCAGTTCATGGATCAAGGTGATGATGATTCGCGCGCCGCTGGCGCCGATCGGGTGACCAAGCGCGATCGCCCCGCCATTGACGTTTACCTTCTCCTCGTCCCAACCGACGATTTTGCCGCTGGTTAACAGAACGGCGGCAAAGGCTTCGTTCACTTCAAACAAGTCGATTTCATGGAGCTGCACACCGGTTTTCTCCAACAATTTGTTGATCGCCAGCCCGGGCGTTGTGGCGATATACGGCGCTTCCGCCGCCACCTGTGCGTGGCCGAGTATGGTGGCCAGCGGGCGAATTCCCAACGAGTGGGCCTTCGCTTCCGACATTAATACCATCGCGGCGGCACCGTCATTGATCCCTGGCGCATTGCCGGCGGTAATCGTCCCGTCCTGCTTGTAAACGGGAGGCAGCTTGGCCAGCACCTCCAGAGTGGTGTCGGGACGCGGCGCCTCGTCGCGGTCAATCGTATACGGTTCTCCTTTTTTTCGGGGTACGGTAACGGGTACAATCTCCTCGGCAAAGCGGCCGCCCGCCACTGCTTCCGCCGCCCGGCGCTGACTGCGGTACGCCCATTTATCCTGCATCTGTCGGGTGATCCCGTACTCTTCCGCCACATTGCTGCCGTGCACGGCCATCGGCACCTGGTCAAACGGGCAGGTGAGGCCGTCGTACATCATCAAGTCTTTTACTTCCACGTCGCCCATACGGAAACCGTAGCGGGCCCGCGGAAGAGCGTAGGGGGCGTTGCTCATGCTTTCCATGCCGCCCGCCACGATAATCTCGCCGTCCCCCACACGGATGATCTGATCAGCCAGCGTCACCGCCCGCATGCCGGAAGCGCAGACCTTGTTGATTGTCTGACTGGCCACATGCCAGGGAATCCCCGCCTTGCAGGCCGCTTGCCGGGAAGGCACCTGTCCGGCACCGGCCTGGATCACCATGCCCATGATCACCTCGTCTACCTGGTCACCACTGATGCCTGCACGCGCCAGTGCTTCCTTGATGGAAACAGCCCCCAGCTCGACGGCCGACAACTCTTTCAGAGAGCCGCCAAACTTGCCAATCGGTGTGCGGGCAGCTCCGGCAATCACTGTCTTCATCCGCGTCACTCCTTTTTAAAAAGTCGACATTGTCAAAAAACAGCTTGGACTTACAGATTCACCCAAACGAACGAGCGGTCGCTCACTTTTCTTTTCATTTTCGCTGTTTCCGACGCTTTCGTCAATTGTCTTTCCGCAAAAGGAAAAAGGCAGGAAGCCGTACCGATTGTACGGCTTCGCCCTTCCCGCATGGACATGACCGAGGTTCAATCTCCCGTTCTCCCGCTTCAGTCAGATCGCCTCCGCCAAGATTTCGGCGATATCCCTGGTCTTCACCCGATCCTCCACTTCTTTCATTTTGACGCCATCACTCATCATCGTCAGGCAGTACGGACACGCGCTGGCAATTGCCGTCGGATTTACCTCCAGTGCCTGCTCGGTACGGGCCACGTTGATGCGGGTTCCCTCATGTTCTTCCATCCACATCAGACCGCCGCCGGCACCGCAGCACATGCTGTCACATCCGCTGCGCTTCATCTCCACAATTTCCATGCCTGGGATGCTCTTGAGAATGTCGCGCGGCTTGTCGTAGATCTCGTTGTAGCGCCCAAGGTAGCAGGAGTCATGGTAGGTGACGCGCTCCTTCACTTCTTTCGTCGGTTTGAGCCGCCCTTCTTTTATCCACTGTGCCAGCAGTTCGGAGTGATGGTACACCTCTGCCTGCAGACCAAACTCGGGATACTCGTTTTTAAAGGTATTGTATGCGTGCGGGTCGCAGGTGACGATTTTCTTCACACCGTACGCTTCAAACAGGGCGATGTTTTCTTGCGCGAGCTGCTGGAACAGAAACTCATTGCCGATACGACGCGCCGTATCGCCGGAGTTTTTCTCTTCGTTGCCGAGGATGGCAAATGTAACGCCTGCATGGTGCATCAGCTTGACAAACGCTTGCGTAATCTTGATGCTGCGGTTGTCGAAAGAGCCCATCGCCCCAACCCAGAACAAGTATTCAAAGTCGTCTGTTTCCTGTACCGTCGGCACCTCGTACTCGCCGTTCAGCCCTTCTATCCACTTGGTTCGATCTTTACGGTTGATGCCCCAGGGGTTGCCTTGGCGCTCGATGTTGTTGAGCGCGCGCTGCGCCTCCTGCGGCATGCTGCCCTCGGTCATCACCAGGTAGCGACGCATGTCGATAATCTTGTCCACATGCTCGTTCATCACCGGGCACTGGTCTTCGCAGTTGCGGCAGGTTGTACAGGCCCACAGCTCCTGTTCGGTAATCACGTCGCCAATCAGGTTGACATTGTAGATTCCAGCTTGTGCCAAAGTACTGCCGGCTGCCGACTCTGCTTCCGCCGCTGCCGCCGCCTGGCCGGCCTGTACGGCCAACTGGTTGGCGGTCGTTCCGGCAAAGGCGAAGCTGGGCATCCACGGCGTGCGGGAGGTGATCGCGGCTCCCTTTTCGGTCAGGTGGTCGCGCATCTTAACGATCAGATCCATTGGGCTCAACATTTTGCCGGTGCCGGAAGCGGGGCACATGCTGGTGCAGCGCCCACACTCCACACAGGCATACAAATCGATCAATTGTGTCTGCGTAAAGTCTTCAATCTTGCCGACCCCGAACTCTTCCTGCGTCTCATCCTCGAAATCGATTGACGAAAGCTTGCCCGGCGGATCAAGCTTCTTGAACCAGACATTAATCGGGGCAAAGATCAAGTGAGCGTGCTTGGACTGCGGAACATAGACGGCAAACGCCAGCAGAATCAAGAGGTGCGCCCACCAAAACAGGTAGAACAGCGCCGCTGCCGCCGTTTCGCTGATTCCGGCAAAAGGTACGGCAATCAGTGAAGAGATCGGCGCATACAGAGACGGTTCGTGCCCCAGCCAAAGTTGTTCAAAGGCCAGCGACAACAACACGGATGCCATCAACGTGGAGATAAAAATCAGCACGAGTCCGGCCTTCCAGCCCCGTTTCAGCCGGGCCAGCTTCTCGATGTAGCGCCGGTAATAGGCATAGCTAACCGCAAGAAGAATCAGAAACGTGGTTATCTCCTGCATCAAACTGAAGTACGGATGGGCACTGCCAAAGGGAAGCTCAAATCCCTTGATCAGCCCCTTCAAGATCAGTTCGATGGCGCCAAATTGAAGGATAATGAAGCCGTAAAACATGATCACGTGCATAACGCCGCTTTTCCTGTCTTTCAGCAGCTTTTTTTGCAGGAAAACGTTTTCAATCACCAGGTTAAGGCGCGTGCGAAAATCTTCTTTCACGTCCCCCTTCCTGCCCAGTTTGATAAAGAGGTAACGGCTGTAGAGGACGTGCGCAACCAGGTACAATCCGTACGCCAGAACCAGAAAGAAAGCAAGCAGATTAACCAACGGCAACCAATCCACGACTCTCAACTCCTTCATTATCTCTATGAAAAAGATATGCGTACCCCCATCTTAGCAGAATTCTCCGAAAAAATGAATGACTATTCATTCAAAAATGGAGGAATGGCCGAAAAACGTAATGTTACGGATTGGCAGACTTCCCTGAGCGTACGCTCAGATCAAGCAAAAAAGAGAAAAGCGATACAACGCTGTTACTTTGACTATAACACAGCCCGGACATGGCTGCTATGGTACATTTCGCCTTGGTGCCTCGGGATTGCTCCGCTTGGATGGTTGGCAAAGTCATTCGTGCGGAAAATGGCCGCTCTCCCGTTACTCACTTTGTATTCAAGCAGCTTGGGGCATCAAAAAAGGCGATCCCACTTCTGAGATCGCCCTGATCCTGCTTACTCTCCCGCCGCACCCTGTGCGCCTTGTCGTTCGCGCTTCTCTTTTTGCTCCCGGCGGATATCGGCAAGCGACTTTACCTTGGTCGCCTTGATCCGCTCGTTTCGCGTCAAGGCGACCGGCTCCAGGTTGTCCCGCTCATCCCGCATCAGGGAGGCGATGCCGACACTTTTCCCTTTTGCCGCCTGGCAGTATTCGCAGTTTTCTTCGTCGTGCTGTTTGTAATTCTTCGGTTCCGGATAAGAGGTGATGACCCCTTCAAAGTTGCGCAGCACCACTTTATCCGCCGACTGCGAAATGATGTAGTTGGGACTAACCGGAATCTTGCCCCCGCCGTGCGGCGCGTCGACCACAAAAGTCGGCACTGCATAGCCGGAGGTATGGCCGCGCAGATGCTCAATGATTTCGATTCCTTTGCTGACCGGCGCGCGGAAGTGTCCGATCCCCTCAGACAAGTCGCACTGGTAGATATAGTACGGACGGACGCGGATTTTCACCAGTTCGTGCATCAGTTTCTTCATCGTATGCGGACAGTCGTTTATTCCTGCCAGAATGACCGCCTGATTGCCCAGCGGTACGCCGGCATCCGCCAGCATTTCGCACGCTTTCCTGGCTTCCGGCGTAATCTCCTTGGGATGGTTAAAGTGTGTATTTAACCAGATCGGATGGTATTTTCTCAGGATGCTGCACAGGTTTTCCGTAATTCGCTGCGGAAACACCACGGGGGCGCGGGTGCCGATGCGGATGATTTCCACGTGCGGAATTTCGCGCAGGTTGCTCAGGATGTATTCCAGAATGCGGTCGTTGATCAACAGGCCGTCCCCGCCGGAGAGCAGCACGTCGCGCACTTCCGGTGTATTGCGGATGTAGTCGATACAGGCATCCAACTGCTTCTTCGGAACGCCCATCCCGATCTGGCCGGAAAAACGGCGGCGGGTACAGTAGCGGCAGTACATCGAACACTGGTTGGTGACGAGAAACAACACCCGGTCCGGGTAGCGATGGGTCAGTCCAGGCACAGGAGAGTCCTCGTCTTCATGCAGCGGATCCTCCATATCGTACTTGGTGCGAACCATCTCCTGCGACAACGGAACCGACTGCATGCGCACCGGATCGGTCGGGTCGTCCGGATCCATCAGCATCGCATAGTATGGCGTTATGTTGAGCGGAATCGTCTGACTGGCAATGCCGACCCCCTTCTCCTCCTCTTCGGTGAGGTTGATCACCTTCTTTAAATCGTCCAGCGAGCGAATGGTATGGGTCAACTGCCACATCCAGTCGTTCCACTGTTCTTCCGTCACGTCTTTCCACAATTCAATGTCGCGCCAGTGGCGTGTTTTTACGGTCACTGCCAACTCCCCCTTCATCTTGTGGTACTGATCATGTGCGTTCATGATGAAGGAGTTGCAATCCGCGTGCCAACGTCAGTATCTTTCGCTCATTTCAACAAAAAAGAGCGGTAAACAGCCGGAAAAACGGCATGGCGCGAAACGACCCCAAGGCCATTCCCGCCTTGTTTTGCCCCTCCTTGGTGCCAACTTTTCGGCATCCCCGTTTCAAGGGGGGACTTGGCGATCGTTCATGCTTATCCACCTGCTCCCCCATTTTACAGCCGGGACGGGCACGTATTCGCCGCCTACGAGCGCTGGCTTAACTTGTACTGCAAGGTTTGCCTGGGAACACCCAACAGTTTGGCTGCCTGCAGGATATTCCCCTCGGTCCGGGCCAACGCGGCCTGAATCATCGCTTCCTCCGTCTCGTACAGCACATCGCGCAGGTTGCGCCTCCCCACCATCTGCTCTGCGGCAGCCGGAAGCAGAGCCTCGCTGGACGAATCGGCTCGCTGTACCCTTTCCGTTTTAACCGTATGAGAACGCTCGCTGAGATAGGACGGCAGATGCTCAAGGCGAATCTGCGGACCCTCCACCACATTGAGTGCCGCTTCGATTACATGCTCCAGTTCGCGGACATTCCCCGGCCAGTGATAGCTCTGAAACAAGCTGCTGACTGCTTCATCAAACCCGTCTACCTGGATCTCGAAGAGGCGGCTGTACTTGTTGAGAAAATGCTGGCAGAGCAGCGGTATGTCCTCTCTGCGGGCACGCAGTGGCGGGATTTCGAATGAGACGACGTTAATCCGGTAATACAGGTCGGCCCGAAGTGCCCCCCGCTCCAGCAGCTGCTGCGGCGGTTCGTTGGTCGCCGCCATGATCCGCACGTCCACCTGTTTCGCCTTCATGCCGCCGATGCGCCTTACCTGTCCATCCTGAAGGACGCGCAGCAGCTTCGCCTGCAAATCAAGCGGCATGCTGTTCAGTTCGTCCAGAAACAAACTGCCCCCATTCGCCAGCTCAAACAAGCCGGGTCGATCATCCGCACCGGTGAAACTGCCTTTGGTTGTGCCGAACAAGATACTTTCCAAAAGGGAAGGAGGCAAGGCCGCGCAGTTCTGGGCGATAAAGGGACGCCCACTGCGGCGGGAGGCGTGGTGGATGGATTGGACGAACAGTTCTTTTCCTGTCCCCGTCTCCCCGTAAATCAGAACAGGCGAGCTGGTACGGGCGGCACGCCGCGCCCGCTGGATGATTTGCTGCATCGCCCCATCCCGGGTGATAATGTCCTCAAACCGGTAGACGGCCCCGTCTGTCTCCTGCCGTTTTGCCCGCATCGGCTTGTTCACCTTGGCCTGCAGTTCCAGCAGCCGCTCGGACAGTTCACGCAATTTCCGGATATCCTTGGCTACTTCCACAGCCCCTACCAGCCGTGAGCCAACGCGCACCGGCAGCGTGGTGTTGACAGTCTCCACGCGCACGCCGCGCCAGTTGGTATACGTCTGCGGCTGGTCGTAGATTGGTTCCCCGCTTTCGATCACGCGCAGCAGCGTACTGGACTGCTTGTCAAGCGAGGGAAACACCTCCAAAAGCGGCTTGCCCAGCACTTCTTCCGGAGTTAACCCATCCAGTCTGGCCGCTACATGATTGTAAAAAATCGTGATGCCATTGGCATCGACGACGTGTATCCCTTCGTCAATCGTCCCCAGAATCGCCTGCAGCATCTCTACGGTATCTGACATGGGCCGGTTCTCCATGTTCATTCCCCCTTGCCAAACTGCCGAAATTCCGTCATTAGTGCCAATTTTCCGGCATTAATGCTGCCGCTTCCAGCTGCACGGCCAGATAAGCCGTGTAGACAACATGGCCGCTCACCCAGATCAACACTGAGGCAAACGACAACGGCTGGCCGCTCAGCAAAGAAAGCGGCAGGTACAGCAGCGAATAGGCGAGCAGCCAGCCAAGAAGGTACTTGACCATCAGCCACCCGCCATAACGCCCAGAACCCGTCTCATCGCGTCTCCACCTTTTCCCTGCCGTTCTCACTGCCAGTCAAAGCGAAAATGGAGCTCGAACTCACCGGCGTACGCATCGTCAAGCCACAACTGATAGTAGATATCCAGCCGCACAGGACGCTGATGCTCCCGCTCAAGCCGCAATTTTCGCGTATGCACGGCCATCCGAAAACGGCCATACGGGCTGTGATACGTACACTCCGTACTGGTTCCCGCTTGAAACCGCTGCTTCATCGCAAGCGGCCCCTGGCGCAGGATGGTTACCTCGTCATCTCCTATCTTGACCACCGTTTGCACCTCGCCAACTTCCGCAATCGGTTCCGTATAGGAAAAGTACCAGCCCGCCTGCTTGGACACGCCGCGGGTGCGGTATTGTTGTTTTACTTCTTCCTCCTGGCCGTTGAACATCTGTTTGATCGACAAGGTCAACACTACGTCCTGCATTCCCGTTTCCTCGCTTTCATTCCCTACTATTCTACTGCAAGAAGAGGGAAGAAGGGAAGGTGAGGAGAGTGAGGAGAGTGAAGAAGGTGTAAGCATTTCATAATGAAAGAGACTAGCTATTTGTTCTCGTTCGCTCTCTGTTTATGGAAATCTAAAAATCAGCTCGCATAGTGAATTGAGACTTGATGGGAAACCCTTTTTCTGTGGGTGAACTGCATCCGGGAGAGACCGTGTTATTATTAAATCCGTTGGAAGCAGGTAGATGTGCTAAACAGCAAGTACCGATGTCACCGCCTGTATATTATTGACCCAGGTTCGCCGGAGTGAAAATGGCCCACCCTTTCGAATATATCCCCTTCGAGGTTACGACCAAATAAACGTCGGAGGGAAAAACATGCTAAGGCGTGGAATAGTGATATCGTTACATACCATGAGGGCAGAAGGCAAGAGTATTCGTGAGATTGCCCGTGAAACCAGGCATTCCCGAAATACAATTCGCCGATATCTCCTGGGTGACATTGTTATATTCGAGTTATTACGAGAGAAAGGGTACACCGGGGGACGTACCATCCTGAAAGACTATGTAAAGGACTTCCATCCTCCCAAACAAGTTCCTGCTGTTCTTCGTTACGAGACGAAACCTGGTGAATACGCCTAGGTCGACTGGGGACTGTGTGGTTATGTAGATCAGGATGGTACAGTGAACATGAGTTCCGGGCGACTGTTTTTTGTGAAACCAGTATCAGGTCTTACGACCGCTCAAGGGTATGCCTATCCACGTCCGCAAGCCCGACAGAAACAAATGGACCATTTGCCAATCACTTAATGGGGTAGGTTTTCCATCGCAACTCACCATAAGCATTTACAAGCCATATGTTGTTTTGTTTTACAAGCTGAATTTTATACACCCTCCCAACATCAGTGGTTACCAAAAGCCAACGGGATTCATCAGTATGTTTAAGGGTTTGGAATGTATCAACTTCTTGCTTTAGTTCATTCTGTACATATTTTTTTACGACAATGCCGTAATCTTTATAACTTTCATCATTTTCCCGGTTTTTTATTTGTTCTGTAGTATAATCAACTGCTATAAAATTATCCATCTGTTCAACAACATCAATTAATGAATCTCTATCTATGAGAAGTTCTGGGTGGACTAAAGGAGAAGTACTATCCGAGTTTTGTATATTATTTACCGAGCAAGATAAAGTCAACACAGATAAGCCGATTAACAGTAAAAAAACAAATCTACTGTTTATCATCATATCCCTCCCAAATAAGAACCCGTATTGCACTCACTACCGTTGTTCATAGAAAACATAGTTATACAATAGCTACTCGCTATCCGCCAACAAGGCGATCCACTTCGTGGCCCCCTTCAATTCGTTTGCCGATAATTTTGCACTAGTCCCATGCTTCCCAACTAATCGTACCTCGTACATCGATGTTTTTCGAGTATTACCATAACCACAAACCTCCAACCGTTCTGTTGCAGCATTTACATATAAATCCATCTATTCTATTTTGGTTCATGCCTTCTACCTCAATAATTTAAATGGAAGAGCCGGTATAAACCTGCTCTTCCATTTAAATTTGTTACCTCTCTCTATTTTCTGGAAGATTACTATCATCTACCTTTTTCGGACCGTCCAAACCAAGTGCTTCAGAAAGTGCTTGTTCAAGAATGTTTTTATTTTTAAATTCAGTTAATGACAAGTAAACACCCGTCGTTACTTCTCTGCAAACATCTTCTTGGCATAATATTTCCTCAGGAGAAATACGAGAAGTTGAACTTTTGAAATGTTTTTCAATAGTTTTATTAGGTACAACAAATACCGTTAGCATAGAAGAACTGGCTTGGCTGACAATGCGACCAGAGTCTGGCGTACCTGAGAGTACAGGGTGAGAGGTGCCTTCTTCCATTAAATACGGTTGTACTTCACACCCGGTTTTCACAGTTATATCTAGATCATGAAATAGCTTGTTCCATTTATTGTTGGTCATTAAATCATCCTTAATTAAACTTTCGACTTTTTCTTTTGCCTTGATATTTAATTCATCTGGAACAAAAGATTGAACGCACACTTCAATACCATCTCGATTTTCTGCTAAAAGAGTTGAAGTGTGGTGGTCGTCCCCCTCATGAGCAACTACCTGGGTATTTGATTGATTCCAAATACCAAGTAATAGTGTTATTGCTACACCTAAAACAGATATTGATAACTTACTTCTTTTAAACATTGTTTATGCATCCCCTTTCCTTTAAGGAGTTGAGTTGGCCAAATCTTCGACGCTCTCTTGATCTTTTTGTGTAGGTCCCTCTGGATAACCGCTACAATAATAGTCTCCAGAATGCATAATGCTATCCGGGCAAGTTCCATCGCCATCCGCAAGTCCTAGTGTGTGACCAAACTCATGATTTACAATGTAATTTTGAACATTTGTTAGGTCTTTTGAGCGAATGTATACTTTTTCGTAACCATAGTCATTATACCCATCATGGGATCCTTGGTGACTGTAATGAAACACACAGGAGTACGGTCCGTCACAATAATCAGATGTGTCATCCATTACGTAGACTCTCATTTCAACATTCGCAAGTTCTTCACTCGATAGTTCGCCGCACGGGTCCCATTCAAAAGTGAAATATATTTTGTCATCAGCAAGACCATCATATTGACCATTATCTTCATTGTAAATCAGAGAGTCTCTTATATGATCAAGAGCATCGTCGAAACTCCAAGTGGAAGAGTCCTCTGTTTCGACACAAATCCGTTCATGATCCTCACTACTATGAATTGTTTCGTTGTGGAAGCCACTAGGATGATTGGCTAAAGTGGCTGGAGAATAGATAACGATCCCCATTAACAAAAAGGCAAAAGCAATCAAAACATACGTTCTCTTGACAAACACAAATATACCTCCTATTTCCAAATTTCAGTTACCTGAGATGCTAAACTATCTCTGGTTGAAAAAGGGATCCCTATATGTTACAGCTCTAATACAATTATTCTATATTTATCCATTTATGTCAATTATTTTTTTTGACTCTAAACGCGTTTGTGGAAATAGGCTTTCTTTATTCTTCCATCCGCTTGCTCAGATCGTACGTATGCCTATAACTCTTTGGATTAGTTCTTAGGTTGAAATCCTAGCTTAATAACAAAAGATTTGCCCGGAAAAAGTAATGGTCGAGTAGTCTGTACCATCCCGTATTTCTCCAACGTGAACGATGATCTAATTGACAATTGATCCATCGTTGGAGTCGGTAGGAATGTTACTAAATGGGTTGAAATCTCCCCTAACAATTGCAGTATCTTTCAGTGTCTCTATGCCTTATAAAGTCTCTACCGACCCAATATTTCTACGGGGCTTTCCTCTAGTTTTGAAGACACTCAAAAAAACGACCAACGATTGGGTTATCGTTCCTCAGATCGGCACTTTACCGCTGGCGCAGACCGCGCAGCCAAAGGAATCGGCCCTTTCTTCCCGGCTGCCGCTGTGACGGAACCGTTCCAAGCGCTGCTGCAGAAGCCGGTGACCCTGCTGTTGGATGGAGTAGAATGCGCATCGACACATATACGCCAAGTGCGGCCATCAGCAGCAGTCCGGCCAGGACCAGGTATCCCGCCCCGGCACCTGTCCCATCGACCATCAGGGTAAAAATCCCCAGCAAGACGAGCCGCATCATCATCCCGAGCGCCTGGAAGAAACTGAGCAGGCGCCCCATAAACTGCATCGGGACAATGACCATCAACAGGGTTTGGCGAATCAGCCGGACAGAGGCGTTGCACCAGCCCATCAGCGAGGACAGGGCGACGAACACCCACCCGTTGGGTACGGCAACAATCACAATCAGCACCAACGCAAAGAGAAGAATATTGCCCACCAATGCGGCTGTATCGCCCCACCTGCGGCTGACGCCGGAGATGAGGAAGCCGGCCGCTACCGCGCCGATCGCATAGGTCATCTCGTGCATGGAGAAGAACTTTACATCTACCGCAAGATCCTGATTGACAAACACCGGGGCCAACAGATTGCCGGCCATCACCGCGATGAACGGCATCAGGGCCGAAATGCCGAACAGAAACAGTCCTCTTCGCTCCCTGACATAGGTCAGGCTCTGCCCAAGCTGTCCGATCCACCCTGTACGGGGAGTGGCTTCCGCCAGATTCTCCAGTTTAAAGGTATACTCGATGCGAGAGAGCAGCAGGATCGCCAACAGGTACGAAAGGGCATCGTACAAGAGAACCACGTGCAGACCGAACGTCTGCAGGGCGATCCCGGCCACGGCCCCCGCCATCACGCTTGCTGTCTGGCCTTCTATCTCCAACAGACTGTTGATATCCTTGTAGTGCTTTTGGTCAAAACTTTCCTGCACCAGTGCCGCTTGCGTCGGGTAGTGGATTTGAAAGACTAGTGTCGTCGCAAAGAAAATGGCAATCAGCATGACCTCGTTGTAGGCCGCATAAAAGCCCCAGGCCGAAAGCAAACCGATGACCAGAAACGCGCCTCCATTCATCAGCAATAAAATCTTCTTGCGGGAGAAGCGGTCGATCAGCGTTCCAACATACGGTCCCACAAAAAACATCAGGATCGCGGAGAAGAACATCGTCGAACCAAGCAATTGCGCGGAGCCGACTGTGTCTACCAAATACCAGGAAATGCCAATCATGCTCATTCCCTGACCGAACCCTGAAAACAGATTGGAATAAAACAGCTTGAGAAAGTTGCGGTTGAAAAAAACCTCTTTCACCAGTACCGACCCCTCTTCGTTTCCTTTGACAGTATTTAGCATACCTCACTTTTAAAACTTTGTAAATATATTTGTTTAATATATTTTTGAAATGGAGCGAACCCGGGGTCAAGGCTGCCTGTACCAATAAAAAAACCATCCCGTATCACATTGCACATGATACAGGATGGTTGACGGTGACCTCTAGCCGACAGACGGCTTCCTATGCCTTTACAAAACCCAGCAGCAGCTCGCGTACGATTTTGGATGCAACAATCTGCGTCATTTCGCTGTGGTCATAGACCGGTGCCACTTCCACTACGTCGCAGCCAATCACATTGGCCCCGTTTCGGGCCATGTAATGAATCGTCTCCAGCAGCTCGCGGGAGGTGATCCCGCCTGCTTCCGTCGTACCGGTTCCCGGGGCGGCAGAGGGGTCCAGGACATCGATGTCAATGGTCAGGTAGATCGGGCGGTTCCCGACGGTCGGCAGCACCTGTTTAACCGGTTCCAGCACATCGTACTTGTAGAGATGCATGTTTTCCTTGGCCCACTCGAATTCTTCCTTCGTTCCGCTGCGGATCCCAAAGGAGTATACATTCCTGCCCCCGATCAGCTCGCACGCCTTTTTAATCGGGGTGGAATGGGAGTACGGATACCCCTCGTAGTGATCGCGCAGATCGGCATGGGCGTCAAAATGGAAAATGACCAGATCCTGCTTGTATTTTTCATAGACAGCCTGAATCACCGGCCAGGTTACGAGATGTTCTCCGCCCAGGCCGATCGGCATTTTGTCATCGGCCAGCACTTTTTGCACAAACGAGCGAATGGCTTCCAGGCTGCCTTCTACATTGCCAAACGGCAGCGGGATGTCGCCTGCGTCAAAGTACTTGATTTCGTCAAGCTGACGATCCAGGTAAGGACTGTATTCTTCCAGTCCGATCGACACTTCCCGAATGCGGGCCGGGCCAAAGCGGGAACCGGGACGGAAGCTGACCGTCCAGTCCATCGGCATCCCGAAAATGACCGCCTGGCTTTCTTCGTAATGATGGTGACTGCGGATAAACACGTTGCCAGAGTATGCCTCGTCAAATCGCATAGCAGCCTGATCCTCCTAATCGCGAGTCAGTTCTTCCACAAACTTCGGCAGTTTGAACACAGCATGATGCAGCTCCGGCGAGTAGTACTTGGTATCCAGATCCTTGATGCGGCTGGCGTCTACTTCCAACGGATCATACTGCTTGGAGGCTATCGTAAAGCTCCACAGACCGGACGGATAGGTAGGGATGCTGACGGTATACAGGCGGGTGATCGGAAAGATCGACTTCAAATCCCGAAAAACGCGCTTGATCAGGTCCCGATTAAACCAGGGCGACTCGGTCTGGGCCACCAGAATGCCATCCGGCTTCAATGCTTCGTAGATCCCCTGATAGAAGCTCTTCTCAAACAGGCCGACAGCAGGTCCGACCGGTTCAGTGGAATCAACCAGGATCACGTCGTATTCCCCTTTGCTTTCGTGAATATGCTTCACGCCGTCGATCACCTTTACCTCGACGCGCGGATTTCCGCTCAATTCGCTGGCGATCTGGGGAAAGTATTTTTTGCACGCTTCGATAACGCCGCCGTCGATTTCAGCCAGGACGGCTTTCTCAACGGAATCGTGCTTCACGATTTCGCGGATTGCGCCGCCGTCGCCCCCGCCAACCACCAGCACCTTTTTCGGGTTGGGGTGCGTGTTGAGCGCCACGTGCGAAATCATCTCATGGTAGACAAACTCATCCACGTCCGTGGTCATCACCATACCATCCAAGACCAGCATGCGTCCGAACTGCTTTGTATGGATGACGTCAATCTGCTGAAACTCCGTTTTTTCACTATGTAGGGTTTCGGTGATTTTCGACGTAATCCCGTGGTTTTCCGTCTGTTTCTCTGTGTACCACAACTCCATCTCCATCTGTTCCCATCCTCCTCTTACATTCGCCCGGCAACAGGAACCCCGTCGTCCGGTACGTGTCCGATCCGTTGTTGGCCGCAGTGCGTTGGCCTTGTCCATCGATCGTTTTTTGCACGTCAACATGAATTATAGTAGCTGCCTCTCAAAATGCAAGCAATTTTTCCACTGCTTTCAGACGAGTATAGCGCCTGGCAGATGATCCCATACTGATACTAGCATCCGACTGCGTTTCGGCCTGTTCTGTCGGCTCTGGCTGGTCATAGGCAGGGGGGATACCAACCGAATCAGATCTCCTGACTGGTTCTCCTTACAGTATGGCCGATTATGATGCGAAGCTTCCCTCCCGATTTCGGTTGGAAAGGACGTGATAAGCGGTGGAAGTGGTTCGCGAAGCACCTTTGATTCGCTGGCTGCGCTGGATAAAGCGGCTGGTCAAGTTTGCCATTTTCAGTGTGCTCATAGGGTCTTTTCTGATTTTGTTGGGTGTCCTTTATCTGCGCTCCCAGCCACTGCCGGAAGCAAACATCAAGCAAACGACGACGATTTACGCGAGCAGCGGCCACGTCCTGGATACGCTGCACCGCGGTGAAAACCGGATCCTCGTACCGCTCAGGGACATCTCTCCCTATCTGGTTCAGGCAACCATCGCCATTGAGGACCGTTATTTCTGGCAGCACTACGGGTTCGACTTCAAGCGTATCCTGATGGCCGTTTACGTCAACCTGAAAAATATGCAAAAGAACCAGGGAGCCAGCACGATTACGGCCCAACTTGCCCGCAATCTGTACCTGACCCTGGACAAGACATGGGAACGAAAGATTAAGGAAGCGCTGCTGACCGCCCAGTTGGAGTTAAACTACAGCAAGGAAGAAATTCTTGAAATGTATCTGAACGAAATCTATTACGGCCATTCCGCATACGGTGTCCAGGCAGCGGCCCAAACCTACTTCGGCAAAGATGCCGGGGAACTGACACTGGCAGAGAGTGCGCTTTTGGCCGGCGTCCCCAAAGGCCCGGCCTACTATTCTCCGTTAACCAACTTTGAGCGGGCCAAGGAACGGCAGAAGCTCGTGCTGCAGGCCATGGTTCGCGATGGCTATATCACCGAGGAACAAATGCAGGAAGCTGTCAGCGAAGAACTGGTGTTTACCACCAAAGAGGAACGGCAGCACCCCGTCGTTGCCCCCTACTTCCGGGATTATATCGCCCGGCTGGTACAGGAGAAATACGGAATTGACGAGGAGAAGTTTATCCACGGCGGTCTCAAGATCTACACCACGTTGGACGCTGAGATGCAGAAAAAAGCGGAGCAGGCCATTGCCAGGCACCTGCAAAATGCAAACCCGGAGCTGCAGGTCGCGTTGATGGCCATGGACCCGAAAACCGGCCACATCAAAGCGTTTGTCGGCGGCCGCGATTACAGCCAAAGCCAATACAACCGCGTATTCAGCCAGCGTCAGCCCGGCTCATCGTTTAAGCCGTTTCTCTATCTGGCTGCTCTGCAAAGAGGTTTTACTCCGCTTACCCTGATGAAAAGCGAGCCAACCGTCTTTACCTATGACAACGGAAAGCAGTACATTCCCAAAAACTTCGGGGACAAGTACGCGCACGACTTCATCACGCTGACACAGGCCATTGCGACGTCCGACAACATCTATGCTGTCAAGACGATTGAGCATCTGTCGCCGCAGGTGCTGGTTGAACAGGCCAAAGCGCTGGGAATTACCAGCCCGCTTGAGGCAGTTCCCTCGCTCGCTCTGGGGAGCTCTCCCGTCTCTCCGTTTGAGATGACGGCTGCCTACGCAGCGATCGCCAATCTCGGCGAACGAGTGAAGCCGATCGCCATAACCAAAATCGAAGACAGCGAAGGAAACGTCCTGGTCGAAGAAAAGCCGGAAAAAGTGCAGGTGGCTGATCCGGCAGCCTCCTTCCTGTTGACAGACATGATGCAAAGCGTCTTTGAACCCAGGGGAACCGCGTACCGGGTGGCCCATCTGTTAAATCGACCGGTTGCAGGGAAAACCGGTTCGACCGATTACGACTCCTGGCTGGTCGGTTTTACGCCGCAGTTGGTCACCACGGTATGGTTGGGATACGACGAGGGGCGCAAGATCGACCCGGTCCGGGATGCTCCGCTGGCAGCACCGATCTGGGCCGAATTCACGGAGCAGGCGTTGGCCGATCAACCGCCGACACTGTTTGAAATGCCGCCAGGTGTCATCTCCGTCTACATCGATCCGCACAACAACAAACTGGCAACCGAACACTGTCCCAATCCGCAGCTGGTTTCCTTTGCCCAAGGGACGGAACCAACCGAATACTGCACGGAACACCTGCCCCATCCCGACGAACCGCCCAAACCGATCAAGCCGCCTGATAAACAATCGTTCTGGCAGCGCTTCGGCGGATGGTGGGGCCAATAAAGGGGGGAGCATGCCGCTCCCCCTTTTTAATGGCCGGACCGGCAGCTAGACGCCGCCGCGCTCTTGTTCCGCCTCTTCTCCACCGCCGATGACACCATTTCCATCTGCAAGGAGATGATCGTTGAGAACCGTTATATATCCTGCCTTTTCCAACTGCTGCATGACGTCAAACATGCTTTTCCGCTTTCCGGCCGACAGCCGGGCTACAAAATGGTTAATCTCCTCAGCCGGCACGTGGGTTTGGATGTGGACTCCTCCATGCCGGACGAACATCTCATTTACAAAATCTGACTGTTCCACCGGTTTGTTTGTCAAATCCAACGTCAGCACCCCGCTTGCTTGAGATGTTAGATGGTCCATACCGCTAGTGTGCCGCAGGAAGAGAGCAAAATAAGCTGGAAAATAAGACAAACAGGGAAAGATTACAGCATCTTTCCCTGTTTGCTGACCTAGTGTAAGACGTATGCAGTTGTACCGTTAGTTTACCTGAGTTGAAATCCGCGTACAATTGATTTCACATTTTGTTCACAGACCGTTCATTTTTCGGTTCTTACGCCAGCGCCTGCTTCAGTTCATCAGAAGAGTTTTCCCACATGGACGGGTTGTGGGTCATCAGCAGTTTTTTCAGCGCTTGCTTCTCCGTCTCGCCCAATTCATCGACCATAATTCGTCGTTTCATGGAATAGTCCATTCGATTCACGTGTTCATGCAGCAGTTTATAGCCCCGTCTGGCTTCCCGGTCAATCTCCATGTAGCAAGCAGTTACGCCCGCATAGTACGGTCCTTTCTCATTGCGGTCAACCGTCACCCACACGACCCAATACGGCTTTCCGTTGGGCACCTCTTCTTTATTGGTCGTCCATTTGACCCCTTTTTCCACTGCGCTTTTGGCGTGAAGAGCCCCCATGTCAATGTACGCCTCATCTCCGTCAATAATAACCGACGACACGCTGCTGAGGTCGAGCATTCCCTGCCCAAAACCGCCGTGCACGTCAGTCTTGGAGCTAACAATCGTAAATCCGCTGTTTTTACTGTTATTCTTAAACAGGTCCATTGCTTTACATCCCCCAAACCACTTTCATTCTTCCTTTTATTGTACCCTGAACGTTTCAGCGTGTGCAATTTTTCCACCCACCGGTGAGAAGAATGGCTGCGGATAAAAACGCAGGAGTTATCAGAAAGGAAATCGGCATCCCTATCTGGCCGAACCGGAATGGACTTTTTCCACCATGATCCCACCCTCCTCTGACGCACGGACTCCCTTCTCCGGCGTTACCCTGATTGCGGGAGGATCACCTCCTGCCTTTGGCAGCAGAACGATTACATTTCCGTGGAATTCGATCTCAAACTCGCCGCTTACCTGCTGCTGGTTGTTGCGAATCTCTCTCGTTTTCCACACCTTGTTCCCCGTTTGGATGGCGGCGTCAGGAAACGCTCCGTCCCGACGATACAGGAGGTAGTAGTCGAACGCTGCCTTTTTCACAGGTACAGCACTCATCCCTTTCTGGATCTGCTCACTCCCGGACAAGAGAAGGGCAACCTGTTGGATAACGTCAGGATTGCTTGGCAGCGCGGCATGTTTTTCCCTCACATAATACGTTCTGCGGATACCGGCGAGCGCATGGTTGGCACTGATAAACGGAACGGTGCCATCCCCGTTTAGATCGTAGAACGGGACATGCTGGTTGTTGAGCGACATGATCTCGTAGCCAGACAAGGTGATCTGCCCCTGGCCAACAATGGAGTACTGAGATACGGAAAGGGGCGTCCGGTTCCACTTTTGCTGCAGCTTGTCGCCGAATTGGACCAACGGAATATACGGCAAACGGGCGGCAGGGTGGTCGTATATCCGTTCGTACTCAAGGGGCTGCCGCTTGCTCGTATCGGGCGTGTACAAGTCTGGCAGCATGTACAAATAGGTCTGCTTCCTGACGTACTCCCGGGAAGGAAGCAATTCATAGACAGCAGGCGAGTACTCGGCGATCTGTCGGCCTGTCTCCTGACTAAAGATGACGGGTATCCCGAAGTTGTAGCCAAACTTGATCGCCTGATATGCGCGGGGAGCTCCCAAAAAGGGAGTGCCCAGGTAGACAATCCTTCTGATTTTGGATTGGTAGGCCGGATAGGCGAGCAAGGTCTCCCTGGCCAAAAGTCCCCCCATGCTGTGAGCAACCAACTGCACCTGTTGTGATCGGGAGCGTGCCAATACTTCATCGATTTGCCGCTTTAGCTTTCCTGCGTTTTCGGTGCTGCTCTTTCTCCAGTCATAAGGAAAGGCAAAAAGGGAAACCCCTTTGATGTATCCCATCTTCTCCAGGTATTCGGCCATACTGTGATACTGTTCGGCGTGTTTTTGGACCAGCGGGTTGTACGACAGGAAAGCAGTCGCGCGGAACCCGGCGTCTCCCGCTTCCGGCGTGATCGTCACTTCCGGTGCGCGCTGGACCATCTCCACACTGCCCGCTCTGACAGGAACCAGGGGAAGTACCCGGCGGTGAACGCCTTGAATGTAATCCAGCGGCATGTCTTCGATGTCCAGCCACGCTTCCGTAACCTGTCCCGCCTCTGTCGCCATTAACCTGGAGCCGCCGATACCGGGAATCAGGATCACGGGTATGGTGGCAGTCCTGCCGGTTAATCTGTATGACTGAGCGGAAAAAGGAGAGTGCTGCCTGGGGGCCACTTTCAGATAGTATGTGCCAGGATCGCCATGAAAACGAAGCGTCGGGGATTTGTCTTTCCTGGTGTCGATTTGAGCCAGCAGCCTGCCTCTTTCATCGAGCAAAGTCAGCTCCAGAGCCGTTTTACCCGATTGGTCAACAGCCAATGTCGCGCAGATCATCGAAGCAAGCTTTACATCGAACATGTAGTAATCCGTGTCATCCTGATGATGAATCGTCGCGGCCAGCGAACCTCCGCCTGTGATCGGGCTGACCTCGCCCAATCCGTTGTTCGGTTCAAAACGGTCCGGCTGCACATTCGGCTTGGCTGGGACAGCACACACCCGCAGCCGGTAGTAGCCCGTTTTATCGTGAGCATCTCCAGCTCCCGCTACCGCAATGTAGTACCATCGGTCCTTCTCCACCTGCACCGATACCGGCCGCCTGCTCCGCTTTTCGTCCTCTGCCGCCTGACCGACCAATCTCTGGTGGTCGTCGAATAACGAGAGCGTGTAGGATTGTCCCGACGGAATATCATCCAGCGCAATCGTGAGAAGCTGATCCTGTGTCAACGCCGACTTTATTTTGACCCACCATCGCCGGTTTAGAACTGACCCAC
>JACDOF010000018.1 GCA_017656235.1 Brevibacillus sp.
TTCGGCATCCATGGAGGAAATGGGTCAATCGATCAAAGGTGTAGCGGATAATGCGACGAGCTTGACCGTTTCGGCGGAAGAAACTTCAAATGCCATCCAGGAGATGGTGGTTTCGATTCAGCAAGTAGCCGGAAATGCGGAAAGCACGGCAAGTTCTGTTGAACAAATCTCCGTATCCATTGAGCAGATGGGAAAATCGATTCGCGGCATTGCTGCAAATGCAGACCAATTGCAAAAAATCGCCAGCGATACCTCTGCGTCGATTCAGCAAATAGCGGCTTCGATTGAGCAGGTGGCGAAAAATGCACAAAATGTGAACTCACTTACAGATCAGGTTCTGGTGGATGCCAAAGATGGGCAAAAGGCAGTTAGTCAGTCCGTTACGGGAATGAAAGAAATTGCGGATGTTGTAAAACAGGCATCCAGCGTCATGACCAATCTGGGGAAAAGCTCGGAAGAAATCGGAAGGATTATTGAAGTCATCGATGATATTGCTGAGCAAACCAATCTCTTGGCACTTAACGCCGCGATTGAAGCAGCGCGAGCGGGTGAACACGGAAAAGGGTTCGCTGTTGTTGCCGATGAAGTGAGGAAGCTCGCCGAAAGAAGCGCAAAAGCCACCAAAGAAATTGCCCAATTAATTAAAGGGATCCAAAACGAAACAACCGATGCCATCAAAGCCATCGAGATTGGTATGGTAAAAGTCGAACAAGGAAACAAATTGGCGGATGAAACCGGTGTAGCCATCGAAAAAATTGTAACCGGAGTCGAAAAAATTACGAATGAAATCAGACAGATCACTTCAGCTACCGCTGAACAGGCTAAGGGAAGCGAACAAATCGTGATAGCCGTAGGCGAATTAACCAATCAAGCAGACATGGTGACGCAGGCGACGAAGGAACAGGCAGCTGCAGTCGAAGAAGTGATCAAGGGAGTAACAAACGCCCGTGAGCAGGTGCGTCAGATTACTACAGCAACTGGCGAACAGGCCAAGCAAGGCGAAATTATCGTAAGAGCGGTAGAAAATGTAACAAAACAGGCCGCTATGGTGACGCAGGCAACGAAGGAACAGGCCGCAGCAGCCGAAGAAATCATCAAGGGGGTAGCGAACGCCCGTGAGCAGGTGCTTCAGATCACCATAGCAACTGGCGAACAGGCCAAGCAGGGCGAAAATATCGTAAGGGTGGTAGAAAATGTAACCGAACAGGCCGCGATGGTAACTCGGGCGACGAAGGAACAGGCAGCTGCAGTCGAAGAAGTGATCAAGGGAGTAACAAACGCCCGTGAGCAGGTGCTTCAGATCACCATAGCAACTGGCGAACAGGCCAAGCAGGGCGAAAATATCGTAAGGGTGGTAGAAAATGTAACCGAACAGGCCGCGATGGTAACTCGGGCGACGAAGGAACAGGCAGCTGCAGTCGAAGAAGTGATCAAGGGAGTAACAAACGCCCGTGAGCAGGTGCTTCAGATCACCATAGCAACTGGCGAACAGGCCAAGCAGGGCGAAAATATCGTAAGGGTGGTAGAAAATGTAACCGAACAGGCCGCGATGGTGGCTCAGGCGACAAAGGAACAAGCCGCCTCTGTCGAAGAAGTGGTTAAGGGTGTAGTGAACGCCCGTGAACAGGTGCGTCAGATTACTGCAGCCACAGAGGAACAAGCAAAACACGGAAAAGAAATTGTAAAAGTCGTCGAAAGTGTAACCAAACAGGCTGCCGAAATAACGGAAGCGACAAAATTTCAAGTGGCAGAAATGGACAAACTCGAACAGGCGATATCTGATACCGAACGTGCTGTCCAGCAGAATTTTGAAGAAATGGAAAAGGTGCTTGGGGTTGCACGGGAATTGGCAGACCGTTCCGCGTCAATTAATCATTCACTTCAAATATTGCAAGCCTAACGTCCGTCAGAGGAGAGGATCGGTTCTTTATTATGCTCTAATGTGAACCATTGAGAGAGCTTCGTGGACTTTGTCAATGCGCTGCTTATATGGGAGATGTAGCATTAATGAAGGGGTTCATAAACGAAATTCAGGATAATGATATGTACGTAAAAGATTTGGGGAAAATGATTTATGACTTTTGCGGACTGAATTACTTGAACAATCCTTCATCGCTTGCATTAAAGGTGTCGAAGAGACTGTCCGTTCTAAATATGTCGTACCGGGAGTACACCGAATTCTTAAAAAGGAACCAGCAAGAATGGAATAACCTCATTGAACTCATTACAAACAATGAAACCTATTTTTTTCGTGAAGAGAGTCAGCTAAATGAATTAAGCAATGCGATTCTTCCCCAATTGCGGAATAAAAAATGTATTCGGATTTGGAGCGCCGCTTGCTCCACGGGAGAAGAACCTTACAGCTTGGCGATGACAATCGCAGAATCAGGGATTGTACCGCTGGAATCTGTACGTATCATTGCGACTGACATTAATAGAAAAGTTCTGCAGATCGCAAGACGAGGGTGGTACCATAAAAATTCGCTATGCTTCCGCCGGACTCCTAAGGAGATGCTGGACAAGTACTTTTTCCCGCAGGATGAAGGATTTCAGATTAAGAGCTTCCTAAAAGACAGGATTGAATTCCGGCATTCGAATCTTTTAAATGATGAGGATATGGCGGCGGACGAAAAAGTCGATATCATTTTTTGCAGAAATGTGCTTATTTATTTCGATTCCGTAACAACACGCCGAGTGATTGCGAACTTTTACAATCGTTTACATCCTGGTGGATTTTTATTTCTGGGACATGCCGAAACGATAACGGGCATGAATACCAATTTCGAAACAATAAATGCTCGTGCGACATTTTATTACCGAAAGAGGGGTGTTGAGAGTACACCATTTTGATGAGACGACAGCTTCAGAAATTTTCATTTTTAAGGAGGCAAAGCCAATTGAGTCGGTACGGTGTGCTGATCGTTGATGATTCTGCATTCATGAGGAGGGCCATCAGCCTCTTATTTGAGAAAGATCCGGATTTTTTTATCGTGGGAAGCGCCCGCAGCGGCCTGGAGGCAATAGAAAAGATAAAGCGTTTCAAGCCGGATGTCGTTACGATGGATGTGGAAATGCCGGAAATGGACGGAATAACCGCCTTGGAACAAATCATGAAAGATCATCCGGTAGCCGTCGTAATGCTGAGCACACTGACAGACGAAGGAGCGGAAGCCACTCTAACGGCATTACAATTAGGTGCGGTAGATTTCTTTCCAAAAAGCTCCTTATTGAAGGATCCTGCGGAAACTAAAATAATAGCCGATTTTCTGATGAGGGTAAAGGCTGCCGCCAGTGCAAAATTACCCTTAAGGAACAAAGCTGCACTTGTGAAAGAAGCAGTGGAAGAAAAAAAGAAAAAGGGCTCCGCTTCCGTTGATCTGCTCATTATCGGATGTTCCACAGGCGGACCGTCTGCCATACAATCTATTCTTCCTCGATTCATGCCGGACTTTCCAGCAGGAATTGTCGTTGTACAGCATATGCCGCCCGGATTTACCAAAGCTTTGGCAGACCGTTTCGATACCATTTGCAATTTGAAAGTGAAAGAAGCAGAAGATGGCGATGTTGTGATGCCAGGGATCATATATGTTGCTCCTGCTGGGTATCAAACTTTATTTCAAAAAACGAATGACGGAAAGACCATCCTGAGAATTGTTCCGGACGAGAGCAAATTGTACAAGCCATCCATTGATGTGACGATTCATTCCGCATCCCTGATTTATCGCGACCGTTTATTGGCCGTTATTCTTACGGGAATGGGGACGGACGGTTTAATTGGTTGCAGTGAAGTGAAGCGGCAGCGGGGGCATGTGATCGTTGAAGCTGAAGAATCATGTATCGTATATGGTATGCCTAAAGCTGTTTATGAGGCCGGGTATGCTGATCGACAAGTACCTTTACCCAATATATATCAAGAGATCCTATCATTTGTTTAGGTGGACCTCTGTCAATAGATTGGCCGGCCAGCTTCACATTTCCATTGGCAGATGCTCACAATGATCCGGTATCCATCATTGAAAGGAGGCTCCAAAATGGAGAACGAAAAGGAAGTCCTCACACCGGAAGAAATCGAGGAAATCATCCGCAAATTGGTTGATGATTATCAAGAGTTGGAAAATCCAGGACAATCCCAAAAATCGGATGCAGAGTGATTGAGCTGTATTATACATATACGACAAACTCCCTCGGCTGCTGAGGCAATCGAGGGAGTTTGTCTGGTTTGCCGGTTCACTCCGCTTTGCCAAAGGAGAAATCGATCTTGGTTCCCAGCACGTGATCGAGCGGGATATAACCGATCTCCCTGCTGTCTTTGCTGTTGTTTCGGTTATCCCCCATGACAAAGATGTGATCCTCGGGAACCACCCACCTCTTGTTTTCCACGATTAGCATGGTCTCTTTGATATAGGGTTCGTCCAACGGTTGGCCGTTGCGGTAAACCTTGGCGTCTTTCAACTCCAGTACGTCGCCCGGTCTGCCGATAACCCTCTTTACATATAGAAAGCGGCCGTCCGCCTTGCCGAGGATGAACTGCAACAGCGGGGTCTCCAGCAGGTCATCGGTAAAGGAGCGCTCACGCATGACGCGGCTGTCGATCACCACGATGTCTCCATAGTCGGGCAGGTACGAAAACGTATACGGCAGCTTGGATACATAGATTCGTTCTTGATCATGCAGGGTAGGATCCATCGAATGTCCCTCAACTTTATACGGCTGAAACACGAAGATGGTAATCAGCAGAGCAAGGGCCATTGCTACCGCCAAAGAGCGAATCCAACTCCAGATTTCTTTTGCTACTTTCACCAGCCGACTCCCTCTCCACATTTTTCTATGCTTCTGTAAAAAATTATACTGCAAAACGAAGGGATAACACAAACGAACCTCTGTCAACGGCTGTGCAGGAAGGCATACCCGATCAGCTTTTTTGACCGATAGCTCCGTACCGACTATCTGCTATAATCGTTGTTGACGAACGGCGCAGACCGTTTGCCTTTCGACGTTTTGCTGACAAGGTGGGATTCAGATGGCAATCTTGCGAAACGACTGGGCTGAGTTTTTGTCCAGTGAGTTTGAAAAGCCTTACTACATAAAATTGCGGGAATTCTTGAAGGAAGAATACCGCACCAGAACGATCTATCCTGACATGTATGACATCTTTAACGCACTGCACTATACGTCCTATGCGGATACCAAGGTGGTCATTCTGGGGCAGGATCCCTATCACGGACCGGGGCAGGCGCATGGACTCAGTTTCTCGGTCAAACCCGGCGTGACGCCGCCGCCCTCGCTGCAAAACATGTTTAAAGAGCTGCAGAATGATCTGGGCTGCACGATCCCCAACAACGGCTGCCTGGTCAAATGGGCGGAGCAGGGCGTCCTTTTGCTCAACACGGTGCTGACCGTGCGCAGAGGCGCTCCCAATTCGCATCGCGGCATGGGCTGGGAGACGTTTACGGACAGAGTGATTGCAGCGCTAAACGAGCGGGAGAAGCCGGTTGTGTTCTTGTTGTGGGGCAAAAACGCCCAGGAAAAGAGGCATCTGATCACGGCTCCCCATCACCACATCATCATGTCGCCCCACCCCAGCCCGTTTTCTGCGAATAGAGGCTTCTTTGGCAGCAGACCCTTTTCCCGCACCAACCAGTTTCTGAAAAGTATCGGCAGCCGCGAGATTGACTGGCAGATTCCAGACCTGTAACACAGAGCGGCTGGTGATGATTCAGCCTGATTCGGTTCAACTCCCTGGCGGCAGCGACTGTGATGCCGCCTCGTTTATGTTCTGTCCAGTTCCCGGACAATCGAGTGCACCAGGTGATACGGTGAGTTTTCAAAGCGGGAAAAGACGTGCATCGGATGCAGACCGGGGAACAGTCGATGTTGAATCTGCTTGATGGACAGCCCTTGTTGGTACAGCGCGGTTACCTGTCCGCTGATCTCTTCCAGGTAGTTCAGTTTGGCACGGAGCAGTTTTTTTCCGTCGAACAGGATACCGGCGTGCGAACAGATCAGGGTGGAGAAGTCACACGCCAGCACCTTGCGCAGTGAACGGATCAGCTCCGGCGCTGATTCAAAGGCAAACATGCTTTTCGGGTGGGACATGACGAACAGATCTCCGCTAAACAACCAGCCATGCTCCCGATTCAGCAGGGCGACATGGTCATCGGCGTGGCCAGGCGTATGGATGACCTCAAAGGAGAAGCGTTCTGTTTCCACCAGCGGCGGCAGAGGCTGGGGCTGAAACGGTTCCCGGCTGCCCCAAAACAGGCGGCGGTAAAGCGGCAGGTGCGGGCGATTTTGACACAGGGCAATCCCGCTTTCATGGATATACGGCGTGATGCCCAGGCTCTGCTTGAGCCACGCTGCTTGGCCGGTATGGTCTTCGTGATGATGGGTGAGGACGATTTGCCGGATGGGTCTTTCGGCGAAAAACGGTATCAGCGAATGCTTCAGTCGGCTTGGACCGGTATCGATCAACAAACCGTCCACCAGAAACACGTACACATTCAGGTTGATACCGACACGGGTGACGGCTGCCCGTACGCCGGTAATACCCTCGTGCTCAATGAACTTCAGCAACATTCTCACTTCCCGTATTATTCAGGTACAGTTTCCATTATAAAACAGGGCCTATGGCAATTCTACATCTGCCTGCAGGTTCATGTGTCAAACATGTTTGACATTTCAAACGGGGCGGGGACTGGTTCTGTATCAATCGCCTATCAAATATGCTGCGCCTGTCCACCGCCGCCGCAGGACGGCGTATGCGACGATTGTCAATGATATGCTGGACAAACAGAGAGCCATCGATCCCAGTCCCCATGTATCAAGCAGCAGACCGGCACTTAGCATGACGAACAAATAGTAGACGTTTTCCATCATCTCCAGCAGGGAGAAAAACCGGCCGTGATACGAATGGGGAATCTCTTTTTGAAACAGCGCCGCCGAAAGGGGAAAGAAGCATCCGGCAGCAAGCCCAAACAGTGCAAATCCGAGCAGTTACCCTGCTGCTCTGTCCGCAAAGGCGAGCGAGAGGTGGGACAGTCCAATCAGCGAAGCGCATCCCAGCATGATGGAAACCGTGATGCGCTTTCGCGCGATCCGTCGGGCGAGCAGCGTACCAGCGAATACGCAGATACCCTCTGTTGTGTAAAGCATGCTTTTGACTGCCGCGTTGTTGAGCTGTTCGCTGATCGCCATCACGGTCAGGTTGAAGCAGCCGAGAAACGTAAGCGGCACAAAGGTGATCAGCAGGATGTGGGGATTGGCAAGAACCCGGGTTCCATGGCATCAAACAAAAAAGAACCCAAATAAAAAAGGCCGGCCAGCATGCTGCTGGTCGACCTGTAATGGTAAGGCAGGCTGCGGTCTGCGGCCTTCCGGAAGGTTACATTCAAACTCCTGCGCCTACCTCGCTATTCTGCTTCTCCTGGTCTCTCTGTTTTGCCTCCATTTCCAGCACGTAGCGGTTGCGCTTGTGCTCGCGGCATTCCTTGGAGCAGGAACGTTTGTACTTATGCTCGCACTCTTCACAGCAGAAATGCTGCCGGTTGCATTCCGGATTGGCGCAGTTGACGTAGCGATCCTCCGGCTTGCCGCAGTAGTAGCATTTGCTTACGATTACGTGTTCCACCTGGTTGATCGGCACAGAGATACGCTCGTCAAACACGTAACATTTTCCGTCAAAGAACTGCCCTTTTACCTCGGGGTCCTTGCCGTAGGTGACAATTCCCCCGTTCAGTTGATACACTTCTTTGAACCCTTCCCTGAGCAGCAGTCCGGACAGTTTTTCGCAGCGGATGCCACCGGTACAGTACGTGAGGACTTTCTTGTCCTTGTACTGAGTGAAGTTTTCCTTGATCCACTGCGGGAACTCACGGAATGACTCCACGTCGGGGCGAATGGCGCCGCGGAAGTGACCCAGATCGTATTCATACGTGTTGCGCCCGTCCAGTACTACTACATCGTCGCGCTGCAGCATTTCATAGAATTCCTTTGGCGACAGGCGCTTTCCGGTCAGTTCGTTGGGGTTGATGTCTTCCTCGAGCCGGAAGGTAACCAATTCCTTGCGCGGGCGCACAAACATTTTCTTGAATGCGTGCCCGTCTGCTTCGTCAATCTTGAAAACCATATCGGCAAAACGTGGATCTTTGTGCAGCGTGTCCATGTAAATCTGAGTTTGTTCCACGGTGCCTGAAACCGTACCGTTGATCCCTTCTTCAGCGACCAGGACGCGTCCTCTCAGCCCCAGCTCCTTGCAAAAAGCAAGGTGCTCCCGGGCAAACTGCTCGTGGTCGTCAATGTGAACATACTTGTAGTAGAGCAAGACTCGGTAAGGTTTTTGTTGTTCCATGTGAAATACCTCCATCTATTTGCAGGATAGATGCAATACCTGCTATTATACAACACTTGTCGCCATATTGCACAAGCAGCAGGCAAATTACAAAAAATACAAGAACAAACAATAGCTCCGATCCTGCCATATCAGGAGAGTAGGCGATTCAGGGTTAAAGGGCAGTTTTCCCCTCTATCTGGTGAGGAGCAGACTGCCCACTTCCTGGAAAGTATTCAGGTCGTGTGCCTTGATCATGGACGGGGACAGCGTGTACAGCGTGCTGCCGATGTAGAGAATACGTTCTACGTTTTTGCCGCTGCTGTACCAGGTGTCACCGGATTTCAACAAATCCTCCTCGGTCAGGTGGGTAATTTTTTGGCGCAGTGTAAAGCCTTTTTCCAGATCCAGCTGGTAGACGTAGGCGCCCTGGAAGGTAAACTCGCCGTAACGCATGACATCGCGCCGGTTTGCCTGTTTGGCCCTTTCCGGGATCTCCCGCACCGTGATCGGGAACGCCAGCAGGTTTTTCTCTTTGGAAAAGAGCAGAGCCTTGTGGTTGTGCAGCAGTTCTGAATCGGTGCCGCGATCGCCGATGATCAGTGAGAATTTTTCGATCGGATGATTCACGTCACTTACGTCAAACAGGGCCACTTTCATTCCCTGATAATAGGCTGTTGTTGCGCTGCTGTCGGTGCCGCTGTTCTCGACTGGCGCTTCCACCGCGTCTTTGCCAAAACCGATCAGGTGGTTTTCGTCATAAGGGTGGAGGTAGTCGCTGTAGCCGGGAATCTTCAGCTTGCCGAGAATGGTGGGTTTGGTCGGGTCTTGCAGGTCGATGACGAACAGCGGGTCCACCTTTTTGAACGTCACCATGTATCCGCGATCTCCCATAAACCGGACCGAGTAGATTCGTTCGCCGGGGGCGATGTCCTCGATCTTGCCGGTGATGTTGAGCGATTCGTCCAGAATGTACAGATTGTTTTTGGACGTATGCTCATCGGTTCGCCAGACTTCCCCTTTGGTGGTTGCGATCCGGAAATAGCCATCGTGCTCATCCATCGAGAACTGGTTCAGAATCGAGCCGGGGACCTCCCCTTTACCCCGATATTCAGTCTTGCCGCTGTCCATGGCAAACTTGTACAGGGTGGTTTTTTGCTCAGCCGGCCGTTCGATGAGGAAAGTGCGTTCCAGCTCGTATCCCGTTACGGCGACGTACAGGTGTTTGGGGGAGGCATAGATGTTTTCGCCAGCTCCCAGATAGGTGGAGAGCTGAATGGGCTGATCAGGTTGTTCCAGATTGATCCCGCCAATCAGGAGGTAATTGGGCTCGATGGATTCGGGAAAATAACGGATGTCGCCGTAATCGACAGGGAACGGCTCGCTGCCCTCGGCCGAGTCGCTGTAGACGGGTGCAGGCAGTTCTGCCTTCTCTTTCATGATCCAGTAGTAGTCGATGTATTTGTTGGCGACCAGATAGAGGGCGGAGCCAATCTTGCGCGAGGACAGGTATTGCCCCTCAATCGACACTTCCTTTACCTGCTTCAGATTGGTTTTGTCGCGCAGATCATAGACGATCGCCTTGGTGCTGGTCACATGGAAGGGGGGTTTCGAGACCCTCTTTTCATCGTGCCCGATCACGACCAGGTGCTTGTCGTCCACATACAATTCAGCCGGGTAAAACTCCTCGCCTTCGTACGACAGGGAACTGACCACCTTCATCTGTTCCGCGGGGGCTGCCAGTGCGACAATGACCCGCTTCCCGCTTATCCGGTAGAGATAGGTGCCGTCTGTCTTGACCAAATCGGCCTCATCCACGCCGGCTACCTGAACGTTGGTGGCGGAGTAACCGGCGCCGGAATCTGCCATGGTGGCTTCTGCTTGTTCTGATTCTGCCCTCAGCGGCGCATTGACCAATCCCCCCTTCGGCTGCCTGTACTTGTACATGAGCGAACGGGTATGCTCCGCTTCTGTCAGCAATTTTTTCAGCTTGTCGTAGGAGCCGACTACTGGCAAAGGTTCGACTTGCTTGGTGGCGTTATTCGGATCTGCCTCGTCCGTTGGCTTGGACTCTCCCTGCGGCGTATCAGCCTTAACGCGAGGTCCGGGGACAGGGCCGTCTCCCCACCCGCCGAGGAAGCCTGCGGCCAATGCGAGTACGACAGGCAGTGAAATCAGCAGAAATAAACGGTACCGTTTCATCGCGCACCTCCTTGTTTTGTTTGTGTAGACGCGGTCTTGCCGGAATTCGTTGCATGGATGTCTGCTCCAGATAAAAAAAGCCATCGGGCATGTTCCGATGGCTCAGCGTGTAAAAAAAGATCCCGAAGGGGCCTGTTGTCCTGCTCGGGCTGTTGCCTGACCAGCAAAGACAAAGTGTCCCGAACACGAGTGGGGCGTTTTTCGCGCTCACGTAAGGTGGCCAACCAGCGAAGAAACAGGCCAAAGCGAGTTCTGACAGGAGAGCGGCCATTTTCCGCACGAACGGCTTTGCCAACCATCCAAGCGGAGCAAGCCCGAAGCGGGGGCATACGGGCGTATACCTTTGTCATCAGGTACGTCCCGATGGCTGGTGAAAAAACCAGAGGGTATGAAGTCTCCTAATCCGTGCTTTGGATCACGAGCAGTTGGCCGGAGGCGACGCTCACCGTGCCGGTATCGGCCAGCAGTTCGTTGCTGACGCCCAGCGACTGGCCGATGGTGAGCGTAGCGTCGTGCAGCGGATAGCGAAAACCTTCCAGCGTGATGCCAGTCACCTGCGGACTGAGCGGCAGCAGCGAGGCGTATCGGTAGCGCTTCCTCTTCACTACGGCCAAGTGGTCGACCAGCAGCACTTCGTTTTTCTCGTCGACAATGCGGCAGGATACCTTTGCTTGCAGCGCGGCGGTCAGCAGGTGGATATTGGCCAGCGTATGGTCCAGCCGGCTTCCCACCGCACCAAGCAGAATGATCTCGGATGGCTGGAGGGAAAGCACATGGCGAAAGGCCATCTCCGTGTCGGTCAGATCTTTCATCACCGGATCACAAGCGGTCAGGTTTTTCACCTGCTGTTCAATGCGGGTGCGTTCGGCGTCGGTGACGGAGTCGAAATCCCCCAGTGCCATATGCGGAACCAGGTCTCGCTCCAGTAAAAAGAGTGTGCCTCGATCCACGCCGACCAGGACATCCCCCTCCTGTATTTCAGCCAGCGCCCAGTCCCCCAGATTACCACCGGAGAAGAGCAGTACACGTCTTGACTTCATACACAAACGTTTCCTCCTGTCGGTGATTCGTGTCAAACGATTGCCCTCCAAACCTACTGTGCAGGAGTTTTGCTAAAAACCGTCTCCTGCAGAAGGCCAAGCAGTTTGGCCTTGGTCTGCAAAAAGTCGGGATCAGTCGTCATGTGCGGGTGACGGGGCCGCGGCAGCGGCACCGCCACTTCAGCCACTATTTCTCCGGGCCGCGGCGACAACAGGTAGATGCGGTCAGAAAGCAGGATCGCCTCATCCACATCGTGCGTAACCAGCAGCACGGAGTGTCGGAATCTCTGCCACATGGACAGGAGCCACTGATGCATCTGCATTCGGGTCAGCGCATCCAGACTGGCGAATGGCTCGTCGAGCAGCATCAGCTCCCGTTTGCACAGATAGGTGCGCAAAAAGGCGGCGCGCTGTCTCATACCGCCGGAGAGCATGTGCGGGTAGCTGTCGGCAAACTGTTCCAGGCCAAAAACTGGCAGCAGACGGGCCGCTTCTTCCCGCGCCGCCTGCCGCTTTACCCCCTGAATCTGCAGGGGGACGATCACATTGTCCAGAATCGTCCGCCAGGGAAACAGCACGTCCCGCTGCGGCATGTAGCTGACCCGCCCCCGCTTGCCGGCAAGCGGCATGCCGTCCAGGGTAAGCTCGCCTTCATCCGGCAGGGAGAGTCCGGCAATGATGTCGAGCAGACTGCTTTTGCCGGAGCCGCTGGGACCGATCAGGCTGACGAACTCCCCTTCCCGAACCGTGAGGGAAATGTCGCGAAGTGCCTGTACGGCGGAAGTTCCCTTGCCGGGATACGTTTTATACAGGCCGCGAATTACCAACTTGTTCCTGGTCATTGGCTGCTTCCCTCCTTGTGCCTGCGGCCAGTCCGGCTCAGCGTCGTCTGTATTACTCTGTATTACCGGGTCGGCTCGGGCAAAAACTCATTGGTAAAGGCCTTCTCCGCCTCAATCATCTTCGGAACCAGATTGCGTTCAAACATCCACCTGGCGTAGCGTTCCCACACTTCCTGCTTTTGAATGCCCCACTGCTCGGCGTCGTCCTGATACTTGCCGCTCAGCCACTCCTGACTTGCTTTTACCAGCTCCGGATCAAGTTCCGGTGCGTTTTTCAACAGCATCTCCGCCGCTTCCGCGGGCTGTTCAATGGCGAATTGATACCCTTTGGCGGTGGCGGCGACAAACTTTTTCACCAGGTCCTTTTGCTCGCTAACGTGCTGTTCGTTGGTTACGATTACCGGTGTATAGTAGTCGAGCGCGGGATCGAGGTCCTTGAGCATCAAGAGGTTGAGCTCCATGTTGCGGCGTTTGGCTTCGATGCCGTCCCAGCCGTAGTAAATCCACTCAAAGTCCGCATCCCGGCCGATGGTGGCAAAGAAGTCGGCAATTCCGAGGGTGACGTTCTCCACTTTGGCGTAATCCGCGCCCGCTTTTTCCATCACCGCTTTCAACACGGCTTCTTCAACCGGCGACCCCCAACCGCCGTAACGCTTTCCTTCAAAATCTTTGGGCGAGGTGATGTTGGCTTCCTTCAGTGAAGCGAAAGCGGAGGTGTTGTGCTGGATGACAGCAGCAATGGAAACGAGCGGAATATCGGTGGCGCGAGCCTGGGTGACGGCTTCCTGGTAACTGATGCCGAAATCGGCTTTTCCGGCGGCAACCAGCTGGTCGGCCGTGCTTCCTTCCCCTGGCTGCACGATTTCCACGTTCAGCCCCTGTTCCTGGTAGTATCCTTTTTCTTTCGCCACGTAAAGACCGGTGTGGTTGGTATTGGGCAGCCAATCCAGCATGACGGTTACGTTCACCGCTTCCGCCGGAGTATCGGCCGCAGGTGTTTCTTCCTGCTCGGGCTGCTCCGGGGAGGGAGATGCTTGCTTTTGTCCGGCGCATCCGGTGACGATCAGCGCCAGTGAAAGGCCAAGCGTCAACATGGATGTGAACAGTCGGGTTGTTTGCTTTTTCATCTTCTCGTCTCCTAACGTTTATGAAGTATGAATGGAAAGAAATAGTCCGTCAGGCAGAAGCTTTTTGACGGTAGTGCCAGGGCATCACCAGGCGGGCGACGCCCTCAATCAGGGCGATAATCGCCAAGCTGAGCAGCGTGATGACGACGATGGTGGCGAAAACCCGGTCGGTCAAAAACGACTGCGACGAGCGGGTCATCAAGATGCCCAGTCCCTTGCTGGCTCCCAGCCATTCGCCGATTACCGCCCCCATGACGCTGTAGGTGCCGGCAATGCGCATGCCGGAAAAAAAGAACGGCAGCGTCGCCGGCAGCTTCACCATGCGGAAAATCTGCCAGCGGCTGGCTCCCATCGAAGCCATCAGCCGCAGCGTATCCCGATCGACCAGCCTGAGCCCGTCCGCCACGTTAATCGCGACCGGAAAAAAGCAGACGAGGGCGACGACAACCACTTTTGGTGTCAAGCCGTACCCGAACCAAATGAAAAAGAGCGGTGCCACGGCGATAATCGGGACAGTCTGGGACACGATCAGGAGTGGGTAGAACGCCTTGCGCAGCCACTCAGAGGTATCGATGACGGCAGCAATCGCCACACCGGCAGAAATGGCGATGGCCAAACCGAGCAGCGACTCGTAAATCGTCTGTACGCTGTGTTGGGCAATTAATGCGCGCGACTGCCACAGCGATTGCAGGATTTGTGACGGGCCGGGCAGAATCCATGCCTCCATCCGGGTGATGGCGACCAGCCACTCCCAGATCACCAACAGCAGCAGCATCACTCCGCCCGGCAGCAAGAGCGAGAACCAGCGGGAGAGCAGGCTCGTTTCCTCCGACAGGTTTGATTTACCTGTACTTGGCCAATTTTTCATCCATGCTGACTCCTTCGGGGCGGTAGTGGATCTTCATGTGCGTCATCACTTCGGAGGCACCTGCCTGGATGCACGCTTCCTGGGCCCGTTTCACGATGTCCAGGAGCAGATCCAGCTCTCCTTCCATTACCGTCTCCATGGCTCCTACTTCGTATTTCACCCCCGATTGCTGCACGACTTCAATCGCTTTATCCACAACCGGGTAGACATTGCCGTCCGCTACCTTGGGAAGTACCTGAAACCCCACGTTGACTATCGGCATCCTTGTTCATCCCCCTTTCATCACTGGCAGGTACACATGTTCGGCTGCCCGTGAACATGAAAAAAGCCGCCCCTGGGGCAGCCCGTGGACAGCATGAGAACAACCTTGTTTCATGAACAACATGCATTCCCTCCGCTGGCATTACCCAGATCAGGTTTACGGGTCGGTACCTGTCGGGTACCCTCTCAGCCAGGCTCACCCAGCTCCCCGATACGCGTATGCGGTTGGCGGCTCCGACATCGCCAGCCCAAAGGCTGGCCGGTGTCAGGCTTCTATCCTATTAGACAATATTATCAATGGAGAGGGGTTTTGTAAATTGCTGCGGCCTGCCGAAAGGAGGGAGTCAAAACAAGTGGGAGGCCACCACTGCGAGTGCGTCGGGACCCGTGACATCTTGCTCCAGCATCGGGATTTTTACAATCCGATGGTCGCGAAACACCTGTTCAATCTCAGCCAGGTACTGCTGCTCCTGTTCCCGGCGCCGCTGGATAAACCGTCCGTCCGCTTCGTCCGGTATCACCCGGTTTACCACCAGTGTGTCGACCGGAATCCGGTATTTGGCCAAAACGGGCAGGGCTCGTCTGGTCTCGGCAATGGGCAGCCGTTCAGGGGTCAGGACAAAACTGAAGGCAGTCTGCCTGGAATTGAGCAGCACCTCACGGGCGCGCGCGAACTTCAGTTTGCGGGCGGTCAAAATCTCGTAGATCGGATCTTCGTTCACATCGGCATCTTCCAGCCATGTTTCCCGCATCGTCATCACCTTTTTTCGCCGCGAGAGCATGCCGTCCACCCAGGCGCCCATCAGTTCCGGCAGCGACAACAGCCGCAGCGTATGGCCGGTAGGTGCTGTGTCAAAGACAATCAGGTCGAAATCGCGCTGCCCCCACTCGATGATTTCCACCATCCGGTCGAACAGTGCGGATTCGTCGGCGCCGGGAGAAATGCGGGCGATGTCAATCTGCCGTTCGATTTCGCTCAACATCTGGGCACTGACCACTTTGCGCAGATTTTCTTTTACCGTGGAAATGTAGCGGTGTGACTCGTGGTGCGGGTCAATCTCCAGCGCCCACAACTTGTCTGCGAGCGGCGTTGGCTCCCGCCCAATCTGTTTGCCAAAGATATCACACAGGTTGTGTGCCGGGTCTGTGGAGACAAGCAGGGTTTTTTTGCCGTGTTCGGCCGCCCGCAGGGCAAATGCCGACGAGGTGGTCGTTTTGCCCACCCCGCCTTTTCCGCCGAAAAAGACGATGTTCTTTTTCAGGTAGTGAAGCATAAGCACGATTCTCCTTTTCATTGTGTGCGTGGTGCCGTAAGAGTCGGCGTTTGCCATCGGCGCCCCGATTATTCTCGGAGAAGTTGCGGAGTGCCGTCAGCAGCAGCGGATGCCGTCAAGCGGTGAGTGCTCCATCCCCATCCGCGTATGCCATTCGTGAAAACGCTCATAGAGGGCCGGGTACAGCTCCAGCGTGTAGTAGGAGACGGGGTTGGGCAGCCCGAGCATTTCCGAAAAGCACAGCAGCAGGAACAGGTCTTCTTCGTTTTGGATCTCCCGTTGAATCTCTCTGCGGTAGCGGACGTAAAACAGTTCGTCGTGATAGGAGAGAAATTTGTCCCACGTTTCCTTGAACCCCATCGCTTACCTCCCTTTTTCGTCGGCGGCATCAAAACGAAGCGGCGTTCTGTCGGAACGGTACAGCTCCCCGCCGTTTGCGTTGGCGAGAACAGAACGAGCCGCCTCGGCGGCTCGCTCGATCAGACCGGTATTTCGTCGGAGTAATCTTTGCCGGTGGCAAAGACACGAATCGCTTCCAGCAAAATCCATCCGGCGAAGACGAGGATAACGGCTCCGAATCCGAACAGCAGCATCTTGTCCGGGTTCCCCATCCACTGGGCAAACACTTGCTGGGCCATTGCCCAAATCGTGACGAAGAGGATAAACAACATGGGCACCAGCGTCGGCAGGTAATTGCGGCCCAGCTTCTTCAACCAGATCGTGACAATCAACAGCGAGATACCGGCCAACAGCTGATTGGAGGTGCCGAACAGCGGCCAGAGGTGATACCCTCCTGAACCGAACCCGTTGGCTCCACCAGGCGTCAGCGTCAGTGCGGCGCTGACCAGGACGGAGATGGCCGTGGCTGTACGGGCGCCGGTAATGGCCGGGATTTTGTACTCGCTGCCGATTTCGGCGATGATGTAGCGCATCAGCCGCACGGAACTGTCCAGGGTGGTAGCCGCAAAGCTGATCACGACCACGGCGACAATCGTCCTGCCCAGTGCCGGGTCGATCGCGAGTCCGCTGGCCAGATTGGCCGCACCGGTGACAAACGAGCTTAATCCGTTTTTGCTGGCATCGGCGAACGAGGCGTATTTGCTGGAAAAGTCAGCTGCAGAGAAGGCGGTGGCGACGGCGATGATCGAGATCAGGGCCAGGGTGCCTTCCCCTACTGCGCCGAGGTAGCCGACATAGCGGGCGTCCGTCTCTTTATCCAACTGTTTGGAAGTGGTGCCGGACGAGACCAGTCCGTGGAAACCGGAGATGGCGCCGCAGGCGATGGTGATAAACAGCAGCGGCCACCAGGAGACATCGTTGGCATTTTCGTTCACGGTTGGTGCAGTCACTTCGGGTGCCAGGAACAATAGACCGAGATACAGTACGATCAGGCCGATGATAAGCTGGTGCGAGTTGATGTAGTCGCGCGGCTGCAGCAGTTTCCAGACCGGCAGGCTGGAAGCGTAGTAACAGTAGACGAACAGCACCACAATCCAGAACAGGAAAGAGGTCTCGACAGCGTTTAGTCCCAGAAAGACATTGGCTGCTTCCGCTCCGCCCAGATAATCGACGATGTTAATCTGCAGCGCCGGCACGTAGCTGGAGAGTACCGCGGTTCCCCACATGACGACCAGCGCGATGATCGACGGCATGAGCAGACTTCCGCCTGATTTGTAGACGCGGTAACCGATCCAGATGGCCAGCGGAATCTCGATGAAGATGGGTAGTACGGAAGCGGGGAAAGAGATAAACAGATTGGCAATGACCCAGGCAAATACGGCATTCACCATCAGTACCAGAATGAGGATGATAAACAGGAACAGCATTTTGGCGCGCTGGCCGATGATGCGGTTGGCCAGTGTGCCCATGGATTGGCCTTTGTGCCGGGCGGAGATTACCAATGTGCCGAAATCATGCACCCCGGCAGCAAACACCGTACCCAGCAGCACCCACAATAGAGCGGGCAGCCAGCCCCAGTAGACGGCGATGGCCGGACCAAGGATGGGGGCGGCACCGGCGATGGAGGTGAAGTGATGGCCCCACAACACTTCCTTTTTGGTCGGTACGAAGTCGACGCCATCCTTGTACCGGTTGGCCGGGGTGATGAAGTTCGGGTCCAATCGGTAGATCTTCTCGGCAATAAACTTGCTGTAAAACTGATAACCAAAGAAAAAACAAAGCAGTCCCACAATCGCAATGCCGATTGCCATAATCCAAAGCCTCCTTCGTCGCGGAATTTGCAAGCATTGCCGGATGATAGACGGCAAACGCTTTCATTCAAAAATATTCGATTTTATACAAAAAAATCCTCTATGCCCGAAAGTCATTTTTCATTAAAATAGGAATGTTTAGAAAAAGGATTGCGAGTTTGATTGGGTTTCGATTAAAATATTTTTATCGAACGGCGTCAGGCAACGAAACAAGTTCGCTGCCCCCGCCTCGAAACGTGATGGATGAGGAGTGGAGAGAGTGGTTACGATCAAGCGCTTGAGCGCCTGTACATTGGAAGAAGCTGTTGATGCCTGGAATCGTGGATTTGCCGGCTACTACACGAATGTGACCACCACCCTTGACAAGTTTGTCAGCCGGATGGGGATGGAGGACTTGTCGCCTTCGCTGTCTTTTGTCGCGTTTGTGGACGGGAAACCGGCTGGATTGGTTCTGAACGGGCTGCGTACCGTCAACGGAAGCAAAGTGAGCTGGAACGGCGGAACCTGTGTGGCGGACGAATGGCGCGGCAAGGGTGTCGGAGCCGCTCTGATGAACGCGACGCTGGAGGCGTTGAGACAGGAAGGAGTCGCTCTGGCCACTCTGGAAGCCTTTCGCCAAAACGAGCGGGCTGTCGCCCTGTACCGCAAGTTCGGTTATGAGACCGTTGATCGACTGTTGTTTTTGGAACGCCACGATCCGTTTACGCTCCAGCCGTTTGGGGCAATCGGTCAGTCTCGCTATACGGTGCAGCGGGTCACGCCGCGTGAAGCAGGCATGCTCCCTTTTTACCGGAGTCAGGTCCCGTGGCAGACTCAATGGCAAAGTGCCCGGGAAGGAGAAGCGCTCGTCGTCCGCAGTCAAGAGGGAGTCACGGTTGGTTACGCCTTGTACAAACGTGTCCATGATCAGGCCGGCCGCTTGCAAACAATTTTTCTGCTGCAGTGCGAGGCATCTCCCGAGGCTGGTCATGCCGAGGAGATCGTGCGGCTGATGCTGAACGAGGTATTTGCTCCCCATGACCGGATCTGCCGAAGAAGTACGTTTAACCTGCCCGCGTCCAACCGGCTGCTGGTTCAACTGCTGGAAGAGGCGGGATTTCGCCCGTCAATTGAGCAGGTCTATATGGTAAAGCCGATCATGGACAAAACCGTCCCTCCCGTATTATGATTATGACCAAACGTCCATAGCCAACGAACAGGTGCACGTTGATGCTTAATAGGGAAGTCGGTGCATAACCCGACACGGTCCCCGCCACTGTAAAGGCGAATTCCTCTGCATGATGCCACTGAAGATGCGTTCGGGAAGGCGCAGAGGAGTGATGACCCTGAGTCAGGAGACCTGCCTGTTCGCGAGTGACATGCAACCTACGGGTGATAGGGAGGTGTGAGAGTGTTTCATGATGATGCATTCTCTTTGCAAACTGGCATTTCTGACCACAGCCCGGTTGGAAGTGCTTTTTTGTTTGGACTGATGAAAACAAGAAGTGGAGGGGATTGATGATGAGACAGTGGCCGCGTTTGTTGTATGTGCTCACTCTGCTGCTGATCGTCCTGACTGGCTGCACTTCTGACGGGGCACAGCCTGTACAGGAAGGGCAGCCCCTTGCCGGGCAGACCGTATCGCAGGCTGGCAATTCGGAGCAAGCGGACTTTCCCGTCACCTTGGTGGATGGCAGCGGAACCGAAGTAGTGATCAAGAAAAGACCGGAGCGGATCGCCTCTGTGACGCTGGGCACCGATGAAATCTTGCTCTCACTGGTGGAGAAGAGCCGGCTGGTGGCTGTCACCAAGTATTCGACCGACCCGGGCATCTCCAACGTAGCCGGACAGACCGATGACATCGAGGGCAAGATTGAAAGTTCCAATGCCGAGCAGATTATCGCGCTAAATCCCGATCTCGTCTTTGTCGCCAGCTACACCTCGCAGGATGTCGTCAAACAGCTTCGTGACGCCGGACTGACGGTGTTCTTGTTTCAGACGTTTGACTCGATCGACCAGATGAAGGAGAATATCGTGACCGTCGGCAAAGCGGTAGGAGAAGAGGAGAAAGCCAGGCAAATCGTGGCTGACATGAATGAACGGCTGGATGCGGTCGCCAAGAAAGTAGAGCAGATCAAAGACCGTCCGACTGTTCTCAGCTACACGCCTGATGGTTATACAGGAGGGCTGGGGACGTCCAACGACGATATCATCACCCGGGCCGGAGGACGCAACCTGGCTGCGGAAGCAGGGATTGAAGGCTGGCAGGTCATCTCACTGGAAAAAGTGGTGGAACTCAATCCGGATGTTATCCTGCTCAGCGACTGGAATCCTGGCCATCCCAACTTCGCCGACACGCTGCGCGGCGATCCGGTTCTGAAAGATGTGGCCGCGGTGAAAAACAATCGCGTCGTCACCGTGCCCGGCAAACATCTGACCTCTGTCACCCACTATGTTGTCAACGGTGTAGAAGATGTATTTGACGTCTTGCATCCATAAAGTGTGGAAACGTGCGCGGGGAGAGAGGGAAGAGCGTTTCTCCAGGGTGTCGCTTTTTCCCCTGTTGATTGTGTGCAGTCTCCTTCTGGCTGCGGTGATGATCGTCGCCACAGCCGCCGGGGCTGTTTCCATTCCTTACTGGTCGACGGTCAAGATCGTGCTGAACCAGCTTCCGTTCGTGGAACTTGACGGTTGGGATGCGGCGCATGAGACGATTATCCTGAACATTCGTCTGCCGCGTATGCTGGTGGCTGCCTTGGTTGGGGCCGCACTGGGAATTTCCGGGGCTGTGATGCAGGGGCTGTTTCGCAACCCCATGGCGGATCCGGGGATCATCGGCGTCTCCAGTGGCGGTGCGCTCGGGGCGGTGGTTGCGATCTACCTGGGATTCTCCTATCTGCACTACCTGCTGGTGCCAGCCGCCGCTTTCCTGGGAGCGATGGCCACTTCGTTTCTCGTCTATCTGCTGGCTACCAGACGGGGGCGCACGCAGATGGCCACTCTGCTGTTGGCGGGGATTGCGGTCAGCTCGTTTCTGGGAGCATCGTCTTCGCTGATTCTTTCCGTTTCCAGCGAAAACGTCATGCGGGAGATACTGTTCTGGATGATGGGCGGGTTGGCTTCGCGCGGTTGGGGCCACGTGTCGATGATCTTGCTGCCGATCCTGATCGGGGCGGTGATCCTGTTTTGCCATGCAAGACACCTGAATATCCTGCTGCTGGGGGATGAGACAGCCAGTACACTGGGCATCCACGCTCAACGGACGCGACAGGTCCTGCTCGCTTTTACCTCGCTGCTCACCGGGGTAGCCGTCTCTGTCAGCGGAATCATTGCCTTCGTCGGATTGATTGTGCCGCACATCGCCCGCATTCTGATCGGGCCTGATCATCGGCTGCTATTGCCAGCAAGCGGGTTTGGCGGCGCCATTTTTCTGATTGCCGCCGATACCTTTGCCCGGTTGGCTGTGGCCCCGGCTGAACTGCAAGTGGGCATCGTCACATCGTTTGTTGGTGCTCCATTCTTTCTCTATCTTCTCAGAAAAAGCAAAAAGGCGGATTTTCTATGATACGTGTGCAGGAAGTAGGAGTGGAAGCGGCAGGAGGCAAGCCGATTCTCAAGAGAGTGTCGCTGGAAGTGGCAGCGGGCGGGTTCGTCGGCTTGATCGGCCCCAACGGTGCGGGCAAATCGACGTTGCTGAAAGTGCTCGCCGGACTGATCACGCCTGTCACAGGCCAAGTCCTGCTGGATGGATGTCACCTGTCAGCGATGTCAGTACGTGAACGAGCCAAACGGCTGGCCTACATGCCGCAGCAGACGGACTTGTCGTTTTCCTTCCCCTGCTGGGACGTGGTGATGATGGGGCGAAATCCGCATGTGGACCCTTTGGGGCGGGAGACGCTGGCCGATGTTCAAGCGGCCGAACGTGCCATGCAGCTGACCGGAACGCTCGTTTTCAAGGAGCGGGAGATCAACGAGCTGTCGGGCGGGGAACGGCAGTTGGTGGTGCTGGCTCGCGCATTGGCGCAGGAACCGAAGCTTCTGCTGTTGGATGAACCCACTTCCCATCTGGACATCGCCCATCAACTGGAGATCCTGGAGAGGGTAAAAGCGCTGACAGAAGACGGAATGACAGTGATTGCCTCGATTCACGATCTGACGCTGGCGGCCAGATACTGCGACCAGCTTGTGCTGATGAATGAGGGGAGACTGGCTGCGAGCGGTCCACCTGAAGAGGTGCTGACGGAGGAAAACATCCGTCGCGTATTTGGTGTGGACGTCCGGATTGCGGCCGATCCGCTTACGGGTGAGTGGCAGGTGACACCGCTGGCGCCGAAGGAGGGGACAGGCGAGTCTGTACCGCCGGAGTTGGCCGGGAAAGCGCTCCATCTGATCTGTGATTCCGGCAGGGGTGCGCCGCTTCTCAGGCGGCTGCACCGATTGGGTTTCCGCTTGACCACCGGTGTCCTGACCGAGAACAGCCCGACTCACGCGGAAGCTGTTCGGCTTGGCATCCCGGCAGTGACCGAGCCTGCATTTACTCCCATCGGAGAACGTGCCCATGCCGAAAACCTGCGGCTGGCCAGCCAGGCTGACGGCGTGATCGTCGCGCCATTCCCGCTTGGGAAAGGAAGCCGCAAGAATCTGGAAGCCGCACTGGCTGGAAAGCGGGTTCTGCTGGTCAGAAGCGGGCGACAAGACTGGTTGGAAAGCGGAGACGAGGCTGTGGATGAGCTGTTTGGGGCGTTGTGCCAGCGGGCGGTTGTGGCGGCGGACGGCAACGTGGCCGCGGCTCTGGGGAAGCTGTTCGCTTGAGATACCCGCTGCTCTCCTCCCCGCGCCTGGCTTCGTCGGCCAGGTTTGCTGCTGCTGGGCAGGTCAATAGGGTATGATAGGAAAAGGAGGAGCGGACGTCCGGTCTTGGGCGCCCGCAATAGCTGCACAAAGACAGGAGATTGTATGATGCAAAAAGTGCAACTGATCGCGACGGCTACCTTTGGTCTGGAGGCAATCGTCGCGGATGAAGTTAGGCAGTTGGGATATGACGATGTACAGGTGGAAAACGGAAAGGTGACCTTTACGGCCGATCTTTCCGCCATCCCGCGAGCCAACTTGTGGCTGCGAACGGCGGACCGAGTCCGGCTGAAGGTGGGGGAATTCCGGGCCACCACCTTTGACGAATTGTTTGAGCAAACCAAGGCGCTTCCCTGGTCGGAGTGGATTCCGGAAGATGGCGCCTTCCCGGTGGAGGGCAAGTCGGTCAAATCGACGCTCTTCAGCGTCTCCGACTGTCAGGCCATTGTCAAAAAAGCAGTCGTCGAAAGCCTGAAACAAACCTACCCGCGAACCTGGTTTGAAGAGACCGGACCGCTGTATAAAATCGAAGTGGCTTTGTTGAAAGACGTGGCTACCCTGACCATTGACACGAGCGGTCCCGGCCTGCACAAACGGGGCTACCGGAAGCTGATCGGGCCGGCTCCTCTAAAAGAAACGCTGGCTGCGGCGATGATCATCTTAACCCGGTGGAAGCCGGACCGGGTCTTGTTCGATCCGTTTTGCGGTTCTGGCACCATCCCGATCGAAGCCGCCTTGATCGGTCAGAACATCGCGCCGGGAATGAATCGTGAGTTTGTGTCGGAAGAGTGGCCGACCATTCCCAAAGCTCTTTGGCGGGAAGCACGGGCCGAGACCCATGACCTGGCCCGTTACGACCAAAAACTGGAAATTGTTGGCACTGACATTGATGCTGACGTGCTGCGAATAGCCCGGCACAACGCGGCTGAAGCGGGTGTGGATGAACAGATCCACTTTCAGCGGATGGCCGTGAGTGAACTGCGCACCAAGAAAAAGTACGGCTGCCTGATCGGCAACCCACCCTACGGGGAGAGAATTAGCGACAGGCGTGAATTACTGCGGCTGTACCGGGACATCAAAGATGTGATGCAAAGGCTGGATACCTGGTCGTTTTACCTGCTCACGTCGGACGAATCGCTGGAAAAGCAGGTGGGCAGACAAGCAACCAAGAAGCGTAAACTGTATAACGGCAACATCAAGGTTGATTACTATCAATTCTTTGGCCCCAAACCGCCGCGGCCGCAGGCTCAGTCGTAATTGCTTGTGACGACGTGAGGCTGCTGCCGCTGCGATTTCCCTGCGGATACATCGTTTCGCCGGCAGGTTGGCCAAATATTTCGAAAATAGCAACTTGTTCGTCATATTGTCGGGTTGGTATAATGATACATGCCCTTTTACCCCCTGGTTGAGAGCTATGACAAAACAGAGGAGGAATCGGTTTGGAGCACGTGCGGAAGAATCTTTGGCAGTCGTACAGGTACCCGATCATCCTGCTCATCTCGATTACGATCGGTACCATCATCGGCCTGATCGCCGGACCAAAGGCGGAAGTTCTGAAGCCATTGGGCGATCTCTTTATCAATGCGATGTTCACGATCGTCGTGCCGCTCGTATTTATTACCATCAGCAGTGCGGTAGCCAACATCGCCAATCTCAAAAGACTTGGCAAAATCCTGGGGATTATGCTGCTCGTTTTTCTGGTCACCGGGGTGATTTCGTCCCTGGTAATGCTGATGACCGTAAGTGCGGTTCCGCCCGCACAAGGCGTGGAGCTTGAACTGCAAAAGCCGGAAGAAATCAGTGCCCTGAAAACCGCTGACCAGTTCGTATCGGCGTTCACTGTTCCCGATTTTCGCGACTTGCTGTCGAGAAAAAACATGTTGGCGCTGATCGTCTTCTCGATCCTGTTTGGGCTGGCGGTCAGTTTGGCGGGGGAAAAGGGAAAGAAGGTAGCAGACGGTCTGTCCGCCCTCTCAGAGGTCATGCTGAAGCTGATCAAACTGATCATGTACTACGCTCCCATTGGACTGGGCGCTTATTTCGCTACACTCGTCGGCGTGTTTGGGCCTGAGCTGCTTGGCTCCTATGCAAGAGCGATGGCTGTCTACTATCCGGTTTCCATTCTTTACTTCTTCATTTTCTTCACGATTTACGCGTATATTGCCGGTGGCAGGCAGGGCACCAGGGTATTCTGGAAAGAAGCGATCTCTCCTGCCGCTACTTCGCTGGCGACACAAAGCAGTGTTGCCACCATTCCGGTGAATCTGGAAGCCTCCCGCAAAATCGGTGTGCCGAAGGACATCCGGGAAATCGTCATCCCCATCGGCGCGACCACGCACATGGACGGATCCTGTTTGAGCGCCATCCTCAAGATCTCGTTTATTTTTGGACTGTTTCACATGCCGTTTACCGGGTTTGATACGTATGTGACGGCGATTGTAATCGCCCTGTTGAGCGGGTTGGTCATGTCGGGGGTCCCCAGCGGGGGCTTGATTGGCGAAATGCTGATCGTGACCATGTACGGGTTTCCGCCGGAAGCACTGCCGATTGTCGCCATGCTCGGCACGTTGGTCGATCCGCCGGCCACGATGGTGAATGCGACAGGCGATACCGTATCCGGCATGCTGGTATCGAGATTGCTGGAAGGGAAAGAGTGGATGAAAAAGGCGCTTACCCGAGCGGAAGAAAACGCAGGAGATGTGACGCACAGCGCATAAGGCATGGCGCAAAGAGAAAAACAGAGTGAGCGAAGACAGTGCCAACAGAGTCGGTCATGCTGAAATCTTTGCTGGAACTGGCACGGTCGAGCGCACCTGTTTTTCTCTTTGCCCATCGCGTTTTGCAGCGGACAGCTGCTGGCCCAAAATTTTCGCCTAGACTACTTCCGGTTTGGTTTTGTGTTTGTTTTGTTGGCTCTCGGGCGATATATGGGGATTCGCTTGTGTCTGTTTCGCCCCCTTGGTTTCCATCACCCGAAACAGCAGAAGGTACAAGATGGCACTGATTACGGCACAGAGCAGAATCAATCCAAACACGCCGAGCGGAGGAAGCCACTGAGAGAGTCCGATCGCAGCCGGCGCCAGAAAGCGGCCGATGGAAAACTGCAAGGTGGATGCTCCCATGTACTGGCCGCGGCTTTCTTCCGGTGCATACTTGCTGACAAACGTCTGTGCAACAGGGGTACGGATCAGCTCGCCCAGCGTTAAAATCATGATGCATCCGAACAACAGCCAGACGTTGACGGTCAAGCCCATCGCAAACATGCCCAGACCGGACAGGAGAGAGGAGAGAATCAGCGCATTGCGGTCACTCCAGTGGTCAAACAGGCGGGTAACAGGCAGGGTGAACAGGACAACCAGCAAACCGTTCAACCCCACCAGCGAGCCGAACACTTCCATCGGAGCCAGGGTGATGGACCAATCCCCCCAGGTGAACAAGGTCTGCTCGGGGACGTGTTCCTTGATGTAAACCCCCATGTACAGATCCAATTGCATGAAGACAATCGCAACCAGGATCCCGGCCAGAATGTAAAGCGCGAATATTTTGTCGCGGAAGATCACGGCATAGCTCTGCCACTGCTCTTTGATCGTGCTGGCCTGCTGTTTGTTTCGAGCCGCAGGCGGAAGCGACTCCTTGATCAGGAAAAAGAGCAGCGTGGTCAGCATCAGGCTGACAATCGTACAAACCACAAACAGGCCTGTACGATGATGGTTGAAAAATATGGAGCCGATGACAGGGCCGAACACGACACCAATGTTCATCGTGGTGTAAAAGGTGGCAAACACCTCGCGCCGCTCTTCCTCCGTAGTGAGATCAGTCACCATGGCGGCGCTGGCGGGCCAGTAGATCGAACTGGCAATGGTGATGCCGATAAAAGCCAGATAGTCGAGCCAGGGTGAAGAGGAGAGAGCAAACAGCAGAAACATCGACGATTCCAACGCCGATCCAAAGATCATCGCGGGCCGCCGACCAATCCGATCGGATAGCTGTCCGCCGATGAGGCTGGCGAAAATGCCAAGCAGCGGCGGAATCATCAACAAAAGACCTGTCGTATCCTTTCCGAACGCTTCCGTGAAGTGCAGGGCCATGAACGGGAAGACCATCCACATAAAAATGTGGAAGATGCCTTCACCGAACAGCCGCACCTTCAAGTTCAGATCCCAGGAAAGCCAATGCATGGTGTGTCCTCCCATCTCGTTAAAAAAGTGCTGAGATTGCAGGAGCGGGCCGTTCGGTCTGGATAACGGCAAACAGCGCAAACGAATAGGAGTTGGTCCTTACGCTTACGCTGCTTCCCTGTCATGAGTATGGATGTGTCGTTTCGCATGTTGGAGTGTGCCTGTTTGTCAGCACACCAAAGTCATTTTTTGGAAAAACGAAAACGAAAGAGCGTCCCGCACCCTAGAGGGATGTGAAAAGAAGCCTTTCGTCTCCACAATACGAAACGTATGGAAACGGAAGCGGACCCTGCATCCTGCAGCTTCTCAGATATAACGGTTTTCAGGGGATTGACGAACCCCCTGAAGAGGCCCGTCACATCGTCGAAACTCCAATTGGACGCATGAGTCACACTCCCATTCCTTCTTAATTGTAGTAATGATACCTATAGCATATGCCAATTCCTGAGAAAAATGCAAGAGTTTTTTTGGCGAAAAAGATTTTTTGATCAGGTGCTGATGCGGTAGGCCGGGAGACGAAGGCCAATCCTGCTCCCTTTGGGCCGACGCCGGCTCGGTACAGGAAACAATATTATAAATGAGGAATATATTAGGCGACCGGTACCGGCAAGTAGATGAAGTTGAAAAGGGGAAACGTGTCGTGTCATTACACGACGACAATTTTTCCCGGATGATCATCCACGACCTCTCCAATTTGGCGGGCCCAGTGCACGCCGTGTTCATGAAGCGAGGACAGCAGGCCATCTGCCTGATGGGCGGGTACGCTGATGAGCAGCCCGCCTGATGTGACGGCATCGCAAAGAATGATGCGATCCACCTCTTCCAGCGCTGCCGGGTAGGTGACCCGATCCGCCACCCAGCGGTAGTTGGACTTGCTGCCTCCAGGGACAATGCCTTGCTCGGCCAACTGGCGCGTCCCTTCCAGAACCGGTACATGGGCCGCGTGGATGCGGACCCCCACCTGACTCCCTTCGGCCATCTCCAGGGCATGTCCCAACAGCCCAAAACCGGTCACGTCGGTGCAGGCGTTGACGGGATAGGCGAGCATGCACGCTGCCGCCTGCTTGTTTAGCGTGGCCATCAGGTTCATGACGATCTCCGTCTTTTCCGGGGAAAGCTTATCCCGCTTGATCGCAGTCGTTTGTATGCCGACACCAATCGGCTTGGTCAGGATCAGCACATCGCCCGGTTTTGCTCCGGCGTTGGTCAGGATTTTCTGCGGGTGGACCGTTCCGGTAACGGACAAGCCGAACTTTGGTTCGGGATCGTCAATGGAGTGTCCGCCAACCAGAACCGCGCCTGCTTCCTCCACCTTGTCGGCTGCTCCGCGCAGGATCTCGCCCAGGATAGCCGGATCCAGCTTGCTGATCGGAAAGCCGACGATGTTGAGCGCCGTTATCGGTGTCCCGCCCATGGCAAAGACGTCGCTCAAGGCGTTGGCTGCGGCGATTTGCCCGAACCAGTACGGATCATCGACAATTGGCGTGAAGAAATCAAGCGTCTGCACCAGAGCAATGTCGTCGGTCAACTGGTAGACGCCAGCATCGTCAGACGTCTCCAGTCCGACCAGGAGACGCGGATCGTGCTGGCCCGGCCGCCTTGCGTTCTTCAGAACGGCTGAGAGCGCGTCGGGACTGATTTTGCAGCCGCAGCCTCCTTTGCTGGTGAGAGATGTAAGTTTAACAGGAATCCCCATTCAAACAGAACCTCCTTATGAAGTGGACGTGGAATCGTGATACAATGATATCTTAAGCATACCAAACAAAAGGTGATGTTGTCGTGAAAGAGATCAGCATTGAAGAACTGCTGCACAAGGGATACGGCAACCTGATCGACGTTCGTGCTCCGGCGGAATACGCCCGGGATACCATACCCGGTGCCTGCAACATTCCGCTGTTTACTGACGAGGAGCGGGCCCGGGTGGGCATTGCCTACAAACGGGACGGACAAGCGGCAGCCCAGTGGTTGGGCATGCAGATTGTCGCCCCCAAGATCGAAGCGCTGATGCGGGCCATTCGCCAGCGGGCCGAAGAAACGGGCGAGATTCCAACCATTTTCTGCTGGCGCGGTGGGATGCGCAGCAAAGCAATGGCCACCTTTGCCAGCTTTGCCGGTCTTCCGGTGCAGCGCCTGATTGGCGGGTACCGGGCTTATCGCAAATACGTGGTCCAAACCTTTGCCCCTTACCAGCTGCGGGTGCCGGTGGTACTGCTGCACGGCCTGACTGGAGTGGGAAAAACAGAACTGCTCAGGCGGCTGGAGCAGCGGGGATGGCCGGTCCTCGACCTGGAACGAATGGCCGGCCACCGCGGTTCCGTATTCGGGCACTTCGGACGGGGCAAGCCGGCCAACCAGAAGATGTTTGACGCACGACTCTTCGAAACGCTGCGCCGCTACCCGGATGCGCCTTTTTTTCTGATGGAAGCGGAGAGCAAACGGATCGGCAATGCCGTACTGCCTCCGTTTTTGCTTCAAGCCAAGGAAACGGCTCACCACCTTTATTTGCATGCGCCGCTGGAGGTGCGCGTTGAACGGTTATATGCCGAATACGTGGCACCGTTTGCCGGCCGGAGCGATTTTCAGGAAAAAGTGCTGGAAGCGTATCAGAGGATTGCCCGGAAGATTCCGACCGAGCAGACGAAGCGGATGAAAGAGGCGATTGAGCAGGGAGCGTACCGGCAGGTGATCGCTGCCCTTTTGCTTTACTACTACGACCCGCGCTATCAGAACAAGATGCAGACATACGCCGCTCCGTTCATCGAGATCGACGCCTGTTCACTGGAAGCGGCGGAAGCAGCCGTTGAGCGCTATTTGCAAACGTCTTTTTTCGAGAAAAACTTTTTTTGAGACGGTACCCAATCCGCCTGTATCATATGTTACAATGGCAAGAGAATGGTAAGTTATGGCAAAGGGGATCGAGAGCGGATGGCTGACCTACGGATAAGCAAGCTGGCTGATGTCTTGCTGGATCATTCTGTACGTGTCCAGGAAAAAGAACACATATTGATTGAACTGCGCGGCGAAGGTGAAGCTCTGGTCAAGCAGTTGGTCAGAAAGGTGTATGAGCGGGGGGCTTACCCCCACGTACGGATTCTTAACCCAAGCATTCAACGGGAGCTGATGCTGGGAACCTCGGAGGAACGGGCGGAGGCGATCAAGCGCTGGGAAGAGCCGATCATACAGGAGATCGCCGCCTACATCGTGATCAACGGGGTACCCAACGAGAGTGAAATGGCCGATGTTCCGGTTGAGCGCCGGCGAATCCAGCAAAACGTGATGAAGCCGCTCAACGACTTTCTGACCAACAACAAAAAGTGGGTGCTGCTAAACTACCCCACTCCGTCCAAAGCACAAAGCGCCAACATGTCAACGGAGGCGTTTGAAGATTTTTACTTCGACGTCTGCACGCTTGACTACCAAAAGATGAAACAGGCGTTTGTGCCCCTGAAGGAACTGATGGATCAAACGGATCGGGTGCGGATTGTCGGACCGGGGACGGATCTGACCTTTTCGATCAAGGGCATTCCCAACGTGATCTGCGCAGGGGAATGCAACATTCCGGATGGAGAAATCTTCACCGCGCCGGTTCGCGACTCGGTTCAGGGAACCATCACCTTTAACACCAGCAGCCAGTACATGAACAGCCGGTTCGAACAGATAAAACTGCGCTTCGAGAATGGCAAAATCGTGGAAGCTTCGTCCAACGACACGAAACGGCTGAACGAAATTCTCGACATGGACGAGGGGGCACGCTACATCGGCGAGTTTGCCATCGGCGTCAACCCCTATATCCTGCATCCGATGAACGATATTCTGTTTGACGAGAAGATTGCCGGCAGCTTCCATTTCACACCGGGGCAGGCTTACGGGGACGCGGACAACGGCAATCGCAGCATGATCCATTGGGATATGGTCAACATCCAGCGCCCCGAATACGGCGGCGGCGAAATCTGGTTTGACGATGTTCTGATCCGCAGGGACGGCTTGTTTGTACACGAGGCACTCCTCGGCCTCAACCCGGACAACCTGAAGTCGTAACAGCGAAGCCCAGGCGTGTCTGCCGGGGGTTCTTTCACAACGGCATTGTCGGTCAAACACGGCAATGCGCGGTCAAGCGTGTCCGGTATGCGGCTGTTTCCAGTCCATGCCGGGATAAAGAACAGGAAACAGCACGTCAGACAAGGAGGGGGAGATCATGTTAAAGGTGACGGAAACACCGCTTCAGTTTCTGCCTCGTCTCAGCGAGCGGCTGAAGCGGGAAATCTGGATCAAACGGGACGACTTGAACGGGGATATCCTCACTGCGGGAAACAAACTGCGGAAACTGGCCTACCTGTTGGCGGACGCAAAAGAGAAAGGCGCAGACACGGTTGTCACCACCGGCGGTCCCAATTCCAATCATGCGCGGGCTACTGCGGCTTGGGCCATCAGGATGGGACTGAGGCCCGTATTGGTACTGGCCGGACGCGAGCCGGACGCCAGGCGAGGCAACTATTTGCTGAACAGTCTGATGGGGGTCGAGATGAAGTTCAGCGGCGCCCGTACCCAGGCCGAGATGGAGGCAGCTCTGGCCGATTATGCCGACCAGTTGGCGCAGTCGGGAAGACGGCCGTATGTAATCGGAATCGGCGGATCAAATGGATTGGGCTCACTCGGCTATGTTGACGCGTACAACGAGATGAAACGGCAGGCAGAGGCAGCAAACGTGCGGTTTGACTGGCTGTTTGCTGCCGCCGGATCGGGCGGGACGCTGGCCGGGCTGATCTGCGGACGGGACCTTGCCGGCGATGCGACCCGGATTGCCGGCATCTCCCCTTGGCTTGGGGAAAGCGAAATCCGGCAGCGTATCGACCACTGCCTCGCCGAACTTGCGGAACTGAAAAAAGCGGAAGCGGAACCGCGTATGGAGAGCGAGTCCCGTCAGCGGTATCTGGTCAGCGACGCTTATCTGGGAAAGGGCTACGGCGTTCCCACCGATGCAGGCATGGAGGCGCTGCGGCTTTTGGCCCAAACAGAGGCAATCATGCTCGATCATGTCTACACCGCAAAGGCGATGGCCGGCTGCATGGACTTTATCCGCCGCGAGTTGGTAAAGCCGGGAGAACGTGTACTGTTTTGGCATACGGGTGGAACACCCGGTCTGTTCGTACTGGAGTGATACGGCAGCCCTGCACGACAGGGCTTTTATTATCCCCTTTTTTCATATTTTATAAATAAAAATATTTACAAACCAGACATTCTACACTATACTTAATAAACAAAATAGTTTATTAAGTGGGTGATCCTTATGAACCGTACATGGGCACATTTGGTGGAAGACCTTCTGTTTAACCGACGCCATGACATCGCCTATGTGCTGGATGAAAGATATGCTTCGCACCTGTTGGAGCTGGGATGGAGGCAGTCGACGCCGTCGTTTGAAGCGATGCAGGACCAGCATTTGTCCTTTGTCTGGACCGGACGGTAACCGATGGTAGGTGGCAGGCGGCACCCTCTTTCGTTACAATGAACAAAGGAAGCGCAAAGGTGGCGGAGGTAAAGGTGCCGGCAAAAGAGTGGATCGAGTACGTGGTAACAGAACAGGATGAAGGGATGACCGTGGAAGAGATCATCCGGCAAAAGCTGGCCGTATCGGGGAGAATGCTGCAGCGCCTCACACGCAGCAAGGGGATTCGGCTCAACCGCAAGATGCCTTATTTGAAGCGGCCCGTCAAACTCGGCGACAGGGTGGCGGTACGCATTGCCGACAGAGGTGCAGCAAACGGAAAGGCCGCCCGGGAAGCGCTGAAAACGCCGTCCGGGCGGCCGGAGCACCTCTCTGCAGCTCCTGATGTGGAGACCCTGTATGAAGACGAATACTATCTGGTGGCAAACAAGCCGTCCGGTCTCATGGTTCATGCGGTCAGGAAGACCCGGCAGGCTGCATTGGTGGATGTTCTTGCTGTGCGGTTTCGTGCGCAGGGACAGCCGATTGTACCGCACCTGGTGCATCGCCTCGATAAAGAGACGTCGGGAGCGGTCCTGATAGCCAAAAGCAGTTATGCTCACCAGTTGGCAGCGCGGATGATGAACCGCGGAAACCTGCACCGCGAATATCTGGCAATCGTCTGCGGCTGTATGCAGGAAGAGAGCGGGACCATTCGGGCTGCCATCAAACGGGACGGACTGCACCCGACGAGGCGGAAGGTTAGCGGGACAGGCGAGCCGGCCGTGACGCACTACCGCGTATTGGCCATAGGAACGGACACCACACTGGTCAAGGTTTGGCTGGAAACGGGCAAAACCCATCAGATACGGGTTCACTTTGCCCACCACGGCCACCCGCTTGTGGGAGATGGGCTGTACGGCGGGAAGTGCAGCTGCTTTCACAGGCAGGCGCTCCACGCCTTTCGACTGTCCTTTCCCCATCCGCTGACGGGGGAATTGGTTACGGCAACCGCTCCTCTGCCTGATGACCTGCGTTCATACCTCCGGAAGTGCGGATACGACGTGGAAGAGTAATCGTATTGCAACTTCATCCCAAACGGGCACTTGTGCGGCTTCTCCCGGTATGAGGCATAAAGCGGGAGAAGCTGCTTTTTATTGGTCATGCATGCAAGTATTTACTTGCACGATCACAGTTGGTATAATCTTCATGTCAATCAGTACTTGCAATATGGAGGAGCCGATGATGTCCAAACGTCCGCATACAGAGTGGGGAGGAAAGGGGGAGGAGCAGGAAACGAGACAGCGCATTCTGGCTGCTGCCCGGCGGTTGATGGCGCAAAACGGGTACAAAGGTACCACCACGCGCCTGATCGCCAAGGCGGCGGGAGTAAATGAGGTGACCATTTTCCGTCACTTTGGCAGCAAGGAAGGGATCCTTACTTCGATGCTGGAAGAGATGGAGGCATCGTTTCCGGTACTGGAGCAAAGTTTGACCCAGACGGTTGACAGTCCGCGGGAGATGCTGATCCGGTTCGGCCGCGCGTTTTACAGCGTGCTGTGCGAGCAGCGGGAAAACCTGATGATCTGTTTGATTGAAGTTCCGAATCGTCCCGAGCTGCAGGAGCGTTTCGGGAGGCTGCCGATCGTTGCGGCGTCCGTGCTGCACAACAAACTGGAAGAAATGCACCGGCAGGGCTTGCTGCCCCCGGCCGACTTTGGCGTGGCTGCCCACATGTACATATCGTCTTACTTTTACGCCTTTATGGTACGGTATCGGTTGAATAACCAGAACTACGGAGTGGGGGAACAACGCCTGCACGAAACAGCGGCTGATCTTTTGCTGCACGGTTTGCTGCAAAATCGGAAATAAACAACCGTTGTAACCCGTATTGTCAAGAGGAGTCATCCTTGTAAACAGAATAAACAGAGATCGTCTCAAGGAGGGAGAGGTGGTTGTCATGAGCAAACGATTTCTCGCCACAGCCGGCTTCATCACGCTGCTGCTCACCACGGCGTGCAGCGGACAGCAAGCTGCCCTGACTGTCGCGCAAAAAGAGGTGAAGCAGGTAGCGGTTGCGGAGGTAAAACAGGAACAAGCGGTGCGTTTGCTGGAGCTGTCCGGAACCCTTCAGCCCAGTGAAGAAGCGCTGGTCGCCTTTGAGGTCCCGGGACGGATTGTCGAACTGAAGCGGGAAGAAGGTGACGACGTAAAGAAGGGAGACATACTTGGGCGCCTCGATGCCAGTGATTACACACTCCAGTTGGCCCAGGCCAGTACCGCGGTGGAACAGGCGGCAGCCTCGTTGAAGCAGGTGAACAACGGTGCGCGCCAACAGGAGATCACCCAGGCCAAGGCGGCCGTGGACAAGGCCAAGGTTGCCTATGAACAGGCCAAAAGTGATTACCGGCGCATCGAGAAACTGTACCAGGAAAAAGCGGTTTCAGCCAACGACTACGAAAACGCGAAGAATCGGATGAAGTTGGCGGAGCAGGATTTGCTTGCCGCCGAGCAGGCCTACTCCCTGGTGACGCAAGGGGCACGAGCGGAGGTGCGCGAACAGACGAAGTCCTCATATGAAATGGCCTTGTTGGCCAAAGAACAGGCGGCATTGGCCCTGTCCAAGACGGAGTTGAAGGCGCCCATCAGCGGCACGGTAATCGCCAAGCTGACCTCGGCGGGAGAGTTGATCGGCGTGGGGACCCCGGTCTACAAGATTGGGAACGTTGACACGTTAAAAGTGGTGCTGCCGGTGCCGGATCGGGAGATTGCCTTCTGGAACCAGGGTGATACGGTCACACTCTCGCTGTACGAAGACAGCAGGGAAGGAACCGTGACCAACATCCTGCCGGCTGCGAACCAGCAGACGGGCACGATTAGCGTGGAGGTTCGCGTGCCCAATCCCAAGCGTGACTGGTACGTCGGTCAGGTCGTCAAGGCCAGCCGTCAGTTGGAAGGGAAGCAGGGCATCTATGTACCGGTGGAAGCAGTGCTGAGCCGCGGCGAAGCCACTCCCTACGTCTTTTTGTACCGCGAGGGGAAGGCGGTCAAAACGTCAGTCACCATCGGCCAGCTCTTCGATAACAAGCTGGAAATCACCAGCGGTTTACAAGAAGGAGACGTCCTGATCGTCAAAGGAGCGGATCGCTTGTTTGACGGCGACGAAGTCGAAGTGGCAGGGGGTAACTAACGGTGATCGCTTATATCGTCAAGAAGCGAAAGATTACCCTGCTGTTTTTTACGATGCTGCTGTTGGTGGGGGCACTGTCATTTTTCCAACTGCCCCGTCAGGAGATGCCGGAGATCGTCATCAATATCGCTACGGTGACGACGGTACTGCCGGGAGCGTCACCGGAAAAGGTGGAGCAGACTGTCACCAAGAAGCTGGAGGAAAAGATTAACGAACTGCAGGGATTGAAGTCCATCTGGTCCTCGTCCAGTCTGGGTGTCTCGACGATCATTGTTGAGGCGGAAAACGGAATCGATCCCAAGCAGAAGTGGGATGAGCTGCGCAAGAAAGTGAAGGATGCCGAAGCCGATCTGCCGGCTGACGCCAAACAGCCTGTCATCAACGACGACCTGAACCGCACGTTTATTCAGACTTTTGCGGTATCAGCGGAGACGACAGAGCAATTGTACAGTTTGCGGGACACACTGGAGAATTGGAAAGATCAGCTGCGGACCATTCCCAATGTCGCCGATGTGACCATACAAGGCCTTCCCGAACAAGAGGTCAGGATTGATGTAGACACACAGAAGCTTCACCAGTACGGCATTTCCTGGACACAGGTAATGGGAGCGGTCAAGGCGGAAAACGAGCGGACACCGCTTGGAGACCTGGATGTAGGCGAACGCAGCTACCAGTTGATGATTACGGAATCGCGCGATGTGAAAGATCTGGAAAACGTGATCGTGTCCCGCTCCCGGGAAGGATTTCCCATCTACCTCAAGGATGTGGCTCGCGTTACGCTGACGACAGAAAAAATCAAGTCGCGCTCCTATTACAACGGAAAGCCCTCCGTGTCGATCAGCATCAACGCGGAGTTTGGCAGTGACGTTCCGTCGCTGCAGCAGAAAGTGGACGACATGCTGGCCAAACTGGCCAAGTCGCTGCCGGCGTGGGCGGAGTACCACTCCATTTTTACGCAAAACGAACGGGTGCAGGAGATGTTTGGCGATCTTTCGCGGGAAATGATGATTGCCATTGTCGCCGTGCTCTTGGTATGTACGTTGGGGCTCAACTTTACCACCTCGTTTGTGGTCGCGCTGGCCATCCCGATTTCCCTGTCTGTCGGGCTGTTGTTCCTGCCGCCGCTCGACATCAGCCTGAACATGATTTCGATTGTGGCCCTGATCATCGTACTGGGCATTCTGGTTGATGACGCTGTGGTTGTCAACGACAACATCGAGCGCAGACTCTCCGTGCTGCGGGAGCGGCCGTTTGACGCAGCTGTTAACGGGGCCAGGGAAGTTTCCATTTCGATCATCACCGCTACATTGGCGACAATCGCCTCGTTTGGCCCGCTGTTTTTCCTGGAGGGCAATGTCGGTCAGTTCATCAAGCCGGTGCCGGTGATCATCGCCAGCACGATGCTCGCTTCCATGGCCATGTCCCTGACGATCATCCCGATTTACCGGCAGTGGCACGAGGAACGGAGCAGGAGGAGTGTTGAAGGATACCGCAAGCCGGCCGGACTGTTGGGAAAACAGATTGCGGCTCTGACTCACTGGTACGCGCAGAAGCTGATGCCCAAGGTGCTGGCCAAACCGCTTCGTACCGGACTGATCGGCGTGCTGATTGGCAGCCTGGCCTATGGGTTGATCCCGTTTACGCCGATTCAGCTGTTCCCTCCTGATGATCGACCGCAGTTTCTGGTAAACGTCCGCTTGCCGGTGGGCAGCAGTTTGCAGGAAACGGACCGTGTCGTTCAGGAAGTGTCCAGCTGGATCATGCAGCAGGAGGGGATCAAGGCAGTTGCCGCCTACTCCGGCGGCAGCGCGCCCAAAATGTTTGGCGGCGATACAGAGGTTGGTACCGGCATCGAGTTGGGCCAGCTTGTCGTCACCATCGACGATGAGCTGCGAAAAGTGGATGAGACAGTGGAGCAGTGGGGAGCGGAATTTCGCAAACTCTTCCCGGAAGCAAGCGTGATTCCGCGTCAGTTGGAGGCCGGTCCACCGGTGGGCAGCCCGGTCGTGATCCGCATTTACGGCGATGATCTGGAGACCCTGCGCTCCCTCTCCCAGCAGGTAAAAGACGTGGTGGCCCAAGTTCCGGGAACGTATGACATCCAGGACAATCTGGGGATTGAGCGCTATGCCATACAGTTTGAGGTTAACAAAGCGCTCATGGATGAAAAGATGGTGACGATGACGGAGCTAACCCGTACCCTGCGGCTGATCAATGAAGGGATTTCCGTCAGCGAGTTTGATACCGGCACTGATTTGCTCGACATCAAGCTGTATGCCAACACCGCGCAAATCGATCCGATTGATTCGTTTCAGCGGTTGACGGTAACCAATCAACTTGGTCAGCAGATTCCGCTGTCCGAGATTGCTCAGATGAAACCCGGCTTCGGAATCAGGACGATCCCGCACCGTGATCTGTCCCGTTCGGTGACCATCTCCAGTGACGTCAAGGGACGGACTGCGACGGAAGTGATGCAGGAGATCAAACCGCTCCTGGAGAACATCACCTTCCCGGAAGGATACCGCTGGGAAGTGGCCGGGGAAACCTCGGAACAGACCGATATCTTCATCGATATGGGCAAACTGTCGGTGATTGTCGTCTTTTTGATCGTGATTTTGATTGCGATGCAGTTCTACTCCCTCAGTCTGCCGCTGCTGGTCATGAGCACGGTCTATCTGTCGTCGGCCGGCAGCCTGATTGGCCTGTTTGTGACCCAGAGGCCGCTTGGCTTCATGGCGATGATGGGGGTCATTTCGTTGGCCGGTATCGTTGTCCGCAACGGGATCGTGCTGATTGAATTCGTGGAAGAAGCGCGCCGCGAAGGCGTGGAACTGAAGCAGGCGGTCATCCAGGCAGGCGAGGCGCGGCTCAGGCCGATCCTGTTGACCACGATGACAGCGGTGGCCGGGCTGATGCCGTTGGCACTTTCCGGTGACGTCTTGTTTGAACCGATGGCGGTCACGATCATTTCTGGTCTGTTGTTCTCCACGATGTTGACGCTGATCGTGGTACCGTCCTTCTACACGGTTCTGGCGATACGCAAGGAGAAGCGGCGGGCGCGCAAGGCGGCAAAACGACCCGATTTATATGGTCCGGGAACAGGAGCAGAGGTATAGGGCAACTTCACCAGCTCCGGTGGCCGCATGGCGGTCCCGGAGTTTTTTCGTGCTCGCGCTGTCTGATGCGAAATCCCCGGTTTTGGTGAGGGGATTATTGGTAGTAGTGATCCAATCGGTTCTGCTATACTATCTGGTAGAACTTAGTGTGAAAGCTGGAGAGGGAGGCACTCCGATGCAAGAGGCTGAGCTGTTAAGTGAAGAAAAGGTGTTTAAAGACCCGGTTCACCGCTACGTCCACGTCCGTGAAAAACTGATTTGGGATTTGATCAATGCGCGGGAGTTTCAGCGTCTGCGGCGGATCAAGCAGTTGGGAACCAGTTTTTTGACCTTCCACGGCGGTGAGCACAGCCGTTTCAATCACTCTCTCGGTGTCTATGAAATCATGCGGCGAATTCTGGAGACATTTGAAGGTCGGGCTCAATTGTCACGGCGGGACAAACTGCTCTGCCTGTGCGCAGCCCTGCTGCACGACGTGGGACACGGGCCGTTTTCCCACTCGTTTGAGAAGGTGTTTCGCTTCAACCACGAGGATTGGACCAGGCAAATCCTGATCGGAGATACGGAAATTAACCGGGTTCTGCGGACGGTGGATGACCAGTTTCCGCAGGATGTGTCGGAAGTGATCGCCAAAACCTATGAAAACAAGTTGATTGTCAGTCTCATTTCCAGCCAGATCGACGCCGACCGGATGGATTATTTGCTGCGTGACGCGTACTATACCGGGGTCAACTACGGCAACTTTGACATCGAACGCATCCTCCGGGTCATGCGGCCGCACGAGGACGGCGTGGTGATTAAACTGAGCGGCATGCACGCTGTGGAGGACTACATCATGTCCCGCTATCAGATGTACTGGCAGGTGTATTTCCACCCGGTGACGCGCAGTGCCGAGGTGGTATTGCGCAAGATTTTCCTCAGAGCCAAGCACCTTCACCAGCAGGATTATGCCTTTTCCATGGAACCCAAACACTTTCTCCCGTTTTTTCGCGAGCAGATCAGCCTGTCCGATTATCTGGCCCTGGACGAGACGGTGGTGTTCTTTTACCTGCACCAATGGCGGGAAGAAGATGACGAGATCCTTTCCGACCTGTGTAAGCGATTTCTTGACAGGAATCTTTTTAAATACGTCGAACTTGATCCCAGGAAGTTTCTTCAAGTGGAGGAATTGAGGAAACTGTTTGCTGATGCCGGAATCGACCCGATGTATTATTTAGAGGTGGACTCTACGTCAGACCTCCCCTACGATTTTTACCGGCCGGGCGAGGAGCAGGAGCGCATTCCCATCATGCTGCTGATGCCGTCGGGCCAGCTGCTGGAACTGTCTCGCAAGTCGGAGATTGTGGAGTCGATCAGCGGAAAACGCCGCTTTGACTACAAACTGTACTTTCCCATGGATGCCGTGATGGCTTTGCCGGATCACCTGTCCGGCCCGATTCGAGAACGTCTAGGAGTGATGCAAGATGTTTAGGGGACACGCCAAAATTTTGCGCCTGGTTGAGGTGCTTGGCGAAGTGACAGGGCGAAAAAAACTGCACAAGATGGTCTACATCGCCAAAAAGATGCACCTCGAATTCGACGATCGGTTTGAATTCCACATGTACGGACCGTACTCGGAAGAGCTCAGTGTCCGGGTGGACGAGCTGTGCGGTCTGGGCCTGCTGGACGAGCAGAAAGAGAGCAAAGGAGCCATCGAGGTTTACCGCTACACGGTAAACGAAGCGGGACGCGACTTCCTGCGCCATCACAATGTCGACCTGGGGGGAGGGGAGCGGCTGTTTAAACGCCTCAACGAGGAGAATTCCCGTTTCCTTGAACTGGTCTCGACGATCTTTTACTTTGATTACCTTCCCTACGACGAGATGAAAACCAAGGTGTTTACCCTGAAAAGCAAACAGCGCTACACGGAAGAAGAGATTCAACGAGGACTTCATTTCATTGAGGAGCTTCGTCAGATACATATCCAGTAATCCAGCTTGTCACAGGTATGGCTGCTTCCCGGATTGTCACAGGTATGGCTGTTTCCCGGGTGGATGATGCAGGTGTACGCTATGGTTGAGCAATGATTTTGCTTCATTATGGACGTTTTTCACCATTTGCTCGACGGACAGATGTCCTGTCGGGCTTTTTTTGTCCCATTGGAACGAGATAGGATGTAGGCAAGCTGCATGCCGTCATCAAGCAGCTCTGCTGCGGGCTCTTCCAGGGTGATGGGTGCTTTGCACTTGATGGATTTTGCTGTTTTTCCTGTTTGTGCGTGATAAAACGACGAGAATCGGGTATGGGAATATAAGGAAGGGAAAGGTGGGGCGAATCGTGCGCAACAGAAGGAGCGGTCACAGAAGCGGAAGCAGCACGGCGAAGCAAGGGGGAAGGCAGCGATGGTGGCTTTCCTATGTGGTGGTGGGAATCCTGTTTTTCACGGCAGGCGTCTTGGTCACGCAGGCAGCGGCACACTGGGAGCTGGCTCCGAGGGTGTTTTCTCTATCGGACGTCGCCTGGGCGGCGGAAGCAGGATACTTGACCGAGACCAAAAGCAATCAGCCTGACAAGATGATCAGCCAGGCAGAGTTTCTGCATATGGTGATGAAGCGCTATGGAGAGCAGCAGCCGGGCTTAACCGTGCCAAAAGGGGCAGAAAACCATTGGGCTGCCGACGTGTACGCCCTGGCCAAGGCGAAGGGGGTCGTCGATTGTTCGTGTCAGATCAAGCCGGACGAGCCGATCACGACGGATGAGGCCGTGAAGCTGATCATGTTGGGCATCAACACAAAGGCGAACAAACAGCTCACCACCTTTGAGGAAGTAAAGGGGTGGATCAGGCAAGACGCTGAGGCTCTTGTTACCTATCAGGATGCGGCCACCCTGATCCGCAAGATGGATGAAATGTACCGGTTCCATAAATTGATTCCACAGGAGGATGTTGTGTCATGAGAAAACTGGTGAGCTCTTTTATTGCTGTGATACTCGTAATTGCAGCAAGTATGACGGCAAGTGTTGATGCCGCCACCAACAATCAAGAGGTTAGGGTGCAAGTGGAAGGGCAATTCATAGACTTCCCTGACGCCAAACCGTTTATTGATCCGAAGACGGGGAGAACATTGGTTCCGCTGCGGTTTGTTAGCGAACAGCTTGGGGTCAAGGTAGAGTGGGATGGAGCGAACAAGGTCGTGAAGATGGAAATCGAAGATCCAAATGGCAAATATCGATTGGATTTACCAATCGGAAAAACAGTTATAGATCTAAAACATATTACCTTTAAATTTGAATCCCCAGCTGTGATTATTGATGATCGGACATATGTGCCGTTGCGGTTCATTTCCGAAGTGTTTGGAGCGGAAATTGAATGGGATGGGGTAAATCGAGTTGTAAAAATTGAAGTAAACGAATATCCTCACAAACTTTCAAGTCGGTTCTTACATCCTAAACATGAACTAACTCAGCCAGCCGTTGATGCGTTCTATAATAGCTTAAAAATTGAGGGGGATAAAGTTATTGGAAAGGTACCGACGATACCAAAGGGATATACCTATTATCTTAAATACAAAGATGATAAAGACAGGGCTAAGGATTTTCTAAACCTAGAAGAAAAATACAAGCCTGGTCAATCATTCTCAATCCCGGTCAGTGCAAACGGCGGTCATATAGATTTTGCCATTGCGAAGGGGACGGTAGAAATAATCAATGGATGCTCGGTGGACATACCTACCTTTACGGTTAGATGGAGAGCAGAACGATAGTTGCGGCAATTGCAAAAGAAGGTGACAGGTAACGGATGGAAAACTTTAAGCGCCTGATACTAAGTGTGCTGTGTTTCATAATTTTTTGTAGTCCATTTACTGCGTTACCAAAAAAAGCACATGCTGCAACTCCATCATATGGAACGTTTTCCTACGGTGAAAAGCCTGTTCAAGTATATGGTGATCTATCCAAAGCCGGAGTTGGGATAACAGAACGACCCTCTACCGTATTGTGGCACCAAAACAAGTTCAAAAACATTGTAACAGGTCAAATAACGCCCTCAGACTGGCGAAATGACGTTCAGTTTGACATTCAAGAGACTGAGCCTACGGATAACTTCTCAGGTCGTAGGGGATTTCATCTTGTCGAATTGAAACAGCCTGTTGTGAAAGAAATAGCCCAACAAGCTAACGGGAATCCTGACTTCGTTTGGTTACAAGTTAATGATGAAACAAAAGCAAAGCATTATCTTGTTGATAATGATTATCATTATGTCGATTACGGCAGCATCATCAAATGGAGTGGCGGAGGTGCTCCCAACCAACAAAGTGGAGGAGGAAACGGTGTAAGCGGGCCTCTTTTTAAGACGACATGGACCACGACTCCCTGGCCGGTGATTAATCAGATAACCTTTAATGGAGATGTAGTAGCGACCAACATCACGAGGGACAACAGCACACCTACTATTGGAAACTACATTCTAAAGGGTGGGAGCTTTTTAACAGTCCAGCTTAAGCAAACTGTATACGGTGTAAACAAGACAAGAAACATATCCAAAATCAGTGTAGATGGGGTTGCGGATTCTAACATTGGAAAAGTAGGTGGAGAAGCTGGTGGCACCTATCCAATGGATCACACTTTTACGATTAGTAACCCGGACAAACTCGTTCCGGGATCTACCCATACCATCACGTTTGAGGTCAAAGACGATTTTGGAAGATGGGCGAAGGTTGATATTCGCTATACTGTCGAGGGCGAGGCAGCACCTTGCGATCCCGCCACATCAGGGACATTAGCAACGCTCAAGCCGTCCGGTGGCTCGTCGCAAACAATTCCATCAATGGGAACCTACGAACTGCCGGAAGGAAGCGACAAGGTGACGTTGACATTTCCGCAGGAGGGGACACTAAAAGTAAACGGCGCCGACTTTGGAGGCGTAAGCAAAACCTTCACCGTCCCCATCAGCGGCCAAACGGAAATCTATTTTGAATCGACAGATGGGACGGACTGTTGGCTCAAAACCATCGTCCCCACCGTCCCTGACGATGAATGCGACCCGGCTACATCCGCCATGCAGATGACCCTCGACATTTGGGGATCGGATACAGACAAGCGAGTGACGCTAGACAGCTCTGGTACGTACGGTCTGGAGCGTGACGTAGATACCCTGCAATTCTGGCCGGGAGTGAAAGGAACCTACTACAAAAACGGCAGCGAAGTGGCCAGTGGTGTATCGACGTACTCCTTTGATGTCGGTGCATCCGGCGGCAGTTTCACGATCAAGTTTGTCAGCGAAGACGGGGACTGTTGGGAGAAGCGCTTCGGCTTTGAAAAGGAAGATGGGCAAGTCGGTTGTCCGGAAGTAAGGTGGATCGACGACGATAAGGACACCATCATGCACATAGATGATGGAGAGACGATCTATCTGCGAACCAATGATGAATTGAATCTTGCTGCCTCTTACAAGGGTGAAAGCGGGAAAACGCTGTCAGCATCCGTTTTTTGGAAATTTACGCGGCCGGATGGTCGGGTGATTGAACTGGACGACGATCCCGAAATTTACTTTGATGTGCCAAGGGGTGGGTCAAAGTATATACGCTTTGATGTACCGGGTACCTATGAAATATCCATCTTTTTTGACGACAGGCAAAATTACGAGAAAGACTGGATCGAACAAGGCTGCTCCTGGAAGATGTTCGTTGTGGTAGAAGACTCCTAC
>JACDOF010000019.1 GCA_017656235.1 Brevibacillus sp.
AAAGGCAAAAGCAGCAGCAGCGGCCAAAGCGAAAGCAGCCGCCGCCGCGGCCGCCGCAGCAAAAGCGAAGCTGGCGCGGGAAGCAGCAGGTGAAGGCGGAGGCGGAGCAGACGGCGACGCGGACGCAAAGGCAAAAGCAGCAGCAGCGGCCAAAGCGAAAGCAGCCGCCGCCGCGGCCGCCAAAGCCAAAGCCCAAGCGGTTCAAGGCGAAGCGGCTGAACCTGAGGCAGCACCAAAGGAGCCTTCCAAAAATCAGCCGTATCTCGACAAGTACATCAAGCGAATCACCGAACAGTTTGGGGCAGACGTACTGGAGGATGCCTACATCAACGAACTGGCCAAAGAAGTGCCGACAATTGTGGTGCGTAACGACAAGTGGCACGATGTCGCCCGCTTCTTGAAAGAGGATGAGCAGCTCGCATTTGATTACTTGTCCAATCTGCACGGCGTTGATTACGAAGACCGCATGGAAGTGTATTATCATTTTTATTCATACAAGAACAGGCAAAGCCTGGCTGTGAAAGTAAAGACCAACCGGGAAGAGCCCGTTGTACCTTCCGTGACAGATATTTGGTCGGGGGCCAACTGGAACGAGCGGGAAACATTCGACTTGCTCGGCATTTATTTCCCGGGTCATAACGACTTGCGTCGAATTCTGTTGCCCGACAACTGGGTAGGCCACCCGCTGCGCAAGGATTATGAGCAGTATGACGAGGAGGTGTGACGGGTGCAGATGAGAACGGAGCCGACAGCTCTTTCCACAACCATATCCCCTGACACCGGCATTCGTACCGAGGAGATGCTGCTGAACGTTGGGCCGCAGCATCCCAGTACGCATGGCGTGTTTCGATTAATCGTAAAAATAGACGGAGAGACGATTACAGAAGCGAACCCGGTGATCGGCTACCTGCATCGCGGCACGGAAAAGCTGGCCGAAGATCTCAACTATACGCAAATCATCCCGTACACGGACCGTCTCGACTACGTCTCGGCGATGACCAACAACTACGTATTGTGCCACGCCGTGGAAACGATGATGGGGCTGGAAATTCCCGAGCGAGCCGAGTTTCTTCGCCTGATTGCAATGGAGCTGAACCGGATTGCCAGCCATCTCGTCTGGTGGGGAACGTATCTGTTGGACATCGGGGCAATGAGTCCGTTTCTTTATGCCTTCCGCGACCGGGAGATGATTCTCGATCTGTTTAATGAGCTGTGCGGAGCGCGGATGACGTTTAACTACATGCGAATCGGCGGTGTCAAATGGGATGCGCCTCCCGGCTGGATCGACAAGGTAAAGGAATTTGTTCAGTACATGAAAAAACAGCTTCCCAGCTACCACAACCTGGTTACGGGAAACGAAATCTTCATTAACCGTCTGAAGGGAATTGGCAAGTTTGACGCCCAAACCGCTCTGGATTATTCCCTTTCCGGCGTTATGCTGCGCTGCACGGGGATCAGGTGGGACCTGCGCAAGGACGAACCGTACTGCATCTACGACCGTTTCGATTTTGATGTTCCGGTTGCCACTGAGGGAGACTGTATGGCCCGCTACTTGCTGCGCATGGCGGAAATCGAACAATCCCTGCGCATTCTGGAGCAGGCTCTGGAACAATTCCCCAGTGAAGGAGAAATAATGGGCAAGGTACCGCGTGTGATTCGTCCGCCGGTTGGCGAGACCTTCGTGCGGATCGAAGCGCCGCGTGGAGAGATTGGCGTCTACATCGCCAGCCAGGGGAAAGACAAACCGTGGCGGTTAAAGTTTCGGCGGCCCTCATTTAATAACCTGCAGATCCTGCCCGAGCTCTTGAAGGGAGAAAACATCGCCAACATGGTGGCGATATTGGGCAGCATTGACATCGTCCTTGGGGAGGTGGATGCCTGATGGAACAACTGCTGCAGCAGAGCACATCGCTGTCAACCGTTATGATGTTTGCCGCGGGTGCAGTGGTGCTGCTCCTGATCGTACTAGGTTTTGTCACATACGCCATCTACTTTGAGCGCAAGGTGATCGGCTGGATGCAGCTTCGTGTCGGGCCCAACCGGGTTGGTCCGCTGGGCCTGCTGCAGACAGTGGCCGATGTGGCCAAACTGCTGCTCAAGGAAGATACTCGCCCCAAGCACGCGGATAAAGCGCTGTTCGCACTGGCACCGGTGCTCGCCTATGCACCGGCCTTTGCCGTGCTGGCGGTCATTCCGTTTACGGACACGCTGCACTTTGCCGACCTGGGAGTCGGCATCCTGTACTACATTGCGCTGTCCGGTATCACCGTACTGGGTGTTATTACAGCAGGGTGGGCATCCAACAACAAGTACTCGTTGATTGGGGGGCTTCGCTCCGCCGCGCAGATGATCAGTTACGAAGTGCCGCTGGTCATGTCGGTTGTGGGGATCATTCTGATGACGGGAAGCCTCAATCTGAAAGAGATCGTCTATGCCCAACAGGACGTCTGGAACATCGTGCCGCAATTTCTCGGTTTTATTGTCTTCATCATTGCTGCCCAGGCCGAACTGAACCGGACCCCGTTTGACCTGCCGGAAGCGGAATCGGAGCTGGTCGCCGGTTATCATGTCGAGTACTCTGGATTCCGCTTTGCGATGTTTATGCTGGCTGAATACGTCTACATGTTTGGAATGGGGGCGCTGGTGACGATCCTGTTCCTGGGGGGATGGCTGCCGATCCATCCGGCATTGGACTTTATTCCGCCCGTTGTCTGGTTTATTCTGAAGTTTTCGCTTTATGTATTTTTCCAGTTTTGGCTGCGTGCAACGATGCCGCGCCTGCGCGCCGACCAACTGATGAGTTTCGCCTGGAAGGGATTGCTTCCACTGGCGCTGGTCAATATCATGCTGACCGCGATCTTCATCTCCTATCAGTCCGGCATGATGTAACACGCGTGGTCGGATAACCCGCTTGTCCCAGTAAACAAAAAGGGGTGAACAACCATGTTAGGATTTGCCAAAGGGCTGGGATATACGCTGAAGAAACTGTCGGAAAAAAAGGTGACACACTCCTATCCGGATGTTCCGTACCCGATGCCGCCGCGGTTTCGCGGAATCCAGCATTTTTCGCCGGAGAAATGTATCGTGTGCAATCAATGTGCCCGCATCTGTCCGACCCAGTGCATTCAACTGACGGGCAAACCGCACCCTGATCCGGAGAAAAAAGGCAAAATCATCGATACCTACGACATTAACTTTGAGATTTGCATCTTGTGCGACCTCTGTACGGAGGTTTGCCCGACGGAAGCGATTGTGATGACCAACAACTTTGAACTGGCTGCCTACAGCCGGGATGAGCTGTACAAGGATTTGAAGTGGCTGGACGACAACAATACCAATGTCAGGGAGGAGAACTAGCGATGCAAGTAAGCGGTACGTTTCTCGCCTTCGCGGTTCTTTCCCTGCTGACAATCGGGGGAGCTGTCTTCATGATCAGCTTCACCCGGGTGGTACATATGGTCATCTCGCTTGGCGTCACCTTCTTGAGTATTGCCGGTCTGTTCGTACTGTTGGAAGCGGAGTTCGTCGCCATCTCGCAGATCCTGGTCTACTCCGGAGCCATCTCGATCCTGATGCTGTTCGGAATCATGCTGACCAAACACGATGCCAAAGACGAAGGAGTCTCCAAAGCCAACAAAGGCTGGCTCAGTATTCTCGTCGTGGCCGTCTTTTTCGTCATCGCCTTTTGGGGCATTCAGAGTACGCCGTGGGTTGCGCCCCCGGACAATGCTGCAGCTGTACAGGAAGACAACGCCACACAGCTTGGTGTGGAGATTTTTACCAGGTTTGTGATCCCGTTTGAATTGACGTCTGTGCTGCTGCTGGTCGCGCTGGTCGGTGCGATCATCCTGGCCAAGAAGGAGGAAGATAACGAATGATTTTTGATGTGTCTCTTCCCCTCTATTTGTTGATTGCGCTCATCCTCTTCTGCGTCGGCTTGTATGGCGCACTGACCAAACGAAACGCGATTGTTGTCCTGCTGTCTATCGAACTAATGTTAAATGCGGTGAACATTAATCTGGTCGCCTTTGCCAAGTATGGGCTGTACGCGTCGCTGACGGGACAGGTCTTCACGCTGTTTACCATGACCGTCGCGGCAGCCGAAGTGGCAGTCGGCATCGCCATTTTGATTTCGCTGTACCGCAACCGTGACACCGTGAATGTGGACGAGATGGACACGATGAAGCGATAAGTCTGTAAAACAGGGAAAAGGATAGGTGAATTATGGATACGATCATGCAATACGCCTGGCTGATTCCTCTTTTTCCGCTTTTAGCGTTCGTGCTGATCGTCTCGTTCGGCCGTCAGTTGAAAGAGACTGCGGCCTATCTGGGGATCGTTGCGGCGGCGATTTCGTTCGTGCTCTCAGTGTTCACCTTTTGGGCACGGTTTCAAGAAGGGGCGATCGATTACAAACTGCCGGTGGAGTGGCTGCAAATCGGCCAATCCGTCGTTGAGATGGGCTTCGAAATCAATCAGCTCAATGCCATGATGCTGGTGATTGTGACGTTGGTCAGTCTGCTCGTACAGATTTATTCCAGGGGGTACATGCACGGAGACGAGCGTTATCCCGTCTTTTACCAGTATTTGTCGCTGTTTACGTTTTCGATGTTGGGACTCGTTATTTCTCCCAATCTGCTGCAAGTTTATATTTTCTGGGAATTGGTCGGGGTTTGCTCCTTTCTCCTCGTTGGCTTCTACTATTTCAAACCGGAAGCGAAAGCTGCTGCCAAAAAGGCGTTCATCGTTACGCGGATTGGTGACGTCGGCCTGTTTATCGGGATCATTCTGCTGTTCTGGTGGACGGGCAGCTTCGACTACTCGGTCATATTTAATGCCATCGCGGCCGACAGACTGGAGCCGTGGATGACTACACTGGCTGCCGTTCTGATCTTCGTTGGGGCAGTGGGAAAATCGGGGCAGTTTCCCCTGCACACCTGGCTGCCTGATGCGATGGAAGGGCCTACGCCGGTCTCTGCCTTGATTCACGCCGCGACGATGGTGGCAGCCGGGGTGTACCTGGTGGCGGCAACCTACCCGCTGTTTCTCGCATCGCCAACGGCGCTCAACGTGGTCGCTTATGTCGGTGCCTTTACTGCAATCTTTGCCGCTTCGATTGGACTCACCCAGCGTGACATCAAGCGGGTACTGGCTTACTCTACGGTCAGCCAGCTCGGCTACATGATGATGGCCCTGGGCGTCGCGGGAGCAGCCGGCTATGTGGCCGGGACGTTTCACCTGATGACGCACGCATTCTTTAAGGCCCTGCTGTTCCTCGCAGCCGGCAGCGTCATTCATGCCATCCATACACAGGACATCTTTGAGATGGGTGGGTTGCGCAAAAAAATGCCGCTTACAGCCGGCGTGTTTCTGATCGGCTGTCTGGCGATCGCGGGCATTCCGCCGTTCTCCGGGTTTTTCTCCAAGGAAGCGATTCTGGGTGCCGCCTACAGTGCACACCGCATGGACCTGCTGTGGGTGGGGCTCATTGCCGCCTTCTTTACAGCGTTTTACATGTTCCGGCTGTACTTCCTCACCTTCGCCGGTGAAAGACGCGGCGGATCGGCCGAGGCGCATGAGTCACCGGCGGTCATGACGGTGCCGCTGCTGATTCTGGCTGTACTTGCCGTAGTCGCCGGCTTTGTCAATACACCGTTTGCACCGGTGCTGCACCAATGGCTGGCGTCGGGCAGCGTAGGCGCCTACATCGCAGAAGCTTCTGGCGGGGAAACGGCCCATGCCGCCCTGTGGGTGCAGGTGGTGGCGGTTCTGGTTTCGCTGTTGGGTATCGGGCTGGCCTACCTGATGTACGTCAAGCGGTCCGTGGCGCCAGACCTGCTCGTCCGGCCCGTGCCGTGGCTGTATCAGCTCTCGTACCGCAAGTATTACGTCGATGAAATCTATCATGCCGTGTTTGTCCGTCCGCTCAGATGGTTGGGCCTGTTCCTCAATCTGTTTGATCGCTACATCGTGGACGGATTGGTGGCACTTCTGGCCAGCGCAACCAATGGCATCGGCGCTTTGCATGCACGTCTGCAAAACGGGCAGGTACAGACCTACGGGTTTGTCGTTCTGCTGGGGCTGGTGCTCTTGGTCGCAGGGTTCACGGTGCTAGGAGGTATCCCGAATGGACAATAGCATGCTGCTCAGCCTGATTACGTTTTCGCCGCTGTTGGCAATCCTGGTTCTGGCTTTTGTTCCCAAACGGTACGGCGGCATCATCAAACAGATCGGGATACTCGGCACGCTGCTCCCGCTCGTCTTGTCGCTGATGCTGTTTGCCAACTTCGACTATCAACTGGATGAGATGCAGTTTGTCGAACACGTTCCGTGGATTGAAGTACCGATCGGCGCAGGGGCCGGCGGAGAGCTGTTTACGTTTCCGATCAGCTACGACATGGGTGTAGACGGCATCTCCATGCCGTTGATCGTGCTGACAGCGATCGTCGGCACGATGGCGGCGGTAGCTTCGTGGCAGATCAAACGGCGGCTGAAAGAGTACTTTCTCCTCTTCCACCTGCTGCTGATCGGGATGTTTGGCGTGTTTGCCACCCAAAACCTGCTTTTGTTCTTCATCTTTTTTGAGCTGACGTTGATTCCGGCCTACTTCCTGATCGGGATCTGGGGCTTTTCCGAACGGGAGCGGGCGGCCAACAAGTTTCTGATCTACAACGGAATTGGTTCGGCGATCATGCTGCTGGCGTTCATCGCCATCATCTGGTTGGTGCCGCAGGTAAACGCTGACCCGACGATGAGCATGACTGAACTCAGAAACGTGCTGACGTCGCCCGATTTCCAGGCGATGATGGAGCAGATGAAACCCGGGTTCCTGTTTGGTCTGTTTCTGGCTCTGTTCATCGCGTTTGGCATCAAGCTGCCGATCTTCCCGTTCCACACCTGGATGTTGAAGGTACACGTGCAGGCACCGGTGCCGGTTGTCATGATTCACTCCGGCATCCTGCTCAAGATGGGAGCGTACGGATTGATCCGCCTGGGTATTGGCTTATTTCCGGAGCAAGCTTATAGCTTTGCTGCCTGGATGGCCGTTTTGGGTGTGGTCAATATCCTGTACGGAGCTGTGCTGGCGTTTGTCCAGAACGATCTGAAGATGGTAATGGCATACTCCAGTATCAGTCACATGGGGATTGTCCTGCTCGGCTTTGCAGCGATGAACACGATCGGCTTCCAGGGCGCCATCTTCCAGACGATCTCGCACGGCTTTATTTCGGCCCTGTTGTTCCTGATGATCGGTGTGATCTGGGAGCGGGTGGAGACCTCACAGATCGACGAACTGGGCGGGTTGGCCAAATCGATGCCGTTTGCCAGCGGCATCCTGCTGACGGCGGCGATGGCCTCGTTGGGCCTGCCAGGGATGTCCGGCTTTATCAGTGAGTTCCTGGCCTTCCTCGGATTGTTTGGCACGATGCCGGTGATCGGCTCGATCGGCGTGCTGGGGATCATTCTGACTGCCGTCTACCTGCTGCGCGCCGTGCTGCGCACTACCTTTGGACCCATGCCGGATCGCTTCCAGCGCCTGGCTGATGCACAGCCGCTGGAGGTACTCCCGATGATCGTCCTGCTCGGCTTTATCATCCTGTTGGGAATCTATCCGGCCGTACTGAGTGATCCGCTGCAAGAGACGTTGAAAACGATTGTACCAATCGTAACGGGAATAGGAGGGTAAGCAATGGATGTAAAAGATATCTTTTCTTACGATTGGAGCTACCTTCTACCCGAGTTCATCATCCTTGGATTTGCGACACTGCTCTCCCTGATCGATCTGTTTATGGGCAAGCGGGCAAACCGGGCAGTCCTTGGCTGGCTTGCTCTGCTCGGTGTCGTACTGGCTGGTGGATTTGTCATCTCCAACATGCAGGAGCTGGATGAACCGATCTCCTACATGGCCGACATGCTGCGTGTGGATGATTTCGGCAATGCCTTCAAGCTCTTGTTTCTGGGCGGGGTGGCCTTCACGCTGCTGCTTTCGCTCTCTTATCTGAAGTCGGGGGAAGTGCGGCATCAGGGGGAATACTACTACCTTCTCCTGACCGGGCTGTTGGGTGCGATGGTGATGGCTTCTTCCGCCGATTTGCTCACCCTGTTTGTCGGTCTGGAGCTGCTCTCGCTCTCCTCCTACGTCTTGGTGGGGCTGCGCAAGAAGGTGCTCGCCTCCAACGAAGCATCGTTTAAATATGTTGTCTCCGGCGGCATTGCAACGGCGTTTACCTTGTTTGGAATGTCGTACATCTACGGGCTGACCGGTACGACGAATCTGTACGAGATTACCCAGCGGCTGAGTGAAGCGTATGCCAGCGGGTTTGGTTTTCTGGTGCTGCTGGCCTTCGCTTGTCTGGTGGTTGGATTGGGCTTTAAGATTTCTACCGTCCCCAATCACATGTGGGCACCCGACGTTTACCAGGGCGCGCCGACTCCGGTAACGGCCTTCCTTACCACCGTGTCCAAGGCGGCCGGGTTTGCGCTGGTTTTCCGCCTGCTTCTGGTCGCCTTTATCGGCTTGTTCAATCCAGACCAGGTATCAGGGGGCGGACGCGTCTTTCTGGAGGAGCTGAGCGTCTATCTTTCCATTGTCGCTGCCTTGTCGATGATCATCGGCAACACGATGGCCCTGCGCCAGACCAACGTCAAACGGATGATGGCCTATTCGGGCATTGCCCAGGCAGGGTACCTGCTGGTGCCGTTTGTTACGTTGACCTCGCTCTTCTTTGAGCAGGTGATGTTCTACCTGTTCGCCTATCTGCTGATGGGTTTCGGTGCGTTTGCCGTGATTATGGTGGTGACCCGGGAGCAGCAGACGGAGGATCTCAAGGCCTTCGCCGGACTGTATCACCGTTCGCCGTTTGCCGCGGTGGCGATGAGCATCTTCCTGCTGTCGCTGGCCGGGATCCCCGTAACCGCGGGGTTCTTCGGGAAGTTCTACATTTTCTGGAGTGCCATCTGGCATGAGAACTACTGGCTGTCTGCCATTATGATTGCCACCAGCGTCGTATCGTACTACTACTACTTCGGGATTATTCGGCAGATGTACATGCGCCCGGGTTCGACAGAGGCGCGTCTGGTCTTTCCCACTGGCGCAGCGGCAGTGGTAGCCGTCACCGCAGGATTGACCGTCTTGTTCGGCATCGTGCCGGGCGCGGCCATCGACTACATTCACGCCAACTTTAACAGCGGATTCGACTTTGGCAGCATGCTGACGCCGGGCAGATGAGCATGACAGGCAGACAAAAGAGAGGGACGTGCGGTCATCTTCCCTCTCTTTTTCTTCTTCCATCAGACGGGAGGGCGGTAAAGCCCTGTGACGGCCGAGAAAATAAGAAAGGACAAGGGGAAGCAAAGTCCCGCGTTTTTTCGTCCGTCTGAGAGCTTTACACAAAATCATCACACAAAATGTAGAGGAATGATCACTTTTCATGTTTCAAAAAAACGGTTTGGAGGTAATAAAATGGTAGGTTCGATGGGGGCATCAGCTCTGCTCTATATTCTTTTCACCATCGTTTGTATCGGGCTGAGCTGGTGGGCGCTGCAGGCATTTCGTTTTGATCTGTTTGTAAAAAAGGCTGACAGTGCACAAGCCAAACTGCTGCAAATCTTTTTGTCCATCTTTCTGGGACACGGTGTTGCGCAGTTTTTCATGGAATACCTGGGGCATTCCCTGCTTCTGCAAACCCTCTTTCAATAGACCGCAGACCGCACAATTGTTTCATCCCGACTGGTATGCATCTCCATTTTCCCGTTAACACTAGGTAATAAAGCAGAAAGACAGGGAGAGGGAACATGGAAATGAACAAATGGCGGGGAAGCGTGCTTGCTCTAGTCCTGTTGTTGTTCGCCTGCCTGCCGGTATGGGCGGCAGAAAAGGAGTCGGCAAGCACATGGCAAACAGCGGTGGAACTTCTTGAAGCGGTTGAGAAAGCAGGCGTACAGGTGACCCAATTGGAATTGCGGGCTGTCATCATGGGGGATAAATTGCCCGATACCGAATACCTATCCAAACAAGCTGTTCGATGGAGCCGATTGCTGGGGCTGCAGCCTCCAGACGGCGCACAACAGGAGAACGGCATGTCGGTTTACGAAACGCTGGGTATGTTTGGTGGAGCGAAGCTGCACCTTCGATTCACTGGGGTGCCGGAGCATTCCGGATATCGCACCTACCTCGTCCTCACGCTGACAGGTGGTCCGTCTGAACGGCTGGATCTGGAAATGCTTTTCCAAAAAGTGACGAAGGTATTGGCCGAAGAATCGGTGATTCCGCAATTTAGCACTTGTATTCGTGGAAAGTACAATGATACACTGAGTGTTGATCAGCAGGAAGGTAAAGTTTTCGCGGTTTTACAATATCTCCGAGCCGAAGAAGTAGAACGGCTGCGGGATGAGACGGTGCTCAGCGTGTCCGCTTTTACCGGACAGTGGCAGCACGCGATCCAAACCGGTCCACACAAAATGAATCTGCAAGTGGCTGCCCATGTGGATGCAGCAGGCAAAACTACGCGAATCACCGTAGGGACACCAATCATAACAGCGGAATACTGAGCGCGGAGGGATAGTCATTGGAAAAAATTGTTGTCCGCGGTGGTAAGGCATTAGCGGGAAAGGTGAAAGTGTCGGGCGCCAAGAACGCCGTCCTCCCGATCATTGCAGCGTCAATCCTGTCGGAAGAAGGGACGAGTGTCATTTACGATGTACCGGCGCTGGATGACGTATATACGATTTGTGAGCTGTTGAAGACGTTTCAGGTTTCCATTACATATGAAGACGAGACATTGCGCATTGATGCGACGAAGCTGTGCGGTTTTGAAGCACCCTATGAACTGGTCCGCAAGATGCGCGCCTCTTTCCTGGTGATGGGGCCGCTTCTGGCTCGTCAGGGAAGAGCGCGCATCGCCCTGCCAGGCGGTTGTGCAATCGGTACGCGCCCGATTGACCAGCATCTCAAAGGCTTTGAAGCGATGGGCGCAAACATTGAGATCGGACAAGGGTTCATCGAGGCTCAGGTAGACGGACGGCTGAAAGGGGCCAAGATCTACCTCGACGTGGCCAGTGTCGGAGCGACCGAAAATATCATGATGGCAGCGGCCATAGCCGAGGGAACGACCGTGATTGAAAACGCCGCCGAAGAGCCGGAAATCGTTGACCTGGCCAACTTCCTGAACGGAATGGGGGCAAAAATCCGCGGTGCCGGAACCGGCTCGATTCGGATCGAGGGAGTGGAGCGGCTTCACGGCTGCACACACTGCGTGATCCCCGATCGTATCGAAGCCGGAACGTTTATGGTGGCAGCCGCGATCTCAGGCGGCGACGTGTTTGTCGAAGGAGCGATCTGCGACCACCTCAAGCCGGTGACGGCAAAATTGCGGGAGATGGGTGTGGAAGTAGAGGAGCACGAAAACGGTGTCCGCGTACGGCGGACAGGCCCGCTGAAAGCAGTCGACGTCAAGACCCTGCCGTACCCCGGTTTCCCGACGGACATGCAGTCGCAGATGATGGCCCTTTTGCTTGTCTCGGAGGGAACGAGCATCGTGACGGAGACGGTCTTTGAAAATCGGTTCATGCATGTCGAAGAGTTTCGCCGGATGAGTGCCAACATCAAAATCGAAGGCAGAAGCGCAATCATCGAAGGCGGTGCCAAGCTGACCGGCAGCAGGGTGTGTGCCACCGATCTGCGTGCGGGAGCAGCTCTGGTGCTGGCCGGTCTGGTTGCGGAAGGCGAGACGGAAGTTACCGGACTGGAGCATCTGGACCGCGGCTATGTGAACTTTACCGAAAAACTGCAAGGATTGGGGGCCGACATTCAGCGGGTGAAAGAGCAGCCGGCATCGTCCGGGGCTGCCGCAACAGCAGAAGAGCAGCCGCAGAAGGGGCAGGTCAATCTGTCGGTTCATCTGGCTTAATCATTCTGCAGACAATAACCCCGTAATAGCCGGCGGAAACCGGTTAGAATCCAGGGAAGCACAGGGACTGTTCCCGCAGGCACAATGGCTGCTCGGGACAGTCCCTTTGTCACTTGTGCGGATGCCGGTCCGTCGGCAGCAAATCGTTTGCCGGACAAATGATTTTTCCTGAATGAGTCCCTTGTTTGCCACATATTCTGTGCTATGATTATGAAAACGCCATACCTTGCCGCAAACAGGGGCGGTATTGTCAAAATATTCAAAAGCAAAGAAGGGTTGGAGTGGAGCAGATGAACAAACAGCAACGGATTGAACTGCTGCGTTTGCTGGAAGAAGACAGCCGTCTGGACTGCGGGCAGTTGGCCAAACTGCTCGGCACGACTGCGGAAGAAGTAGATCAGGAGATCAAACGGTTGGTCGATGAAAAGGTGATTGTCAAGTTTCCGGCCCTGATCAACTGGGATCGCATGGACGACAATCCCTACGTGACGGCGATGATTGACGTCAAGGTAACGCCCAAGCGGGACGTCGGCTTTGATGAGGTGGCGGAACGGATCTGCCGCTTTCCGGAGGTAAAGGCGGTCTACCTGATGTCTGGTGCCGGTTACGACCTGTCGGTGGTGCTGGAAGGCAAGACGATGCGGGAGGTAGCCAGCTTCGTCTCACAAAAACTGGCCACACTGGACTCGGTTATTTCCACGGCGACACACTTTATCCTGAAACGGTACAAACACGACGGGATCATGCTGGAGGAACGGGATGATGACCGCAGGATGGTGGTCTCTCCGTGAGCAGGCAGGCAGCAACAGGCAGCAGGCTGTCCGAGGTCGTGAGTGCCCTTAAACCCTCGGGGATTCGCCGCTTCTTCGACCTGGCTTCTTCCATGGAAGGGGTTATTTCCCTTGGCGTGGGTGAGCCGGATTTTGTGACCCCGTGGCGTGTGCGCGAAGCGTGCATCTCCGCTTTGGAGCGCGGCTATACCGCCTACACCTCCAACGCCGGGATTCCGGAACTGCGCCGGGAGATCCAGCGCTACCTGGAAGACCGTTTCTCGGTCTCGTATTCCGCTGACAGGGAGATCATCGTCACGATTGGAGCAAGCGAAGCGATCGACATCGCACTTCGGGCGATCCTCAACCCGGGTGACGAAGTGCTGGTGGTGGAACCGTGCTACGTATCCTACGAGCCGATTATCCGCCTGGCCGGGGGGGTCCCCATCTTTCTCCGAACCACGGCAGAACACAACTTTAAACTGACACCGCAGGAATTGGAGCGAAACATATCGCCGCGCACCAAGGCGATCATTTTTTGCTATCCCAACAATCCGACCGGAAGCACGATGAGCAGGCAGGAGTGGGAAGCGCTGGCGCCCATCATCGAGCGGCACGATCTGTTGGTGATTTCCGACGAAATATACGCCGAACTGACGTATGACCGTCTGCATGACAGCTTTGCCGCGCTGCCCCGGATGAAGGAGCGAACGATCCTGATCTCCGGTTTCTCCAAGGCGTTTGCCATGACCGGATGGCGGTTGGGGTATGTCTGCGCCCCGGCCGATCTGGCGGCAGGCATGCTGAAAATTCACCAGTATACCATGCTGTGTGCCCCGATCATGGCGCAAATGGCGGCTGTCGAGGCGCTTCGCCACGGGATGCAGGATGTGGAACGCATGGTGGAAAGCTATCGGCAGCGGCGCAACTACGTAGTCCGTTCTTTCTCCGACATCGGTCTGGCCTGTCACGAGCCGGAAGGTGCCTTTTACGCTTTCCCTTCCATCAAATCGACCGGCCTGCCTGCATCCGAGTTTGCGGAACGCCTGCTGCTGGAAGAAAAAGTGGCGGTCGTGCCGGGGGACGTGTTTGGCGAGTGCGGTGAAGGGCATATCCGCTGCTCTTACGCGACGTCGCTTGAGCAGTTGGAAAAGGCCGTCGAACGGATTGACCGGTTTATCCGCCGCCTGTAGGCGGTAATCTCTCAATCTCTTTTTCGTTCTACCTTCCCCGACGAGGACATAGACTTGTAATGGTCAGGTTGTCCAGTATCGTCGGGGAGGATTGTTTATGAAGCGTTTCATCGTCTTTCTGCTCGCAGCACTACCTGTCCTTCTGGTCCTCATGCCAGCCGCTCTCGTCTACTATCTCTCACCGCCAGCCGCTCCGGTGATCCCGGCAGAGAGCAGCAGCGAGGGAGGGGCCGGGACAACCGAAGATTTGCCAATCCACGTCTATCGGACGGAAAAAGAGAGAGTGGAAACAGTACCGCTCGGCCTTTACATCGAAGGTGTGGTGGCGGCCGAGATGCCGGCGGAGTTTGAGCTGGAGGCGTTGAAGGCACAGGCTCTGGCCGCCCGCACTTACATCATCCGGCGGCTGGTCAGCGGACGGTTTGACGATATTCCTGAAGGCGCACACGTACTGGATACCGTCAAACACCAGGCGTACCTGGATGAGGAACAGCGCCGGCAGCGATGGGGCAGCGACTACGAATGGAAAAGCAGCAAAATCCGCCAGGCTGTCCGCGAGACGGCGGGAATGATCCTGACCTATCAGGGAGAGCCGATCGACGCTACGTTTTTTTCAACCAGTAACGGATTTACGGAAGACGCGCACGATTATTGGAATGAGCCCATTCCCTACCTGCGCAGCGTGGCCAGTCCGTGGGACCAGGAGTCGCCCCGTTTTGAACACAGGATGGTGATCCCGACAGACAAGCTGGAAGAGAAGCTGGGGACCCGCCTTGATCTGCAGGCATCGACCGGCGGCAGTTGGTATACCGTGCTGGAGCGGACGGCGGGCAATCGGGTCGGTCGCGTTCGCATCGGCAGCAAGGTGTTTACGGGAAGGGAAGTGCGGGAGCGGCTCGGGCTTCCATCCAGTTCGTTTTCGATGCAGCTTGTTTCCGGCAATGTCGTGATCAACACCAAAGGGTATGGCCATGGAGTCGGCATGAGTCAGTGGGGGGCCAACGGGATGGCCAAGGACGGCAAACGTGCGGAACAGATCGTGAAGTACTTCTATCAGGGGGTCGAATTGCAGGACTACCGACAGGTGCTTGACAGGTAGATTTGCATTTCGCGAAGTAATGAAAAAATTTGCTTGATTTCACCTTTCCTCAGGTTTAAGACGCCAAAATCTGGCGATACTGAGGACTGAGGTGATAAACAATGGAAGACCAAAAAAATCAAAAGCAACCCATTCCGTTTAAGAAAACATCTGCCTGGAAAACGTTCCTGGGCAAGAAATGGGCGTTTCCGGCCATCTACATCGGAACTGCGGCAATCATCCTCGCTATTGTGATGTGGTATCAGGGAACAGCAGACAAGGCGCCGCTCGACAAGGCAGACCTGATGGACGAAGTAACGATTGCCAACCCGGATGAAAGCCGCACAGCAACCGATGAAACGGATCAGCCGGCGGTACCGGTGAGCAACGCGGCTCAACAGTTGGCCTGGCCGGTAGCGGAGGAGGCGGCACTTGAAAAGGGCATGGGCTTTTTCGATGATGCGGCTCCCGAAGAAGAACAGGAAAAAGCGCTGGTCCAATACGACGGGGCGTACACACCGCATACCGGTATTGATTTTGTAGCCAAAGACAACCAGCCGTTTGACGTGTTGGCTGCCCTTGACGGAACCGTCAGCAAGGTAAAAAATGACCCCCTTGTTGGCACGCTGGTGGAAATTGAACACGACAACAACATGACCACGGTTTATCAAAGCCTGGAGACGGCCGAGGTAAAGCCCGGTGACGAAGTGAAACAGGGCCAACTGATCGGCCAGGCAGGACGCAATGTGTACGAAAAAGAAGCAGGGGTTCATCTCCACTTTGAAGTTCGCATCGACGGCAATTCGGTCGATCCCGAGCAGTATCTGAGCAAGGAAAAATCTCAAGAATAACCAGGAGAACCCGGCCCATTGGCCGGGTTTTCGCACGTAGACAAAGTGTCCCGAAGGGGACAAACGTCCTGCTGGCGCTGCTGCCTGGCCAGCTCCATTGGTCGTCGGCAGCGGAGCGGGGAATGGACAATGCCGCCTCCTGATCCCAGTGGGTGTACACGCCTTCAAAAAAAGATGTTGTGTTGGCAGCTTGTCAGGCTTGGAAACGTAGAATATGTGTCCCCACCTACCCATATATTGTATCAGACAATTCCGATACAGGGAGGCGAGGGGCGTGCATGATTACATCAAAGAGCGGACCATAAAGATTGGACGATATATTGTGGAGACGCGGAATACGGTTCGCATGATCGCCAAAGAATTCGGTGTTTCCAAAAGTACGGTTCACAAGGACCTGACGGAGCGGCTGCCCGAGATAAATCCCGAATTGGCAAACCAGGTAAAGGAGATTCTGGAATATCACAAAGCGATCCGTCATCTTCGAGGAGGGGAAGCGACCAAGATCAAGTACAAGCGCAAAAGCAAAAAAGCAAGGCGGGAGCAGGAAGAGAGCGTTTAGAATTTATTGGTGGTTGCGTGAAGGTTTTCCTTGTCCTCACACGAAATACGGCCTATGATAATAGTAACAATGTTTTACGGTACAGGGAGGCCCTCTCATGTTTAGCAAAGATATCGGGATTGACTTAGGTACTGCCAATGTGTTGATTTATGTGAAAGGAAAAGGCATTGTACTGGATGAACCTTCTGTCGTGGCGATTGACAGCCAAACAAAAAAAGTGCTGGCCGTTGGCAACGAAGCACGCCGCATGGTGGGGCGGACTCCCGGCAATATCGTTGCGATTCGTCCTTTGCGTGACGGCGTTATTGCCGATTTTGAGATAACGGAATCCATGCTGAAGCACTTTTTCTCCCAGATCGGCGCGAAAAGCCTGTTCACTCGTCCCCGTGTACTGATTTGCTGCCCGACCAATATCACCTCTGTGGAGCAGAAGGCGATTCGGGAAGCGGCGGAACGCAGCGGCGGCGCACGGGAGGTTTATATCGAGGAAGAGCCGAAAGTGGCAGCGGTGGGCGCTGGATTGGACATTTTCCAGCCATCCGGCAACATGGTGGTGGATATTGGGGGAGGCACGACAGACGTAGCCGTTCTGTCCATGGGCGATATCGTCACCTCCTCTTCTATTAAAGTAGCAGGCGACAAATTTGATCTGGCCATCATGAAGTACATAAAGGATAAATACAAACTGTTGATTGGTGAGCGCACGGCTGAAGAGATTAAAATCACGATTGGAACCGTTTCCGGCGGACGCCAGGACGAAATGGACATTCGCGGACGCAATATGGTGAGCGGGCTGCCGCAAACCATCACCATTCGCTCGCATGAGGTCCAGGAAGCCCTGGCTGAGTCGGTAAGCGCCATCGTACAAGCCTCAAAAAATGTATTGGAACGAACACCTCCGGAACTTTCTGCCGATATTATAGACAAGGGGGTTTCCGTGACGGGCGGTGGTGCCCTGCTGCACGGGCTTGACCAGCTCCTGGCGGACGAGCTGAAAGTGCCCGTCTTGATTGCGGAAGACCCGATGATGTGTGTGGCCAAAGGGACGGGACTGATGTTGGAGTATTTGGACAAGCTCCCGGTCCGCAGGCGCAAGCTTTTCGGTTAGGGAAGGGGAAGAGAGATGATCAGGGGATTGTATACGGCGGCATCGGGGATGCTGTCGCTGCAGCGGCAGCAGGAGTCGCTCTCCAACAACCTGGCGAACGTGAATACGCCGGGATACAAGCAGGACAACAGCGTAATGCGCTCGTTCCCGGAACAGCTGATCTCGCGCATTCGCGACCGACAAGAGCCGGAAATCGCAGGGTGGCCTGCTGTCACGGGACAGCCCGTGCCGATTGGCCGCCTGCATACAGGCGTGTACGTATCTGAAGTCATATCCAACTTTGCGCAGGGGGACATCGAAGAAACCCATGCTCCTTTTGACGTGGCACTGACAGACAATCTGCCGGTCGATCCCGAAGCTCCTGTCGTCAACGGCAAACCTGTACAACCGCGCCTTTTCTTCAGCGTAGCCAGACTGCAGGAACCGGCCGAACTGAATCAGCCGGTTGATCCCGCCAATATTCGTTATACACGCAACGGCAACTGGCAGGTGAACGAACAAGGGTATCTGGTTACAGCGGACGGCTACTACGTACTGGATCAGGCGAACCGGACGATTCGTGTCAACGGCCTCGATGACGGGTTTGGGGGAACGGTTGACGTGGGCCAAAACCTGCGCATTACCGCGGATGGACGCCTGCTGTGGCCCGATCCTGACGGGCCGGAAGGAACCTACCTGGAACTTGACCCGGAGAATCCGCTGAACCCGGTTCAAGGGCAGCAGATTGGGATTCGGGTGATCGACAATCCGTATCAGCTCGTCCGGGAGGGGAACAACGTCTATCGCTGGGAGGGTGAGGGCATCCCGGCCATCGCAGCGGATGACCCCGCCCTGCAGGGATTCTATGCCGTCCGACAGGGATGGAGTGAGCGAGCCAATGTAGACCCGGTACGGACGATGACGGACATGATGACGGTCCTGCGTGCGTACGAGGCGAATCAACGGGTGATAACCACCCTGGACGGGACGTTGGAGAAGGCAGCCAACGAGATTGGACGGGTGGGCAGCTAATGCTTCCTAATGAGCGGCCCGCCGAACGAAAGGAGTGAACAGCATGCAATCGCTGCATATATCCGCTTCTGCACTGCGCAGTATTCAATACGCTCTCGATACGACCGGCAACAATCTGGCCAATCTGGACACGGTTGGCTACAAGCGGCGTGACGCTTCCTTTTCGGAGCTGCTGTTTGACTCGATGAACGAGCAGCCGTACAATGATAGACAGAACCGAACCACACCGCCGGGGCTGCGCATCGGCAGCGGCGTACGTCTGGGAGAGACGCGGCTCGACCTGAGTCAAGGCAGCATGAAAACGACCGATGTTCCGACAGACCTGATGATTGAAGGCAGCGGCTTTTTTCTGGTCAGACGCATGGACAACCCGCAGGAGTACGTCTTTACCCGCAGCGGAGCGTTTCAACTGATGCAGAATACATCCGGTACGTTCAGCCTGGTCAATGCATCTGGCGACAAACTGGTGCGGGAAGACGGTTTTGAAGTGGAACTGGACATTGATCCTTCAGACAAGATCACGATTTCCGGCGACGGACGGATCATGGTCAACGGAGTCGAGACGGATCAGCGGATACCGGTCTGGCACATCCCCAATCCGGAACAGTACCAGCAAATTGGCGAGAATGAGTACCTCCTGACGCTGCCGGATGGTGTGAACACCCCAAATCAGGTATTGGGCTTTCTCAATTACGAAAACCCGCTGTATCCACCCGTTCAGGACAATCTGAAAGTCTCCTCCCGCATTCGTCAGGGAGCGCTGGAGATGTCGAACGTGAACCTGCAGCAGGAAATGGCCAGACTGGTTACGGTTCAGCGCGCGTATCAGTTGAACGCAAGGGCCATCGGCATCAGTGATCAAATGATGGGAATCGCCAATTCCCTTCGCAGCCGCTGATAGCTGCCGCTGACCACTCTCTTCCGGCAGTGTACGAATGACGGTGCAGGCTTGACGGCGGGGTACGGACAAACGGAGGCAATCCTGATGGAACAAGTGCAAGGAAACCGCTATGCGCAAAAGACGAAGCAGGCGGGTGAACCCAAACGGCCCAAAGGAAGAGCAAATCGCCGCGGTTTGTTTTTGGCTAACCTTCTGATCGTTCCTTTTTTGCTGTTTCTATCGCTTCTGGTCGGACTGATGATCGGCTACAGTGTGATTGGAGATCGTCCTGTCTCGGAAGTCTTTGATCTCAATACCTATAAACACATGTACGACCTGATTTTTCAGGGAACCTGACAGTGGAAAGGGATAACCGAGAGCTTTCGGACACCGGTTCGGAAAGCTCTTTTTTTTTACGTCGGCATGGATACGAGTCCGACATTTCGGATCTGCTTCCTGTACAGGAATAGTTTGGTAACCTCCTGTTGCTGTGGTGTGTACATTGGAGGTATAATGAAAAAGTGGTCAATGTGCGTGCCGTAGAGGTGGGACCCACGGAGGGATTCGAGATGAACGTTCCTAATGCACTTACGCTCTTTCGCATGCTGCTGATACCGATTTACCTGTTCGTATTCTTCTCGTCGTATCCCCATAAAATCGAGATCGCTTACTTCATATTGATTATTGCCGGTTTGACGGATATTATTGATGGATATATAGCAAGAACGTATAAAATGATCACAGATTTTGGAAAGATGATGGACCCTTTGGCAGACAAACTGATGATGTTAGCGGTGATAACATCATTTTTTTTGACAGAGCGGATAAGTGTATGGGCCGCCCTGTTTTTCTTTGCCCGCGATATCGGGATGATTGTCGCGTCCGCCATTTTTCACCTGCGTGGCAAGAAGACGGTTCCGGCCAATGTTTTCGGCAAACTGACCACCGTTTTGTTTTACGTGGTGTTTACACTCATCATGTTTCAATACCCGTATGCGGAGATCGGGCTGTGGATCGTCATTATTTTTTCGTTTGTGACCAGTGCGGTCTATCTCGTCAAGTTTCGCGTCATTAACCGTACATCATGACAATATGGATAAAGAGCACTTCCGGTAACAGAAGTGCTCCTTTATCTCAATCCCTCTCCCCTTTAAGGGAAGGGAATTGAGCATAGTTTACTTGCGCAAGCCTGTTCTCATGCAGGGACAAGCGGCAAACTTAATGGAAATGGAGTTGTTGGTATGGAAATCACGGCAGTTCTTGATAGCAAACAGATTCAAGCGATTATTCCGCATCGCTATCCTTTTTTGCTGGTGGACCGGATCGTGGAGCTGGAAGTGGGCAAGCGGGCTGTGGGCATCAAAAACGTAACCATAAACGAGCCGTTCTTCCAGGGGCATTTTCCCGACTACCCGGTGATGCCCGGCGTGCTGATCGTTGAGGCCCTTGCTCAAGTGGGAGCGGTCGCCGTGCTCAGCATGGAGGAGCATAAAGGAAAACTGGCCTTTTTTGCAGGGATTGACCAATTCCGCTTTAAGGAACAGGTGACACCGGGCGACACGCTCCACCTGGAAGTGGAGATGACGCGGCTTAGGGGCACACTGGGGAAAGGACATGCCATCGCCCGTATAGGAGACAGACTGGCGGCAGAAGGAGACCTGCTGTTTGCCCTTTCCAAGTAATGCCGGGCGGATCGGCCTGCAGGCACTCTTGAACAGGAGAAAAACTCGATTATAATGACCATGTAGGACCGGATTGCGATTTATTTGTAACCTTTTGGGGTCAGATGGCGTCTATCATACAAGGGTGGTTTTGTTTCCATGCAGGTCGCAAACATACTGGGTATTCCGTTCAGAACACGCGGATTTGAGGAGACGGTGGCGTACCTGACTGATCGCATCGAAGCGGGTCAGCGCACGCATGTGGTGACCGCCAATCCGGAAGTGGTGATGGCTGCTCAAGGAAACCTCCGTTTCAAGGCAGTTTTGGACCAAGCCTATGTAGTGCCGGACGGGATTGGCATTGTCTACGCCGCTCGTTGGCTTAACCATCCGCTGCGGGAACGCGTGACGGGTGTGGAATTGATGACAGCCTTGATGGAGCAGGCGGATGCGCGCGGATGGCGTGTATACCTGCTTGGCGCCGCGGCGGAGGTTGTCGAGAAGACGGCGGCTGTCCTTTCCGCCCGCTACCCGCAGGCACAGCTTGTCGGTTGGCGGCATGGTTATTTTGACCAAACGGAGGAAAAGGCGATCGTGGAGGACATCGCGTCCAAACGGCCTGACCTGCTGTTTGTGGCCTTGGGAGCACCCAGACAGGACGAGTGGATCAACACGCACTGGGACAAGATGAATGTACCGTTGGCCATGGGGGTAGGGGGAAGCTTTGACGTATTGGCAGGCGTGGTGAAACGCGCCCCTCTCATCTGGCAGAAGCTGCATCTGGAGTGGCTTTACCGCTTGTTGAAACAGCCCTCCCGGTGGAGACGGCAGCTGGCGATTCCCATGTTTGTTGCCGCAGTTCTGCGGGAAAAATGGACACAACGAGTGCAATCGTAAGGGAAGAGAGGAGAAGAAAGATGTCCAGCTACCTTTACGGGCTCTTGACTTCACTGCTGATTGCTTTTATTGCGACACCTTATGTGAAACGTCTGGCAGTCAAGTGGGGAGCGGTTGATAAGCCCGACCATCGAAAAGTACATACAAAAATAATGCCGCGCCTGGGCGGTTTGGCCATTTATGCGGGTTATGTCGTTTCCTTGTTCCTGTTTGTTCCTGCCATCACCAGAGAGATCATTGGCATTTTTCTTGCAGGGACGATTATTTTGTTCGTGGGCATGTTGGATGACAAGTATCAGCTTGCCCCCAAATGGAAGCTGCTTGGACAAATCATCGGCGTGGCGGTCGTGGTCATCCCGTTTGGTTTGAAAATCGGTATCGTCAATTTGCCGTTCGGCGGTGTGGTCGACTTCTCCAGCGGCTGGTTGGCCTGGTTGGCGATTCCGATCACCATGTTCTGGATTGTCGGCGTGACCAATGCAGTCAATCTGATCGACGGACTGGACGGGCTGTCGGCTGGCGTGTCGGCAATTGCGACCGCCACAATGGCCATTGTGGCGCTTCTGATGGGCGATGCTGTGGTGGCCACGTACTGTTTTGTCCTGCTGGGGGCGATTCTCGGCTTTTTGTACTTCAACTTTCATCCGGCCCGGATTTTCATGGGCGATACGGGGGCCTTGTTCCTCGGGTTCAATCTGGCCGCGCTGTCCGTAATGGGGTTTAAAGAGGCGCTGTTCGTCTCCTTCATCATTCCGATCGTTGTGCTGGGTGTTCCGCTGTGGGATACATTCTTTGCCATCGTTCGCCGGATTGTCAACAAGAAGCCGATCTCCAGCCCGGACAAGGGGCATCTGCATCACTGCCTGTTGAACATGGGATTGTCGCACCGGGCCACGGTGATCACCATTTACGGCGTAAGCATCATGTTTGGGACAACGGCCATATTGTTAACACAGACCGAGGCGCTGTGGACCTCCATCATCATTATGGGCATTTTGCTGGTAATGATACACATGGCCACCGAAGTAATCGGTCTGGTTGGACGAAGCCATCGGCCCATCATCAACGCCTATCGCCGCCTGAAGCTGAAATACGCGACGAGGCGCAGCCACTAGCTGCCTGGCCGGTCAGCCATACTTGCTGTGGGGCTGTACACCCAGATGCTATCGTGCTGCTCTCAGGCAAGGTGTCACACTGCACCGTATCCTGCGAAAACAGGTGCGGTGTTTTTTTATTCCATTCATAGGCAAACAGACCCTAATCATCCATACCGGAGACACCGATATAAAGAAAGGGAAACATTTATAGCATTTGTCGCAGAAACAGTAGGAGGGGAAACAATGTTCAGAAAGCCGCTGCTTGTGCTTCTCGTTTTCGTGATGGCGATAGGCACGATGTTTTCTCCGCTTCCGCTGACCAACACAGCGCATGCGGAGGACTACATCAACTTTTCCAAACCACCGCTAAACAACTACAGTTTGCAAAACCCGTACACGCACAACTCGGATGAAATCGACATAGAAGCGACCTTGAACAATGTCGATGGCTCATCGATCCGCTACACGGTTGAGCAAATCGTCGATCCGGCAACCGAGAAGGTTGGGGAAAGCCTGCCGGCTTCCCAGTCCGGCATCCAGGTGAGCGGGTCCAAGATGACCATTATCGGTTTGGACCTGATCCCCGGCCTGAACCGGATCACCTTTACCGGAACCAGCGGAGGGGCCACGTTTAACCAGAAGGTGTACGTAAAGTACATCGACGCACCGACGGTCTACGACCTGACGATCTTCGGCGCCGGCAAAGAACTGCCGATCAAGGACAGTGGTGATACGATCGTCACTCCGGCCTACGTGAGCAGCCCGTCCACCGGCACGATTTTTATCAAAGGGAAAGCTCCCAATGTAAATGAAGTGACGGTCAATATCATCGACATCAATACGGGAGTACCCAAAGGGGTAACCGTCTCTGTCAACTCTTCCGACTCCTCCTTTACGACACAGGGACTGACGCTGAATCCCGGCAAAAACCGGCTGCAGATCATTCTGCGCAACAACGACCAATATACGGAGACATACCGCGATCTGGTCTATTACGATGGCAATGTGACGTTTTACGATGAAAACGTGGAAAACGTCAATCCGATTGCCGGCATTCCTGCCTCGGTTCCGATGAGAGGAACGGAGCGCCTGTATATCAATGATGCCAAAGACGCCAAGATCACAGGCAAAGTGATTGTACCCAACAACTACAGCGCCGATCAGGAGCCGCTGCGCGTTACCGCCGTCTATATGAAGGCCAAGGACTTCGGCGATCCGGGCCGGACGACGAGCCGCGTCGACGAAGGGGAACAAATCGTCATCGAATTCAACAAGGCGGTCGATACCGGTGCCGTAGGGGGAGCTCCTGACGCGAAGGAAATCAACAAGTTTATCGGTTTTTACTACGTCCAGGGAGAGGATCCCGCCACTTCAACCAAAGGGCAGGTGATCGAAATCCCGCTGTTGGACGAGCGCGATCCGACCGGAATCAACCAGACGACAGCCGCCTGGGATCCGACCGGCACCAAGTACACGATCACCCTCGGGCCAGCTGACGTCCTGAAGTTCCGGGAAGCGTGGGAGTCGACAGACAGCAAGACGCGCAACAAGCCGTTTATTGTATTCAAGAAAACCGTTTTGGCCCAGGATGGTTCTCCCGGCATCGGAGCGGCCCTGACGATTGATGAGAACCAGCCAAACGGCAACCAGTTGAAGCTGATTGCCACGGAGCAGACGATCAAAAAAGGCGACGTGCTGTTGATCGGGAATCGCAACACGGCTGCAGCTGGTGCAGCAATCAACGAGGCCGTGACCAACAAAAGATGGGTCATCTATGCCGAAGGTGACCTCGTACCTGGTGCGGGTCGCGACCAGCTCCACGTAGTCGGCTATCCCGGTCAGGCGGACAATCCGGCGACCGCGCTGGAGATACCGGAAAACGCCGCGATTGTACACGCCAAAGCACCTCATGTAAACGAGGTAACAACGCCGGTCATGGACAGCGCTCCTGAACAGGTCGTGATCGCTTCTTCGGCTGGCATCGCTGCCGACAACTCGTATACGATCACACTGAAACAAGCAGATGGCGGCAGTATCAGCACACCGTTAAACCCGAATTTACTCCCGGGTGACCTGGTCAAGTTTGTCGATCCTCTGGGGGTAGGCACCCCGGTCTACGCGATCGTGGATTTTACGCCGATGCCGTCCCCGTCCACGTTGAAGGTGTATGCGCCGACAGGGACCAACTTCCCGACGGACTGGGAACTGCACAAGGTGGATTCCTTCTCTGATGCCGGTACGGCTATCGCGATCGGCGACGATCTCGGCCGTACGGTTGGCAAGCAGAAAATCAACCAAACCTTTAACGGTGTCGTGTCCAGTGCCAACGCCCGCCTTTCCATGAACGTGGGAAGCGCTGGCAAAACGGTCAGCTTCGCTCCCGGTGACATTGAGTCGGGTGACCTGCTGGAAATCGGCACCGAGCACGTGATCGTGGGGCTGCCGTACGACTCGGAAAAAGGTACGGTCAAGTCCCAACTGGGCGACGGTGCGACCAATACCTCCATTTCGGCGCTGCCGGTACTCGGTGTATCCGGGGCAGTCCTTTACGACAATACGGAAGTGAAAAAGGTAACCGGCGTGATTGGCACACAATCCACCTTCAACGGTGACTCACCCGCCGTTGACGGCGATCAGCGCGTCGGGCTGGACGGCAAGATCAACCTGAAAATCAGCGAAACCGATTTTACGGCTGCGGACAAAATCACCCGTGGAGACCGGATCCGGCTCGGCACTGTCTATGCCATTGCCGCTGATACGGTAAGCCATACAACCACCAGACTGAAGCTGTTTGCCCCGCCGGGAGCGTTGATTGCAAACGGTGCTGCGGTTGAGAAAATTACCGCAACCAACACCGCTTCCATTGGCTCTGGCGTATACGTCAACGGCCAGGTCGGTCTTGGCGCACCGGGAAGCGGCAGCACGCCAGGCTACATCACCTTTATGCCGGGCAACCAAGGTTACTTTGTAGCCGGATCATTTGACAGTACGAAGCCGTCGATCATCAAGGCGACCATCGATGCCAACCCAAGCGGAACCTACAAGGTGGATGCAGGCGAAACGATCAGCATCCATTTCCAGGACCCGAAAGCGGATCTGCTTCGTTCGCCGAGCAATGTAACGGCCAATCTGCTCGTGGAAGGCAGGGGGGATACGGCGTCCCGGGCCGATTTGTCCAATCTGGGCTTCCAGCCAAGTCTGAGCTGGCCTGGTACAACCAGCGGCAATCCGATCCTCAAAATCAAGATGGAGAACAAGGGCGATCCCTTCTTTGAGGACTACGGGTACCTTTCGCTCAACGGAAGATATCCGACTTCGTCCGGAGGCGATACGGAAGTCAGCAACATCCCTGTGACCGGATCGCAGGCGGGCAGTGACGCTTACGCGATGGTGCTGCTCGGGAAAACCTTCGACGGCGATCCGCGTTCGCCCAAGCCGGATGTGAACCACCTGATCGGAACCGCACTGGATGCCAACTTCGTCGCTACCAGCGATGATGGCGTCGTGCCAAACTACACCGTAAAGATGGTGTTCCGCGATGGAGAAACGAAAAACGTCATCCGCACGATCAGCGATATTCAACTGCGGGTGATCAAGGGAGAAAGTTACAACGAGTCGAAGGATTACTTCGTCTTCCAGTTTGAATCGTACAACCCGATCACGACGCCGCCGGATGATGGAGGATACCTCCCCGGAGATGCGCGCAAGTTTAACAAGCAGTACCTGGTGGAACTGTACGCGCTGAATACCACGCTGAGCCCTCCCGATGAACAAGGGACGGCCATGGGCGAGTTGAGCTATACGCTGGAGCTGCCGAACAAACCGTATCTGCATGATGTCAATTTCCTGGCCAAACCGGTGTACAACGGTACCATCAGCGAAGCCGGCCTGCTCTCTTCGTCGCTTGGCACCTTTACCAAGCTGGAAAACAACACGGCGATTTACAACACGCCGCTGGCCTTTGAGTACATCGTGATCGATCCCGGCCATGACGATCTGACGATAGGACAGGGCAGCCTGCCGGACACACCGGTTGCTTTGGCGGCGGCCGGAGACTTTGACATCGAAGTCACGTCGACCCAACCGGGCGGGGATGAAGTAGACCTGACCCAAAATGTGGCCGATTACTTCATCACCTACTCGTCGAACAAGGCCGCTTTTGGCAATCTCACCCCGGCTCGGGACGTCAACGGGGACAACAGGGCGGACGATGTCAAGCGCGTCGTGTTCATGCTCAAAAAACTGCCGTTTACCGGTACGCAGACGTTGAAGTTTACGTTCAAGTACCATGATGGTACGGAGGTCAAAACACAGACGATCGAACGGACGATCACCTACATGTCCGGTCCGTTTGTCACCTTCACCACGGCGTACGACGGTCAGGTCATCAACCGCGACACGACGGAAGACCCGGCTGTCCTGGTTGACGAAGTCGTCAAGAAAGCGCTGGGCGGTTTGAAAGGACAGATGCACAACGTCAACCTGACCGCACCGGACGACTTTACGCGCGGTGACGACGACCAAAAACTGTACCTGTACATCAACAATTACGAGACACAGTTGGAGCAAGATCCAAGCAATCTGCCCAACGGCTTTGTCATCAAGGATGCCGAAGTGGTAGGGGCAGACGGAAAAACGGAGTATCAGCGCATCTATGAAGCATTGAAGTCGGGCGAGAACACGATCACCTTCTACTACAAGTCGAATGGGCCAACGACGAAAAACGCCGACATTTATGAAAAGGAACTGGTCATTCGCCTGGTTTCCACCAACGTGCCGGTCATCCCGGTGCCGGATACGGACATCTATCCGTACCCGATAGAGTACGAAGAGCCGGAGAAGAACTCCAAGCGGTTCAAGGGCAGCAGCGGGGTCTACTCCACGCTGGAGAAAGAATTTAACATCTACGGTACGTTTGATTTCATCGACCTGGGCACATCCCGCACCACGATCGAAAGCAAGCTGTCCTCGCTGCAGTCTACCGGAGATGACAAGAACTACATCATCGTCATCAGCAAGAACGACGGCAGCGATCCATGGGAGTGGAACCTGTCCAACCGCTTCACCGACGATAAGGGGAACGTCTACAACAGCAGCCGGGACATCGATCCGGCTGGGCTGTCGATCAGCTACGTGACCAGCGGCAGCAGGGCTCAGAGCTTTGAGTTTACGATCACAAACCAGAAAATGCCCAAAGACGGCAGCAAACTGGTGTATACCTTCAAGGTGTACAACGCCGGGAAATCGGGTCCGTACGCGCTGTACACGCTGGAAATCTCGCCAACGGCAACGCCGTACACCATCCTGCGTCCCGTGCCGCAGGAGATTGCCGGCTCCATCAACCGCAACTACGTGGAAGTGGTGATTGAGGCGGTTGGCGCCGATTCCGTGGTCATTAACGACGTCGAAGCAGAGATGATCGACTTTGATGCCGACAACGATGGCGATGCAGAGTACAAGGATGTCTTCCGTGCCGTCGTCATGGGGCTGAAACCGAACAAGAAGAACACGATCGAGTTTACCATCACCAAAGGAGACGAGACCACGGAAGGCGAGTTTGAGATCATGTACGCGCAGGACTTTATCCCTGGCGCGGAGTACATGGAACCCATGAAGAGCAGTCACAAGGTGTTTGACGGTCGTCTGGAACTGAAGTTCCCGAAAAACACCTACGTCAGACGGATGGATCCGGAAAGTCCCAATCTGTACAAGACACAGGTTTACGCCGATCACTCCATCCTGTTCGCCATTGCCAACCCGGTAGACGGTGTGGTGAACCGCTACGACTACGTAGACCGTCCGTCCAGCTTTACGGCCAAGATCGCTGCGGGCAAACAGCTGCTTCAGTCTACCTTTGATCCGCATTTTGTGCAGATCAGCCCGCTGTACTGGATTGACGTGGGTCTGGCTGACGATCCGGACACGACCACCTATGACGATGTGAAGCACGGCTTCCTGCCGCACCAGATGCCATCGTCCAACCTGCCCAACTTCAACGAACGGCAGGAGGACCTGATGCTGGTACCGACACAGCGCGGTGAGCTGACGCTTACCTTTGATCCGAACGTGGTGACCGATGCATCGCCGTGGATTACGGTATTCCGCTTTGATCCGGAGGAAAATACCTGGACCAACATCGGCGGCGTGGTGGACGCGAAGAAAGGCGAAGTCACCGCCAACTTCGACCGCTTCGGCTACTATGTCGTCGGCAAGCTGACGCACTCGTTCACCGACGTGACGCTGCACCCGTATGCACGCAATCATACGGAGGCGGTATATGTCAAAGGAGCCCTGAAACCACGCTCTGACAACGAGTTCGGCGTCGATGTCAACATCACCCGTGCCGAGTTTGCGGCGATGATCGTCAGAGCTTTGGCCGTACCGCTCAACTTTGATCCGGAAAATCTGCACTTTGATGATGTGCCGCTGGTGATTTCGGGTGACCGCCTGTGGGATTACCGCCACATCGAGACGGCGGCCAACATGGGCATCCTGCGCGGTACGGCACCACGCATCTTCAAACCGGATGATCCGATCACCCGTGAAGACGCGTCCGTCATCCTGGCCCGTGCCTTGTCGTTGAAGATGGAAACCAATGCCGCGAAGATTGAAAAAGACCTGCAAAAGATTTTTGCCGATTACACCTTGATCAGCCCGTACAGCAGAGCGGCCGTACTGGCCATCTCCAAGAAGAAGTACGTCAACGGCTCGCCGATCGATCCGGCCGATCCGAAGAAAGGATTCGTCTTTGAGCCGAAAGCGTACCTGCTGCGCGGTGATGCGGCAATCATCATGGCCAAAATCATGGCTGATCTGAAGAAACTGCCGGAGATACAGGCCGTTCGCTAGAACAGGGCTGGTGAATCAGGACAAAGAAAAAGCTGAAGGGCTTCAGGCCCTTCAGCTTTTTTTACCCTGTTGCGTGTGGATGGAGCGGCAGCTACTTGGAGTCGCCCGGTTCATTCTCCACCAAAACATCCAGATCGACATGGAGGTGATGACCGAGGGCAAATATTTCCCGGTCATGCCTCCACAAGATTTTCTGAATGTACAGGTTGTCCTCACGCAGTTTTTTTACCGTCGGTTCAAGGCGGTCGATGCGTGCGTTTGTTTCTTGCAGATGAGCATTGTTTTGCCCGACCATCTTGATCAAGGTCGCACACATCTCTTCGGTTCGCTTCGTCTGTCCCTCGATCCTGTCCAACCGTTTATCGATGTGTTCAAATCGTGCGTCGATCTGCTCGAATCGTGCATCGATCTGCTCGAATCGTGCGTCGATCTGCTCGAATCGTGCATCAATCTGCTCAAACCGCTGATTCATCTCGTCAAATTTCCTGTTGAACTGCTCCCCCATCTGCTCAATCTTGGCAAACAAATCGTCCAGCGATTTTCCCACCCTGTGCCCCTCCCCTCATTCTCGAGCCTCTCTCTTAATGGTAAGGCAAGACAGAGGCTGGCGCAAAGAAAATCTGCACCATCCGCATCACCGGCGCTATTCTTTCTCCTCTTCCTGCCCAACCGCTTCAATCGGCACTTCCACATACTCCTTCTCCCCGCATGCAATCTCGGCTTGTCCATTGGTCAGGTCGGTCATTCGTTCGACAAAGGCAGACTCTTCCCCGGCCGGGATCAGGACTTCCACCGAGACAACATCGGTATAGGCGGTGTCGGCGACGCGATGACCGCCGCTGCGTAGCTCGTTTTCCACCTTGCCCCACCAATGGTAATCGACCGTCACCCGAACCCGTACATGCAGGATGTGAGCGACGATGCCGGCCGCCTGCAGGGCGGCCGCCGTTCCGGCCGTATACGCCCGCACCAGACCGCCGGCCCCCAGCTTGATGCCGCCGAAATAGCGGGTGACGACCACCACTGTATCCTTCAGGCCGTTTTTCTTGATACACTCCAGGATCGGCTTGCCCGCCGTGCCGCTCGGCTCCCCGTCGTCGCTGGAGCGCTGGATTTGATCGTGCTCGCCAATCACAAACGCGGAGCAGTTGTGGGTGGCATCCCAATGCTTCTTTTTGATCATCGCGATAAAAGCGGTCGCCTCTTCTTCTGTCGTCGCCCGCTGTGCATAGCCGATAAACCGGGAACGCTCAATGACGATTTCCCGTTCCCCATAGCCGGAGACGGTTTTGTACTGCTGAATCACCGTGAATCACCTCTGGTGCAAGCATAGCCAGTTTCGGAGGCAGTTGCAACGTGTTGAAATCAAATCCCACCCCATCTCGTAATAAATCAGGGGATCGTCGCGATCATCAAACGTGCAGGGGAGGGATATACATGTAGAGTGGCAATATCCGGAATCTGCTAAAAACTTTTTAACAAACGGACAACTGGCAAACTATCTATCTTCTTCCTGTGGTATAGTCATGATAGAAAGATACGGTGCCTTGCGAGAAAAAAGCAGTGACTTAGCGTAAAGGAGTGTGCGAGATGAACCTTCCCGATTCCAAGACAAAATGGCTTTCCCTTTCCCTGGCGGCCCTGGTTGCGGCATCGACGGCAGCCGTCTGGGCAGAGGCGCCTGCCGGCACACAGCAAAAAGCGGCCGCGGCCGAGCAGGGGGAACAGCCTGCCGCGGAACAGGACACCGCCGAAAACAGCCTGACCATTGAGCAGGCGGTTGAGCTGGCGCTGAAAAACAATGCCGACCTGAACATGCTGCGCCTGGACGTTGATAACGCCGACCTCAATGCCCGCCTGGTCAACGCCAAGGTAAAGGACATTCCCGAAGACCTGGTTACTTCGCTGGACGTGGCCCAACAGAAATACGTCAACAATGCCAAAGCGAAAATGGCCAAGGAAGTAAACGCCCTGTTCCTCAAGGCGACGGAGAACCAGATCAGGCTGGGCACGCAAAAGGCTTACTACGACCTCCTGCATGCCCAGGACGATCTGGCACTGAAGGAGCAGAGTCTCAACCGCTACAAGACCCAGCTCAAGGTGGCCCAGGCGGCGTTTGAGGTGGGCACGCGGGCGAAGTCCGACGTGCTGCAGGCGGAAGCCGGCGTGGCCAGTGCGGAAGCGGCGCTTGCTGTAGCCAAAAGCAGCGTGGAAGTAGCCAAAATGAAACTGAATCAGTTCATCGGTGTCGACCTGTCCATGGACTGGACACTTGCCACCAGGCCGGGAGCGGTGGAGGAGCAGCGGATCGATCTCGACGAGGCAATCAGGCAGGCGCAACAGAAGCGTGCCGAAGTGATTCAGAAACAAGAAGAGATCAAAGTGGCCGAATTGAACGTGGATCTGATCGACAAGTATCTGGCCCTTGGCACCTATCAGGGACGCATGGCCAAAAAAGAAGTGGAAAAGGCCAGGCTGGAACTGGAGAAAACCAGGAAGGAAATCGCGGTCGAGGTATCGCAGGCCTACTACAACCTGGAGGCCGCAAGGACGGCGATCGCCGCTTATGAAAAGGCAAAAGAAGCCGCACAGGAGAACTACCGCCTGACCAGCCTGCGCTTTGAGAACGGACTGGCCACGACGCTGGAAGTGATCCAGGCCGAGGAAGAACTGTCCAACCGCGAGAACCAGTATCAGGAGGCCCTTCACAACTACAACCTGGCCCGGGTCACCTTTGAAAATGCGCTGGGCCAGTAGGTCGAAAACTGGTAAAAGGTAGGCGGTGACAAGCAGCGCCGCCTGCCCTATAATACGAGTTGTGGGGCTGGAAAACCGGACAAAATACGGTAATCCGAAGCCGCACAAAGTTTTTAAAATTTTTCTCCAAGGCACCGCAACTTTTGCATGGATGAAGCGTTTAATAGAATGTCACGCACAAAATGGGGAATTTGTGTAAAAAAGAATTCACGAACTCTAGCACATGTGATACACTAGGGATTGTTGTATTTGTCGCAAACGTGAAATTCACCGCAAGATTCAAGCTGTTTGGAAAACAACCACGATCCTGCGAAGGGAGGTGAAACGCGCTTGCAGGATTCGGGCTTTAAAAAGAAAGATACAAAAGAAAGCATTCCCCAAAGACAATCTCTTTATACAAGAGGAGGAGAACCTAAGGTTATGAAAAAGGTTGTTAACAGCGTATTGGCAAGTGCACTGGCACTGTCCGTGGCTCCTATGGCAGTAGGTGCTGAAGAAGCGCAAGATCAACAATTGGATTCCAAATTGCAAAGCACCATCAACCGCTTGCAGGCTCTGGAACTGGTTAAGGGTGACGACAAGGGCAACCTGAACCTGGACAACGAAATCACCCGCGCCGAGTTCGCTACGCTGGTTGTGCGCGCCCGCGGTCTGGCCAGCGGTGTGCCGCTCGCAAAATACCAAACCAAATTCAGCGACGTTCAAGTGTCCGACTGGTACTCCGGCTGGATCAACGTAGCGTCCGGTGAAGGTCTGGTAAAAGGCTATCCGAACAACACGTTTGGTCCGAACAACAACGTTACTTACGCGGAAGCAGCTACCATGCTCGTTCGCGCTCTGGGTTACGAGCCGGCTGTAAGCAGCGCTGACTGGCCGAACAACTTCATCGCCAAAGCAGCAGAGCTGGGCATTTCCGACGGTGTCATGATCGATCCGAACAAGCCTGCTACCCGCAAAGACGTATTCATGATGCTCGACAACTCCCTGAGCGTCGACCTCATGAAGCAAGTTACTTACGGTACTCAAGTTGAGTACAAAGCCGTACCGGGAACCAGCCTGGTGGAAGACTACCTGAACGTAACGGTTTACGACACGGACTGGTATACCCAGGACGACGTGGACAACAGATACGATGCTGACGACCTGCCGTTCGTCGTAGGTGTACCGGCAGTTGAACTGGGCAAGCTGAAAGAGGATGAAGTCATCCTGAAATCCAGCGTGGCCGGCGGTCTGCAAGGTACCTACAAGGTGGCAAACGGCATCAACCCGAACGAATTTGCCGGCCAACACGTACAAGTATGGGTGAAAGACGGCAGCGACGTCATCCTGTGGATGGAAGGCTCCCGTGACGAGGAAGTTCTCAGAACCAGCTTCGACAGCTTCTCCTATGATGGCGACGACATCGACGGCGATACCGATCTGGACATTCTGGACGACCTCGATGAACTGCGCGTAGAGCTGGATGGACGCAAGTACGAATTTGCCAACAATGCAGTATTTGTGTACAACTATCAAAGCTTCGGCAACGATTGGGAAGAATTCGTTGAAACTGTACTGGAGCATTCCGATGTTGACGGCATGTCGACCAAGGCTGTCCTGAACAGCGAAGGCCAAATCAACTACATCCACATCGTTGACGACGTACAAGGCGACCAGGATCACGACTACAAGTTCGGTTCCGAAGTAATCAAGGAAATCGATAGCGAAGACAAGGTAATCGAATTCTACGATGCAGATGACCTCGACCTGGAGGATCTGGAAGAAGGAGAGGAATTCATCGTTCTGCGCAACGGTGAGCGTGCATCCTTCAGCGATCTGAAGCCGCTGGATGTTGTCAACGTGTACTATGCAAACGGTGACGACGACAAGCTGATCATCGTGGCTACCAGCAAGACGGTAGAAGGTAAAGTGGAAGAAGTTATCATCAAGAAAGACACCGACACTCGTCTGGTGATCAACGGCGAAACCTACCGCATGAGAGGCGACGTAACGCTTTCTGATGACGATAACGAATCCGCTGACGTAGCTACTCAAGACGAGATCCAGGATCTCGATGGCGAAGAGGTAACCCTCTACCTGGATGCCAGCGGTCGCGTGCGCCACATCCTGGCCGGTGAAGCTGGCGAGGACAACACGGTTAAAGCTGTTGTTGTTAAAGATGGCTACTATGACGACGCTCGTGACGAACTGATCTTTGACGTATTCACCGAGAAGGGCGCCAAGATCTCCAATGTGAAGATCACCGATCCGGACGACATTGATTTTGATGAAGCAGTAGAGGATCTCGATCCGGATTCCGACAATCTGGCCGACTACGAAGATCTGTTTGACATCACCAGCAGCAAGACGCCGATCTTCGTTGAACTGGAACTGGATGACGACGGTGATGTTGAATCCGTAACGCTCCTCGACAGCGGTAAACCACTGGATGCAGCCGATTTTGAGGACGAGTCGGACGAAGATACGCTGGAAGGTGACGACATCACCGACAGCACGGTTGTCTTCGACCTGACTGGCGCTGTGAAGCAGTCCGGCAGCCGCGACTACATCGACAGTCCGAAACTGAGCAAGTGGAGCTATGTTGAGGGCGAACAGCATGAAGTATACTATGTCTCCGACAATGGTGACGTAGAATACGTCTTCGTCATCTCCGGATCGATCACCTCCAGCGGCCAAATCGGCTATGTGAAAGAGTTTACGCGCAGCGGTGGCGATCACTATGCAGTCATCATCAATGAAGATGGCGAAGAGAAAAAATACAAGCTGGATGACGAGGTCAACGACGCTAGAAAGATCTTCAAAGAGAACGATGTCATCTACTTTGAACTGAACGGCTCCGATGAGCTGGCTCTGGACAGCGTGGAGCGCATCGTAAACAGCCACTCCTCGAAGATCGATGTAGGCGTGGAAATTGACGACCGCAGTGAAGTCGATTATGTTGTGGCTGCACGCGTTGTAGACCTGGACGGCAGCGAACTGGTTGTCGAAGTAGCTGACGAAGACGGCGACACTGTCGAAGAGGAGTACGTCGTATCCAGCAGCACGGTATACGTCAGCCTGGATGACAACGAAAAAGTCAAGAAGGTTAATGACGACGATCTGGTCATCCTCATCGACACCGACGACAGCAGCGACAAGGTTGACTTCGTCCTGATCGTTGACACCGACGACTTCTCCGATGAGGAAATCGAAGAGTTCCTGAAGCAAACGCCGCAATCCGGTGGCGGTGACGATGAAGAGCCGCAGCCTGGCGATGACCTGCTGGACCTTGACAAAGTACAAGGTAAACGCATCGAATTCTTCGGTTCCTACCTCTACAGCATTACTGGTGAAGTTGGCGCGGTAGATCCGGACGCTACTGTGACTGTAACCTTGGGCGGCCAAACGAAAACGGCAACCTTTAATGAAGATGGTTCCTTCAAGGCAGAGTTTGGATTGAGTGGCCAGTATTCCACTGCAACAATCAATGTGGAATTGAACGGTGAAGAAAAAGAGTATACGGTAGACATTCAAGGCTAATACGTTTACGCCATCAATCTAGTGTCACTGTTTATGGGAATCTGAAAGGGGAAGACCATTGGGAGAGATCTCTCTCCCAATGGGTTCCTACATAAGGACGCCCACAGTAAGCAACGTATCCATAACCCGGTGATGGAGAGGTACAATCACCTAGAGAAACAACAAGTTGTATCTCTTCTTCATAAAATTAGTATGGATTCCTATCAACTATCTGGAGGGGTAGTACGTGAAAAACAAGAAGTTGGCACTCTCTGTATTATCCACTGCTGTCGTAAGCAGCATCGCCTCTTCCGCATACGCTGCACCGGATTTTGGTATTTACGTCGGCGGAAATGTGGATAAATACTACACGATTACTTCATTTATCAACACGGAAGATGCAATTGACGATGTTGTAGATGCAGGATTCGACAATGTCGTATACGTACATGAAGACGGACGGGCTACAACCGTTACAGAGGCTATTAGCGCTGGAAATCTTATCAGTGCTCTTCGTCCGGCTACCAAAGATGACTTCGAAGATTCCTATCTCAACGTTGAAACCGGTGGCACGGAAGATCCGAAGTCCAAGGTTGACGGCGACGCTGGCGAGCTGATGGTTGAAAGCGTAAGTGCTATTAACGCTAAGACTATTGAAATTAAGTTTTCCAAAGCAGTTGATCCTGATAGTGTAATTGGTGCAGTTGGTTCCGATGATACACTTGAGGATGGCGTATTTGAATTCAGTAAAATTGGTTCCGCACCTGCTGTAATCGCAGATAATGCTAATGCTACCTTAAGTGCTGATGGCAAGACCCTTACTATTACTGCTGCAGCAGGTGAATACTTTAACGGTAAATATGCAGTAACAGTTACGGACGCTGTTGTTGATGCAGAAGGAAACCCAATTGAAGCATACTCTGCCGTTCACGATTTCACTGATTCTACGCGTCCTACCGTTTCTGAACCGACCTATCCAGCTAATGGAGTAGCAACCTTTAAATTTTCTGAACCTCTGAATGTTGCAAATGCTGCAGCAGTTGAGGCAGCTCTCTCTATTAAAGATGCTAATGGAGCATCTGTTTCTGTAACAGGGTTGGTAACTTCACTGTCGGCAGACAATACATCTTTTGACCTTGATATCTCTGGTTTTACAACTGGTGAGGAGTACACAGTTACTATCGTAGGATTGAAAGACTATGCTGGCAACTTGATTACACCGAACCCAACTACTCTCACAGTTGTAAACGACACTGTAGATAATGTTGATCCGGCTGTGGTAGGCATCGTTGTAAAGGACGATGATGAGTTTACAATTCAGTTTAGTGAGGAGTTGCAAGCAGCTCCAACAGTTACAATTGATGGCACAGATGTAACTGTCGGTGGCGGTACTGTTACAGTAGATTCTGTTGATAAAACGAAGTACAACGTTCAATTGGGAGCACCCGAATCGGGTATCGTGACAGTAGGAGTAGCTGCTGGTTACCAAGACAAGAGTGGTAATTCTGGTCAAGCATGGAGCAAGCTGGTAGAGTTTAAAGCTGATACTACCTCGCCGAATTTCGTTAGCTCTGAACTTAAAGCAATTGGTGGAACGCAGTATCTGATTTTGAATTTTGATGAAGAGGTAACTGTTGTAGCAGGATCAAACATTACAGGAACTTACGTTGATGAGAATCAAGTTACTAAATCGGCAACCATTGTAGCTGCCAATGTGACATTGTATGATCCAGATGGTGATGGAGCAGGTACTGCTGTAAAAGTAGATTTAACGGGTCAAGAAACAGGCGAATATAATGTAACCGTACCAAATGACTTAATTCAAGACGCAGCTGGTAACTTTGTGGCAGCTACGAATGTTTCGTTCACTCTTGGCACGCTAAATGACTCAGTTAAGCCAACTGTATTTGATGCAGATGGAGATCCATCGAATGGATATGATGGCATTACAGTTCAAGCAACTGAAGATAAAGTAACCGTCGTGTTTAGTGAAAATGTAACAGCTGCTACAGCTCTTGATGAGAGCAACTACTTGGTCGAAGGCCAAGAAGTATTTGAGAAGGCAATTTTCGATGGTGACCAAAAAACGGTTACATTAACGCTGAAACCCGATGTAATTACTGTAACTGGTGACCGCGAATTTACAATTAGCGGTGTTGCTGACGCTAGTGGAAATGTGATGGATACAGTAACTACACAAGTACAATTTGTAGAAAATGTTAAGCCTGTCATTACATCTGCTCAGCTTACTGCCGCTGACGAAATAACTTTAACTTTCTCTGAAGATCTTGTAGCTGCAAGTGTAACTGATAACGACGACTTCGAAGTTTACATTGACGGTGAAAAAGCTACTATTGATTCCGCAGCTATTGGGGGAGCAGCAAATGAAGTTGTTCTTACCCTGAATGCTGCAACTGTAGTGACTGACCTGAATGACCCAGTTGTAGTAAAAGTTCTTTCTGGAAATAATGTTGTAGATACAGCTACACCTGGAAACAGCTTGGCTACAACTGGTGAAGTTACTGTTGAGAAGTAACCAAACTTTACTTCATAAGCTCTTTCGAGCGAAAGAAGCAGAGAGTATACCCCATGCCTGATGGTGTGGGGTATTTCTCTAACTGTGACCATGACCAGCAATATTGACTGGGGTCTGTCACCACTTGAAGCATGTCGAAAGGGTCTACTCCGTAAGGGGTAGGCTCTTTCTTTTTCACAAAAAAAGAGCCCATTCGGACTCTTATCCCCCATACCTCTCCAAAAACTCCTCCACAGCCTTGTTTACCACATCCTTCACCGTGTAACCGGTATTGTTCACAAACCCGGTTAACCGCTCCGAAATCTGCGCCTGGAATTGTATCGTCTTGGACACGGCAGGCCCTCTGTACCGCTTCATCTGCAATGGCTGTGGCCGATCAGTGACCATCTTCAATATCTTATCCTTGTTCCGCAGTATCTCTTGCAAGCCCTGGATCAGCTCCTGCGGCAGCTCTTGGTTTAAAGCCACTGAGTCTGTGAGCTCACCTCTCTTATGTAGGCTGATCACCTTGCTTGACGTTTCCGTAGATTCCGGCATGTCAGCTTGCAAAACCTTGCCAGTCTCTGTAAAGACATTGCTGTTTGCATCTTGCTGGCTATGATTTGCCGGCCATTCTTTGCTTGCTTCCAACTGATTGCAAGCTGGCCATTCCTTGCTGGCACCGAGTTCATTGCTTGCCGGCAATATCTGGCCATGCATTGCATCTTTTTGCAAATGGCTTGCCGATAGATCAGAAGATGCAGCAGGATCGTCTGGTTCCTCGGATAATTCCCGCCGCATCAGTGGATCAGGAACGTAGTTCTTGATCGTCCAATCCCACCGGTAGCCATGCCGGCGCATGTAGCCGCTGACGCCGCCTTTCCCTTTGTAGCCCAACAGATCAGCGATTTCTTCCGCTGAATGTCCTTCCCGAAATAGTTCAATAATCACTTCCACACGTTCATTGCTTTCCATGTGTGTTCCCTCCTCGCCCTATGATAATTTCTCCAATGCTTCCCGCAGATGTTCCGGTGTGGTGTGGGTGTAGATTGAGGTCGCCCGCGGCGAAGCATGGCCGAGCAGCTTCCCGATCCGCAGCAGGTCCACACCGTGATCCTTGTAAAGGGATGTAGCGAATGAATGTCGCAAGACATGAGGCGTGACTTTTTTGGTAATCCCGGCTTCTTCAGCGATCTGATGAATCGTCAGGCGAATATAGCCGGGAGTCATTATTGTCTCCATCTTCTTGGTGACAAAGAAATACGGAGAATTGACCTTTGGACGCACATTCTCCAGGTAATCCCGAAGAATCGGTGCCAGTTCGTGATGCAGCGGAATGATCCGGTATTTGTCTCCTTTTCCGTGCCACACGGTGATCGACGCTTCCTCAAAGTTGACATCCTCAATTTTGAGATTGGTCAATTCAGAAATGCGCAGACCCGTGTATCTGAGGGTTTGGATGATCGTGTAGATTCGTTTTCCTTTGTCTTTGTCTTGATTAATGACGGACAAAATCCGTTCAATTTCTTCTTTGGTGAGGTACTTCGGGATGCTCTCCGGCTTTTTGGGTGCCTGGAGGCGGTTGCTTGGGTTTTTCTGAATGTACTCCTCTCGCTCAAGAAAGCGGAAGAAGGAGCGGAACGTTGCGATCATCCGAATGATGCTGTTGGTCTTGTAGTTCTTCTCCTCCGACAAGTAGCGAAGAAACGTGTCAAGATCAAAAGAAAGTTCCTCAAAAAAATCAATCGAAAATTCCCCAGTAAGAGTTATTTAGACGCCCCTTAGGGGCGGGTACAAGCAAGACTAGCCGTTTGAGTTGTTTTCCTCCCCTTCTGGGCGGAAGAATCCCGCCTTTTTCTTTTCCTTGATGCGGTAACTTTCCCCCTTGATATTGATCGCGGTGGAATGATGCAGCAAACGATCCAGGATGGCCGTGGCCAATACAGAGTCTCCAAAGATTTCTCCCCACGAACCATACGACTTGTTGGAAGTCAGGATGATGGAGCCGGTCTCGTAGCGTTCGGAGATGCGGAAGAAGAAATGGGCTGCTGGTTCGTCCGAGCAAAAGAACTGAAAATCGATATACAGACAATGACAATAACGGTCCCAGTGGGAAATGAGCCGGCCATGATCCAGGTGGATCCTCAGCAAGGAAAAGCCAAGCTGGTCACACTGGTGCCACACGGCGAAACCGTGGTAAAATCAAGTCAGGGAAAGATTGCCAAGTTGGATTACCGGAAAAGCGAGCTGTTTTAAGTGAACCTCAATTTAATTTGGCCGTTCATTGTACTTTTGATTTTGATCAATTGCTTCCTGATAACGTTTTTTCAAATAATGTTATTTGCAGCAATAATATTATTTGGATTCAGAGATGCGGGAATACTTGGAAATCCGAATGTTTGGTTTTATTTATACATTGGGGTGCCAAATTTGATTATGCTCGTTATTCCGGGTATACGTTTCCTTAAAAAATTAGTCATATATCTGTTCTTGTTATTACTCTGGTTCCTTGGTATTCAATTTTGGTTAGCACATCAGTAGCCTGTACCAAGATACGGGAGGGCGTCAGAAACATCATCCATTACGGATGTGTCCTGGCGTCCTTTTTTATTTTGCTGGAGAGGAGGAGAAGCCGTGGTGAAGATCTACGAGATCGTAAAGTGGAAGCAGAAGAGAGCCAAAGAGTGGATCAATTTCGTTGATTACCTGCGGCGCACCAAAGAACAGCTGAGAGGTCAGCCAGCCACAGCACGCGGGAAGCCTGTGGAGGTGCTGACGATCAACGAGCTGCGGCGTCTGATGGGAGACGTGGGTTGAGCGGCGTGCTGCTTATCAGCGGGAAAAAGCTATGGACCCGATCCGCATGCAGGCGTTTGTGGCGAACAGCACGGCTGGCAGTCCGGCGAACTTAACGGAGTGGGAACGACAGCAGATAGAGGATGCCTTTGTGTGTGCTGAGTGAGCGGGAACGGGAGTGTTACGTGTTGGCGTATGGGGAGTGTTTTTCCCACTCAGAGATAGCCAAGTTGCTAAATCTCGGTTAGCAGCGTAGAGACGTATCTCAAACGGGCTAATCAGAAGATCATAGAAAGAATACAGACCAGCCTTTTCCTCGTCGGATAGGCTGGTCTTCAAGTCGCGGTCGGTGAAGCCGAGATACTCCTTCAACGCGTTTTGGAGGATATGGGAGAAGTTAACGTTGTGTTCCTGGGCAAGATCATCAAACACGGAAAGAAACTCCGCGGGCTTTTCTTCTTTTAAATCTCCGTCATGCTGAACCTGGATCGGGTTAGGCTCTATGCTGAC
>JACDOF010000020.1 GCA_017656235.1 Brevibacillus sp.
TTATCCACACACACTTCTCTTCTGTCCATTCGTTATCCGGTTTTGAAGGTGTGACTGTCAGAACTGCCCGAATCAAATTGGCAATCTGGATTAGCCGCTCTTCACAACCTAACAATCGTTTTGACGCTATGGAGCTGTGGTGAAGTTGGAGTTCACGCCGGTCTGTCACACCGGAGGTCGCGGGTTCGAGTCCCGTCAGCTCCGCCATTTTTTTATTATGGTTCGGTAGCTCAGTCGGTAGAGCAGAGGACTGAAAATCCTCGTGTCGGCGGTTCGATTCCGTCCCGAACCACCACTTGAGCCATTAGCTCAGTTGGTAGAGCATCTGACTTTTAATCAGAGGGTCGAAGGTTCGAGTCCTTCATGGCTCACCAGTACAATATGCGGACATAGCTCAGCTGGTAGAGCGTCGCCTTGCCAAGGCGAAGGCCGCGGGTTCGAGCCCCGTTGTCCGCTCCATAACTGACCGACCAGCCTCCACCACTTGCGTATCGTCAAGTGGTGTTTTTTTCTACGGCGGACAAATTTACATGCAGGAATGTCCTTTCTCCAGAGCAGTTAAGTCATTTTTCAGCGTGCGGACACCGTGTCCGAAGGGACCAAAAGTCCTGCTCGCGCTGCTGCCTGACCAGCAAAGATGCAGGAGGGTCGACAAAGTCGTTCGTGCGGACATGTCCGTTCTCCTGTCACACTCGCGTCTTGGGACGAACAGGGCGCCATTGCGAGTGCGGGCCGTTTTTCGCCAGCGAGCGGTTTGGCCAACCTGCCAGCGTAACGACGCATCCGCAGGGAAATCGCAGCGGCAGCAGCATCACGTCGGCAGCGGGACATCGTTTTGACGCTGCCCCTGCGGCTCGTCGTGGAGCGATCCTGGACTGCTTCTTCGCTGGTTGGCCACCGGAAGCGAGCACGAAAAACGCCCCACTCGCGTTCACGAATCTGTCCCGGAGCTTACACTCCGGGTTTTCTTAACTGCTTTTTCGAATCTGCGGTTTTACTTGTGGGTATGCAGGGGATTTGGTACGATACATGAAGGGTAAAGCTCCTGTAGCTGATGGAGGTCCTATGAAGAACAGCGAACAAGCAAAAAAAAGAACAGTAGTGGAATTCGAGCGGGATGCCAGTTTTTTCATCCAGAGAGGTGTACGACTGGCTCAACGCTTTGAGTATGAGAAAGCAATCAAATACTTTCGTCGGGCCGTCGAGCTGGAGCCAAGAAATGCCAACTGTTTGTGTCATTTGGCCAGTATTTTGGCTGAAACCGGACAATTTTCCGAGTCAAATGATATTTTACACTATGTCATAGACGAAGTAGATCCGGACATGGTGGAGATCTACTTCTATCTGGCCAATAACTACGCCAATATGGAGGACTATCATACGGCGGAGGAGATGGCACTTCGGTACTTGCAGGAAAGCAGAGATGGTGCATTTGCCGCCGAAGCGGAAGAGCTGCTGGATTACATTTACTTTGAGCTGGATTTGCCGCCGCGCGATCTGGACCGGACGCAAGACAGCCTCCACTTCAAACATGAGCGGGCCAGAAAAAGTCTGGAGGAAGGCCGTTTTCTGGAAGCGATGGAGCTGCTGCAGGAATTGGTCCAGGCTGATCCGGATTTTACGCCGGCCTGGAACAATCTGGCCCTCGCCTATTACTATGTAGGTGACTTCCCCAAAGCAATGCAAACGATTGAGCAGACCCTGAGCCGCGACCCGGGAAATTTGCACGCACGATGCAACTTGGCGGTGCTTTTGTCTCATCATAATCGTACAGGGGAGTTAGCCTCCTTGATTGCCGGATTGAAAAAAATCGTGCCGCTCCACCATGAGCCGCTGTACAAGTTGGCGACGACACTGGGCGTCCTGGGACAGCACGCGGAGGCTTATCACTTGTATCGCCGCCTGTTTCGGCACTGGGGGCATCACGATGCCTGCACGTATCATTATGCGGCCATTTCTGCTTATCAATGCGGAAAGAGGGAACAAGCGGTACGCTGGTGGCAGAAGGCGAAGCAGTTGGATCCGGATGCCGGAATAGCCGATTACTATTTGCACATGGTAAGAGAGCGGGAAGCAGGCAGCCTGGAGGAAATCCCGTACCACTATCAGCTTCCATTCAAGAACAGTACATTTGGACACGCCGAGTGGGCACGTTCCGAAGAACTGAAGTGCGATCCGATGGTTCGCGCCTCCCTGCTTTGGGCCATGCAGCATGGAACTCCTGATGTTCAGCAAATGGTTATCCAGACACTGGCCCTGATTGGCGACGAGGAAGCAGCAGAAGCGCTGCGCCGATTCTGCCGCAGCTCGGACAATGAACACCTGCTCAAGCTGGCTTTGCTGGCTCTCAACCAGATAGGAGCAGAGCTGCCTGAGAGCCTGGGAGACTGTTCCAAGCAGGGGAAGACTGACAAGGTCGCCGATTGTATCCGTGTTTGGCTGAACAAAAAGGAACAGACAGAATTGCGGAATTGGGCATTGCTGGTTTGGGCGGCGTACCGTCATCATCGCGAAAAGATGCCGAAAATCCGAAAGCCGGAAGCATGGGTAGCGGCACTGGAGTACCTGTACGGAAAAATAACGTCCAGAAAGATTACCCTGAAGGTGTTGGCTGACAAGTACGGGTTGTCCCTGCAAACGATCGCAAAGTGTGCAAAAGAGTTATCTGCACTTGATCTACACAAATTCTAAATTTATAATTAGTACAAAAAGTGTAGGATCGCTTCCTGGCGATAGGAGGTAGTGAACGAAGATGAGTGAACAAAAAGTGTACGATGTCATTATCGCTGGTGCAGGACCGGCCGGCATGACGGCCGCTGTTTATACATCACGGGCCAATATGTCCACATTGATGATTGAACGGGGAATTCCCGGCGGTCAGATGGCCAATACGGAAGATGTAGAGAATTACCCTGGCTTTGAGCATATTCTGGGACCGGACCTGTCCACCAAAATGTTTGAGCACGCCAAGAAATTCGGCGCTGAGTACGCCTATGGGGAAATCAAGGAGATTCAGGACGGCAATCCGTTCAAAAAAGTGGTTACCTCCGACAACAAGGAGTACATCGCCAAATCCGTGATTGTGGCAACCGGTGCCGAACACCGTCTGTTGGGGGTACCGGGTGAAAAGGAACTCTCCGGTCGCGGTGTTTCATACTGCGCGGTCTGTGACGGTGCCTTTTTCCGGGGCAAAGAACTGGTGGTTGTGGGCGGAGGAGACTCTGCGGTAGAAGAAGCGGTGTTCCTCACCCGGTTTGCGACCAAAGTGACCATCGTTCACCGGCGTGACCAGTTCCGGGCGCAGAAAATACTGCAAAAACGAGCCTTTGAAAACGAAAAGATCGACGTCATCTGGGATACGCAGGTAAAAGAGATTCGTGGAGACGGTGTAGTGCAAAGCGTACTTTTGGAAAACACGAAAACCGGCGAGCAGCGGGAGTTCCCCACCAACGGTGTCTTCATCTACATCGGGATGGACCCGCTCACGTCCTGCGTCAAGCAGCTGGGCATTACCAACGAGGCCGGCTACATCGAAACGGACGAAGCGATGCGGACAAGGGTACCCGGCATCTTTGCGGCAGGTGACGTACGGGAAAAAACCTTGCGTCAGATTGTAACGGCGACGGGGGATGGTTCGATTGCCGCCCAGTCGGCCCAGCACTATGTCGAAAACCTGAACGAACGGTTAAAAGAAGAAAATGTTACAATCTCTTAACCGATTTGTAACGTGACTGAAATATTTTGGGGGTATGCTAAAAATACGAATTGACCCCCTTTTTCTATATTTCCTCCTTGCGTGGCCGTCCGATGGTCACGCCCTTTTTTTACCTGACACTTGAGGCGGGAAAAGCTGCGCGAAACAACATCGTTATGGTATTCTTAAATCAGGGTCAGAGGAGGCGAGAGTCGTGATCGAGAAGAGCAGTGAACGAGCCATTAATCTCCTGATCATTACAGGCATGTCAGGCGCCGGCAAGACAACGGCGGTCCAAAGCCTGGAGGATCTTGGCTTTTTTTGTGTCGACAACCTGCCCCCGATCCTGATCCCCAAGTTTGCTGAATTGATCAGACAGTCGGGTGGAGGCATCGAGCGCGTTGCATTGGTGATTGATTTGCGCGGACGGGAGTTTTTTGACAGTCTGTCCGAGGCCATTGACAAACTGGATGAGATGGACAGCATATCTTTTCAGATTCTCTATCTCGACGCGAATGATCAAACGCTGGTGATGCGGTATAAAGAGACGCGCCGACGCCATCCGCTTTCACCGGAAGGCTCGCTGCTGGATGGGATCCACGCAGAACGCCGCATGCTGCAGGAATTGAAAGGGCTGGCCAGCCAAATCATTGACACCAGCCAGATGAAGCCTGCCCAACTGCGGGAAAAAATCATCAGTCAATACGCACAGACAGCCAGCCAGTTGACCGTTAATCTAATGTCATTCGGCTTTAAATACGGTATCCCGATTGATGCCGACCTCGTCTTCGACGTTCGCTTTCTGCCCAATCCGCATTACGTGGAAGAGCTGCGTCCCAAGACCGGATGTGACCGGGAAGTGGCAGAATACGTAATGAAGTGGAGCGAAACGCAAGAATTTATAGGCAAGCTGCTTGACTTCCTGACTTACACCCTGCCGCACTATCAGCGGGAGGGCAAAAGCCAATTGGTCATCGGAGTTGGTTGTACGGGCGGGAAGCATCGATCCGTTGCCATAGCTGAACACGTAGGCGAGGTTTTGGCAAAAGATTTTCCGGTCCGGGTGACCCACCGTGACATGGAAAAGAACAAATGAGCATAGGATGGCAGAAGCAGATCATTGTTCATCGGGAAAGAGAGACCAGATTTCATATGACATGAAGGTCGTATGAAGAAAATGAGGTGACCTATGTCAACAGGGAGAAGGGGTGGGCAGTCGCAGGGGCTGCCGCGCGTTGTCGTGATTGGCGGCGGAACCGGTCTTTCTGTTTTGTTGCGGGGGTTGAAGCATGAACCCGTCTACATTACCGCTATTGTGACCGTAGCGGATGACGGCGGCAGTTCAGGCAGGCTGCGTGCAGAAATGGATATGCTCCCACCCGGGGACATTCGGAACGTTCTGACTGCATTGGCAGATACGGAACCATTGATGGAAAAGGTGATGCAGCACCGCTTTTCCAACGGCACCGGATTAATCGGGCACAATTTGGGAAATCTATTGCTTGCAGCCCTGAATGAAATAACCGGAGATTTTGTGACCGCTGTGAAAGGGTTGAGCCGGGTTCTGGCCGTGCGCGGAGAGGTGCTGCCGGCCTCCACGCAGTCCATCCTGCTGAAAGCGGAGATGGCGGATGGGACGATTGTCTCAGGAGAGTCACAGATTCCACTGTACGGCAAACCCATCAAGCGCGTGTTTCTTGACCCTCCTGACGCTGTTCCGTTGGCTGAAGCCTCGCGTGCCATCGCTGAAGCGGATATGATCCTGATCGGTCCGGGAAGCCTGTACACCAGCATTCTTCCCAATCTTTTGGTGCGGGGGCTGTTTGACGAAATAGTCGCGTCTGCGGCGCCCAAAATCTACATTTGCAACGTGATGACACAACCGGGCGAAACGGATGGTTTCAGTGCATCCGACCATGTACGAGTAATGTACGATCACGTCGATCGTCCGTTTCTCGATACGATTATTGTCAACACGGCGGCAATCCCCGAATCCGTACAGGAAAAGTACGCGGAAAAAGGGGCAAAGCCGGTCGTTTGTGATCATGACAATTTGACAGAACTGGGACTAGCCATTTTGGCCGGACCACTGATTGCCTATGAGGACGGGTTGCTGCGGCACGATGCCCGGGCAGTAAGCAAACAAGTGGTGTCGCTGATGACGCAGAAAAAGGGGTGAAGCGTCATGTCATTTGCTGCTCATGTTAAAAAAGAACTGACCATGCTGGAACCATCCGAATGCTGCAACCGGGCGGAGTTGTCGGCGCTGATCCGCATGAACGGCAGTCTGCAGTTCGGTGCCGGTCGGGTTGTTTTGGACATCTCTACGGAAAACGCTGCCATTGCAAGACGCATCTACGTGCTGATCAAAAAACTGTTTCAGGTACACGCTGAACTGTTGGTACGGAAAAAAATGCGTCTGAAGAAAAACAACGTATACATTGTGCGGGTCCCCCAGCAAACTAACGATATCCTGCAGGCCTTGTACATCATGGATGAGAACCTTTCCTTTTATCCGGGCATCGCACGCGAACTGACCAAAACGTCGTGCTGCCGCGGAGCCTACCTGCGCGGTGCGTTCCTGGCAGGCGGATCGGTTAACCATCCGGAGGCTTCCAGCTATCACCTGGAGATTTTCACCGCCTATCAGGATTTTTGCGAGGCGCTGACAGCACTGGCCAACCGCTATCGGCTTAATGCCAAATGCATCGAGCGGAAAAAAGGCTACGTGATGTACATCAAGGAAGGAGAAAAAATAACCGAGTTTCTCAGTTTGATTGGGGCACACCAGGCGCTGTTGTACTTTGAAGATGTTCGTATCGTCAAGGATATGCGCAACTCCGTCAACCGCCTGCACAACTGCGAAATCGCCAATATCAACAAAACGGTTAACGCAGCTACTCGCCAGATGGAAAACATCCAGTTGATTCAGCGTGAAATAGGATTGGAAAACCTGCCGCCACGGCTGCGGGAAGTAGCGGAACTGCGGCTGCTGCACCCGGATATCAACCTGAAGGAGCTTGGCGAGCTGCTGCCCAGTGGGGTGGTGAGCAAATCGGGGATCAATCACCGGCTGCGAAAAATTAACGAAATCGCCGACAAATTGAGAGAAAATGAAAATATTTCTTCGCATTAACGTGGTATAATGTCTGCAAGAAGAGAAAGAAAGAGAGGGGATCCACATGGTCCAACAACAAGTGGTCGTAAAGCTAAAAACGGGTTTGCAAGCAAGGCCAGCCGCCTTCTTTGTACAGGAAGCAAACCGTTTTGCTTCTGAGATATTTGTAGAAAAGGAAAATAAAAAAGTGAACGCCAAAAGCATCATGGGCATCATGAGCCTGGCGATCAGTTCGGGGACGGAAATTACCATCTCCGCCGAAGGACCGGATGCTTCCGAAGCTGTGGCAAGTTTAACAAAACTGGTCAGCGCGGAGGAATAAGCAGCCGTCAGAAGTGAGACAGCCCCAATAAAGGGGGTGTCATAGGAAAGAACCGTTCAGAAAATGGGTCTGAACGGCTTTTTTTGTCATATTTTGCTCCTTCTTTTTTGCAGTCTTATTCTTCCTGTATAATAGTGGGGAGAACATGTTGCCTTCACGGCCGGGAACGTGATCAACAACTCGGAGGGAATCGATGACGGAAAAAACGGCAGTGAATCAGCGGAGGTATTTTCGTCTTGACCTTGATCCACCTCTGCAAGCTCAAATGAGCATCGTCCGAATCAAAGATAACCAGATTGAATCAGGAGAAGCCAGGGTATTGGTGGATAATCTCAGCGCAGGCGGCTTGCGTTTTTTGTCAACGTTAAAACTGCCGGTCGAGTCACAGGTTGTCCTGCAGTTTCAAATGCGTTTGTTGGGCCGTCAAGTCAAACCCCTCGGCTACATCGTGAGAAAAAGCGAGCTGTCCTCCGGCCTTTATCAATATGGCGTCACCTTTACGGTTGATGAAGAACTGAAGGCGCTGCTGGTACGGATGGTGAGTGAACTGCAGATCAAGTTTCGCCGCGGCACTACGATTACGAGCTGCGATTTCTACGACGGAGATGTCCTTACGTTTTTTCAGAACAAGGAATAAAGCCTCGTCCCGTCCAAAAAGGGAAACGAGGCTTTTGTTATTGCCTGTTTTCGGATGTATAGCCTGCCTGGTTTGGGGGATTGCTAATAATACCTCGTGAACCAAGGAGGTTGTGCCATGAGTGAGCAGCGGGAGCAAGAACGGGACTCCCTTTTCGAAGGGCGTGACGACCATTTCGTCGATATTGATCGCATGGTCAACGAAGGGTTGGGCGGCGGCATGGTCAGCAGGCAAAACGGGTTGATCGAAGAAACCACTACGGACACTTTGGATGATCCCGAATCGACTCGATCCGTTCGGTAAGAAGCCGGACAATCCGACGAATGGAGGGGGAAAACAGATGGATCTGAAGCGAGCACAAGAAATCCTGAAGTCACCAGAGAAAATTGTCGTTGAGCATGCCGGGGTACCGGTTTGGATTGACGGTATTGATGAAAACAGCAAAATGGCCCGGGTACATACGGAAGGTAACCCCCAAGATACGAGAACAGTAGCCGTCAGCGAACTTGCGGAAAAGTAACGACCAAATGAAATAAGACTTTCCCCGAACTCTCAGGGAAAGTCTTATTTCATGACAGGTGTTTCTTGTGTTTATTTCATGGGTGCGGAAGAAATAACGTCGTCAATCAGCCCGTACTCTTTGGCTTCCTGGGCGGACATGAAATGATCGCGATCCGTGTCACGGGCGATTCGTTCGATGGGCTGCCCGGTTCGTTCCGCATAAATACGGTTTAGGTGTTCGCGCATGCGCAAAATCCGTTTGGCAGCGATTTCGATGTCACTTGCCTGGCCTTGTGCTCCTCCCAGCGGCTGGTGAATCATGATTTCACTGTTGGGCAGAGCGAAACGCTTCCCCTTGGCACCAGCGCACAGCAGGAAAGAGCCCATGGAGGCGGCCAGACCGACACAGATGGTGGAGACGTCGGGTTTGATATACTGCATGGTGTCGTATATGGCCATCCCCGCCGTGATTGATCCGCCCGGGCTGTTAATGTAGAGACTGATGTCTTTGTCCGGATCTTCGGCAGTAAGGAAGAGCAGCTGGGCGACAACACTGTTGGCGACAGCGTCGTTGATCGGTGTTCCCAGAAAAATAATTCGATCCTTCAGCAGGCGGGAGTAAATATCGTAAGCGCGCTCACCACGGTTGGTTTGTTCGATAACGGTTGGAATCAAGTGCATATCCATTGGCGATCCTCCTCTCTTTTCACAATCCTATCATACACCAAAGGTCAAAAAAGGTCAAACAAAAACAAAAGTACTCACCTCTCTAATCTATCCTGAAACAGGAAAAATTAAAACTGCGCTTTCCCTTCGTTTGTTTGTATTTTATTGTGGAAAGGAAAAAGCCCATCCCGTTTCCTGCTGACAAGTGTAACGGGATGGGCCTGCGGAAAGGCCGGGCCGAACGTCAGGCTGCGTGGGTGTTGGCGCGACGAACAGCGGCGGCCACTGCACCGACGAATACCAGCCAGATGGCTGCCGCCGCCAGCCAGCCGAGATAAGGAATCTGTGTCAACACGTACAGACCCAGAATGCCAATCAATTCCCGCAGCAGCGGATGAAGCGGCCATTGCAAATAATCGGCCAAGCGATGGCCGGCCCACGTGCCCACAAAGATCTTGGCTGTGAACAGCAGCAGGCCCACGACCGCCACGAGCGTGACTGCAAGCGGTATGCCGATAATGGTAACGATCAGGATGAGCGTGAGAATGGGTGCTGACAGGAGCAGCAGAGCCCCAACGCCAACGTGGACACCGATTTTTTCATCCAGTTCCTGACGGATGCCAAGGAGTGCTTGCGGCAGCAGGTACCGAACGGCGAGCCACAGGACCAATGTGCTGATCAGCGACATGGCGACGGACAGGAACGGGAAGGAGGGGCCCTCATCCGGATCAGGTTCGATTGGGGTGTACAACACTTCTCCCTCGATCTTGGCGCCGGGAGCAATAATTGCTTCATGGTGGCTGCTGTAGCGGACATCGCCGCCGATCTGGGCCGTCTGTTCAATTTGCAGACTGCCTACTTGAAGCATCGATAGTCCACGGCCCACCTCGCCGGTTATCCGCATCTCGGCAACGAATCCGTTTGCCTCCCCACCGGTCCGTCCGAAGAGGTCGGCCGTGTCGACAAAGGCGAGAATATTCCGCCCCACCTCGCCGGTTTCAGCCAGCAGCAGGTGTTGGGTAAAGGCAGTGATGTTCCGCGAGACGCGGCCATCCACGACAAGGCGCTGGGTAAACGCCCGGATGTCTCCGTCCACCTCGCCGCGAATGGCCGTATCGGCGGAAAACGTGATCAGATCCCCGGTCACTTTTCCGCTGATCTGCACCGTCTTTGCAAACGAGTAAACATCGCCTTCAACTGTTCCCTCAATGACAACGTTGCGGCCGCTGACAAACAGGTCCCCGACATGTGTTTCCCCTTTTTCCAGCCGATACGTATCTTGAGAAAACACACCGCTTGCCAGGCAGGCATTCCCCCATCCTGCCAACAGCACAACCATAAGCAGCAGGACTTTTACGGGCATTTTCATACGTTACTTCCTCCCTTCGGATGCGATCTCCCAATGAGCAGACTGACGGTTGGCACTGGTCACGATAACGGCCGCGATGAGAGCAAGAGATAGGATGGAGAACAGGTAGCCGACCACGAGCGCATTTTCCCAGAGAACCACAGCATTATCCAGCAGCCAAAACGGAGGGAACCACAGCAGATAGGGTCTGATAATTGGCCACAAGATGTCAATCCATAGGCTGAGCCAGCTGCCAATCCACATGGAACCCAAGAGAAGGAGAGGGAGCAGAATCAGAGCCGACTTGACCAGTGCGGCCGGATATTTCAGACGGATTCGGTGCAGCATGCCAATCGTGTGGATTTGTTCCAGGACCGACGGGTACAAGGAGGGCGGTGACGCGGAGGAGTGATGGAAAGATTGTTTAAAAAATACGCGGTCTTCCATCCAGAGTTCGCAGGACTGCCTGCACTTCTGACATTGCTGGAGATGAGCCTCAACTTCTTTCGACTCCTGATCAGACAGCTCACCATCCGTATACATCATCATGGTCAAATCATCAATATGGGACATCGACGGCCCTCCTTTTTCCGGTGTGGTGTTGCAGCATTTCTTTTAACTGTTTGCGCGCCCGAAACAACTTGGTTCCGACGGTGTTTTTGCTCATACCCACGATACTGCCAATCTCTTCGTAGCTTAGCTCTTCGCTGAAGCGAAGGGTGACGATCAAGCGATCCGTTTCATCCAGACAGGAAAGCAGTTCATGAAAATGGTTTTGAAACTCTTTCTGCAAAAACAAGGCCTCCGGTGTATCCTGTTCGATCGAACTTCCCCTGTGCAGCTGCACGTGGAGCTGTTCGTCTTCCATCGCAACTTCTCTCTTTTTGCGCAGATAGTCAATACAGGTGTTGGAGACAAGCCGGTAGAGCCAGGAATGGAAGGGGAGGGATTGGTTGTATTTGTGCAGATTCTGCGCGACTTTTAACCAGATTTCGTTGTAAACATCCTGGGTGTCGTGATAGGAGTAGACCATTTTTTGCACCATACGCATCACCCGGCTTCCAAACAAGTCGATCAGAGCATGAAAGCCGTCGCTGTCGCCTTGCAAAAACCGCCGGATACAGGCAAGCGCTTGCTTGTTTATTTCGTAAATATCGTCCTGCTGGTGCGGATTCATGCATGGTCCCCCCTTCCCACTCTTAAGTACGGTTAAACCACGTACAGAATTTCACCTTTTTTCTTTCTGGCATCATCCATGGTGTGTCTCTTCAGCCGCGTCGTCTTCCGCTTCCGTCAATTCTACCGCAACTTTTAGCCTGGCAAGCATTTTTCGTCCCTTGATAATCGTATAGTCGGTAATATGCTGGCTTTTTAGTTCGTTTAAGGCTTCCGCCAACGCCTGCTCGTCGGTATATGGCTGGATGGTGAGCAGACACTCGTCGTCGCTTGCTTCTTGATAAATCAGGTAGTAGCTGTCAGCTGACACGAATATCCTTCCTTCCGAAGTATAGTTACCCACAATTTTATCAACAGCTTGTGCACAAAAACATCTGTTCGCTGGATGAATCAGGCCGGACTGCTGCCGCCTTTCCACAGATGCGGGGAAACATGTGCCATATGGCTGATAAAGTTGTTGACAATATCCACAAAGTTATTCACAGTTTGTCCATAAGCGGCTGGCTGCTTGGGGACAAGTCTTCAGTTATTTTCTCTCGATCGCCTCATATACATGTGGCAAAAGGGGGGATCGGAGAATGGCAGCTGTTCCGGGGATTCTGATCTTGTTGATCCTGGTGGCGGTGGTCATTTACGCTACCGCACGGCTGGTGATGGAGGATACGACCAGCTACGACATGCAGTTTCTGTGGGATCGGTACGACATTACACGGGAGGATATCAGAAAGCAGAGACAGGCATAAACAAAGAACGGATTGTTTCTGGAAACAAAAAAACCGTCAGGGAGAACCCGACGGTTCAGAATACAGGCAAAGGGACGCGAACACGAGTGGGTGTCCGTTGAGAACCCGGTTAAGGTCAGAAGCGGTTCCAGACGATCACCTGTTCAACGGGGAACCGGCTGCTGGGACGGGCCGGTTGGGCCGCTTTGCCCACTGCAATCAGCATGACGGGCAGATAGCGTTCGGGTATGGAAAAGGTTTCGATAAGCTGCTGTGGATCGAAACCGCCCATTGGACAGGTGGCGTATCCCATTGCCTGGGCCGCCAGCATGAGCTGCATGGCCGCGAGCGATGCATTGCGAATCGCCTCATCGCGCGGGGCGTTCGGAATGGTGGAATAGGTTTGTTCAATTTGTTCGACCAGCCGCTTCTTCACATCTTCCGTCATAACCCCTGCCTCTACGGCCGGTGTATAGACGGCCTCCGCATTCTTGTTCGCCTGCAGATCGCCGAGTACGGCGATGACGGCTGCAGCATCCACCACTTGTCTTTGTCCGTAGGCAATCGGCAGAAGTTTTTCCTTGGCCGTCTGCTCATGGATCACTAGAAACTTCCAATGCTGCAGATTCCACGACGATGGGGCGCTGTTGGCCACTTCAATCAGCTGCTTGATTTCTTGCTCGGACAGTGAAAATGAAGGGTCAAACTGTTTTACGGCGCCTCTCTCTTTAACGACGGTGAAGAAATCACGTGGGGAGACTTTTTGCATCTGGCTTCCCTCCATGTACGACATTGGCTTGATTTAGTTTACCTAGGGTCAGGTGGGTTTACGACGGTCGGTCAGCAGAAGTTTCTGGATGCCGTATTCGATGTAGATTCCCTATCGTTCCGTGCGCAGCCGGGCGTCCAGGATAAACGGGCCGAATGGCACGATGGAGGCGATTACGGCACCCAATACCCGCAATACCGGCCAGCGGTGCATCAAGGTCACGTGAGCTACGGCAATGAGGTAGAGGACAAAGAAGATGCCATGCAGCCAGCCGAGGATGGTCACTGCTTCCGGCAAGCCGGCATAGTATTTGAGCGGCATGGCAATACCCAACAGCAGGAGAAACGAGATACCCTCTATGTAGCCGATTGTCCGCAGACGTCCGAGAGGGGTTTTCATCATGTAAACACCTCCTGGTAAATGAACACCCACCGTCTATTGTAGCTGCTGGAACGGCGCTTGGAAACAGAAAAAAGAGCGGACAACAGGTCCGGTCTCAGCGAGTAAACCAAGTGTCCCGAAGGTGCAAAAAGTCCTGCTCGCGCTGTTGCCTGGCCAGCAAAGATGCCCGACTGACCGCTACAAACCGATCCGCGAGTACACGCATGTTGCGCGGGTCCCTACCGGTTCATACCGCCATTTCGCTGGGTTGACCGGAGGCTCGGGCTCTTTCTAGACATGTACAATGAAGTTGATAATCCCTACAGCGATCAGGAAAAGCATGAAAAGCAAGAATCCGACGAGTAGAAACTTAAACAGTCTCTACATTTTCTTCCCTATTCCTTTCAACCGTGGAATCGCATCCATCCGGCCGAGAACGCCGTCGAGTGCCGCCAGATGCCGTCGTGGGGGCCGTCAGTTCTGTTACCGATGGCGTCAACGCCAACGAAAAAGCCTCCTTTTCACAAGGAGGTTTGCAATCATTACAACGGACCAAATCAACGTTTTTTAACGATGGTGCGTCCGGAGGGACTCGAACCCCCGCAAGACGCGGCTCCGGAGGCCGCCGCTCTATCCAACTGAGCTACGGACGCGCAAACTAACTGCCATCCCATTATACTGGAATTGCTTAAAAAAAAGCAAGAGAAGATCAACCCAGTTTGTCCAATAATTGAAGAGACAATCATTTCTGAGGATTGGCAGGAAAATTGCATAAATGACGCGAATAGGATGAAGAAAGAGAAAGGAACGCGTTTGCTTAAGGGGGGCGGAACCGGATGAACATGAGTTTTGGACTCTTCCAGGAACAGACGTTAAAACTGGTCATGACGCCCGAACTGCGGCAGGCCATTACCATTCTCCAGTATTCCGCGCTTGACCTGATGTCGTATTTGCAGGAACAGGCGGCGGAAAACCCGGTAATTGAGCTGCCGGAAATCGACACAGCGGTTGAGACAGCGAGGGAAGCCAAGCCAACACCGGAAATTGATTGGAAAGAACTGATCAGCAGCCGGGCAGCCGGTGATTATTCATTAACAAAAAATGAAAGCACTTACAATCCGCTTGATTACGTACACGCTCCCACCTCCAACTTGTACCAGCACTTGCAGGAACAGTTGGGCTACTTGAAGGGACTGACCGCAGTCCAGCGAAAAATTGCTTTGTATCTGATCGGCAATCTTGACGATAAGGGATACCTGGAGATTACGACAGAAGAGGCCAGTCGGCAGTTGGGCGTTCATGTCCAGGAAGTGGAGGACGTTTTGGCGGTGATTCAGCACTTTGATCCGGTGGGGGTGGCGGCACGCAATCTGGAAGAATGTCTGCTGCTGCAGCTTCGCCATGCCGGGCTCGACGATGACAATACCGTGCGAGTCGTGACCCACCACCTGGACGATTTGGCCCACAATCGCTTTTCCAGGATCGCGGAAAAACTGAAGATAGGGATTGCGGATGTGCAGCGGATCGCCGATCTGGTGCGTTCGCTTAATCCACGCCCCGGTCTTGCGTACCAGCAGGCAGAGACGCGTTATGTCATCCCCGACGTGACCGTGGAGAAAGTGGAAGGGGAGTATGTGGTGCTGGTCAATGAATCATCGGCGCCGCGGCTGACGATCAGCCGATTCTACGAAAACATGCTGAAGCAGGCCAACAGCGAGACGGAGGCGCGTCAGTTCATCCAGGAGAAGCTGAACGCGGCGATTTGGCTGGCCAAGAGCATCGAACAGCGGCGGCTGACCCTGCTGCGGGTAACCCAGGCGATTGTTGAAAAGCAGATCGAGTTTTTCGAGCACGGTGTCCATTATCTAAAGCCGATGACACAGAAAGAGATAGCGGAGCGGGTGGATCTGCACGAGTCGACGGTAAGCCGGGCGACCAGCAACAAGTATGTGCAAACGCCGCGGGGCGTGTTTGAACTGAAGTACTTCTTTACGTCAGCTCTGTCGACCGCAAATGGGGATGCGGCTTCGTCGGAAAGTGTGAAGCGGCGGATCAAGGCGCTGATTGAGGCAGAAGATCGGTTCCGTCCGCTGTCCGACCAAAAGCTGACCGAGCTGCTGGAAAAAGAGGGAATCGAAATATCGCGCCGCACGGTGGCCAAGTACCGGGAGGAGATGATGATTCCCTCCTCAGCCAAGCGGAAGCGGTATACCTGATGGGAAACGCTTGCCCAACAACGTGGCACACCCGTGTACAATCATGACCATGAAAGAGGTAGCAGCATGACACTTCCAAAAGATACGACGTTTCATATCGTGCTGTACGGCCGGCCCGGCTGTCATCTGTGTGAGGTGGTAAAGGAGCGGATTCACGCTGCAGCCAGCGAGTTTCCGCTCGTCATCGAGGAGCGCAGTATCGTGGGCGACCCCGTACTGGAGGAGAAGTATCTGTTCACCATACCGGTGGTTGAGATTGACGGCGACGAAGTGTTTGTGTCAATCGATTCGATCATGAGTGAGGAACAGTTGAGAGAGGAACTTATGAGGAGACTTGGTGTTCGCGGATAGCTGAACGAAGGGAGGGGGACAGTGAGCCGGTCTATACACTCTTTTTCCAAAGAAAGCTCGGACGCAGGGCAGTTGGAGTGGCTGAAGGCGGTGGTTGACAGCATCAATGACGGCATACTTGTCATTGACGGCGAGGAGATTGTTCGTTTGATCAACCCCGAGTACACACGTATTACAGGTGTAACCCCCGAACAGATCATTGGTAAACGCCTGCGCCAGGTCCGTCCGGGGGCGCTGCTTCCGGAAACGCTGCGGGACGGAAAGGGAAGGGTTGGCATTTACCGCAAAGAGGGGAAGCATGAGTATGTAGTCGATATGGCACCAATTGTGGTAAATGGAACCATTATCGGCGCCGTTTCTGTCTGCAAGGGGCTGACCGAGGTTCACAAGCTGACGAGAGAACTGAACAGGAGCAGAGAAAAAATCAGCCGTTTGGAACAGACGATGGACTCCCTTCATCAAGCGGCTTACCGATTTCATCAGATCGTTGGACAGGATGGCGGGCTTAAACAGGTGGTCGCGCTTGCCCGAAAAGCGGCTGAATCCGACCTGCCCGTTCTCATAACAGGAGAAAGCGGAACGGGCAAGGAGCTGTTCGCGCAAGCGATTCACAACGAGAGCGGAAGAGCGGATCGCCCCTTTGTGCCCGTGAACTGTGCGGCGATTCCATCCGACCTTTTGGAAAGTGAACTGTTTGGATACGAAGGGGGTGCGTTTACAAACGCGAAAAAGGGGGGCAAGATGGGGTTGTTCGAAGTCGCCGATGGCGGCACCCTCTTTCTGGATGAGATAGGGGATATGCCTCTTGATTTGCAGGCCAAACTGCTGCGGGTACTGCAGGAGCAAAAAATTCGCAGGATTGGCGATACCCATGAGCGGACGATCAATGTGCGCATTGTCGCAGCCACCAACAAGGATTTGCAGAACCTCGTCTCCAAGGGGAAATTCCGCGAAGACCTGCTGTACCGGCTGCAGGTTATCCGGCTGCATATCCCGCCCTTGCGTGAGAGACGCGATGATATCGGGCAGCTGGTTGACTGGATGATAAAAGGGACCGGCTGTCGATTGGAAGAACACACGCTTCAGTTGTTAAAGCAATACGATTGGCCGGGGAATGTACGAGAGTTGAGAAACACAATCGATTACGCAATCTGCATGGCAGATCATGATGAAATCTCCGTAGATAACCTGCCGCAGTGGATTGTGAAGCAGATTCCCGCGGCCGTTGAACCCGAGAAGCATGCAGCAACCCTGAAGGAAGTGCTGGAGGAAGCAGAGCGGCGTGCAATTTATGCTGCCATCGAGCAGTATGGCTGGCACGTGGAAGGAAAAAAGAAGGCGGCGCAAGCTCTCGGGATATCGCTGGCTACGCTGTACAACAAGTTGAATCGGCTGCAGGTTGATCAGTGAAGATTTCTATGTTTTTAGAAAAAGATGATACGCTTTCTACAAAGCTGGAAACGGTGAAAACGCAGTGCAAGCCCCTAATTGTCAGGCAATTATGACGAATCTTGCCCTCCTGGCGGCAGCGCACCATTTCTAAAAAACAAGAAAGATCGGAGCGTATGCGATCGGAAAAACCTTGGCGTCCAAGGTTTTTTCTGTTTGGCACACAATTTGCTCATTGCGAAGGGGTGTGACCCTATTTGGGGAACGTGGTTGATTCCGCATCTGCTGGGAGGGATATCATGTTGGCGCTGTTAGGATTTTTAACGATTTTCTTCTTTTTGTTCTTGATCATGACAAAGCGGGTATCCGTCATAGTCGCACTGATTGCAGTCCCCATCGTCTTTGCACTGATCGGGGGTTTCGGTCCCGGGATTGGCCAGATGATGCTGGACGGAGTCAAGGGGGTGGCGCCGACAGGTGTCATGCTGGCTTTTGCGATTCTCTATTTCGGCGTCATGAATGATGCCGGCATGTTTGATCCGGTCATTTCCAGGGTGTTGAAGCTGGTCAAAGGCGATCCGTTGAAAATTGTCGTCGGCACGGCCGTCATCGCCATGTTGGCGCACTTGGACGGATCGGGCGCTTCCACGTTTCTGATTGTCATTCCCGCCCTGCTGCCCTTGTATGACCGCTTGGGAATGAGTCGTCTGGTTCTGGCCTGTGTGGTAGCTCTTGGTGCCGGTACGATGAATATCGTTCCCTGGGGCGGCCCGATGGCTCGAGCAGCCAGCGCTCTCAAACTGGATGTGATGGATATTTTCGTGCCCATCGTACCGGCCATGATGATGGGGATCATCTGGGTGCTGGCCGTCGCCTATTGGTTGGGCAAAAAGGAACGGCAGCGGCTGGGCGTGACTGATCTGGTCTTTGACTACCATTCCGAGTTGACGGAGGAACAGCGGCAGCTGCGTCGGCCCAGGTTGTTCTGGTTTAATCTGCTGCTGACGTTTGTCACCATTGTCGCGCTGGTTGCCAACTGGCTGCCGCTGCCCATTGTATTCATGATTTCGCTGGTGGTTGCGCTGATTGTCAACTACCCGAACGTAAAAGAGCAGCAGGAGAGAATCAATGCGCAGGCACAGGGCGTGGTGCTGGTAGCGGCGATTATCTTTGCCGCCGGCATCTTTACCGGGATCCTCTCCGGTACCAAAATGATCGATGCGATGGCAGCCAGCCTGGTTCAACTGATCCCGCAAGAGTTGGGCGGGTACATACCGATTATCGTTGCCTTGACCAGCATGCCGCTCAGCCTGCTGTTCAATCCGGATGCGTATTACTTTGGTGTCTTGCCGGTGTTGAGTGAAGCGGCCTCCGCGTTTGGCGTCGCTCCGCTGGAAGTAGCCCGTGCTGCCGTCTTGGGTCAAATGACGACCGGTTTTCCCATTAGTCCGTTGACGGCTTCTACCTTTCTGTTGGTTGGTTTGGCCGGGGTAGAGCTGGGAGAACATCAGAAATTCACCTTTGGGTGGGCGTTTGGGACGACGATTGTCATGACAATCGCAGCTGTTATCGTGGGAGCCATTACACTATAAACAGGGAAAAGAGGTATCGTTGATGCTGCGGATAGGATCAGGAGCTGGATTTTCCGGAGACCGGATAGAACCGGCTGTACTCCTCGCTGAGCGGGGGGGATTGGACTACCTCGTATTGGAATGCCTGGCTGAGCGAACGATTGCGCTGGCCCAAAAGAGAAAACGGCACAACCCGGATGAGGGATACGATCCGCTGCTGGTGCGGCGCATGACGCGTCTGCTGCCGGTTCTCAAGGAAAAGCGATTCCGGATCATCACCAATATGGGAGCAGCCAATCCGATCGCGGCGGCGGATCGGATCATCGAAATCGCCCGAGAGCTGAAGTGTCCGATTAAAGTGGCTGCAGTCACTGGAGACGAGGTAACCGATCAGATCGATCTGGAGGCAAAAGTTGTGGAAACAGGCAGACCCATTCGTACCTATGCGCCCATCATCTCTGCCAACGCCTACATGGGAGCGGATGCGCTGCTGCCTGCGCTCGAAAGTGGTGCCGACATCATTGTGACCGGACGCGCAGCGGATCCATCCCTGTTTCTTGCGCCCATGATCTACCACTACCGGTGGGATGTGGATGACATGGACCGGATCGCTCAGGGAACGGTTGTCGGCCACCTTCTGGAGTGTGCCGGGCAGATATCAGGCGGATATTTTGCCGATCCCGGTGTCAAAGACGTGCCTGATCTGGCTGATCTGGGGTTCCCGTACGCCGACATCGACGAGGATGGAAGGGCGACGATTGCCAAGCTGGAAGGAACAGGGGGCCTGATCACGTTGGCAACGGTAAAAGAACAGCTGCTTTATGAAGTAACGGACCCGATGGCGTACCACACTCCGGACGTGATCGTCGATTTCAGTTCCGTTCGGTTACGCGAAGTCGCTCCCAACCGCATTGAAGTGTATGGAGCACGGGGAAGGTCAAAACCGCCGATGTTAAAGGTGAGCATCGGCTATCAGGCCGGATTCCTCGGCGAGGCGGAGATTTCCTATGCCGGCAGCAATGCCTTGGGGCGGGCGGAACTGGCGGGAGAGATTATCCGGAAGCGATTGCAGGATGAGATAGGAGAGGTGCGGATCGACTGTATCGGCAGCACCTCCACGCATCGAAAGTCGTTCAACCCGCTTCTCGTCCCCTATGAAGTGCGGATGCGTGCTGCTGCCATGGCTGCGACGCCGGAGATGGCGGCACGGATTGGGGAAGAGGTGGAAGCGCTGTACACGAACGGTCCGGCTGGTGGCGGTGGTGTGCGAAAAAGTGTGAATGAAGTAATCGGGATTGTCTCATCGATGATACCGCGGCGAAACGTGACCGCTCGGGTTACCATTCGGGAGTTGATCATGTGACGAAAAAGTTGTACGAGATAGCCCATTGTCGGGCTGGAGACAAAGGAGACACGCTTATCCTGTCACTCTTTCCATACGATGAGCGGGACTTTTCGCTGCTTTGTGAAAAGGTAACCGCGGAAAAAGTGAAGCACCACATGCAGGGCATCGTGCGGGGAGAGGTGATTCGATACCTGCTCCCTAATGTTGCTGCTCTGCAGTTTGTCTGCCGGGAGGCTCTGCTGGGAGGAGTGACCACGTCGCTTGCCCTTGATACGCATGGAAAAAGCCTTAGTTATGCCTTGTTGGAAATGGAGATTGATACGTGAGCCCCAATGTGGCTGTCCCCACAACAGGGGGCAGCCTATTGCCTGCCAAAGGTGACTGTGCTAAAGTATGAGGTGAAAGTTGTCGCATTTTTTTGTTGTTTGCGGGACAAAAAAAGTATAACCGGGACAAAAAATGTCCATACTCCTTTGAGAAGGAGGGGTGATATGCGCAGGTTGATTGAAGTGCAGCAAAAACTGCTGCCCGACCTGGTCGACGTGATGAGAAAACGGTACACACTGCTCCAGTCCGTCTACCATCTGCAGCCAATCGGGCGGCGGGCTCTGGCCCAGGCCCTGATGACCACGGAACGCATTTTGCGGGCGGAAGTGGATCTGTTGAAAGAGTCGGGACTCCTTCAGGTGTCGCCGATGGGGATGAGCTGTACGATTGAGGGGCTGCGCGTGCTGGAACAGCTGGAACCGATGGTCGATGAGTTGTTCGGACTGTCCGAGCTGGCGCAAAAACTGAAGCAGCGGCTCGGCGTGCGGGACGTCATCGTGGTGCAAGGTGATGCCGACAGCTCGGAATGGGTCAAGCGAGAGCTGGGCCGGGTCGGGGCAAGACTTCTCAAACAACATGTGCGCGAAGGCGATGTCGTTGCCGTCACAGGTGGTTCGACGATCGCCAGCGTGGCTGATCACCTGTCGCCTGCTCCTCCGTTTCGGGCCGTTCAGTTCATTCCGGCGCGTGGAGGCCTGGGTGAAAAGGTGGAACTTCAGGCCAATACCCTGGCCTCGCAAATGGCGATGAAGTCTGGCGGGCAGTACCGCCTGCTGCACGTGCCGGATCGGCTCAGCCAGGACGCCTACCAATCGCTCATGAGCGATCCGCAAATTGGCGAAGTGCTCGACCTGCTGCGGTCGGCCAGGATCGTGATTCACGGCATTGGCGATGCGCTGACAATGGCCAGGCGTCGCAAGTATACCGATGCTGAGCTGGCCGAACTGATACAGGCGGGAGCGGTATCGGAGGCGTTTGGCTACTATTTTGACGAGTCCGGAGAGATCGTCCACCGCATTCCCTCGCTCGGGCTGCAGCTTTCTGATGTAAAACAGGCGGAAGTGGTCTTGTCAATCGCCGGCGGCCACAGCAAAGCCAAAGCCATTCTCTCGTTCAGCAAGCAGATCAAGGACAACACCCTGATTACCGATGAGGGGGCGGCCCGAGCGATTTTGTCGGAAGACGGGTTGGAAGGCGGCTGATTCCACCTGACCTTTGGAAAACGGACAGCTCCTTCGTGTCCGGCTTGGGCGCAAGATGCTGCCTGAAGCATAATCGCGCAAGGAACATGTTCTTGATGGACGTTTTCGTTGGAATTGGAAACGGAATACTAGACAAAGCGTGTTTGCACAAGCGCTGTTCAACATGCAAGTTTCCGCTGTCACAGGCGGTACTATAGAAACCACACAGGAGGTTGAACACAGATGGTAAAAATCGGGATTAACGGATTTGGTCGTATCGGACGCAACGTATTTCGCGCTGCTCTCAACAATCCGCATGTAGAGGTAGTGGCGGTGAACGACTTGACCGATGCCAAAACCCTGGCTCATCTGCTCAAGTACGACAGCATACACGGCGTCCTTGATCTGCCGGTGGAAGCAGGTGAGAAAAGCATCACGGTCGGCGGCAAGGAGATTGTCGTTTTGGCGGAGCGCGATCCGGCCAACCTGCCGTGGAAAGATTACGGCGTTGACATTGTTGTCGAATCGACCGGCCGTTTCACCAAACGGGAGGATGCGGCCAAACACCTGGAAGGCGGTGCGAAAAAAGTCATCATCTCCGCGCCGGCCACCAATGAAGACATCACGATCGTGCTCGGGGTCAATGAAGACAAGTATGACCCGGCAGCCCATACGGTCATCTCCAATGCTTCCTGCACGACCAACTGTCTCGCTCCGTTTGCCAAGGTGCTGCATGAGAAGTTCGGCATCGTGCGCGGTTTGATGACGACCGTTCACTCCTACACCAACGACCAGCAAATCCTCGATCTGCCCCATAAGGACTTGCGCCGGGCCCGTGCCGCCGCGCAAAACATCATTCCGACCTCCACGGGAGCAGCCAAAGCGGTTGCGCTGGTCCTGCCGGAGTTGAAAGGCAAACTGAACGGCTTTGCGATGCGCGTGCCGACGCCAAACGTTTCGGTCGTCGACCTGGTGGCAGAATTAAAAGTGAACGTAACGGTGGAAGAGGTAAATCAAGCGCTGAAAGAAGCGGCAGAAGGACCGCTCAAGGGAATCCTGGCCTATTCCGAAGAACCGCTCGTCTCCTCCGATTACAACGGCAATCCGGCTTCGTCCACCATTGACGCCCTTTCCACGATGGTCCTGGAAGGCAGCATGGTCAAAGTCGTCTCTTGGTATGACAACGAATGGGGTTACTCCAACCGCGTCGTCGACTTGTGTCAATATGTTGCAGAACGCGGACTGTAAACCGTACAATAGAAGCGTTGTGAGCGATTCAAGGGAGAGCTGACACTACTCTCCCTTTTCCCTTAGATATCGTTCAAAAAGCCGAGGAGCAGTCTGGTAGGAGGAGGACCTGTCAGTGAACAAAAAGTCGATTCGCGATGTTGAACTTGCCGGTCGGCGCGTCTTTTGCCGCGTCGATTTTAACGTGCCGATGCAGGAGGGGCGGATTACGGACGATACGCGGATTCGCGCGGCGCTGCCGACAATTCGGTACCTGATGGAACAGGGGGCCAAAGTGATTCTGGCCAGTCACTTCGGCCGTCCGAAAGGAAAAGTAGTCGAGGAGATGCGGCTTACGGCTGTAGGTCAGCATCTGAGCGATCTGCTGGGTACACCGGTCCGGAAACTGGATGATTGCATCGGGCCTGACGTAGAAGCTGCTGTGAATGCGATGAAGCCGGGAGAAGTGATCCTGCTCGAGAACGTGCGCTTTCATCCCGGTGAAGAGAAGAACGACCCCGAATTGGCGCAGGCGTTTGCCAGGTTGGCTGATCTGTTTGTCAACGATGCCTTTGGCACCGCGCACCGCGCCCATGCTTCCACCGCAGGGATCGCCGCTTACGTGCCTGCCGTTGCCGGCTTTTTAATGGAAAAGGAAATCCAGTTTCTCGGCGGAGCCTTGAACAATCCGGATCGGCCGTTTACGGCGATCATCGGCGGAGCCAAGGTCAAGGACAAGATTGCCGTCATTGAAAACCTGCTGACCAAGGTAGACACCCTGTTGATCGGCGGGGGGATGGCCAACACGTTCCTCAAGGCCCAAGGCCAGGAAGTAGGGGCGTCTTTGCACGAAGAGGACAAACTGGAGCTGGCTCGTTCGCTGACCAAGAAAGCTGAACAGCGCGGCGTCAACCTGCTGATGCCCATCGACGTCATTGTGGCCGATCGCTTTGCTGCTGACGCCGCAAAACAGGTGGTTCCGGTAAATCAGATTCCGGATGGCTGGATGGCGCTGGATATCGGCCCGCAAACGGTCGCCGCCTTCCGCGAGGCGATTGCTTCATCCCGAACTGTGGTCTGGAATGGGCCGATGGGCGTGTTTGAACTAAAGCCGTTTGCCGAAGGGACGATTGGCGTGGCCCGCGCGATGGCTGAATGCAGCGGAACGACCATCATCGGCGGCGGTGATTCGGTGGCAGCGGTCGAGCAAGCCGGCGTGGCCGCGCAGATGACGCACATCTCGACCGGGGGCGGAGCTTCGCTGGAGTTTATGGAAGGAAAAGAACTTCCTGGTGTCACTGCACTGGCGGATAAGGAGTCGTAGCTGCCGGCGGCGGGGGAGCTTTGTACCGGGTTTGACCAGAGTGAAAGAGAGAACAAGGATCAGGAGGTTGGTCACGATGAGAACTCCGATACTGGCAGGGAACTGGAAGATGCATAAAACGATTGCGGAAGCGGCTGATTTTGCAGCACAACTGCCGGCGGAAGACCCGGCACCAGGCGTGGAGAAAGTCATCTGCGCTCCTTTTACGGCACTTGCCTTCCTGGCTGAAAAATTGCGCGATACCCCGTACCGTTTGGGGGCACAAAACATGCACCATGAGGAGCAGGGCGCGTACACCGGTGAAATCAGCCCGCTGATGTTAAAAGAGCTGGGGGTCCAGTACGTGATCATCGGCCATTCGGAGCGGCGCCAGTACTTTAACGAGACGGACGATGCGGTCAACCGCAAGGTAAAAGCGGCACTGGCCCACGGCTTAAAACCGATTGTCTGTGTGGGCGAATCGCTCGCCGAACGGGAAGAGGGCCGAACGGAAGAAATTGTGCGCCGTCAGACGGAAGCGGTTCTCGAGGGAATCACGGAAACAGAGGCGAAAGAGATCGTGATCGCTTACGAACCCGTTTGGGCGATTGGTACCGGCAGGTCATCCACTGCGGAAGACGCCAATCAAACGATTGGCCAGATTCGCCGGGTCATTGCCGGGAAAGTCGGGGAGACGGCGGCTCAATCCATTCGCATCCAGTACGGCGGCAGCGTCAAGCCGGACAACATCGCCAGCTTTATGGCGTACCCGGACATTGACGGTGCCCTCGTCGGCGGTGCCAGCCTGACGGCAGACAGCTACTTGTCTCTCGTGCAGGGCGCGACGGCGGTGGGGAGGTAACGAGTATGGCAAACCGACCAAGACCTGTCGCATTGATCATCCTGGATGGCTTTGCCCTGCGAGAGGAGACGTACGGCAACGCTGTCGCGCAGGCGAGAAAACCAAATTTCGACCGCTATTGGAACCAATACCCGCACGCCACGCTGCAGGCGAGCGGTCTGGCCGTCGGACTGCCGGAGGGACAGATGGGCAACTCCGAAGTAGGCCACCTGAATATTGGGGCGGGGCGAATTGTCTATCAGGATTTGACTCGCGTCAGCAAAGCGATTGAAGAAGGCAGCTTTTTTGAGAACGAAACCCTGCTTGCGGCTGTCCGGCATGCCAAACAGAAAGGAAAGAAGCTTCATTTGTTTGGCCTGCTCTCCGACGGCGGGGTACACAGCCACATTGAACACCTTTACGCCCTGTTGGAATTGGCCAGGCGCGAAGGACTGCAAGAGGTCTATATCCACGGTTTTCTGGACGGTCGCGATGTGGCGCCGGACAGTGCAATACACTACATCGAACAGCTGCAGGAGAAAATCAGGGAGATCGGCGTCGGCAGAATGGCCACTGTGCAGGGGCGCTACTACGCGATGGACCGCGACAAACGCTGGGAGAGAATCGAAAAGGCTTACCGGGCCATGGTCTACGGTGATGCGCCGCACTATACCGACCCGATCGCGGCGGTCAAGGAATCGTACAAGAAATCCGTGATGGACGAATTCGTCATGCCCACCGTAATCGTCGATGAAGCGGGACAGCCGATCGGCAAAGTGGAGAGCGAGGATGCGGTGATTTTCTTCAACTTCCGTCCGGATCGCGCCATCCAGATTTCCCAGGCGTTTACCAATGAAGATTTTCGCGGGTTTGACCGGGGAGAGAATCGTCCGCGCAGCCTGTTTTTCGTCTGCCTGACACACTTTTCCGAGACGGTCGACGGCTATGTCGCCTATAAACCGACCAATCTGGACAATACCCTGGGCGAAGTGCTGGCCCAGCAGGGTTTAAGCCAGCTGCGCATCGCCGAGACGGAAAAATATCCGCATGTCACCTTTTTCTTCAGCGGCGGGCGGGAGCAGGAGTTTCCCGGTGAAAAGCGGATTCTGATCCCGTCGCCCAAAGTGGCAACCTACGACTTGAAGCCGGAGATGAGCGCCCCGGAAGTGACCGATGCTGTCGTCGCCGAGATTGAAGCAGAGCGCTTTGACGTGATCATCCTCAACTTCGCCAACTGCGACATGGTCGGCCACTCCGGAAAGATGGAACCGACGATCCAGGCCGTAGAAGCAGTGGATGCCTGTCTGGGACGGGTGGTCGACGCCGTGCTGAGCAAAGGCGGAGTGGCGGTCATCACGGCTGATCACGGCAATGCGGATCTGATGCTGGACGATGAGGGACGACCGGTCACCTCCCACAGCACCTACCCGGTTCCGGTAATCGTGACCAAGGAAGGCATCACGCTGCGGGAAGACGGCATTCTGGCCGACCTTTCGCCGACGGTGCTGGATTTGCTGCAGGTAGCCCAACCGTCGGAAATGACGGGTACTTCGCTGATCAAGAAGCAGTCATGACCAAACTCATGGTCTTGAAGATAAAAAAATATTGAAGGAGTTGGCAAAACGATGGCGATGATTACGGATGTTTACGCACGTGAGATTCTCGATTCACGCGGCAACCCGACGGTGGAAGTGGAAGTTTACCTGGAAGACGGCTCGATGGGGCGGGCCGCTGTTCCTTCCGGGGCTTCGACTGGTGCCTACGAGGCTGTTGAACTGCGTGACGGTGACAAGTCCCGCTACCTGGGCAAAGGGGTACAGCAAGCGGTGCAAAACGTGAACGACGTGATTGCTCCCGAACTGATCGGCATGGATGCGTTTGATCAGGTCGGGGTTGACATGACGATGATCGAGCTGGACGGCACGCCGAACAAAGGCAAGCTGGGAGCCAACGCGATCCTCGGCGTATCGATGGCTGTAGCCCGCGCGGCGGCGCAGTCGGCCGGACTCCCGCTGTACAACTACCTGGGCGGGTTTAACGCCAAAACCCTGCCGGTTCCCATGATGAACATTCTCAACGGCGGCAAACACGCGGACAACACGGTGGACATCCAGGAGTTCATGGTCATGCCGGTCGGTGCTGCTTCCTTCTCGGAAGCGCTGCGCACCGGTGCGGAAATCTTCCATTCGTTGAAAAAAGTGCTCGTCTCCAAGGGACTGAACACCGCAGTGGGCGATGAAGGCGGCTTCGCTCCCAACTTGAAGTCCAATGAAGAGGCGATTACCACGATCCTGGAAGCGATCAAGGCAGCCGGTTACGAACCGGGAAAAGACGTGTTCCTGGCGCTGGATGTCGCTTCAACGGAGATGTACAAGGACGGCAAATACCACTTCGAGGGAGAAGGCGTGGTCAAAACGACCGAGGAGATGATCGCCTACTACGAGGAGCTGCTTGCCAAGTACCCGATTATCTCCATTGAGGACGGTCTGGCCGAAGACGACTGGGAAGGTTGGCAGGCCATGACCAGGCGGATTGGCGACAAGGTTCAGCTCGTAGGGGACGACCTGTTTGTAACCAATACGGAGCGCCTCTCGCAAGGCATTGAGCGCCATACCGGCAACTCGATTCTGGTCAAGGTAAATCAGATCGGCACGTTGACGGAGACGTTTGACGCGATCGAGATGGCCAAGCGGGCCGGCTACACGGCCGTCATTTCCCACCGCTCCGGTGAGACGGAGGATGCGACGATTGCAGATATTGCCGTTGCCACCAATGCCGGACAGATCAAGACGGGGGCCCCGTCCCGCACCGACCGCGTGGCCAAGTACAACCAACTGCTGCGCATCGAGGACGAACTGGGCGGCACAGCTCGATACGCCGGCCGCGCTGCTTTTTACAACATGAAGAAGTAAGACAAACAAGGGCGCCGCGCGTTTCCGGCGCCCTCGTTTTTTCGCCAAACGAAAAAAGCCCCTTGCCGGAGCTTTTCGTTTCCGTCCTTATTTCTTTTCTGCAAGCCACTTTGCCAGTGCTTCTGCTTCCGGAGCGCTGACCAATCCGCCTGGCATCGCCGGAGGCTTCCCGTTTTTGATGATGTCGGCAATCTGCTTCTCGTCGTACTTGCTGCCAATGTTCGCCAGGGCCGGTCCCATGCCGCCTTCCAGGTTTTGGCCGTGACAGGACATGCAGTTGGCCTGGAAGACACTTTCCGGATTTATCTCAGCCTGCCCGCCATCCGCCATTTCCTGCTCTTTGGGGATGACGAGGGAAGCGACAAGCGCGATCACGAATACAAGAAACAAAACGCCGAACGAAGTAAAAAAGGCCTTCGCGGAATCGACGACGTCATTTTGCTGCGTATCTTTTTGATTCTTCTCTTTCCTGGAATCAGCCATCAGATAAAGACCTCCTAGCAGAATGTTACACTACAGTGCAATTTTACGGCAAAATCATGACACATGCAAGGCAAGCCCAAAACCGACAAAGAAAGTACACATTTTTTCCTCTCGGGTTCCTGTTTATCAAGTGATTTGTAACAGGAACGGCGAGATGACAGCCATTTGGCCTGCTTCTCAGTCAGGCAAGCCTGTACGGGAAAGGTTGCTGTCCCGCTTGTTCTATGATACAGTAAAAATAATGGTTTTTATGAGTCCGTCACTGTTTTGGATGACAAGACAGCGAAATAATAGCGTTGAGGTGACAAGAGATGGTGTTGGCTGTCAAAATCCTGCTGGTTATCGCATGTATCGGCTTGATTGCCGTTGTATTGCTTCAATCGGGGAAAAGCGCCGGGCTGGCCGGCTCGATTGGCGGCGGAGCGGAACAGCTGCTGGGCAAGCAGAAAGCGAGAGGCATCGACGCCGTTCTGAGCAAGTTGACGGTCGTGTTTGCGGTGGCCTTCATGGTATTGGCCATCTTGCTTGGATATTTTCTGAAAACCGGTTGATTTGCGGGTTGAAAAGGGCAGCAGGCAAACGCCACGCTGCCCTTTTTCCTGTTTGAGGTTTGCCGCGCAGGGTTGCAGCAAATACTATAAAGAAATAACAGCGCACAGCGCGGAATTGGCAAAAGGAGTCATGATCATGAACGAACAAGACATTCTGTCGTTTATGCGGGAGCAGGCGTATCACCCGATGACGATACATGAACTGGAAGAAGCTTTTCAGATTGCAAATGCAGACGATTTCAAAGAATTGGTAAAAACGCTAAACAGGCTGGAAGAGAGGGGGGAAATCGTCCGTACCCGGACCAACCGCTACGGTGTCCCGGAAAAGATGAACCTCATCAGAGGGCGCTTGCAGAGCCACGCCAAGGGATTTGGCTTTGTCATTCCGGACAACCCGGAAGAGGGCGATCTATACATACATGCCAACGACATGAACGGCGCCATGCACGGGGACATTGTATTGGCCCGCGTGGAGAAACAGACAGGCGGCGCCCGGCAGGAAGGCCGGATCATCCGGGTCGTGGAGCGCGGCGTAACGGAAGTGGTCGGCACGTTCCAGGACGAGACCCACTATGCCTTCGTGATCCCTGACGACAAACGATTGGGCAAGGATGTGTTCATTCCGAAAGCCGCTTACAATGGCGCGGTAGACGGACACAAAGTGGTGGCCCGGATTACCCGCTACCCGGACGGTCGTTCCAACCCGGAGGGGGAAATAACAGAAATTCTCGGCCATAAAAACGATCCGGGTGTTGACATCCTGTCGATCATCCGCAAGTACGGCCTTCCTGAAGCGTTTCCCGAAGAGGTACTGGCCGAGGCGGAAGCGATACCTGACCAGATATCGGAAGAGGAGATCAGCGGCCGTCGGGATCTGCGCGAGCGGATGATGGTGACAATAGACGGGGCTGACGCCAAGGATTTGGACGATGCGGTTTCCCTGGAGCGGCTGCCCAACGGCCACTACCTGTTGGGTGTACACATTGCCGACGTCAGCTACTACGTCACGGAGAATTCGGCACTGGACCAGGAGGCGTATCGCCGCGGCACCAGCGTCTACCTGGTGGACCGGGTCATTCCGATGCTGCCGCACCGTCTTTCCAACGGGATTTGCAGTCTCAATCCGAAGGTAGACCGTTTGACCATCACCTGCGACATGGAGTTTGACCGCGACGCCAATCTTGTTGCATACGACATCTACCTCAGCGTCATCCGCACCAATGAGCGCATGACTTACGCCGATGTGCGCAGCATCCTGGAGGATCGGGACGAAGCGCTGATCGAAAAGTACGGTGAACTGGTGCCGATGTTTGAGCTGATGGCCGAACTCTGCCAAAAGCTGCGAAACAAGCGGATGCGCCGCGGGGCGATCGACTTTGATTTCCGGGAAGCCAAGATCTACGTCAACGAACAGGGCGAACCGATCGAGATCGGCTTTCGGACCCGCTCCATCGCCGAGCAGATCATCGAAGAGTTCATGCTGGCTGCCAACGAAACAGTGGCCGAACACTTCCATTGGATGAAAAAACCGTTCATCTACCGCGTCCATGAAGATCCGGATCAGGAGAAACTGCAGGCTTTTATGGAGTTCGTCACCACCTTCGGCTACTCCGTGCGCGGCAAGGGAAACATCATCCATCCGCGCGCGCTGCAGCAGCTTCTGGAAAAAGCAAAAGGGACGCCGGAGGAAGTGATCATCAGCACCGTCCTGCTGCGTTCGATGAAACAGGCCCGCTACGATGCCGAAAGCCTTGGACATTTCGGCTTGGCCACCGACTTTTACACCCATTTCACCTCGCCCATCCGTCGCTATCCCGACCTGATCGTTCACCGCCTGATTCGCGAGTGGGTAGAGCGCGGAACAATGAGCGAACAGCGGGAAGCGTATTGGGCGGAAAAACTGCCCGTCATTGCCGATCACGCCTCGCAGCGTGAACGCGTGGCTGTCGACGCCGAACGGGAGACCGACGATCTGAAGAAAGCGGAGTACATGGCAGAGCGGATCGGCGAGGAGTTCGAGGGTGTGATTTCCGGCGTCACCTCGTTCGGGATTTTCGTGGAACTGCCCAACACGATAGAAGGACTGGTGCATGTCAGTTTCCTGACCGATGATTATTACCACTACCATGAAAAGGCCTATGCGCTGATCGGGGAACGCACCGGGAAACAATTCCGCATCGGCGATGTCGTTCAGGTGCGTGTAACCGGCGTGAATGTGGAGGAACGCACGATTGACTTCGAGATCGTCGGAATGAAAAAAAGAGCATCCCGCCCTGCCAAGTCAGAGCGCGCCGGAGATCCCGATATGCCCGTACGAGGCAAAGGAAAGGCCCCGGCAGCCGCCCAACGGAAGCGGCTCAAGAAAAAAGCGCGCAAGCGGCTGGCGAGTGCCGCCACGGAGTTTGCCGATGACTACTTTGGCGAAGACTTTCAAGAAGAGCGGCCCACCGGTGCATCCCGGCAAAAAGCTTTTTGGGAAGCGCTGCTGTCATCCAGGAAAAAGCGGAAAAAATCAGCTGCCCGTGCCGCCAGACGAAGGCGCAAATAGTGTGCAGGGAAAAGGAGGTTTTTTCCTAACACTCACACTCACCGGCTCCCGGAACAGGGCGATGGATGAGCTCATCATCCCTTGCGCAAAACAGTATTTTTTGCTACACTATCTGTTACGATTCCGGCAAGTGAGGTGAGCTTGATGTCCAACGGAAAAGCCGGCACCAAGACAGTCGCACAAAACCGCAAGGCCAGACATGACTATCATATTGAGGACGTATACGAAGCGGGCATTGCCCTGACCGGCACGGAGATCAAGTCAGTGCGGGCCGGACGCATACAACTGAAAGACAGCTTCGCTCGCGTGGAAAATGGGGAGGTGCTGCTGCACAACGTGCACATCAGCCCCTATGAGCAGGGGAACCGCTACAACCACGAACCGGAGCGGACGCGCAAGCTGCTGCTTCACCGCAACGAAATCCTCAAACTGCACGGGCTGACCCGGGAAAAGGGCTACGCCCTCGTTCCGCTCAGCGTCTACCTGAAAGGCGGCTGGGCCAAGGTGGAGCTGGCGCTGGCCAAAGGGAAGAAGATTTACGACAAGCGTGAGGATATGAAGAAGCGGGATGCACAGCGTGAAGTAGAGCGCGCCCTGCGCGAGCGGCAGAAGCGATAAGCTGTCGGATGAGAATGGAAACGCTGGCGGGAAGCTTACATTGATTTTGCTATACGCCCGTGATATATTGTAAGTACTACCTCACCAGAGTACCCAGCTGAATGATGTGAGGTAGTGGGAAGTATCATAGCAGGAGCAGTTGTTGTGTGCAAACCTTTCATGACCTTAGACGTTATGCTCCTCTGGACGGCTGCCGTTTGACCGAACGCCGTCCAGGTTTTTTCTCCACGTGTACGACCAGGTAACGTGGATTTTTGTGTCATTTGGCTGTTTTTTATCAACATGGGGGCGTTCTGGATTCGACGGGAATGGTTGAGCATAAGAAGCGAGCCGGGGGGCTGCGGACCCCGTCATCAACGCGGAAAGCCATAACTGGCAACAAACAACTTTCTCTCGCTGCCTAATTAACCAGCGAGGCTCTACCACTCCATTGCCCGCGTGGCGTGCGTAGGGCTCACTACTAGCGGGCTGCGCCGGCGGCCTCCGCCTGGGGCCAAAGGAAGAAGACCAATCAGGCTAGGGTAGCGGCTGGCGTGTCGTTCCGCAGGCCGCTAACCGAAACGCAATAGAACGACTGCGCTCGGAGATGCTTATGTGGTCGCCGTTTTCGGACGGGGGTTCGAATCCCCCCGCCTCCACCAATATCATGAGAGAGAGTACCGCATGAGGTGCTCTTTTTGTGTTTTTACGTGAGTTTTGTGGGGTTCGTGGAGGTGTCAAAGCGTTGGTATGTCTGAGTTTGTTGGACGTGCTGGTTATGAATAGCGAGAGTGTCTCTCATGATGTACATTTTCTGTCACAACCGATATGAGAGATAAACCTAACAAAATAATTTTTTCTTGAAGTGGTTTACAAATTTTTGCCAACGTGTTAGATTGAATATTAAGTCATTAGGTGACGAACGGAGGTTATATCTACCGGACGTATATCCGGGTATGGTGAGTAGCCTATTTCTCTCATGGCTATTCCAAAGAGAGAACTTACTTTTACTTATAGCTTCCGTGAAAGGTCTTGCCTTTAGGCAAGATCTTTTGTTATAGGGGGGTTAGTATGTTAAAGGAAGAGTTAACTAATCATATTAAGATGATTGCAGAAAGAAAGGCTAGCGAGTACCACTTGTATCACAATAATATTGAGCTTATTTATCAACGAAATAAAAGAAGGGTTAGGAACCCCACAAGAAAAGAAATCATTGTCCCCGATTATTGGAAGGTAGATAAGAAACATAATCCTTTCTATGTTCTTAAACACCTTAACCAAATTAGTAACTCTATTTTTAACAAACTTGTGGATGGTACATATGAACCTTTCGAACCTCATTTGAAGTATATCCAGAAGAAAAATAGTACAAAGACTAGGCCAATTCAAATTTTTCAAATACCAGATGAGGCGGTCTCTAATTATTTCTATAATAGGTTGCTTGGAAAAAATAAACATCGTTTTAGTTCATTTTCTTATGCCTATAGAAATGACAGGAATGTACATTATGCCATTCAAGATATCGCAATTGACATTAAAACTAGCCCTAGAATGTTTGTAGCCGAATTTGACTTTCGTGATTTTTTTGGTTCTATTCAGCATGAATATCTTTTCAAGCAGTTTGATGAAAATGGCTTTTTAATAAGCGAATTTGAAAGAAGTATAATTAAGTCTTTCCTGAAACATTTTCCTAAAGGTATACCTCAGGGTACTTCATTATCATTATTCTTAGCCAATATGGTATGTTGGAAATTGGATAAACAACTTGAGAAGGAAGGGTTAAGGTTTGCAAGGTATGCTGATGATACCATTATTTGGTCTGAGGAGTACTCTAAAATATGCAAAGCCTTTGAAATTATTCAAGGATTCTCCAGAGAAACCGGGGTGGAAATAAATCTACACAAATCTGACGGTATTAGCCTTTTATCAAAAGAAGGAATGCCCTCCGAGTTTAGCTCATATAAAACCTCTATAGATTTTTTAGGGTATTCACTTTCAGGTGATAATGTAAGTATAAAAAATGCATCAGTCAACAAAATAAAAAGAGAAATCAGTTATATTTTATATCGGAATTTAATTCAACCACTTAGAGGGACAAAGTTACAATCGGTTACTATACCTAACAATAACATGGACACAGATTTTGTTACGGCTATAATGCAAATAAGAAGATATTTATATGGAAACCTTAGCGAGCATATGCTAAAAAGCTATCTCAATGGTTCATACAAGCGTTTAAACTTTAAGGGGATAATGAGTTTTTATCCTCTAATTGATGACATTGATCAGATGAAATATTTAGATAGGTGGCTTATTTCTACCATTCTAAATGCCCTTAAGAAAAGAAATAGGTTGCTAATTAGGCATGGTCATAACTGTTCTAATCAATTCCCGTTCAACCTAACTCATAAGGATATTCTTGAAAGATGTAAACAAATGAGAATTCATGGAAAGAAAGGGCTAATAGAGATACCTAGCTTCCTAAGGATTTTCAGAGCAATTCAAAAGCAAGTTATTATAAAAGGGATTGAGAAAACTATGCATCCAAAATCAAATGAATATGATTATGAGTAAATTGTTCTTTGTTATTGTAAAGTTCAGCTTATGATTGGGAAAATGAATAACACGGAGAGATATTGATTAGACCTTCAAGATTTTTCCTATTATGATTGAATGGATTGGGCGTGGAATTGGAAATTTGAACTCGCTCCAGCTCCGCACCTGGCGATCACCGTAATAAATGTGAAAAAACGCAGAATAATAAGGCGTTCTGGTAATAAGCCTCTATGTACCGGACGCCTTTTCATTTCATATATCCGTCTTTTCGGGAATTTGGTACATAGAATCTGAATCGAAATCTAAAAAAGTTTTCAGAACGAGGAACTCGATCACACCGATCACGGTTGCGGAAAAGACGCATCCTAATAAAATACCCTTCATCAGCTTGTTTGTACAGTTAAGCTTCTTTCCGAACAGTCAACTTAGACTCAAATTCCAATTCTGATAGATAATTGGTAATTGTTTCGATGGGGCGTTTTCCCATGTTA
>JACDOF010000021.1 GCA_017656235.1 Brevibacillus sp.
CCTTTAGGTTTACTTTACCAGTTTGGTTGTTCGTAGAGAAGCCTAACAGTACACCCCCGCAGGGGGAGACGTAGGGAGCACGCCCCCTACACCCCGTCACTCGTCGTGGGTAGACCCAGCAAAGTTATGCTGGACTTATCAAAAGTGTGTTGGAAAGAGCCTGTCAAGGCTACATGGAACGCTTCGCGGCCTTGACAGGCTAGGGGCGTCCGTCAGCCGATGCGCGTGACTTTGGCACTCATGTTAGCGGCACGCCACTCCAGATATTCGACCATATCCAAATACTTTCTGCCGCTAGCCCACTTCTCATCAATCTCCATAAGCAAAGCGCCGATCAGCCGCAGAGCTGATTCACGGTTCGGAAAAATCCGAATCACTCGTTCACGGCGGCGGATTTCCTCGTTCAGACGCTCCAGACCGTTTGTCGTGCGAAGCCGTTTCCGATACGATTGGGGCAGCATCAATATGAGCACACTCCGCTTGGCGGATGGGCAAAGTCGTTCCTTCCGGAAAAAAGGACGCTCTCCTGCTTCGTATTGCTTTGTCTTCAATCTGACACCCCTTGAGGGTGCTTTTATTATGAAGAAGCGCATCTTGTAGGGAAGGTCAACGTCAAAGGGGATGAAGTGGCTTCGGTTGATTCGTGACGGTATGAAGACGAAATGGGAAAAGGAGAGACGGCATGAGCAGTCTCTCTTTTTTTGTAGGCCCTCTTTTTAAGGATGGAACGATTGGCTAAAATTGAAAAAATACAAACCTTTTTAATAAAAGGGGTGAACAACCATGTACTATCGCGAGTTTAACCTGCCCGAAACGGGGCTGTATCTGTATGAGAGCAAACATCAAAGAAGGAATCGCATCACAAAGCACCATCATAAAATCTTCCAAATCCTTTATGCGCTGGATGGGTCCGGGAAGATTTCGCTCGACGACAAACTGTATGATTTCAGCCAAAATCAGATCGCGTTTATCGTTCCTTATACCAATCATTCGATCGAGTCTCATGCCAAGTTGACGGTTTTGGTGTTGTCTTTCAGGGAAGAGTCGATAAAAAGGATGATTAACGGGGATTTATTTCGGGTCGTCAAAAAAGAATCCTATGTTCATGAGTTAAGCCCGTTTGCAGCGAGTGAGATCAGACTGCTGCTTAAAAAAATTCTCTATGAACAGCAGCATCTGGACGTGATTTCGGCCTATGCGATTCCGATTTATCTGATGAATGTACTGATGATTCTGGAGAGAAGTAAATCGGAAGTGCAATACGCAGACGCCAATATTTTGCGGGCTGAGCGGATGCGCGCTTATTTGGAATCTCATTATTTCCAGGGGATCACTACAAAAGACCTGGCGGCCATGTTCGAGATCAGTTCCCGGTATGTGAACGAAATTTTTAAAGAGAGATTCAGAACGACGCCGATGCAGTATCTCAATTCGGTTCGAATTGATCGGGCCAAACATCTTTTGGTGGAGACAGACAAGGATATCGTCACGATCTGTTTTGAAGTCGGTTTTGAAAACATGTCCACCTTTTATCGCTCATTTAAAAATCTGGTCGGTATTTCGCCGAACAAGTATCGTGACGGTTACCGCTTATCCGGAAGGGAGGAGTGACGACCGTTATCAGGATCTGGTGAAGGTAGCTTCCGATTTTGAGAATCCACTTCCCGTATTGATAAGACAGAAAAATCGGTCTGTTTATAATATTGAAATATGGAATCGCTTCCAAAATGCTGTGAGAGCGGAATCAAGTAAATAAAAAGTCGGGAGGAATCATCGTGCAAAAAAGAGTGAGTTGTTTTTCCGTTTGTTTACTTTCCCTGCTGCTCGTCCTTTCCGGGTGTGGATCGTCGTCTACAGGCGGTACGGCTCAAACGGGAGCAGATCAGACAGGAGCAGCTCAATCAGGAGCGACGCAAACGGAAAGTTCGGGAGGGGAAACATACACGATCAAGTTTGCGCATGTCGTCCGGCCCACGGTTGCGAAAGGCAAGGCAGCAGACAAGTTTGCGGAGTTAATTGAGCAAAAGACAAACGGGCGCATAACAGTAGAGGTCTTTCCTGACTCCCAGTTGGGCAGTGACAGGGAGATTCTGGAACAAATTCAATCCGGCACCCTTCAAATGGGGTCTCCTTTTACCGGTGTGATGCCCTCGTTTGTGCCCCAGTTTCAGGTTTTCGACTTGCCGTTTTTATTCGAAGACAAGAAGGAAGCTTTCGATGCGATGCATGGCGCTTTAGGAGACGTCTTGAACGGACATTTGCAAGAGAAAGGGTTCCGTACCCTGGGATATTGGGATGGCGGCTTCAAGCATTTTACCAACTCCAAGCAGCCGATTGAGAAGCCGGCAGACATGAACGGGTTAAAAATGCGCACGTCGCAAAGCCCGCTGTTGATCTCTCAGTTCAGGGCTTTGGGGGCCGGCGGCATTTCGGTCGACTTTGCGGAACTGTACACCGCCCTGCAGAACAAAACAGTCGACGGCCAGGAAAACCCTCTCTCCAACATCGTGTCCAAGAAGCTTTATGAAGTACAGGATTACATGACCCTGAGTGCGCATGGATATATGGGTTACGTATGGCTGATCAGCGACGACTTCTACAACAAACTGCCGCAAGATTTGCAGCAGGCTGTAGATGAAGCAGCCAAGGAAGTGAATCAATGGCAGTGGGAGCAGTCGGAGGCAGATGAACAGAAATACATGCAGGAATTGAAAGAGTCGGGCATTCAGATTACGGAATTAACCCCGGAAAATCGGCAAGCATTCATTGACGCCACCAAGGGGGTCTATGATGAGTTTAAAAAGAATGTTCCAGGCGGGGAAGACCTGTTGAAAGCTGTCAACAAGTAAGCAAATGGAAATGAAAAAGGGGGGGACGGCATGAGTCGTCCCGTTTCCACTTAGAGGATGGGGGAGCATGGACAAAGTAAACAAATTTTTGAATCATGTGGAAGAACATCTTGGTGTTTACCTGATGCTGATTACTTCTTTTTTGGTGTTTATTCAGGTGGTTTTGCGTTATTTGTTCCATTACTCTCTTTTTTGGTCGGAAGAAGTGGCCCGCTATCTGATTATCTGGCTGATTTTCATCGGAAGCAGTATTGCCGTACGGGAGAAAGCACATGCCGTTGTGGATGTGGTAATCGCTTATCTGCCTCCTGTCTGGCAGCGGATATTTGCCGTCCTTGGGTCGGCCGCTGCGATTCTCTTTTGTGGATTTCTTTTCATCGCCGGGTGGGAGATGATCGGGCATGTCATCGACAGTCAAGTGGTCACTCCTTCGTTGGGCATTCCGATGGTCATCCCCTACTTGGCTATTCCGGTAGGAGCAGCCTTGATGCTGCTCCGCTTTGGGCAGGATGTGCGGCGTGACTTCATCAGATTATGGAATGGATCGAAGGAGGAAACGAAGCAATGACGTTGGCCATCATCTTTATCCTGCTGCTTTTGCTTGGTACACCGATTGCCGTCGCGACTGGATTAAGTACCGTTCTTGCCATGTCGACCAATGGTATTTCTCTGGATACATTGGCAAGGACGATGTTTGCCGGCCTCGATTCGTTTTCTTTGATGGCGATTCCGTTCTTTATTTTCGCCGGTGATCTGATGCTGGCCGGCGGTACGTCCCGCAGGCTGATTGAGATGGCCAAAAAGTGGGTGGGTTGGACGACAGGAGGGCTTCCCATCGCCGGTGTTTTGGCCGCCATGTTTTTTGCCGCGTTGTCAGGCTCCAGCCCGGCGACGGTGGCATCGATCGGCGGCATTATGATTCCGTCTTTGCAGGAAGCGCGCTATACGGCCAAGTTTGCCGTCGGGCTGATGTGTGCGGCTGGGTCTCTCGGGATCATCATTCCGCCCAGCATCACCTTTCTGGTTTACGGCACCGTAGCAGAGGTATCGATTAGCAAACTGTTTATGGCCGGGATCGTTCCGGGATTGCTGATCGCTTTCGTCTTGGTGGGAGTCAGTTACGTGATCGCGAAAAAACAGGGGCATCAGCCGGAACAACGGCCCGATTGGCGGGAAACATGGAAGGTGACGAAGGACGCCGGTTGGGGATTGTTAATGCCTGTTGTCGTCCTGGGCGGTATCTACATGGGGGTCTTTACGCCGACAGAGGCTGCCGCCGTTGCCGTTGTGTACAGTTTATTTATCGGCTTCTTTATTTATCGTGAATTAACCTGGGCTCAGTTATATCAGGTAACCAAACGGTCGGTTGTCACCTCGGCCATGATCATGTTGGTCATTTCTACTGCCAAAGTGTTTAGTTATTATTTGACACTGGAACGAATTCCGACCAAGATTGCCGCTGAAATCCTGCAGTACGTGACAGAGCCGGTATTCATATTGCTGGTGATCAACATTTTGCTGTTATTTGTCGGCATGTTTATGGATTCCAGTGCAGCTGTGCTGATCCTCGTCCCCTTGTTCCTGCCGGTTGTAACGGAGTTGGGCATTGATCCGATTCACTTCGGTGTGATCATGATTGTCAACCTGGCCATCGGTATGCTGACGCCGCCGTTCGGTTTAAATCTGTTCGTGGCCTCGGGTATATCCAGATTGAGTTTAACCGATGTTACAAAAGCGTCTCTTCCTTTTATCGGGGTGTTGATTATCACACTGCTGGTGATTACCTACGTGCCGCCGCTTTCCACTTATCTGCCGGATCTCTTGTACAACCGATGACGCGAGCAAAATAACACTTCCGATTTTCAGAATACACTTCCCCCTGTTATAAGACGAAAAATCTATTATTTTGTAATGTTTTGCTATAGGAATTCAGCAGCAAAAGGAGAGGAGTTATCGCATGGCTCTACACAAAATAGGAATCATCATGAATGGTGTGACAGGTCGGATGGGGACGAACCAACATCTGATCCGCTCGATTCTGGCAATCCGCAATCAGGGAGGCGTTTGCTTGCCCAACGGCGATCTGATTTTGCCTGACCCGATTTTGGTTGGCAGAAATGAGGGGAAACTCCAGGCGCTGGCTGAAGCACACGATGTCCCGCGCTGGAGTACGGATCTGGAGCAGTGTTTGGCCGATCCGTATAATCAAATCTATTTCGACTCCCAGACGACCGATCGCCGAGCGGAGAGTATAAAAAAAGCAATCGCGGCCGGCAAGCACATCTACTGTGAAAAACCGACGGCGTCCGACCTGACGGGTTCATTGGAACTGGCCCGGCTGGCCCGCGAGGCCGGGGTGAAGAACGGCGTGGTACAGGATAAACTGTTCCTCCCGGGGCTGCTCAAGTTGAAGCGATTGGTCGATTCCGGCTTCTTCGGGCGAATTCTGTCAGTGCAGATGGAGTTTGGCTACTGGGTGTTTGAGGGCGATTGGCAGCCCGGACAGCGGCCTTCCTGGAACTACCGCAAGGAAGACGGAGGAGGCATGATTTTAGACATGTTTCCACACTGGCGCTATGTGCTGGACAATCTGTTTGGAGAAGTGCGGGCCGTTTCCTGTATCGCTGCCACCCACATCCCCAAGCGGGTTGATGAACAGGGGAAAACGTATGACTGTACAGCAGAAGACGCGGCATACGCGACGTTTGAACTGGAGGGTGGAATCATTGCCCATGTGAACTCCTCCTGGGCGGTCAGGGTGAATCGGGAGGATCTGCTTACGATTCAGGTGGATGGAACAGAGGGCAGCGCCGTCGCAGGGCTGCGTGACTGCAAAGTCCAGCACCGCGTAAATACCCCGAAACCGGTATGGAATCCCGACATACCAAACCCGATCAACTTCCAGGATCAGTGGCAGCAGGTACCGGACAATCAGTTGTTTGACAACGCCTTTAAGGTACAGTGGGAACTGTTCCTCAAACACGTCGTTTGCGATGCCGCGTTTCCATGGGATCTGCTGGAGGGGGCCAAGGGAACCCAACTCGCGGAACTAGGGCTCGTCTCCTGGCGGGAGCGTCGATGGGTCGACCTGCCGCAACTGCAAATCTAGGGGGGATTGTGATGGTTCGAGACTTGAAGCTGCCGCGTGCCGGTGGATCTCTTTACTCCTATGTACCGGGGAACGCAGCCTCGTTTGATTTGCCAACAGAGAAACCGCAGAGCCGCATTGCCTATGCCGCAGCACATGTCGTTTGCGATCCCTATGCGGAAGCGGACCCACTGACAAATGCCCAAATCGATTGGAACGCAACGATGGCCTACCGCCACTACCTGTGGTCGTTGGGGCTTTCCGTAGCAGAGGCAATGGATACTGCGCAGCGCGGCATGGGGCTTGATTGGTATCGGGCGAAGGAACTGATCAGTCGATCGTTGGACGAAGCCCGCTCTGTGGGAGGGCGTATCGCCTGCGGTGCCGGGACGGATCATCTGGCTCCAGAACCTCATGTTACGCTTGAAGAAGTGGAAGCGGCGTACGAAGAACAGTGTGGGTTTGTGGAAGCAAAGGGCGGTCAGATCATCCTGATGGCCAGCCGCGCCTTGGCTGCTTGCGCGAAGGGGCCGGAGGACTATGAACGGGTGTACGGCCGGATCTTGCGTCAGGTTTCTCAACCGGTGATTCTGCACTGGTTGGGTGACATGTTCGACCCTGCTCTGAAAGGGTACTGGGGATACGAGGATCCCGACGCCGCGATGGAGGTTTGCCTGCGCGTCATCCGTGCCAATCAGGACAAAGTGGACGGCATCAAAATCTCCCTGCTTGACGCGGACAAGGAAATCGCGATGCGGCGGCTCCTCCCCACAGGCGTGCGGATGTACACCGGTGATGATTTTAACTATCCGACCTTGATTCGCGGCGATGAACAAGGTTACAGTCACGCGCTGCTTGGCATCTTTGACGCGATCGCACCGGCTGCGGCGGCGGCCCTTCATGCACTGGACAAGGGGGATACGGAGCGTTATCACGCCATCATGGACAAAACGGTGCCGTTGTCCCGGCACATGTTTCAAAAGCCGACCTATGCCTATAAAACCGGTATCGTCTTCCTGGCATACCTGAACGGTCACCAAGATCATTTTCGCATGATTGGTGGGGCGGAGGGGGCCCGCTCTGTGATCCATCTTGCGGAACTCTTCGTGCTTGCCGATCAGGCCGGCCTGTTGGCCAATCCGGAACTGGCTGCCGAGCGGATGCGTCTCGTGCTGGCGCTGGCCGGCATTGAGTAGGAGGGAGGAGATGGAGAAGTTGCAAACGATTGAGCGTCTCAGCCTGAATCAGATTACCACGGAGCGATGGAACCTGCGGGAAGCGGTGGAAGGGTGCGCCCGGGCAGAGATTCCCTGGATTGCCTTATGGCGGCACAAAATCGCTGAAACAGGTCTGGCAGAAAGCAAAAGACTGGTACGCGATGCCGGTCTCCGCATCTCAAGCATTTGTCGCGGGGGGATGTTCCCGGCTTCTACTGCCGCCGAACGTGAGCGGCGGCTGGACGATAACCGCCGTGCAGTGGACGAGGCGGCGGAGCTGGGAGCAGAGGTACTCGTGCTTGTCTGTGGACCGGCACCGGACAACGATATCGCAAGTGCCCGCAACTGGGTGGCGGAGGGAATCGAGCAGTTGGTGCCTTACGCGAGAGCAAGCGGTGTAAAGCTGGCCGTCGAACCGCTTCATCCGATGTACGCAGCGGAGCGTTCCGTGGTTGTCACCATGGCCGAAGCGAACGCTTTGGCCGCGCCATACAAGCCGGATGAGGTGGGTATCATTGTCGATGTGTTTCATGTTTGGTGGGACCCTGACCTGTATCAGCAGATAACCCGGGCAAGCGGCCGTATACTCGGCTTCCACGTCTCAGACTGGATTGTCCCGACACCAGACCTGCTGATGGGCAGAGGGATGATGGGAGACGGTGTGATCGAACTGCGCCGCATCCGCAAGGCCGTGGAAGCTGCGGGGTACGAAGGGCCGATTGAAGTGGAGATCTTTAATCAGACGATCTGGGACCAACCAGGCGACGAAGTGCTCTCGCTGATGAAACAGCGTTATCTGGAACATGTCTAGAGGATGCCGGGCGGTGGGAATACCGACTGATAGAGAAAAAACCATAACCATTTGAATGGAGAGGCTGGGATGCCTCTCCTTCTTTCATCAGGGGTGTGAGCCGCTGTTCCCCCCTCCCCCGTGTAAGGAATTTGAAAGAAATTCCACACTATAATCAATACCTATAGAAAGCCAAAAAAGGTTCATGTATAATAATAGTCGTAGTTTTTACATCAGGAGGAAAAAAGCGTCATTATGCAAAACTGTTTCGTAAATATCAGAATTGAACATGATATTTATTTAGCCCTGCATCATGTGCGATTAATGATGGATAAACTTTCTTTTTCAAAGATGGACAAACAAAAGGTACTAGTAGCCGTCTCTGAGCTTACCCGTAATATTTTAGACCATGCCGGTGCTAATGGCAGCTTTTCTTGTGAATGTATCGAGAATCAAGGAATCCGTCTGATCATTCAGGACAGTGGAAAGGGAATTGACAACTTACATCAAATTTTAAGTGGTGAAGGTACCCCGAACCGCCGCGGATTAGGTTTAGGGCTGAGCGGAGCCAAAAGAATGATGGATGAATTTACAATCAAAACTTCGAAGGAAGGCACTACGATTGTGTGTGTGAAGTGGAATGGAAAGTAATAAAGGAATGAAAAAAGTAAAGGACAGCGATTTAACATTAGACCGCTTAGCCTCCATTGGTCAAATCGCAGCGGGGATCGCACACGAGATCAAAAATCCTTTAACAGCAGTCAAAGGATTTTTGCAGATGTTGAGAAAGGAGTTGTCTCATAATTATCTAGATTTAGCCTATTCAGAATTGGATAACGCTCTGTCCACCTTACAGAATTTATTGCATGTGTCTAAACCGGATTTAGAAAATGAACCTTTTACAGCTATCAACCTTTGTTCCGAATTGGAAGCACTGCTTTATCTTTTCCAGGATAAATTCTATGATGTTCACATTGAAACGCATTTTTCCAATACAAACGAGAAGATTTATGGAAAACGGAACCAACTGAAAAAAGCATTTTTCAACCTCCTGAAGAATGCTTTTGAAGCTATCCCGGATAAGGGAACCATTACCATAAAACACTACAAATCGAATAATGGATTAATTGTAAGCATATCGGATACAGGAATAGGGATTCCTCAAGAAAAGATTGCCTTGTTGGGAACGCCGTTTTTTACTTCAAAAACAGAAGGTACCGGAATGGGCTTAACGCAGGTATTTTCTACTATATATGGACATGACGGGAAAATCACAGTTAACAGTGAAGAGGGTGTTGGAACAACGTTTACCATTTGGTTCCCGATCCATGAACATGAAAAAATAGGAGTGAAAAAATTGGATTTGAAGTATATGGAGGGGCAAAACTTTTCTGCTTTCTACACCGAAAACAAGGATAAGTTTGATGAACTTCTTATCTATCACGGAAAAGAGCTATTTGAAAGTATTCAAAACTCAACAGATGTGAATGAAGAGTTTCTTCTTAAATCGGCAGGTAAAATTGTTACCCTTCTGAATTACACGGATGAATACGGCTTAATATTAAATGCCAAGGAAGACGGTAGAAATTGGGCAAAATATGATATGGATATCATTTTAATCCTGGAATGGTTCCAAACGCTGCGAAAGATATATTGGGATTTTCTGTACAATTATTATCAGCATCTGGAAATCGGTAAAAATGAATTTTTTGAATTGGAAAGAAGGGTTAATTATAATCTGGACTCTTATTTGAAGCATTTTTCTGCAAGTTTTTCTGAATATAAAAATGAGCTGCTGCGTTCTCAACGGAGTGTGATTGACGACTTAACCGTCCCGGTGATCCCACTATCAGATACCATGGCAATACTTCCGATTATAGGTACAGTTGATACCCACCGGGCAAAGAAAATACAGGAAAAGATATTCGATCAGATTTATCAATTAAAACTGAAACATATCATTCTCGACTTGTCGGGTGTTGCTTATATGGACACGGCGATTGTCGGACATTTATTCAAGATTGTGAATGGGATTAGCATACAAGGTTGTAAGGCAACCATAACAGGTATCCGTCCGGAAATAACCAATACGATGGTTGAATTGGGGATTGCATTACATGAAAAAGTGGAAACACGGGGGACATTACAACAAGCCATAGAGGAATACAATCACAACCGTGTTGGCTGATGTTTCGGCGAGTAAATCCAAAACCGGCATGTAGGAGCTTTTTTCTACAGCGGACAAATGCACATGCGGGATTTTTTGTTCCAGAGGTGTTAACGGCTTTGACAACTCCTCTGTTTGGTGATATATAACTATGTATATTCAAAAATTAAAATATACAAAAATACAAAAGAAGGGATTTCGGTGGAGAGATTTTTGGGGGACAGATTTGCCGGCTATTCTTTACAACATTTTCGCAAAGATCTTCTCTCGGGTATCATTGTAGGGATCATAGCCATTCCGCTTGGGATGGCTTTCGCTATTGCGTCGGGAGTGAAACCGGAATACGGTATTTACACGACCATCCTTGCGGGGATCATCATCTCACTCTTTGGCGGCTCCAAGTATCAAATAGGAGGCCCGACGGGAGCATTTGTCCCCATTCTTTTCAGTATCGTTGTGACGTATGGGTATGAAAACTTGTTAATTGCTGGATTTTTGGCTGGTGTGATGTTATTTGTAATGGGGGTATGCAAACTTGGTTCCCTGGTAAAATTCATTCCACGTCCGGTGACGATCGGATTTACGTCAGGGATCGCCGTTATTATCTTCGTGGGACAAATCCCCAATTTCCTGGGTCTCGAGGGGATTGATAAACAAGAAGATTTCTTGTCCAATGTAAGCGAAATCCTTTATCATGTGGATACCGTTAACGGATATAGCGTGCTTGTCGCGACGGTTTGTTTCGTGTTCATTCTGCTTACTCCCAAATTCCTTCCCAAAGTACCCGGATCATTGGTGGGACTTATTGTATCCAGTGTCATGGCAGCTCTGTTCTTTCCGGGCAAGGTTTCCACAATCGGCTCGACATTTGGGGACATACCCAGTTCTTTCCCCGTGTTTCAAATGCCTGAACTAACATGGGAAAAAATCGTCCAACTGCTTCGGCCTGCTTTTGTCATTGCCATGCTTGGGGGGATTGAATCATTGCTTTCCGCCGTTGTGGCAGATGGCATGACCGGCAGCAAGCACAACAGTAATCGGGAATTGATCGGGCAGGGCATTGCCAATATGGTAACGCCTCTATTTGGCGGCATTCCCGCGACAGGGGCGATTGCGAGAACAGCGGCCAACATCAAAAATGGTGCGGTTTCCCCCATGTCTGGTGTCATTCATGGTTTGGTTGTGCTTCTTGTGCTGCTGTTGTTTGCTCCGTTTGCTTCCCATATTCCACTTGCCAGCATGGCCCCCGTTTTAATGGTGGTCGCGTGGAATATGAGCGAGCGAAAAGAATTTGCCCACGTATTCATGACCAAAATGAGTGATTCCCTGATCTTGGTGATCACCTTTCTTCTCACTGTGTTTGCCAATCTGACGATAGCGGTCGAGGTTGGCTTGATCCTGGCGGCCATCCTGTTTGTCAAACGCATGAGCGAGATTCTAACGGTTGCAAAGGTGCTTCCCGATCCATTGGACAAGCATAAAAAAGTAAAGTCACATGTGGTCAGCGAAGGGCATGACTGCCCGCAAATCAGCATTTACACAATTGAAGGGCCGTTATTTTTCGGAGCGGCGCAGAAGTTTGAAAAATCCGTAATGGATACCGCCTATCACCGTCCAAATGTGCTCATCCTGCGCATGGGCAGGGTTCCTTATATGGATACGACTGGCGAATCATATCTCTCCAGCATCGTTCGACATTTCCAAAAACAAGGCGGCACGATTCTCGTGTCGGGTCTTCAACGCCAGCCGAAAGATGTATTGATACGAACGGGATTGTATGAGAGAGTAGGGAAGGACTGTTTCTTTGAACATACAGGAGATGCCATCAATTATGCTTTAACCCGCCTGGATCCAAATAAGTGTATCGGTTGTAAACACTTCGCATTCCAAGAATGTGGGCGGTTGTCCCGCCCTGATGGAGAAGCAGAACAGGAGCCGCATCAAGGAATGGGGTTGGTTCATTAGCCACAAAAGGAGGAAACGAATGAATTTGGAATTACAACAGTTTAAAGCTGACTTTTTCAAAGCGCTGGCGCACCCCTTGCGGATACGGATTTTAGAGCTGTTGGCGGAAGGAGATAAAAATGTTAACGAGCTGCAAACGCTCATTGGAGCGGAAGGCTCCGCAGTATCACAACAGTTGAGCGTATTGCGGGCAAAAAACATTGTATACGGGACCAAAGAAGGGAACCGCGTGCTGTATTCTCTTCGAGATCCCATGATTATTGACTTGTTGCGTATCGCGCGACAAATCTTCAATAATCATCTCATTGATACCATAACCATACTGGATAAGTTTAACGATAGTAAAGAAGATGACAGTTAACAGCTTCTTGGTCAAGGCGAAGCAACGGTAGATTGGAATTCTCCCCCTCTCTTTGGAATAGCTGCTGCTCTATTCCCAGGAGAGGGTATTTTATTTGCAGGATGGATAGGGCTGACATCTGACTGACACATTTCTTTTCTATGATGGTTGGTATGACGGACAACATGCGGAAGAAGCAGTGCATAGAAAGCTATACATGTCCATGCCGTGCGTGGACAAAAGGAGAGGAACAGATTCGATGCAGAAACGCTTTTACAAAACATGGTGGTTTCATTCGGCGATCATCCTGCTTTTGGCGGTAGGTGGATGGAGCAGTTATCGGTATTTCTACACCCCGACAGTGCCAGCCATGACGCAGGCTGTGGCAACTGCGGTCGTGGAGCGGGGCAGCATCCAGGTAGAAGTGAGCGGCTCCGGCACGCTGCAGCCAACACGGGAAGTGGTGAAAGCCCCCCAAAGCGGTACCGTGAAGATGATTAACTTCGATGAAGGAGAGCACGTTACAGCCGGCCAAGTGCTGCTCACCTACCAAGAGGAAGACATGAGCGATCAGATCAACCAGGAACTGTTAAGCCTGGAACAGAAAAAGCTGGATTTGCAGCTTCTGCAAATCGAAGCGGAAGAACGCCAGAGTGATTACCATATTACAGCCGCCGAGAGCGGACGTGTCACCTCCCTTGAGGTAGAAGTGGGGGATGAGGTGAGCGCAAATCAGGTAATCGGGACGATTCAGGATGTGGATACGTGGACGCTTACCGTCCCCTTCAGCACGGTTGGCATTGATACGATTCAGCTCGGTCAGGAAGCAGACGTGCTTCTTCTGGGCAGTTTCACCAGAGTCAAGGGCACAGTGAAGGAAGTGGATCGGATTGGACGGGCGGCTGCAGGTGGCGCCATCGTCCATGATGTCGTCGTGGAGGTAAAAGGGGGGAATGCGTTGACCACGGATGAGAAGGCCCAGGTCACGATCGTAACATCCAGAGGTAACCTGACCGGGCTGGAGAGCGCGACGGTCGCGAAGGCACCCGTTGTTGAGATCAAGGCTCCTGCCTCCGGGAAGGTAAGCAAAGTGCTGGTCAAGAAACAGGACCAGGTGCAGGAAGGGCAGCTTCTCGTCCAATTGGAGAACAAATCAGATGAAATCAGTACCACAAAAAATATGGAAAAAATTCAATTGGAAATACAAGAGATTCAGAAGCGGATTGAATCGTATCAAGAGGAGCAGGCAACCTACGGTCCCGTTCTTTCACCCATCGCCGGAGAGGTGGTCTCGATGAATGTCGACCCGGGAAGTAAGATTAACGCAGGGGCTGAGATTGCCGAAATTGTCAATTACGATGAACTATCCCTGGTGATTCCCGTTGATGAACTGGATATTCCCAAAGTGAAGCCAGGACAACAGGCAGAGGTCACCGTGGACGCCCTGCCAGACAAGACATTTGTGGGTGAGGTCGTGGAAATAGCCAAGGAAGGCGTGACGCAGAACGGGGTCTCCACGTTTGATGTCACCATTCGAATCACCGACTTTGAAGGCGTGAAACCAGGGATGACATCCCATGCCAAGATTATCGTGGAGAAAAAAGACGATGTGCTGCTGCTCCCGGTTGAAGCCATACAAGAGAGCCAGGGGAAGAAATTCGTTCTGCTTCGGCCAGAATCTTCAGCGCAGGTTGACGATTCCTCGACGGAACGGAATTCACGCAGCAATCGTTCCATGAAACAGGTGGAAGTCGGCCTTCACAACGAAACCCATATCGAAGTCATAAGCGGTGTAGAAGAGGGAGACCAGGTCATCCTGCCAAGTGTAATGAGCAGCTCCGGTTCGCAGAGGTCAAGGGGTATGGGCGAGATGGGCGGCGGCGGGATGCGGTTCATCATGCCCGGGGGTGGAGGTTTTGGAGGGGGACGGGGAGGACGATGATGAAGTCTGAGTCGCCAGGTCCATTGATTCGCATTGAGGGTCTCAGCAAGTGGTACCAAATGGGCGGGGAAACCATCAAGGCCCTCGATTGCGTCTCCCTCACTGTTTATCAAGGAGATTTTGTCGCGATTATCGGTCCTTCCGGTTCTGGCAAATCCACGCTGATGAACATGATTGGCTGCCTCGATGTCCCTACAGAGGGAAGTTACCGACTGGACGGGGTGGAGATTAGCGCCATGAACGACAATCAATTGGCCGATATACGAAACACCAAGATTGGATTTATCTTTCAAGGCTTTAACCTGCTGCCGAAGCTGACGGCAATCGAAAATGTGGAGCTTCCCCTGATCTATCGCGGGGTGCCTACCCGAAAGAGAAAAGCGATGGCCATGGACGCTCTGGAGAAGGTCGGACTGGGTGAACGAATGCATCACCGCCCCTCCGAACTTTCCGGTGGTCAGCAGCAGCGGGTGGCCATCGCAAGAGCTCTCGCCGCCAATCCGCCGATATTGCTGGCGGACGAACCTACTGGTGCGCTGGATACCAAGACGGGGAAAGAAGTTCTTGAAATGATACAGCATATAAACGGACAGGGGCATACGATCGTGCTGATCACACACGATTTGTCCATTGCACAGCAGGCCAAGCGCGTCATCCGCATCCAGGACGGCAAGCTGTATGAGGACTGGAGTGATGCCGGATGAACATGTATCAAGGAATCAAGATGGCCCTGGGAAGCATCATGAGCAACAAACTGCGCGCCTTTTTGACCATGTTGGGGATCATGATCGGCGTGGCATCAGTCATCTCACTGGTTTCTCTGGGACAGGGATCGACGCAGAAGGTAACCGAACAAGTGCAAAGCCTGGGGTCCAATCTCCTTACTGTCAACGTGACCGGTCGCGGCGCACAAACCTCACTGAGCTACGACGAAGTCCTGACACTACAGGAGAAACCCGGCATTGATGCCGTCGCGCCGGTAGTCAGCAGCAGGGTGACGGTGAAAGCAGGCAACAAGAACACCGAGGTAACGGTGGAGGGTACGGATGCGAGTTACGAGACAGTGCGCGATTTCCACGCGCAGGAAGGCCGCTTTTTGCTGCCGATCGATGTCCAGTTCAGACAGAAGGTGGCCCTGCTTGGCGCCAGTACGGCCGAGGAACTATTTGGTTTCGTGTCGCCGCTGAACAACTATGTGCAGATCAATGGGATTCCGTTTAAAGTGGTCGGGGTGCTGGAGGAAAAAGGCGACTCGATGAGCGGTGCCAATGATGAGAAGGTTATCATTCCGATCAGTACAGCGGAGCGTATCCTGGCCTCACCGGGCGTGCGAACGATCTATGTTCAGGCTGAATCACCGGAACAGGTCGAGATGGCGGAAGCACAATTGGAAGCGATGCTGACCAAGAAGTTCAAGGGGGATGAAGACAGTTACCGCATTTTTAATCAGCAGGATCTGTTGGAATCGGTCAGTTCCGTCAACAGCACGTTGACCATGATGCTCTCAGGGATTGCCGGCATCTCTCTATTGGTGGGCGGCATCGGGATCATGAACATCATGCTTGTCTCTGTTACGGAACGCACTCGCGAGATAGGCATCCGTAAGGCCATCGGTGCGAAGAAGCGCGATATTCTGTTTCAGTTTTTGATTGAATCCGTTGTATTAAGCGGTTTGGGCGGCTTGATTGGTGTGGCCCTGGGAGTGGGAGGAGCCTATGCCATTGGCCATTTCTCTGATACCAGTGTCGTTTTTTCGTGGGACGTAACTCTTCTTTCTTTTGGATTCTCCCTGTTTGTCGGGATTTTCTTCGGTCTGTTTCCGGCCAACAAGGCCGCGAACCTGAAGCCGATCGAAGCGCTGCGCTTTGAGTAACTTGCTGTCTTTCCAACGATTCGGCGCATGAATGAATCTGGGATTTTGCGGAAATGAAAAAGGTACCTGCCATAGCATGAAAACGCACGTTACCCAAGCGGTGACGTGTTTTTTCGTGATGTCTGCCAAAACCAGGAGCGGAAAGTGGCCTCGCAGCAGAGGATGGAAGAGAAAGGATGAAAAGCTCTGACGACTGCTTGTGAACAGGCGCAGAACCAACTATGATTAGCTGTGTACAGCATTGATAGAGAAAAATGGGGTCAAGGAGATTCTGGAAATGAACAAGGAATGGCGAAAGAGAATCAGGAAGCTGCTGTTATCCATCGTGTTCATGGTGGCGGCAAGAGCAGACGTGGCTAGTCTGCTGCTGGTGTTTTCCCTGAAGATGTGGTTGTTTTATCAATTGGTCGGCATGGGTGTGGCGGCCACGGTGTTTGTCATCTCTCTGTTGGCTGTAGCCAGCCTGCTGCTTTGCGGCAATCTGCTTCCCGCTGCCTGGCGGTTTCCGTTTCTGATAGCGGCTGATATCGGGTTAAGCCTGGTATTGTTTGTGGATACGCTGTACCACAGTTACTTCCACGATGTGACCTCGGTCAGTTTGCTGCGTCAGCTCGGTCAGGTCGGTGAGGTCAGCGACAGTATTGTCAGCTTGACAAACTGGGCCTACACGCTCTACTTCCTCGATATACCACTGCTGATTGCCGCCTATCGTTGGAGGATGAAGCAGGTTATCCTCACCTATCAGGACAGGGTGGCCAAAGCGGTCCGCCGCATTGGTGCACTGGCCATACCGGCGTTGTTGGTGGCGGGGACGACGGTTCATGTAGAGCGAACAGTGGCCCAAGTGCCCGGGTTTCTCGATGCCCGTTATTCCAACAAAGCCTTGCTGCAAGCGCTTGGCATTTACCACTATCACCTGTATGACATGTACCAATACGCCAAACTATCCATCAGCAGCAAGGAAGTCACCGCCTCCGAGCTGGAGGAGGTCCGGCAGTGGTTTCAGGAACTTAACGCCCAACAGCCGCCCGGTCCGCTGTTTGGCAGGGCAAAGGGACAAAATGTGATCGTCGTCCAGGAAGAATCGCTGCAAGGGTTTGTCGTCAACCTGAAGGTGAACGGACAAGAAGTGACGCCGCATCTCAACCGGCTGATGCGGGAAGGGATTGCCTTTCCCCATTACTATGACCAAACGCACCATGGGCGTACATCGGATGGAGAGTTTACTTCACTCGTCTCGCTTTACCCATCCTCCATCGCCGGGAGCATTTACTTTAACTTTGCGGAAAACGAGTTTGACTCCCTGCCAAAGGTACTGAAAGAGCATGGGTATGCTACCATGTCCGCTCACGCCTACACCGGCTCGTTCTGGAATCGGGCAGTGATGCACCGCAATCTTGGTTTTGAGCAGTCGTATTTTATGGAAAATCTGGAGCCTGGCGAGAAGGTTGGATGGGGGCTGTCTGACGAAGCGTTTTTCGAACAAATGAACGAGAAGATGGAGGCGCTGCCGCAGCCGTTCTTCGCCTTTCTGGTTACGCTGTCCAATCACCATCCGTACGAGATGCCCTCTAAATACAAACGACTTGATCTGGGGGAGCTGGAAGGTACGTTTCTGGGCAATTACCTGCATTCCGCCCATTATGCGGATCAGGCGCTGGGCGAATTGATTCGGCTGCTCAAACAGAACGGATTGTATGAGTCCTCCATACTGGTCGTGTACGGTGATCATGATGCAGGGGTGCCGGAGGAGGAACTGCGCAAGATCGGAATCGTTCCCAAGTACGAGCGGGAATACGACAAAGTCCCGATGGTGATATACAGTTCCGCCTTGGCCGAGTTGAACGGAACCGTCCAGGAACAGGTGTCCGGGCATCTGGATCTGACGCCCACCCTGTTGTACTTGCTGGGGCTGCCGCAGGAAGGCCATTATTTTATGGGGCAGCGGCTGTTTGATGTCCCGGCCGACGAGCGCCTGGTTGTGTTCCGCGACGGTTCTTACCTGACCCAAGAGCATGCCTTCATCACACGGGACGGTCTGTTTGAAGGAGGGAAGTATTATCGGCGCATAAGCGGAGAGGAGGTCGACGGAGCGGCTGACCATGCCCGGTTTGCAGAAGCTCAGCAGCGGCTGAGGATTTCCGACTTGATGCTGGAAGGCGATTTGTACCCCGTACTGAAGCGGTTGTCAGATGAAGCAAGGTAGCCTCGGAAGAGAAGGATCACAAGCAGAGAGGAGCATCCGGATGAGCCATTACTGGTTGTTTGTGTTGATGTCCATCGTCCTGATTTTGACACCTGGGCCGGATACGGCGCTGGTCACCAAAAGCACGCTTTCTTACGGAAAACGGGGAGGAACCGCGACAGCACTGGGGGTCGCAGCAGGCATATTCGTTCACACGTTGTTTGCCGCGCTGGGCCTCTCCCTGGTGCTGGCGAAATCCGTCCTGCTATTTGAAATCGTGAAGTATGTTGGAGCCGCATATCTGATTTATCTGGGCCTGACCTCATTTCGTTCGGCCAAAAAGCATGAGGGAGAGCCGATTCACCACCAAGTGGAGGCAGGGCGGCTGAGCCAGAGGGGAGCGTGTTTCTGGCAAGGGGTGCTGAGCAATGTGTTTAATCCAAAAGTGGCCCTGTTCTTCTTAACCTTTCTGCCGCAGTTTGTCCAGCCTGAAGGCAGCACATTGGTGCAGTTTTTGGTGATGGGCGTGACGTATGCTGTATTGGGCACCTTGTGGATGCTGGTCTACATCTACTTGATCGATTACATTCGCGGTTGGCTGCAGCGGCCATCCACGCAGCGTGTCCTGGAGAGTGTGACCGGGGTGGCGCTGGTGTTGTTTGGGCTGAAGCTGGCTTTGGAAAGAAGGTGAGCGGGGAGATCCCTGACAGCGGCGGTCAGGGATGGCAGATGAAGCGATTTACTTGGACGGCCAACCTTTCCCTGCAAACATCTCATCATGATCAGCCTCCTCTATTCTTCCCAGCATAGCAATGCTGCATATTGGGAGCAATCGGTGGTTCAATTCAAGGTTAACCTGCCGCGTTATCCGGTACTGGTAAAAGCGGATCAGAACGCGCTGCAGCGGCTTCAACACCTCAGATAAACGAAGATGCTGCGTCTCGAACCGGACGGGGACGGTCGGGCCTTCGCCGCAATCCATCACGATCAATCGCTTGGGAATGCCGATCTGCGGAGCGGCCAGGCCAGCGCGATTTGGCCCGGCGTAAAGGGTTTCCGCCATATCGTCAAGCAGTTTACATACATGGGGTGTGATCGATTGCACAGCCTTGCACCTTGCGCGCAGGATGGGGTCACCCAGCTTGCGAATGGTTCGTTCTGCCATAATCCTTCCCCTTTCCCGATAGCTGACAGTCTGCCCGTACGGGATTGTGCAGAGCTGTTCCCAGACCCGTCTTTGAAACGGGGTACCCGCCGGGGCGAGGGGGACGGAGAACGCGGTTCGCTGTCCGTTAAAATACTGCTCAAGTTGCCGGATACACTCATGGATCACTGGCGGCAGTGCCCCCGTCGCTTGGGCGGCCCCAACCTCCTCGACGAAACGGACAGAGCTGATCCGGTCGCCGGTGTTGGTTAACTCGATCCAGCCAATTGGAGATAGATAATAAGCGGTTCCTTTCATCGCTGCACCGTCCTTTCCGGGTGGAGCTGGCCATACAAACGGCGGTATGCTGTCGGGGTATGCCGGGTTTCCCGCTGAAACACGGAGGCGAAGTGGGTGCTGCTGCGAAATCCTACCTTACGCGCGATCTCGCTTACCGTTTCCTCGGTTTGCGCCAACAGTTGTTTGGCCGCGTTGAGCCTCACCTGTTTCAGGTACTGAACCGGCGACACTTTCATCACGCGTTTGAAACTGCGCTGCAGGTAAAAGGGACTGACGTACAACCGCCGGGCCATCTCCGATAAGGTGAGCGGCTGGCGATAGCTGGCTGTAATCAGCTCTGTCAGTTTTCGGGCCAACTCTTCCTCGGGGGAACGCCAGCCCGATACGTCCGGCCGACACCGTTTGCACGGGCGGAGTCCTGCGCCGATCGCTTCTGCCGGAGTGTTGAAAATTCTCACGTTTTCCCGCCTTGGCGTTCTCGATTTGCAGGATGGCCTGCAAAAAATACCGGTCGTGATCAAACCGTAGTAAAACTGTCCGTCATAAGACGCGTCACAACAGACAATTGCACGCCACATATCGTCATTCATACCGCATTCCTCCTGTCTCTCCAATATAACCGGTAATCAGCCGCAGCGTAACCGGCGGAGAATAAGAGAGCAACAAGAGAAAGAGGCGCGGCAGGCAGCATTTATGCGGCCGTCCTCAGTTGGAAAAGGCCCGCAGCATCCAGAGTTGCTTTTCCAGTCGGGCTTTGAGCTCCAGCAGCAGATCGGCGGTCGCGTGATCGTCCTCGCTTTCCACTGTTTCGATCCCTGCTTTCAATTCGTCAAGCAAGAGGGAGAAGTCGCCGATCAGCGTCTGGACCATCTCCTCGGCCGTTTCGCCGCCTGCCGCTTCTTTCACACTGGCCAGTTCCAGCGCTTCCCGCAAGGTGGCCTCAGGCTTCCCGCCGATGGTGAGGATGCGCTCGGCCAGCAGGTCGATATGGTGGGCTGCTTCGGTGTAATACTCTTCAAATTTGGCATGCAGGGTAAAGAAGTGCGGTCCTTTTACATTCCAGTGGTAGTTGTGCAGTTTCATGTGCAGCAGAATCCAGTTGGCCAGTTGTTTGTTCAGAACGGTTACGATCTCGTTCATGTGTTTACCTCTCCTTTTTATAATAATTATTATTTTAAAATTAATATAAAATACTTGCGGGCATGTGTCAACAAAAAATCCTGTACTGTGAGGCTGAGGGGTCCTGTTACCGGGCAGCAGCGTATGTATCTCTCCTGCAGGGTGACTTGTGGTACACTGTAACGTAACAGAGATACGGACCAGCGGAGGAGGAAACGACATGCGAAACAGGTTGTTGATTCTGGTTGTGACGATCGTAACGGCTGCCACGCTCATCTCCCACCTCGCCGGTCGGGACACAGACCAGTTGGCGGCTGCCCCGGAGGTTAATTACCGGGCAGGTTCCTTTGAACTAACCGACTTAAACGATCGTTTGATCCGCTTGGAGGAATTTCGCGGCCAGCCTGTCGTGCTCAACTTTTGGGCTTCCTGGTGTCTGCCGTGTCGTACCGAGACCCCGGATCTGGTGGCTCTGCACGAGAAGTACTCGGGACGAGTCAGCTTCATCGGCGTAAACGTGACGCATAAAGATGCGCTTGATGATGTGCAGAGGTTTGTTGGCGACTACAGCATTACATACCCGGTGGCGCTTGACCGGTCGGGCGCTGTCAGCAAACAGTACCGCATCGCTGCCATGCCGACCAGCTTCGTGCTGAATGGGGATGGGGTGATTGTGTACAAAAAAATCGGAGTCGTCTCTCGCCGTGAGCTGGAACGGGTCCTTGAACCGCTTTTGAGCCAGGGATCAGCCGAAACGAAGCTGTCGACAGGAAGACTGTAAAAACGGATAGGGCTGGATTCATTGCAGTATGTCATCGCTATAGAGCGAGCGTCATTGCAAGGGGGGAGTGCTGTTGTTTGAGCCCGGGATGGCGTTGTCATGGGGGCCGTTTACGATCCCTGTTTCGTGGCTCGGTCTGCTGACCGGAGCGATCGGGTACTATCTGTGGATGCGCTGGACGGTCAAGGGGAAGGAACGGCAGACGACAAAACAGTTCTTTGACGATCTGCTGTCGGCTGTCCTGGTCGGATTTGTTGTCTACAAACTGTGGCCGCTGGTCGAAGAGACCGATACGTTTCTGCACAACCCGGCTGCCCTGCTTCTGTACAGTGGGGGAGCGTACGCTGTGGAAGCTGCGCTTGTGGCTGCCATCGGCTGGTTTATTTACCGGACCCGAAAGGAGCGGTGGCGGGGATGGCAGACGACTGAGTGGATGCTTGCCGGTGTCATCTGGCTGATCATGGCCGACGCCCTGATGGTAAGGGAATACGGGGCTGTCGTCGACTGGGGCTGGAGCGTGGGAGAGATCACATACGCGCCGCTTAACCTGATTGACCTGGTGTTGACCGGCTGTCTGGCGGTCGTCGTGCATGTTTTGCCGAAAAAGGTATGGTCAGAGCGCGACCGGGTAGGAATGATCCTGATCGGTCTTGGATTGGTTCGACTGGTGCGCAGCCTGTGGAGTCCCCCTGCAGCCGACGCCATTCTGTGGGGATTGTCGCTTGGGGATCTGCTTTTTTTGCTTGGTTTGTTTGTCGGGATGGGTTTGTTCCTGTTTCCGCAGCGATCGTAACGGAAAAAGAGCTGTCCCAAAAAGGGGAATACCGGATGACTCAAGTCCAATAAGGAATGAAAAAAACATCCCGTTTCACAGGAAAAGTGGGACGGGATGTTTACTTTGCGTGTCATTATGATGGTAGTCGTTCCATCGTCAGCAGCACAGCCCGGTTCTGCTGATCCCAATCTATCTCAAACCCGAGTGATTCGGCAACGTGTCGGACGGTCCTGCTGCCGTCCTTTTTTTGTCCCATTCACCCGTGTTATCTATGAAGTACCCTGCCGCAGCCAAGGATGTGGCAAGGCAATTTGTATCACGGCATGACCGGCAGGAGGTAGACGAGAGCGGTGCCAGCCGCGATAAACGGAGCCATCGGCAGTTCCTTGACAGATCTCGCACCGGGAAACATGCGGCGAAGCAGTACGATCAACAGGGCGGCTGCCCCTGCGAGAACATACGTGTACACTAACACCGCCAGTCCTGCCTGCCAGCCCAGCGCAGCGCCCAGCATGGCGAACAGTTTGATGTCCCCGCCGCCCATTTGGCCGTGACTCAGGACAGCCAGAATGAGACTGACGCCTCCGAGCGAGAGCGTACCCAAGATACTGGATCCGAATGTTCCTGGACCGATCACGGCGTGACAGAGCAAGAAAAACGCAGTACCCGGCAGAGTGAGCCAATTGTAGATCAACCGCCAGCGAAGATCGGTATAGGTGGAGAGGAGTAGGGCGGCTGCCAGCGGGATGACAATGATCGGTGCATTCACAACGAAACCTCCTCGAATGGGAAAGCAGGACATGTTTGAAAATGGGAGCACTACCGGTTAAAAGTTCAACATGCAAAGAGGAATTCCTCCATTTTCCAAGTCTGTTGCCCAGACTTAAGACAAAGTGTCGTGAATACGAGAGGGGCGTTTTTCGGGGCACTCAACCAGTACCGTATGATGCCCTGTTCTTCCCAAGACAGCGAGTGTGACAGGAGAGCAGCCATTTTCCGCACGAACGACTTTGTCAACCATCCAACATCTTTGCTGGACAGGCAGCAGCGCGAGCAGGACTTTTATCCCCTTCGGGACATTTTGTCTGCATGCTGTGCAATCAGAAGGATTGCTGTCTGCGCTTCCGAAACACAGAAAGATTTCAAGCAAGGGTGGGACACGAGATGTTTGAATCGAAAAAACGCGCCTTTCTGTTTCTGGCACTCTCCATCCTGTTTGCACTGTCCGCCGTTTTCCTCTTTTACAGCCATGTCGAAACGATGGAGCAGGAACTGGGGCAAATGGTCGATGTCCAGACCGCTGCGCAGGATATCCCCGTCGGCACCCCGATTGCGCCGGAGATGCTGAAACCGCTGCCTCTGCCCAAAAAGTACGTGGTAGACTCGTTCGTCACTTCTCCGGACGAGGTAAAAGGCAAGGTATCGCTCGTGCCGATACCCCGTGGCGAAGTGCTGACCAATCCCATGCTGCGAGAAATGGCCAAGATGCCGAATGGCTATCGGCTGGTGCAGCTTCGTGCCCCGATCGCGGTGTTTGACGATGAGGTGGAGGTCCTGGACAGAGTGGATGTCATTGGCACTTACGAGCGAAAAGCGGGGGACGAAAGCCGTTTTCAGCAAGTGCTTCCTGATCAATCGGACTGGATACATGGCGATACACGGGCAACGGAAATGATCCTTCGCGATGTGCAGGTCATCCGGGTTTACAAGCAGGAGGAAGAAATTGTTGCGGTTGGCGTAGCGCTTACCCTGGAACAGGCGGAACAAATCGTCTGGCTGCAAAACTTCGGCAAGGAAGTTCGCGTGCTCAAGGCAAACCATCATCTGCCGGGAGGGGGATCGTAACCGTGTCGACGGCAAAAGTGGTTCTCATCAGTGACGACGAGCAGATCCTGCAGAAACTTATCCAGGAGATAAGCTTCTACAGTCATGCCGTTATTGACGAAATTATCGACAAACCGCGCGAAGCATATCTCAAGGTAAATCCGAAAGAGGCGCAGGTTGTTGTATTCGTTGAGCCGGTCGAGGATTTCCCGGTCAAACAGGTGGTAAAGCAAATACACAAGGCAAATGCGGCTGTACCGATTCTGTTTTTGTCGAGAAGCGAGGATTTCAAAGCGTCGCGCAGTCTGTTTCGCGATGGGGTGACAGATGTTCTGAAGATACCTGATGAGCTGTCTGAACTGGAGGCAAGCATTGAGCGAGCGTACGGGCAGCTCAGGACAAACAGACGGAAGCTGTTGGCGGATCGCACCTCTTTTGCCAAGGGTACCGTGCTGGCCGTGTACAGCGGTAAGGGAGGAAGCGGCACCAGCCTGCTGGCCGCCAATATGGCCAACAGTCTGGCACTGCAGTCGCCGCAGCGGGTACTGTTGATTGACCTCGATTTGCAATTCGGCGGTATCCAGACATTGCTTAACATCCGGCACGACCGGCACCTGGGCGATTTGAAATCGGTCATTCACGAACTTACGGAAAGTCAGGTTAACAACGTGTTGTACCGCATGGAATCCAGCAATCTGCACGTCCTGCTGTCACCCGGCAGCCCGGAACAATCGGAGCACTTCAAAAGTGAAGACATTGAGCTGCTGCTGTTTGCCTGCCGTTCGTACTTTGATCTCGTCGTTTTGGACATTCCCAAAGAACTGAATGAAGTGTCGATCAGCGCGCTGACCCATTCGGATCATATTTTTTACGTCGTAACACTGGAGCGTCCTGCGATCGTCCGCATGCAGGGCGTACTCGATCTGCTTGAGCGCTACCAACTGCTTCGCGATGACAATGTCTCCTTAATCGTCAACCGCTTCAGCAAGAAGCACGATATTGGCTTGGATGAGTTAAAGAGGATGACGCGTTTCCCTGTCTGCGGCACGATCATGGACGACTTTGCACAACTGCAGCGGCCCATCAATCTGGGACTGCCCTGGCAGCAGAGTCCCAGGCAGAAGCTGAAGAGAGGGCCTGTCAAAGACCTCGTCCAACTCAGTGCTTCGGCACTGCAACGGGTGGGGGGAGAATGAGATGTCGATTTTTCACAAGTTGAGCACGAGGATAAACGATCACGCCGGCGAGCGTGTCGGAGAGCAGAAACAGGGCAGCAACCCCTTGGATAATCTGCTCGCTCACTATAAAGAACGGCTGCTCAAGGAAGGCAATTTGGATCATCTGCTTAAGCTCCCTCACGATCAAAAGCGGCGTACCATCGAACGGGTCATCAGCGGGATGATGGAAGAAGAAAAGGTTATTCTCTCTCAGAATGATCGGAGCGAACTGCTGGAGCTGATCCTCAACGACGCGGTCGGTTTGGGACCGCTGGAGCCGCTGCTGCGGGACGAAGAGGTGACGGAAATCATGGTGAATGGCCCGCATGAAGTGTACGCGGAAAGACACGGGCGTATCTCACTGACGACCGCCCACTTCAAGAGCAGTGAGCATGTCCGGCATATTATTGAGCGGATTGTTGCGCCAATTGGCCGCCGGATCGACGAAAGCTCGCCTCTGGTCGATGCCCGGCTGCAGGATGGCAGTCGCGTCAATGCTGCCATTCCGCCGATTTCGCTGAACGGGCCTGTGCTTACCATACGCCGGTTTAAGAAAGAACCCTACACCATGGAGGATTTGATCGCTTTCGGTTCACTGTCGAAAGAAATGGCCCTGTTTCTGAAAATGGCGACGGCTGCCAAGCAGAATATCGTTATCTCCGGTGGCACGGGGAGCGGGAAAACCACTCTGCTGAATGTTTTGGCAGCGGCCATTCCGACGGCCGAGCGGATCATTACCATCGAAGACATGGCAGAGCTGCGATTGAACCGCAGAAATGTCGTTTCGCTTGAGGCCAGGCCGGCCAACATGGAGGGAACGGGAGAGATTACCATTCGTCAGTTGGTCAAGAACTCGCTGCGGATGCGGCCCGACCGGATTGTTGTCGGCGAAGTGCGGGGCGAAGAAGCGTTTGACATGCTGCAGGCAATGAACACCGGACATGAAGGGTCGTTAACCACCATCCACGCCAACTCGCCGCAAGATGCAATCGCCCGCCTGGAAGCCATGATCATCATGAGCAACCCGGCGATGACGGCAGAGGTGGTCAAACCCTATATCGCAGCAGCCGTTGATCTTGTTGTGCAGACACTTCGGCTGCCGGATGGTTCACGAAAGGTCGTCTCGGTCGCAGAGGCGGTGAGCAGCGGAAATGAGCTGAACCTGAAGGAAATCTTTCGCTTTGACTGGCGGAGTGTATCAGCAGATGGGGCCGTACAGGGCCATTTTGAACCGACCGGTTACATCCCTCGGTGCCGCACACGGTTCCAGGCTTTTGGCCTCACCTATCCGCCGGAGTACTTCAAACCGGGAGGGAGCGGATGAGCCACATAACGGTCTCGCTCGTTCACTGGGCTGTGTTTGGGTCGGCTTTGTTTGCGAGCATGACGCTTCTGGAGGCGCTTCTGGTCCGGAAGCGTTTAAATGGACTAAAAAAGGTGATGGAACCACTGTATCGAATGGGTGCCCAGGACGGCAGCGGTCTCCTTGCACGGTTGGGCAGTTGGTTTAACCGTACGGAATACGGCAAAGAGATGGACAAGCTGCTGAAAAGTGTTCACATGAATGGGACACCCATTCAGTGGCTGCTGCTCTGGCTGGGAAGCTGGCTGCTGCTTTGTCTGGTCATAAGGCAGCTGTTGGGGCTTGGGTTTCCCTATAATGTGCTGGTGGCGTATCTGTTCATCAAGGTGGTGAGCCGACAATGGTTCAAGTCCCGCCGTCATAAACTGACATCTGCCGTGACCAGGCAGCTTCCCGAGGTGTGCCGGTTGTTGGCCAGCTCGACAAAGGCGGGGCACAGCATTCAACAGGGCCTGGAGATGGTGGCGGCCGAAATCAAGCCGCCGGCGGGTTACTTGTTTCAATCCATCGTCAGTGAAGTAAAGATGGGGAGAGCCATGGACACCGTAATGTCGGAAGTAAAACAGCGGGTAGACAGCAAAGAGCTGAACGCGCTTGCCAACATGATCCTGCTCCAGCACCGGGTGGGAGGCAATCTGCCGCAGGTACTGGGTCACCTGGCCAAAACGTTGGAGGAACGGGAGCGCTTGCACAAGGAGATTCGCAACAGTTCGGCAGAGCCGCGCTTCGTTGCTCTTCTGCTCTCCTTGATGCCGGTTGTCATCATCGTCCTGTTCAATTTCGCGTTTGACGGTTTTGCCATGCTCATGTTCACCGTGCCGGGAATGATCCTGACGGCGCTCAGTGTTTTTTTGATCACGCTGGGCCTGGTGGTCGTTCGAAAAATATCAAACATAAGGGTATGATCTGATGAAGATTTGGGTGTGGCTGTTTTTGCTTGCTGCTTTTCTCAACTGGTCGATCAGCATGGTGTACTTCCTGCGATTTCAGCTGCAGCGGATCAGCTTGCTTAAGCATTTACCACTGCTCACGGAAGGCAACCGGGAGAAAAAAACGCTTATGGCCCGAATAAAAGCATGGGTATTTTGGCTGGCTGGCAGGTTATCAGTGGTGGGCAATCGGTTACCGCTCTTTGTCGATCGGGACGAAGTGGCCCGCAGAATTGCCCTTGCCGGACATCCCCACGGATTAACGGTTTCTTCGTTTTTGGGCCTGCGCTTCGTCTCTGTTCTGGGCGGTCTGGCTTTCGGAAATGTGCTGTCGCTTATCGGATGGGGAGGCGTGACCCAACTGCTGCTCCTGCTGGCCGGTTTATTCGGCCCAAGCCTGTGGCTGCACATGAAGGCCAAAAGAAGACAAGAGCGAATTGCCGTTGATTTGCCTGACTTTCTCGACACAATGAGCGTCACCCTGCAGGCAGGGATTCCCCTGGAGCCGGCGCTCAAGCAGGTAGTACAAAGCTTGGACGGGCCGCTTAGCGAAGAACTGACCCGTCTGCAGCAGGAACTGGACCTCGGAGTGCCGCGCGACAAGGCATATGTCCGTTTGATGAACCGCAACAACTGCGCCGAACTGGAGACGCTGGTGGCTGCCTTGCTTCAGGGCAGCAAGCTGGGTGTCCCGATCGCGCAGACGTTTCAGGTGATGGCGGACGAGATGCGTGGTGCGCGTATGGCCCGGATCAAGGAAAGGGCGGCCAGAGTGGGACCGAAAGTAACGCTGGTGACCTCGTTTTTGATCCTGCCTGGGGTGGTCTTGTCGGTAATGGGGCTGTTGGTGCTGCACTTTGTTTACAGATCGGGCATCCTTGACTTTCTGGCCGCCTGATGCCTTCGCGATTCGAAAATTGACATTACGTTTTTGTGATCTGCCCCGGCGAAGGGAGGTGAAGGGATTGTTTCCACATTGGTGCATGGGGTTGTCGCAGCGATTGGCAAAAGGTCTGATCGCAAGCACAAACCAACGCGGAGCGCAGGCAATTGAGTACGTGGCCGTCTGCGCGTTGGTCGTTCTATTGCTCACTGGCATTATGTCGGCGTTCGAAGGGGAAGCCGGAAAAGGAATTGGTACGGCTGTGGTGGAGAAAATCAAAGGCTGGTTTACGCAGTGGGGCAGCTGAGCGTACGCGGTTCAAACCGGGATTGGCCGGGTTTCACGAAGCGGGAGGACAGGATGAGACATGTACAAAATGAGCGGGGGTCGCAGACAATTGAATTCGTGGCGATTCTGCCGCTGTTTACCCTGGTGGTGATCATTGTCTGGCAGTTTGCGCTGGCAGCTACCGCAAAGGTGACGGCGGAAGCGGCAGCGATGGATGGGGCCAGGATGGCGATCGTCAGTGAAAATCTGGACGAGGTGAAAGCGGCGGTGAGCAAGGTCGCACATCAGTATGTTCACGCAGTGTCGCTCTCCGGTGACAGGGAGTATGTAACGGTCAAGGTAACCTTGCAGGTACCGCTGTTGGATCAAGATGCATTCTTTGACACTACGGGATTGTCCCTTCCCGTATCGGCCGAGGTAACGCTGCGGAAGGAGCGGCAATCAGAATGATTGCTCAGCGTTCAGACAAAGGTGTCTGGATAGGGGGAGGCGGCCATTTTCCTTTTGTCACTCC
>JACDOF010000022.1 GCA_017656235.1 Brevibacillus sp.
TTCAAGCATATTGCTTCGCTTCAAACGCTTCGCTGTTCAGTTTTCAAGGAGCATGTCAGACAACAACTTTTACATCATACCACAGCCTTCAACGGCTTGTCAACCGTATCGCATCGGCGACTTTTATAATCTAACACACTTCAAGGCATTTGGCAAGAGGAAATATAAGGAATCAAACGGGGCATCTTTCCGCTTCCCGAAAGCTTCTCACCATCTTGATTCCAGACTAAGAAGTTGGAGCCGGCTCTCCAAGGCAGATAAGCCGACTCCAACTGTACCTTGACCGGTTATTCACCAGTGCGTTCACGCATCAGCGGGAACAACAATACATCACGAATCGACGGAGAATCGGTCAACAGCATCACCAATCGATCAATGCCGATACCCAGTCCGCCGGTTGGTGGCATACCGTACTCAAGTGCCTCGATAAAGTCCTCATCCATCTCATGGGCTTCATCGTTCCCGGCCGCCTTCTCCAAAAGCTGCGCTTCGAACCGCTGCCGTTGATCAATCGGATCATTCAGTTCCGTAAACGCGTTGGCGTGCTCCCGAGCCACAATAAACAGCTCAAAGCGATCAGTAAAGCGGGAGTCCTGCTCATTTTTCTTCGCCAGCGGCGAGATGGCTACCGGGTGGCCGTATACAAACGTGGGCTGAATCAACGTCTCCTCGACCTTCTGTTCAAAGAACTCATTCACCACGTGCCCAAACGTGTGATGGGGCTCCACGGCAACCCCGTGCGCTTTCGCCAATTTCCGCGCTTCGTCATCCGACATCTCTTTCCAAAAATCAACCCCGACGTGTTCCTTGATCAAATCAACCATGTGGACACGGCGCCACGGCGGAGCCAGTTCAACTTGATGTCCCTGGTAGGTAATGGTCGTGGTCCCCAGTACCTCCTGAGCGATGTGGGCAATCATGTTCTCGGTAAGCTTCATGATGTCCTCGAAGTCTGCGTACGCTTCATACAGCTCGATCATCGTAAACTCGGGGTTATGGCGTGTCGAGATCCCCTCGTTTCGGTAGACACGACCGATTTCATACACTTTCTCCAGGCCGCCTACAATCAGTCGTTTCAAGTGAAGTTCGATCGCTATTCGCATGTACAACTGCATGTCCAACGCGTTGTGATGCGTGATAAAGGGACGCGCTGCCGCACCGCCGGCAATGGCGTGCATCGTCGGTGTCTCCACTTCCAGATAGCCCAGGTTATCCAGATAGCGGCGCATTGCCGATACGATCCGGCTGCGCATAATAAAGGTCTTGCGCACGTCCGGATTGACGATCAAGTCAACGTATCGCTTCCGGTAGCGAATCTCCACGTCCTTGAGTCCATGATACTTCTCTGGCAAGGGTCGAAGCGACTTGGTCAAAAAGGTAAGCTCGTTTGCCTTCACACTCAGCTCGCCTGTTTTGGTCTTGAAGACGGTACCGGATATGCCGATAATGTCCCCTATGTCACACAGTTCAAAGACTTTGTACGCTTTTTCTCCAACCGTATCCTTACGTACGTAAATCTGAATCTGGCCGCTTACGTCAAGCAGTTGGCCAAAGCTCGCCTTGCCCATCTCCCGCTTGGCCATCAGGCGACCGGCAATGGTCACGGTATTCTCTTCTTCTGCCAGTTGCTCTTTTGTCTTGCCGCCATGAGCAGCAATAATTTCACTAGCATGATGCGTTTGGGCAAACTTTTTCCCGAAAGGATCAATCTCCCAACTGCGAAGCTGGTTCATCTTGTCGTGACGAACCTGCAGAAGCTCATGCAGATTTTGTTCGTTTTGTTCGCGCTGTTCCTCCAACTGCAAATCTTCCTCCCGTGCCATGCCTGTTATTCACTCCTTACACGTATCTCGATGCATGTTTATAACGACAGGGGCGTACCGCTCCCAAGCAGGTACGCCTTAACCAGGTTTTTTACAGGTTAATGTCAAGAATCTCGTATTTGATGATGCCAGCCGGAACCTGTACATCGACAATAGACCCTTTGGTCTTGCCAAGCAGCGCCTGCCCAACCGGGGACTCGTTGGAAATCTTGTTGTTTAGCGGGTCCGACTCGGCAGAACCGACGATGGTATACTCGACGATGTCCCCAAACTCAAGGTCTTTCAAGCGAACGGTGGAACCTACGCTGACGATGCCTGTGTCCACATCTTCGTTGGTGATGATGCGGGCGTTGCGCAGCATTTTTTCCAGAGTCAATATGCGCCCTTCAATAAAGGCCTGCTCGTTTTTGGCCTCTTCGTACTCCGAATTCTCGCTAATATCTCCATAGCTGATCGCTTCTTTGATTCGTGCGGCCACTTCTTTTCGTTTAACCGTTTTCAGATCTTCCAGCTCTTGCTCCAGTTTGGCCAAACCTTCAGGCGTGAGAATAACTTCTTTTTCCGACATCTTCTGATTCCCCCGTTTTTAATATTTGCTAATCCTGGTTCAAAAGTACACAGGATTATATGTAGAGGTCCCAATCATTATACGAATGGGACTGACGGTTTCCAAACGGTCATAGGGAAAGCTGCCAGACAAACTGGCAGCTCTGATGCGATAATACGACGTATTATAGGATATGAAGGCAGGGTTGTCAATGTTTGGATTTGCCTTTTAGTAGTTGACAACCAAACCCTTTTCCCCTTCCGTCGGTTCCGCCTGATCGTCCGGCCTGCGCTCTGCCCACTCGACATAATCAAGCAGGATCCGGCGCAGTTCTTCAGCTGTCTCTACCTGGTTGATCAAGTTCTTGGTATGCGTCGAGCCCGGCAGACCTTTCAGGTACCAAGCGGCGTGCTTCCGCATCTCCAGCACTCCGACGCGCGGCCCTTTCAGCTTGATCAGCCTATCGGCATGGAGCAGACAAATTTCCACTTTTTCGCGCGGCGTCGGCTCCGGCGGCAGTTCTCCGGTAGTCAGGTATTGGATCGTCCGGTACAGCATCCACGGGTTGCCGAGAGCCGCCCGTCCGATCATCACTCCGTCGCAACCGGTTGTATCCAGCATGCGCCGGGCATCTTCCGGTGTAGCCACGTCGCCGTTGCCGATGACCGGAATCTTCACCGCCTGCTTTACGCGGCGAATCCAACTCCAGTCAGCTTTGCCTTTATACATCTGCACGCGGGTGCGGGCGTGTACGGCAATCGCTTGGGCCCCTGCCCGTTCCACCGCCTGCGCGTTTTCAATCGCGTACAGGTGTTGATCGTCCCAGCCGAGGCGCATTTTCACCGTCACTGGTTTGTCGACCGCATCGACAACGGCAGACACCACATCGTAAATTTTATTCGGATCAAGCAAAAGTCGTGCACCTGCGTCGCAATTTACGATTTTGGGCACAGGGCACCCCATGTTGATGTCGATAATGTCGGCATTGGTGTGTTTGTCGACGTATTTTGCCGCCTGTACCAGCGTTTCCTTGTCACCGCCAAAAATCTGCAAACTGAGCGGCTTTTCCCGCTCGTCGACAAACAACATATCCATGGTCTTCTTATTGCCGTGGACGATGCCTTTGTCGCTAACCATTTCGGCACAGACCAGTCCGGTGCCAAACTCTTTGGCGATCAGTCGAAACGCCGGATTGCACACACCAGCCATCGGCGCAAGAACGACATTGTTCTTCAACTCAATCGTTCCGATTTTCATCGCGTTCTACACGCCTCCCTTCCGATAACTAGTGATCATGCTGCTGCAACGCTCTCGGCAGAGACACCCTGAGTGTCCTGACGTTTTCATGCGCGAACACAGCACGGTACACCGAACCTGCAGATTGTACCGCCATTATAGAACGAGTGTTCCTGTTTGGCAATAGCATCTGCTTCGGTGTATCGAGCGCAGAAAGAAATGGATGGACCTTACACGTCCTTTTTATCAGTTATAGCACACAATTCCTCCACTTCAACCTGTAAAGTGCTGGCGATCTTGCGCAGCACTCTCTCCGAGGGCATTTTCGTTCCCCTCTCCAACGAACCTACCAGTGCAAGTGAAACACCCATCTCTTCAGCCAGAGACTGTTGGGTGTATCCCTTCAACTTGCGGAAGGCCCTGATCCGGTTTCCCAATCGAGCGTCCCCCATACGTGCACCTCCTTGTCCCCTGCTAGAGCGTCGATACACTCCTGCAGCGGTCTGTCAAAGAACGGCAGTCGTTCTCCCCCCCAAACATCGCGCAGCGGCACCAGAACAAAGCCCCGCTCCCCCATCCGCGGATGGGGGATTTGCAAGTTGGGCAAGCGAATCTGTTCACGTCCATACAGCAGGATGTCAATATCAATCGTACGCGGTCCCCAGCGAATCGTCCGGACGCGCCCCATCTTTTCCTCCACAGCCAGCACCTCGGCAAGCAGACAAGGCGGGGTGAGGTCGGTGTCCACCGCAATCACCATGTTGAGAAAGGGCGGCTGTTCTTCATACCCCACCGGCTCGGTCTCGTAGACTGCCGACAGCTTGCAGACAGCAATACCCGGAGTCTCCTGCAGCAGTTGGATCGCGCGGCGCAAATGCTGTTGCCGGTCACCGATGTTGGAACCCAAGGCCAGATACGCCCGTACGCTCATGTCCCCTGCTGGGCCTCCCGTCTGCGGGTCATCTCAATCGCTACGGAATCGTAGTGTCCGTTGATCGGAGGATTGGGTTTGGTTACTTTCACCTTTACTTCCGCAAGCGGAAAAGAGGCAAGGAGCTGCTCGGCAATCCGCTGAGTGAGCCGCTCCACCAGTTGGTAGCGTTCGCCTTCAACGATGGTCTTCACCTGCTCATATATCTCAGCGTAATTAACCGTATCACTCAGATCATCGGTACTCCCTGCGCGAGAGAGATCAAGTGACAGTTCCAGATCAACGTAAAACCGCTGTCCAAGCTGTGCTTCCGCAGCAAACACACCATGGTAGCCGTAAAACGCCATGCGGTTAAAGTACAGCTTGTCCAACGGGCAGTCCTCCTCTCAGCATCGCATCCATCATCGTAACCACCCGCTTCATCTCCTTGACATCATGAACGCGCACAATGTGGCACCCTTTGACCACACCAAGTGCGACAGTGGCTGCCGTCCCTTCCATCCGATCATCCACCGGCAGGTCCAGAATGCGGCCAATCATCGACTTGCGCGAGGTGCCGAGCAGCAGCGGGTACCCCAGGGCGACCAGGTCGTCAAGCCTTCGCATCGTCTCCAGGTTTTGCTCCAGTGTCTTGGCAAAGCCGATCCCGGGATCGAGGATAATCTGCTCCTCTTTTACCCCCGCCCGGCGGGCAATCTGTACAGACTCCATGAGATCGCGAATCAGGTCGTGAAAAAAGTGACCGTAGTTCAAGTCCGGCCGGTTGTGCATCAGGATCAGCGGAACATCCAAGCGGGCTGCGACCTCCGCCATCTGCGGGTCCCGCTTGGCACCCCACACATCGTTAATGATGTGGGCCCCCGCTTCCACCGCCTGTCTGGCCACTTCGGCCTTGTACGTGTCGATGGAAAGCGGCACCGGACACTCTTTGGCCAGTGCCTCGACAACCGGCAATACCCGTGCCAGTTCTTCTGACAGATCCACTGGTTCGGCTCCCGGACGGGTCGATTCGCCACCGATGTCGATGATGTCCGCTCCCGCTTCCACCAGCTCACGAGCGTGCTGGACAGCGCGTTCCACGTCCGCATAGCGGCCGCCGTCGGAAAATGAGTCCGGGGTCACGTTGAGAATCCCCATCACCAATGTTCGCTGCCCCAAGGGAAGGGTATGTCGGCCGCAGACAAGCTGTGTTCGCCTGCCAAGCCGATCACGGCGGCGAAAAAGTTCAGCGATCTCCTCCGCCACTTGGCCAAGGCCCTCCACCTGCCTGTCCAGTCTGTTCAGGACCTCGTCCAATTGCTGACGGGTAGCGACGATCAGAACACTCCATAAAGCATCTTCGCCCACTGCTGTTTGTTGATCCATTGTACGGACCGCAGCATCTCCCCCGCAAGCGCGCAGCTCCCGCTGCAGCGCGGCCGCAGCCTGTGGCGAGAGGCATTCCAGATAAATGAGCAGTGTGTCCCCTCTGGCGACGACCGAGGCGATCTGGTCCCGGGGAAAGCCACACTTCTCCATTTCTGCTGTAATTGACTCCGGCGTGTGCGCGTGAACGAGGTATGGATTGTACTTCATCGTCTGTGTTCCTCTCTTACATGTTGTAGATAGCATACCACAATTACCCAAGCAATTCTACCGACCGGCGATAGGCTTGACGCAACTTCTTCGTCACAGGGCCATACACAACAGGCAGCGGTGTCTGGTTGATGTGGCTGACCGGCACGATCTCCTGAATGGAGTTGGTCAGAAATACCTCGTCGGCAGACGCAAGCTCAGCGAGTGGATATTCTCCTTCGCACACTTCCCACTGCTGCTGTCGGGCCAATTCCATCACGTAGCTGCGGGTTATGCCGGCGAGCGCGCCTGTGGTCAGGGCCGGTGTGTATAACCTGTTATGTTTTACCCAAAAAACGTTGCTCACAATCCCTTCACAAACAAAACCCTGTGCTGTCAAAAAGAGTCCTTCCACATCCGGAGCGTCTCCTACCTCCAACTTGGCCAGGACATTGTTTCCGAACATATGGGACTTGTAGCGCTGTGTTCCTTCAGCAGTCTGTCGGGGAAACGAGACCGTCACAAGCCGCTTGGACCGCGGTGGGTCTGCAAGCGGCGAAACCGGTTTGGCAAACACCAACAATCTGGGCCGGGTGTATCCTCCGCTGTGCAAGCCCACCCCTTCCGCACCGGCCGTAATGTCCAGCCGTACGTACGCATCGCGCAGTCCGTTTGCTTCCATTGTTTGCTGGACGGCCTGAAGCAGCTCGCCGTCCGACCAGGGTTGGGCAATCTGAAAAGCGGACAGGCCGCTCTTCAGTCGGGACAGATGCCGGTCCCACAAGAACAACCTTCCATTGTAAGCCCGAATCGTCTCGAACAGACCAACACCGTACAAAAAACCGTGGTCAACCGCCGATATTTTTGCTTCCTCGACAGATACCAGTTCACGGTCGATGTAGATGAGCATCCGCCTTCACCGTCGCATATCAATGTATTGAGAGTATCATAACACGCTCTCGGCAGAAAGGGCAGTCTCATAATCTCTTTTCAGCCTCTTTCCGTGGATCAGTCGGGACAGAGCGACGCTCCCTTCATACAGCAGAAGCAGCGGGATGATGACCAGAATGTCAGAGACAAAATCAGGCGGTGTGATCGTAATGGAGACGACACACAGCAAGAAGTACGCCGGTTTGCGCATCTTGGCCAAACGGTACGGGTTCAACAGCCCAATGTGACTGAGAAACAGGACAACAACCGGCAGTTCGAAAAGAAATCCAAACGGCAAAGACAAGTTGATCATGAATCGAAAGTAATCATTTGCAGTAATCACCAACTCAAAGTTGCCGTTTGACAGCCCCAGCACGAAGTTGTACATCATCGGAAACAACACAAAATAGGAAAAGCTGAGGCCCGCGATAAACAACACGAACAAGGCCGGCACATACATCAAGCTCACCCTCCGCTCCTGCTTCGTCAGGGCTGGTTCGACAAATCGCCAGGTTTGGTAGGCGGCCACCGGGATCGTAAAGGCGATCGCCCCAATGCCAGCCAGTTTGAGGTAGATGGAGAGAATATCCGTTGGGCCGAGTATCGCCAGCTTCTCCTCAGAACGGCTGGTCAAAAAGTGGTAAATGTGATCGACAAACAGAAAGCATACGATCAGACTGGCAAAAAAGAAACCGATAACGATGATCAGCCGCTTGCGCAAGTCGCTCAGGTGATCCACAATGTTCATTTTTTGCGGGTCCATGCCGCTTCTCCTTTCCTTTCCGATAGATCATGCCGGGCAAGGTGAACGCTGCCCGGTCAACGCCTGCTGCCAGGTACCGTCCGCTCCTCCGCCACCGCAGGCGGTACCACGAGCACCAAATGACGAAGGCAGCGCGATTGACGCACTGCCCAACTTCGCATATGGATTAGTTGACGCGCTTCACCATCTCTTCCACTCCGCCTGACAACGTGGCGGATTCTGTCTTGGCGCTTGTCTCGACAGGTTTTCTTTTCGGCTCGTCCGAATCGTCCTTGGTCAGATCTCTGGCCGCTGTCTTGAATTCCGTCAGCGTACGCCCAAAGGCACGGCCGATCTCCGGCAGTTTACTGGGGCCAAAGATCACCAAGGCGATAATCAGTATCAGGATCAAACCAGGGATGCCAATGCTGGATAACATAACGCTCAACTCCTAAAACTTGAAACCGGTAATCGCCACAACTGCGGGACGCGGGATCGTGTCGCCTGGGCGATGCGGCCATTTGCTGGTTAGTTCATTCAAGCTCTTCGACTGTTCGCCCGGATGCTGGACGGCGAGGAACAATGTGCGCTCATCCGGCGTAAACCAAGGACCGGTCAATTCGGCATCAACAGGCGCCGAAGCGAACTGGAAGGCTTCTCCCTGATGCTCGCCTGACGTCGGAATAACGTACATGCCGTTGTTGGCAAACGGTACAAATACCCCTTTGTTCATACTGCTGCCGGACATGTCCGTCACAGTCCAGAGGTTGCCGTTGCTGTCGAACGTCAGATTGTCAGGTGCACTGAAACCACTCTGACGGCCGCCTGCCGCAAAAATCTCAAAGTCAAATTCCATCGCCCCCAGGTCACCGTCTTTTTCAAAGAAGCGCGTGATGTGGCCGTGGATGTTGCCATGTGAATCGTTGTTGGTATGAGCGATGAAGATGGTGCTGTCAAACGGGCTGATCTCCACGTCTTCCGGACGGTCGGTCGGCGTCGCACCGAGAATCATCGCGGCTTCGTGAGCATGAACCAGGACGTCAGCCTGCGTCTTGAACATCTCGATCAACTGTTCTTTGCTGTAATTGACATTGTAGGGAACAGAAAACTTCTCGTTGGCCAGTGCCGCTTGTACGGCCTCAATCGTCAGGGCCACCCAGACACCTTTCTTCATATTGGCGGCGTAAAGCGTTCCCTCTTCCAGCAGCGCGGAGTTTGTCAGACCCGCAGCCGGATCGTACTTGCCCTTGGAGATAAACTTGTACACACCGGCGTCTTTCTTGTCGTCACCCATGTAAACAACCACACGTCCGTCTTTGGACAGGCCCATCGCTGTGTTCTCGTGGTTGAAACGACCCAGTGCGGTATGCTTGCGAACGGCAAACGACTCGTCAAACGGCGCCACTTCCACTACCCAGCCGTAATGGGTGGCATCCAGCCCGGCGTCTTTGGCCGTATATTCGAAGTTCTCCTCACAGGAGAGCACCGTATTCCACAGCGTCTTGCCGCCCGAGCAGTTGGCGAATGTGCCCTGCACCTTGGTTGCCCCGTTCACGGCCGTTGTACCGGCTGCCGGACCGGTCAGTTGGAATGGGGTTAGTCCCGTGATACGACGAGCGTACCTGGAGCTGGTGTCCATCTTCCAAACACCGTCTTTGTCACGGTAAACCTCGATAATCGAACCGCCTTGGTTGTACAATAGCTGTTCGATTTGCTTTGCCGTATACTTGTCTCCCTGTTTCGTCCCTTCGACGAACAGCGGATTGGTGTACTCGTGGTTTACCCAAAGCAGACCGCGCTCGCTGGAACCGTCAATCGGGAAGTACAGCGTAAAGTCGTTGTTAAAGCCAAAGGTATCGCCCTTCTCGTTGATCTTGTCCCCGTAAGCGGCGACCACATCGTATTTGAAGCCTTCCGGAAGTACGAGATCGTCTTTGGTGGTGTGTTCGATCGGTTTAAAAAAGCCAACGGTTTTTTTGGTTTTCTTCGTTTTTTCAAATCCAAACAGGTGATCCGCCGTCTTCGCTTCCGCCTGTCCGGTCAAGCTGCCAAGTCCCGCAGAGGCGACGGCCAGTGCGGCTGCCCCTTTGCCAAGGTAGCCCAAAAACTGCCGACGATTCACTTCCATTGGTTCATCGCTCCTTTTTTCCATCAATAAGATCACGTGAACATTTCATTTCTGATTGTACGGGCCCACTATTACCCGTGCGTAAAACGGGTATAAAAATATCGTAAATTCACGCTTGTCTGGACATGATCTGCCCATGGAAAGGAGAAACGGCGAACCTGTCTCGATTTTCCAGAGATTTCGATGCCGTTTTTGTAAAAAATGTGTAAATATTTACCACTTTATCACCATGGGATTCACACCGCAAATTCTCTCCCCTTTCCGTTGAACATGTTTATTTTGCCGGCATACCGATTTCACTCCCTAAAAGTTGTAAAGGAAACTGTTTCTTTTGCAACAAATTATAAAAGAAAAAAGGTTGCCTTCGCAACCTTTTTGATGCGACCAAATTACTTTTCTTTTTGCGAGAAAGAAACCGCATTTTCAAACATTTTCTGAAAAAGGGCAAACGCCGTTTCACGTTGTTGTTCAGTCATACCGCTGCTTAAAACCTCCGTCCATTCGCTGATGACAGCAACAATGCGCGGTTTCAGGCTGTGCGCTTTCTCGGTCAGGAAGATATTATTCGACCTCCTGTCCCGATTGGAGGTTCGCACCACAAGGCCCTTTTTCTCCAGTTTGTCCAGCGCTTTTGCCGTACTGCCTTTATCAACGTTAAGCTGCCGTGCAAGGTCGTCCTGGATAATACCTTCATTATCGTACAGAGCGAAGAGATATAAATATTCGCCTTTCTCGATACCATATTGCTTTAATTGGCTGCTGATATAATTGTGCCCGTAACGGTGCAGGATGGAAACCCAGCAGCCTAAATAATAAACATTCAATCGGCTCACCCCAAAAGTCAGCAATCAAACAGTTGTCTTTTCAACAAATTATAAAGCATGACTGTTCTTGCGGCAAACTGAGGGTTGCACGACAATGTTGGGCCAGTGCCGTTCCGCTCGGAACACTCCCCCTGTTAATCTTCATTCATTTCCACCTACGCATTCGTGATGAGGCTGTCTTAGGATCTTCTCCATTGCCATCACATCAACAAATTTTCCATCCAATATACCTTGGTTTTGAAACACTCCTACTTCGCGATACCCGCATTTTTTATAAAGTCCTTGCCCAAGACCGTTAAATGGAAAGGTGAACAGCACAATTTTATAAAATCCATGGGAGCGCGCGACCTCCTCCAGCTTATCCAAAAGTGCTTTCCCCACGCCCTTTCCCCGGTGATCTCGTTTAATATAGATGGATAAATCGGCGACACCATCATAGGCACATCGATTGGCGTAACGGTTAAGGGAAGCCCATCCAATGACGTCATCATCCAACTCCGCGACAAGTACAGTGTATCGCCCCTGATGCTCATCAAACCATCTGCGCATGTAAGCGTAGTCCTTCTCCTCTGTCTCCAAGGTCGCAATTCGGTCAGCTATTCCTTGATTGTAAATCGCCAGAATGGATTCAAGATCTGCTTCACTCGCTTTTCGAATGGTAAGGTTCATGACAGCCTTCCCCTTTGGTATGTTTATTTACAGCAAGAATCGTCGCTTTGACCTGCTTCTTTCTTCTCCGGTTCAGTTGAACTGCAGCATGCATCCTTTGTTTCTTTCACCTCTTCGATCTTTACGTTGCAGCAATTGCCCTCTTTTTTCCCAAGCAGACTCTTCAAATTCCCATGTGAAACCCCTCCTCAGATTATATAGAATAACAACCCGGAAATCGTGGACATGGTGAAGACTGATACAACAAACGCCCCAACCAGTCGCTTCTTAATTCACTCCAAGCATTCTGCCATTAGGGTAATAATGGTTGGGTCCAGCACTGGTGAGGCGAACAGGAACACCATCACGATTCCGAAGCGAATTCTTTTGTTTAACAGGTTGGCGACCACCGGTATGGTTGAACAAGAGCAAAATGGTGTCACGAAAGCAAACACTAATGCCATCAATGCCCTCAACGCTGTGTTTTTCCCCGTCAAGTTTGATGCTGTCTATTGCTTTTTGGCAAGCCAGTTTTTTGTAAAAAATGTGTAAATCTCAATAAAGAAAAGCAGACGCCATAGTGAAAACACCCGGCAGTCTGCTTCTGTTTTCGTTAAAGCGCGTCTGATCCGCCCAAGTCCTATGGGACAGGGTGGGCTGGACAGCCGATGATCGAAACTACACCGCCTGCCTCTTTTTTCCGGCATAGGTTGACAAAAAGTTTTTCAGCAGTTGTTTCCCGTGCTGTGTAATGATCGATTCGGGATGAAACTGTACGCCTTCCACCGGATAGACGTTGTGGCGGACGCCCATGATCTCTCCTTCTGCGGTGTGCGCCGTTACTTGCAGCACATCCGGGATGCTGTCGGGATCGAGAATCAGAGAGTGATAACGGGCAGCCGTAAACGGAGACGGAATCCCGCGAAAAATGGTTTGGCTGTCATGATATACGTCCGAGGTTTTTCCGTGCATCAATCGCTCCGCCCGAACCACCTTGGCCCCAAACACCTGGCCGATCGACTGATGCCCCAGGCAGACGCCCAGTATCGGAATCCTGCCGGCAAAGTGCCGAATGACGTCCATGCTGATCCCTGCATCATCGGGCGTGCACGGCCCCGGTGAAATCATCAGGTAATCGGGGTCAAGCCGCTCAATCTCGGCCAGCGTAATCTGGTCGTTGCGATAGACCTTCAGTTCTTCTCCCAATTCACCAACATACTGTACCAGGTTGTAGGTAAACGAATCGTAATTGTCAATCATCACAATCACAGCTCTACTCCTCCTCGCTCATCCATGCTCAACTCACTCAGCTCCAGCGACTTCCACAACGCCTCTGCTTTCTTCAACGATTCGCGATATTCTGCTTCCGGCCGTGAATCAATCACGATTCCCGCACCTGCCTGCACGTGGGCCAACCCATCTTTGACGATCATCGTCCGAATGGCAATGTTTAACTCCACGTCCCCGTTGAAACCGAACCAGCCGATTGAGCCTGTGTAAACGCCGCGGGTGACCGGTTCCAGCTCGTCGATAATCTCCATCGTTCGCACCTTGGGCGCTCCGGTAATCGTCCCGCCCGGAAAGACGGCCGCAACCGCATCATAGGCATCTTTGCCGTCAGCCAGTTGGCCCTGCACATGCGAGACGATGTGCATCACATGGGAGTATTTTTCAACGACCATCAGTTCGCTGACCTCCACACTGCCGTAGCGGCAAACACGCCCCAAATCGTTGCGTTCCAGATCAACCAGCATCACATGCTCTGCCCGCTCTTTTTCATTGTCAATCAACTCGCGGGCCAGCCGCTCGTCTTCCTGATCGTCCTTGCCGCGCGGCCGAGTGCCAGCGATCGGACGTGTGCTGACGCGGTCCGCTTGCACTTTAATCAACAATTCTGGTGAACCGCTCACCAACTGAAACTCCGGGAAATGGAGGTAACCCATGTACGGCGACGGGTTGAGCTGGCGCAGCACGGCGTAGACCTGATCGGCACGAACAGCCAGCGGTTTGGTCTGACGAACCGACAAATTTACCTGGAAGACATCCCCCTGTGCGATATACGCCTGTACGCGGCGAACCGCTTCTTCAAACTGTTCTCGGGTAAACGATACCTGAGCAGGGGTGTTGAAACGCAGGGGATGTTTGCGCAGCTCCTCCCAATCAGTCGGCTGTTCGTCGGATACGCACTGTGCCAACTCACACGCCAGGGTTTGCAGCCGATCAGCTTCGGCATGGTAGGCTTCTTCTGTCAGTTCTTGTGACGGCAGATGGGTGAGGCAGTACATGTGTCGCGTCTCGTGATCGAAGACAAGCAGATCTTCGTACATCATAACATACAGGTCGGGCAGCCGTAAGTCATCTTGTGCCGTTTGCGGCAGTGTCGGCTCAAAAAACCGGTTCATCTCGTAGCTGAGGTATCCGACAGCACCGCCGGAAAAGTCGGGCAGCCCGGGCAGTCTGGGCGCCTCGTACTGCTTCATCACTTTCCGCAGCACAGACAGCGGCTGTTCGCCGACGATCGTTTCCTCCGTACCATCGGCCCGGCATATCTTTGTCTCGCTCCCTTTGCTTGTAACCGTAAGTGTCGGCCGGTACCCCACATAACTGTAACGACCGGCTCGTCCGCTCTCCAAAAGAACCGCCCCTTCCATCGAAGGAGCGAGCCGCCTCAACAGATGTAAGGGATCAAGTGCCTCCGGCCAGTGCACCTTAGCCGCCAGGGGCACACGGGGATAACGGGAACAGCAGCGCTGTACGGTTTCAAAGTCAGGCCAGATCAATTGCGTTCACGCTCCGCTCTTTGTACATCTCCTGATTGTATCTTTATCATCATAGCACGCAAAAGAACCGCCTGCGAGAGGCGGTTCCCAAATCTGTTCATTCTTCAAACTGATACAGCGGTGTGGAGAGATACCGTTCGCCGTTGCTGGGGATGACAGCTACCACTTTTTTCCCTGGTCCCAGACGACTGGCCACTTTTAGCGCTGCAAAAATGGCAGCACCGGAGGAGATTCCACCGAGGACACCTTCCAAACGTGCGACACGCCGCGACGTCTCAAATGCTTCCTCATTTTCCACCTGAATGATCTCGTCATAGATGGTCGTATCGAGAATTTCCGGCACGAATCCCGCACCAATCCCCTGGATCTTGTGCGGACCGGGTTTGCCTCCGGACAAAACAGGGGAAGCAGCAGGCTCTACCGCCACGATGTGGATGTTCGGGTAGGCTTCTTTCAATACCTGACCGGCACCCGTAATCGTTCCGCCCGTACCAATCCCGGAGACGAAAGCATCAATACCGCCAAGTTCCTTGGCCTGCTCCAACAGCTCTTGTCCGGTCGTATCGCGGTGTACTTTCGGGTTGGCCGGATTTCGGAACTGCTGCGGCATGAAGTAATGCGGATTGGCTCGCACAATTTCCTCCGCCTTGCGGATCGCGCCGCCCATCCCTTCACTGCCGGGCGTCAGCACCAATTCAGCTCCGTATGCGCGGAGCAGGTTGCGGCGCTCCATGCTCATCGTGTCCGGCATCACCAGTATGGCACGATAGCCCTTTGCGGCTGCCACCATGGCCAGGCCGATACCGGTGTTGCCGCTGGTCGGCTCAATGATCGTATCGCCCGGCTTGAGGATCCCTTCCTGCTCGGCTGCTTCAATCATCGCCAGCGCAATCCGGTCTTTGACACTGCTGCCGGGGTTGAAAAATTCCAACTTCAGGTAAATATCAGCCATATCTGCTGTAACGACGCGGTTTAGCTTCACCAAGGGGGTGCTGCCGATCAGATCCGTTATCGACTGCGCTACTTTCATAATCCGCCTCCTAATACCGAGTAATTAACTAGGTTTTATTGGTATTATAACAGAGGGATGAAAATGGCGTCAATCAAATGTTTGTTCCGTTATTGTTACCCCAACCGATTGCTTCAATCTCTCCAGAACATCGTCAAGCGACACCTGCGTCAATGCGATTTGCTGCCTGATTTGTTCGCGGGCTTGTTCAAAAGACAGCTCTACCGCTTCCTTCCGGTCAATCACACGAATAATGGAAAACCCCTGGTCTACCGGCAGCGGCTCACTGTCCTTGTTCAGCTCGATTGTGGACGCCACATGAGCCACACTCTCCGACAGCAGCCCGCTGTTGAGCGGCACCCAGCCCAAATCTCCGCCTGAAGCCGCCGTCAACATGTCAATGGAACGCTCTTTGGCCAGCGTGTTAAAGTTGGCGCCATCCCGCAGTTCCTGCCCCACCTGTTCGGCTTCTTCACGGGTAGCCACGACGATTTGCCAGATGTGTGCCTGCGCCGGACGGGAAAACTCCTCCCGGTGTGTGCTGTAGTAGGAACGCAGCTCTTCTTCCTCGATAACAATATCTTTGGTCGCCACTTCCTGCAGAAGCAAATGGTAGCGAATCTGCTCGCGCAGTTCCTCTACGCTGGTACCGATCTCATCCTTCAATGTTTTGTGAAACGCCTGCTCGCCGCCGAAGTTGGCTTTCATCGCATCCAGCTCTTGCTCGATGCGCTGCGGATCGACGGCGATGCCCAGCCGCTCGGCCTCCTGAAAGACAACCTCGCGGTGAATCATGTCAGCCAGCACCTGGCGCCCGTGCTTTTTCTTCAATTCAGCCACCCAGTCCGTTTCCTTGATCGTTTTTTCCCCTACTACAGCGACCGTGTGAAACGCACTCTGCTGTTTGTACCACGACCAGCCAACAACAGACAAAAGCAGCAGAAGCGCCCCGATTACCCCCCATAAAACTCTTGGATTGGTCACAAACCCTCTCTCCTTTATCTCTATCCTCTCTTTCTCTCTCTGTTGACGGTAACGGTTACTGTTTCATGTCGTTCAGCATTTCTTGTAGCGTGTTCTTATCGTAGTGATAGCGCTGATTGCAAAAATGACAGTGCACTTCCGCCTCACCCTGTTCGTCAATCATGCTGGCCAGCTCTTCGGTGCCCAAGCTGTACAGGACTTCTCCCACCTTATCCCGTGAACAGGTACAGGAGAAAGTAATCTCTGTCCGGCTCATGATCTTGGGCTGATCGAGGATCCGTTCCATCATTTGCTCAGGGCTCAACCCTTCCCCGATCATCCGCGACACCTGCGGCAGTTGGCTGATGCGCTGCTCCAACCGCTCCACGACCTCTTCCGGCGTACCCGGCATCAACTGCAGAATAAACCCGCCCGCTGCCAGTACGGATCGATCTTCCGGATTGACCAGAACGCCCACTCCCACGGCCGACGGGGTCTGTTCCGACACCGCGAAATAATAGGTAAAGTCTTCTCCGATCTCACCCGAAACGAGCGGTGCACTCCCCTGATACGGCTCGCGCATCCCCAGGTCTTTGACCACATACAGGGAGCCGTTGACCCCGACGGCGCGGGCCACGTCCAGTTTGCCGCGATCGTTTAGCTCAAAGTGAACGTGCGGATTGCTCACGTAAGCCCGCACCTCCCCTTTGGCATTCGCCTCCGCCACAATCTGGCCGATCGGTCCTCCCCCCTTGATCTTGACGGAGAGTCGCTCCTCTCCTTTCAACATCGCCCCCATCATCGCAGTGGCGGTCAGTGTGCGCCCCATCGCCGCGGTAGCTGTATTCCACATATCGTGACGACGGCGGATCTCCTCTACGACCTCTGTCGTCCGAGCAGCAAACGCCCGCACATGCCCGTCGAATCCGGTCGCCCGGATCAGATAATCACCCATGTTGTAAACCCCCTCAGGTATATCTCACTCATATGGTTGCCCTTATATGGAATGGAAATCCGAAGATAGTGTACCACAAGAGGGGGGAGCCTCTACAATGGGGGAATGCTCCAAGCGTCAGGCGAGTGTGGAATTACGCTTCGGTATGGCGAAGCGGACCGTCCAGCCCCATTGGCGGTTGGCTGCGAAGTGAGGAAAGGAATATGGCCGCCCCCATCTATCCAAACACTTCTGTCCAAACGCTGAAACCGGGATGCAAGACGCATCCCGGATCAACGGTTTTGTTGAGCTTTTGGGTTAAACAGTCATGTCCATATCGTATCAGCGTCAAGCAGCCGTCAGGAGAGGTACTCCATCAGGGAGCGAGACACTTTTTGCTTGCGCAGGCGGTCAATCGTCGTCGCTTCGATTTGACGTATCCGCTCGCGGGTCAATCCAAATATTTTACCAACTTCTTCCAACGTATAAACCTGATCGTCATACAGCCCGTACCGCATGGCAATAATCTCCTGCGCACGGGGATTTAATTGCCCCAGTGCCTCCTGTACCTGATGACGCAGGTCAGCTTTTTCTATCCATTCATCCAGTGAGGTATCTCCATCTTCGACAATTTCGGCGTAACTGAGCTGCTCATCGTCCATCCCCGGTTGACCGCGATCGTGGAACGGATATTCGTCAAAGGACTCCATCTTCATCATCAGCGCATACTCGATCATGTCTACCTTGTACAGCGGCAGATCAAGCGCTTCAGCGATCTCCTGCCGCTCAGGATAGCGGTTGAGGGAATGGGCCAATTCCATTACCTGTTTCTGATACAGGCGAATCTGCTCGTGCATATGCACCGGAATCCGGATCAGGCGCCCTTTGTCACTAATGGCACGGGTAATCGCCTGCGAAATCCACCAATGTGAATAGTGGTACAGGCGAACCCCCCGGGAAACGTCAAACTTCTCGATTGCCGTAAACAAGCCGATCGTCCCTTCCTGTATCAGATCGAGAAACGGCATACCCTTTCGCAGGTGACGCAAAGCGGTACTGACTACATAACGCAGATACGCTTTCACCAGACATTCGCGGGCCTCCAGATCGCCGTCCCGCTGATAACGGAGCAGACAATCCAGCTCTTCGTCTTTGTCCAACATGGGTGTTGCAGCGACGCTTTCCAGGAACAACAGTGCAGAGGTGTCATCCTTGAGTGAGCGGGGGATGACAACTCCCAATTGTTTTTCGACTTCCCGCCATCTGCGGGGGCAACCTTGGAAAGAGGAGCACCTCACGGTCATTCGCAACCCTCACTTCATCCAAAATGAAAAATATTCAGTTAATTCTATATGTAAGCATATTTCGACAAAAGGAAGTGAATTCCTCCCTCTTTTACAGAATATTAACCAAACATCCAACAAAAACAGATGGGAACAGCCCCAGTTTGTGGCATCGGCGATCCTCTACCAAGATACAGGGACGATGATAGTTTGGATACCCTGCCAGATGCCCGAATGAATAAAAGCGGCTGAAAGAGAGGAACTCTCAGACAACTTGCTGATTTTGAAAAAATTGTAGAATTTTGTTGAATGGCAGTACGAAATAAGACGCTCCTGAGGAGAGCGAACATAAAATCCAATACCAGCGTTAATGCGCTTCCTGAACGACCAGATCCTTTGAAGGCCATTCCCCGATCGCCACCTGTTTTTTTTCGGCGGAAGTTCTTGCGGAGTTTCCACCGTCTTTTTCCAGCTCGCTTCAAAACGACAACATGTGGCCATTCTCCTTGAGTATTTGCAGCGGGTCATTGTTTTGACGCTGCCCTGCGGGCGTCGTAAAGCGGTCCTGGACTGCTTCTTCGCTGGTTGGCCACCTTAAGTAAGCGTGAAAAACGTCCGCACTCGTATTTATGACACTGTATCGGCAATCTATGCCAGAACTTCGCGGTACTGATTTTCAGCAATAATGAAATGTAAGAAAATGTTCAACGCACAAGCTGCCATGCTATCCGCCGACAGACAATCCAGCATTAAAGAATGATATATTAAAATCGAGAGAGCACCTTTGCAGTGCTCTCCCCAAGCGAGGCCCCCTTAAGTGCCGCTCCATTACCACTTTATTTCTTCCACACTTACCACAGGAAAGGCATGCCCGGACAGGAGCGGCGTAAAGGGCTGTTCATCCACATACGCAACGACCAGCAAGGAAGGTCCGACCATTCGCTTCGGCGAGAGTCGCAGTACCTCGCCTTCTTCCGTGATAATCTCCACCTCGATATAGCCTCCCTCCGTTTGGGCGATGCTGCCATGCACAGCTTTTATCTGCTGCAAACTGTCGTCGTGATAACGCAGGGAGAGAGAAAAATCCCGCTGCCAATGCTCAAAGTCGATGTAGTAATAAGCAAACGGCAATGGATCAGAGGTGACGCTGTCGGCTGAAGGGTGAAACCTATTTCCCTCACGGCTGTATCCCCCGTTTTCCTGCATGCGCCGTGCAAAGCGATCGAGCGCTTCATCCAGATTGAGGTCGATAATGCCCTCTGTCTTCAGCACCTCATTGACGGCAAAAGTGGCATCATGATTAGCCAGTTCCAACAGAGCCTTTACCTCCAGCTTTTTGTGCATCGCTAAATCGGCGTCAAACACAGCCAGTCCAAACAGCAGAAACACCAGCATCGCTGAAATGGACAAAAGTTGAATCCCCGTTGCTCTCCCTCCCTCGTCTAGTCTCAAGAAGCTCCTGCAGCCTCAGATTCCGCCTTCACAAATCATAATCCATCACGTTAATCGTCCCGTACCTGCTGACGGCTAAGCGTTCTTTTCCCACAAACAGTCTGGTTATGGCAGGATAAGGAACGCCAAGCTGCAAGCGAAACTGGTCTTCGTGGCTCCAAAGCAGTGGATCGGCCGCTTTCAATCGCTCGACCCCCACCGTTACACCGGCAGGCTCGATCCGAAATGGTTTTTCCGCCAATTCCTGCTCGATAAAGCGGCGAACAGCCTCCTCCACGTCCTGCTGGTTCAGTCCTCCGCGATTGCTGATGTATTTGGCTGCAGCAAGACTAAGGTCGGCCAATTCGCTCTTCACCTGCATTACCAGATGTACCTGTACCACTCCCAAGGGAACAACCAACAATACAACGGCGCAGAGCAACGTTGCAATAACCTGTCCCATCAGACAACTCCAAAGCTTGTGGCCCGCTCCAGCAGTTTCTCAAAAAACGTCTGACAAGCATCCAACAGGTTGTCGGGGCCGCTGATCAGCACGGCAGCAGACAGCGGAACCACAATCGCCAGTAATGCCAACACAGAAATCAGTTTGTTCATCGCTTACCACTCCGGACTGAAGTATTCGGAGGGGCGACTTCCCGTAAACAGGAAATCGCGTTCCCCTTCCTGAAAGTAGTGAAGCCACTGCGATACCTGGGACGGCTGGATGCGCAAAACAAGTGTGACATGTTCGTTGTTCTCTTTCCGCGCCCGTACGGCGGCGGTTCTGGGGTGAGTGCCAGCGAAGAAATCCCCCTCCAACGGCTTCCAGCCGAACGATTTCAGTTTGTCCCGGTAGTACTGCTCCAACCTGTCATCGAGGTAGCCGATATCCTGCATGTCGTCCATGATGTCCGAATAAAATCCACGTGCAATCGCCCGCTCCAGCGAGTAGATTTCAATGCAGGCGATCATGGAAAAAATGGTAATCGTTACACTCAGGCAGATCATAAAGACAACCAGTTTGTTCATCAGCGGTTCCTCATACTTTTGGTTTTTCCACAGCGGTTCTTGGTTCTTAATGATAGGTGAGAGTAGCAGCCGTCCGCACCCGCACCTCTTGACTCTCTCGAACCTTTTCTTGCGGTTCCAATGCCCAAAGGAAGCTGCACAACATGCCGATCATCGCTACGATCAGCAAAAGGGAAAGGTGGTTCGTCATCTAGTTCCCACTGCTGTAACTGGTACCGTTCTGCATCGTAAACTCGACTCGTTCGTTGCGGGTGTCGTAGTTTAGCGACGATACCGAGTCATTGATGTTTTCTGCGGAGTTGATCGCAGAAGGTGACAGTTCGTTGCCATAGGAACTAACACCAATCCCCAATACCATTACGCAAGCAAGGAAAATAAAAAACATCTTTTTAATAGATTCCGTTAGGTTCCTCTTGTTAGATTGTTGTCAGCGAAAACCTTGAATTTTACGCTTTTGATTGGTTTTTCGATACCTCTTGATTCCAGCGCTTTCCTTAAAGTCAGTTTGCATTTTGGTTTGCACTATAAAATGGGGCTATCCAGAAACTCAGTTTTCACTAACTTTCTGGTCAGCCCCCTAAAATTTCACCACTACCTGAAACTTTTGTTCCCTTCACTCGTGTACAACTGCGATTCGATTTTCCAATCCCTGTTGTCGTTGCAAGCTTGTGTATAGTCCACTTCCACAAACAGCACGCGAATCGACCTTCGGGTCGCAATCGATACGATTGCTCAGCGCGCGTAATCAGTTTGTCCCAGATTGCCCCCAAAAGTCCAGACAAATTTTTGCCGTTTTACGTTAGAACGTTTTCCGACCA
>JACDOF010000023.1 GCA_017656235.1 Brevibacillus sp.
TCTCAGAGAAGCGGTGATCAGACAGCACGTGAACACGAGTGGGGCGGTTTTTCGCACTCACTTGGTGGCCAACCAGCGAAGAAGCAGGCCAGGACCGCTTCACGACGATCCGCAGGGGCAGCGGCAAAACGACGTCCCGCTGCCGTCGTGCTGCTGCTTCCGCTGCGCCGTAGATAAAAAAAGACCACTTTTCGGCTGACAAAGGGGACTCAGCCAAAAAGCGGCAAGTTGGGGACGCTATGTCCATCGCAGGGTCTGACACTTACATCATAAACAGCTATTGTTAATCTTTGATAGAGATTCGGTGTAGATTTGATAAAGGAATTGTAAAGGATAAGGTTGGGGATAATCGCCTTTTTCCCACCTTCTTATGCTGGTGTCCAAGCAGAGACAGACATACAGCCATAGATTGAACTACTGGCAGGAGTGCTTCACGGCTGGCTGCCGCAGCACCTAGCAGAGAGGGGGATGGGGATGAGGAAATTTAACGATTTCGACGAGTTTATCTGGATCATCGTGATTATTGTGATCATCTTCTTGTTCTTTGACGACAAGTGGTGAAACGCATCACTTTTTCAAACACATAAAAATAGACCCGCTGCGCCAGGGTCTATTTTTTTGGACGCAACCGAACCCGAATGCTTGCCCGGCAGGTGGCCATAAAGCGGATGATCGAGACACTCGGAGATTTTTTGGCCGGGAAACTTTTTTCTCTTCTCATCGGTCCTCCCAATCTGCTATGATGGATGAAGCGACGTGCTCGAGAGTTCGAAACCCCCTCCTCTCGTAAAACAAAACTAGGGGAGAGTGATTCACTTACGAATTCTTTTTTTGTTCGAAAAGTGATCCGGGAACCACTCTCCACCTGTGTGCGTTAAGCCGGTGCGGAGTGGTTCTTTTATTTGGGAACAAGCGGTCGACCGTCGCGATGGACCTGGAGCAGCCAAGCGCCAGGCTGCAAGACCAAACCAGGTTTTCTTGGAGGTGAACGGCTAATGGGCACGTACGAACTTCCTCACAAGCTGCAGCGTCTTCACCGTGATATTCGGCCGGAACAACTGCGCTACCACAACAAAAGGGTTGCGATCAGCAAGGTCTTTACGTTTGACGCTGCCCATCACATGCACAGCTACGAAGGAAAATGCATCAGTCTGCACGGACACACCTACCGGCTGGAAGTGACGATCAGCGGTTATCCCAATGAGATCGGCATGAGCATCGACTTCGGCACGATCAAGCAGATCTACGAGGAAGTGCTGAGAGATCGGCTGGACCACCGGTACCTGAACGAAACACTGCCGCCAATGAATCCATCAGTGGAGAATCTGCTGGTCTGGATGTGGGAAGAAATTGACCGGTCACTGGCGGAAAAAGGGTTGAAAGCGGAAGGGTTTCGCATCGAAGAGCTGAAGCTGTACGAGACCCCCAACAGCTACGGTACGCTGAAGCGGGAATGGATGGAGGAAGCTTAGATGACAGCCGCCCGCGATTGGAGACTGCCGATGGTGGAAATCTTCCAGACCGTGGAGGGAGAAGGGACGAAGGCAGGGTACCCAACGACGTTTGTCCGGGTGTTTAACTGCAACCTACGCTGCACCTGGTGCGACACGACCTACAGCTATGCTCCCCATCAACCGGCTTTTTACGCCACGATTGGGGATATCGCCGAACAGGTTGAACAATACGGCAACAGGTACGTCTGCCTGACCGGGGGCGAACCGCTGATGCACGGAGATAAATCACTGGCCCTGGTAGAGAGGTTGGCACACATCCCTTGCGTGACGGATTTGCATATCGAGACAAACGGGGCGGTTCCAATCGATCCGTTTGTCCGCCTGCGGGAGACAGACGAGGAGGCAGCCCGCAAGGTTCGCTTCGTCATGGACTGGAAGCTGCCGGGGAGCGGCGAGGCGGAGCGGATGATCAGCGGCAATCTCGCGCTGTTGGAAGCGCAGGATGAGCTAAAATTTGTGATCGCCGACGAAGGTGATTTCACGGCTGCCTGCGCGGTGCTGGACGGGCATCAGATTGCGGCACAGCCGTTGTTCAGTCCAGTCTGGGAGACGATGCCGCCAGCCCGGCTGGTTGAACTGCTGCTCGCCAGCGGCCGGAAGGAAGTAAAGCTGAATCTGCAAATCCACAAGGTCATCTGGCACCCCGAGGCACGCGGGGTCTAGGCCGTGTGCTGAGCGCGGCCTGTGGTGACAGAAGGAGGAGGAGAGAAGAAGAATGGAGAGGGGCGAAAAAAAAGCGGTCATTGTCCTGAGCGGCGGCCTGGACAGCACAACCTGCATGGGCATTGCCAAAGAGCGGGGCTACACGCTGTATCCGCTCACCTTCGAGTACGGGCAGCGGCACAGCCGGGAAGTAGAGCAGGCCAGACAGGTCGCGGCCCATTACAAAGTGCCGCAGCACCAGATTGTCAGCACCAGCTTTCTCCGCCAGATTGGCGGCAGCGCCTTGACCGATGAGCAGATTCCGGTGCCGACGGATGGAGTGGAATCCGGTATTCCCGCCACGTACGTCCCGGCACGCAATCTGATCTTTCTTTCGATGGCCACGGCCTACGCGGAAGTGATCGGGGCGAAGGCGATTTTCATTGGCGTCAGTGCTGTCGATTTCAGCGGCTACCCCGATTGCCGCCCGTCCTTTATCGCTGCCATGAACGAGGCGGCGCGGCAGGCGACCCGGTTGGGCACAGAAGGCGATGGGGTGACGATTGAAGCGCCATTGATGCATATGAGCAAGGCGGACACGATCCGGCTCGGACTGGCTTTGAAGGTGCCGTATCACCTGACCACCTCCTGTTATCAGGGAGGAGAGCTGGCCTGCGGCGTTTGCGACAGCTGCCGGCTGCGGATCAAAGGATTCCGGGAAGCGGGGGCGGCCGATCCGATTGCTTACGCGATTCCGCTGAATTGGCCCACCCTTCGTCAAACCAACAAGAAAGGATGAGAGACTCATGGCACAGGTAGAACACAACCACAGCAAGTACAACAAGATCCGCTTTGACACGCAGGACGAATCGGCGATCATGGTGGACATTCTGGAGACCATTCCCTACGAATATGTGGGCAAACGTACGGAAGTGATGATCCCGACCACCGAGTTTACCTCCGTTTGTCCGTGGTCGGGACTGCCTGATTTTGCCGAATTGAAAATCTATCTGATCCCCAATGAAAAGCTTATCGAGATGAAATCGCTCAAGTATTACCTCACCTCCTACCGGAACGTGGGGATCTACCAGGAACACGCCACCAACCGCATTCTGAACGATCTGGTAGCCTGCTGCGATCCGCTCTACATGCGGATTGAGGCGAAATGGAATGCTCGTGGTGGACTGGGGACGGAAGTAGTGGTAGAGTACAAGAAAGAAGACGAGTAGAACAGGAGCAGATCGGATGAACGATTGGCGGATGTTTACGGACGCGACAGGAGAAGAGACCACGCATACCGCCTGGCACGAGGTGCTGCGCGCCATTGCGGCGCTGGATGGCAGCGGCTGCACGCTTGTCCACGCTGCCTACGGGGATCATGTCGATCTGGTTGTCGCCGGCGGGAACCGGGGGAAAGTGCTCGTTCAATGGAAGGAATACGAGCCTTGTGTGAAGCACTTTGTGCTTGCCCTGGACAGCGCAGCCGACACACTGGAGACGCTCACTGTGGAGGGGGGCGAAGCGGCGTTTCCCAGCAGGTGGTGTGTGCCGCTGGAGCAGGCGATACCGGTTTGCGGCGACATTCTGCGTACCTGTGAGAGGGGCAGTTATGACGGGATTCGCTGGCAGTTGATCGAAGAAGCATCTCCGATGGCGTGATGTCGCCGGCACGAACGAAACAGCCAATGGGAGAATCGGAGAGTTGGAGGGACACGGGCAGTGGAAATGGGGCCGCTGTTCTCGTCTGTCGCGATGATGGCGGCGATTATCGGGATCGGTGCCGCGGTTGCTCGCAAGGTACCGTTAACCGATGACAACCGCCAGCTGATGATCGTGCTGATCGTCAATGTAGCGATGCCGTGCATTATCTTGAACGGCATCTTTCAAACACCGATTGACGAGACGTTGCTTGCGCAGATCTTTCTCATCTTTTTTTTGTCAGTCCTGTTGAACTGCATCGGAATCGGAATGGGGTGGCTTGCGGCCAAGGCGGTCCGGACCCCAAGGCGAAAGGCCTGTGAGATGGCTATCGTCTCCGGTCTTGGCAACACGGGATTCATCGGCCTTCCGCTCTGTGCGGCTTTGTTTGGGCCAAAAGGGGCGCTGCTTGCCGCCGTCTTTGATGCCGGACTCGACTTTACGCTTTGGACGGTGGGTGTGATGCTCCTGCAAGAACGCCGCTCATTTTCCCTGAGCAGTATGAAAGCGCTGATCAACATTCCGATGGTGGCGATTGTTGGCGGGATGGTCATCGCCCTGGTGGGCTGGCAGCCGCCCGAGACAGTCAAGACCTTGACCTCCACCTTGGCCCAATTGGCTTCCCCGCTGGCCATGCTGTACATCGGGATGCTGATCCCTTCGCTGCTCAAAGTGAGGAAACCGTTTCCGCTTCCCGTGATCGGTTTGCCGATCACCGTGAAACTGTGTCTGTTTCCGCTGGCGGTCTGCCTGATGCTGTCGTTCATCACCCCGCCCCTTGATGTGACTCGGGTGGTGATGGTTCAGGTGACAATGCCCAGCCTCACGCTGGCGTCGATCCTGTTTGCGCGCTATGCGGCAGACGAACAGATGGGGGCGATGGCAACCGTCTGTTCCACCCTGATCGGGCTTTTGACCATTCCGCTGATGGTACTGGTTGGGGAAGAGATATTACGACTGTGACCATGCGATAAGGGATACGAAACAGCTCCTGCAGAGGTTATCCTCGGTGGGAGCTGTTTTTCATTTGGATCAGACAAGCGGCCTCTCGCCAGCCCAAAGGGTCGCCTGGAAACAGAGAGGAATATTTGCGATATTATTTGACTATTTCTAATAATAGGCCTATAATGATAATGACTTTGTTAGTTAATTTAACTAACTGTGGTGGTGAAACTGATCCGTGCGTGATTTTTCCAAACGAGGCAGCAGTCAATTGGTCAAAAAATTAAACAAGGAACAGATCTTGCAGCAGGTGATTCGGCACGGTCAGATTTCGCGCGCCGACATTGCCAAAGAAGCCCGGCTCAGCCGTCCCTGTGTTTCCGCGCTGGTCAATGAGATGATTGAAGAGGGACTCCTGCAGGAAGTCGGAGTGGGTGATTCCAAGGGCGGGCGAAAGCCAATCCTGTTGGAGTACAATTACCAGGCGTACGCCATTGCCGGAGCCGTATTCGAAGGCACCACCCTGCAGATGGCGTTGGCCGATCTCAAGGGCGAGTTTCTGGCGAGACATCGGACCCGGTTGAAGCAGCCGGCCGACAGCGACAGAGTCATTCGCGATCTGGCCGACGGCCTGGAGCATCTGCTCATGCAAAGCGGCGTATCCCGCGAACGACTGCTGGGGATTGGGGTCGGGCTGCCCGGCATTACCCAGCGTCACAGCGGTACGGTCAGTTTTTCGCCCAGCACGGGGTGGGTGGACTTGCCGGTACAGCAGGAAATCGCCCGGCGGCTGGGCATCCCGGTGATCATCGACAACGACGTCAACATGATGACATTGGGAGAGTGCGCCCGGGGTGCAGGTTCCGGTTCGGCTCATGTCGTCTACCTGTACGTGGGAACAGGGATTGGCGCCGGCATCATGCTGGATGGCCAGTTTTTCCGGGGCAGCCGGGAAGCGGCTGGCGAAGTGGGCTACATGATGATCGGGCCGGTACATAACCGGCGGAACGGGGAATTCGGCGTCTTTGAGAGCAACTATTCCGTCCCCGGCATCTGGAAGCGAGCGCAGAGCTTTCTTTCCGGCCTGCGGGAGGAATCGAGTATTATCCAGCAGTTGATCGAACAGCGTGAGCAGGGGAACCGGCAGGCGGAGCAGCTGCTCGACGATGTGTACCGCCACTGGGCGTATGGCATGGCCAACGTGATCAGTGTCCTTAACCCGGAGCTGTTCATCCTGAGTGGAGAAATGGTCCACGTCGATCCGAAAGGGATGGAACAGATCGAGAACTGGTTGAGCGAGTGGGTACCCGTCGTGCCGCGAATCGTCAAAGCCAGTCTGGGAGAAGAAGCAGGATTGATCGGTGCCGTCTACAGCGTCTTGGAAGCGTTTCCTTCCGAGAAGCTGTTGGATAAATGACGGAAAGACGAAAAAAGGGGGAACGTTACTGTGAAAAAGTCAGACAATTTGCTGAAAAAGTGGCTTTGCGGCATCATGGCCGGGACAATGGCGCTGGCGCTGACCGCCTGTGGTGGCGGAGGGCAAACGGCGCCGTCACCCGACAGCAGTGCCCCGGCGGACAGCCAGCAGCCGGAGACATCCGGCCAGGCGCCCGCGGATGAGCAGCAGAAGCTGGTCATTTATACGGCACGTGACAAAAACGTGGTTGAAGCGATCCTGCCCAAGTTTGAAGAAAAACACCCCAACATCAAGGTCGATGTGCTGACGATGGGTGCCCAGGAGATCCTGGAGCGGGTGCGCGCCGAAAGGGCCAATCCACAGGCTGATTTCTGGTGGGGCGGTACGCAGTCAGCATTGATGACCGCGGCCGATGAAGGGCTGTTGGAAAGCTACAAACCCAGCTTCAGCGACCAAATCCCGGAGCTGTACAAGGATCCGCAGGACCGCTGGTACGGCGAAATGCTGCTGCCTGAGGTGATCATGTACAACTCCCAGGCGCTCAAACCGGAAGAAGCGCCGCAGGACTGGGACGACCTGCTTGATCCCAAGTACAAGGACAAGATTATCATTCGCGGCGTCCTGCAGTCGGGTACGATGCGCACGATTTACTCCGCGATGATTTACCGCCAGGGGGCGGATACGCCGGAAAAAGGATACGAATGGCTGAAGAAGCTGGATGCGAACACCAAGGAGTACGCGCAAAATCCGACCAACCTGTACCTGAAACTGGCTCGCCAGGAAGGGTTGATTTCGCTGTGGAACCTGCAGGACATCCTGATTCAGAAAGAAACCCAGAATCAGCCGTTTGATTTCATTTATCCGAAGAGTGGAGCGCCGATCCTCGTTGACGGTGTCGGGATTGTCAAAGGGGCCAAAAACCTGGAAGCGGCCAAGACGTTCTATGAGTTCCTGTTCGACGAGGAGCTCCGTGTCGAGCTGGCCGAGAAGCTGTTCCAGATTCCGACCCGCAGCGACATCAGCAAGGATAATCTGCCTTCCTGGCTGAAAGACACCGAGTTGAAGCCGTTGGACATCGATTGGGCAGTAATGGCGGCCAAGGAAAAAGAATGGATGCAGTACTGGGATGAAAACATCAAAGGAAAGGGCAGCAAGTAGAGCGGAACGGAGGAATCTGTCTGCTCATCTTTACAATGGGGGGAATTGGTCTTGAGCGGTGTGACACTGGAGCATGTCAGTAAAGTATTTGGCAACGTGCGAGGCGTAGACGATGTACACGTCGAAATCAAGCCGGGTGAGTTCTTTACCTTTCTCGGCCCCAGTGGATGCGGCAAGACGACGACACTGCGCATGATCGCCGGCTTCTACTACCCGAGCGCCGGACGCATCCTGTTCGGTGATCGCGATGTCACCGCGCTGCCGCCAAACAAGCGCAATACGGGGATGGTATTTCAAAACTACGCTTTGTTTCCCCATATGAGTGTGTTTGAAAACATTGCTTTCGGCCTCCAGGTGCGCAAGCTGCCGCGGCCGCAGATCAAGGAAAAGGTGGAGCGGGCGCTTTCGCTCGTCCATCTTTCCGGCTACGGCAACAGGCGAATTGACCAGCTCTCGGGCGGCCAGCAGCAGCGGGTGGCACTGGCCAGGGCACTGGTGATTGAACCGCAAATCCTGCTGCTCGATGAGCCGCTGTCCAATCTGGATGCCAAGCTGCGGGAGGAAACCCGTTTTGAGATCAAACGGCTGCAGCTGGAGTTGGGCATTACCACCATTTACGTGACACACGATCAGGCGGAAGCCATGTCCATGTCCGACCGGATCATGGTGATGAACGGCGGCGTGGTCCAGCAGATCGGCACGCCGGATGAAATCTACAACCGGCCGCTAAACCGGTTTGTCGCCACGTTTATCGGTGAAACCAATCTGTGGGAAGGAACGGTGGTCGGCATCGACAGCGGCGAGGCACGCATTGAAGTGGCGCCAGAGCTGGTGCTGACCGGGCGTGTTCAAAACGCTTCGCCAGCGTGTCAGCTGAAGGTCGGCCAAAAAACAGCGATCTCGATTCGGCCGGAGTTTATCCGCGAAGCCAAACCGGACGATCAGCACAACGTGGTGAAAGGGAACATCATCGTCTCCGAGTTTACCGGGGCCAGCGTCAACTATGTGACAGAAGTGGGCGGCAACCGGCTGCGGGCGATGTTCGTCAACCAGGGACACCGGGTCAGGCAGCGTGGTGAGGAATTGGCGCTGCACATTCCGACCGAGAGTATCTACTTCGTGGGATAGGGGGGGAGAGCGCGTGAAGACAGAGCTGACCAAACCGGCTGCACCCAAGCGACGGACTTCGCTCACCGCTTCTCCCTACTTCGTCTACGTCCTGGTGGCACCGCTGTATTTGATCCTGTTCGCCTACGTAATCTATCCGCTGTTTGAGACGTTCCTTGAGAGCGTAAAGGCAGACGGCCAGTTTTCGCTGAAGAACTACGCCGCCTTTTTTGACCCGGAGCATCCCGCCAACCTGGAGGCACTCTGGACCAGCCTGTACATATCGGTACTGAGTGTGATTCTGTGCGGGATCGTCGGCGTATCGATGGCCTTTCTCCTGGAGCGCTACGAATTTCCGGGCCGCCGGATTTTGTCCGTCCTCGCGATGGTGCCGATGGCCCTGCCGCCGCTGGTCGGCGTGCTCTCTTTCACCTTTTTGTACAGCGAGAGCGGAATCATCCCGCGGACGCTGCAGTGGCTGTTCGATCTGGAACAGGTGCCCTTTTCGCTGAAAGGCATCTGGGGAGTGCTTGTCGTCCATACCTTTACCATGTACACCTATTTCTACATGACTGCCTCTGCGGCGATCAAGGGCCTCGACCCGTCACTGGAGGAAGCCGCCGCCAGCCTGGGAGCCAGTCGTCTGACGGTCTGGAGGCGGGTCATCCTGCCGATGCTGACGCCGGCGATGGTAGCGGCCTCTTTGCTGGTCTTCATGATTTCGATGGCCTCTTACACCGCGCCGCTGATCTTTGGCGTGGACCGTACGATGACCATGCAGATTTACCTGTCGCGAACCAACGGCAATCTGGAGATGGCGGCGACGCAGTCGACAATTCTCTCGATTGTTTCCATCCTGTTTCTGATTTTGATGCGCTGGTATCAGGGGGCTCGCAGCTACCAAAATCTGAGCAAAGGGATTAGCGTACACCGGACGGAAGTAAAAAGCCCGCTCGGCCGTTATTTGGCCATGGTGCTGTCAACCATTGGTGTAATCGTGCTGATGCTGCCGATCATGGTGCTGGTGCTGATCTCCTTTTCGGAAGACGGCACCTGGACCGTACAAATCCTGCCTCCATCCTACACACTGGATCACTATGTGGAACTGTTCACCGACAGCAAGACCTGGGAGCCGATCGCAACCAGCTTTGAACTGAGCTTTATCGCCACCATCGGGAATGTCATCTTCGGCGTGGCAGCCGCTTACGCCATGGTAAGGCTCAAGTTCAGGGGCAAGACGCTTTTGGATGTGCTGATCATGCTGCCGTGGGCCCTGCCCGGTACGGTCGTGGCGGTCAACCTGATCGCAGCTTTCAGCGAACCGTCCGTGTTCAGTTTTCAGCAGGTGCTGGTCGGTACCTTCTGGATCATGCCGCTAGCCTATTTTGTGCGCCATTTGCCGCTGGTCTTCCGTTCCACCTCGGCGACGCTGATGCAGATGGACGGATCGGTTGAAGAAGCGGCACGCAATCTGGGAGCGACCTGGTGGTACAGTTTCCGACGGGTCGTCTTCCCGATGGCGTTCAGCGGTGTGCTGGCAGGAACCCTGCTTGCCTTCGTTCAGGGGATTGGCGAGTTTGTCGCCTCCATCCTGCTGTTTACGCCCGGTGCGACGCCGCTGTCCGTTGAGATTTTCCAGCGCATGTACGCCTTTGAGTTCGGGACGGCATGTGCCTACGGAGTATTGCAAATCACCCTGATCATCATCGTCTTGTTCTTCTCTCGCAAATTAGCTGGAGACAAAGCCGGTACGGCCGTCTGACTTTTATCGTGATCCCTTCATGGCCTGGCAGCAGGTGGCGACAGCAGGGAAAAGCCATGATTGAGAGACAGGCAGATGAACCCGCTGCCCGTCCATAGATCAAGCCAGAGTCCACGCGAAAGGGAGGAGAATCCTATGAAAAAAGGGAAGTCACGAACCAGGTTGTTTTCCATCGTCACCCTGGCTGCTTTAGTCGCTGCGCTGGTAATGCCGGCAGCGGTGCAGCCCGTGCAGGCGGACCGCGGTGTCGTCGACCTGTGGAAGGCAATCAAGCCGCTCACCACCATCGCCAGTGCGATGAACACGGGGGCCCACCCTGATGACGAACACAGCGCCACACTGGCCTATCTGTCACTGGGAAGAGGAGTCGATACATCAAGCATCATCGCCAACCGCGGCGAGGGCGGACAGAACGAGATTGGCAGCGAGCTGTTCAACGCGCTGGGTGTCATCCGCACACGTGAGCTGGAGGAAGCGTCCCGCGTGACCAATGTGACGTTGGGAATCCTGAGTGAGGACATCGACGACCCTATCTACGACTTTGGCTTTTCCAAAAGCCCTGAGGAGACACTGGACAAGTGGGGAGAAGATGTCGCATATGAACGGCTGATCCGCAAGATCCGCCAACTGCGACCAGACGTGCTGATTCCGGCTTTTTTGAACGAAGAGTCGACGCACGGGCATCACCGCGCGATCAACGTGCTGAGCGTCAAGGCCTTTGAAGACGCCGCCAACCCCGACGTTTTTCCGGAGCATGTAAAACAGGGGCTGCTGCCCTGGCAGGTGAAAAAGCTGTACGTTCCAGCCAATTCGGATGACTACAGCGTGCGCGTGCCAACCGGCGACTATGACGAAATCTACGGCGCCTCCTACCTGCAGCTTGGCGAAGAGTCCCGTTTCCTGCACAAGTCCCAGGGGATGGGCCGCCACTACGATGAGGGACCATCGTACAACTACTACAAACTGGAAAAGTCGGTCGTGCCGACCAAGCAGAAGGAGACAGACTTCTTCGAGGGGATCGCCTTCACTTTTGACGACCTGGCCAATGAGGTTGTCGGTCAGCAAGACGGTCCGATGGTGGCCGAAGAGCTGCGTGCACTGCACAAAGATGCAGAGGAAGTGATCGCCGCATTTCCGCAGTTTGCCGAAGTGGCGCGGGAAGTGCACGAGATGAAACAGCATCTGGAGCAGGCGATTGCCAATGTCAAGGCGGCGCAGTTGGACGAAACGACCAGGGCCGATTTGCTGCATCGCCTGGCGGTAAAGCAGGAGCAGCTTAACCGGGCCAGTGCGGAAGCGGTATCCTTTGTTGCCAGGCTGAAGCCGGAGACAGGCGAACTGGTGGCCGGACAGACGACCACGATGACGGTCACGGCCTACAACGGCGGCAGCGTCAAGCTGAACCAGGTGGAACTGTCGCTCCATGTACCGGACGGCTGGAAGGTAAAGCCCCTCGGCCCGACGCAATTTGCCGAGTTGGGCTACAACCAGACGGTGTCGGCGGCGTTTCAGGTGACCGTGCCCAATGATGCGCCGCTGTTTCATCCTTACAAGCCGTCGGCGGTCACGGCCGAAGTCAGCTATGCGGCCTTTGGCAGCAAGAGTACGCTGATTGTCCAGCCTGTCCAGACGGTTGCTGTACTGCCCCATTTTTCGCTGTCCCTCGACCCCGGTGCTGCCGTGCTGAACACGCGCAAAGCAGATCAGCCGATCCCGGTTCATGTAACCGTCCGCAATTACAACCCGGGTGCGGCAGCCAGCACCATTTCGCTCGTCGTGCCGGACGGGTGGAAAGTTGAACCGGCCGTGCAGACGCTGGCCTTTGACCGAAAAGGGGAAATCAAGTCGGTCGACTTTACCGTCAGCCCCCCTGCTTCGGTCGAGAAGGGGACCTATACGATCACCGCGGCAGCGAGCGGTGCAGGCACGACCAGCACACTGCGGACAGAAGTCATCGACTATCCGCACATCGGCCGCACGTATCTGATTCAACCGGCCACTCTGACGATCCAGGCCTTTGATCTGATTGTGCCCGAGGGGCTGAAAGTGGGCTATGTCTCCAGCGGCTTCGACAACATTGATCAGTATTTGCGACAGTTGGGGATAGATGTGGTGGAGTTGAGTGCCAAGGAGATGGAGACTGGCGACCTGAGCCGGTACGATACGATTGTACTCGGCATCCGGGCGTACGGATTCAGGCCGGAACTGATTCCAAGCAACAGCAGGCTGCTTCAGTACGTGGAAAACGGCGGCAATCTGGTAGTGCAGTACCACAAGCCGTCTGACAACTGGAAGCCTGACCTGGCGCCGTATCCGATCACCATCGGCGAGCCCTCTATTGACTGGCGCGTCACCGATGAGAATTCCAATGTGACCATGCTGGTTCCGGATCACCCCATCTTCAACAAGCCCAACAAGATAACGGCGGAAGACTGGAAGGGCTGGGTTCAGGATCGTTCGCTCTACAATGCGTCCGCCTGGAGCGAGAAATACACCGCGTTGATTTCACTGGGCGATCCCGGCGAGAAAGAGTTTACCGGTACTTTCCTGACCGCCCCCTACGGAAAAGGAACATATACCTACAGCACGCTCGTCTGGTACCGCCAGATTCCGGAACTGGTGCCGGGAGCGATTCGGATGTTCGTGAACATGATCAGCTTGAACCAATAACCCAATCAGGGGAGGAGCCGGCGGATTTCCGGCTTCCTCCCCGGCGACCGATAGGAGAGGAGATTGATGAAGATAGCCAACCTGCACGGCCGCCAACTGGACGCCGCGGTAAAGGAAGCAAACTATGCAGTTCTGCCTCTCGGCTCCCTCGAATATCACGGCCCTCATTCGCCGTTTGGAACCGATCAGATCCTGGCAGAAGGCTTTGCCGATCTGCTTGATCCATCAGGAAAACCGCTGATCTATCCGGTTGTGCCCTATGCCCCATGTCCCGGCAAGACAAGCGACTATACGGGTACGATTTCTGTTCGTCCGGAGGTGTATATCGCTTATCTCACCGATGTGGTGGAAGGCATCTGTCGCTTGGGGCTGCGAAACATCGTTTTGTTAAACGCGCACGACGCCAACATGGGACCGTCCCGCACGGTGGCAGAAGCGGTTACCGGCAGGTACAAGGATGCCAGCTTTCTGCTGATTAACTGGTGGCAGATGGCTGCCGTGTCGTTTTGTGAAGAGCAGGGACTGTTTCAGGGGACGGCTGGCCGCGGCCATGGCGGTCCGTATGAGATGTCTGCAGTGAAGGCATTTCGCCCCGAACTGGTTGCGGTCACCGCTGAGGATGAAGAACTGGATGCGATCTCGCCGCTTTCTTCCCTGCCTTATGTGCTGGTGGAAGGGACGCCTGTGGGCTGGTCCGGTTACACCGGTCGAATCCGCCAAACCTCACTTGCCGCCGGTCAGGCGATTGTCGCTGAGGCCGCCCGAAACATGAACCAACTGATCCACAACTGGTTGGAGATGAGAAGAAAGCATTCTGCGGGAGAGAGGAGCCAATCATGAACTACAGAGATCAGGTTTTCCATCAGGAGGGAACCAGCTTTCCGGGCAAAACGTACACGGAAGCCGTGCTGGAACCTGCTTTCAACGAGGCCAAGACGCATCTGCTGGAGCCGATGATGGCCGTGAACAAAGCGCACTTGATCATGCTGCGCGAACAGGAGATCATCAGCGAGGAAGAGGCAAAAACCATTGCCCGGGCGCTGCGCCGCCTCGATTTGGAGGAACTGCGCTGCTCAACGTATACCGGGCAGTATGAGGACTTGTTCTTTCAGGTAGAGAGCCGGTTGCTGGAGCTGGCCGGTGATGTGGCGGGCAACCTGCACCTGGCACGCAGCCGCAATGACATGGGGGTCACCATCTACCGGCTGGTTCTGCGCGAAAAGCTGCTGAACACCCTGAAATCGGCCCTCTATCTGCAAGAGCACTTGCTTCAGTTTGCCGCAGAACACGTAGAGACGGTGATGATCGGCTACACCCATACCCAGCAGGCACAGCCGACGACGTTGGCACATTACATGATGGCCGTGGTCGACTCGCTGGGGCGCGACATCGAGCGCCTGATGCACGCCTATCGCACGGTGAATCTCAGCAGCATGGGAGCGGCTGCTTTCACCACGTCCGGCTTTCCGATCAGCCGTGAGCGGATGAGACAACTGCTCGCCTTTGACGACCTGGTGGAAAATTCCTACGATGCCATCGGCGGAGCCGACTACCTGGGTGAAACGGCAGCGGCCGTGCAGCTGGCGGCGATTACCCTGGGACGGTGTGTACAGGATATGCTGCAGTGGTGCACGCAGGAGTTTGCCGTACTGAAAGTGGCCAATCCGTATGTACAGATCAGTTCGATCATGCCCCAGAAGCGCAATCCGGTCTCATTTGAGCACATGCGTTCGCTGTTGTCCAGTGCTGCCGGCAATGCTTACACGGTGCTGATGATGATGCACAACACGCCCTTCGGCGACATCGTGGATACCGAGGACGACATGCAGCCCTACGCCTGGCGCAGTTTGGCCGTCCTGGAACAGATGTACCGACTGATGGCCTGTGTGGTCGCCACAATGGATGTGAACAAGGAACTGCTGATGAACCGGGCCAAAGCCAGTTATGCCACGGTGACCGAACTGGCCGATACTCTGGTGCGCACCGACGGCCTGTCCTTCCGCACCGCCCATCACATTGTCAGCCGCGTGGTCAGGGTGGCAGTGGATCAGGGGCTGGCCGCCGACCAAATCAGCCTGGAGCTGGTCAATCAGGCGGCGGAAGCGATGATTGGCCGACCATTGAAACTGACGGCCGAGCAGCTGCGGCTCGCACTTGATCCCGTACACTTTGTCGCGCTTCGCAGTTTGCCCGGCGGTCCCAGTCCCGCCGAGATGAAGCGGATGATCGCGGCACGCAGCGAACAGCTTGCCGAGCGGAAAGAGTGGCGGCGGACGGCACAGGAAACCTGTGAGCGGGCATTTGCAGCGCTCGATCAGGTGATAGAGGGATGGAGTGAACCGTAATGAAACGTGTCCAGATACCGCTGCTCGCCGTTGACGGAGGCGGCACCAAGTGCCTGGCCGTGATGGTGGCCGCCGATCAGCGCGTCCTCGGTTCCGGACGGGCCGGTTCCTGCAACTATCAAGGGAGCGGAATCGAAGCAGCGGGCCGGGAACTGACGGAAGCGATCCGCCAGGCGATGCGTGACACCGGGCAGAACGGCGGCTTTCCGGATGAGCCTGCTGTCTGGGAAGTGGAGTGCGCCGTGTTCGGGATGGCTGGACTGGATACGGAGCACGATCGGCGCGTGATTCTGGAAATGGTGCGGCAGGTACTGGATCGGCTTGCGATCCGCGTCCGCCACCTGATTGTGGAAAACGACGGGTTTGCCGCCCTGCTGGGAGCGACCAACGGCAGTCCCGGCATATTGGTGATTGCCGGAACGGGCTCCATTGCCTACGGCGTCAATGCAGAAGGACGTACCGCCCGGGCCGGTGGCTGGGGGCATCGCGTTGGCGACGAAGGGAGCGGCTATTGGATCGGCAAGCAGATGATCACCGCCGTCCTGAAGGCGGCCGACGGACGGGGCAGGTCAACCCGGCTCACAGACAGTCTCCTTTCCTATCTGGGATTGTCGGAGGTTGAAGAACTGTACAACTGGACGTACGGCCCGTCCTACTCCGTGGAAAAGGTGGGCGAACTGTCGCCATTGGTCAGCGAGGCGGCGGATAAGGGGGACGCCGTAGCCGGTCACATTCTCGATCAGGCGGCCGACGAATTGTACCAAGCGGCACGCGCCGTGATTGAGCAATTGGCATTGAACGACAGACCGTTTAAAATGATCTTGCAGGGCGGTGTACTGCAAAACGATGAGCGGGTACGACGGTTGGTCGTCGACAAAGTGCGCCGTCTGACGCCGCAGGTAGAGGTGGATAGCGACAAACACGAACCGATTTCCGGTGTGATTGCCCAGGGGCTGGCCTATCTGCACAGCCGGACAGAGGCGGAGTAGACAGAGGTGTGATGACGTGAGAAGATTGTTGTTTCTGTTTCCCCATCCGGATGACGAATCGTTTGCTTGTGGCGGGACTTTGGCCAAGTATCACGAAGCGGGAGATGAGACATACCTGGTCTGCGCAACGTCCGGCTGCAAAGGGAGGTCGGGCCGCTTTCAGTTTTCGGGTCGGGAAGAACTGGCCCGTCACCGCGAACAGGAATTGAAGCAAGCGGCCGCGATCCTGGGAATTACGCGGACGATATTGTACCGCTACCCGGACGGTTCGCTGGCCTCGCTGGATCGCGGCGAACTGGCTGCGCGGATTGCTGCTACCCTGATGGAAGTGAAGCCGCATGTGGTCGTCACGTTTCCCCCATGCGGTGTGACCGGCCATCCCGACCACATTGCCTTGTCGCACGCGACGACAGAGGCGGTGCTTGAGGCGGAGCGGGTGCTTTCGCCGGAACAGTACTGCGACTTTTACTACGTCTCCATCCCGCATTACTACGATCACTGCCAGGACCAGGGACCGGAAGCGGCCGTGCCGATCACCGGCAAGCTGGACATTTCCCGCTACCGGCAGAAAAAAGGAGAGGCGCTGCGCGCCCATCAAAGCCAGGTGTACTCCGTCAACCGGGCCTACCCCGGCGTGATGGAAGGCGACTTCAGCGTCATCGGTGATTACGAATACTACACACTGATCCGCTCCAAGGGGCAGGCGGTGGAGCCTCGCGCATGTGAAGAGGGCATTCCGCTGATCGTGCTATAAGGTTGGTCAGGAGTCGCTCTTTTACCGGTGTGACAGCACGGGTAAAAGGGCGATTTTTTTCTGCGGCGGCCATTTTCCTTCCTCACTCCGCTTGGATGGTTGGCAAAGTCGTTCGGGCGGAAAATGGCCGCTCTCCTGTCACACTCGCTGTCTTGGGGCGAACAGGGCGTCATGGCGAGTGCGGGCGGTTTTTTCGCCAGCGAACGGTTTGGCCAACCTGCCAGCGAAACGGCGTATCCGCAGGGAAATCGCAGCGGCAACAGCAGCACGACGGCAGCGGGACGTCGTTTTGCCGCTGCCCCTGCGGATCGTCGTGAAGCGGTCCTGGACTGCTTCTTCGCTGGTTGGCCACCAAGTGAGTGCGAAAAACCGCCCCACTCGTGTTCACGTGCAGTCTGATCACCGCTTCTCTGAGAGCGGCGGCAGCGTTCAGACATAGTGTCTGGATAGAGGAGGCGGCCATTTTCCTTCCTCACTCCGCTGCCAACCGCCCATGAAGCCGGACTGTCCGCTTCGCAAGCCGA
>JACDOF010000024.1 GCA_017656235.1 Brevibacillus sp.
CCTTTAGGTTTACTTTACCAGTTTGGTTGTTCGTAGAGAAGCCTAACAGTACAGCATATTCTTCTTGCGGATTGATTTAAGTGGTGCTGAGTATAATTGGGGGATCCCATAGATGAAACTCTTACTTCAAAATAAGGCGTTTTTCCATCTCTGGGTAGCACAATTATTTTCCCGAATGGGTGACGGGATCTTAACGACTGTTATCATCTTTTTAGTGGGTTCAATTACACAGGATCCACTTATGATCGGATTCGTATTATTTGCACAACTGGGACCTAGTGCAGTTCTAGGAGTAATTGCGGGGACTATTGCGGATCGCTTTCCAAGGCAATTGATCATGATAGGGGCAGACCTCTATCGTACGGTTATTGTTTTCTTGATGTTGGCAAATTATGACTCAGTTTCGATATTGATATTTTTAGTTTTAATGGAAGGGATAGGTACAGCCTTTTTTTATCCAGCCCGATCTGCTTTCATTTCTGAAATTGTTGAAAAGAAAAAAATTGTTGAGGCTATGGGAATATCGCAGAGTACATATTTTGCCATGAGTATGATCGGGCCATCAATTGCGGGTTTCTTACTTTTGTTGGACAATCTTGCACTGGTGTTTATTATGGATGCACTTACATTTTTGCTATCTTCGTTTTTTATTCTATTGGCATCGCTGTATCATAAATCACTTCCCCCAAATTTACATAAGAGTGAAAAGCCTTTTTTAGCATCCGTTGCTTTAGGAATTCAGGTAATCTTTGAAAGTGAACCACTGCGGCTGGTTATCCTTATGATTCTACCATTCATGGTAATTGCAGGAGCTCTAGAGACGAATTATAATGCGTTATTGTTAAAAACATTTCAAATGAATGGTATTCAATATGGAATGAGTGAAGCAATTATGAGCGGAGGTGCAATTATTGGGTCCATATGGGTGGCAGCTTTGCTTACCAAAAAGGAGTTAGGTCACCAGTTGCTTATAGTAACTGTATGCATTGGGATGTTAATGTTATTCGTTGCTCCATTGCATTACTTGCTACCGGTCACTGGACTATCTTTGGTATACATATGGTGCCTAACTCTTGGGCTATTAAACGGAACTTTAAACACAATAATCAATAGCCTATTTATAACCATAACTCCTCCACAATATCGAGGGAGAGGTGTCTCATTGTTACAAGCTGTAATAACTGTAGGCTTGATAGGAGGTATCCTATTTGGAGGCTGGGTTGCTCAAAATACGAATGTATTGGTAACAATAACGGGAGCAGGGATACTAATGATATTATTTGCTTTATTATTTCCATGGATAAAAGGTTATAAATTTTCAACCGTTACAAACTCAGAACAAAATAACAAAACTCTTAAAGAAGTGCAATAAATACAGACAAATTCAATCACAAGGTTAGCAAAAGTCGGTTCTCTCCGGTTTTGTGGGAGGACCGATTGTTATTACAGTCTGATTGGCATAGAAACGTCGCAGCGTAATAGTTTTATGGGAACGATTACCTACTACTCCTGTCCGATTTTGCCATCCGACATTTTTTGACATAATACTTGTTGACCTAAAAAAAGAAAGAAATATCTTAAAAATGAGGGGAAAGAGACATGGGGAAACTGCATCTGAAATCATTTGTCAGCGGCGTATGCCTGGGCTCCGTGTTGTTTGCCGGCATTACCTATGCATCCGCCAGCAAGCTGATCAGCCTCGACGTCATTCAACAGCCGACTACCTTTTACTTCGACGGAATTCCGAAGTCGCCGCCGGAGGGACACGACAGTTTTCTGTACAAAAACACCACCTACGTACCGCTGCGCTTCGTGGCCGAAAACCTTGGCAAGTCGGTCATCTACGACGGCAAGACGGCATCCGTCTACATTGGACAACTTCCCGCCACCAAAATGCTCTCCAAGCTGCAGGCAGTTGAGTTGATCCGCCAGACTTACGGACAGGACTTCCCGCAAAACGCCGTTGTGGAATACCATCATACCAACGAAAACGGGCATTATGTGATTCATGTTTATTCCGAGATCGTGAACAACGTTTCCACAGGCGACTCGTACACCCGGTCGTACGGCTGGTACGCTGTCAACCCGAGCAGCGGCAGTGTGCAAAGAATTTTGTAACTTCATTCTGTTATACTGATGGCAGGGAACCTGATCAGCAATCAAAGGTCGCTGGGGCAGGAATCTTTTCTCTCCAAAGCGAACTTATGCGGGTAGACCGATAATGGAATCAAGGAGGGTGTCTTGATGAGCAGCCGGGATGTAGTCATTGTCAGCGCGGTACGAACGGCAATCGGCAAGTTTCAGGGATCGCTTGCCGGTGTAAGCGCTACCAAACTGGGGGCAATCGTGTTGGAGGCAGCCCTTGAGCGAGCGGGGGTGGACAAGGAACAGGTAGACGAAGTGATCATGGGCAACGTGCTGCAGGCCGGTCTGGGACAAAACCCGGCGAGGCAAGCGGCCATTCAGGCCGGCTTGGCGCAGGAGGTTCCGTCCATGACAATCAATAAAGTGTGCGGTTCCGGTCTGAAGGCGGTGCACCTGGCCGCCCAGTCGATTATGCTGGGGGAGGCCGATGTCGTATTGGCCGGAGGCATGGAAAACATGAGCAGGGCTCCCTACCTGCTGGAAGGCGCCCGCGATGGGTATCGGATGGGCGACCAAAAAGTGGTGGACTCGATGATCCGCGACGGCTTGTGGTGCGCGTTTAACGATTACCACATGGGAATTACGGCGGAGAACTTGTGTGACCGCTACGGCCTGACCCGGGAGGAACAGGATGAGTTTGCCGCATGGAGCCAGGAGAAGGCGCTCAGGGCGATTGCGGAAGGGCGGTTCCGCGACGAAATCGTGCCCGTTCCCGTGCCGCAGCGGAAAGGGGATCCTGTCTTGTTTGAAGTGGATGAGACGCCGCGCGAGGGGGTCACGGCGGAGTCGCTGGCCAAGTTGAAACCGGCCTTTAAAAAGGATGGCCGGGTGACGGCGGGGAACGCGTCCTCCATCAATGATGGCGCGGCTGCTCTGCTGTTGATGTCGCGGGAGAAAGCAGAAGAGCTGGGCGTAAGGCCGCTTGCCCGCCTCGTCGCCAACGCCAGTGCCGGTGTCGACCCCAGCATCATGGGCATTGGTCCCGTACCGGCGACCAAACGTGCGCTGGCCAAAGCGGGACTAAGCCTTGATCAGATAGATCTGATTGAGGCCAATGAAGCGTTTGCCGCCCAATCTCTGGCTGTCGGCAAGGATCTGGGAATTAATCGGGAGAAATTGAATGTCAACGGCGGGGCAATCGCCCTGGGGCATCCCATCGGTGCCAGTGGAGCGCGCGTACTGGTTACGCTGGTGCATGAATTGCAGAAGCGGGATGGGGTAAAATATGGATTGGCTACTCTGTGCATCGGCGGCGGGCAGGGGGTTGCCAGTATCGTGGAGAAGTTGTAACGGGGGCGGGTTTTCACGGGCGCTGTCTCAGTCTCCCGACCAAATGTGAACGGTTTGTGTACAGTAATGAAGGTAAGTTGACAACATGAATAAACCAACGTTAATATGGATGAGGGCAAATGGCATTGCTGCCTGCCCTCTCCTTTTGTGGAAGGGGGAGCGTGCCCTTGTCGAAACCGAAACTGGATAACCCGTGGCAGGCGGTTGCCCTGGTAAGTGTCATCGGCATCGACCTGGCCGTCTCCGTCATCCTCGGATTCTGGCTGGGCCGTTATCTGGATCGCCTGCTCCAGACTGATCCGTGGCTGATGCTTATGGGGATCATGGCTGGTTTAGCTGTAGGCGTTTACAGTGTGTATCTGCTCATACGCTCGTACTTATAGGAGTCCCGGCGATGCAATTTTTTACCTCTCAGATGCGTATGATCTTTTCTTTTGCCTTTTTCGCTTTGGCGGTGGTGGCCGTGCTGTGGGGCGTACTGCCTGATTTTCGCGTTTTTTTGCAGAGTTTGTTCCTCGGGATGATAACCAGTACGATCAACGGCGCCGTACTTTTTGCCAAGACATGGCGAGTTGGACTGGCAGCCTCCAATCCGGCAATGCGTCCGAGAGGCACCGGGATGCTGCAGCGTTTTTTGCTGGCGAGTCTGGCGATTTACTGGGCGATTTCCCTTCCGCAACATTTTGTGCTGTCCGGGGTTTTGGCCGGGCTGTTCCTCATTCAACTGCTTAGCATCATTGCGTTTCTAATCCGCTCCTTTTGACTTGACCATAGAGCAGTCCTTTATCGCTTGCCTCTCCTCGTGTCAGGGGAACCTGTATCATTTGATCCAATTTACATACGGCAGAAAGGGGTGAAAACATGGGGCATCATTATTCTCCGCGATTTGAATGGGCCGGCATGGTGTTTGACATACCGACCATGATCATGACAGTTGTGACCTCGCTGATCGTGTTCCTGCTGATTCTCGGCCTGACGCGCAACCTGACCGCCGGTGTGCCGGGTGGAGCGCAAAACTTCCTGGAGTGGCTGATCGAGTTTGTCAAAGGGATCGCCATGAACTTCATGGACGCAAAAACGGCAGCCAAGTTCGTCACACTGGGGCTGACGCTGTTCCTCTACATCCTTATCGGGAACCAGTTGGGCGTCATCCTGAATGTGAACACGGCTCACTATGAGGTGAGCGAGAGCTTTATGGATATGCTGACGGTGTCCAACACGGCGGAGGAAGCAGCCGAAAAGCGGGCGCACATTGAGCATGAGCTTGCGGAAGGGCATCCCATCCACGTAGCTTGGTGGAAGTCGCCTACCGCTACGGCAAGCGTCACCTTTACCTTGGCGATTTTCGTTCTGTTATACGCGCATTACCTCGGTCTGAAGAAAGGGCCAGGTTCGTACTTCAAGCACTACTTTGAGCCGAACCCGGGGATTTTCCCGCTGCACGTGCTGGAGGAGTTTGTGATCAAACCGCTTACGCTTCCGCTTCGTCTATTCGGGAACATCTTTGCCGGTGAGGTGCTGATCGTCTTCCTGCTGTCCGCAGGGCTGCTGGCATCGCCTGCACTGGCTGTATGGTTGGCCTATTCCGTCTTTGTAGGAGCTATCCAGGCGTTCATCTTTACGACGCTGACGATGGTATATATATCGCAAAAAGTTAGCCACCACTAGGCTGCAACATGATTTTATCCTGAAAAAAATTGAGGAGGTTTTTACACAATGGAAGGATTGGCTTTGGCAATTGGCGTTATCTTTGGTCTGGCTGCGCTTGGTGCAGCAATCGGCAACTCGGTGGTTATTTCCCGCACGATTGAAGGCGTTGCTCGTCAACCGGAAGCTCGCGGTTCGCTGATGGGTCTGATGTTCCTCGGTCTCGGTCTCGTAGAGGCAGTGCCGATCATCGCGGTAGCGGTTGGTTTCCTGCTTTACACCAATCTGTAAGCATATTTTCATACGATTTTGGCGGGGGCTCGACCTTCGCCTCTCTTTTGTACATGCGATGTTGTTTGACAGGTCTATCTCCTGTTAGGTAGGAAGGAGTGAAACGAAGTGCTCGATTTTGGAGCCATTTCCCTTGAAGGGGGGACGATGCTGTTTCAGCTGATCGTCTTCCTGGTGCTTATTTTCCTCGTTAGCAGATTTGCGATGAAACCGGCTATGGCCGTTATGGAGAAGCGTCGTCAACACGTGGCCAACGAAATCGAAACGGCAGAGCGGAGCCGTCAGGAAGCGGAAGCGCTTTTGGCTGAGCAGCGCCGTCTGCTGGATGAAGCGCGTCTGGAAGCAAAAGAGATTCTGGATCGCGTCACCAAACAGGCCAATGATGAAGCTGCCCGGATTGTGGAAGAGGCAAAAGCGTCGGCAGATCGTCTGAAAGCGGAAGCGCGTGCAGAATTGGCCCGCGAAGTGGAAAAGGCAAAAGCGGAACTGCGCGATCAGATGGCCGGCCTGTCCGTAATGCTCGCCTCCAAGATCATTGAGAAAGAGTTGGATGAAGCCGCTCAGAAAGCAAGTATTGACCAATTCCTAAAACAAGTAGGGGATCGCTTATGAGTGGAGCTGTAGCCAAGCGCTACGCGCGAGCACTCTTTGAGGTAGCAAAGGAACGCGGCTTGATTGACGCCGTGGAGACGGAACTGAAGTTGGTCACAGCGGTACTGGAAAAAGATGCGGAATTCACCCAAGTGGTCAACCATCCGCAGATCCCTGCCGAGGATAAAAAGCAGTTGATCAGCCAACTGTTTCAGGATCACGTTTCCCCGGAGACGCTCAACCTGCTTTTGCTCCTGATCGAAAATGGCCGTCAGTCCCACTTGAACGATATCGCCGCGGCATACGTTGCGTTGGCCAACGAATCGCGCGGAATTGTTGATGCAATCGTGACAACAGCGAAGCCGCTGTCAGAGGAGGAACAGGCGGAAATCGCCGCTCAGTTCGGGAAACTCCTGAACAAAACGCTTCGGATCGAGACAGTCGTCGACCCGTCGATTCTCGGGGGCGTTCTGGTTAAGATCGGCGACCGTTTGTACGATGGCAGCCTGAAAGCCAAGTTGGAACGTTTCGCGCATCAAGTATAACGATGTTTGGATGAATGGGGTGAATCAATAGTGAGTGCAATCAGACCGGAAGAGATCAGCTCCCTCCTCAAAGAGCGGATCGCAAACTATAAAGCTGAGATTGAAGTAGTGGACGTAGGTACGGTTATTCAGGTCGGTGACGGTATCGCACGCGTTCACGGGCTGGAAAAAGCCATGGCCGGTGAGCTCCTGGAGTTCCAAAACGGTGTCATGGGCATGGCGCTCAACTTGGAAGAAGATAACGTGGGTGTCGTCATCCTTGGGCCTTACCAGGACATCAAGGAAGGAGATACCGTAAAGCGGACGGGCCGGATTATGGAAGTACCGGTCGGGGAAGCCCTGCTCGGCCGTGTCGTCAACCCGCTCGGACAGCCTCTTGACGGCATGGGCCCGATCGAAACCACCCACTTCCGTCCGGTAGAAAGCCCGGCGCCTGGGGTTATGGCTCGTAAATCGGTACATGAGCCGCTGCAAACCGGGATCAAGGCGATCGACTCGATGATTCCGATCGGCCGCGGTCAGCGCGAGCTGATCATCGGTGACCGCCAAACCGGTAAGACCGCTGTAGCCCTTGATACGATCATCAACCAAAAAGGGCAGGACATGATTTGTATCTACGTCGCAATCGGCCAGAAGCAGTCGACCGTGGCCGGCGTGGTGGAAACCTTGCGCAAATACGGTGCGCTGGACTACACGATCGTCGTCTCCGCTACCGCATCCGATCCGGCTCCGCTGCTGTTCCTGGCGCCGTATGCCGGCTGCGCGATGGGCGAGTACTTCATGTACAACGGCAAGCACGTGCTCTGCGTATACGACGACCTCTCCAAGCAAGCAGCCGCTTACCGTGAGCTGTCCCTGCTCTTGCGCCGCCCGCCGGGCCGTGAAGCTTATCCGGGTGACGTCTTTTACCTGCACTCCCGCCTGCTGGAGCGCGCAGCCAAACTGTCCGACGAACTGGGCGGCGGCTCGCTGACGGCCCTGCCGTTTATCGAGACACAGGCCGGGGACGTATCTGCCTACATTCCGACCAACGTGATTTCCATTACCGACGGTCAGATCTTCCTGGAGACCGACCTGTTCAACGCTGGTCAACGTCCTGCGGTGAACTCCGGTATCTCTGTCTCCCGCGTCGGTGGTGCGGCCCAAATCAAGGCCATGAAGAAGGTATCCGGTTCGCTGCGTCTGGACCTCGCCCAGTATCGTGAGTTGGCCGCGTTCGCCCAGTTCGGCTCTGACTTGGACAAGGCGACGCAAGCTCGCCTGACCCGCGGTGAACGGGTTGTCGAGATCTTGAAACAGCCGCAGTTCCAGCCGATGCCGGTTGAAAAACAGGTTCTCATCATCTACGCGGCGACGAAAGGCTTCCTGGATGACATTCCGGTCCAAGATGTACGCCGCTTTGAGAAGGAATTCCTGGCATATGTCGACTCCAACAAGCCCGAACTGTTGGACCACATCCGCACGACCAAAGAACTGCCGGATGAGGCAGCCCTGAACGGAGCGATTGAAGAATTCAAGAAAGGCTTTGCCGTAACCCGCTAAGCCTGTTGATCCAGAGATTATCGTTTGCCGGACAGCGGGCGCGCTTCTGCTCGCTTTCTCTGGCGACACAAGGTGGTGAACACAAGTGGCTCAAGGGATCCGTGAGATTCGACGTCGGATCAAAAGCGTTAAAAATACGCGTCAGATTACCAAGGCGATGAAGATGGTGTCGGCTGCCAAACTGCGCCGGGCACAGGAAACGGCGACGGCGGCGAAGCCTTACGCGCGCAAAATCAAGGAGGTCATCGCCAGCATTGCCAGCGGGACCACGACCGTCAATCATCCCATGCTGCAATCGCGTCCCGTCAAGAAGACCGGGTACATCGTGATCACATCTGACCGCGGCTTGGCAGGCGGTTACAACGGCAACATCATCCGAAAAGTGCTGCAGACCTTGAAGGAAAAGCACCAGTCGCCGGACGAGTACGCCATTTTCGTGATCGGCCGCAAAGGACGCGACTTCTTTAAGAAGCGCAACTATCCGCTGCTTGACGAGGTGGTCGGCCTGCCGGAAAGCCCCAGCTTTGCCGATATCAAAAAGATTGCCGCTGCCGCTGTGCAGATGTATGCCGATGAACGGATTGACGAACTTTACATCTGCTACAACGAGTTTCACAGCGCAATTTCGCAGACACCGGTGATGAACCGACTGCTCCCGCTGCATGAGATGGACGAATCAAAAGAGCGGAAGGTTAACTACGAGTATGAACCGTCGGCTGAAGAGGTTCTTTCCGTGCTCTTGCCAAAGTACGCGGAAACACTTGTGTACAGTGCTCTGCTTGAGGCCAAGGCATCCGAGCACGGTGCGCGCATGACCGCGATGGGCAACGCGACGGACAATGCGAGCGAAATGATTGAGCGGTATACGCTGTTCTACAACCGCGCTCGCCAGGCTGCCATTACGCAGGAAATCTCGGAGATTGTCGCTGGTGCCAACGCCCAGGCGTAATCGAGTCGAGTCAGTATCGAACCACAGCAACGCAGGGAATCGTTGATACGACGAGAAGCTTGCAAAAGCTTTATTTAGGAGGGAAGAACAAAGATGGCGAAAGGACGCGTGGTACAGGTAATGGGTCCCGTCGTCGACATCGAGTTCGAACGCGGACATCTGCCTGCCATCTACAATGCGATCAAAATCCAACACAAAGCACAAAGCGCCAGTGAAAGAGACATCGACCTGACGGTGGAAGTAGCGCTGCACCTTGGCGACAATCTCGTTCGCACCGTTGCCATGGCCTCCACTGACGGTTTGGTGCGCGGCATGGAAGCCGTAGACACGGGAGCACCGATTTCCGTACCGGTAGGCGAAGTGACACTGGGGCGTGTTTTCAACGTGCTGGGTGAACCGATCGACCTGAAGGAAATGGGCGACGTCCCCCGCCGCGACCCGATTCACCGGGCGGCTCCCGCATTTGCCGATCAGGCGACCAGTACGGAAATCCTGGAGACCGGGATCAAGGTTATCGACTTGCTCGCTCCTTACGTAAAAGGTGGCAAGATCGGTCTGTTTGGCGGTGCCGGTGTAGGGAAAACCGTCTTGATCCAGGAATTGATCAACAACATCGCTCAGGAGCACGGCGGGATCTCCGTCTTTGCCGGTGTAGGGGAGCGTACGCGTGAAGGGAACGACCTCTACCACGAAATGAAAGACGCCGGCGTTATCGGCAAGACGGCGATGGTATTCGGGCAGATGAACGAACCGCCGGGTGCTCGTCTGCGCGTGGCACTGACCGGTCTGACCATGGCTGAGTATTTCCGCGATGAAGAGGGCCGTGACGTGCTGCTGTTCATCGACAACATCTTCCGCTTTACCCAGGCTGGTTCGGAGGTATCCGCACTGCTCGGCCGGATGCCGTCCGCAGTTGGTTACCAGCCGACGCTGGCAACCGAGATGGGTCAATTGCAAGAGCGGATCACGTCGACCAAAAAAGGTTCCGTTACCTCTATCCAGGCGATCTACGTACCGGCGGACGACTACACAGACCCGGCCCCGGCAACGACCTTCGCCCACTTGGATGCGACGACCAACCTGGACCGCAGCATCTCCGAGCTGGGGATTTACCCGGCGGTAGACCCGCTGGCTTCGACATCCCGCGCCTTGTCGCCTGACATCGTTGGTCAGGAGCATTACGAAGTGGCTCGCGGCGTACAGGCAATTCTGCAGCGCTACAAGGAACTGCAGGACATCATCGCGATCCTCGGTATGGACGAGTTGAGTGATGAGGACAAGCAAACGGTTGCCCGCGCTCGCCGCATCCAGCGCTTCCTGTCGCAGCCGTTCCACGTGGCGGAGCAGTTCACCGGCACACCCGGCAAGTACGTGCCGGTAAAAGAGACCGTGCGCAGCTTTAAAGAGATCCTCGAAGGCAAGCACGACGATCTGCCGGAGGCGGCGTTCCTCTACGTAGGTACGATTGAAGAAGCTGTCGAGAGAGCGAAGACTATGTCCTAGGACGACCCTGCGAAAGGGGAGACGATGAATGAGCAAGATGACCTTGGAAGTCGTAACTCCCGAACGGGTTGTCTACAGCGGTGAAGTGAAAATGGTAATCGCGCGCGGCGTGCAGGGCGATCTGGGAATCCTGCCCAATCACATGCCGCTGGTTACCCCGCTAAAGATTGCACCTGTTCGGATCAAGACGGAAGGCGACAAGGAGACTCAAATAGCCGTCAGCGGCGGTTTTATGGAGGTACGGGGCGACAAGGTGACTGTTCTCGCTGAGGCAGCGGAACTGCCGGAACAGATTGACGTTGAACGCGCCAAAGCGGCAAAAGCCCGTGCGGAGCAGCGCTTGAACGAACGTCACCCGGACCTGGACACACTTCGTGCCGAACTGGCTTTGCAGCGTGCCAACGTGCGCCTGCAGGTGGCCAACTCCAAGTAACAAGCAGCAAAAAATCCCCGACGCGTTAGCGCGGGGATTTTTTGCAGATTGGAAAAACCCGTTTCGATCGGTGTATAATAAGGCTGATGGTCAGTCAACCCTGCCCGGCTTCCCGTGAGTGGATTCCAGTTTTCGATACGAAGGAGAGTGCGAAATGCAAACAATCCGCGAACTGAGCAAGAATCAGGATGAAACGATTATTCCCAATGGCTATACGGTCAACGGGTGGTCGAGCATTCTGTCTCACGAGATGAACGTCCTGTTTCACGCGTTGTGCCACGTTGTGCCCAAATACCGCTCAAAAGAAGAAATCAAGCAGGCACTGCTGCAGTTTAAGGGGCTGCAGAGCGCCTTTTCCCAACTTGATAAATCGAAATTCAAATCGGAAGAATCCTACAAAGGGTATATGCAGCGGTTGGAGCGTCACAAGAGCTTTTTGGAGCGATCCGGGTTCAAGTATCCGGATACCCTGGACGAAGCGATCCAGCTGTTTGTTCAGTGGGGTCTGGTACTGGACAAGGAAGACGGCTGGGACGTGCCTGTGACGCCGTTTCCGGACGTACAGGACCTGTTTAAACTGAAAGAAGAAGAGCGTGCGGCCTTGGCCCATATCAAGCTGGAAGCCTTGATTCATCCTGTGTTCAGCAAGCTGGTCTTGATGCTGCACGAAAAAGACGAGAACACCTTCCAGCTTTCCAAGGCAGAACTGAAAGAAATGCTGCAAGTGAACGACGCCATGCTGTTTGAAGTGCTGATCAAGCTGACACCGTACCTTGAAGAGCCGATCGTGAACATGCAGGATATCCCGGACGATGAAAAGATGGAGTTTACGGTGGTCTGGGAGCGGATCTACGAAGACTTTCTGGGAACCAAGGACCCGCAGGCGATTCAATAAACCAACGATAGGCTGCCCGCTTTTGATGGCCCGAGCTGATGCTCGGGTTTTTTGATGTCGTGAGCACGAGTGGGGCGTTTTTCTCGCTCACTTCTGGTTGCCAACCAGCAGAGAAGCAGTTCAGGACCGCTTCACGACCATCCGCAGGGGCAGCGTCAAAACGACGTTCCACTGCCGAAGTGATGCTGTTGCCGCTGCGGATTCCCTGCGGACACGCCGTTTCGCTGGCAGGTTGGCCAAATCGTTCGCTGGCGAAAAACCGCCCGCACTCGTTCCAAGCAAGAGTTTTGAGCTCCGACCAGTACCGTATGCCTGTTTTGCCCCAAGATGGTTTCGTCATCACTTCAGATGGAATACAAAACGAATTCTGACAGGAGAGCGGCCATTTTCCAAATGAACGACTTTGCCAACCATCCAAGCGGAGCTGGCCCGAAGCCTCGCTTCGGGTTCAAATGACTTTTGAACCAAATCTGCACCAAATTAATACAATATTCGATCAATTGAACTTCCATAAAATAGGAAAAATGGTTCAAGGAGATCAGAGCCGACCCGCAGAATAAAAAATTACCAACTTCCACAAAATTACAAAAATTTTTTAACTGCTCGCCAGTAAAGACCAGCAATCACCAAATGAAAAAGGAGAGGGTGATACGATTTGAAAAGAAGGCGTAACGTCGTGGCTGGAATTCTCGGTTCAGCACTTGTATGCGGGGCACTGTTGGGGGCACCTGCCACAGGTACGGCCAAAGAGCGCGAGGTCCATGTGGATTGGGCAGTGGTCTACCCGGATCGCCTGGCCAAAGCCTTGATTGAGCGGGGAGAGCTGGACGAAGACGCGTCTCCCGAAGAGATCGAACAGGCGATCAAGCGCTATGTGGAAGATGCAGAAGTGCCCGGCAGCGGAACATTGGGAATCGACACATCCAGCAAGTTGGGAAAGAAGGCGCTAAAAGGGAAGTTGAGCGTCCTGCAAAGCGGAATGGCACTGGTCAGCGGCAAGGACAAAGCGATGAAGATGAGAAAGAAAGAGCGGGCGCATGTCGACCATGCGGTAGTGGCACTAATTGAATATCCTGACTTTATGCACAATAACATCGAAGATGACGGCTACTACTTCTGGACAGCCGATTTCAATGCGGAACACTATAAAAACATGCTGTTTAACCAAAAGGGTTATACGACACCGGAAGGGAAGAAGCTGACCACGATGACCCAGTACTATTACGAGCAGTCAGGCGGAAGCTGGAAACTGGACGGTGTGGTGAGCGAGTGGATCATGGCCAAAAACGAAGCGGCCTATTATGGTGCACACAGCGGCGCCAGCACGGATGCCCGGCCGCGGGAACTGGTGATGGAGACTCTGGAACATATCGGTGAATTGATTGCCGACGACTGGGAGAAGTACGACCAGCGTGACCCGTACGATCTGGACGGCGACTTGAACGTGATGGAGCCGGACGGACTGCTTGACACACTGATGGTCGTACATGCGGGAATCGGTGAAGAAGCAGGTGGCGGTCAGCTTGGAGAAGATGCGATCTGGTCGCATCGCTGGACCCTGCGGGAACCTGTCGAGATTCCCGGCACACCGCTGAAAGCGTTTGATTACATCATCCAGCCGGAAGATGGTGCAGTCGGAGTGTTTGCTCACGAATACGGTCACAACCTGGGGCTTCCGGACGAATACGATACCGGTTACACCGGGACAGGCTCGCCCGTAGAGGTTTGGTCGTTGATGTCAGCGGGCAGCTGGGCCGGAATCACCCCAGGTACAGAACCGACCGGTTTCAGTCCTTGGGCCAAGCTGTACCTGTACGAAACGCTTGAGGGCAACTGGCTGAGACCGCTGGAAATGGACTTGGATGATTTGAAGAAGAAAGGGAAAAAAGTGAAGCTGAAGGAAGCCGTCAGCATGGATGCAAAGGGCAAGCTGCTCAAGATTAACCTGCCGGATCGGGAGATGGACCCGCCAACGCAGCCGAAAGACGGGGATTATGCTTACTTCTCCACCAAGGGGAATGACCTTGACACGCGCATGATCTCGCCGGAAATCGATCTGAGCAATGCGGCGGAGGTGACGTTGACCTTTGACTCCTGGCGGCAGATCGAGAGCGGGTACGACTATCTCTACATCAATGTTTATGCCGACGGTGCAAGCGAACCGGAACAAGTCGCAGCCTACGACGATACAACGGAAGGAGAATGGGAAAGCGAACAGTTGGATCTGTCCCGGTTTGCCGGTCAAACCGTCAAGATTGAGTTCCAGTACAAGACCGATACGGGACTTGCCCTGGAGGGCTTCTATGTGGACAACATCGAAGTGACAGCAGACGGGTCCGTGATCTTTCGCGACGATGCGGAAGACGAACCGCTGTTTGAGCTGAATGGATTTGAACGGTTTGACGGCGCGCCTATCCCGTACCCCAACTACTATCTGGTGGAGTGGCGCACCCACAACGGCGTCGACATCGGCCTGGCACATTACCGCCGCAACAACAGTCTGCTGATCTACGACCCGGGATTGGTGATCTGGTATTATGACGGACGCTATGGCGACGACAACATGACCGGTCTGCATCCGGGCGAAGGATTCCTTGGGGTTGTTGATGCCCACCAGCGCGGGCATTACTGGGATGACGGAACGGTAGGCTCGACCCGTTACCAGATCAACGACGCTGCTTTTGGCTTGGACGAGACCTCTGACATCAACGTCGTCTACCCGACCTTTTCGATGGTGTATGAAGGACTGCCGGGAGTCAGCACCTTCTCTGACAAAGAGGATTACTCCAGCCCGTTTAATCCTCCGGGTGGGAAAATATTGCCGAAACACGGATTGGAAATCGAAGTGAAAAAAGTGAAGAAAGGCGGCGATGAAGTAGAGATCGAGGTAACATTAAATAATTAAATCATAAATAATGAAATCATGAATGCGTAGTGTGAACACGAGTGGGGCGAATTTCGCGCTCACGTCCGGTGGCCAACCATCCAAGCGGAGCTATCCCGAAGCGGGGCATACGGACGCAACCCTGACAAACGGCACAGCAGCGCTGCTTTTTGCGCCCACCCCGCTTCGGAATGCAGTCCAGCCCCATTGGCGGTTGGCGACGGAGTGAGGAAGGGAAAATGGCCGCTCTCCTCCTAACCAAATACCTTTGTATATACGCTGAGGCCACCGAGGAGGTGGTCTTTCTTCTGCTCTTTAGTCTGTTAACGATGCATGAATCCCTGGGAAGCGGGCAGTGCGGCTTCTTCGGCAGGCAGCAGGAAGCATGTTTGGCCCAGCACAGAATTGGAAGAGAAACTGCTTACATTAGACAGTGGAACATTCGATTTGCTATAATGATGAGGGCATTTTCTTGCACCTCACTGCACACACGGAGGGGGAAAGGCTGATGAGTGCAGCGTATGCGAACAACTACGTAATCGTTTGCATTTTTTTGATCCTCGGCGTACTGCTTCCAGTGGTTACCGTTAGTTTCATCGGGCCGCTACTACGTCCCAAAAACCCAACCCCTGAAAAGCAGACTACGTATGAAAGTGGAAATATCCCGATTGGCGAAAGCTGGGTGCGCTTTAATGTGAAGTACTATATCTTTGCCCTGCTGTTCGTCATTTTTGACGTTGAGACGCTGTTTCTGTATCCGTGGGCAGCTGCTTACAACCAACTTGGGTTGTTTGCACTGATTGAGATGGTGATCTTTATCGTCCTGCTGGTGATCGGGCTGATTTATGCCTGGAGAAAGAAGGTGCTGGAATGGAACTAGATCTGAAGAGCATCGAGCCTGAACTGCGGGAAGAGCTGGATCGAAATGTCTTGTTTACGACGGTGGAGACATTGAAGGGCTGGGTGCGCAGCAATTCTCTTTGGCCGCTCACTTTTGGTCTGGCCTGTTGTGCAATCGAGATGATGGGAAGTGGAGGCGCCAACTACGATTTGGACCGGTTTGGCGTTATTTTTCGTGCTTCGCCGCGGCAGTCGGATGTAATGATCGTGGCGGGAACCGTAACCAAAAAGATGGCCCCGCTGCTTCGCCGCTTGTACGATCAAATGCCGGAGCCGAAGTGGGTAATAGCAATGGGCTCCTGTGCCACCGCCGGAGGACCCTACATCAGGTCTTACAGCGTCGTGAAAGGTGTGGATCAGGTCGTGCCGGTTGATGTCTACATTCCGGGCTGTCCGCCGAATCCGGCCGCGTTGATCTACGGCATCAACAAACTGCAAGAGAAGATTCGATATGAAGCGAAGACTGGGAAGAAGGTGACCAGTCAATGAGCGAAGAAAAACGAAAGCCAACTCCCGAAGAGAAGGCCAAAGCTGCGCAAGAAGCCAAAGCGAAAGCAGCCGCCGCCGCGGCCGCTGCAGCAAAAGCGAAGCTGGCGCGGGAAGCAGCAGGTGAAGGCGGAGGCGGAGCAG
>JACDOF010000025.1 GCA_017656235.1 Brevibacillus sp.
GAATTGGAAGTTGAGTCTAAGTTGACTGTTCGGAAAGAAGCTTAACTGTACATATTGTTTTATAGTAATGTCCTTCTAATTTTAGACAAAGATAAAAAGCATTCCTCATTACAAAGAAATACTCTATAACTTTAAACTATTCAATTCTCGACCGATCTTCAGTCTAAAGCTTTATTTTCAGTCTAATACTTTATTTTCCCTGAACAGGTGCCCCAAATGATTATTCCTTTCCCCTGCCCCTCCAAGCAATATACTATCCGAACAATGCTTTCATCATTTTAAAGTCCGCGGAATTGGAAGGAATTAGGGTGTTTCAGGGAAGGGATAAGGTGGAGAACAGAAAATCGGCTTGCGACAGATCAAGCCCTGTCGAGTTCAGACTTTCAAAAATCAACTGCGGATTATCATGGTTACGATCCAACGAAATATCTACAACAATCAACTTGGAGATTCCCTGATACAGCTTGTTCAGTCGATACCGCTGTTTTTGATGGATTCCGCAAAAAAATTATAGTTCTCGTACACCCTCGGGGAGTATTCTTCGGGGAGTTTTTTGTCTAAAATTAAGTTGATGAAAAAAATGAATACTTTCCAATAGGAAAACTCCATTTCGGACAAATTAATACTTCTTCATATGTCTGTGTTTCTCGTATACGAGTTTTAGTCAAATCCATAAATGAATCTTTAAAAATAAACGAATAAGTCATGTCTTCTCTCCATCGCTCTCAAATGCTTTCTTTCAGCGAATCCCTATTCAGAATCCAGTGATGCTTACTGCTGCTTCATATTCCATAATGGATCATGCATTTGTTTTCTTCTTTTGCCTGTAAAATTTTTGAGGCCAATTCATGAAGTTCAAAAGATTTTTTTGATGATGTCACCACATCATAAAAAAAAGATAGTGATTCAGTTGGAATAATTGTTATTCCCCAATGAGCTAAACCATATTCAGGGCGTTCGAATGAATGAAAGTAGGTTTTCATTCTCGATAAATTTGGAATCAAGTCATTGATCAAATCATCGTCAACTGAAATACAATCGTATTTGTGTGGGTCATAATCAATGTATTCTTTCTCTTTGTCGAATTCATCAAGTATCCCAAATTGATGTACACAAGGCATAGGCTTCTCCTTTTTGTATTTGAACTTGGCAAACTGGCCATTAGTTCAGAACCGCCGCGTCAGTCTTACTGCTTGAAGCCTACTTTCCCATTCTTCCACGATAAACAAATAAAGTCACAGCATTTAAAAGGATGGTAATGACGAGAAGAACGGATGAGACAAACGCCACAGCATCCGTTGTATCCTTAAGAGCGGACCAATCCTCAATTTTGACCAGATAACTGCCGTAGAAAATCTGAAAACAAAGCGAAATCGCACAAGCACTGATGCTCGCCATGGAAAGAACGACCCAATTCTTATGGTCGCTTTTTTTATGACGCACAAGATTTATCACAGGCAGGATCCAGGCTACGAGTCCTAGCACAAGACTGCCAAGATTAAGCAACCCCATCCCTGCACGCCCCTTTCACCATCTCATCCTTCCCATTACCTTCTGTATATCATGATATCATGGTATCACATACCAGAAAATTGCCGTCCTTTCCGAACATCCTTTCCCCTTCTCCCTTTCGCAAACCATCCGCATGATACCGATCAACCCATTTTGAATTCCCTACTATGTATCGAGAAAATAATTCATGTCCATCCTACTTTAGCCCCACCAAAGCCCCCAATCCCTTGCCGCACAAGGGTTTTCGGGATTTGAGGAACCAGTTGGAACGAAATACCAGGAAAATAAAAAGTGTCCGCCAAATTGGAAGAAATTAGGGGAAAAGTTGACAGGAGGCACAACAATGGAATGTTGGGAAATGTCCAAGGAAATAATTTGAGTGAACAAATGGAGAAAACGAATTGGATCATAGCGGGAGGGGGTATATTGGGAAACCGCTTGATATATCAATGTTCTTTCCTGCCCCCTTTCCCCTGTACCTCTTTAAAAGAAGAAAAAGCCAAGCATGGATCAGGGCAACCCCCTAACACCGCTCGGCTTCTTGGACATTTTTTATTTTCCCTGGACAGTTTTTATTTTCCCAAGACGGGATTTATTAGCTGTCTACAAACAACAACAACCCCAAAACAGTCCTACTCCACCGTCACACTCTTCGCCAGATTTCGTGGTTTATCCACGTCATTGCCGCGGGCGACGGAGGCGTAGTAAGCAAGCAGTTGCAGAGGAATGACGGTCAACACGGGAGAGAGGAATGGCAGCGTGGCCGGGATGTGCACCACCTGGTCCACGGTTTTGGCCAGTTCGGTGTCGCCTTCCTGCGCGAAGCCGAGCACGCGGGCCCCGCGGGCTTTGACCTCGACGATGTTGCTGATCATCTTGTCGTACAGATCCGGCTGCGTCACCAGCGCGATCACCGGGACGTCCTCCTCGATCAGGGCGAGTGTGCCGTGCTTCAACTCGCCGGCTGCGTACGCCTCGGAATGAATATAGGAAATCTCTTTTAACTTGAGTGACCCCTCCAACGATACCGCATAATCCAGCCCCCGTCCGATGAAGAACAGGCTGGTTACGTCCTTTATGCTCTCGGCAAAGCGGCGGACACCGTCCGTGTCCTGCAATACTGCCGTGATTTTGGCTGGAAGCTGCTGCAGCTGCTCCACCACTTCGGCAATCTGCTCGGTCGTTTGGGTCCCTTTTGCCTGTGCCAGGTAAAGGCCGAACAGATACAGGACGACAACCTGGGAGGTGTAGGCTTTGGTCGAGGCGACCGCCACTTCCGGACCCGCCCAGGTGAACAGCACTTCATCCGCTTCCCGCGAAACAGAACTGCCCACGACGTTGGTAATGGCCAGCACCTTGACGCCCTTCTGCTTGGCTTCTCTCAGCGCTGCCAGCGTGTCGGCCGTCTCCCCCGATTGGCTGATCACGATCATCAGGGTACGGGGGGTGACAATCGGGTCGCGGTAACGAAACTCCGATGCAATCGCCACTTCCACCGGGACGCGGGTCAGCTTCTCGATCAGCTCTTTGCCGACCAGGCCCGCGTGCATCGAAGTACCGCAGGCCACGATGTAAATCCGGTCAAACGAGGCCAATTCCTCGTCGCTCATTTTCAACTCCGGCAGGACGACACGCTTGTTGGCCTCGTCAATGCGGGGACCGATCGTGTCGCGAACCGCTTGCGGCTGCTCGAAGATCTCCTTGAGCATAAACGAGTCGTACCCGCCCTTTTCCGCCTGTACCAGATCCCACTCGACATGAAACAATTCACGCTCAATACGCTCGCCGCTCTCCACAGAAAGCAGCTCCACGCCGCTGCGGGTTAGTACGGCCATCTCTCCTTCATTGAGGATATAGACGTCGCGCGTATGCTCCAAAATGGCGGGGATGTCCGATCCGATAAAATTCTCCCCGCTGCCCACGCCGACGATCAGCGGACTGGCCAGACGCACCGCCACCAGCTTATCCGGTTCGTGGGCCGACATGATACCCAGTGCATAGGCGCCGCGCATCCGCTGCACCGCTCTTTTGACCGTCGAAACCAGATCGCCATCGTACATGTCCGCGAGCAGGTGAGCGATAACTTCCGTATCCGTTTCCGATTTGAACGTATAGCCTTTGGCCAGCAGCTCTTCCTTGATCGCCAGGTAGTTCTCGATAATACCGTTGTGCACCACCGCAAATGCACCGGACTGATCAGTATGGGGATGGGCGTTCTCGTCGGAAGGCTTGCCGTGCGTCGCCCAGCGCGTATGCCCGATGCCGAGAGAGCCGCTAAGCGGCTTCTGGCGCAGCCGCTCTTCCAGTACAGCCAGCCGCCCCTCCGCCTTGTCGAGCAGCAGTTCCGTTCCTGTCCAAACGGCGACACCTGCAGAGTCGTACCCGCGGTACTCCAGCTTGCGCAGCCCTTCCACGATGATCTGCTGCGCGTTCTTCTCTCCGATGTATCCTACAATGCCACACATGCTTATGTTCCCCTTTCGTCTGACGGGGACACAGCCGTTTGCAGTTCACAACGGGGTGTGCCCCCGTCATGTCCTCATGTTATTTGTGCTTTCCGTATGTCTTTTTTAGACAAAAGATGAATTACCCGGATACGGCACGTACCCGGTTCACGTGGTATCATCGCTCAGGTTTTGTGCGCTGGGTCACCCCACCGTTTTGTGCCTGAACTTGCGGTAGTGATACGCTACCGGGAGGCATCCGCCGAACAACCTCGATAAACCTCCACCTCGTCCACTGCGCTCCTCGCCGGGCAGACGCAGTGCTGGCGCTTGTCGGTCAACTGCCGGTCGGTCGCTGTGTTTTGCCGATCCTCCTTTCTGCGACGGTATCCCGGTTTGACACGCATATACTTTACCACAGTTGGGGAATGTCGACAATCGCTCTTTTTTCCCCTTATGTGAATCTATGCAGAAAGGAGCGGCATGGTGCCGCTCCTTTTGTCACGCTGCTCAGGCCAGTTCCTGTTTCACCACGGAAACAATCCGCTGTACCAGCTCGTTCAACTGGTTGGCATCAGGGCCTTCGGCCATGACGCGGACGATTGGTTCGGTCCCCGATGGTCGCACGAGAACCCGCCCATTCCCGGCCAGCTCCGCCTCCACCTGGCGAATGGCCTCTTCAATCTGCTGATTTCCCGCCAGTTTTGTCTTGTCAGCGACGGGAACATTGACAAGGATCTGCGGGTACTTGCTCATCATCTGCTTCAGTTCCGAAAGCGGTTTGCCCGATTCCTTGATGATGTTGAGGAGCTGGAGGCCGGTCAACAGCCCGTCACCGGTCGTGTTGTGATCGAGGAAAATGATGTGACCGGACTGCTCGCCACCCAGATTGTACCCGCCGCGAACCATCTCTTCCACCACATAGCGGTCCCCAACAGCCGTCTTGGTGGTATTGATGCCGTACTCTTCCATCGCCTTGAAGAAGCCCAGATTCGCCATGACGGTGGTGACCACGGTGTTGTTGTTCAGCTTCCCTTTCGCCTTCAGAGCGCGGGCGCAGATGGCCATGATGTAGTCCCCGTCAACGATTTCGCCCTTGTCGTCAACAGCGATACAGCGGTCGGCGTCACCGTCAAAGGAGAGACCCAAGTCTGCCTTGTGCTTCAGCACTTCCTCCTGCAGTCGCTCCGGGTGGGTGGAACCGCAGTTCTCGTTAATGTTGATCCCATTGGGATTGGCGCCAATCGTCACCACCTCGGCCTCCACATCGGCAAACAGCCGCGCCGCCAGTGAGGCAACTGCCCCGTTGGCACAGTCCAGCACCACTTTTATTCCTTCAAACTGTTCGTTTACCGTATTTTTGAGATGAGAGAGATACTTTTGGCTTCCTTCCAGGTACTCCAATACGGAGCCCACCTGTTCACCGGTTGGGCGGGGCAGCGTATCTTCAGGAGCATCCAGCAGTTTTTCAATCTCCCCTTCTGCTTCATCGGACAGTTTGAAGCCGTCACTGCCAAAAAACTTGATTCCGTTGTCCGGAAACGGATTGTGTGAAGCGGAGATCATAACCCCGGCGTCAGCTCCAAGGGCACGTGTGAGATAGGCCACGCCGGACGTCGGGATGACGCCCAGCCGCATCACTTCCGCTCCGACAGACAGCAATCCGGCAATCAGGGCGCTTTCCAGCATATGCCCGGAGATACGCGTATCTCGACCAAGCACAACCTTAGGTTTACCTTCCTGTTTGTGTCGGGTGAGCACATAACCGCCGCAGCGGCCGATCTTGAAGGCCAACTCCGGCGTCAACTGCAAATTCGCTACACCACGCACACCATCAGTACCGAAATACTTCCCCATCCTTGTCCCTCATTTCTTTGTTGTGCACTACTAGCGTATGTTTACTCCTGTTTTGTGGTGATTTCCACGGTTACCTGCTTGACAGCCGACGCAGCCGTCTTCACGTAGTTCGGCAAATTGTAGATGACCGGGACCTCATGTACACCCGGCGGCAGGTTGCTTACATCGACCAGCACCTGCACATCCTCGCTGGAAGTCTCTTGCAGGATCTGCGGTGCGCCGATCAATTCAACGGAGAGTGTCGATATTTCCTCTCCTTGAAGCGTCAGCACCTTGGCCTGCTGTTCATCGGACAACCCGCTAATGCGGAGCGGTACGTTCTCCAACCGTTTGGACGATGACGGCACCACTTTCAACGAGACTTCCAGGACTTCTGGTTCCACTTTGACGACCTTGTCCAAAAGCGGCATCTTCAGCTGCAGCAGACTGTCCTGTCTGATGCTGCTCAGATCAATCTCGGGAGACGGATACGTGTTGATCGCCCGGATCACATCCTGCGGTCCGTATACCGTCACCTCTTCGGTATTGGTTTGCACACTAGCCAAACTATAGCCATTCGGCAAATCGTTCGTCAAGTTCAATTTTAGCGGGACGACCACAAACGGACTGGTCACCGGCACGTTTACTTCCACCGTGAGCGGATTCACTTCTGCCTTGGTGATGATGTTCCCCCGTTTATCCAACACCTTCAGGTCAGTTGTGACATCGATCTGTTCCGTTGCTCCATCCAGATTAACAGAAGCCTTCACAACAGCGATGTCGTCCACCAGGCTTTCCGGTACTCTTACATGGACGCGGTGAGGTTTGACAATCGGGTTTCCTGGCGTGTATCCGGGCGCCACCTGACCCAACAGTTCCACTTCCACTTCTTTTTCCACCGTCTGCTTCTCTTCCAGCGTGATTTCTACCATGCTTGGCGTAATCCCGATGCGCGCTTCTTCGGGAAAGCCCTTGTGCTGAACCGGCAGTCGGTGCGTTCCTTTGCCGCGCCCCCTTGCGTCCACAAACACCTCGTACTGATCCGGCGTCACCAAATTGTAGCGGTAAAACGGGTTGTTGCTTTCCACCATCACTTTTACCGCCGGCGGCTCTTTGACCAGAACATATTGCTCGGAGTCGTAGAGCACGTTGACGGCCACGCCCCCGATGTACATCGGCTGGGTCACTTCGCTAGCGGATCCGGGATCGCGCTCGAAGTTGACCACCAACCACATCAAGATAGCCACCAACAGGGCAACCCCTTTGACAAACCAATGACTGTCCAGCCATTTATCCATGTTTTCGCCCCCAGTGCCAACGACTGGCCATGGATTTACTCTTGACGGGTGGATGCAGCGACTCAAAGATCACATCGGTTAGTTCTTCTTCCTTGATATTGCGTCGCACTTCGCCGTTTTTCGCCAGCGAGACCTGTCCCGTCTCCTCAGAAACGACAATTGACAATCCGTCGGAGACTTCACTCATCCCAATCGCCGCCCGGTGACGGGTGCCAAGTTCCTTGGAGATGGACGGATTCTCGGACAGCGGCAGATAACAGCCAGCCGCCAGCACGGTATCCTTGCGAATAATCACGGCCCCGTCATGCAGTGGGGTATTGGGAATGAAGATATTGATCAACAGTTCGGAGCTAACCTTGCCTTCAATCGCAATGCCCGTCTCCACGTAGTCATTCAAACCGGTCTCACGTTCCACAACAATGAGCGCCCCAATGCGGCGCTTGGCCATGTAAGTAACGGATTTCACAATTTCCTGCACAGTCCGGCGGATAACCTCTTCTTCTTCCAGTGAAGCCGAACGGGAAAAGAACCTGCCTCTTCCCAACTGTTCCAGTGCGCGCCTGAGTTCCGGCTGAAAAATGATCACCAGCGCCAGCACGCCGAATGTTACCGCCTGGGACATCAGGAAATGGAGGGTCGTCAGTTCAAAGTAGTTGCTCAACAGCCAGGTGATAACGATCACCAGGATGCCTTTCAGCAGTTGGACGGCCCTCGTACCTCGTATCAGCATGATCAATTTATAAATCACGTACGTGACCAACAAGATGTCAATCGCGTACCGGAGCAGATTGCCGTATTCAATCGTTCCCATATTGAGAAGCCCCCACATTCCCGCATCCATTCCTCTTCTCTCTAAGTGTTTGCAATTGCGGCAAGCAGCACGGCTGCCCTGCCGTGCTGCTTGATATTATTTTCCCCTAAGGGGCAAACGGAAGCAAGTCATTTCCGATATTTTTCAACTGGTACCAGATCCAATCAATGATTGCTTCAATCGACTCGACGTCTCCCGCGATTTGAGCAGTCGAGGCGGTGAAGACTTTTCCGTCGATGGCCACGACGTTCCCCTCGACAGTTCCCTGCACTTCCACACTGCCGTTGCGAACAATCAAATCACCCGTAACAACTGCCCCTTCCGGCACGACGACCACCTTGCGCTGCCGATCCACTTGCAGCTGGTCAAAATCGTTGGAGGAGACTTGCAGCATTTGATCCGATTCAAACCAGGACGCGACCAGGCTGCTGGTCATCAGCAGCAAAAAGACGGCTGCCGCAGCGATAAACGGATGTCGTTTGAGCCAGAGGGAGACCAGATTCATTTTCGTCGGGGCCGGCAGTTGTGCCAGTACACGCTGGGTGAAATCGGCCGGTGCATGTACGTGGGAAGTGCTTTGGACCAGAGCGATGGTCTTTTGCAGTTCATGCTTGTGCCGCCGACATTCCGAACACGACCAGAGATGCTCTTGCAGGCGACGGTTTGCCAGTTCGTCAATGTCCCCATCCAGAAACTCATGGATCAGGAGGCGGGATTCTCTGCATTCCATCTTCGCGATGTCTCCTTTCTGTTCACATAAATCGCAGCTTGTTACGCAGGGCTTCCCGGCCGCGATGAATTCTCGTCTTGATGGTCGTAATGGGAAGTTGCAGGACGGCGCTGATTTCTTGCAGCGACAAATCCTCAATGTAGCGCAAGATCATGATTGATCGGTACTTCGGCGACAACTGCGACAGGGCTCCTTGAACAGTATCCTGCAGTTCCTGGGTCATTACTGCCTGCTCCGGTGTTTTGTCGTTGGAGGAAAGTCGGGAATACCAATCCAACCCTTCGGTACCTTCCGCTTCCTGGTCCAGCGAAAAGTCAGGCCGCTTTTTGCGGCTCCGGTCGATGCAGAGGTTGGTGGCAATCCGGTAAATCCACGTGGAAAATTTATAGCTCTCATCGTACGAATGCAGGTTTGCAAACACGCGTAAGAACGTTTCTTGTGCAATGTCTTCTGCTTCTTGCCGGTTGCCCGTCATGCGGTATGCAAGCTGGAATATTTTGTCCTTGTAGATTTCAACCAGTTCGGCAAAAGCTTCACGATCTCCTCGCTTTGCACGCTGGGTCAACCGTTTTTCTACGAATTCCATGCCATCCTCCCCGGCGTAGCCGTTCTCTTTGTATACGAATGATACCTGAAGATGTTTCACTTTTTCAGTGGTACTTTTTGGCCCAGACAAATTTTGGACATAATTTCCTGGTTTGAAAATATACTGGAAGTGGTAAGGAGATTATATACACAAGTATACACAAAAATGTAAAGGAGAAGAGAGAGCGGATGTGCAATAAACTTGTACTGCGTCAGATTGAAGAACTCCGGCAGCAGTTGAACGAACTGTACAAGCTACACTCCGTTATCACCCCTGAACTTGTCGAGCTGAGTGCAAAGCTGGATCATCTGTTGAACAAGCTCCAGCATTCATCGTATAGAATGTAACGCGTCTGTCCGGCCGTTGTAAACAGGTTCTGACAGAAAAAAGAGAGGGCATCTCCCTCTCTTTGCTCTGTTCATCTGTTGTTTTGCAGATTGGGCTGCTGGGATTGACCAGGAAAAAGCCAGCAGCGAACGTCAGCCTTCTGCGGCTGGTCGTTACAGCAGCTTGTCACCAAAAACGGAACTCATCAGAGCAACCGCAACCCGCGCGGTCATGTTCTCCCGGTCAAGGATCGGGTTTACTTCCACAAACTCTGCAGAGCAGAGAATGTCGGCCTCAGCCAAAATCTCCATCGCCAGGTGTCCCTCGCGGTAAGAGATACCGCCGATTACCGGCGTGCCAACACCCGGTGCATCATGCGGATCTAACCCGTCCAGGTCGAGACTGAGATGGACGCCATCTGTTCCCTTGCTGACATGGGCAATTGCTTCTTCCATTACCCGGGTCATCCCCATGCGGTCAATTTCGTGCATCGTAAATACTTTAATCCCCAGCTGTTTGATCAGGTCGCGCTCACCGCGATCCAGATCGCGAGCACCGATAATCACGATATGTTCGGGCTTGACCTTTGGCCTATATCCCCCTATTCCCACAAGGCGGGGGTGCCCGTAGCCCAAGCTGGCGGCCAGCGGCATCCCGTGGATGTTGCCGGAAGGTGAGGTCTCACCGGTGTTCAAATCTCCGTGGGCGTCAAACCAGATGACACCCAGATTTTTTTTGTGCCTGGCCACACCGGCAATCGTGCCCAGTGCGATGCTGTGGTCACCTCCCAGGACGAGCGGAAATCTTCCCTCTTCCATGACGCGGTTGACGGCCTCGGCCAGAAGCGTATTCGTCTCCACCACCTCGTCGAGGTACTTGTGATTTTCCGTCTCTGTAAACATCTCCGGGCGGGACACCTGAATGTCGCCCGCATCGATTATCGAATATCCCAGCCCCTCCAGACGCTTTATAACCCCCGCATATCGAATGGCACTCGGTCCCATGTCAACTCCACGACGGTCCGCCCCCAAATCGAGAGGCACGCCGATGAGCGTAATGTTTTTGTTCATCCTCCTGACCCCTTCTCTACGTGTGTCTTGTATTATTGTAGCCCTTGAGCAGAAAGTGACTCAACTCGACAGGAATTTGTATAGTTATGAATTGATCAGGAGCCGTAAAAAAAAACGAGCAACCCGGTTGGGTCACTCGTGGTTTGTGCAAAATGGAGCGGGTGATGGGAATCGAACCCACGCGGCCAGCTTGGAAGGCTGGAGTTCTACCACTGAACTACACCCGCATGTTCATATTTGTCGAGATATGCACTGGTCGGGAAGACAGGATTTGAACCTGCGACCCCTTGGTCCCAAGCCAAGTACTCTACCAAGCTGAGCTACTTCCCGACTGAGAGCGAAAAAGGATGGCGTGCCCTGAGAGATTCGAACTCCCGACCTTTTGATTCGTAGTCAAACGCTCTATCCAGCTGAGCTAAGGGCACGTGGACATGACGTGTCTATAAAAAAAGAAATGGAGCGGACAACGGGGCTCGAACCCGCGGCCTTCGCCTTGGCAAGGCGACGCTCTACCAGCTGAGCTATGTCCGCATATTGTACTGGTGAGCCATGAAGGACTCGAACCTTCGACCCTCTGATTAAAAGTCAGATGCTCTACCAACTGAGCTAATGGCTCAAAATGGCTGGGGTACTAGGATTCGAACCTAGGAATGACGGAGTCAAAGTCCGTTGCCTTACCGCTTGGCTATACCCCAACGTGATGGAAATGGTGGGGAGAGACGGATTCGAACCGCCGAACCCAGAGGGAGCAGATTTACAGTCTGCCGCGTTTAGCCACTTCGCTATCTCCCCGTCGTGCACAACATCCATATTTGGTATTTGGAAGTGGTGGAGGCTGACGGGATCGAACCGCCGACCCTCTGCTTGTAAGGCAGATGCTCTCCCAGCTGAGCTAAGCCTCCGAAAATGGTGACCCGTAGGGGATTCGAACCCCTGCATGACAGCGTGAAAGGCTGCTGT
>JACDOF010000030.1 GCA_017656235.1 Brevibacillus sp.
ATTGTTGGAAAGAAATATAGTTTCATCTTTGAATAAATCTAACTCTGTTCCTCTTGCAATAAGTTTAAATACCTTATCTCTTCCACTTTGTACTGCCATGTTAGAATATTAATTTAAATCCTTGTCCTTGTGTGAAATCAAATGAATATTGTATTAGTTTATCTACTACATTTGTTTTAATATTGAATGTAGATGTATCGATTGCTAAAGGTTTAACCTTGTTGTTTTCTTGGTCATATAACCAATAGATTTCATCACTCACCATTAGTTGTTTGAATATCTCGTTGTAATCTTCTGATACATAATCAGTATTTACAGATAATTTTAAAGTTGAATCAGTTATATAATTTTGTATAGATGAATCGTAATCATTATAATTTAGAGTTCTTTCTTGCCATGTACCAATTTGTGGTTGGTATGTACTTCTTTGTGTTCTAAACGATTCTTTACTAACTAAATTAAAATTGAAGTAATCAAATTGACCGTATCTATTTTTCCATGCAACCCTAACAGGTGGATATTTCTTTTGACAATCTTGTGTAAATGTAATTGAGTTACTTAACTGAGTTACTCCATCAAATATAGCAATTGTATAATCAGTTAAATCACCTGCAAATGGGAAATCAGTTTCAGCAGGTGTCATCGGTATTGTATCAATTGATTCTGAAGAATCACCAGTCCATGCTGTTAGTGAAAGAGTTTGTTGTGTACCTGTATCGTTATCTTGATATAATACTGTATCAGGTGTTGCAGTTGATATTGGAATCATATATACACCAATCCTACCTGTATCACCTTCGTTAATAGATTGTGATGCTGGCCCATCTGTTAACATAGGAGCATATCCTGTATCTATGTTGTATAAACTTTGTGGGAATACTTGTAAGTTATCTTGGAATAATTGATAACCATCTATTGAACCTTGAGTTGTAGAACGAGTATGAGAACCTGTAATAAATGAACCTGTTGGGTTTGTTTTGTATTGTTCATATACATCTACTGCTCTATAATAAAGTGATGAACTATTTTCTTGTCTTAAATCTGTAAAAAGTGAACCAATTATTCTTGATACATCAAATTGTCCAACACCCTTTGGGTTTGGATATTTTAACATTGTGTAATTTGCTGCACTACTACTATCGTTTAAATCACCTGTCCAATAGTACAACTCACATACATACTGATATGATGATGATGTAAGTGCTTGTGAATTAGATTCACTTACTACATACACAGTTGGTGATTGTGCAAGAGTTAAGTTACTTGGATTTTGTATAATTGATACTGCCATCTAATCTTTTAGTAATATAACAATAAAACAATTATGTATATTGGAGTGTTAGGATACTGACAAATTGTCACCTCCAGCTTGCCATATCTTATCTAAATCTTCAAAGATACCATCTAATACTTCAGCTGATTTCTCGTTCATTACTTCATCTTTAACTTTTATGAACTCTGGTGATGTTGCAGCTATTTGTGCAAAAGGTCTTGCTTGCATTAATGTTTTACCATTTTTCTTTGTACCATAATGTACATACTTTGCGTAATCAGGTACTCGTAGTTTGAATGTAAACTTTATGTTACCTCGTTTATCTTCGGTAAACATTGTGTTTATTCTGTTCTGAGATGCTATTTCTTTATAAAGTTTGCCTGTCTTAAATGCTTTAGAAGAACCAGTCTTATATCCTTTATAGGGAACACCAGGATTTATAGCTTGTAAAGCTTTATCCTTAAATACTTTTGCTACATCTTTTAGTGTTTTCATATTATGTTATTGGATAAGTTATACAAACAAAACCTTGTTGAGCTGGTGAACCTTCACCTTGACCATCACCTGAATTAGGTTCAGATACATATCCTTGGGATAATCCTCTTCTACTACCACCTCTTGCTACTGATGAACTTACAAATAATGATTGTGATGGGAAAAATTCATCTGTTAGTGTATAACCACTACCACCAAGACCTGTTGTAGGGCCACCATCTTCTCCAACTGAACCAGCTCCTCCGCCACCTCCACCATATTTAGTAGTTGTACCACTTCCATCACCACCAGCATTACCAAAATATTCATCTGCTGTACAGAATAAAGTATCAGTACAATTTATAGAAGATGCACCATTGTTAGTAGTACCATAACCACCTCCACCTGAACCACCTTGTTCTGCAGAATCTACATCTGTTGCTCCTCTACCACCACCAACTGCTCTTACTTGGTATATATAATTTGATAAAGAAGTTACTACACTATCTCTACCTCTTGTATTACCTGAAGAACCAGAAGGCCCGGCTGTAACTTTAAGTGTTCCATAAAGTGTTTGATTTCTTTTTATAGCAACTCCACCTGCTCCTCCACCACCAGCTCTAGCAATACCACCACCATATGCTCCACCACCAACAAGTAACATTTTACCTTCAGTTGTAGAACCTGTTTGGAAATTTAAATATCCATTTTCTTGTGTAAATAAATGATATCTGTAATCTCTTGATGCTGAAGTAAATGTTCCAACAATATCACCACCAATTGCCTGTGGTGTTTCTACACCTAATACAATACTTCCTGTTGGTGTAAGTTCACAAGTATTAATTGGAATAAATAATATAGCAATACCATCTTTACCATCTCCACCTGTCTTAGTACCTTTTCCACCATTACCTGGTGCATCAACAGGAACACCAGGTGGATAAGAACCATCTGTACCCCCATCACGACCATCACCTGGCCCACCAGCTGCTAATTTTGTACCTGTGGTAAAGTTATTATCAAGTGCTAAAGAGAATGGTGCTGCTAAAAAACTACCACTACCTCCATCACCTCCACCTGCATTGGAACCATTTTCACCTGCAGAAGTAGAACCTCCTCCACCTCCTCCTCCACCAGGACCAGAGGCATCACCTGTTCCGCCTGAAAATCCATCACCTGATGTTCCACCATCTTCAACTGATGAAGATGGTGGAACATCAGGTGATGGATTTTCAGGC
>JACDOF010000028.1 GCA_017656235.1 Brevibacillus sp.
AAATCTAATAATGCATTTTTAATCTGATTCGTTGTTTTAGAATCAGCGGGCTGGGATATTAATTTATCTTGTAACGCATTCATCGTATTTTTTTTTACCACGGCATTTTTAATAATTCTTTCACTCAATATTCCTTCAAATATATCTAAACCATCTTTGAAATCTTTTTCGCAAGAAATGTATAATTTTACAATTATTTTCCTGGTTTTTGCAATTATTTTATTTAAAGATTCGTCATTGAGTTTTGGATTTAGAGTTACTATTTCTGTTTTTTCCTTATTCGGCGCTGTTTGAATAACAAATAATTCTTTAAGAACTTCCATTAATTCATCTTGTGTACCCTGTGCACTTTTAATCATTTTTTTTATATGATTGGCATATGAGGTAAATAAACCGCCTTTACCAGCATATGTTTGTTTCCATGGAGCATCTTCACCTTCGCATAATTCTGAATTATGATATGCGGTTAATGGTTTATCTGTAAATTGTTTTTGTCCATCTGCATTCCATTGATCAAAATCTTTTTTTCCGGTAAATACAGTATAAAATTCTTTTAAATCTTTATCATAGTCTTTAACGGCATCGCCTCCTGAGTTCATTACGCCTTCAACAAAATTACCCTTAACATAGTCATATTTATCCCAATATAATTGCTGTAATTCGGGTATACCTGGTTCTTGACCTAAAGATCTTGTAAGTACTCTAACTCTATCGCTGTCGCTAGTCGGCCATTTGGATGGTCTCCATTCATTTTCCATAGTAATGGTTTGTTTTTTACTATTTAAGTTACAGGTTTTTGATATATTTATGCCAATTTTACCTTCTGCATCCCCTGGTTTTAGAGCATTAATTCTTTTAGAGCATAAATTTATTTCTGTTAATTTAGGAGTTACACCTCTAGGTATTTTATGTCTATTTTGAATAGACAAGGCGTGTCTTTTTCCTTTTCCATCCTGATAAACATATACTGGATTTATAGTTTTTACAATTGCTGCATATAAATGAGCAATTGATATATAGAATTTAGCAATACCTTTACACATTCTATCTTTTTCATCTTTGTTCCTTACGTCAAGTTCATTTAGAATGCTTTTTTTATTTTTTTTAGGCATTTCACGTCTACCAGTCAATCTTTGTTTTCTATAAGGATCTCTTCTAATATCTAGATCTCTACCATATATTAAATCAGTTAACATATTACCACCTCTCATACCATTATCGTCATATCCATAATCATAATCTCTTGATCCTTGTTTCCGTCTTTGGTATTCTTTTATAAGGTGTTTTCCTAGTTCATCTTCTTCTTTTTTCTTAAAATCTTCCAATTCTTTTTTGGAAAATCTTTGTTTAGATTTTGGATCTAATTCATTTGTATCGAGATACATAACTTTTTTTTTAACCATTCTATTATAATAATCGCCCCGGTCAACACGTCGTGCTAAATATTCTATCTCTTTTTCATTCATAAATTTTTTGATAATATCGGATGTTAAAATAACCAATTTATCGCAATATTCTTTTTGCCCTAATTTTTTCATGTCTTGAAAATTTTGTGTTAAAATATATTTGGTTGCAATAATATCTATCATATCAACCGGCTTTAAATCTTCATCAAATTTATTTTTTTCCTTCGATTGTCCTAATCCCATATATGATAAATATATATATTATAAAATTGAATTAAAAACAACTCATTAGATATGTAAATTAACTTTAATGAAATCGAATTTAAAACAAACACAAAAAAAGAAGCGGAAAAAAACTCAATCAGATTTATGGGATAAATTTGATAATATGATAGGTGTTTCTGAAGAGTCTATGGAATGTTTATATACTAAACAAAAGTTTGGATGTCGTACTCATTGCGATCAATGCAATTATACAGTCGCATATGAAGAAAGATTCCTCACGTGTACAAATCCTAAATGTGGGATTATTTATAAGGATAATTTAGATCAGTCTGCCGAATGGAGGTATTATGGAGCAGATGATAATCATCAAACTGATCCAACACGTTGTGGTATGCCAATTAATCCATTACTTAAAGAATCCTCTTATGGTTGCAAGGTGATGTGTCCCGGGAACTCAAGTTATGAAATGCGAAAAATTAGGAGATATACGGAATGGCAATCTATGCCATATAAAGAAAAGTCACAATATGATGAATTTCAAAAAATTACAACATTATCAAAGCAATCAGGAATTCCCAAAATTATCATCGATGAGGCATTAAGATATCATAAGAAAATCTCTGAGATGAAAACATTTAGAGGATGTAACCGTGATGGCGTGATTGCTGCTTCAATCTATATTGCAAGTAGAATTCATAATTATCCTCGCACAGCAAAGGAGATCGCAACTATCTTTAATTTAGACAATACATCTGCTACAAAAGGTTGTAAAAATGCAGTACATTTAGTAAATCAAATAGAGAAAAACATGGAGAACAATGACAAGACGCATTTTCATAAAACTACTCCTATATCATTTATAGAACGTTATTGTAGTAAATTAGGGATTAATAAAGAATTAACAAAAGTATGTTTATTTGTGGCAGGTCGAATTCAAAAAAATAATAAAATACCTGAAAATACACCACATTCTGTGGCAGCGGGTATTATATATTTTGTAGCTCAGACTTGCAAATTAAACATAAGTAAAAGATC
>JACDOF010000031.1 GCA_017656235.1 Brevibacillus sp.
CCAGGAAAACCAAACTCATCAAATGTAATCAAACCCAAGACCAATACGCTTTCATCTGATACATTCCCCAAACATGGCATCCCGCAGTCACACCACTTAAAAATTGATCTTTTTCACGATGTTCTATAAAATTTGTCTACAGTCGATGGACACACAGAAAAAAGCCATCCGCACGTATCTTTCAAGCGAAGTTAATTCTTCCACGTGCGGCTCTGGCACATTCTCCCCCTGCCACGCCAGATGAAAACATTCGCCATTCTCATTGACGCGGGCTTCGCAAAGCCAAAGCTAGCGGTGAATTTCAAGCGAGTTGTCGCCTAGATTAAAAAATTATGCTGCCTTATATACTTCCTTTTCTACTTTCTGTTTTCCCGGATTCAGATAAACCTCTCCTACCGGATCCCAGTTTCTAATGTTGCCACTCCAGCGAAGAGGATTTGCTGATCTGGCTTTGAGGTAAACTTGGCGTCGGTCAGCCAGTATGCGAATGTCTTCACCGTCGTGTCGCTGTGCAGGCGTCACAAACTTAATGGCGCTGTGTCGATGCTCATAGTTGTACCAGTCTACGAAGCCCTGAACCCAGGCTCGCGCCGCTTGCAGATCAGCAAAGGGTTTATCAGGGTAGTTAGGTCGGTATTTCAGTGTGCGAAAGGCGGCTTCGGAATACGGATTGTCGTTGCTCACTGAGGGTCGGCTAAATGAGGGCATGATGCCCAACTCCTGTAATGTCGCCAACATAGTAGCGCCTTTCATTGGACTGCCATTATCGGAATGCAAGGTCACTTCATTAGGTTTAACATCCTCACGCCGACAAATATCAGTCATCAAATCTGCAGCCAGAGCGCTCAACTCTTCTTCATGTATTTGCCAGCCAACGATCTTACGGCTGTATATATCAAGAACCAAATAGAGGTATAAAAACACGCCTCTAACGACCGTTGGTAAGTAGGTAATATCCCAAGTGTAAATTTGATTGGGGCCCGTAGCCGTTAGCGGCTTAGGCTTTTCAACTTTTTTTACCGGCTTGGATTTCAACCGATGCCCTAACTGTTTCTCTGCTTTCAAAATGCGATAAACCGTTGACTCTGAGGCAATGAAACACCCCTCATCGGCCAGCTTAGGTACAATTTGAGCCGGTGGTAATTCCGCATATTCAGGATCATTCGCTACCTTAATGACGCGCTGACGTTCGAGTGCTGTCATTTTGTTTGCGGGCTCGCGCTGGGTATCGAGACGGTCGTCACTGATATTCTCAGGCTGGCTCCATCGCTGAAGGGTTTTGGCGCTAATGCCTATGATTTCACACGCTGCTGACTGCCTGGCACCCGCGTCTCTGGCGATATTGATGAGCCGGAGGAGTTCCTCTCGCTCCTGCCTCACTGTGAGCTGTCCTCGTCGTTTCCCCAGATGGCGTGTACTTTTTTTTGGAGCACGAGTAGTGCCGCCGTTTCGGCGAGCGCCTTGTCTTTGCGGTTCAGTTCTTTCTTGAGCGCTTTATTTTCATGCCTGAGGTGCTTAGCTTCTAACGGGCTATTCACTGCCGTGTTCACCGCAGCACCGCCGACAAAATCCTGTTTCCATTGCTTGACATGGTGGGGGTAAAGTCCTTTTTCACGGCAAAGCTTACTCACTTCATTTTCACTGAGGACGGCACACCGGATGATCATATCCAGCTTTTCCTCTGGACTCCAATCCTGAGGTCTTCTCTCTTTTACCCTGCCACCCACGCTTGATATTCCTTCATTTGAAATGGATTCGAACTCCTGATTTCTTGATTTAACCATCCACTTCTGTAGCGTGGATTGGCCAATACCCAGGGAATCAGATATTTCTTTTAGGCTGGTCACATTACTACGATTCAGCGCCTTCTCTACGGCTTGGATTTTAAACGATTGACTGAATTTTGCTCGCATTTTTCTTGCCTCTAGTGAAAATTAGAGGCGACAACTAGCCTGCCACAGGG
>JACDOF010000027.1 GCA_017656235.1 Brevibacillus sp.
GAAGCGTTGACTATGGTTTGTGCTCAGGTTTTCGGCAACGATGCAACAGTCGCCTTTGCCGGGAGCCAGGGCAATTTCCAACTAAACGTCTACAAGCCAGTCATGATTCATAACGTCTTGGAAAGCGCAGATCTACTCGCAGATGGCTGTGACTCAATGCGTGTTCATTGTGCAACAGGAATAACACCAAATCTTGATCGTATAGCACAACACCTAAACGATTCACTTATGCTTGTAACAGCACTCAATACACACATCGGATATGAAAACTCAGCAAAGATTGCAAAAAAAGCTCATGCTGATGGAACAAGCCTAAAAGAAGCAGCCGTCGCACTTGGATTGCTGACCTGCGATCAGTACGACGAGTGGGTCGTGCCTGCTGAGATGACCCGGCCGCTGGCAACCTGAGAAAAACCGCTGATGGCCCAAATGAATTTACGTTTGAGTTCACGTACGACGACAAGCCGAACTCACCCGCTAAGACAACGAAGTGAGTCAGTCGTCTACGCTAACAATATCTACGGCAAGTTGGCCATCACTCACTGAGAGATTGGCCGGTCGGTTGTTGATCTTTAGAAACAGCGGGCCGTCACTCGCCGTCATGAAGGTTGTCGCCGCTCCTTCGGCAAGAATCTGAAACTGGGGGCGGCCGCCCGAGTCTGGTGTTTTATCCCATTGACTGACGAGCAGCCTGCCCACTGGTCGACCGTGATACCAGTCGAGCGAAATACCTTCTGCAGTGCTCTCCAGATCAAGCAGGCCATCAGCCCGCTGAATCTGACCGACCCGGCAGCGGCCTGACGCCTGCAACTGATACCGCCGGCCTGCCGTTACCTGCCAGCCACTATTCTGCCAGCCACGTGTAGCCGTCACGGTGGCTGTTGCCCCAGCCAATGGCAGTTGGCGGCCCACTGACCAGTCAATTGCCATGCGAACTGGATCAAAACCATAGTCAAGGTCTGCCGTAAAGGCATCAAAGTCACGACGAGCAGTGAACGCATCCCAGCCATGCTGAGAAATCATCCGGCGGGTGAAACTACTATCAAGAGGCTGCTTTTCAGTGGCAGCAAAAGCCTCCCGATACCGAGGGTGCCCAGCCAAGAAGGCCACCGCCGCCCAAGCCGAGGCGTAGGAGCCGATCGTACCATGGAGAGTGGGTTTCATGGAAAATACTTCATCGAGGCTAGGAACCTCCGCGCCCTGTCGCAATCGCCTGATCATCTCAATGCGGCCAAGTTGTTCGACATCCTCTGGCGTAACAGGTACCGGTGTGTGTTGAAACTGAGGCACCCCGGTCGCTAACCGGTGCGTTGCCAACCATTCAGCAATACCCTCGGTGTACCAGGCGGGCGTATTCAGGCCGAGAAGCGTGGTGGTAAATGAATGGACTCCTTCGTGCAATAAAAGATGGCGTCGATATGCTGGATTTGACTGATCAACCAACCAAAACCTGTAGTGATCGCAATAGCCATTTGTGAAATCAGGAATCGCGTCAGGCAGCAAGCCGGCCTCTCGAAATTGCTCTCGATCAACAATCAAACAACCACAGACCTTCCAGTCTGAAATAACTGATAATGGAATGCCGTAGTGGTCTGCCCAGACATTGACGGCCTCATCAAAAATCTCTGGTAATTTTTCCA
>JACDOF010000026.1 GCA_017656235.1 Brevibacillus sp.
GGTGGGTCATTTTCATTCCGGCGAAACTGGGTCAATTATATCCCGGCGGTGACATCCTGTGGTGCTTTTACCTTCCAATAATCAATGTCCCCGACTTTCGAGATTCGTCCGTAGGCATTGATCTCGGGATAGGTCCAGTCAGCGTAACGGGGAATGTCGTTTGGCTCCATCTCGTAGCGGTACCGGTTCGAAGCGGAGTCGTCGCATATTTGTCTGAATTCCGCCGCATACGGCTGTGCCGCCTGGACATCCTCACCTGCGGCCAAGGCATGAAACGCTGGCAGAAGCATCACCAACACCGCCAAAACGGCTGGCAATCGCCTCACTGCCGCCTTCTGAAACGATACATTCCCTCGTCCCAAGAAAAACCCCCCTCGCCCTTTCCTTTTACCGTAGGAAAAGACAGAGGAGGGTGCAAATATTTACTGAGTCGTATGGTTGCGGATGCCCTGCCGCTCCCAGGCATTGGCGATGATCGTAAACGGAACCTGATAATCTTTTCGTTCGTGTCCGCTGTACGCCGTTTTGTCTGGTTCGACAAAGCCTTTCCTCACGCCAAAGCCAAACTGAACCATAAATTGAACGGAGTAGCTTTCATCTTTGGCAAAACCTCGCTGTTTGTCACCCATTAATGGGGTGTCAACGCCCGCTTCCCGCAACCCCAGTTTTTCCACCTGCTGCTTGGGGCCACCCCACTGTGTGGACGTCTGCTGCTGCAAAAACAGCGTGGACACAAGAGGATCGGATGCTCTTCCTGTCTCCCGTATCCAGGCCGCGGCCGAAACGATCCGCGGATATTTCCCACTGTGCGGATGCTTGTGACGATCTTCCAGTTGGAGGCGTGCCAGAATACGCTCTCCGGCGTAGAAGTCGTTCGGTTTGCTGTCCGGGTAACGATCGCGGGCATGGTACTCCGCCCATTCAGCGGTATGTGCCAACAATCCGCGCGCATTGGGTTCATACACCTCAAAGCGTGCTGCATCCCCCTGTACGGTGATCGTAAACGTACCGGAGAGCGAGTCGCCATCAGTACCCGGCGTGCATGAGCGTTCCTCATCAGGCAGTGGATCTCCCGTATCCGGATCAACACCCGGCGCTTCACATCTTTCATACGTCACATCAAGCTGTACCACATACGGCACCGTGATCTCAAAATCTTCGGCTGCGGCCTGATAATCCTCCGAATCAAGCGTACTCCCCCATGTGGTCATCGTGGGGACCACAGTGCCTGTGTACTGCTGTGACTGAACCTGTTGTTTGGGCTGAAGGGGAAATGTCTGTTCTGTCCCTGGTCCACTCACGCGCAGGTAGAGAGCGGTGGGCCACACCGTCATCGGACTGGTCTCAGCCGACCAGCTCGGCGGCGAAGCCGTGACGACCACATTCCGGTATTCAGGCCCATCATATCGGTTTTGCAATGCCGCCAACGCTTCCTGAACCGCCTGATTGATGGCCGCGTCAATCTGGGCAAACGCCTGACGAATCCGAGCCTGGTCAATCGTCACCTCGATTCGTGCAGGTTCCCGTTCCCACACCCCGTCCGTTGGCCCCACGAGCAATCGTTCCTCTGTATCGTAAATCCTGATCTTCATCGAGCCGCCGTCCACCGGGCCTCCAGGGTCTGGC
>JACDOF010000029.1 GCA_017656235.1 Brevibacillus sp.
CCGGGCTCGACGCCGTAGATATTCTTCATCGACCATTTGAGCGCCACCGCGTGGCCACCATTGTCCCGAACCACGCCTTTGGCCTGGCCGGTCGTTCCGGAGGTGTACAGAATGTAGAGCGGGTCGGTCGCCTCGACAGACACGCAGTCATGCGGAGTGGCCGCGGCGACGACCTCAGCCCAGTCAAGATCACGGCCCGGGGTCAGCTCGGCCACGGCCTGCTCGCGCTGAAACACGATGGTGTGGTCGGGCTTGTGGGTCGCATGGTCGATCGCCTCGTCGAGCAGCGGCTTGTAGGCAATCACCCGGTTTGGCTCGATCCCGCACGAGGCGGAAATCATCAGCTTCGGCCTGGCATCGTCAATCCGCGTCGCCAGCTCCTTGGCCGCGAACCCGCCAAACACCACCGAGTGCACCGCACCCAGTCTGGCGCACGCCAGCATCGCCATCAGTGCCTCGGGCACCATCGGCATGTAGATGATCACCCGGTCGCCTTTCGAAACCCCCGTCGCGGCAATTGCGCCGGCCAGCTTCGCCACCGACTCTTTCAACTCGTTGTAGGTGTAAGTCGCCTTCACCCCGGTGATCGGGCTGTCGTAGATGATCGCCGCCTGTTCGCCGCGACCCTCTTCGCAATGCCGGTCCACCGCGTTGTAGCAGGTGTTCAGCTTCCCGCCCTTGAACCAGCGGTAAAATGGCTTGTTCGAATCGTCGAGAAGCTGATCCCACTTCCGGGCCCAAACCAGCGCCTCAGCTGCATCAGCCCAGAAACCTTCCGGATCGTTAATCGAACGTGTGTAGAGTTCGTCGTAGCTGCTCACGGGGTTCCCCTTGTCGTCATTAGTTAATGATGGGTCGCCGCGGGTACCGCCGGCGCTATGGGCACGGTAGCAATCGCCGCTGGCCATGGCTAGGTGAAACCACCTAACCAGGGCTGATTGTCAACAATCGTGGATATTTCATACAGTTTAATGCCCATAAGTATAGGATGTCAAGATACTGTCATGGCATTTTGTTGACAATCTTGCCGGATTACTCCACATGCCCCCCCGGATGGGAGCACCTGGCCATGACCACATAAACGCTCTGTCAATTGAAGACCATCACCGGCTAATGCGACCCCGCCACCAGACTGATTGTCTGCCCGCAGGTTAATCCAAGTGAACGAATCAACCTGAGCTTAGGCGATGTGGCCCTGAATCGCCGTCAACACGACTCTTTTTCAAAGCCCACAGTCCTTGTTCATGGGCATCGTTCGCAGGGGTTCCACGGAACGCAGCGACTGGATCAGATTCTATATTTCTATATTTGTGGAATTATGATATCAATCACGGTACAGTCGTGACCATGATTCATGAACTTGCCGCAAGAAGACTCAGCGAACTGGGACATCCCACGCGGTTGTCCGTATTCCGGCTGTTGGTGAAAGCCGGAGAACGGGGATTGCCCGTTGGCGACATCAAGAATCATCTCGATGTCCCCGGCCCGACACTGTCCCACCATATTCACCGATTGATCTCGG